>NZ_JAHHZH010000004.1:0-650609 GCF_018729515.1 Pseudomonas sp. MG-9
TGGAACCACCTGATCCCATCCCGAACTCAGAAGTGAAACGATGCATCGCCGATGGTAGTGTGGGGTTTCCCCATGTGAGAGTAGGTCATCGTCAAGATTAAATTCCGAAACCCCAATTGCGAAAGCAGTTGGGGTTTTGTTTTAGTAGAAGTTCCCATTTTTGCTGGTACGTTACCGTGTTGACGGGCCAGATACAGAATTTCTTGACGACCATAGAGCGTTGGAACCACCTGATCCCATCCCGAACTCAGCAGTGAAACGATGCATCGCCGATGGTAGTGTGGGGTTTCCCCATGTGAGAGTAGGTCATCGTCAAGATTAAATTCCAGAACCCCTGTCTGCTGACGCAGACAGGGGTTTTGTCGTTTCAGGGACTGGCAGAAATCCGGACGTCAGGCTGTTTTGCGAGCCTTGCTGATGCGCCGGGCCTGCCACTTGCGCCACCAGATGTAGACGCCCGTCGCTGACAGACCCGCAATCAGAACACCCAATACCGCGATGATCACCTGCCCCGTAAAACCAATGATCCGCCCGCCATGTATCGGTAACTGCAATCGATAAAACCGTTCCCCCAACGTCCCTTGTCCAGCGATCTCCTGCCCTAGTAATCGTCCGTCCGTGCCGTGAAAGAACAACCAGGATTTACCATGGGCCTCAGTGTCGTGCTGTCCAAACCCGGCACCGTAGAAGTTGTACTCAAAGCTGTAATACAACTCCCCGATCGCTGCCGTCAGCCCTAACCTTTTGCCCTCCTGTAATGCCCTCTCGTATGCCTGTTGATAACTCAACTGCGTCACGCCCAACTCGGAAGGAGGCATTCGCCCGCGGGCCTCATACAAGCTCGGCTCAATGGGCGAAAACAACGACACTGCCGGTTTGAATACCTGGCTCGGCAGATTCATCGCGACGCTGCTGACCGCAATCGGCAGGAGCAACAACCATAGCCATAATCCCCCCGCACGATGCAGATCGAAGTTGAGCCGGTAAGCATGCCCGCCCTTGATCTTCCAGGCCGTCGACCACTTCTTCCAGAACGGCTTGCCCCGCGGAAGCGTGAGCCACAGCGCAATAAAGCAATCGATCACCCAGGCGATGGCGACCAGGCCCATCAGCCACAAACCCCAGTTACCGGGGAGCGTCAGGTTGTAATGAAACTCGAGAATGAACGGAACAAAGTTTTCCCGCGCAAAGCAACACTCGCCCCAGTAACGCTGGCCTTTCTGCTTGGCACTCACTGGGTCCAGATAGAACACCTGATTGCGCTCATCAAACGGTTTGCCTGTCGCCGGATCATTGCGCGGGACAGCCGCCAATAACGCGGTATGCCCCAATTCGTCCGGATACTCCATGTACCAGACCTGCAACTTCGGATGCGTGTTTTGCACAGCATCTACCAACGTTCCGGGAGGCAAACGCTGCCCCTCGGCGGAGGCTGCATAAAACTGCGGATTCAGCCATTCATCCAGCTCGTGATTGAACGCCAGAATGCTGCCGGTGATGCCGGCCAGCAGCAAAAACACCGCCGTGGCCAAGCCGATATAACGATGTAACAACACTAACAATGCGCGCATGAAAGATTCCTCACAGAGACGACAAAGCCAGCCCCTGAACAATCAGGGACTGGCTTTTTTATGCACAAGGCAAAGCCTTAGAACTGGTAGCTGACCGTGGCGGCGACGTTGCGCTCTTCGCCCATGTAGCAAAAGTTCAGGCTCGCGCAGGAGGCCACGTAGGATTCGTTGGTCAGGTTGTTCGCGTTCAGGCGCACGTCGACACCCTTCAAGCCGACCTTGCCCAGGTCGTAGCCGATCGATGCGTCGAACAAGGTGTAGGAAGGCACCTTCATGGTGTTTTCTGCATCCGCCCAGCTGTAGCCGACATAGCGCACACCACCGCCCAGACGCAGGCCATCGAGTGCTGCGCTGTCGAACTTGTAGTCCGCCCACAACGAGGCCATGTGCCGCGGTGCCTGAGTCGGCGAATTGCCTTTGTTCTCGATCACGTCGGTCGGCGTGCTCAGGGTGCTGACCATCGACTTCGAGTACTCGATATCGGTGAAGGTGTAGCTGCCGAGGACTTTCAGGTTGTCGGTCATCTGCATGTGCGCTTCCAGCTCCAGACCTTGCGAACGCACGGCACCGACAGCGCGGTAGAAGTTTTCCTGCGGCAGCTTGGTTGCCAGGTTCTCTTGATCGATCCGGAACAGCGAGGCGGTGAACAGGTTGTCGGTGCCCGGCGGCTGGTACTTCAGGCCGACTTCCCACTGCGTCCCGTCGGTCGGTGGCAGCGGATTGCCGGCGCTGTCGGCATACGAGTTCGGGTTAAACGACTCGGAATAACTGATGTATGGCGCCAGGTCGTTATCGAACAGATACAGCACGCCCGCGCGGCCGGTCAGTTTGGTGCGACGGTCATTGATTTCGGTGCCCACCGGGCGTTCTGCTTCGGCGATGCGGTTTTCATCGGAGGTCTCGACCCAGTCCTGGCGCAGACCCAGCGAGAAGCGCCATTGGTCCAGCTCGATCAGGTCCTGCAGGTACACCCCGGTCTGCTCCAGGCGCCGTAGGTAACTGGTCTGACCGTACAGGTCGATCGCCGCGTTGCCGTAGACCGGGTTGAACGCATTGATCGGCGTCAGACCGCCGCTGGTCCAGTCGACCACCGTCTTGCGTCGCTGATAGTCGGCGCCCATCAACACGGTGTGCTTGGTGGCACCGGTGAAGAATTCGGCCTGCAGCATGTTGTCGACGATGAACGCATGCAGGCGCTCATCGCCGCCGGTGTAGTAACGGTTCAGTTCGTTGCTGGTCGGCGTCGTCCAGCCGTAGGCGTAGACCTGATCCATGTTCACTTTGGAGTCGAGGTAACGGAAGTTCTGCCGCGCCGTGAAGACATCGTTGAAGCGATGTTCGAACTGATAGCCGAACGACTGCTGATCCCGCGAATACCCGTCAACCCCCGGCTCACCTTCGAAGAAATGCGACGAGATACGCTTGCCGTTGCGCTGATGAATCGTGCCATCCGCCGGCACGCCACCGTGGTAGCCGCCATCCGGATCGTGTTGCAGATACGCTTGCAGCGTCAGCGAGGTGTCTTCAGTGAAATCGATGCTCAGGGTCGGGGCGAGGGCGAAGCGTTTTTCCTTGTTGTGGTCGAATTGCGTGTCGGACTGATCCGTCAAACCGGTCAGACGATAGGCAATGCGCTTGTCGTCATCGACCGGACCGCTGAAGTCAAAACCGATCCCGCGCTGACCCTGGGTACCGACCGTGGCCTGCACCTGATGATAGGCCTCGTACAACGGCTGCTTGCTGGTCAGTGCCACGAGGCCACCGGGCGAACTGCGGCCGTACAACACCGACGATGGGCCTTTGAGAATATCCACGCGCTCGAGGAAATACGGATCGACCTGCATGGTGCTGTAGGTCCCGCTGTCGCCCATCGACTTGAGGCCGTCGAGGTAGATGTTGTCCACCGAGCCGTCGTTGAAACCGCGCATCGCTACATAGTCGTAGCGATGGGTCGCGCCGTACGGGTTGGTCAGCACGCCGGGGGTATAGCGCATTGCCTGGGAGACGGTCTGCGAGCCCTGGTCGTCCATTTGTTCGCGAGTGACCACGGACACGCTTTGCGAGGTTTCCAGCAACGCGGTACTGGTCTTGGTGGCGATCTGGCTGTGGGTGGCGTTGTAGCCCTCCATGTTGCCCAGTGCGTTACCGAGGGCGAAGCCTTTGATATCGGTGGTCGGCAGCGCCAGGGCGGCGCTGTCGCTGACTGAATGCAGAATGTAGCTGTTACCGTCCCGGCTGACCGCCTCCAGACCCGAGCCACTGAGCAAATGGCTCAACGCCTGATCCGTTGAGTATTCGCCCTGCACGCCGGGAGACTGCCGCCCCTGCGTTTGCTGCGGGGTCATCGACAAGGTGATGCCGGCCTGGCGCGCAAACTGGTTCAGCGCTTCGCCCAGCGGGCCGGCGACGATGTTGTAGCGCTGACTGCTGGTCTCACTGGCATTGGCGGCGAAGCTCAGGCCGGGCAGCACACTTGCACCCAAAACAGTGGAGAACAGGGCGGCGCGAATGGCGTGGCGCAACAGGCCCGATTCGGCAGTGAAATGCAGCGGTTTCTTACAGGTGATGCGGACCGTCATTGTAGGTTTCCGTGGCAAGTCGCAAAGGCTGAGTTGAAGTACTTACTGACCAAGCCGGACTTGCCGCGAAAACCCGCCAAAATAATTTCAGGCCACTGGCTCCAGCGTGACCCACCAACGGGTGCGATAACGCAATTGCACCGGCAGGGTCTGCGGCAGGATGGCCAGCAGCTTGTCGGTGTCCTCCAGGCGGAACACCCCGGACAGGCGCAGATCAGCCACGGCCGACGCACACGTCACGAAACCCTGCCGATAACGTCCGACCTCGTTGAGAAAATCGCCCAGGCGTATGTTGCGAGTCACGATCAAACCGTCGACCCATGCGCCCGCGTCCATATCCAGTGGCGGCGCCGGGCGTACCTGGTGGTGGTCGATCAGGTAGGTCTGCCCGGCGAGCGCCTCAAACGAGGCTCCGCCGCTGTGGATGGCGACGCTCCCGGTGGTGACGCTCAGCCGCGTGCAATCGCTGTCCTGACGCAGAATGAAGCGGGCATTGGTCGGTTCATAAATGCCGTGACGGCTTTGCACGCGAAGCGCTCGGTTGAACGCCGCGCCTTCATCGTTACCGCCGCACGTGACGATGATTTCGCCGCGGGTGAGTTTGATCAGCCGCTGTTGCGCGGTGTAATCCAGATCCACTGCGCTGGCGGTGTTGAGTTCGATCCGCGTGCCGTCGGGCAACTGGAAGCCGCGACGCTCGCCGGTCGCCGTGGCGTAGTCGGCGCGCCACTGCTGCCAGGCAGAGGTGTCCTTGGCCAGCCACGCGGCGGAGCCCATCAGCAAGGCACCGGACAACAGCTTCAAGGCCTGGCGCCGTCCGAGTCCCTGCGCACTGTTTTCCAGAGTATTGAGCGCCACCTGTGCACTGGGTACTGCGCGCAGGTTATGGCTCAGTTCAGCCTGCAGCGACTGCACGCGCTGCCAGGCCAGTTCATGCTCATGATGTTCGGCGCGCCAGGCTTCGCACTGGCGACTCAGGCGCGCATTGCCGTGGTTGTTGCGCAGCCGCAGCAGCCAATGAATGGCTTGTTTGACCACCTGTTGCGGCGGTTCGGCGCGGCGTCCGGCCGAGACGTTATCCACAGGCATCAGCTTGCGTACCGCAACACGTAGCAGTGATACAGCGCATCGGCGACGTAACGCTCCACCGAGCGCAGCGACAAACCCATCTGCTCGGCGATCTGCTTGTGGGTCAAACCTTCGCACTGCGCCAGCAGAAACGCCTGACGCACTTTCGGCCGCAGGCCTTCGAGCATGCGCGCGACGCTTTCGAGCAATTCGATTACCAGGGCGCGGGCCTCGGCACTCGGGGTTTCGGCTTCGGGCAAGTGGGCGATGGCTTCGAGATAGGCGCGTTCGATTTCTTCACGGCGCCAATGGTCGATCACCAGACCGCGGGCGATGGTACGCAAAAAAGCGCGCGGCGCCTTGAGCTCCAGGCGTTCGGTGCGTTGCAACAGGCGCACGAACGTGTCCTGCGCCAGATCCGCCGCGTCCGCGGCATTGCCCAGCCGCGCCCGCAGCCAGGCGTTGAGCCAGCCGTGATGACTACTGTAAAGCGGCTGCACTGCAAACTCAGGTGAGGACATGAACGCGACAGCCCGGACGTCACAAATGATAATTAGTCGCATTTTTATCAAGGGCTGGAAATTTTGCAACCTCCACTCGAATAACGTTCTTGAAAAACTCAAGGCGAACGCTCTGGCGCGCCGTTCGGCGGGAATCTGACAGAAATGCCGTGCATTTCCCACACAGCCCTAAGATTTCTGCGAACGGTGCCGACAGACTGGTGAGACATGCGTGCACCAAAGTAGAGCGGCCATCAGAACGCTGCCTGCCAACTATTGGATATTTGGAGCTACATGGAATGTTGCATCCCGGAACGCATCCCCACTTTTGCATAAGAAGTCCCATGAAATGAATCTCAAGTTCAGCCATAAAATCCTGTTGGCCGCCTCGGGCGTCGTGGTCCTGGCTTTCGCTTTGTTCACCCTCTACAACGACTATCTGCAGCGAAACACCATTCGCCAGAACCTCCAGTCCTCCGTGCAGCAGGCCGGCGATCTGACCGCCAGCAGCGTGCAGAACTGGATGAGCGGGCGGATTCTGGTGCTGGAAAACCTCGCGCAGAACGTTGCCCATCAGGGCAAGAACGCCGACTTCCCGGGGCTGGTCGATCAACCGGCCTTCACCTCGAACTTCCAGTTCACCTACGTCGGCCAGGCCAACGGTGTATTCACCCAGCGCCCGGACGCGAAAATGCCAGACGGCTACGACCCGCGTCAGCGCCCCTGGTACAAGCAAGCCGTCGCCGCCGACAAGACCATGCTGACCCCGCCTTACATGGCCGCCGTCGGTGGTCTGGTGGTGACCATCGCCATGCCGGTGAAGAAGGACGGCGAACTGCTCGGTGTGGTCGGTGGTGACCTGAGCCTGGAAACCCTGGTGAAGATCATCAACTCGGTGGACTTCGGTGGCTTGGGTCATGCGTTCCTGGTCAGCGCCGACGGTCAGGTGATCGTCAGCCCGGACAAGGATCAGGTGATGAAGAACCTGAAGGACATCTACCCGAACGCCAGCGTGCGCATCGAGAAGGGCAACCAGAACGTGGTGCTCAATGGTCAGGAACGCATCCTGTCGTTCACCCCGGTCAGCGATTTGCCGAATGCCCAGTGGTACATCGGTCTGTCGATCGATCGCGACAAGGCCTACGCCGCTCTCAGCCAATTCCGTACTTCGGCGCTGATCGCCATGTTCGTTGCGGTCGCCGCGATTGCGCTGCTGCTGAGCCTGCTGATCAATGTGTTGATGCGTCCGCTGACCACCATGGGTCGTGCGATGCAGGACATCGCCCAGGGCGAAGGCGACCTGACCCGTCGTCTGGTCGTGGAAGGCAAGGATGAGTTCGCGGAACTGGGCAGCTCGTTCAACCAGTTCGTCGAACGGATTCACGCGTCGATTTCCGAAGTGTCGTCAGCCACCCGTCACGTGCACGACCTGTCGCAACGGGTGATGGCGTCGTCCAACGCCTCGATCATCGGTTCCGACGAACAAAGCGCACGCACCAACAGCGTGGCTGCCGCGATCAACCAGTTGGGCGCCGCCACTCAGGAAATCGCCCGCAACGCCGCCGATGCTTCGCAACACGCCAGCGGCGCGAGCGAGCAGGCCGATGACGGCCGTCAGGTGGTTGAGCAAACCATCCAGGCCATGACCGAGCTGTCGCAGAAGATCAGCCTGTCGTGCACCCAGATCGAAACCCTGAATGCCAGCACCGACAACATCGGCCACATTCTCGATGTGATCAAAGGCATCTCGCAGCAGACCAACCTGCTGGCACTCAACGCGGCGATCGAAGCGGCGCGTGCCGGCGAAGCCGGACGTGGTTTTGCGGTGGTGGCGGACGAAGTGCGCAACCTCGCCCATCGCACCCAGGAGTCGGCGGAAGAGATCCACAAGATGATCACTTCGTTGCAGGTCGGCTCGCGTGAAGCGGTGACCACCATGAACGCCAGTCAGGCGTCCAGCGAAGAAAGCGTGGAAGTGGCGAACCAGGCCGGTCTGCGACTGGTCAGCGTGACCCAGCGCATCGGCGAGATCGACGGCATGAACCAGTCGGTGGCTGCCGCGACCGAAGAGCAGACCGCCGTGGTGGAAACCCTCAACGTCGACGTCAACCAGATCAACCTGTTGAACCAGCAGAGCGTCGCCAACCTCAACGAGACGTTGAAGGATTGTGATGCCTTGTCGCAGCAGGCCAACCGGTTGAAGCAGTTGGTTGATAGTTTCAAAATCTGATCTTCAGATTGAAGACCGCGTTATCGTTCATCGCGAGCAGGCTCACTCTTACAGGGGAACGCATTCCAACTGTAGGAGTGAGCCTGCTCGCGATAGCGGTGGATCAGTCACCGCCGAACTGAAGCCTTAAACAAACAGCTTCAAAACATTTCCCATCGCATCATCAGCAAACCCCTGCACAAAATCCTTGAACCCCGGCAGCGCTTCTTCCCCCCCTGAAGCCGGTTCGGCAATGATCGTCCAGGTCGCCCGCGACTTCCCCGCCCCCAGCGATTCCACATTCATCGCCGCCCACAGATTGGCCACCCCCAGGGTGTTGTAGATCGTGGTCCAGGTCATGGCCCGCGCCTGCTCATCGCGGGAGTTGAGTTGCTCGACCACCACGTTGCCGTCCTTGAAAAATTTCTTGCGCAGCGAAGACACACCTTCGCCGGTCATTTCGATGTGCGACAGCGCCGGAATAAAGCGGTCGAAGCCGCCAAAATTGCCGACCACCGCCCAGACCTGCGCCGCGTCCGCCGGCACTTCCACCGAAGACACAACGTGGCAGCCGTGCGGGTTTTTGATCAGGGTGTCGGGTTGCAGATTGCTCATGGTGTTGCTCCTTTGGGTTGAACTAGATGAAGTTGATCTGTTTCAGGTAATCGCAGCCGCGACGCAGCAGCGCCGGGGATTTTTCCGGGTAGTGCGCGCCCATTTGTTGCACGCCGGCCTCCGCGTTGGCGTGACCGATCAGGGAGATGTCGCCGATGTCTTCCTCGAAGCCGTTGAGGTAGAAACCGAGCACGCCGAACAGCGCGTTGTCGGCATCGACCCGGCCCAGTTGCTGCTGCCAGTCGGCCACGCTGACCAGCGAGAACTCGCTGCCGGTTTCGCGGAACGAGGCGACGTAGGCATCCCAACTCAGCGGCTCGGGGTTGTGCAGGTTGAACACCGCGCGCTCGGTCGAATAACGGCTGGCGTGGAAGGCGATGAAACGGGCGAGAAAGTCCACCGGCATCAGGTCAAAATTCAGCGCGAAGGCCGGCACCTGACCGAGCTGGATCGAACCCTTGAGCATCAGCATCAAACGGTTTTTGTGCGGCTGGCAGACGCCGCTCAAGCTGTTGAAACTGATGTTGCCGGGGCGGTACAGGTTGACCCACACCCCACGCTCGCGGGCCCGTTCGAGGATGCGTTCGCCGACCCATTTCGACAGGTTGTAGCCGTTGCGGATGTAGATCGGCGGGGTCTCTGCGGCGGGCAACTCGAGCACTCGGCCTTCGCCATCGACCGTGCTTGAAGCCGACAGCGTCGAGACGAAGTTGAAGACCTTCTTGCTGCGCCCTTCGCACAGGCGCAACAGCTCGAAGATCGGCTCGACGTTATCCGCTGCCAGTGACTCGTAATCGAGCACGTGATTGACGTTGGCGGCGTTGTGCACCAGCGCGCCGAACTCGCGATCGAGGCGCTGATAATCGTCGTCGGCCAGCCCCAGTTGCGGGCGGGTGATGTCTGCCGAATAGATCTGCACCCGACTCAAGTCCAGATGCTCCAGACGGTTCTCGCGCAACGCCTGGGCGAAGCGCTGCGCCGCCGTTTGCCCGCCACCGTCACGCACCAGACACGCCACTTCGCTGGCGCCCCAACCGAGCAGCGCTTCGACGATGTGCACGCCGACAAAGCTGTTGGCGCCAGTGACGATCACCTTGTGCACATCGCCCAGACGACTGATCGGCAGCGGCTCGATGTGCAGTGGGCGCTCGGCGTCGGCCATGGCCTGGGCGCTGAGCACCGCGTTGTCATCGGTACCGCGCACCAGCGTCGCGAGCTTGATGATGGTCGGCAGTTCGATGAAGCGGTTGATCGAGATGCTGCGCCCGAATTCCTCACGCAAACGCAGCAACATGCGTGACAGCAGAATCGAGTGACCACCGAGGTTGAAGAAACTCTCGTCGGTGGAAATATCGCTGCCGGGCAGTTCCAGCAGTTCCGCCCAGATCTCCAGCAACAGGGCTTCGTCGGCATTCGCCGGCAGGCATTTCGGTCCGCTGTCCTGCAAGCTCACCGGCAGCTCCAGCAAGGCTTTGCGGTCGACCTTACCGTTGCTGGCGAACGGCATGTGCGGCAGTTCAGTCCACGCCACCGGTTGCATGTAGTCCGGCAGAAACTGCTGGGCATGGGCCTTCAATGCATCGCGGGCGGCGTCTGATTGTGGCTGGGCGAGGAACGCCAGAATTCGCCGCTGACTGTCGATCACCACCGCCAGCTGACGGTACAACTGGCTCTCACGCAGGCAGCGTTCGATCTCTTCCGGCTCGACCCGGAAACCACGGATCTTCACCTGATTGTCGCGTCGCCCGCACAGCTCGATCCCGTGTGCGCCCCACTTGGCCATGTCGCCGCTGCGGTAGGCGCGCATTGTCTGGCCGTGCGGCAGTTGCAGGGTCAGATAGCGCTCGGCGGTCTGCTGCGGATTGTTCAAATAGCCGAGGCAGACGCCGGGGCCGACGATGAACAACTCGCCGACGGTGTGCTCCGGTACCGGTTGCAGGCCATCGTCGAGAATCAACACCTGACTGTTGGCAATCGGTGCGCCGAGGGTGCGGTTGCTGTCACCCGGCTTGAGTTGTCGGGCGGTGATCAACACCGTGGCCTCGGTGGGGCCGTAGAGATTGTGCAGCTTGCCCTGCCGGGTCAGTTGCTCGATGACGAAGGGCTCGCAGACGTCGCCACCGGTCATCACCTCCACACCTTGCAGCTGCTCCAGCGGCAGGATGCTCAGCAGCGCCGGCGGCAGGAACGCATGGGTCAGTTGCCGGCGACGGATCAACGCCACCAGTTGCAGCGGATCGCGGCGTTGAGTGTCATCGGGCACCACCAGTTCGGCGCCTTCGAGCAGCGTCGGAAAGATATCGATCAGCGAAGAATCGAAACTCAACGAAGAAAACTGCAAGACCCGACTTTCAGCGTGCAACTGCACGTAATCGGCGTACCACGCGGTGAAGTGCGCAAGGTTCGCCTGGCTCAGCAGCACGCCCTTTGGATGGCCGGTGGTGCCCGAGGTGTAGAGCGCCATGCACGGTGCTTCGAGCTCGGGACGCTGACGCATCAGCGGTTGGCTGAGATCGGCGTCCGCGCTGTCGATACGACTGACATCCAGCCCGGGCATCGACTCACTGAGCGGATGCTCGCCGTCGTGCAGCAACAACACCGCACCGGCGTTTTGCAGGATGTATTGCTGGCGTTGCAACGGATGGCTCGGCTCCAGCGGCAGATACACCGCGCCACTGCCGAGCAGCGCCAGAATCGAGGCGAACAGCGCAGGGCTTTTCGGCTGGCAAATGCCGACGACCCACGGCTGCGGATGCTGCTCGAGCAGTGGCAGCAGACGCTGCTGGATCGCACGACTGTGAGCGTGCAACTGGTGATAGCTGAGCGACTGCTCGGCCAGGTGCAGCGCCGGTCGCTCGGCGTGTTCGATCAGGCTGTGTTGCAGACGCTCGATCAGCGGCGTCTGCGCCTGTTGCAACAACGCCGGATGCGCCGTGGCGTTGAGGCGATGGACGTAGGCCAGACTGTCGAGAAACAGCAGGTCCTCCACCTGTTCGAAGTCCGGCGCCGTGGCGGGCGTTGCCTGCTGGAAATACTCGGCGTCGCGGGAGAAACGGCTGACCAGCAACGCGACTTCGTCCACCACATGGGTCAGCACTCGCTGGCGCAGTGCCTGACCGTTGCCGGACGGCTCATCGCCAATCGGCACGCGGCTGATCAGTGACGAGCCGAGGAAACACAGCAGGTCGAGTGTCGGCAAACCGCCAATGCTCGGTGCACCGATACCCAGGCGCAGATGCAGGTGCGCGATTGCACAGAAATCGCCGGCGCCGATGAAGCCATCGTCGATGATCAGATCCACCGGCGATTGCGCCGCGCCGCTGCGCAGCAAGGCGTGACCGTGTTGTTCGAGTTCCTGCGCCAGGTCGGTCATGGCCTGGCTGGCGCCAATCAGCAAAATGTCGAGACGTCTCATGTCGGCCTCCTCATCAAACCAGATAGTCACGCAGGGCTTGCTGCACGCAGGGCGTGTCGAGTAGCGAGCTGCTGTGGAAAAAACGCACGATGTTGCCCACCAGCGGATGGTGGCGATTGATCGGGAACGCCAGTCCGGCCATCTCGTCCTTGAGCGAACGGCGGATCGCATCGCTGACCGGCAACGCGTCGATCAGGCGCAGATCGAAGGACTTCTGAATGTCGTTGGTCAGGTAATGGCCGATGAACACTGGCAGGATCTGCGCAATGGTTTCCCGATCCGCCTCACTGGCGGTGTGCCAATAGATGCGCACCATCCGCGCCCAGAAGCTGGAGTGCCGGCCCTCGTCGAGCAGATGATCGGCCATCAGCCCTTTGATCGACGGCTTGACTGTGTCGTCCCGGGCGAACGCTGCGACGTCGCCGGTCACGGTGTTCTCGGCGATGGCCACGCAGATCAGCTCCACGGCACTGCGCAGGTGCTCTGGCGCCAGGCCGACAGCGGCAGGAATCGCCCGGTTCAGTTCGATTTCCGCGGGCAGTTCGATCGGCTCGATACCGGTCATGGCCACGGTCTGTTGCATGAAATCCATCGCCACCAGCGCGTGGTAATCCTCGTCCACCACCACGGTCATGGCGTCGTAGCGACAGGCGAACGGGAAGGCCACGGCGAAGCGATTCTTGGCGATGCTGCGCGCGGTCTTGTCGACGATCTCGGTTTCGAAAATCACCACGTCGTTGATGAATTTGTACAACGTCTGCACCAGGGCGAAATCCCGTTGTTGCGGGCACTCGCGCAGAAAGGTTTCGCTCAGCACCAGGGGCTGGCGGCTCAGTGGGTAGATCAGACGTTCATCGTCTTCCAGCACGCGCCGTGGCCGGGTGCGGATGGTGGCGCGGTTTTCCCAGGCGTCGGCGAAGGATTGGTAATCGGCGGCGTTCATTGGGCCACCTCCGCCAAGGGTTCACGCATGCTCAGGCGCAGGCCGTCCCACAGGGCGATGCGGCTTTCCACCGCCGCGATGGCGCTGGCGTAGACCTCGGCTTCACGCTGCGGGTCGCCATCGACCAGGCGCTCCAGCAGTTGCTCCGCCGCCGGGCCGTGATCCTCGGAGTCGACTTCGATGTGGCGCTCCAGGTAATAGCGAAAGGTCGGAGCCTGCTCGATGCCGATCCCCCAGTCGTCGAGAATGCGCTGGAACATTGGCGGGATCACGCTCTCGCGGCCATGCAGGAACGCGGCGGCAACGCTGTGGCCCGGTGCGTGCAGCGCGGTGTTCAGCGTCTCGCGAACAAATTTCGCCGCTGCCGGATCCACCTCGACGCTCTGCAGGGCCACGTCGTAACTCACGCCCTCCTGTTGCAGCGCGACAAACCGCTCGACCGCCGTGGTGCTCGCACCGACTTCACGCATGGCGTCCAGGTACAGCTCGAAATGGCTGTAGTGGCCATGCGCGGGACGGTCGTCGGACTCTTCGCCGAGCACGATTTCGTTGATCAGGCGTGCGGCGTGCGGGTCACGCGGTGGTAACCATGGCAGGCGCGTGCAGGTCAGTTCCTGTTGCAGGCGCTTGGTCAGCGACATGAAATCCCACACGGCGAAGACATGGGATTCCATGAACCGGCGCAGTACCGATAGCGAATCGATCTCAGTGAAGATCGGGTGAACGCTCAATTGAGCTTTTTTCAGGGCGAGTTGTTCTTTAGTTGGCATCATGGCGAACCTCGGTGTTATTGGAATAGAGGGAGTTGCTCGTTCAGTGCATCAACGCGGACTCAATAAGTCTGAAACGTTTTCTATTGGCGAACGCTAGCCTCATTTGGATTAATGAAAGTTTGCAAAGTGCATGAAAGGCTCTGGGCTACAGCCTGGCGCTTATCTGCCTGGGTTATAGCCTGACTGCGGAGCTGCGCCGTGTTTGCAGGGTAAAACCTGCTCGGCGAGGAAAAGCTAATACATCGTCAAATAACTTAACAAGTTTATTTTGAATTATTTTTAGTTGTCTGTTTTTTGAATATGAGTCGGCTCGGTAAAACTTTTGATTTAAGTTTTACTTGGGCGTAGTTGCTCCTTTCAGCAAATGAAGGCCAAAATTGAGTACAAGAGTGAATGCCTCACTCAAAGCAACTTTTCGATACAGAGATTGAAGTGATGTATAGGAATGAAAGTTGGCCGGGAACGGCGCCGTAACTTCCTTTTATCCCGTGGCAAGGCTCCTTCCGTAGGTTCCTGGTGCGGAGACTGCGCCGGCGGTGCGGCGTGTCGCCCGTTCTTCATGGGGTGGCCGTTAAAGAGTGCGGGTAAATTGGCGGGACGGCTATGACCGATTCGTCCGCAGCGAGGTGCAATGCCGGGCGAACCGGCGCAGGGAGGTTAGAGCGAACAGGCCGATCCGCCAGGCGGTTTGCCGCGCAGCGTCGAGAGGATTTGTAAGCGGGTTATTCGCCGGTCAGGCGCGAAGGCCAGAGACCGGCGTGGAGGGGGTCAGCGTACGGCCTTGCGGTTTTGTCCGGCAGGGCTGGCAAGGAAACGGGTGATCACGTCGACGCCACGGTTGAGGTGCTGCGTGAGCAGCTTCACCGACAGTTCGACATCGCGCTCGATCACGGCCTGGAGCATGGCGCGGTGATCCTCCTGGGACAATTTGCCCAGGCCCATGGCTTCGAGGTTGAAACGCAGGAAGCGCTCCTCCTCGTTCAGGCCGTCTTCGACGAGCCGCAGCAGTCGCCGATTCGGCGCCTTGCTGTACAAGGCCATGTGGAACAGGCGATTGAGCCGCCCGATTTCGGTGTAGTCGTGCTGGGTTTCGAGTTCTTCGATATAGCTGGCGGCGTGCGCGTGATCGGCGCTGGTCAGCAACGGGATCGATTGGCGCATGGCTTCGGATTCGAGCAGGATCCGCAACTCGTAGGTTTCCGTGGCGTCGCCCTGAATCAGCGGCGCAACCACGGCGCCCTTGTGGGTGGTGACGCTCAGCAGTTCCTGCGCTTCGAGCTGGCGCAGAGCCTCGCGCACCGGCATGCGGCTGACCCCGAACAGGTCGGCCAGGTCCTGCTGGCGCAGGGCGGTGCCGCACGGCAAGCGACCGTCGAGGATCGCCGAGCGCAAGGTCTCTTCGATGGTCGAACGGGCGAGGTGTGCAGGAATCGGCCCATCGACTTTGATGCTGTGCAGCGGTTTGGGCTTCTGTGTCACAACTACTCACCCTGAATGACGACGGAATTTGGATCCAAAGACACTAGTGATTGCCCTACAACTTGTCAAACCGTGTAAAGGATTGCTGTTCTGTGTGAAGTTTAGCGCGATGGCGATGATCTCATGGTGCCATTGTTTTTTGTCGGGCTAAGCTTCACCATCAAACGCTTTCCTTCCTGCCCCCTGGAAACCTGCTGTGGCGGTACGTTTCGCGATCCCCCGGACTCTGCGCTGGCTAGGCTGCGCACTGCTGCTGGCCGGCGTCATGCTGGGCGGTCTGCATGCCGATTGGGATTTTTCCGCGATCAGCCGCAAAGCTACAGCACTTTACGGGCCGCTGGGTGCCGGGCAGCAGCGGATCGATGCATGGCAAAACCTGCTGGCCACGCAGAAACAGGTCAGCGAGTTGGAAAAGCTCAAGGTGGTGAACCTGTTTTTCAACAAACAGATGCGCTATGTAGAGGATATCGATCTGTGGGGTCAGGTCGATTATTGGGAGACACCCATCGAAGCGTTGTGGAAAGGCGCCGGCGATTGCGAAGACTACGCAATCGCCAAGTATTTCAGCCTGCGCCATCTCGGGGTCTCCAGTGACAAGCTGCGCATCACCTACGTCAAGGCACTGCGCCAGAATCGCGCGCACATGGTGCTGACTTACTACACCACCCCCGATGCCATGCCGCTGGTGCTCGACAGCCTGATCGATCCGATCCAGCCGGCGTCCCAGCGAACCGATCTGTTGCCGGTCTACTCTTTCAATGCCGAAGGTCTGTACCTGCCGGGGGCCAAGGGCAACAAAAAGGTCGGTGACACCAAACGCCTGTCGCGCTGGCAGGATGTGCTGAAGAAAATGCAGGCCGAAGGTTTCCCGGTCGAAACGACTAACTAGGAGCACGCGCTCAGATGTCTTTGTTCAAACAGCTGTTGATCGCTATCTGTCTGTTCCTGGTGGTCGCCTTCACCGGCAGCTTCATGGTCAGTCTGGAGAGCTCGCGCACCCAGTACGTCAACCAGCTGCGCTCCCACGCCCAGGACGCCGCCACGGCGCTGGCGTTGTCGCTGACGCCGAATATCGACGACCCGGCGATGGTCGAGCTGCTGGTCAGCTCGATTTTCGACAGCGGCTATTACGCGAGCATCCGCGTGGTCGACCTCAAGACCGACAAGACCATCGTCGAGCGCAGCGGGATTCCGGCAGTCAGCAATGTGCCTGACTGGTTCGTCAAACTGATCGGTCTCGAACCGGCCGGCGGCGACGCGCTGGTCAGCCGTGGCTGGGAGCAGGCAGCGAGGGTCGAGGTGGTCAGCCACCCGATGTTTGCCGTGGCCAAGCTGTGGCAGAGCGCATTGGGCAGCCTCGGCTGGCTGCTGCTGTGTGGCGCGGTCAGTGCGGTGCTCGGCGCGCTGCTGCTGCGCCGGCAATTGCGCCCGCTCGATTACATGGTCAAACAATCCCACGCCATCGCCCGCCGCGAATTCCTCAGCCTGCCGGAGCTGCCGCGCACCCCTGAACTGCGGCGCGTGGTGCAGGCGATGAACCAGATGGTCGAGAAGCTCAAGGCGCTGTTTCAGGAGCAGGCCGAGCGCAGTGAAAAACTGCGTGCCGAGTCCTATCAGGACAACCTCACGGGGCTGGCTAACCGACGCTATTTCGAGATGCAGTTGCACAACCGGGTGAGCAACCCGGAACAGGCCAGCTCCGGTTACCTGCTGTTGTTGCGGGTCAAGGATCTGGCCGGGCTCAACCAGCGTCTGGGCGGGCAGCGCACCGATGAGCTGTTGAAAGCGGTGGGCGAACAGCTGTCCCGCGAATGCGCCAAATACCCGGAAACCCAGAACCTCGTCACCCGTATTCGCGGCGGTGAGTTCGCCGTATTGGCCCCCGGGCTGGTGCGCGAAGAAGCGCTGCAACTGGCACAGAACCTCGACAGCGCGATGAGCAGTCTGCACGCTACCGGCGCCACCGATGTACCAGCCGTGGCCTCCATCGGCCTCGCCCCGTTCGCCCACGGCGATTCACCGCAAGCGGTGCTGACCCTCGGCGATCAGGCGCTGGCGCAGGCCGAGGGGCAGGGCGAGCAGAACTGGGCGTGTATTGATCAGAGTCTGGTGGCGGACGTCGGCGACGATCACCACGCCTGGCATCGATTGCTCGATCAGGCCTTGAATCAGCAGCGTTTCGAGCTGTTTTTCCAGCCGGTGGTGGCCGCTCAGGACACGCAACTGGTGCTGCATTACAAAGTGCTGTCACGGTTGCAGGATGATCAGGGCCAGACCATTGCGGCCGGACGTTTCCTGCCGTGGCTCGAGCGTTTCGGCTGGACGGCGCGGCTGGACCGCTTGATGCTCGAGCGCGTGCTGGAGCAGATGAAAGAGCATGATGACTCGCTGGCGCTGAACCTGTCTTCGGCAACCCTGGCCGATCCGCAGGCGCTGAACAGAGTGTTCGAGATTCTGCGTACCCACTCCAACCTCGGTGAGCGCCTGACCCTGGAAATCGGCGAGGAGCAATTGCCGGAACAAGCGGTGCTCGAGCAACTGACCCGGCGCCTGCGCGAGTTGGGCTTCTCCCTGAGTCTGCAGCGCTTCGGCGGGCGCTTCAGCATGATCGGCAACCTGGCGCGGCTGGGGCTGGCGTACCTGAAGATCGATGGCAGCTACATTCGGGCCATCGATCAGGAGAGCGACAAGCGCCTGTTCATCGAGGCAATCCAGCGGGCGGCGCACAGCATTGATCTGCCGTTGATTGCCGAGCGGGTCGAGACCGAAGGGGAGTTGTCGGTGATTCGCGAGATGGGCTTGTATGGGGTGCAGGGGCAGTTGTTTGGTGAACCCAAGCCCTGGAAGTAAATCTCAAGATTTGAAAGCGAAAAGATCGCAGCCTTCGGCAGCTCCTACATTGGAATGCGTTCCCTGTAGGAGCTGCCGAAGGCTGCGATCTTTTGCTTCTAAATCAAGCCGCCTTCATCTTCATCAATGAGCTGGCTCAACCCGCCCAGCGCCTCCCGCGCCTGGGTCCGATCCATCAACTTGGCCTGTGCCGCCGGCGGCAGGTCGGTGACCCGGATCACGCCTTTCTGGGTCAGCACCTGAATCAGGTCGTCGAGTACCCGAATCATTTCAAAGTCGCTCTGCTTGAGCTGTTTGAGGCTGTTTTCCACGGCCGCGTTGGCGAACCAGGCCTGGATTTCATGGTGGTCGGCCGGCAGCGTTTCCGTGGCCTCGGCGTAGGCCGCAGCTTCCACGCGAATCAACTGACCCTGCGCATCGCGTTGCACGTAAAACATTGAGCATCCCTCAGAAAGATCCAGCGTCATGCTGTCAGCAGCATAGGCCAACTGCACGCGAGTATGCGGTGCGGCGACGAAATCGTCACCGCCGAGATAGGCGCAAACGTGACGGCCGCCCCATGGGGCGGCCGTTTGTTCACGCATCAGCTGTTGTTGTGGTCGACCTTGATGGTCGGGTCACTGCCGGCAATCAGGTTGTGAATGTTGGCGGATGACCAGTTGTTGCCTTCGAGTTTGATCGTCACGTCCGGCGTGGCGGCTGCCGCGTCGCCGGAGTTGAACTTGCCACCGGAGCTGACTTGCAGCGACGACACACCGTCGACCGTGGTGATCTTCAGGAAGTTATCGATGGTGGTACCGGTTTCGCCCTGCAACAGGTCACGCAGATCAATACGGTCGCCTTCGCTGGCGTTGAAGTCCTTGATCACGTCGTTGCCGGTGTCGCCTGCTTTCCAGACGAAGGTGTCGGCACCGGAACCACCGATCAGGATGTCGTTGCCCTGGCCGCCGATCAGCGTGTCGTTGCCGGTGCCGCCGAGCAGGATGTCATTGCCCTTGCCGCCATCGAGCAGGTCGTTGCCGCCCGAGCCGAACAGGATGTCATTGCCCGCGCCGCCCAGCAGCGTGTCGTTGCCGTCGTGCGCACCGGACACATCGAACGCCTGATAGTGCTCGGTGATGTACTGGTGCACGTTGCTGGTGGTGACCTTGCTCACGTCGACGCCGGTCTGTTGCGCCACGAACGCCTGCATCGCCTGGTAACCCTCGCCGGCAATGCCGTTGAAGCTCACCAGATCGCCGAACAGGATGTCGTTGCCGTCGCCACCGCTGACAGTGTCGTTGCCCGGCATCGTCGCTTCGGTGTGGCCGATGATCGAGTTGGCCAGGTCCTTCGGATCGATGTTGGTCTGCGGCAATTGGTCCGAGTCATACGGTTTCAGATCGTTGAGGCTGACACCGCTGTTGAGGCCGATGGCTTCGACGTTCGACAGACCGCTGAGCAAGGCGAAGCTGCTGTTAGAGTTGGTGATGGTTGCCGAATCTGTGTCGCCACCGTTACCCGCCCGGCTCGACAGCTCGTAGGTGCCATCGCCCTGGGCGTGAACGGTGCCCAGGTTGGTCGCGGTCCAGCCGTAACGGCTGGTGTAGACCTGCAATTGCGCACTGCCGTTGGCATTGATGCTCAGGTAATGCGTGTTGTCGATGTACGTGCTGAAGGTCTCGCCCAGCTTGTAATTGCTGGTCGTCACCACGCTATCGAACTTCACGCTGCCGTACAGCGTCGGGTTGGTCGACTCGCCGGTCTGGTAATAGGTCGGCTTGCCGTCGGTGATGAAGTACGTGAGGTTCTTCGCCCCAGTGTTGGCCAGCGCTTCGGTGCTCTGGAAGAAGTTGGCCGTGGTCTTGAACACGTCTTCGTAGTTGGTGCCGCCGCCGGACGTCATTGAGTCCAGCACCGCTTTGAGCTGGGTCAGCGCGTTCGGGTCGTTGAGGTTCACCGACACCGACTTGTTGACCTGGGTATCGAAGTCCACCAGGAAGACGTTCACCGTGCCCGAGTTGCTGCCGCCCAGGCTCTGCTTGAGGGTGTTGAACACCGAGGTCAGCGAGTCCTTGGCAGCGTTGATCGACGAGGTGCTCATGCTGCCCGAGCTGTCGACCATGAACGCGATGTTGTAGTTGGTGCCCGGCACCACGGTCAGACCGCCGATGTCGGCGACCATGATGTCGTTGCCATCGGTGCCGTTGAAGGTGTCATCGCCAGCGGTACCGACCACGGCGTTGTACACCGCCGGCACCACGGTGACCGGAATGGTCGCGGTGCTGCTGGCCGAACCGCCGACCATCTCGGTGGAGGTCGAGGTCACGGTCAGGTTGAACTGGCCGTTGTAGTAGGTCGGCGGGGTCACGGTCAGGCTGCCGAGGTTCCAGCCGGTGACGTTGGCTTCGCCGTTGCTCGCGGTGACGGTGACGCTGTGGCCATGGCCGTCGGAGAGTACCGAGCCGACCGGTGCGCCGCTGATCTTCACGCTCAGGGTTTCCGAGCCGTCAGTGTCGGTCAGCGCGGTGTTGATCGCCGACAGTTTCACCGTGGTGCCTTCGGCGCCGGTGTTGAGCTTGTAGCCGTCGTAATAACCTTCGCCGTTGCTGCCGTGTAGGTCGGAGACGGTCACGCCGGAATTCACCAGATCCTGCACGCCGGTGTAGATCGGCACGCCGGCGCTGCTCAGGTCAATTGGTGTGCTGCCGTTGACCGACAGGTTCACGTCATAACTGCCCAGGCCGCTCTGGTTGTGGTGGTAGATGTCCAGGGTGTAGTAGCCGCTGGTGGTCGGGGTGAACGAACCGCTGATCGCGCCGCCCGCGCCCCAGGTCCCCGACGCCACGCTCTTGCCGCCGATGGTGATCAGCACGCTGTCGTCAGCCACACCGCTGAAGCTGTAGGTCTTGCCGGCTTCCAGATAGATCAGGCCCGAAGTTTTCGACGCAGTGCCCGCCGCGACGTTGCTGTCCGACTGCACGTTGGTCACGGTGCCGCTGGAGTTCGGGGTGCCGGCGCCATCGATCACGTTTTTCAGGGTGGTCGAGTCTGCGCCGTTACCGCTGGTACCCAGGCCCTGCAGGCCGGTCCAGACTTCCTTGATCAGTCCGGTGGAATTCACGCTGTTGTCGGCCACCCCCAGGGTCGGTGCATCCGCCACCGGCGTGATGTCGATCTTCACGGTGCCAGTGTTACCCAGCAGTTGGCCGTCGGTTGGCTGGAACTTGATCTGCGCGTAGTCGGCCTGGTTGTTGCCCACGCCGGTGCCGCCGTAACCGTTGACGCCCGACTCGTTGGCATCCGGCATGAAGCGCAGTTTGCCGGCGTCGATGTCAGCCTTGCTGAAGGTCTGGTTGTTGGCGACGTCTTTCCAGGTCGAACCGTCCAGGTACTGCAATTTGCCTTCGCCCGGCAGCTGGGTGATTTTGATGCCCAGGCTGCTGGCCGGGCTGTCGACGTCGGTCACACCGAAGGTCGACCAGCCAAGGATCAGCGGGGTGTCTTCGGTTCCGGTGACGTTGACCGGTGCTGCGACCGGCGCGTCGTTGACTGCCACCACGTTGACCGTGGTGGTCGCGGTGTTGGAGTAGTTGCCGCCGTCGGTCACGGTCACGGTGATGATCCGTGGCACGGTGCTCGGGTCTTCACTGCTGTTGGTGAAGGTGATGTTCTTGATCGCCTGCATGTAGTCGGCCAGCGTCGCGTTGCCCGACAGGGTCAGGGTCACGGTGCCGTTGGTGCTGTTGGCATTGATGGTGATGCCATTGACGCTGTTGCCCAGGTTCAGCGCATCGCCGTCCTGACGGTTGGTCAGCACGATGGTCGCACCGGTCAGCAGGGTGCTGTCCGGGTCAGTGATCGACAGGTCAGTGTCGGCAATCGACACGCCGGCGCCCGGGGTGTTTTCGGTGAACGTCACCTTGTAGTCGGCACCGGTCGCGCCGCTGGAGTTGTTGGCGTCGAGGTCGATGACCGGTGGCGCATCGTTGTCGATGATCGAGGTGCTGACGCTGCCATTGGTGCTGCTGACGGCCAGGTTCTCGAAGTTGCCACCGGTGGCCGAGTCGATCTTGACCACGAAGTTCTCGGTGCCTTCGGTGATCTTGTCATCGATGGTCGCGACGTTGAACTGCGCGCTGCTGGCGCCTGCCGGGATCTTCACGGTGTACACGCCGGTGAAGTCCGAACCGTCGGCAGCGGTGCCGCTGTAGACGATTTTCAGGGTCACGTCGGTTTGCGCCGGGTGCGTCAGGCTGACGGTGTAGCTGGCGGTCTGGCCTTCGGTCACCGAGGTGCTGCCGGTGATGCTGACGGTGGTGGTGTCGATGGTGTCGGTGACGCTGGTTACGGCTGGCGTGGTGTTGGTCACCAGGTTTTCGAAGCTGCCGCCGCTGGCGTTGGTGATGGTGGCCTGCACGGTGCTGGCGTCTTTGTAGACGTCGTCGGCGGGCGCAGGAACAGTCACGGTGCCAGTGGTTTTGCCCGCGTCGATGGTGATCACCGAACCGTTGCTCAGGGTCACGGTCACCGGCGAGCCGGCGGCGTTGCTCAGGGTTGCGGTGTAGGTGATCTGGCCACCTTCGGCCACGGTGCCGGTCGCGCTCAGGGACAGGTTGGTGGTGTCGACAGTGTCGGTCACGGTGGTGCTGACTGGGGTCTTGTCGGCGACCAGATTCTCGTAGTTGCCACCGGTCACGTTGGTGATCGAGTTGGTCAACGGAGCATGACCGGTCAGCGCATCGTTCGGTGCGGTGGTGGTCACGGTGCCGGTAGTTTTACCGATGTCGATGGTGATGGTCTGGCCGTTGGACAGAGTCACGGTCACTGGCGAACCGGTTACCGGCGCACCGACAGTGGCGGTGTAGGTGACGGTGCCACCTTCGGCTACGGTGCCAGTGGCGGTGAGTTTCACGCCGGTAGTGTCGATGGTGTCGGTGACGCTGGTCACGGCCGGTGCGGTGCTCGGCACCAGGTTTTCGAAGTTGCCGCCGCTGGCGTTGGTGATGGAGGCCTGCACGGTGCCGGCGTCCTTGTAGACGTCGTCGGCCGGTGCCGGCACGGTCACGGTGCCAGTGGTTTTGCCGGCGTCGATGGTGATCACCGCGCCATTGCTCAACGTCACGGTGACTGGCGAGCCAGCGGCGTTGGTCAGGGTCGCGGTGTAGATGATCGAACCGCCCTCGGCAACCGTGTTGGTGGCGCTCAGGGACAGATTGGTGGTGTCGACGGTGTCGGTGACGGTGGTCGAAACCGGGGTTTTATCCGCCACGAGGTTTTCGTAGTTACCGCCGCTCACGTCGGTGATCGCGTTGGTCAACGACGCGTGGCCGGTCAGAGCATCGTTCGGTGCGGTGGTGGTCACGGTGCCGGTGGTCTTGCCGATGTCGATGGTGATGGTCTGGCCGTTGGACAGGGTCACTACGACCGGCGAGCCGGTGACTGGCGCGCCGACGGTGGCGGTGTAGGTGACGGTGCCTCCCTCGGCCACAGTACCCGTGGCGGTGAGTTTCACGCCCGTGGTGTCGATGGTGTCGGTGACGCTGGTCACGGCCGGTGTGGTGCTCGGCACCAGGTTTTCGAAGTTGCCACCGCTGGCGTTGGTGATGGTGGCCTGCACGGTGCCGGCGTCTTTGTAGACGTCGTCGGCCGGAGCAGGGACGGTGACGGTGCCGGTGGTTTTGCCCGCGTCGATGGTGATTACTGCGCCGTTGCTCAGGGTCACGGTCACTGGCGAACCAGCGGCGTTAGTCAGGGTTGCGGTGTAGATGATCGAACCGCCCTCGGCAACCGTGTTGGTGGCGCTCAGGGACAGGTTGGTCGTATCGACGGTGTCAGTCACGGTGGTGCTGACCGGCGTTTTGTCAGCCACGAGGTTCTCGTAGTTGCCGCCGCTCACGTTGGTGATCGCGTTGGTCAGCGGCGCGTGACCGGTCAACACGTCGTTCGGCGCGGTGGTGGTCACGGTGCCGGTGGTTTTGCCCACCTCGATGGTGATGTTCTGACCGTTGGCCAGAGTGACGGTCACTGGCGAACCGGTTACCGGCGCACCGACAGTCGCGGTGTAAGTCACGGTGCCGCCTTCAGCCGCCGACTCGGTCGCGGTCAGTTTCACCGTGGTGGTGTCGATGGTGTCGGTGACGGTGGTCACGGCTGGCGCGGTGCTTGGCACCAGGTTTTCGAAGTTGCCACCTGTCGCCGACTTGATTGTTGCCTGCACGGTGCCGGCGTCTTTGTAAACGTCGTCAGCCGGAGCCGGAACGGTCACTGTGCCCGTGGTTTTACCAGCGTCGATGGTGATCACGGCGCCGTTGCTCAGGGTCACGGTGACTGGCGAGCCAGCGGCGTTGGTCAAGGTCGCGGTGTAGATGATCGAGCCACCTTCGGCCACGGTGCCGGTCGCGCTCAGGGACAGATTGGTGGTGTCGACAGTGTCGGTCACGGTGGTGCTGACCGGGGTCTTGTCGGCGACCAGATTCTCGTAGTTGCCACCGGTCACGTTGGTGATCGAGTTGGTCAGCGGCGCGTGACCGGTCAACACATCGTTCGGTGCAGTGGTGGTCACGGTGCCGGTGGTCTTGCCGACTTCGATGGTGATGTTCTGGCCGTTGGCCAAAGTCACCACGACCGACGAACCGGTCACTGGTGCGCCGACGGTTGCGGTGTAGGTGACAGTGCCACCTTCTGCAGCGGACTCGGTGGCAGTCAGTTTCACCGTGGTGGTGTCGATGGTGTCGGTGACGTTGGTGACCGCAGGAACGGTGCTTGGCACCAGGTTCTCGAAGTTGCCACCGGTAGCAGTGGAAATGGTCGCTTCGACTTTGCCCGCGTCTTTGTACACGTCGTCTGCCGGAGCAGGAACGGTCACGGTGCCAGTGGTTTTACCGGCGTCGATGGTGATCACTGCGCCGTTGCTCAACGTCACGGTGACTGGCGAGCCAGCAGCGTTGGTCAATGTTGCGGTGTAAACGATCGAGCCACCTTCGGCCACGGTACCGGTCGCGGACAGCGACAGGTTGGTGGTGTCGACGGTGTCGGTGACGTTGGTGGAAACCGGAGTTTTATCCGCCACGAGGTTTTCGTAGTTGCCGCCGCTGACGTTGGTGATGGCGTTGGTCAGCGGAGCGTGGCCGGTCAGCGCGTCGTTTGGTGCCGTGGTGGTCACGGTGCCGGTGGTTTTACCCACTTCGATGGTGATGTTCTGACCATTGGCCAGCGTCACGACCACAGGTGAACCGGTCACTGGCGCACCGACAGTGGCGGTGTAGGTGACGGTGCCACCTTCAGCAGCGGACTCGGTCGCGGTCAGTTTGACCGTGGTGGTATCAATGGTGTCGGTGACCTGAGTCACGGCCGGTACGGTGCTCGGTACCAGGTTCTCGAAGTTGCCACCGCTGGCATTGGTGATCGTTGCCTGAACAGTGCCGGCGTCTTTGTAGACGTCGTCCGCTGGCGCAGCCACGGTCACGGTGCCAGTGGTTTTACCGGCGTCGATGGTGATCACGGCGCCGTTGCTCAACGTCACGGTGACTGGCGAGCCAGCGGCGTTGGTCAGGGTCGCGGTGTAGACGATCGAGCCACCTTCAGCGACGGTGCCAGTGGCACTCAGCGACAGGTTGGTGGTGTCGACGGTATCAGTAACCGTGGTCGAAACCGGCGTCTTGTCAGCCACCAGATTCTCGTAGTTGCCGCCGCTGACGTCGGTGATCGAGTTGGTCAACGGCGCATGACCGGTCAACGCATCGTTCGGTGCGGTGGTGGTGACGGTACCGGTGGTTTTACCCACTTCGATGGTGATGTTCTGACCGTTGGCCAGGGTCACCACAACCGGCGAACCGGTGACCGGCGCGCCGACGGTAGCGGTGTAAGTCACGGTACCGCCTTCGGCCACCGAGGTATCGGCGGTCAGTTTGACGGTCGAGGTGTCGATGGTGTCGGTGACTTCGGTCACTGCCGGGATGGTGCTCGGCACCAGATTCTCGAAGTTGCCACCGGTAGCGGTGGAAATGGTCGCTTCGACTTTACCGGCATCTTTGTAAACGTCGTCCGCCGGAGCTGGAACAGTCACGGTGCCGGTGGTTTTACCGGCCTCGATAGTGATGACAGCGCCGTTGCTCAACGTCACGGTAACCGGCGAACCGGCAGCGTTGGTCAGCGTCGCGGTGTAAACGATCGAGCCACCTTCGGCCACGGTGCCGGTCGCGGTCAGCGACAGGTTAGTGGTGTCGACGGTGTCGGTGACATTGGTCGAAACCGGCGTCTTGTCAGCCACCAGATTTTCGTAGTTACCGCCGCTCACGTCGGTGATCGCGTTGGTCAGCGGCTCATGACCGTTCAACGCGTCGTTCGGCGCGGTGGTGGTCACGGTGCCAGTAGTTTTGCCGACTTCGATGGTGATGTTCTGACCGTTGGCCAGGGTCACCACGACCGGCGAACCGGTGACCGGCGCACCGACAGTCGCGGTGTAGGTGACGGTGCCACCTTCAGCAGCGGACTCGGTCGCGGTCAGTTTCACCGTGGTGGTGTCGATGGTGTCGGTGACGTTGGTGACCGCAGGAACGGTGCTCGGCACCAGATTCTCGAAGTTGCCACCGGTGGCAGTCGAAATGGTCGCTTCGACTTTGCCCGCGTCTTTGTACACGTCGTCTGCCGGAGCCGGAACGGTCACGGTGCCAGAAGTTTTACCGGCCTCGATAGTGATCACGGCGCCGTTGGACAAGGTCACAGTGACTGGCGTGCCGGCCGGGTTGGTCAAGGTTGCGGTATAAACGATCGAGCCACCTTCGGCCACGGTACCGGT
Source organism: Pseudomonas sp. MG-9 (assembly GCF_018729515.1). Classification (NCBI taxonomy): domain Bacteria; kingdom Pseudomonadati; phylum Pseudomonadota; class Gammaproteobacteria; order Pseudomonadales; family Pseudomonadaceae; genus Pseudomonas; species Pseudomonas sp. MG-9. The sequence goes on from NZ_JAHHZH010000004.1 coordinate 26,782, forward strand.
CGCGGACAGCGACAGATTGGTGGTGTCGACGGTGTCGGTGATGTTGGTCGAAACCGGCGTCTTGTCAGCCACCAGATTTTCGTAGTTGCCGCCGCTGACGTCGGTGATGGCGTTGGTCAACGGCGCGTGACCGGTCAACGCATCGTTCGGTGCAGTGGTGGTCACGGTGCCGGTGGTCTTGCCGACTTCGATGGTGATGTTCTGGCCGTTGGCCAAAGTAACCACGACCGGCGAACCGGTCACTGGTGCGCCGACGGTTGCGGTGTAGGTGACAGTGCCACCTTCTGCAGCGGACTCGGTCGCGGTCAGTTTGACCGTGGTGGTGTCGATGGTATCGGTCACGTTGGTGACGGCTGGAACGGTGCTCGGCACCAGGTTCTCGAAGTTGCCACCGGTGGCAGTCGAAATGGTCGCTTCGACTTTGCCCGCGTCTTTGTACACGTCGTCTGCCGGAGCAGGAACGGTCACGGTGCCCGTAGTTTTACCGGCCTCGATGGTGATGACAGCACCGTTGGACAGGGTCACGGTCACCGGAGTGCCAGCCGGGTTGGTCAGGGTTGCGGTGTAAACAATCGAACCACCTTCGGCCACCGAGTCGCTGGCGGTCAGGTTCAGGTTGGTGGTGTCGACGGTGTCCGAAACCGAGGTGTTTGCCGGTGTCTTGTCGGCCACCAGGTTCTCATAGTTGCCGCCGGCAACCTTGTCGATGGCGACGCTCAGCGAGCTGCCGCCCGCCAGCGGGCTGTTCGGCGCAACGAAATTCACGCTGCCGGTGGTTTCACCGACGGCGATGGTGATGGTCTGGCCGTTGGACAGGGTGACCACGACTGGCGCACCGGTTACCGGCGCGGTGACGGTCGCGGTGTAGACCACGGTTTCGCCTTCGGCGACGTTGGCGGTGGCGGTCAGCGACACGGTGGAGGTGTCGATGGTGTCGTTGACGGTGGTCACGGCCGGGGTGTTGCTGGTCACCAGGTTTTCGAAGTCGCCACCGGTCGCGCCCTTGATGGTCGCTTCAACGGTGCCGGCGTCCTTGTAGACGTCATCTTTCGGTGCATCGACGGTCACAGTGCCGGTGGTCTTGCCAGCGTCGATGGTGATCACGGCGCCGTTGCTCAACGTCACGGTCACCGGAGTGCCGGCGGCGTTGGTCAGGGTGGCGGTGTAGGTGATCTGGCCGCCTTCGTTCACCGCCGGGGTCGCGCTCAGCGACAGGTTGGTGGTGTCGACGGTGTCGGTCACGGTGGTGCTGACCGGGGTTTTGTCGGCAACGAGGTTTTCGTAGTTGCCGCCGCTGACGTTGGTGATCGAGTTGTTCAGCGGTTCGTGACCGGTCAGCGCATCGTTAGGTGCAGTGGTGGTCACGGTGCCGGTGGTCTTGCCGATGTCGATGGTGATGGTCTGACCGTTGGCCAGGGTCACGACCACAGGCGAGCCGGTGACTGGCGCGCCGACGGTGGCTGTGTAGGTGACGGTGCCACCCTCTGCGACCGACGTATCGGCCGTCAGTTTGACGGTGGAAGTATCGATGGTGTCGGTGACTTCGGTCACTGCCGGAACAGGGCTCGGAACGAGGTTTTCGAAGTTGCCGCCGGACGCATCCTTGATGGTCACTTCGACTTTGCCAGCGTCTTTGTAGACGTCATCGGCAGGCGCCGGAACGGTCACGGTGCCAGTGGTTTTACCAGCCTCGATGGTGATCACCGAGCCATTGCTCAGGGTCACGGTCACCGGGGTGCCGGCCGGGTTGGTCAGTGTCGCGGTGTAGACGATCGAGCCGCCTTCCGCCACGGTGCCGGTCGCAGTCAGCGACAGGTTGGTGGTGTCGACGGTGTCAGTGACCGTGGTCGAAACCGGGGTTTTATCGGCGACCAGATTCTCGTAATTGCCACCGGTCACGCCGGTGATCGAGTTGGTCAGCGGCTCGTGACCGTTCAACGCGTCGTTTGGCGCGATGGTGGTCACGGTGCCGGTGGTTTTACCCACTTCGATGGTGATGTTCTGACCATTGGCCAGGGTCACCACGACTGGCGAGCCGGTGACTGGCGCGCCGACGGTGGCGGTGTAGGTGACAGTGCCACCTTCAGCAGCCGACTCGGTGGCGGTCAGTTTGACCGTCGAGGTATCGATGGTATCGGTGACTTCAGTCACTGCCGGAACAGTGCTCGGAACGAGGTTTTCGAAGTTGCCACCGGACGCGTCCTTGATGCTCACTTCGACCTTGCCGGCGTCTTTGTAGACGTCATCGGCTGGCGCAGGAACGGTCACGGTACCGGTGGTTTTGCCGGCTTCGATGGTGATGACCGAACCGTTGGACAGGGTCACGGTGACTGGCGAGCCGGCCGCATTGGTCAGGGTCGCGGTGTAGGTGATCGAGCCGCCCTCAGCGACCGAGTTAGTGGCGCTGAGCGACAGATTTGTCGTGTCCACAGTGTCGGTGACGGTGGTGTTGACCGGGGTTTTGTCGGCCACGAGGTTTTCGTAGTTGCCGCCCGTTACGCCGGTGATCGAGTTGGTCAGTGGTTCGTGACCCGTCAGCGCATCGTTCGGTGCGGTGGTGGTCACGGTACCGGTGGTCTTGCCCACTTCGATGGTGATGCTCTGACCGTTGGCCAGGGTAACCACAACTGGCGAACCGGTGACTGGTGCGCCGACGGTGGCGGTGTAGGTGACGGTGCCACCTTCAGCTGCGGTTTCGGTCGCGGTCAGTTTCACCGTGGTGGTGTCGATGGTGTCAGTCACTTCGGTAACGGCAGGAACCGTGCTTGGCACCAGGTTCTCGAAGTTGCCGCCTGCAGCATCTTTGATCGTGACTTCAACCTTGCCGGCGTCTTTGTAGACGTCATCAGCAGGCGCCGGAACGGTCACGGTGCCGGTGGTTTTGCCGGCTTCGATGGTGATGACGGAGCCGTTGCTCAACGTCACGGTCACCGGGGTGCCGGCCGGGTTGGTCAGGGTTGCGGTGTAAACGATCGAGCCGCCTTCCGCCACGGTACCGGTGGCACTCAGCGACAGGTTGGTGGTGTCGACGGTGTCGGTGACAGTGGTGGCGACCGGCGTCTTGTCGGCGACAAGGTTTTCGTAGTTGCCGCCCGTTACGTCGGTGATCGAATTGCTCAACGGCTCATGACCGTTCAACGCATCGTTCGGCGCGGTGGTGGTCACGGTGCCGGTGGTTTTACCCACTTCGATGGTGATGGTCTGGCCGTTCGCCAGGGTCACGGTCACAGGCGAGCCAGTCACGGGCGCGCCAACGGTGGCGGTGTAGGTGACAGTGCCGCCTTCAGCCACCGAAGTATCGGCGCTGAGCTTCACGGTCGACGTATCGATGGTGTCGGTGACCTCGGTCACTGCCGGAACAGTGCTTGGCACCAGATTCTCGAAGTTGCCGCCAGAAGCGTCCTTGATGCTGACTTCAACCTTGCCGGCGTCCTTGTAAACGTCATCGGCAGGCGCCGGAACGGTCACGGTGCCAGTGGTCTTGCCGGCTTCGATGGTGATCACCGAGCCGTTGCTCAGGGTCACGGTCACCGGGGTGCCGGCCGGATTGGTCAGGGTCGCGGTGTAGACGATCGAACCACCTTCAGCCACGGAGCCAGTGGCGCTCAACGTCAGGTTGGTGGTGTCGACGGTGTCAGTGACAGTGGTGCTGACCGGGGTTTTATCGGCAACCAGATTCTCGTAATTGCCACCTGTCACGCCGGTGATCGAGTTGCTCAGCGGCTCGTGACCGGTCAGCGCATCGTTTGGCGCGGTGGTGGTCACGGTGCCGGTGGTTTTGCCGACTTCGATGGTGATGGTCTGACCGTTCGCCAGAGTCACGGTGACTGGCGAACCGGTCACAGGCGCGCCAACGGTGGCGGTGTAGGTGACGGTGCCGCCCTCGGCCACCGAGGTATCGGCGGTCAGTTTGACGGTCGAGGTGTCGATGGTGTCAGTCACTTCAGTGACCGCAGGGACAGCGCTCGGAACGAGGTTTTCGAAGTTGCCGCCAGAAGCGTCCTTGATGCTGACTTCAACCTTGCCGGCGTCTTTGTAGACGTCGTCGGCAGGCGCCGGAACGGTCACGGTACCGGTGGTTTTACCCGCTTCGATGGTGATGACGGAGCCATTGCTCAGGGTTACGGTCACCGGGGTGCCGGCCGGATTGGTCAAGGTCGCGGTGTAGACGATCGAACCGCCCTCAGCCACGGTACCGGTCGCGGTCAGCGTCAGGTTGGTGGTATCGACAGTGTCGGTGACGGTGGTCGAAACCGGGGTTTTATCGGCAACCAGATTCTCGTAGTTGCCGCCGCTCACCTCAGTGATCGCGTTGGTCAGTGGCTCGTGACCGTTCAGCGCATCGTTCGGTGCAGCAGTGGTGACAGTGCCGGTGGTCTTGCCCACTTCGATGGTGATGGTCTGGCCGTTGGCCAGGGTCACAGTCACAGGCGAACCCGTCACAGGTGCGCCCACCGTGGCGGTGTAGGTGACGGTGCCACCTTCAGCCACCGAGGTATCGGCAGTCAGTTTGACGGTCGAGGTGTCGATGGTATCGGTGATGTCGGTAACAGCCGGAACGGTGCTCGGCACCAGATTCTCGAAATTGCCGCCCGCGGTATTGGTGATACTGACTTCAACTTTGCCGGCATCTTTATAGACGTCGTCGGCAGGGGCCGGAACAGTCACGGTACCGGTGGTTTTGCCGGCTTCGATGGTGATGACAGAGCCGTTGCTCAGCGTCACGGTCACCGGGGTGCCGGCCGGGTTGGTCAAGGTCGCGGTGTAAACGATCGAACCGCCTTCAGCGACGGAGCCAGTGGCGCTCAACGTCAGGTTGGTGGTGTCGACGGTGTCGGTGACGGTGGTGCTGACCGGGGTTTTGTCGGACACGAGGTTTTCGTAGTTGCCACCAGTCACGCCAGTGATTGAGTTGCTCAGCGGCACCTGGCCGTTCAGCACGTCGTTTGGCGCGGTGGTGGTGACGGTGCCGGTGGTCTTGCCCACTTCGATGGTGATGGTCTGGCCGTTGGCCAGACTCACGGTGACTGGCGAACCGGTCACGGGTGCACCGACAGTCGCGGTGTAAGTGACGGTGCCGCCCTCGGCGACCGAGGTGTCAGCGGACAGTTTGACTGTGGTGGTGTCGATGGTGTCGGTGACTTCGGTGACGGCTGGAACAGTACTTGGCACCAGATTCTCGAAATTGCCACCGGTCGCACCGTTGATGCTCACTTCGACTTTGCCGGCGTCTTTGTAGACGTCATCGGCAGGCGCCGGAACAGTCACGGTGCCAGTGGTTTTACCCGCTTCAATGGTGATCACCGCGCCATTGCTCAGGGTTACGGTGACTGGCGAGCCAGCCGCGTTGGTCAGGGTCGCGGTGTAAATGATCGAGCCGCCCTCGGCCACGGTACCGGTCGCGCTCAGCGACAGGTCAGTGGTGTCGACGGTATCGGTGACAGTGGTCGAAACCGGGGTTTTGTCGGCGACGAGGTTCTCGTAATTGCCGCCACTGACGTTGGTGATGGCGTTGGTCAGCGGTGGATTGCCGGTCAATGCATCGTTCGGCGCGGTGGTGGTCACGGTGCCGGTAGTTTTGCCGACTTCGATGGTGATGGTCTGGCCGTTGGTCAGCGTGACGGTGACTGGCGAGCCCGTTACAGGTGCACCGACGGTGGCGGTGTAGGTGACGGTGCCGCCTTCAGCGACCGAGGTATCGGCAGTCAGTTTGACGGTCGAGGTGTCGATGGTATCGGTGACGTCGGTAACAGCCGGAACGGTGCTTGGCACCAGGTTCTCGAAATTGCCGCCGGTGGTGCCGGTGATGCTGACTTCGACTTTGCCGGCGTCTTTATAGACGTCATCGGCAGGCGCCGGAACGGTCACGGTACCGGTGGTTTTACCGGCTTCGATGGTGATGACAGACCCGTTGCTCAACGTCACGGTCACCGGGGTGCCGGCCGGGTTGGTCAAGGTTGCGGTGTAAACGATCGAACCGCCTTCAGCCACGGTACCGGTGGCACTCAGCGACAGGTTGGTGGTGTCGATGGAGTCGGTCACGGTGGTAGTCGCTGGCGTCGTGTTCGGCACCAGGTTCTCGAAGTTGCCGCCAGTCGCGCCGGTAATCGTGGTGCTGACGGTACCGCCATTGTTGTAGACGTCGTTCGGTGCGGTCGGCACGTTGACGGTGCCCGTGGTCTGGCCGGCTTCGATGGTGATGGTCGAGCCGTTGGACAGGGTGACGGTGACCGGTGTCTGCGCCGGGTTGGTCAGGGTCGCGGTGTAGGTGATCTGACCCCCTTCAACCACAGTGCCGGTGGCGGTCAGGGTCAGGTTGGTGGTGTCGATCGAATCGGTGATGGTGGTCACTGCCGGTGTCGTGTTCGGCACCAGGTTTTCGAAGTTACCGCCGGTGGCACCGGTGATGGTGGTGCTGACCGTGCTGCCGTTGTTGTAGACGTCATTCGGCGGGGTCGGCACGTTGACGGTGCCCGTGGTCTGGCCGGCTTCGATGGTGATGGTCGAGCCATTGGACAGGGTGACGGTCACCGGTGTCTGCGCCGGGTTCGTCAGCGTCGCGGTGTAAGTGATCTGGCCGCCTTCGGTAACGCTGTTGCCAGCGGTCAGAGTGACGGTGGTGGTGTCGATGGTGTCGGTGACTTGAGTTGTAGCCGGGGTGGTCGGCGGGGTCACGGTGATGCCGTTGCCGCCAGTGGTGCCGGTGACGGTCACGTCGATCTGGGTCGGGTCGTTATAAACGGTATCGTTCGGTGCCAGCGGCACGTTGACGGTGCCGGTGGTGGAGCCGGCCGGAATTACGATCACCGAGCCGTTGGACAGGGTGATCGTCAGGTCAGTCAGCGGCGCCTGGGTCAGGGTCGCGGTGTACACCAGCACGCCGCCGGCTTCGGTGATGGTCGGCGTGGCGCTGAGGCTCAGGGTCGACTCACGCAGGGCGTTGCTGGTGGTGTCGGTGGTCTGGCCGCCGGTGATGTTCTGTGCCGCTTGTGCGCCGGAGTTGATGCCAGCAGTCGGGAAGCCGATGGTCGGGTCGACGCGGCCAGCGGTGGCGTCGAGCATCACGAAACTGTGGCCGCCGCCCGCCGCGCCGCCAGTCCCTGCGGCGGTGGCGCCGGCTGCGGTGGCTTCAAGGGCGGTGGTCGGGTCGACACCGGCGGCGATGGCCTGCTGCAGTTCGGCTACAGAAGGCGCGGCCTGCGCGGTGGCTTCGGCCAGGTCAGTGCTGGAGTCTGGCGCGTTGGCGCTCCACTGGGTTTCGCGGCCCAGGTCCAGGGTGCGGCCATCCGCCAGCTCCAGCGACACGGCGCCGGAGAGGCCGGTGTCGATCTGGTCGCCGACGAACAGGCGATCGCCTTCAACGAGCACCCGGCGTACACCCTCGGGGGATACCACGAATACCTGACCGACAATGCTTTTGACGATGGCAACAACACTGCTCATTGAAGACTCTCCGGGTGTCACGTTCAGTTGACTTCCATAGCCTGATGGCTCGGCGCCGATTCAGTCTGGACGTACTTTAAAAATTTGCGAATCAAGTTTGACGCTGCTTTTCGTCAAAAATTTGGCTAGATTCTTTCGCTATTAACTTTATGCCAAACTATTGACCTTCTGGGTGCCATCCTAAACAATCGTCCCAGTAATGTCACATTGATATTTATGCGGCGACCTGTACTTCAGCGTGTGATCCAGTTCCTATTTTGAACTTTCCGACATACGGTCATTCCGGTTGCCATCATCCGACGCAGCGCCACGTTTTGCTGTGATTCAAGACAAGAAGCTCTGGGAAATTCCTATCATGCGTTCGCCCCTGTTCCTGGCTGTACCCTTCGCTCTCGCCGCCTCTTTCGTCCAAGCACAATCCTTACCAGAAGCCATGCAACAGGCATTGGATGTCCATCCGGAAATCCAGGCAGGGGTCAACAGTCGTCTGGCGGCGGATTATCAGTTAAAGGCTGCAAAAGGGGGATACCTGCCCAAGGTCGATCTGCTGGGCGGCTATGGCCGTGAAGGCACCGACAGCGTGACCACCCGCGCCAATGGTGGCAGCAATCACTACGAAACCTTGACCCGCGGCGAGTCAAGTTTACGTCTCTCGCAAATGGTTTTTGACGGTTTTGCCACCTCCAGCGAGGTCGGGCGTCAACAAGCCACCGTCAACTCCCGCGCCTACTCGTTGCTGGGGACTTCCGAGCGCACCGCGCTGACCGTGGCTCAGGTGTATCTGGACGTGCTGACCCGCCGCGAATTCGTGCGTCTGGCCGAAGAAAACCTCAAGAGCCACCAGCGCATCTACGACCAGATCCAGTTGCGCACCCAGCGTGGCGTCGGCAGCGGTGCCGACCTTGATCAAGCCGAAGCGCGGATGGCCCAGGCCCGTAACAACCTGATCACCGAACAAACCAACCTCGCCGACTCCGAGACCAACTTCCTCAGCGCCGTCGGCCAGATGCCTGACCAGCTGGAGCGTCCGGCGCCGTTCATGGCGATGATGCCGGCCAACCTCAATGAAGCCCGTACGCAGATGCTGGAAAACAGCCCGATCCTGCGCTCGGCCGAGTCCGACATCGCTGCGGCAGAGAAGCAGTACGAAACCGCCAAGTCGACCTTCTACCCACGTTTCGACGCCGAGTTGGGCCGCACCGCCGACAACGATCTGGACGGCCAGAACGGTCACAACAACGAGTGGCAGGCCATGCTGCGCATGCGCTTCAACCTCTATTCGGGTGGCAGCAACAAGGCCGACCTGGAATCCAAGTCGTACCTGTCGAACCAGGCGCTGGATATCCGCAACAACGCCCTGCGTCAGTTGAACGAAGAACTGGGCCTGGCCTGGAACGCCCTGAACAACGCCAACGCTCAGGTGCCGATCGCACAGCAATATGTTGATCACAGCACCGCCGTGCGCACCGCTTACCAGCGTCAGTTCAGCCTTGGCGAGCGGACCTTGCTCGATTTGCTCGACAGTGAAAACGAGTTGTTCACCGCTTCGCGCCGTTTGGCCGAGATCAAGAACATTCAGTTATTTACTCAGTATCGAATCAAGGCGACCATGGGCGAGTTGCTCAAGAGCCAGGGAGTGGTCGCACCATTGGCATCCGTCGTGCAGAACGATGTGAAGCCGAAGGTCCAACTGCCCGGTATGAATTGAGCAGAACCTTCATTGTTCAATTGTTAGCCAAGAGTGCCGAGCGTGGAATCAGAAGTCAGTCGAGTTCAACTCATTCATGATCCGCGCGCGATGCACGACGATCCGTTGCTGGATGGTCTGCTCGCTCTGTGCATGTTGCACCAGAAACCTGCCAGTGCGGCGATGCTGACCACCGGTCTGCCATTGCCCAAGCAACGCCTGAGTGTCGAGCTGCTGCCCCGCGCGGCGGCTCGCGCCGGCCTGCAGGGTCGGGTGCTGCAACGCAAGCTGGAAGAAATTCCAGCGATTGCCATGCCGGCGCTGTTGCTGCTCAAGGATGGCCGCAGTGCCGTCCTGCTCGGCTGGCAAGGCGAGAACGAAGCCCGGGTGCTGCTCAGCGAAAGCGACGGCGGCGAATCGGTGGTCAGCCGTGAACTGCTGGCCGACGACTACACCGGCAAAGTGTTCTTCGCCCAGCCGCAGCACAAATTCGACGTCAACCACGGCACGCTGATCCCGCGTGCGCGCTCATGGTTTCGCGACACCCTCAAGCGTTCGCGCTGGCTGTATGCCGATGCGATCGCCGCCAGTTTCCTGATCAACATCATCGCCATGGCCGCGCCGCTGTTCGTGATGAACGTCTACGACCGCGTAGTGCCGAACCAGGCCGAAGCGACCCTGTGGGTGCTGGCGCTGGGCATCACCGGCGCCTACATCTTCGACCTGATCCTCAAGAGCCTGCGCAGTCTGTGCCTGGATCTGGCCGGCAAGAAAACCGACCTGATCATCTCCGCCACGCTGTTCGAGCGCATTGTCGGCATGGCGATGAAATATCGCCCGGCACGGGTCGGCAGCTTTGCGCAGAACATCCATGAGTTTCAGAGCCTGCGCGACTTCCTCGCCTCGCTGACCCTGACCAGCCTGATCGATCTGCCGTTCACCATCCTCATCTTTATCGTCATCGCCATTCTCGGCGGGCATCTGGTGTGGATTCCGGTGTTGGCCTTCCCGATTGCCTTGCTGATCGGCTACGCGTTGCAGAAACCGCTGGTGGCGACCATGGAGCGCACCATGGCCCTCGGTGCCGAGGGCCAGTCGAGCCTGATCGAAACCCTCGCCGGCCTCGACGCGGTGAAGGTCAACAACGCCGAAAGCGAACGCCAGTATCAGTGGGAACAGACCATCGGCACCCTCAGCCGCCTCGAGCTGCGAGTGAAAATGCTCTCCGGTCTGGCGATGAACATCACCCTGCTGATCCAGCAACTGGCCGGGGTGATCATGATCGTCTTCGGTGTTTACCAGATCATCGCCGGCAACCTGAGCATGGGCGGTCTGATTGCCTGTTACATGCTCAGTGGCCGTGCACTCAGCCCGCTGGCGTCGCTGTCCGGTCTGTTGACCCGCTACCAGCAGGCGCGAGTGACCATGACCTCGGTCGACCAGATGATGGAGCTGCCGCAGGAGCGCAATTTCGAAGAACGTCCGCTGAGCCGCAAGGTGCTGCAGGGCGCGATCGAATGCCGTCAGTTGAATTTCACCTACCCGGAACAACAGAACCCGGCGCTGAAGAACATCAACCTGGTGATCCGTCCCGGCGAGAAGATCGGCATCATCGGTCGCAGCGGTTCGGGCAAGAGTTCGCTGGCGAAACTGCTGGTGGGCCTGTATCAGCCGGACGACGGTGCGTTGCTGGTGGACGGTGTGGATATCCGCCAGATCGACGTCAGTGAGCTGCGCTACAACATCGGCTACGTGCCGCAGGACATCCAGCTACTGGCCGGCACCCTGCGTGACAACCTGGTCTCCGGCGCACGGTACGTCGAAGACGAGCTGGTGCTGCAAGCCGCCGAACTGGCCGGCGTCCACGAATTCGCCCGCCTGCACCCGCAAGGCTACGAGCTGCAAGTCGGTGAGCGTGGACAGAACCTCTCCGGCGGGCAACGGCAGAACGTCGCGCTGGCCCGGGCGCTGCTGCTCAATCCGCCGATCCTGCTGCTCGACGAGCCGACCAGCGCCATGGACAACACCGGCGAAGAACGCCTCAAGCAACGTCTGGCCGCTGTCGTTGAAAACAAGACCGTGGTGCTGGTGACGCACCGGGCCTCGCTGCTGTCGCTGGTCGACCGCCTGCTGGTGGTCGACCGTGGACAGATTCTCGCCGATGGCCCGAAAGCCGCCGTGATGGAAGCGTTGAAGAAGGGGCAGATCAGTGTTGCTTAAGTCGGGTGTCAAAGAGTCGATCCGTCGCTACTTCAAAGGTTCTGCCTCGCTGCAGGGCCAGCCGCTGCCGGAGGTCAACAAGGCGCTGATCGAGGACGCCCCGCGCGTCGTGCGCCTGACCATCTGGGCGATCATCGGCTTCTTCGTGTTCCTGATGCTGTGGGCGCACTTCGCCGTGATCGACGAAGTGACCAAGGGCGACGGCAAGGCGATTCCTTCGTCGAAGATCCAGAAGATCCAGAACCTCGAGGGCGGGATCGTCTCCGAACTGTTCGTCAAGGAAGGTCAGATCGTCGAAGCCGGCGCACCGCTGATTCGCCTGGACGACACGCGCTTTGCCTCCAACGTCGGCGAAACCGAGGCCGATCGGCTGTCGATGCTGCTACGCGTCGAGCGCCTGAGCGCCGAGGTCGATGACCGTCCGCTGAATTTCCCTGAAGACGTGCTCAAAGCCGTGCCGGGCCAGGCGAAAAGCGAAGAATCGCTGTACATCAGCCGTCGTCAGCAGTTGCACGACGAGATTGGCGGTTTGCAGGAGCAGTTGATTCAGCGGCAGCAGGAGCTGCGCGAATTCACCTCCAAGCAGGCGCAATATCGCCAGCAACTGGGCTTGCAACGCCAGGAAATCAACATGTCCGAGCCGCTGGTGGCGCAGGGCGCGGTGTCGCCGGTGGAAGTGCTGCGACTCAAGCGTGCCGAAGTCGAAACCCGTGGTCAGCTCGACGCTACCACGCTGGCGATCCCGCGCGCTGAATCGGCGATCAAGGAAGTGCAACGCAAGATCGACGAGACGCGCGGCAAATTCCGCAGCGAAGCGCTGACCCAGCTCAACGAAGCGCGTACCGACCTGAACAAGGCCCAGGCCACCGGCAAGGCGCTGGAAGACCGGGTCAGCCGGACGCTGGTCACCTCGCCAGTGCGCGGTATCGTCAACAAGTTGCTGGTCAACACCATCGGTGGCGTGATCCAGCCGGGCAGCGACATGGTGGAAATCGTGCCGCTGGATGACACTTTGCTGGTCGAAGCCAAGATCCGTCCGCAGGACATTGCCTTCCTGCATCCGGGGCAGGAAGCGATCGTCAAATTCACCGCGTATGACTACACCATCTATGGCGGGCTCAAAGCCCAGCTGGAGCAGATTGGTGCGGACACCATTACCGATGAAGACAAGAAAACCACCTACTACATGATCAAGGTGCGCACCGAGCGCAGCCACCTGGGCACCGATGAAAAGCCGCTGCTGATCATTCCGGGGATGGTCGCGTCGGTGGACATCATCACTGGCAAGAAGTCGGTGTTGAGTTATCTGCTCAAGCCGATCATCCGGGCGCGCGCCGAGGCGTTGCACGAGCGTTGATGCTCTAGCGGCCTTACCGGCCTCATCGCGAGCAGGCTCACTCCTACAGTTGATCGCATTCAAATGCGTTTACTGTAGGAGTGAGCCTGCTCGCGATGGCGTCAGCCGAAACACCTCCTCACTGTCAGTAAGTGACACAAACCGTCACTCACCAAACCGTCCATTCCTCACCATCCGCCATATCGTTATTCATTAACGGTATTTAATCTCCAGTTCTTATAGCTTTAAAGTCATTCACCTGCGTACCTGCCGACCAATCGGCGCGCCGCACGACCTGAACCAACACGCAATCCAGCGTGAGTTTCTGATCGACGTGCGCGCCCGTGAGCGCGCCGTGCGTGGGAGATTGAAAGATGTCCGCAGCTACTGCCGCCCCAAGCGCCGCGACCGCCGCGCCGCAAGCCTTTGCAATCCGTCCGTTCAGCGGTGCCGTCGGTGCCGAAATCATCGGCCTGGACCTGACCCGTCCGGTCAATGACCAGGACTTCGCCCGCATTCACCGAGCGCATCTGGATCACCATGTCGTGGTCTTCCGCGACCAGCGCATCACTCCGCAACAGCAGATCGACTTCAGCCGCCGCTTCGGCGTGTTGCAGATCCACGTGCTCAAGCAGTTCCTGCTGGCCAACCACCCGGAAATCCTCATCGTTTCCAACATCGTCGAGAACGGCCAAAACATCGGCCTCGGCGATGCCGGCAAGTTCTGGCACTCCGACCTTTCCTATAAAGAGCTGCCGAGCCTCGGCTCGATGCTGCATGCCCAAGAGTTGCCGTCCGAAGGTGGCGACACACTGTTTGCCGACATGCACAAAGCCTGGGACAACCTGCCCGAAGCGCTGCGCAAAGCCGTCGAAGGCCGCTCGGCCGCGCATTCCTACACGGCGCGCTATAGCGAGAGCAAATTCGAGGGCAACTGGCGCCCGACACTGACCCCCGAGCAACTGGCGCAGGTTGCCGAAGTGGTGCACCCGATCGTGCGCACTCACCCGGAAAACGGCCGTAAAGGGTTGTTCGTCAGCGAAGGCTTCACCACGCGCATCGTCGGTTTGCCGGAAGACGAGAGCAAACAGCTGCTCGCCGAGCTCTACGCCCACAGCGTGCTGCCGCAAAACATCTACCGCCACCAGTGGCAGCCCCACGACATGGTGTTCTGGGACAACCGTTCGCTGATCCACCTTGCCGCCGGCTGTCCTGCGCTCCTGCGCCGCAAGCTGTATCGCACGACCATTCAGGGCGACGCGCCTTTCTGATTTGCCGGAGATTCGATCATGTCCAAACGTCTTTCATTCGCACCGCTGGCCGCTGCCATCGGTCTGGGTTTCAGCCTGATAGCCGGCAGCCTGGTGGCGCCGACCGTGGCCCACGCCGAAGGTGAAATCCGCATCGCCGAACAGTTCGGCATTGTCTATTTATTGCTCAACGTGGTGCGCGATCAGGGCCTGATCGAGAAGTACGGCAAGCAGGAAGGTATCGACATCAAGGTCGACTGGACGCAGCTCTCGGGCGGTGCGGCAGTCAACGATGCGCTGCTGTCCGGTTCTATCGACATTGCCGGTGCCGGGGTCGGCCCGTTGCTGACCATCTGGGACCGCACCCACGGCAAGCAGAACGTCAAAGCCGTGGCCTCGCTGGGCAACTTCCCGTATTACCTGGTGAGCAACAATCCCAAGGTCAAAACCATCGCCGACTTCACCGAGAAGGACCGCATCGCGGTGCCGGCGGTGGGCGTTTCGGTGCAGTCACGCTTCCTGCAATACGCGGCGGCCAAGCAGTGGGGGGACAAGGAATTCAATCGCCTCGACAAGTACACCATCGCCGTACCGCACCCGGACGCGACCGCCGCATTGATCGCCGGTGGCACCGAGCTGACCGGGCACTTCTCCAACCCGCCGTTTCAGGACCAGGCGCTGCAGAATCCGAACGTGCACGTGGTGCTTAACTCCTACGACATCCTCGGGCCGAACTCGCCGACGGTGCTGTTCGCCACCGAGAAATTCCGCAACGACAATCCGAAGACCTACAAGGCCTTCGTCGAAGCGTTGACCGAAGCGGCGCAATTCGCGCAGAACGATAAAGGCGCGGCAGCGGACACCTACATTCGCGTAACCAAGGCCAGGATCGACCGCGCCGAGCTGCTGAAAATCATCGACAACCCGCAATTCGAATTCAGCGTCACGCCCAAAAATACGTATCCACTGGCTGAGTTCCTCTACCGCGTCGGCGCGATCAAGAACAAACCGCAATCGTGGAAGGACTACTTCTTCCAGGACGCCAAACCGCTGCAAGGGAGCTGATCGAGATGAACGCCCCCTTGCAAGGCCACGCGGCCAGCAACCCGATCGCCAGTACGCAAGCGCTGCTGGCGGTGGATAACGTCAGCCTCGAATACCGCACCCCACAACGGGTGGTGCGGGCCACGCATCAGGTCAGTTTCGAAATCGATCCGGCGGACCGCTTCGTGCTGCTCGGCCCGTCCGGCTGCGGCAAGTCCACCTTGCTCAAGGCGGCCGCCGGCTTCATTGCACCGAGTGAGGGCGAGATCCGCCTGCAAGGTCAGCGGGTCGACGGACCGGGGCCGGACCGGATCGTGGTGTTTCAGGAGTTCGATCAACTGCCGCCGTGGAAAACCGTGAAACAGAATGTGATGTTTCCGCTGCTCGCCTCGCGAACCCTGAAGAAAAAAGACGCCGAAGAACGTGCGCTGCACTATCTGGAAAAGGTCGGGCTGGCGGCGTTCGCCGATGCTTATCCACACACCTTGTCCGGCGGCATGAAGGCGCGGGTGGCGATTGCCCGAGCGCTGGCGATGCAGCCGAAAATCCTCCTGATGGACGAGCCGTTCGCCGCACTCGATGCGCTGACCCGACGCAAGATGCAGGAAGAATTGCTGCTGCTCTGGGAAGAGGTGCGCTTCACCCTGCTGTTCGTCACCCACTCGATCGAAGAGGCGCTGGTGGTCGGCAATCGCATCCTGCTGTTGTCGCCACACCCGGGGCGGGTGCGCGCTGAAGTGCACAGCCATCAATACGATCTGCAAAGCCTCGGCGGTGTGGCGTTTCAGGAATCGGCGCGACGGATTCATCGGTTGCTGTTCGATGAAGGCCAGTC
Organism: Pseudomonas sp. MG-9; assembly: GCF_018729515.1. Taxonomy (NCBI): domain Bacteria; kingdom Pseudomonadati; phylum Pseudomonadota; class Gammaproteobacteria; order Pseudomonadales; family Pseudomonadaceae; genus Pseudomonas; species Pseudomonas sp. MG-9. The sequence goes on from NZ_JAHHZH010000004.1 coordinate 42,597, forward strand.
GCCGGAAACCGAGCGTGACCACCACTTCAACGACATTCGCATCGCTTATTGAGCGCTCTGGAGGATTGCCCGATGAGCCAGCCATCATCTGTACGACACGAGTTTGAAACCGTCCTTGAACTGTTGACCAGCGTGCCGCTCGAGCGCGAACTGCCGCTGGGCCAACGCTTGTGGCAACAGGGCTGGCTGCGCAAAAGCCTGATCCTGATCTTGCTGGCGATCCTCTGGGAGGCGATCGCCCGGGTGCAGAACAACGACTTGTTGCTGCCGAGTTTTCTGCAGACCAGTCATGCGTTGTACGACGGTCTGCTCAGCGGTGAATTGCTGGGCAAGGTGTGGATATCTCTGGTGGTGCTGATCAAGGGCTATCTGATCGGCATCGTCCTGGCGTTTGCCCTGACGACGCTGGCGGTGTCGACCCAGTTTGGTCGCGATCTGCTGAGCACCCTGACTTCGATGTTCAACCCGTTGCCGGCGATCGCCTTGCTGCCACTGGCCTTGCTCTGGTTCGGGCTGGGGCAGAACAGCCTGATCTTCGTGCTGGTGCACTCGGTGCTGTGGGCGCTGGCGTTGAATACCTATGCCGGGTTCCTTGGCGTCTCGGAAATCCTGCGCATGGCCGGGCGCAACTATGGACTGAAAGGCATGCGTTTCGTGCTGTTCATCCTGATCCCGGCGGCGCTGCCGTCGATCCTTGCCGGACTGAAAATCGGCTGGGCGTTTGCCTGGCGCACGCTGATCGCCGCCGAGCTGGTGTTCGGTGCGACCAGTGGCAAGGGCGGGTTGGGTTGGTACATTTTCCAGAACCGCAACGAGCTGTACACCGACAAGGTGTTTGCCGGGTTGGCGGTGGTGATCCTGATCGGGTTGCTGGTGGAGAATCTGGTGTTCGATACGCTGGAGCGGGTGACCGTCAAGCGCTGGGGCATGCAGCGGTAATTTGTGGTGTTCTCACTGGCGCCATCGCGAGCAGGCTCACTCCTACAAGAGATCTGCGTCGAACACAAAATTTTCGATCACTGAAGATCAAATGTAGGAGTGAGCCTGCTCGCGATAGCGTCTCTTTTGGCGCCGCCAAATTTGAAGGATATTTGCTAGCATTGCACCCAGATCAATCAAGATCAGCCACGAGTGCTCTGCATGCAACTCCCGGACATGAACCTCTTGGTCGCCCTCGACGCCTTGCTCGATGAAGGCAGCGTGGTCGGCGCCGCGCGGCGGATGAACCTCAGCCCCGCCGCCATGAGCCGCACCCTGACGCGGATTCGCGAAGCCATCGGCGACCCGATCCTGGTGCGCGCCGGCCGTGGCCTGGTGCCAACCCCCAAAGCGCTGGAGCTGCGCGAGCAAGTGCGCGATGTGGTCGAGCAGGCGGCGCTGTTGTTCCGCTCCGCCGACACCGTGGAACTTGGCACCCTGCGCCGACGCTTCAGCATTCGCGCCAACGACTTTTTCGTTGGTGTGTACGGCGGCAAACTGTTCGATACCCTTGACCAGGTGGCGCCGCACTGCGAATTGCGTTTTGTTCCGGAAGGCGATGGTGACGATGAGGCGCTGCGCGAAGGGCGCATCGACCTGAGCGTCAGCAACACCCGTCCGGTGACCCCGGAAGTCAAAGTGCAAAACCTGTTCTCCACGCATTTTGTCGGCCTGGTGCGTGAGGACCATCCGTTGCTCGATGGCGAAATCACTGCCGAGCGTTATGCCGGTTTCTCCCATATCAGCATGTCGCGTCGCGGCATTGCTCGTGGCCCGATCGATACCGCGCTGAACGCCTTGGGCCTGGAGCGGCGGGTAGCGGTGATCGCGCCGAGTTTCCACGCGGCGATGTTCGCCTTGCCCGATTCTGACCTGATTCTGCCGGTGCCCAAGGAAGCGCTGCTCAGCGTGCGCCGTCTGGGCCTGAAGTTGCGCTCGTTCAACTTGCCGATCCCGTTGCCGACGCTGATGCTGACCCAGGCTTGGCACCCGCGCTTCGACAAGGACCCGGCGCACCGCTGGCTGCGGGAAACGCTCAAGGCCTGTTGCGATGAGACGTGGCTGGCCGCGCAACCCTGATTCCGCAAACCACACAAACCTCTGTAGGAGTGAGCCTGCTCGCGATGGCGGTGTGTCAGTCGCCGAAAATATCGACTGAAAAGGCGCCATCGCGAGCAGGCTCACTCCTACAAGAGAAATAGTTGTGTCTGGCGCACTTATAACCTGCCAATAAGTCAATTTTCGTCACTGCTAAGCCCGACTAAGATGCTCCGGTATTTTTCCCTCCGGAGTGTGCATTCATGACATCCCTGACGGTCCCGGCGCCTATCGCTGCGGCCAGTCCGGCGACGGCGGCCACGCCACCGGTGTTCGGGGCGCGGATCATCACCGGCCTGGTCGGCGTACTGCTGGCGGTGCTGGTCTCGGGTCTCAACGAAATGGTGACCAAAGTCGCGCTCGCCGACATCCGGGGCGCGCTGAACATCGGTTACGACGAAGGCACCTGGCTGGTCGCCTGCTACGCCGCGACCTCGGTGGCGGCCATGGCGTTCGCGCCGTGGTGCTCGGTGACTTTTTCGCTGCGCCGCTTCACCCTCTGCGCGATCAGCCTGTTCACGCTGCTCGGCGTGCTGTGCCCGTTCGCCCCGAACTACGAAAGCCTGTTGCTGATGCGCACTCTGCAAGGGCTGGCCGGCGGCGCATTGCCGCCGATGCTGATGACCGTGGCCCTGCGCTTTCTGCCGGCCAATTTCAAACTCTATGGCCTGGCCGGATACGCGCTGACGGCGACCTTCGGCCCCGGCCTCGGCACGCCACTGGCCGGTTTGTGGAGTGAATACGTCGGCTGGCAATGGGCGTTCTGGCAAATCATCGTGCCGTGCCTGATTGCCATGGCAATGGTCGCCTGGGGCATTCCCCAGGATCCGCTGCGCCTGGAACGCCTCAAGACGTTCAACTGGAAGGGCCTGCTGCTGGGCTTTCCGGCGATCTGCATGTTGGTGATCGGCTTGCTGCAGGGCAACCGGCTGGACTGGTTCGAATCGGATCTGATCTGCGCGCTGCTCGGCGCCGGCTCGCTGTTGCTGTTGGCGTTTCTGATCAACGAATGGTCGCAACCGATTCCGTTTTTCAAGTTGCAGATGCTCGGCATCCGCAACCTGTCGTTCGCGCTGATGACCCTCGCCGGGGTGCTGGTGGTGTTGCAGGCGGTGGTGCTGATTCCGTCGAGTTATCTGGCGCAGGTGCAGGGTTATCGCCCGGTGCAGACCGCACCGATCATGTTGATCGCCGCATTGCCGCAGCTGATTGCGCTGCCGTTGGTGGCGGCGCTGTGCAACCTGCGTTGGGTCGATTGCCGCTGGGTGCTGGGCATCGGCTTGAGCATGTTGACGCTGTCCTGCCTGGGCGGCTCGCTGCTGACCTCGGAATGGATTCGCGACAATTTTTACGTCCTGCAATGGCTGCAGATCTTCGGTCAGCCGATGTCGGTGCTGCCGCTGTTGATGCTGTCCACCGGCAGCATCCAGCCGCAGGACGGACCGTTTGCCTCCGCGTGGTTCAACACGGTGAAGGGCCTGGCGGCCGTGGTCGCCACTGGCGTGATCGAAGCGCTGACCACCGCGCGCCTGCATTTCCACTCGACCATGTTGATCGACAACCTCGGCAACTCACCGTTGGCCGATCGCAGCGATCCGGGTCTTGCCCATCGCCTGCACGAACAGGCCGTGGTGCTGACGTCTTCCGATCTCTATGTGTGCATGGCCGGCGTCGCGGTGGCGCTGATCCTGCTGATTTTCTGGCTGCCGACGCGGATCTTTCCGCCGCGCGCGCCGACCTGATGGCTGTACTGGAACAGAAGGTTTTCATGACGACTCAAGCAAAGCAGAAACTCGCGGTGGCCGTGGCCGCCGCACTGGCGGTCGGTGTGCTGGTGTACCTGGCGATGCCCGGCCTGTTCGGCAAACGAACTCAGCAAAATACCAACGATGCGTTTGTCTCTGCTGACTACACCCTGGTGGTGCCGCGCGTGGCCGGGTTCATCAAGCAAGTGCTGGTGGAAGACAACCAGCAGGTGAAGGCCGGGCAATTGCTGGCGTTGATCGATGACCGCGATTTGCGCGCCGCTGCGGAGGCCGCTGATGCGCAAACCCTGGTCGCCCGCGCCCAGTTGCAAAACGCCAAGGCGACGCTGGAACGGCAAACGTCGGTGATCGCCCAGGCCCAGGCTTCGGTGGTCTCGGCCAAGGCGCAAATGGCTTTCGCCCAGCAGGAACTCAATCGCTACAACCACCTGGCCGGCGTCGGCGCCGGCACGGTGCAGAACGCGCAACAGGCGCGGACGCGCATCGATCAGGCGAGCGCACGGCTGGATACCGCCAGCGCGAAACTGGCGGCCGAGCGCAAACAGGTGGAGATTCTGACGGCGCAGCGCGATGCCGCCGAAGGCAGTTTGAAACACGCCCAGGCAGCGCTGGAAATCGCCAGTTTCGAACTGTCCTACACGCGCATCACGGCGCCGCAGGACGGCATGGTCGGCGAGCGAGCGGTGCGCGTCGGTGCCTATGTCACGCCGGGCAGCAAACTGCTGGCGGTGGTGCCGTTGCGCCAGGCCTATGTGGTCGCCAACTTTCAGGAAACTCAACTGACGGACGTGCAGCCGGGTCAGGCCGTCGAAGTGCGGGTCGACAGCCTCGGCGGCGAGGCCTTGAGCGGTCGTGTCGAAAGCATCGCGCCGGCAACCGGCGTGACCTTTGCCGCAGTTAAACCGGACAACGCCACCGGCAACTTCACCAAGGTCGTGCAGCGGATTCCGGTGAAGATCCTGCTTGAGCCGGGTCAGCCATTGGCCGAGCGGCTGCGGGTGGGGATGTCGGTCGAGGCGAGTATTGATACTCGCCGTTCGGCGCCTGCGGTGCGTGAGGTGACTCAGCGATGATTCTGCGTAAAAACCTGTGGCGAGGGAGCATGCTCCCGCTGGGTTGCGAAGCGACCCTGAAAATCGCGAGTGCTACGCACTCGAGCGGGAGCAAGCTCCCTCGCCACAAAAGTCTGTTTCAGTCACTTGTTGTGGTGAGCTTATTTGGCCTCAGCGCCTGCACCGTCGGCCCAAACTTCCACAAGCCCGAAGCCACACAAATCGCAGACTGGGCCAAACCCGCCAAATCCGCCCCCAGCCAGGCAGTCAGTGAACCGCTGAACGAACGCTGGTGGGACGTTTTCCAGGATGCGCAGCTCTCGGCCCTCACCCAACGAGCAATGAAGAGCAACCTCGACCTGCAACGGGCCAGCAGCCGCTTGCAACAAAGCCGCGCTGCACGCCAGGTGATCACCGCGGATCGCTATCCAAACACCGCAGCGACCGGTAGCTACGCGCGTAAACGCAACAGCGGCGAAGGCCTGAATGACCCGTCCGGGCACAACGGCGATTCCGCGTTCAACCTGTGGGACGCCGGTTTCTCCGCTTCTTGGGAGCTGGATTTCTGGGGCCGCGTGCGCCGGGAAACCGAGGCCGCCGATGCCAATCTCGAAGTCGCCGAAAACGATCGTCGCGGCGTGTTGCTGGCGGTCCTTGCCGACACCGCGCAGAACTACATTCAACTGCGCGGCGTGCAAAACACCCGCGCCGTCACCGAGCAGAACCTCGACGTCGCCCGGCACAGCCTCAAGCTGTCGCAGCTGCGCCTCAACGATGGTGTGGCGACCGATCTGGACGTCGCCGAAGCCGCCGCGCAGGTCGCGGCCATCGAATCGCGGCTGCCCGCCCTTGAGCAGCGTCAGTCGCAACTGATCAACGCGATCAGCCTGTTGATGGGCGAACCGCCACAAGCCTTGGTCAAGGAGTTATCCACAGACGCCGCGGTGCCGCAGTCACCGCTGCAAGTCGCCATTGGCCTGCCGTCGCAACTGGCCGAACGCCGCCCGGACATTCGTCAGGCCGAGGCGCATCTGCATGCCGCCACCGCCAACATCGGTGTGGCCAAGGGCGATTTCTATCCGCGCATCACCCTGTCCGGCAACCTCGGCTCGCAAGCGATGCAACTGAGCGATTTTGGCTCCTGGGGTTCACGTGCGTTCGGCATCGGCCCGCAATTCAGCCTGCCGCTGTTCGACGGCGGTCGCCTGCGCGGCATGTTGCAACTGCGCGAAGCCCAGCAACAGGAAGCGGCCATCGCCTACCAGCAAACCGTGCTGCGCGCTTGGCATGAAATCGACGATCAACTGACGGCCTATAACGCCAGCCAACGCCGCCGCGACAGCCTCGCCGAAGCCGTACGCCAGAACCAGATCGCCCTGCGCACCGCGCAACGGCAATACGTCGAGGGCGTGGTCGATTTCGTGAATGTCCTCACCGTGCAGAGCGCGTTGCTGGCGACGCAGGAGCAGTGGGTGGAGAGTTCGACCGGCGTTTCGCTGGCGATGGTCGGGTTGTACAAGGCGCTGGGTGGTGGATGGCAGTCGGTGTATCCGGTGGACGAGATGGCACAGGAATCAACTCGGTGAGTTCGATTTGATCTGAGGTGCCGAGGATTCCAGTGTTTCGCCCCTTCGGTTGCACTAGATGATCGAGTCGATATCAAGCGTATGCGGCGCGCCGATCGTATGCCCGTAAAGTGAGGTCAGCAGCGCATCGTTGCTGGCGTTGTCCGGCGCCTGCGCCAGTTGTTCTTCCTTGAGATTTTCCGGGTGCGCGCGCCAGCGTTGCAGGCTTTCGGCGAGCAGCTCCGGCTGTTCGGCGAGCAGGCCGTAGACGTCCGTGGCCCTGACCCGCTTATGCCGCAGAGCGCTCAGGCGTGCATGGGTGGTCTCGATGCGGCTGACTTCGTGGCTGATCGCCTCGATCGTGCGCTCCTGGGTACGCACATACGCCGCTGGCCGGGCCAGCAGGTCCTGGCGGGCGGCGCGCAATTGCCGGGTAATGCGCACCAGCGCTTGCTCCACCCAGTCAAACTCGCTGTCAGTGACCCGCGTGCGATTCGCCTCATGGGCCTGTTGCCAGCGGCGCAAGGCTGCCCAGCACGCCGGGACATAGCCGCCGACCATCGAGTGATGCCCGGCGTTGAAGATCTGCCGCAACAAGCCCGGACGATCCGGCAGGCCGTTTTTCTGCTGCAGCGCGAGGGTGCACGCGGCGTGCTGAGTGATGGTGTCGCAGCCCGGCTCCCACAGGATCGAAGATGCCTGCTGACGCCCGAACTCTACCGGCATGGCGTGATGCAGGGTGCCATGGTGGTCGTAGGCCTCCCCCGTCCAGTTGGTAATGCCCGCGACGAACACCGACAGCCCGACCGGCACATTGGTAAACATCAGCGCCGCGCCAGTCCCGTAGACCCCGGCCTTGGTGTTCATCCAACTGCCCGGCACGCTGGGCACCGGGTCGTTGTGGTTGACCATGCGGTAATGCACCAGCGGGGCGGCGGCTTTGGTGAAGACGGTGTCGCCGGCGCGGGGGGCGCCGTAGGTGTAGAGCTGGATGTTGTAAGTGAAATTCGATCTGCGGCGCAGCATTTCCGCGAGCAGCAGGGTGATTGCACCGCCGAGGCTGTGGCCGCAGATCAGTAGTTTTTGGCCAGCGTAGAATCTGTCGAGGTATTTCACCGCGAAGTCGTATGCAGTTTTTGCTGCCGTATAAAACCCTCGATGTACTTGGCCGACGCCCTCAACGAATGGGATCTGCTGTGCATCGGCATCGCGCAAACCATCGGCGATGATCTCAAAAGTGCCACGCACCGCGATCAGGATCAGTTCGTCATTGTGAGTAATGAACGCCTGGGTGTCGGTCGCTTCTTTCCCGAGGTGCCTGTCGTCGAGAAAGTGAACCTTCTCGGGATGCTCCTGATCCTCTCCAAGGGCCGGATTGTTGACCTCATACAGCACCGGATCGAACGGCACGATTTCCAGCCTTCTGGAATATGCCACGTCTTCATACAAGGGGTAATAGGCTTTGCTTTGCGCGGCGTCGACGCGCCACAACTCGTCGGATTTGGCCAAGGCATCGGCGAACCAGTTGCCCACGCTGGGTTGTTCGGGGAAGGTCACCCGGGTTTCCCTGATCGGCGCGGTGGCGGGTTTCTGGCCAAAAGGGCAATAACTCAGGGTGGCCATCAATGCCAGTTGGTAGAGGTTGAGCGCGCAGAACTCCGGCGCCGTCGACAGCATCGGGCGCAGGGCTCGTAATGCGCGCACCTCCAGCACCGTGTGTTTACGCGAGGCCAGGGCGACGCCGGCCTGTGCATGCTTGCCCATAATCGCTGCCAGGCCGCTGTTGGCGGGGTAGTGGCGATAGACCTCGGGTGGCAGATGAGCGACATGCCTAACCAGATGGCGCACTTCCACCTGTATGTATTCGTCGCCGTCCGGTACGGGTTGTTCGCGGTTACGGGTGGCGTCCGGATTGCGGTATCGGGTTTGTTCGGCGCGAACCTGGAGCTCGGTGATTTTCAGGGGGTAGTGGGGACGTTCCATTACGCGCAGATAGACTTTTTCCTGCCCCTCGTAAGCCTGCTCGAAACGCAGTGCAATCGGGCCTGCGCAATAGTTGTCGACGTTGCCAATCCCGTTGATATCCAGATATCCATTGAATAGTTGCCCCTCTGAATCGGCCGCAGTATAGGCCAGTCCCCCATAAGCCTCCCCCGAGCCAAACTCATCGACCAGTTGAAAACTACTCCAGTTGCCTTGTGCCGGGCAGCTCAACAGGCGGCTGTTGAGCGGTGATTGCAGGGCCTTTTCAAGTGACGCCATGTGGAACACTCCTTATTCCGTGCAGCCGGGATAGATGGTGCAGATGCGGCCATCGACCATCTGGAAGGTGCTGAAATCGGTGTGGTTGCCGAAGCAGAAGGCATCCTGATCTTCGAAGTGGTCGCCCATGCAGCGTTTCCAGCCGTTAGGAACTTTGACCCAGGTCTTGCCGATGGCAGGCCTTTCTTCCGCCGCCAAATCGATCTTCATCCGCACGGTTTTACCCGGCAGTTGATCGAGGGTGTAGGCGGCAAAAGGGCGACCTCGTGTGATCGCGCCTAGCTCATCGGTTTTTTTGCAGTCGAGGAGTTTTACGATGCGGCGGTAGGGTCCCATCGTGCGGAACAGCCACTGACACTGGCCGTAAAAGCGGCTTTCATCGGTTTCGTCGAAAGTGCCTTTGTACTTTTCCTCCAGCTCACCGCGTATGGCGACGGCGGCGTAGTCTGAGGCGAAGTCGCCCCGGTCTTTCCCGTAGGCAAAGTAGATTTCCAGATCGATTTTGCGGATCACCAACGGGCAGCCGCGAACGGTTCTACGAATAGCTATTTCTGATACGGCCACGTAGTTCTCACGCCATTGCAGGTTGTACCCCACGGCAGTATTCCGGCCGTCCGGAACGCTGCAGGTTTCACCTATGTCGGGTTCGTATTTGGCGATAGCCTGATAAACAAACCCCGGCGGTAGATCAGCCGTGAAGGTGAAACTGTTGGGCGGACTCGCCACACAGCCCAACAACATCCCCATGCAGCCCACCAACCCGGCACCTCGAAAAAACCGTTTCACTCCGTTGCCTCTCCACCCATCGTTTTCACCCAATGGCTCACCCGTTCGAAGTGCTCCAGCGACGTTTCCCCCGGGCGCACTTGCCATTGCGCATCGATACCGTGAGCGGGCATGCGCAAGCTGTGGATCAGCAGAAACTCCAGCTGCTGCGGTGTCTGCCAACCCCACTCATCCGCCTGCTCGAGACGTTCACGCAGCCAGGCTTCCGGTGGCTGTGTTCGCGCGAGGTCGGCGTAGGCTTGTTCGTGTTCGGCCAGCAGGTAGCGGTGAGCGTTGAGCTGGCGAATCTCGCGGGTCTGCTCCGCAGGCGCGGGTGTTTGCAGCCATAGGGGCGACGCCGGCAACGGGTAGCGGCCGGGTGTCGGGTTGTCGCTGCTCTCCCATCGCGCGCCCTGCCAGTAACACACGCTGAGGGTCGGGCCGAGGTAGGCCGGCAGGTCTTCGGTGGGCAGATACGCCAGTGTCCGGCTCAGCACACGGTTGTCGTGAAAGCGGTACAGCGCCTGATGCGGGCGGGTGCCGATGATCAGCCGTTGCTGCCAGTGTTCGACCCACACAGGCAGGGATGCTTGGGGCAGGCTGAACAGCCAGCCCCAGTTGTCCTCCGGACGGGCGAGCAGCGGCGCGATGCGTTTGTCGTCATACCGCTCAAGGGCGAAAACAAACGGCCCGTTGTCTGCCAGTTCGGCGGCGGGAGTGTCTTTGTAAAGGATGCAGTAATGCTCGAAGTCGCTGGTTTGCAGCAAGAGCCGACGAATTTCCTGTTGTCGCGAGTCGAGCAGCAGATACAGGCCATGCCCTGATGCGAATTGGCGGGTCATCCAGCGGCGCGGAAAGGCTTCGCTCATGCGGCGTTCTCCTGTGGCAGGCAGACGCCATCGCGACAGGCCTCACACAGCGGGCAGAAGGTCGCTCCCATGGCGCTGCTGGTGGTCATCAGCGCGAGTTGCGTGGAGGCCAGCACGGCGGGCAGTGGCACTGGCGCCGCCAGGTCGTCGACGCCATCGGGCATCGCGGCCCGCGCCGGCGTAACCGCCTTGGGACTGCCGCCGACCTGGATGGCACTGCTGCTGAAAATGCCGCCGTGACCGATCACCAGGTGCTCGCCGCCGACCGTGAGGCTGATGCTGTTGCCGGCGTTGAGTACCAGGTGATCGCCGGCATTGAGGTGGATCTGCCGACCGGCCTCGATCGCCTGCAACTGATCGACGCGGCTATGGCTGTCGCCGCTGACGTGCAAGTGGTCGCTGGCGTGGAGCCGGGTTTTGCGGTCGCCGTGCACGGTGCGGTGGTCTTCGGCCTGTAGCACGCTGATGCTGTGGCCTTTGATGGTCTCGTGGCGCTGGTTGCCGACGTCCAGGCGGCTGTCGTTTTCCACCTTGTGTTCGAGGTCGCGCTGGGCGCGCAGGTAAATCAGCTCGCGACCGGCGCGATCTTCCACGTGCAATTCGTTGAAACCGCCGTTGTCCGGTGAACTGCGCGAGCGAAACACGCTGCGGGTCTTGTGTTCCGGCAGTTCGTAGGGGGCCGGGTTGGCGCTGTTGATCAGGCAGCCGCTGACGACCGGATGGTCCGGGTCGCCGTCGAGAAAGCTGACCAGCACTTCCATGCCGACCCGGGGCAGTGTCACGCTGCCATGGGCGCTGCCGGCCCAGTTCGAGGCCAGCCGCAGCCAGCAACTGCTGTGGTCGTCGTGGTTGCCTTCACGATCCCAGTAGAACTGGACCTTGACCCGACCGAACGCGTCGCAATGGATCTCTTCGTTGACGGGACCGGTAACCACGGCGGTCTGGCTACCGAAGATTCGCGGCTTCGCGAATGATTGCGGCGGGCGGTAGATCACCTCCCATGGGGTGGCGACGAAGTCGTTCCGGTAGCCTTGAATGAAGCCGCCGTCAGCGGCGGTGGTCGCCTCGCCCAGCGTTTCTTCCAGGACCGCAGGCTGTTTGCCGCGGTGGTTGACTTCGGTCAGCAGCCACAGCCCATTGTTTTCCTCGCAGGGATGCTCGCTGATCGACAGGAAATGACCAGCCACCAGGCTTGGCTGATCGCTGTGGCCGCGGGCCTGCAAGTAGTCGGCGCGATGACTTTCGAGGGTGCGGTGGGTCAGTTGCTTGCCCCGCGCGCCGTCGGTGAAGCGTCCCGGATAGCGATAATCCTCAAGCGCCGGACGGGCCGCGTCGTTGTCGGGCCGATGGGTCGCCTCCAGCAGAAAGCGGGTCTTGCGAAAATCATGATCGCGACGCACGGCCGCCGTAGGGCGGGTTTCCACCCGTACCTGCCATTGTTGGATCGCGGGCGTTTCGGCAACCGTGCCGCTGTCCTGGCGGTAGGGTGTGGGGTGCTCCAGACGAGGGAAAACCGTCTGATTGTCGCCCAGCACCAGCAGGTGTTTTTCCCGGCTGTGCTGGAAGTGGTAGTGAATGCCTTCTTCCTGACACAGGCGCTGGATGAAGTGCAGATCCGACTCCGCCTGGACGCAGTATTCGCGCGGCGGATAGTCGGCACCCAGATGAAACCGGTGCAGGTCACGTTGAATGCCGTTGTCCGCGAGAATCCGGGTGATGATCTGTGGCACGCTCATCTGCTGGAAGATTCGCTGATTGAAACGATGCTGCAGATACGAAAGGCGCGGAACCAGTGTCAGGCTGTAGCGAGTCAGGCGTTTGCCGCTATCGCCACGGGCGACGCGATAGACCACGCCGTGGATGCCATGGCCTTCGAGGTCGAATGCCAGGAACGCCTGCTGGTGCATGAGGCTTTCAAGGCGCAGGTTCGCTCGTTCGCTGACCAGCTCGACCTCGAAGCTGTAGGGCTGGCTGATGGATTCGTGGCCGGTGAAGGAGAGGACTTGCAGGTCGTGTTTAATGTCGTTGAGCGAGAGGCTGAAGCAGGCATGGGCGGTCGACATCCTTTATTCCTTGTCCTGTGACGGGGCACAGGCTCTCGGACGTCGATACAACGCTTGCGCGCAGACCTTCCCTGGTCTTGCGCGCAACAAACGTCTCGGAGCCAGTTTCGCGCAACGCTAACAAGGCCGCCGAAGAATTGATGTCAGACGCTTCCCAAATTGCAGTTACACATTAAGCGGCGCGTAGAACGTGGTCAGCAGATGTTGGCAGAACCTGGGCCGTGCCGAGCGGATTGCCGGATGTCGTGAAACAGCACGGCGACATCGACGGCTCTACGGTGGCTGACCTAAAGTGGCGGGCAGGTTCGGGGCCTTCCGTTCGAGAAATTCCGCAGCAAGAGGACGCAATGGCGGCACACAGAGAAACGCCGGTTGGCGACACGCAGGATCCACGCGCGGTCCCGGGGGCATGGCTGGTTGCCCTGCGCCTGATTCGCTGGGCCAGAGAACACTGGCTGTTACCGATCATGCTGCTGGCGGCGGTGGTGCGTTTTTACGACCTGACGGCGGCGTCGATCTGGTTCGATGAAGGTTCCAGTGTCCTGCTGAGTCGGTTTGCGCTGACCGAGATCTGGGGGCATGCGGCCCATGACGTGCATCCGCCGCTGTATTTCATGTTGCTGCACGGCTGGATCAGCCTGTTCGGTGACGGCATCCTGTCCATTCGTCTGATGAGCGCGTTGCCGGGGATCATCACCGTCGGGCTCGGGGTGTGGCTGGTGGATCTGCTCGCTACCCGTCGCGCCGCGCTGCTGGCCGGGCTGATGCTGGCGCTGTTGCCCACGGCGGTGCGTTACAGCCAGGAAGTGCGTATGTATTCGCTGCTGGGCATGTGGTTGATCGGGGCGACGATTGCGCTGGTCTACTGGGTGCGTCAGCCGCGACAGCATCGCTATCTGGTGGTCTATGCGCTGCTGATGACGGCAGCGTTCTACACCCATTACTTCACCGTTCTGTGCGTGATCAGCCACTGGCTGTACCTGGCTGCAGTGCGCGTGCAGCCGGGGTATCGGCTGCGGCATATCCAGCGCCCCGGCTGGTGGCTGGCGAACCTGATGATCGCGCTGCTGTACCTGCCGTGGGTGCCCAATCTGCTTGATCTGCTGCAGCACGTCCCGGAGCTCAAGGCCAGTAACGACATCGGTTGGGAAGACCCGGTGACCCTCGTTTCGTTGCCATCGATGGTCTGGTCGTTGCTGATTCAGGACGACGGTTTGACCTTGCCGGCGTGGCTGTTCTGGCTCTTGCCACTGGCATTGGTGGCAGTGATCGGCGTGGCGTTGCGACGTGATCGCAGTGTGTTTCGCGGCAGCCTGTTGCTGCTGGCTTACAGCGTGGTGCCGATTCTGCTGGTGTTTGCCGTGTCGTTCGTCTCGCCGGTGTTCATCGAGCGTTACGTGACGGTCTACGCGCTGGGGTTGCCGATGCTGGTGGCGCTGGCGGTCGATCGCTTGTACACAGGCTTTCGCGTGCTGGCGCTGGCGATTCTGGTGCTGTTCGTGGGTGTCGAGCTGGTGGGCGTGAAGAACAACGCCACGGTCGACAGCAATGATCAGTTCAGCGTGGTGGTCGACTACGTCAACCGGCACTTCACCGAAGGTGACCGGATCGTCACCAGCGACATGATGTGGTACCTCAGTTACATCTACTACAACCGCACCGACGCGCAGGTCCGCCTGTACACGCCACCTGCGGCGGACGGGCGTTCCACGCGTCCCAACGCTTACGGGTTCGGCACTTTGGTCGGCGAGGGGGTTTACCTCGATCGGCTTGGTGATTTGTCCAAGGGCAGCACGCGGGTGTGGCTGATCGGCACGCTCGATGAACCCAATGAGTTTGCGGCATTGCCCGAGGGCTGGCAGCGGCAGAGCGATGTCCATGCAGGAGGCGCTTTTGCACGCCTGTATGTGAGGGTGCCAAGCGTCGATAAGCCGGGCGGATGATCGCTGGCTTGCACAGGGCTCAAGACTTGCCCGACAAGTCCGCCATCCCTTTAAGCAACTCGATCGGCAACGGAAAGACAATCGTCGAGCTCTTGTCGCCGGCAATCGAACTCAAGGTCTGCATATAGCGCAGCTGCATGGCGCCGGGCTGGCGGCCGAGCATTTCGGCGGCCTGCATGAGCTTTTCCGAGGCCTGCAGTTCGCCTTCGGCGTGGATCACCTTGGCCCGGCGTTCCCGTTCGGCTTCGGCCTGTTTGGCGATGGCGCGCACCATCGATTCGTTGAGGTCGACGTGCTTGATCTCGACGTTGGCAACCTTGATGCCCCAGGCGTCGGTCTGGGCGTCGAGCACCTGCTGGATGTCGATGTTCAACTGCTCGCGCTCGGCCAGCAGCTCATCCAGTTCATGTTTGCCGAGGACCGCGCGCAGGGTGGTCTGCGCCAGTTGGCTGGTGGCGGAAAGGAAATCCTCGACCTGAATGATCGCCTTCTGCGGGTCGAGTACACGGAAGTACAGCACCGCGTTGACCTTCACCGAGACGTTGTCGCGGGTGATCACATCCTGCGGCGGCACATCGAGGACGATGGTGCGCAGGTCGACCCGGACCATTTGCTGGACCACAGGAATCAGCAGGATCAGCCCCGGGCCCTTGACCTGCCAGAAGCGTCCGAGCTGGAACACCACACCGCGCTCATACTCGCGCAGGATGCGGAACGTTGACCCGGCCAGGGCGATCACCAACAGCAGCAGTGCAACAAAACCGATTTGCAGACCCATGATCACTCTCCGTGTCGCACCGCGTCAGTCGCGGCGACTTTCAGCAATAAGCCTTTACGCCCGACCACGCGCACCGTTTGCCCGGTGTGCAGCGCTGTCGTGCTGTGCACCTGCCAATGTTCGCCCTGCAATTGCACCCAGCCGTTGTGCGCGTTTTCCGCTTGCACGGTGGTCACCGCCGTCACGCTGCCGACCAGCCCGGCATCACCGCTGACGGCGTGGCGTGGCCGGGTTTTCAAGGCGCGGACGATCAAGGCGATCAGCAGCAGGGCGCTGATCAGGCCAAGGCCGATGATCATCGGCACCGGCAACTCGGCGTTGCCCAGAATCAGTGCGCCGATGACGAACATGATGATCCCGCCGAGGCCGATCACCCCGTAGTTGGGCAGCGCGGCTTCGGCGATCAGAAAGGCAATGCCGAAGGTGATCAGCCACAGGCCGACCGGATTGACCGCCGTCAGCGGTACATCAGCCGCGAGGGCCGGGCCGCTGAGCAGCAGTAACAAGGCAAGCGCACAACATCGACTGTTCACGTGACCCTCCGGGAGAGTCATTGGGGTGGTTCTTTAAGTCTAGTTGAGGCTGGCGCTGGATGAATTTTGATCAATGAACAGATGTGTCCGGTGAGCGGATTTCCCTTCGCCAGTGCCTTGCCGAACTAGACTCAGCAGAACAGGCACAACGTTCAGCGTGACACCGAGGTGCAGCATGCGTATGGCAAAAAAAGTGCAAAGCAGCCTGACCCGGGCGCATTGCGAATATGACGTCTTGGCCCACCGACACTCGGCCAGCAGCCTTGAAACCGCAAGGGTTTCCGGGGTCCCTGCCGAACGCGTGGCCAAATCGGTGATTCTCGATGACCACCACGGGCATTACCTGATGGCCGTGCTGCCGGCCAGCCGGCACCTGGATTTGAGCAAAGTGCGCAACCGCGGCGAATGGCAGGTCACCCGGGAGAGCAACCTGGCGCATATCTTCGATGACTGCGAACGCGGCGCGGTGCCGCCGCTGGGGGATTCCTACGGCCTGGACATGGTCATCGACCCACTGCTGACCCGGCAGAAGGACATCTACCTGGAAGCCGGCAACCACAACTACCTGCTGCACATGAGCATGCCCGAATTCCTGAAAATGGTGCCGCATGCCGAGGTGCAGGAGTTGAGTCATTAGGGTTTTTGGCATTGCCACTGCCGCCTTCGCGAGCAGGCTCGCTCCCACAGGGATTCGCGCTAAACCTGTGGGAGCGAGCCTGCTCGCGAATAATCTTCCAGCCACCACTTTCTTCAAGGAGTCCAGCCATGGAACAGCCAACCCACAGCCTGCCATCCCTGTTCAAACAGCTGGGTCTGGACAACGACCCGACCAGCATCGACCAATTCATCGCCACCCATTCACCGCTCAAACCCGAACTGCACCTTGCCGACGCTTTCTTCTGGACCAAGAGCCAAGCGGATTTTTTGCGCGGCGAGATTCTTGATGATGCCGATTGGGCGGAAGTGGTGGATCAGTTGAATGTGTTGTTGCGTAAGGGACGGGAGGGGGTAACCAGCAGGAAACCGCTTGGCACCTGACCATTTTTACAAGTTGTCGGTGAGCTAAAAATAGACCAATATAAAGACCTTAATTGAGGTCTTTATTATGCAAAATATTCTGGCCGATAGGGCTGTCAGTGTTTCCGAGTTGAAGAAAAATCCCTCAGCAGTGCTAAGCGGTGCACACGGTGGAGCTGTGGCTGTACTGAACCACAATCGCGTCATGGGTTACATGGTGCCGGCCGATGTTTACGAAGCCATGATGGAGCGACTTGATGATTTGGAGTTGGCTGAAATCGTTCGTTCCCGCAGCCATGAAACGCCCATTTCGGTAAGCCTGGATGACCTATAAGCTCGAGTTTCTACCGTCTGCTCATAAAGAGTGGAACAAGCTGGGTCATACGGTTCGGGATCAATTCAAGAAAAAGCTCGCCGAACGGTTGGCGATGCCAAGAGTGCCGGCTGATGCGCTTCATGGAATGCCTGACTGTTTCAAAATCAAACTCAGGGCTTCTGGCTATCGTTTGGTCTATCAAGTAATCGATGAGCGAGTGGTCGTTTCTGTAGTCGCGGTAGGAAAGCGCGAGCGCAGCAGCGTGTACGAGAATGCAAAAAAACGCTGAATACGTCCTGACCTTGTCGCTGCCTTTCGACGGATAGCCAATTTGTTTCAAAACTTGACTGAAATTCCCCGCCAATGCGATATTGATAGTTAGCAAACTAACAGTGTGCATTTCCCCGTGCCGAACTCCCTCGACGCTCTCCAGATGAACATCAGCAGTGCCATGGTGGTGGCCGCCAGGCATTGGCGGAAGATCTGCCAGACCACGCTGGTCAACTATGGCATCTCCGAAGCCTGCGCTGTCCCGCTCTTGATGATCGGGCGCCTGGGCGAGGGCGTGCGGCAAGTGCAGGTGGCGCAGGCGGCCGGGATGGAGAGTCCGTCGCTGGTGCGTCTGCTCGATCAGTTGTGCCACGCCGGGTATGTCTGTCGCACCGAAGATGCGCAGGATCGCCGGGCCAAATGCCTGAGCCTGACCGACACCGGCCGCGAACTGGTGCACGCGGTGGAAGTCGAACTGGTACGTCTGCGTCATGAAGTGCTCGAAGGCATCGACCAGAGTGATCTGGAGGCTACGCTTCGGGTACTGCGAGCTTTTGAGGCGGCCAATCCGCCTGTGGTGATCAATTCTTGAACGGTTTTTTCTCTGGCATTCCGCCGGCCCGGGACTGGTTCTACGGGGTCCGCACTTTTGCAGCGTCGATGATTGCGCTGTACATCGCCATGCTCATGCAGATGCCGCGTCCATATTGGGCGATGGCTACGGTGTACATCGTCTCCAGCCCGTTTCTCGGGCCGACCAGTTCCAAAGCCTTGTACCGCGCCATCGGCACTTTTCTCGGGGCGGCGGCGGCGGTGCTGTTCGTGCCGATGTTCGTGCAGAGTCCGTATGTGTTGGTGGTGGTTATTGCCTTGTGGACGGGGATTTTGCTGTTCCTGTCGCTGCACCTGCGTACCGCCAATAGCTACGCGCTGATGCTGGCCGGCTACACCCTGCCGCTGATTGCCTTGCCGACGGTGGATAACCCACTGGCGGTGTGGGACGTGGCGGAAGCCCGGACCGAAGAGATTTTTCTCGGTATCGCCGTGGCGGCGGTGATCGGCGCGATGTTCTGGCCGCGCCGCCTGGCGCCGGTGTTCAACGACGCAGTGGGTAAGTGGTTCGCCGATGCCACGACCTACAGCCTGAAATTTCTCAGCCGCGATGTGCAGCCGGAACAAGTCACGGCCCTGCGCATGGCCATGGTCGCCAATTTCAACAGCCTCGAATTGATGATCGGCCAGTTGCCCCACGAGGGTGCCCGTCCGCAAACAGTGCGCAACACCAAGGAACTGCGCGGGCGGATGATTCACCTGTTGCCGGTGATCGACGCCCTCGAAGACTCGCTCTACGCCCTCGAACGGCGTACGCCGGAACTGGTGGAAAAGTTTGCCCCGCTGCTGACCGCAACCCGTGAATGGCTCGGCCATAACGACGCCGATCTGCAGCGTTGGCAGGCTCTCAAAGATCAGCTGCAAGCCTTGCAGCCGAGCTGCGAGGCGCTGGAAGACCGCAAGCAATTGCTGTTCTCCAACGCGATTTATCGCCTCGGCGAATTCATCGATCTGTGGCAGGACTGTCGCAGTCTGCAGGACGCGATTCTCTGCGAGCGCCAGGACAGCTGGCGCGCGGTGTACCGGCACTGGCGCCTCGGGCGGCTGACGCCATTTCTCGACCGCGGGATGATGCTGTATTCGGTGGCCTCGACCGTTCTGGCGATCATCGTCGCTTCGGTGCTGTGGATTCTGCTCGGCTGGCCGGACGGTGGCAGCGCGGTGATTCTGGCGGCGGTAGCGTGCAGTTTCTTCGCCTCGATGGACGATCCGGCGCCGCAGATCTATCGGTTCTTTTTCTGGACCGGGATGTCGGTGCTGTTCGCCAGTCTCTATCTGTTTCTGATCCTGCCGAACCTGCACGATTTCCCGATGCTGGTACTGGCGTTTGCGGTTCCATTCATCTGTGTCGGCACCCTGACGGTGCAGCCACGGTTCTTCCTCGGCATGCTCCTGACGCTGGTCAACACCTCGTCATTCATCAGCATCCAGGGCGCGTACGACGCGGACTTCTATGCCTTTGTGAACTCCAACCTGGCCGGCCCCATGGGCCTGTTGTTCGCGTTCATCTGGACCCTGATCGCCCGCCCGTTCGGCGTCGAATTGGCCGCCAAGCGCCTGACCCGCTTCAGCTGGAAAGACATCGTGCACATGACCGAGCCGGCCAACCTCGCCGAACATCGGCACCTGGGCGTGCAACTGCTCGACCGCTTGATGCAGCACCTGCCGCGACTGGCCATGACCGGTCAGGACACCGGCATTGCCATGCGCGAAGTGCGCGTGGGCCTAAACCTGCTCGATCTGCTGGCTTACACCCCGCGTGTAGAAGGCGCGCCGAATGCCTTGCTGCAACAAGTGGTGGCTGAGGTCGGCGAGTATTTTCGCGCCTGTCTGAAGGCGGGTGAACGCTTGCCGGCACCGAGCCCCTTGTTGATGACGATGGACCGCGCGCGCCGTGCGCTCAAGGGCGACGGCGACGAGGAAACCCGGCTAAACCTGTTGCATGCCTTGAGCGGTTTGCGCCTGGCGCTGTTGCCCGGGGTGGAGTTCGTCAGCACGAGCGATGCCGAAGAACCGCTGCCCGATGGAGCGCCCCTATGATCGGTGATCTGGATATCAGCGGCATTTTCCTGCCGACCCTGCTGGTGCTGATGGGCATCACCTATGTGTTGTTTTTGCTGGTGCACGGCGTGCTCACGCGTGTGCACTTTTACCGTCTGGTCTGGCACCGGGCATTGTTCAACGTGGCTCTCTACGCCGTGCTGCTGTACGGCGTGGACTCACTCAGTCGATACCTGATGACATGAAAAAACCGTTTCTGACTATCGGTCGCGTGGTACTGACCCTGCTGATCGTGACTTTCGCCGTCGTTCTCGTCTGGCGCATGGTGATGTATTACATGTTTGCGCCGTGGACCCGCGACGGGCACATTCGCGCCGACATCATCCAGATCGCCCCGGACGTGTCCGGGCTGATCCAGCAGGTCGAGGTCAAGGACAACCAGTTGATCAAGCGCGGCCAGGTGCTGTTCAGCATCGACCAGGACCGTTTCAAACTGGCCCTGCGTCAGGCCAAAGCGGCAGTTGCCGATCGCGAAGAAACCCTCGCCCAGGCGCAACGTGAAGCCAAGCGTAACCGTGGCCTGGGCAACCTGGTGCCCGCCGAACAGCTGGAAGAAAGCCAGTCGAAAGTCGCCCGGGCGCAATCGGCGCTGGCCGAAGCGCTGGTGGCGGTGGACAGCGCCCAGCTCAACCTCGACCGCTCGGTGATCCGCAGCCCGGTGGACGGCTACGTCAACGACCGCGCGCCGCGGGTGCAGGAGTTCGTCACCGCCGGGCGTCCGGTGTTGTCGGTGGTCGACAGCAATTCGTTCCACATCGACGGCTATTTCGAAGAAACCAAACTTGACGGCATTCATGTCGGCCAGTCTGTCGACATCCGGGTGATCGGCGACAAGGCCAGGCTGCGCGGGCATGTCGAAAGCATCGTCGCCGGCATCGAAGACCGCGACCGTACCAGCGGCAATAACCTGCTGCCCAACGTCAACCCGGCGTTCAGCTGGGTGCGTCTGGCGCAGCGGATTCCGGTGCGCATCGCCTTTGACGACGTGCCGGAAGACTTCCGCATGATCGCCGGACGTACCGCCACCGTGTCGATCATCGACGAGCACAAGCAGGAGCCTGCGCAATGAGCAGGGTCCTGATGATCGCCGGGTTGGGCATGATGCTCTCGGCGTGTCAGATGGTCGGGCCGGACTATCACCTGCCCGCTGACGCCGCGGTTCAGCGCCAGGACTTGCAGGGCGAGCTGGCCGTGGAGGGCAAACCGGTGGTTTCGGCGCCGGTGCCGGCGGACTGGTGGCGCTTGTATCGGGACCCGCGTCTGGACCAACTGGTGCAACAGGCCATGGCGTCCAACACCGACTTGCGCGTGGCGGCGGCGAACCTGTCGCGGGCCCGTGCACAGGTCGATGAAGCCGAAGCGGCCGGTGGCTGGAGCGGCGGCGTGAAGATGGGCGCGCAGCGCTTGCAGGAATCCGGTCAGGCGTTCCTGCTGCCGGAAAAAGTCCCGGTGGCCAACGTCGCGGACATCGGCATCAGTGCCTCTTATCAGTTCGACTTGTGGGGCACGCTGCAACGCGGGATCGAAGCGGCGAAAGCCAATGCCGATGCCACGCAAGCGGCGGCCGACACCGCGCGCATCACCCTGGTGGCGGACGTGGTACGTGCCTACACCCAGGTGTGCGCCGCCAACGAAGAGCGGGAAATCGCCCAGCATTCCCTCGACCTGCAATCGCAAAGCACCACGCTGATCCAGCGCCTGCGCGATGCCGGGCGTGGCGATGAAACCCAGGTCACCCGCTCGCAAACCCAATTCAAGTCGTTGCGCGCCGACATGCCGCGTTATGAGGCGGCGCGTCAGGCCGGGTTGTTCCGCCTGTCGATGCTGCTGGCCAAACCGGTCGATCAATTGCCGGCCGGCACCGCCACTTGCGCCGAACTGCCGAAAATCGCCCAACTGGTGCCAGTGGGCGACGGTGCGGCGCTGCTCAAGCGTCGGCCCGATGTGCGCCAGGCCGAGCGTCGTCTGGCCGCCGCGACGGCCAGCATCGGTGTCGCCACCGGCGAGCTGTACCCGGACATCAGCATCGGCGCGACCATCGGCACCGTCGGCATTGTTTCCGACCTTGGCGATCCATCGACCAACCGCTGGGGCTTTGGTCCGTCGCTGAGCTGGAAGGTGCCGACCAATGGCGCCCGCGCGCGTATCCGCGAAGCCGAAGCCAATACACAGGGCGCGCTGGCGCATTTCGACGGCGTGGTGCTCAACGCCATCCGCGAAACCCAGACCGGCCTGGCCCAATACAGCGCGCTGCTGCAACGCCGCGATGCGCTGGCCGACGCCGAGCAGTCGGCGAAACTGGCGGCGGACCAGACCCATCGCTTCTTCCAGGCCGGGCGTGAGTCATTCCTCGCCGACCTGCAGGCGACCCGCACCTACACCGACGTCACCGCACAACTGGCCGCCGCCAACACTCAGGTCGCCATGAGTCAGGTCGATTTGTTCCTCGCGCTGGGCGGCGGTTGGGAAAGCGGACGAACGCAAGCCTCAAGCGCCAGCAAACCCTGAAGCCGTTGCTATGCTTTGAAGTGTTGAAAGGGGGCGCCGAGCAACGCACCCTTTCAGCGCACATTGCTAGCGCTGGTCTAGGGGAAACCAATAATGAAAAACCCTTACGCTCTCGGCTTCTGGTGCGCCCTGGTAGCACTGGTGCTGCTGTCGGCCACCTATTTCTACGGCATCATGCTGGCCCACCAGATCGACAAGGCCATGGTTTTCCTCGACAGCGTCACGGCATTGATCGCAGTGATGGCCATCGTGGTGGTTGCCTGGGCGTCGATCCAGGTGCAGCGGGTCAAGAAAAGACAGCTTGAACAAGGCAAGACCCTGGTGCTGATCTGGGACACCAAAGTCGCCCTGCGTCGAGTCGAAACCGTGTTCGATCGCTACTTCTGGGGTAGCTACTGGCAGCCGGGGCGCACCTTCGCCGAAGTCATGGGCGAACTCACCGGCACACCGCTGGAAAAAAGCCTCGAAGCCCTGAAAAAACAGTGCCTGGAACTCGACAAGCAGATTGCCGATGAAGGCTGGCATTGGCTCAACAACGCCCGTGAATTGTCGGATGTCGCCACGGCCATGGCTCGCGAACGCTATCAGCTGGACTTCTGCGACCCTCGGGCCGATGGGCCGGACGGGGCGGTGATCGATCGCGATTTTGAAGTGCTGGTGTACACCTGGACGGCGCGGTTGAAGAGCTTTGATCATCAACTCGATGAGATCGAGGTTCAGTATTCCTGATCTTCTGCGAATCCAGTGGCCCTATCGCGAGCAGGCTCACTCCTACACGGGAAAGCATTCCAATGGTAGGAGAGAGCCTGCTCGCGATAGCGTCCTCAAAAACACTGCAACTCTCCCTGCCTGTCAGCTGTCCACACTCCCCATAGACACTCTTTAACCTTTAAACATTGGGCTGCCTCGCGCTGCCAGTGCTAATCTCCATCGCTAATTTCAGCGGAGTCGAGCCGCGACCCGGTCACGGGTTCAGGGAAGACGACCACACTTTCAGCCACGGACATTGATCAGGTCATTCATGAATAAATCAGCAGGCGTGCTTCTCGGGATTGTTGTTGCGATCGGTGCCATCAGCGCCGGCGGGGCCTGGTATACCGGCACCAAGATCGAAGGCGTGCTGAACAACGCCGTCACCAACGCCAACAAAGAGCTGCAGACCGCGATGGCCGGTTCCAATGGCAGCGCGTCGCTGGAACTGGTGTCACTGGAGCGTCACACCTTCACCAGCACCGCGCACTACCGCCTCAAGGGCGAAGGCGAGATGTTCGGTGAGGCGCCGGTCGAGCTGTTGTTCGTCGACCACATCGAGCACGGCCCGCTGCCGTTCTCGCGTCTGGTGTCGTTGAAGTGGCTGCCGGTCATGGCCACCAGCAACTACGAGCTGGAAAAGAGCCCGGCCACCGAAAAATGGTTTGCCGCCGCCAAGGGCGCCGCGCCGCTCAAAGGCGTGACCAACATCGGCTACGACGAATCCACCACCAGCAGCCTCGAGCTGCTGCCGCTGGAAACCGCGCTGGACGAGCAGTCGAGCCTGAAATTTTCCGGCCTGACCATGAACATCTCCGCCAGTGCCCAGGCGCAGAAGGTCAAGGCTGACGGCTACATGGACAACCTGAAACTGGTCACCGTGTCGCAAGACCAGGCGCCGGTGCAGGTCGAACTCAACGGCCTGACCCTGGCCAGCAACCTGACCAAGAGCAGCTACGGCTACTACACCGGGGAAAACACCCTCGAGCTGACCAACAGCAAAACCACCTTCGGGCCCAAGCAGTCGGTGCTCGGCGTGAAGAACTTCGAAATGAAGAACCTCACCGAAGAGAGCGGCAGCAACGCTTCGGGCCGTGCTGACTACAAGGTCGGTGAAGTGACCCTCAACGACAAGAAAATCGGTTCGGCCAGCATGGCCATGAGCCTGAAAAACCTCGACATCCCGTCGACGATGTCGCTGATGCAGATCTACCAGACCAAATTGCAGCCGTACGAGAAAGAAGCGGCGGCCGCGGCCGAAGCCGGCCTGCCGGCGCCGGAGCTGAACCTGACTGAAGCCGAGTCAGCGCAGGTCAAGGCGGATCTGCAGAAACTGCTGGGCGCCGGCCCTCAGGTCGCGCTGGAAAACCTGTCGCTGAAGACTGCCAACGGTGAAAGCCGCGCCAGTCTGGTGATCGACCTGACCAAGCCGCCGTCGATGGACCTGCCGCCGGATCAACTGGCCAAACAGCTGATCGCGCTGCTGGACCTGAATGTCCAGGTGTCCAAGCCGATGCTGATCGATCTGCTCAGCGTCCAGGCGCAGCTCGACGGTCAGACCGACGCCAAAGCCATCGTCGACCAGGCGAGTGCCGGTGCTGACATGTTCTCCGGCATGGCGGTCGGTTCGCAACTGGCGACCATCGACGGCACCAATGTCGTGACCAAACTGCATTACGCCGCCAATCAAGTGGAATTCAACGGCCAGAAGATGACCGTCGAGCAGTTCGTCGGCTTCCTGATGAACAAGTTCGCTGGCGTCACGCAAGTGCAGTAATACTGCGTTCTAAATAGCAACGCCCGGCCTCTGTATCGCGCAGACGCCGGGCGTTTTGCTGTCTGGTGCTCGGGTTCTCGGCTGAGCCCGCGCCACGATTCTGAACAATTATTGTGTTCTGGATATTCGACTACGCTTGCATGCAAGACTGCCTGACTAAGCTTGGCTGGGTCTTCATGGGCTCAGCCTCCGTTACGAGTGGGCAAGGGGGGCATTGCGACCCGGCTGGCCATGTAAGGATGCTGACGAATGCCGCGTATTGATGTTCCCGTTCTACATCGTGGTTTACGCCCGTTGTTTCGCGTTGCGCTGTGCAGCCAGTTGCTCTGGCCGGCGCTGGCGTTTGCCGATACTCCCTATGATCAGATGGTGCGTGATGCCCGTGCCGGCCAGACCACGCCCGCGCTGAACGTGCTGCGTCAGGTGCCGCCCGGCCAGGCGACCACCGGGCAGATCAGCGATCACCTGCAGATCGCCAGTTGGGCCGGCCTGGATGCCGAAGTGGTGCAGGTTTATGAGACCCAGGGCCGTGACCGGGTGCTGCCGGTGCAGGCGCTGACCGCCACCGCGCGCGCCTATCGCAATCTCAAGCGCTGGGATCAGGCGATCCAGGTCTACACCAAGGCCCTGGCGCTGGAACCGGACAACGCCGACCTGCAACTGGGGCTGGCCCTGACGCAGGCAGACTCGGGCAAACCCGACGAAGCCGTGACCCGCGCCAAGGCACTGGTCGCCGCCAAACCTGATGATCCCTCCCGTCGCCTCGCGCTGGGCTATGCCCTGACCCGCGTTGGCAAACCATACGACGCGCTGTTTGAATACGATCAAGCGTTCATCCGCGCTGGCAGCAAGCCGGAAGTCGCTCGTGAGTACGTGGTCGCCCTGCAAAAGGCGCGTCTGCCGGAACCGGCGCTGCGCCTTGCCAATCAACGCCCCGGGCTGATCGACCCGGTGACCCTGCGCCGCCTCGAAGGCGATCTGGCCGCCGAGCGCGTGCGTCTGGCCGAACTCGCTTCGCGCAGCGAAAAGGAACGCTACGTGATTGCCGACCGCGCACTGGCCGATTACGACAAATTGCTCGTCACCTGGACCCCGGACACCAGCGCCCACGATGACGTGATTCGCTGGCGCATCGACCGCATGGGTGCGCTCAAGGCCCGTGCGCGCACCGCTGACGTGATCAACGAATACCAAAAGCTGCAGGCCGAAGGCGTGAAGATTCCGACCTACGCCCTGCGTTGGGTGGCGGCGTCGTATCTGGATCAGCGCCAGCCGGAAATCGCCACCGACCTGTATCGCCAGGTGCTGTCGGCGCCGGATGCGGATGTCGGCGATCGCCTCGAAGACAGCACGGCGTTGTATTACTCGCTGCTGGAAAGCGACCGCGTCGACGAGGCGCGCAAAGTTGCCGAAGAAGCCGCCAAGAACCAGAAACCACGGGTCGAACTCAAGGGCCTGCCCATCGGCAACCCCAACGACGAATGGATGGACGCCCAGCAACTCGCGGCGCAGGCCGGCACCTATGGCTCCGACTTGCCGCATGGCGAGGAACGCCTGCAAACGCTGGTCGATCAGGCGCCGGGCAACGTGGGCCTGCGCCTGGCCCAGGCCGATCTGTACCTGGCCCGGCAGTGGCCGCGCCGCGCCGAAAACCAGCTCAAGGAAACCGAGAGCATCGTGCCCCGCGACAGAGGCCTGGAAGTGGCTCAGGCGCGCACCGCGATGAGCTTGCAGGAATGGCGGCAGATGGATGCGCTGACCGATGACGTGGTCGAGCGTTTCCCGGACAACCGCCAGGTGCAGCGCGCGGCCCGTGAGCGCGAAGTGCACGACATGTCCGAACTGCGCGTCGAAGCCTATGGCGGCAAGGCCAACGGCGGCGGCAGCAGTGGCGGGGGCGCGGTCAGTGGTAGCCGCGATTTCGGCATCCAGAGCACCCTGTACAGCCCGCCGATCGATGAAGACTGGCGCGTGTTCGTCGGCGCCGGTTATGCCACCGGCGACTTTGCCGAAGGCACCGGTACCGACCGCTTCCAGCGCGTTGGCCTGGAACGGCGCACCCGCGACATGAGCCTGGAAGCCGAGGTCTCCAACCACGATTACGGTTATGGCGCCAAACAGGGGGCGCGCATCGCGATTGCCCGCGACATCGACGACCACTGGCAGTACGGCGGCAGCTTCGCCTATCTGTCGGCCGAGACTCCGTTACGTGCGCTCAACAGCGACATCAAGGCCAATGGCGGCAACGCGTTCATCCGCTGGCGCGCCAACGAGAGCCGCGAGTGGCGACTGTCGGTCAGCCCGTCGCATTTCAGCGATGGCAACAACCGCGTCGAGGCCTTGCTCACTGGGCGCGAGGGTGTGTACAGCGCGCCGAACGTGCAGGTCGATGCCGGTCTGGAAGTCGGCACCAGCCACAACTCCAATTCCGAAGATGTGCCGTACTTCAACCCGAAGTCGGACTTCAGCGTCATGCCGACGGTCAACGTCAACCATGTGCTCTACCACCGTTACGAAACCTCGTGGAGCCAGCAGTTCCAGGCCGGTGCGGGCACCTACAGCCAGCGTGATCACGGCACCGGCGGCATGGCGATGCTCGGCTACGGCCAGCGTTATGCCTGGAACGACGTGTTCGAGGTGGGCGGCTTGTTCAGTGTGATCAACCGGCCCTACGACGGTGATCGGGAGACCGATCTGCGTCTGCTCGTCGACCTCACTTTCCGCTTCTAGAAGAGTTTGAAGATGCCTTTGATTACGCGTTTCATCCTTTTGCTGGGAGTGCTGCTGGTCAGCGCCTGCGCCCAGCAAGCCCCGGCCTTCGCGCCGCCGTCGCAGCGTCCGGTGGCGGCCAATGAAAAACCGTGGCCGAAAAACCATGTACTGGGCATCGCCTATCACGACGTCGAAGACCGTGACCCCGATCAGGCCGTGGTGGCGGTGCGCACCGAGCGCATGATCGAGCAACTCGCGTGGCTGCGCGAGAACGGCTACAAACCGGTCACCGTCGATCAGATCATGGCCGCGCGCAAGGGTGGCCCGGAACTGCCGCCCAAGGCGATCCTGCTCAGCTTCGACGATGGTTATTCGAGCTTCTATACCCGCGTGCTGCCGGTGCTGCGCGCCTACAACTGGCACGCCTTGCTGGCGCCGGTCGGTGTGTGGATCGACACCCCGCTCAATCAACCGGTGGATTTTGCCGGTGCGCCACGGGCACGATCGGATTTCCTCACCTGGGGCCAGATACGGGAAATCTCGCAATCGGGGCTGGTGGAAATCGCCGCCCACACGGACGCCAGCCACAAAGGCATCCTCGCCAACCCGCAGGGCAACCTGCAGCCGGCGGCGGCGACTCGCCGCTACGATCCGGTCACCAAGCGCTACGAATCCGAAGAGGAGTTCCGTGCACGGATCCGCAACGACGTCGCGACCATCTCGGAAAAGATCCGCAAGGTCACCGGCAAGAAACCGCGCATCTGGGTCTGGCCGTACGGCACGGCGGACGGCACTTCGCTGGCGGTGGTCGGCGAGCAGGGCTACGAAATGGCCCTGACCCTGGACGACGGTCTCGACGCCCTCGACAACCTGATGAGCAGCCCGCGCTTCCTGGTGGCGTCCGATCCTGACGGCGAGCATTTCGCCAACAGCATCGTCGGCGCACAATCCGACTTCACCATGCGTGTGGTCCACGTCGATCTGGACAACGTCTACGACCCGGACCCGGCGCAGCAGGAAATCAACCTCGGCAAGCTGGTCCAGCGCATGGCCGACATGGGCGCCAACACCGTATTCCTGCAGGCCTTTGCTGATCCGAAGGGTGACGGGCTGGTGCACTCGCTGTACTTCCCCAACCGTCACTTGCCGGTGCGCGCCGACATCTTCGACCGTGTGGCCTGGCAACTGCGCACCCGCGCCCATGTGAAGGTGTTCGCCTGGATGCCGGTGCTCAGTTTCGGCCTCGACTCGAAGCTGCCACGCGTGACTCGCTGGGATCCGAAGACCGGCACCACTGCGGTCGATCCGGACCAGTATCAGCGCCTGTCGCCGTTCGATCCGCAAGTACGGCAGATCATCGGTGAAATCTACGAAGACGTGGCGCGCCTGACCTCGGTCGACGGCATTCTCTACCACGACGACGCGGTGCTCTCGGACTTCGAGGACGCCAGCCCGCAGGCCTTGAAGGCTTACGCTGCGCAGGGTTTGCCGGGATCGATTGCCGCGCTTCGCGATGATCCGGCAGCGATGCAGCGCTGGACGCGCTTCAAGAGCCGCTACCTGATCGACTTCACCAATGAACTGACTGCCAAGGTTCGGGCGATCCGTGGCCCGCAGGTGCAGACCGCACGCAACATCTTTGCCGAACCGATCCTCAACCCCGACAGCGAAGCCTGGTTTGCACAGAACCTCGACGATTTCCTCGTGACCTACGACTGGACGGCGCCGATGGCCATGCCGCTGATGGAGAAACAGACCCAGGCGCAATCCGGCCCGTGGCTCGAAGCGCTGGTGGCGAAGATCAAACAGCGCCCCGGTGCACTGGACCGCACGGTGTTCGAATTGCAGGCCCGCGACTGGACCAAAAAGGATCAGGCCGACATCGACGGCGCGCAACTGGCCGACTGGATGGGCCGGCTCAAGCGTCAGGGTGCGACCAGTTTCGGTTACTACCCGGACAACTTCCTCGACAACCTGCCGGACCTGAAAACCGTAAGGCCTGCGCTCTCCAACAAATGGAACCCATGACATGCTGGATAGACTGTTAGCCCTGCTTGTTCTGGCGCTCGTCCTCGGCGTGCCGCTGGGGTTGATCTTCCTGGTCACCGGGCAGTTCCTGATGGACTTCGTGTTCTTCTACCCGTTGTTCATGTCCGGGCTGTGGATCGCTGGCGGCCTGTATTTCTGGCTGCACTGGGAACGCCACTGGCCGTGGAAGGACGACACCCTGCCGCCGCCGCTGGAAGGCGAGCCGCTGATCTCGATCCTGATCCCTTGCTACAACGAAGGCGACAACGCCGCCGACACCATCCACGCGGCGCTGGGGCAGCATTACCCGAACATTGAAGTCATTGCGATCAACGACGGCTCCAAGGACAACACCGCGCAAGTGCTGGATGCGCTGGCCAAGGAAGACCCACGGTTGCGGGTCCTGCATCTGGCGGAAAACCAGGGCAAGGCTGTGGCCCTGCGCATGGGCGCCATTGCTGCGCGCAGTGAATATCTGGTGTGCATTGACGGTGACGCGCTGCTGGCGCCGAACACCGCGGCCTATCTGGTGGCGCCGATGCTCGACAACGCACGGCTTGGCGCGGTGACCGGCAACCCACGGATTCGCACACGCTCAACATTGGTCGGGCGGGTACAGGTCGGTGAGTTCTCGTCGATCATCGGCTTGATCAAGCGTACGCAGCGGGTGTTCGGGCGGATCTTTACCGTGTCCGGCGTCATCGTCGCGTTCCGCCGTACGGCGTTGAACCGGGTCGGTTACTGGAGCCCGGACATGATCACCGAAGACATCGACATCAGCTGGAAGCTGCAACTCGATCACTGGAGCATCTTCTACGAGCCGCGGGCGCTGTGCTGGATCCTGATGCCGGAAACCCTCGGCGGCCTGTGGAAGCAGCGACTGCGCTGGGCGCAGGGCGGCGCCGAAGTATTGTTCAAGAACATTCGCGGGATCTGGCAGTACCGCCATCGTTACCTGTGGCCGCTGCTGTTCGAATATTGCCTGTCGACCGGTTGGGCCTTCACTTTCCTGTTGTCGGTGATTTTCTGGGCAGTGGGCAAGTTCGTGGTGATGCCCGAAGCCATTGCGGTCGATCACTTGATGCCACCGGCGTTCACCGGGCTGCTGCTGGCGTTCGTCTGTCTGGTGCAGTTCGCCGTCAGCATCATCATTGACCGGCGCTACGAGCCGGGCCTGGGACGCACGATGTTCTGGGTGGTCTGGTACCCGTTGGTGTTCTGGTTCATCAGTCTGCTGACCACGCTGGTCAGTTTTCCCAAGGTGTTGTTCGGTCAGCATCAGAAGCGTGCGCGCTGGGTCAGCCCTGACCGGGGTATCAAACCGGTCGGAGACGACGAAGAGGAGGTCATCAAATGAAAATCATCCGGACCCGCCAGCGCCCGTTCCTGGTCGTGATCGATGTGATCCTTACCGTGCTGGCCTGGGTCGGCCTGCTGTTTCTGCTGGTGCGTGGGCTATGGCCGCTGATCGAAACCCATGCCGGCGGGCCGCGCATCGACAACTCGGCGTTCGAAGCGCTGGGCACCTTGAACATCTACCTGTGGGTGGCGCTGGTCAACGCGGTGATCCTGATTGCCTGGGCCCGCTATCAACAGCGCAAGAGCAAAAGCTTCGCCCAGCGCCGTCTACCGGCGCCGGTGGTTGACGACGAAGGGCTGACCAAGAGCTTCCGGCTGTGCGATGACCGCTTGCAGACGTTGCGTACGCCCGGGGTGATGACCATCCACAACGATCAGGACGGTGACATCAGCCATGTGGTGCTCAACTTTCGTCCGCTGGAGCCGGCGCAATTGCCGCCACCGCTGGCGCCACTGGAGCATCCGCGGGTGATCTTTCTGCACGCCGAGGATGACGCAAACCGTGATCCGGTGAATCGCCCCACCTGAACGACGATTCCGCTGTAGGAGCTGCCGCAGGCTGCGATCTTTTGATTTTGCTTTTTTAAGATCAAAAGATCGCAGCCTGCGGCAGCTCCTACACGAATCGATGACTAATCGCGGATCAGCGTCCACGCTTGTTCCATCGACAGTGGTTGTTTCATGCGCTCGGCGAGCATCGCCATCTCCCGCTCCTTCTCGCACGCCACCGCAGCCACGACCATGCCGCTCCTGCCAAACAGCCCGATGAACGGCGGTTGCTCGGGTTCGCCGAGAAACTCGACTTCATCCCAATGCTCGGCATGGCCGAGGTAGTCGTAGTTCCTGCCGAAGTGCCAGGTCCAGAAAAACGGCACATCCAGATAATGCTCATCAGCGCCGAGCATGTTGGCGGCGGCGATGCGCGCATGCTGCTGGGCCAGGCGCCAGTGTTCAATGCGTTGCGGCTGGCCGTTCAGCGTGAACGTGGCGATATCGCCAATCGCCCACAAGCCATCGGTGACGCGCAGACTGGCATCGACCCGCAGCGACTGGTCCTTTTCCCTCGGCAGCGCCGCAAAAGCCTCGGTGGCCGGGTGCACGCCGACCCCCGCCAGCACCAGGTCCGCCGACAGGCGCAAACCGTTGTCCAGCAACACCGCCTCGACCTTGCCATCTCCGGTGATTTCCCGGGCTTCGTGGCCGGTGAGGAATTTCACCCCGTGTGCCTCATGCAGCGCACGGATCGCCTTGCCCACCGCTTCGCCGAACTGCGCGGCGAACGGAATGGTGTGGCGGGCGATGACCGTGACGTCGAGGCCGAACTGGCGCAGCGCCGAGGCGCATTCGAGGGCGATGAAGCTGTCGCCGATGATCACCGCACGCTGATCCGGCTTGGCCGCGTGCATGATCTGTTCGGCCTGGGCTTTCGAACGCAGGACAAACACCTGCGGCAGATCGGCACCGGGCAGTTGCAGCGGGTTGGGCTCGCCGCCGGTGGCGAGCACTGCCGCGTCGTAGCGCAGGGACTGGCCGTCGTGCAACTGCAGGGTTTTCGCCGAAGCGTCGAGGGAGGTGATTTCGCCTTGCCGACGTTCGATACGTTGCTCTTTATAAAAAGCCTCATCGCGCAGCGGCGGGGTTTCCTGCGCGGTCATCTCCCCGGCGAGGACGAATTTGCTCAGCACCGTGCGGTCGTAACCGGCGTCCGGCTCGCGGTCGATCATGATGATCCGGCCACCAAAACCTTTCTCGCGCAGTGCCGCCGCACACGCGGTGCCGGCTGCACCCGCGCCGACAATCACGAACGTGCGCGGATCATCTGCCGGCGGCGTATGCGCGTCCGGCAATGGCTGATCATCGACCCAGACCTCATCGCCCCGTAACTCCAGCGGATAACGCTTGAGGCTGTCGAGGGCCGGCGGTTCGCACACTGCGCCGTCTTCGACGCGAAACGCGGCCTTATGCCACGGGCAGATCAGGCGTCCGTGACACAGCGCGCCGTCCGCCAGCGGCGCCCCGGCATGTGGGCATTCGCCCTGAAACGCCCGTAGCTGGCCGTTTGCGTGGAGCAGGACAATCTTGCAGTCGCCGATTTCGACTTGCAGGCCACGGTCTTCAGGGACATCAGCGAAACGGGCGACACGGTGCAGGGACATGATCGGATTCCTCGCGGGTATTTCTCTTACGAGTTTGCGGCACAGTGCGAGGTTCAGCCAATTGCTACTGCCACGGCATCAACGGTACAGCTATAGTTTGCAGGCCGACGAAGGCCTAACTGCACAAGGTGCTCCCGGAATGACCCGATTGACCTCTCTAAACCCTTGGCTGGCGGCCGTTGCCGTCGCCCTTTGCGTGCAGTTTCCGGCGCAGGCAGCCGAGCGCTTTACCCTCGACATCCCTGGTGTCTCGGACAACCGCCTGTTCACCTCGGCCGCCGCCAGCGATTCGGCCGGTTGCGGTGGCAAGAACCAGTCCCCGGCCCTGAGCTGGAACGCTGGCCCCAGCGCTACCCAGAGCTACGCGATCGTCATGCACGACCCGGACGGTCAGAAGGGCATGGGCGTCGATCACTGGATTCACTACGGCATCAAGGCCACCACCCGGCAGATCCCGGCCGGTGTTGGCGCCAAGTCCAGCCTCGAAGGCGTGGGCGGCACCAATAGCAAAGGCACCACAAATTACATCGGGCCATGCCCACCGGTTGGCGACAGTGCTCACCACTACATCATCCAGATCTACGCCCTCGACCTGGCCCCGGACGCCCTGCCGGCCGGTCTGACCCGCGCCGAACTGATGGACAAAATCAAAGGCCACGTACTGCGTAACAGCAGCGTGGTGCGGCGTTATCACCGCTGAAAATAATGTCAGCGGCGTTTAACCCGAACTGAAGGGGCTGCCCGTCTCAGAGGATGAATGGATCACTTTCATCCCGAGGTCAGCCCCCATGTCCCGTTCTCTGCCTTTTCTGCGACCTGCTGCGGTCGGTGTGTTGTTGGCCGTCGCCGGTTGCGGCGTGTCTTCCAATCCGGAGTCAGCTGCTGTCCCGCCACCGGCGCAGCCTCAGGCTTCGATTCAGCATGAAGCGCTCAGCGTCGATGGCGCCATGGCCAAGCGCAGCGCGCGTCCGGCGCCGATCGCCAGTTTCGCGGCGATGCCGGCTGCAGACAGTTATCCACAGGGCTACCGCGACGAACAGCGCGAGCAGTATCAGGCGCTGGCCGACAACCCGATCCATAGCGTCGCCGAATCCCCGGTCTCGACCTTCAGCGCCGACGTCGATACGGGCGCCTATGCCAACGTCCGGCGTTTGCTCAATCAGGGACGTCTGCCGCCGGAGGGCGCGGTGCGACTGGAAGAGATGGTCAATTACTTTCCCTATATCTACGCGCTGCCCAGCGATGGCTCGCCGTTCGGCGTAACCACCGAACTGGCCGCCACCCCGTGGAATCCACACACGCGCCTGCTGCGCATCGGCATCAAGGCCTCCGACCGCGCTGTGGCGGAACTGGCCCCGGCGAATCTGGTGTTTCTGGTGGACGTTTCCGGTTCGATGGATCGCCGCGAAGGGCTGCCGCTGGTCAAAAGCACGCTGAAGTTGCTGGTCGATCAATTGCGCGAGCAGGACCGGGTATCGCTGGTGGTGTATGCCGGCGAATCCCGGGTGGTGCTGGAGCCAACGTCCGGCCGCGAGAAAGCGAAAATTCGCACAGCCATCGAGCAATTGACCGCAGGCGGCTTTACCGCTGGCGCGTCGGGCATCGAACTGGCCTATCAAATGGCGCAGCAGGCGTTCATCCCCCAAGGCATCAACCGCATCCTGCTGGCCACCGACGGTGACTTCAACGTCGGCGTCAGCGACTTCGACAGTCTCAAGCAAATGGCTGTGGATAAACGCAAGACCGGGATTTCCCTGACCACCCTGGGTTTTGGTGTGGATAACTACAATGAACACCTGATGGAACAACTGGCCGACGCCGGTGACGGCAACTACGCCTACATCGACAACCTGCGCGAGGCGCGCAAAGTATTGGTGGATCAACTCGGCTCGACCTTGGCGGTGGTGGCGAAAAACGTCAAATTGCAGGTGGAATTCAACCCGGCCCAGGTCAG
Organism: Pseudomonas sp. MG-9; assembly: GCF_018729515.1. Classification (NCBI taxonomy): domain Bacteria; kingdom Pseudomonadati; phylum Pseudomonadota; class Gammaproteobacteria; order Pseudomonadales; family Pseudomonadaceae; genus Pseudomonas; species Pseudomonas sp. MG-9. Next base: position 77,789 of record NZ_JAHHZH010000004.1, read on the forward strand.
TGAATATCGCCTGCTCGGCTACGAAAACCGCGCGCTCAAGCGTGAGGATTTCAGCAACGACAAGGTCGATGCCGGTGAAGTCGGCGCAGGGCACACGGTGACCGCGCTGTATGAAATTGTCCCGGCAGGCGAGAAGGGCTGGCTGGAACCGCTGCGCTACGGTAAATCGGAGGCGGCGGTTGCGGCGAAGAACGGGGAAATGGCGATGCTGCGTGTGCGTTATCAACAGCCCGAAGGTGGGAAAAGTCTGCTGATCGAGCGGCCGATTGCCAATCAGGTCGCACCGGCCAGCGAAGATCTGCGTTTCGCGGCGGCGGTTGCGGCGTTTTCCCAACAGCTCAAGGATGCTCGTTACACCGGCGATTTCAGCCTGAAAGACACCGAAGCGCTGGCCCGTGGTGCGCGCGGCGATGACCGTTTCGGCTTGCGTAACGAGTTCGTGCAATTGGTCGAACTGGCGCAAAGCCTGCGCACCTCAACCGCATCGAATGCGATGCCCACTGAGCGACGGATCGAATAGTGAGCCGATTGAAAGGCTTCATCAGTCAGCTGTTTGCTGTGCCAGACAGCACGGCCGCCAGCAGCGATGAAGCGCTGCTGGCGCGTTATCGCGAGGGCGACGGCGCGGCGTTCGAGACGCTGTACGCCCGCCATCGTCAGAGTCTGTATCGCTTTCTGCTGGGATTGAGCGGTAAACCGGAACTGGCGGATGAGGTGTTTCAGGACACATGGCTGAGCCTGATCCGCAGCGCCAGTCAGCCACAGGGGCGGGCGACATTTCGTACGTGGCTGTTCCAGATTGCGCGCAATCGCCTGATCGATCACTGGCGCAAACACGGCGCTCATCAGCCGCTGCACGACAGCTACGACGAACAGCTGCATGCGGTGGGCGACGAGGCCAACGATCCCGAACAACTGCTGAACCTCAGCCGCGACAGTCAACGCCTGGAAAACGCCCTACAAACCCTGCCCGCCGATCAACGCGAAGTGTTCCTGCTGCGCGCCCATGGCGACCTCGACCTGGCGCAAATCGCCAGCCTCACCGAAACACCGCTGGAAACCGTCAAGAGCCGCTTGCGCTACGCCCAGCAAAAACTGCGTCGGCTGCTGGCCGAGGAGGTACTGACATGACTGACGCCCGGCAGACACCCGAAGATCCTGTGATCAAACATGTTCGCGAACAGCAAAACGCTGAACCGCCGGCGCACCTTGATGCGTTCATCCTCAATGCGGCCCACCGCGAAACCCCGGCGCCGAAGCCAAGCCTGTGGCAACGCTGGCTGCAAGCCTGCCAGAAGCCGCGTTGGCAGGTCGCCTTCGCCAGCCTGGTCGGTGTGGCACTGATGCTGTCGCTGGTGCAACGTGCGCCCGAGCCACAGCCCCGATTCGACTTCGCCCCAGCCGCCAAACCCGCCGCACCATTGGCGCGCAAACAAGCCCCTGAAGCGCAGTCGCTGGCAGTCCCCGCTGGCGCAATGCCGGCACCGGCGCCGATGATGGAAATGGCGGCGCCGATGCAAAGCGACGCGATCAGCACCGATGAAGCCAAAGTCAGCAAACGCGCCGCCGCCCCGGCCAACGGCCTTGACACACAACTGCGCGAAGTCCTGCGCCTGCGCGACTCCGGCCAGTCGCAAGCCGCTGATGCGCTGTACAACAACCTGCACAAACGCTACCCCGGTGTGGACCTTGACCTGCGACTCGAGCAAATCCGCCAGAACTGACCGCCTGTTCGCCCAGCCATTTGGCATTGCCCGGCAAAAACGCGCACTATCGGGCCATAGCTGAAGCGCTGGAGAACACCGTGGCACCAAAAATCGACCGCATCGCCCAACTCCTCAACTGCCCGCAGAAGGGCGAAGAGATGCGGCGCGCGATTACCGAGGCGCGTAAGGAGTTTCTGCTGAACCAGTCGGAAGAAGACGTCGTGGAAGAAGACGAGGTTTTTGAGGAGGTTGGGGAAGAAGAGGATGACGACGATTACGACGAGTTTGACTGGACGACGGAGTGAAAGCCGTCGCATGAGAGACAGCGACCACAAAAAAGCCCCGGACCATCACAGTCCGGGGCTTTCTCGTTTAAATCAGTGGTGCACCAGGCGGGATTCGAACCCACGACCCCTGCCTTCGGAGGGCAGTACTCTATCCAGCTGAGCTACTGGTGCAGCGGGCGACATCATACCTAGGTCGGCTCGGGGCGTCCATGCTGGGTTTCGGCGGGTTTTGTCAGGGCGCGTGTCCGTTGAAACCGCTGCATTCCTTAAAGCTGTAACGTCCTGCAAAACCCTCGCTTGGCGCTTTTGCCGGGCTGATCTATGGTTTGGCTGCGGCCGGGGCTTTTTGCTCGTTGATCTGAAAATTTCCACAAACACGCCGTTTTTGTTCTTTTTTTCGAACGACCTATTGTCCTTTAACCCCTTTGATCCTACGATCCGTTTGAGATTTCAAACGCTCTTTGATCGAGTGCTGAGCCGCACGTGTTTCGAATCGTGCACGATGGATGGGCCTCACCCGGTCTCTGATTTCCCTGACGGCAGCCTTGCGAGGCGCCTTTCTACAATCATAATTTTGCTCCGCGCAGGCCGCGGTGCTGTTAAGGAAAGCCGACATGCAGCTTAAAGACACCCTGTTGTTCCGCCAGCAAGCCTTCATTGATGGCGCTTGGGTCGATGCGGACAACGGTCAGACGATCAAGGTCAACAACCCGGCCACCGGCGAAATCCTTGGCACCGTGCCAAAAATGGGCGCTGCCGAAACTCGCCGCGCGATCGAAGCCGCTGATAAAGCGCTGCCGGCCTGGCGTGCACTGACCGCCAAGGAGCGTGCAGGCAAGCTGCGTCGCTGGTTCGAACTGATGATCGAGAACCAGGACGACCTCGCGCGCCTGATGACCCTCGAGCAGGGCAAGCCGCTGGCCGAAGCCAAGGGTGAAATCGTATACGCCGCTTCGTTCATCGAGTGGTTCGCCGAAGAAGCCAAACGCATCTACGGTGACGTGATTCCTGGCCACCAGCCGGACAAGCGCCTGATCGTGATCAAGCAGCCGATCGGCGTGACGGCAGCGATCACCCCGTGGAACTTCCCGGCGGCGATGATCACCCGTAAAGCCGGCCCTGCGCTCGCCGCCGGTTGCACCATGGTGCTCAAGCCGGCTTCGCAAACCCCGTTCTCCGCGTTCGCCCTGGCTGAACTGGCCCAGCGTGCCGGCATCCCGAAAGGCGTGTTCAGCGTGGTCTCCGGCAGCGCCGGCGACATCGGCAGCGAGCTGACCAGCAACCCGATCGTGCGCAAGCTGTCCTTCACCGGCTCGACCGAAATCGGTCGCCAACTGATGTCGGAGTGCGCCAAGGACATCAAGAAAGTCTCGCTGGAACTGGGCGGCAACGCACCGTTCATCGTGTTCGACGACGCGGACCTGGATAAGGCCGTCGAAGGCGCGATCATTTCCAAGTACCGCAACAACGGCCAGACCTGCGTCTGCGCCAACCGCCTGTACATTCAGGATTCGGTCTACGACGCGTTCGCCGAGAAGCTGAAAGTGGCCGTCGCCAAGCTGAAAATCGGCAACGGTCTGGAAGAAGGCACCACCACGGGCCCGCTGATCGACGAAAAAGCCGTGGCCAAGGTGCAAGAGCACATCGCTGACGCCGTAGCCAAAGGCGCCACCGTGCTGGCTGGCGGCAAGCCAATGGAAGGCAACTTCTTCGAGCCGACCATCCTGACCAACGTGCCGAAAGACGCGGCTGTGGCCAAGGAAGAAACCTTCGGTCCGCTGGCGCCGTTGTTCCGTTTCAAAGACGAAGCCGAAGTGATCGCGATGTCCAACGACACCGAGTTCGGTCTGGCCTCCTACTTCTACGCGCGTGACCTGGGTCGTGTGTTCCGTGTGGCTGAAGCCCTGGAATACGGCATGGTCGGCGTCAACACCGGGCTGATCTCCAACGAAGTCGCGCCGTTCGGCGGCATCAAGGCCTCGGGTCTGGGTCGTGAAGGCTCCAAGTACGGCATCGAAGATTACCTGGAAATCAAATACCTCTGCCTGGGCATCTAAGCCGAGTAAGGGATCGCTGCAAACGCAAAGGGCACGAGAGCGCTGTCCCTTTGCGTCGTTTCAAACCGGAATTTTCTCTGCGGCCGGGAACGCCGTGGCAGTCGATCATCGCATGCTGCCACCGCCGATTTCTCCCGCTTAATCCTTGAACCACGCCGCCCGATGAGCGGTGAATGAGGACTGTAATGAGCAAGACTAACGCTGACTTGATGGCCCGCCGTACCGCTGCTGTTCCACGTGGTGTTGGCCAGATTCACCCGATCTTCGCTGAATCGGCGAAGAACGCCACCGTGACTGACGTTGAAGGTCGTGAGTTCATCGACTTCGCCGGTGGTATCGCTGTACTGAACACCGGCCACGTGCACCCGAAAATCATCGCTGCCGTGACCGAACAACTGAACAAGCTGACCCACACCTGCTTCCAGGTGCTGGCCTACGAGCCGTACGTTGAGCTGTGCGAAAAGATCAACGCCAAGGTGCCTGGTGATTTCGCCAAGAAAACCCTCCTGGTGACCACCGGTTCCGAAGCCGTGGAAAACGCCGTGAAAATCGCCCGTGCCGCCACTGGCCGTGCCGGCGTGATCGCCTTCACCGGCGCTTATCACGGTCGCACCATGATGACCCTGGGTCTGACCGGTAAAGTCGTGCCTTACTCGGCCGGCATGGGCCTGATGCCAGGCGGCATCTTCCGCGCGCTGTATCCGAACGAACTGCACGGCGTGAGCATCGACGATTCGATCGCTTCCATCGAACGCATCTTCAAGAACGACGCCGAGCCGAAAGACATCGCCGCGATCATCATCGAGCCTGTGCAGGGTGAAGGTGGTTTCTACGTCGCGCCGAAAGAGTTCATGAAGCGCCTGCGCGCCCTGTGCGACCAGCACGGCATCCTGCTGATTGCTGACGAAGTGCAGACCGGCGCTGGCCGTACCGGCACTTTCTTCGCGATGGAACAGATGGGCGTTGCTGCCGACCTGACCACCTTCGCCAAATCCATCGCTGGCGGCTTCCCGCTGGCCGGTGTCTGCGGCAAGGCCGAGTACATGGACGCCATCGCCCCAGGCGGCTTGGGCGGCACCTACGCCGGTAGCCCGATCGCTTGCGCTGCGGCCCTGGCCGTGATGGAAGTGTTCGAAGAAGAACACCTGCTGGACCGCTGCAAGGCTGTCGGCGAGCGTCTGGTGACCGGCCTGAAGGCCATCCAGGCCAAATACCCGGCAGTGATCGGCGAAGTGCGTGCCCTGGGCGCGATGATCGCGGTCGAGCTGTTCGAAAACGGCGACAGCCACAAGCCGAACGCTGCGGCGGTGGCATCGGTGGTGGCCAAGGCGCGTGACAAGGGTCTGATCCTGCTGTCCTGCGGCACCTACGGCAACGTTCTGCGCGTTCTGGTTCCGCTGACGGCGCCGGACGAGCAACTGGACAAAGGTCTGGCGATCATCGAAGAGTGCTTCTCGGAGCTGTAAGCCGCGCGCTGTGTGATCGGATAGACAAAAAACCCGCTTCGGCGGGTTTTTTTACGCCCCTGAAACACATCAAGCGCTTTTGCGCTGTATCGAAAGGCCAGCATTGGCTAAGGTTCAGGCATTGCAAGGGAGAGCGAGCATGACTGCCGTTGATTTACCCGCCGTACCCCGAGTGCTGATTGCCGAGGCCGATCCGTGGTCCCGGGACCTGCTCAAACACGTGTTGCTCAATGTCCGTTGCGATGCGCGGTTGGATCTGTGTGCCGATGGTCAGCAAGCCATGTCATTGCTCAGCGAAGTGCCGTATGACCTGGCGATTGTCGATTGGGAGTTGCCGGGCATCGACGGTTTGAGCGTGCTGCGCAGCGTGCGTCAGCGCAAACGCAATCCGCCACTGCCGTTCATTCTGATGAGCAGCCGCAATGACAGCGCCAGTGTGCGCGAAGCGATTCCGCTGGCCCCCACGGCCTACCTGACCAAACCGTTGAACATGGAAAGCCTGACCGAGCGCTTGCAGGGCCTGCTGCTGGATGCCGGCGAAGAGGTGTCCTGCGAAGTGCCGACGCTGGCGCCGGGCATGACCCTGGCGGTGTTTCTTGAGCGCCGCCGCGAGCAGGCCGATGGTGCGCCGTTGATGACCGATGTCCAGGTGGCGGTGAAGCGCAGCCTGAATCCGAGCGGCCTTGATCTGAAACTGCTGGAAGAAGAGGTACGCACCGATCCGCAGATCACTGCGGTGCTGATCGCGGCGGCCAACAGCGCAGCGCAGCATCATGGCGCGGCGGTGCAAACCCTGGGGCAGGCGCTGCATCGGTTGGGCACGGGGCAGAGCATGAATCTGATTCTCGGCCTGGCGCTCAAGCGCAGTGCCAAACTCAGTGACCCGTGCCTGGCCGATTACGCCGAGCGCTATTGGGGGCTGTCGCTGCACACTGCGGAATACGCTCGCACGCTGGCGCGCCTGCTCGATCTGGATCAGGAACGCTGCTATTGCGCCGGCATGTTGCATCGCCTCGGCGATCTGGCGTTGCTGCGCTGTTTGCAGGAGTGGAAGCAGGCTGGCGGAGAGCTGGATGAGTGGGAGGAGGTGGGCGATGCGCTGGCGGAGTTTGGCGCGGCCTACGGTTCGGCGCTGCGCACGCGCTGGCGCTTGCCGCTGGAGCTGCGGGAGCTGATTGCATCGGTCTACCAGCTCGGTGGCGGGGTTTACTCTCGTGAGGCGCTGGTGATGAACATGGCGGCACAAATGGCTCGCCTGACCGAGCACGAGGGCGTCGAGGAACTGGCCAAGAGTCGCACGGCGCGGCTGCTGAAGATCGGGCTGCCGGAGTTGATGCGGATGCGCAAATAACCGGATTCACCAGGATCCATTGTAGGAGCTGCGGCACGCTGCGATCTTTTGATCTTTGAAATCAAAAGATCAAAAGATCGCAGCGTGCCGCAGCTCCTACAGGGAGGTGAGTCGGACGGTGGATTCAGCTTGAGATAATCCGGTTCTTGCCCTGCCGCTTGGCCTCGTACATCGCCGCATCCGCCCGGGCGAACAGGCCGTCGAGGCTGGCGTCGCCTTCCTTGAGGCTGGTCAGGCCCTGGCTGACGGTGATGCCGAATGTCTGCCCGTCATGGTTGAAACTCAAGCGCTGAATCTCCTGCTGCAACCGCTCGGCCACTTGCATCGCCATGTCCGGCGCGCAACCGGGGAACACCGCGGCGAACTCCTCACCGCCAATGCGTCCGAACAGATCGCCCCGGCGTAACGAGCCGCGCCCGCACTCGGCAATCCGCTGCAATACGTTGTCGCCCTCGGGGTGGCCGTAGCTGTCGTTGATCAGCTTGAAGTCATCGATGTCCAGCAGCAGGAAGGCCAGTGGCGCACCTTGCAGGCGTGCCTGTTCGAACTCGCGATGGGCACATTCGAAGAAATGGCGACGGTTGCTGCTTTGGGTCAGCACGTCGGTGGTGGCCAGGCGTTGCAACTCGGTTTCCATGTGCTTCTTGTCGGTGATGTCCTCGGCGATGCCGACAATGATCACCGGTTGCCCGGGCTCGTCCTGACGGTTGATGAAGCATTTGTCGCTGATCCACCGTACCTGGCCGTCGGCGGCGATGATCCGGTATTCGCGGTCTTCCACCGCGCCTTTGTGCAGCACATCGGCAAGGCTGCGTTCGGCGTAATCCAGATCGTCGGGGTAGATGCTGTCGCGCCACTGGTTGTAGTCGGCGAGCAAGAGCCCGGCAGAGCGACCGAAAATCCGTTCATACGCGGGGCTGACGTACAGCACCTGACGGGTTTCCCAGTTGAACGCCCAAAGCACCGCGTTCACGCTCACCAGCAGTGAGCTGAACAGCTGTTCGCGCTCGCTCAGCCGGGCGACTTCGCCTTGGGCGTGCATCAGCGCCATCAGGGTTTGCGCGGCCTCGGGCCACTGCGCAGGGGATGAGTCTTTTTGATTGTTGTTGACCATCGGCACATATCTCAAAGGGCGTGCCGCGATTTCGACAACGGCCACAGTACAGCCCGCCGGGGTGGCGAAGTCTTTGAGATAGGGGATTTTGTGCTTAGTTCCGAAGGGTGCGCCCGGTAGTCCGGGCGCACCGATCAACGGCATCAGACCGCTGCAGGACGCAACGAGTAGGTTTTCAACTGGTCGGCGAATTCACGCAGGGATTGAATGCCGCTGGCCTCGGCCTCGTGCACCCATTCCTTGATGGCGGCGAGCATGTCGTGGCCATTGGCGCTGGTCTTGACCCAGATCTGCTGCAGGGCCAGGCGTTTTTCGTAAATTACTTTCAGCGCCTGGCTGTGCTCGAGCATGTTCTGAATGCGCAAGTGATGACGGTCTTCCAGCAGGCTGGTTTCCCGCGAGAGCAGGCGTTTGGCCCGATGGAATTGATGGCGTACCGAATGATCGACCTTGTCCAGCTCCTGCTTGACCAGCGGGCCGATCACCAATTTGCGGTACTGGGCCATGATCTGGAAACGGTTGTTGAGGATCGCCATGGCGGTGTCCATGTCCAGATTGCCCTTGCCTTCGACGCGGTGGGCGATCGGCGCCACACGTTGCACCTTGGCCAGACCGAGGAAGCTGAAGACCTTGATCCACGCCCAGCCGAGGTCGAACTCCCACTTCTTCACCGACAGCTTGGCCGAGTTGGGGTAGGTGTGATGGTTGTTGTGCAGCTCTTCGCCGCCGATCAGGATGCCCCACGGCACCAGATTGGTCGCCGCGTCGCGGCATTCGAAGTTGCGGTAGCCGATGGCATGGCCCAGACCGTTGACCACGCCGGCGGCCCAGACCGGGATCCACATCATCTGGATCGCCCAGATGGTGATGCCGATGGTGCCGAACAGCAGCAGATCGATGACGCCCATGATCGCCACGCCCAGCAACGGATAGCGGCTGTAGAGATTGCGCTCGATCCAGTCTTCGGGGCAGTTCTTGCCATAGATGCGCAGGGTCTCCGGGTTTTCGGCTTCGGCGCGATACAGCTCGGCGCCTTTGCGCAGCACCGTGGACAGCCCCTTGACGACCGGGCTGTGCGGGTCATCTTCGGTTTCGCATTTGGCGTGGTGTTTACGGTGGATGGCGGTCCACTCGCGGGTATTCTGCGCCGTGGTCAGCCACAGCCAGAAGCGGAAAAAGTGTTTCAGGCCGGCATTCAGCTCAAGCGAGCGATGGGCCGAGTAACGGTGCAGATAGACTGTGACGGCGACAATTGTCACATGGGTCATCAGCAGGGTGACCGCGACCAGTGACCAGGCCGACAAGCCAAGAAAACCTTCGTACCACATAGGCTATAGGGCCCTCGAAAAAGAAAAAAACAGCCGTTGCATTATCACCAAGCACACAGATAAAACCAGTCGCCCTTTCAGATAAGAGTCGCTGGATGTTTCTTCACCTATAATTCCAGCCTTTTTTGTAGGGACATGGACAGCCGAATGCCTGCCACATACCGCGATGCCTTGCGTGCAGCGCTGCTTTATCTGGTACTTGCTGTCGTCTGGCTGCAGGGTACTGGTTACTTATTGAACAGTTTCTTTGATGAATCTGTCGATCTACAGCGATGGCAACTGATCAACGGTTACATCTGGGCGGCGTTGAGTGCCGGATTGATCTTTCTGGCGCGCGTGCGTTTGTATGAGTTTCTCGGCATCGGTGCGCGCTTGCGCGAGCGTCAGGCCGACCGTGAGCGCCTGCGCCAGGCGGCAGCGGTGTTCGATTGCACCCGCGAAGGGGTGCTGGTTACCAACCGCGAGGGCCTGATCGTGCACGTCAATCGGGCGTTCATGGAGATCACCGGTTACCAGTGCGAAGAAGTCCTCGGTCATCAGCCGAGCCTGTTCAAGTCCGGCCATCATCCGCCGGGCTTCTATCAGGCGATGTTCGCCACGCTGCAGGCCCACGGCGAGTGGAGCGGGGAAATCTGGAACCGTCGCAAGAGCGGTGAGATTTATCCACAGTGGCAGACCATCCGCGTCATTCACGACGATCAGGACCGCCTCAGTCACTACGTGGCGGTGTTTTCCGACATCAGTGCGATCAAGGACTCCGAACACGAACTCAAACACCTCGCCCACCACGACCCGCTGACCGATCTGCCCAATCGCCTGCTGTTCAGCGACCGCGCCGAACAGGCGCTGGCCTCGGCGCAGATCCACAAGCGTGGCTGCGCCTTGCTGATGATCGATCTCGATCAATTCAAGATGATCAACGACAGCCTCGGACACAACGTCGGCGACCGCCTGCTCAAGGCAGTGGCGGCGCGTCTGCAGGATCTGTTCGGCCCCGGGATTACCCTGGCGCGGCTCGGTGGTGACGAGTTCGCGGTGCTGGCAGAAAGTTGTCCACAGCTGGTGCAGGCTGCGGCGCTGGCGCAGCGCATTCTCGATGCGCTGAAGGAGCCATTCGGTATCGACCGGCATGAGCTGTTCATCAACGCGAGTATCGGCATCAGCCTGTTCCCCAGTGACGCGTTGAGCGCCGACCAGCTGCTGCGCAATGCCGACGCTGCGCTGTTCAAGGCCAAGAGTAGCGGGCGCAACGGTTATGCGTTGTATACCGAAGAGCTGACTGCGCATGCACAGCAACGGGTCGAGATCGCCTTCGAACTGCGCCGCGCGCTGGAGCAGCAGGAACTGCGGGTCTACTACCAACCGGTTCACGATCTGAGTACCAGTCGCCTGATCGGTGTCGAAGCGCTGGTGCGCTGGCAGCATCCGCAGCGCGGGCTGGTGTCGCCGGCGGAATTCATTCCGATTGCCGAGCGCACCGGGCTGATTGCCGAAATTGACGCCTGGGTGATGCGCCAGGCGTGTTCGCAGATGTGCCAATGGCAGCAGGCCGGGATTGTGCTGTCGTTTGTCGCGGTGAACGTGTCGTCGCGGCTGTTCGCCCGGCGCGAGCTGTATCAGCAGGTGGCGCAGGTGCTGCACGAGAGCGGGTTGAACCCGGCCTATCTGGAGCTGGAAGTCACCGAAAGCGCGGTGATGGATGATCCGGAAGTGGCGCTGGAGCAGATGCATCGTTTGCGCGAACTGGGGATTCGCCTGGCGATCGACGATTTCGGCACTGGCTATTCGTCACTGCTGCGGCTCAAGCGCCTGCCGGTGCAGAAGCTCAAAATCGATCAGGGCTTTGTCGCCGGGCTGCCATGGGACGAGGACGATGTGGCCATCGTTCGGGTGATCATCGCCCTGGCTCGGAGCATGGGCATGCAGGTGCATGCCGAAGGCATCGAGCAGGCGGAGCAGGCGGCGTTTCTGCTGGAACAGGCGTGTGATCTGGGGCAGGGCTACTGGTTTGGGCGGCCGGTGCCAGCAGGGGAGATTGATTGGGAGTGTGCACCAGTCATCGGCTGAATAGAATTCTGTGGCGAGGGGCTTGCCCCCGTTGGGTCGCGCAGCGGCCCTTGGAATTTTGCGACTGCTTCGCAGCCGAACGGGGGCAAGCCCCCTCGCCATGGGTTATCTGTTGCCCGAAATGCGCGCAAACCCTTGCCCGGCCACATAATGTTTTCTAGTTATATAAACATTCTCAAATAGTCTTTTTAAGAATATCTGCGCCTCTCTTATATTGCTCCCACGCCGAACGCAGTGCCGCCCACTGCCAGGCATATCCCATTCAAAGGAGCAGCACCATGAGCGCATCCCTTCGCAGCGTTGACGGTCAGGACGAAACCACCATCTTGCGTGAAATCCAGAGCGCGCTGCGCGATCTGCGGTTTGGCGCGGTGGAGATCACTGTGCACAACGCCCAGGTCGTGCAGATCGAACGCAAAGAGAAATTCCGTTTGCAGCAGCCGGGCAACAAACCGGGCTGAGCTGAAGATCAAAAAATCGCAGCCTGCGGCAGCTCCTACAGGGGGCTGTGTGCAGGAGCTGTCGGAGGCTGCGATCTTTCGCCGGCAAACCCGATTCCAGATATTCATAAGAAAAAGCCATCACCCAGAATTCCAGGAGCTTTCACCATGTCGTCGATTCGCCGTTACGCTTTGGCCGCCCTGGCCAGCGCTGTGTTTGCCGGTTCCGCGGTTGCCAAGGATTACGAGCTGCTCAACGTGTCGTACGACCCGACCCGTGAGCTGTATCAGGACTACAACGCCGAATTCATCAAGTTCTGGCAGCAGGATCATGCCGGCGACACCGTGAAAATCCAGCAGTCCCACGGCGGTTCGGGCAAGCAGGGCCGCGCGGTGATCGACGGTCTGCGTGCCGATGTCGTGACCCTGGCGCTGGCCGGCGACATCGACGAAATCGCCAAGCTTGGCAAGACCCTGCCGGCCGACTGGCAGAAGCGTCTGCCGGACGCCAGCACCCCGTACACCTCGACCATCGTGTTTCTGGTGCGCAAGGGCAACCCGAAAGGCATCAAGGACTGGGGCGACCTGGTCAAGAACGACGTCTCGGTGATCACCCCGAACCCGAAAACCTCCGGCGGTGCACGCTGGAACTTCCTCGCCGCGTGGGCCTACGGCCTGAAAGCCAACGGCGGTGACGAAGCCAAGGCCAAGGCCTACGTGCAGACCCTGTTCAAGCACGTTCCGGTACTGGACACCGGCGCCCGTGGCTCGACCATCACCTTCGTCAACAACGGTCAGGGTGACGTGTTGCTGGCCTGGGAAAACGAAGCGTTTCTGGCGCTGAAAGAGGACGGCGGCGCCGACAAGTTCGACATCGTCGTGCCGTCGCTGTCGATTCTTGCCGAACCGCCGGTGGCCGTGGTCGACAAGAACGCCGAGAAGAAGGGCAACGAGCAGATCGCCGAAGCCTATCTCAAGCACCTGTACAGCCCGGCCGGTCAAGAGATCGCCGCGAAGAACTTCTACCGCCCGCGTGACAAGGACGTGGCGGCGAAGTACGCCCAGCAGTTCCCGAAACTGGAACTGGTGACCATCGACAAGGACTTCGGCGGCTGGAAATCCGCGCAGCCGAAATTCTTCAACGACGGTGGCGTGTTCGACCAGATCTATCAGGCGCAGTAATCTGACTTCAGCCACACACTAAGCCTGAAGCCAGGCGCGGAAAATGTGGGAGCGAGCTTGCTCGCGAAAGCGGAGTGTCAGACGACGTAGAGTTGGCTGATACTCCTTCTTCGCGAGCAAGCTCGCTCCCACATTGGTGCGTTCAGCGGAATGCTTTTTAACCAGGGACTTTTATGTCGCGTCGTATCTCCCCCGTCATACCCGGCTTCGGGCTGACGCTGGGTTACACCTTGGTGTACCTCAGCCTGATTGTGCTCATCCCGCTGGCGGCGATGTTCGTCCACGCCGCCCAACTCACCTGGGATCAGTTCTGGACGATCATTACCGCGCCGCGGGTGTTGGCTGCCTTGAAGCTGAGCTTCGGCACCGCCCTGTGCGCGGCGATCATCAACGGCATCATCGGTACGCTGCTGGCGTGGGTGCTGGTGCGCTACACCTTCCCGGGGCGCAAGGTGATCGACGCAATGATCGATCTGCCGTTCGCTCTGCCGACGGCTGTAGCCGGTATCGCCTTGACTGCGCTATACACCCCGACCGGTCTGGTCGGGCAGTTCGCCGCCGACCTCGGTTTCAAGATCGCCTACACGCCGTTGGGCATCACCCTCGCGCTGACTTTCGTGACCCTGCCGTTCGTGGTGCGCACGGTGCAGCCAGTGCTGGCCGACATCCCGCGTGAAGTCGAAGAAGCCGCCGCCTGTCTCGGTGCGAAACCGTTGCAGGTGTTCCGCCATATCCTGCTGCCGGCGCTGTTGCCCGCCTGGCTGACGGGTTTCGCCCTGGCGTTTGCCCGTGGTGTCGGCGAGTACGGTTCGGTGATTTTCATTGCCGGCAACATGCCGATGAAAACCGAGATCCTGCCGCTGCTGATCATGGTCAAACTCGACCAATACGATTACACCGGCGCCACTTCTATCGGCGTGCTGATGCTGGTGGTTTCCTTCGTCCTGTTGCTGCTGATCAATTTGCTGCAGCGGCGCATCGAAACCCCATAAGGAGGCGCGAACCATGTCCCAATCGTCTATTGCGGCCGCCTCTTCGGCCAACGCCGCGCGCCGTGGCAGTGCCACATCGCGCAGAGTTTTGATCGGTCTTGGCTGGCTGGTCTTTTTCCTGTTTCTGCTGCTGCCGTTGTTCATCGTGGTGTCTCAGGGTCTGAAGAACGGCCTCGGGGCGTTCTTCACCGCGATTTTTGAACCGGACGCGCTGTCGGCGCTGAAACTCACGGTGATCGCGGTACTGATTTCGGTGCCGCTGAACCTGGTGTTCGGGGTCAGTGCCGCGTGGTGCGTGAGCAAGTACTCGTTCCGTGGCAAGAGCATGCTGGTGACGCTGATCGACCTGCCGTTCTCGGTGTCGCCGGTGATCGCAGGTTTAGTCTACGTGTTGATGTTCGGCGCCCAGGGCCTATTCGGGCCGTGGCTGCAGGATCATGACATTCAGATCGTCTTCGCCCTGCCGGGCATCGTGCTGGCGACGATCTTCGTCACCGTACCGTTCGTGGCCCGTGAGCTGATCCCGCTGATGCAGGAACAAGGCACTCAGGAAGAGGAGGCCGCGCGGCTGCTCGGCGCCAACGGCTGGCAGATGTTCTGGCACGTCACCGTCCCCAACATCAAATGGGGCCTGATCTATGGCGTGGTGCTGTGTACCGCGCGGGCCATGGGCGAGTTCGGTGCGGTGTCGGTGGTTTCCGGGCACATTCGCGGGGTGACTAACACCTTGCCGCTGCACGTCGAGATCCTCTACAACGAATACAACCACGTGGCCGCGTTCGCCGTGGCGAGCCTGTTGCTGATCCTGGCGCTCTTCATCCTGCTGCTCAAGCAGTGGAGCGAAAACCGTATCAACCGCCTGCGCGCCAGCGCCGCGGAGGAATAATTCATGTCGATCGAAGTGCGTAACGTCAGCAAGAATTTCAATGCGTTCAAGGCGCTGGACAACATCAGTCTGGACATCCAGAGCGGTGAACTGGTGGCGCTGCTCGGCCCGTCCGGTTGCGGCAAGACCACGCTGCTGCGGATCATCGCCGGGCTGGAAACCCCGGATCAGGGCAACATCGTCTTTCACGGTGAAGACGTCTCCGGCCATGATGTGCGTGATCGCAACGTCGGTTTCGTGTTCCAGCACTACGCACTGTTTCGCCACATGACGGTGTTTGACAACGTCGCGTTCGGCCTGCGCATGAAACCGAAAAACCAGCGCCCGAGCGAAAGCCAGATCGCGACCAAGGTTCATGAACTGCTGAACATGGTGCAACTGGACTGGCTGTCGGATCGCTACCCGGAGCAATTGTCCGGCGGCCAGCGTCAGCGCATCGCCCTGGCCCGGGCCTTGGCGGTGGAGCCGAAAGTGCTGTTGCTCGATGAGCCGTTCGGCGCCCTCGACGCCAAGGTGCGCAAAGAGCTGCGCCGCTGGCTCGCGCGCCTGCACGAAGACATCAACCTGACCTCGGTGTTCGTGACCCACGACCAGGAAGAAGCGATGGAAGTCGCCGACCGTATCGTGGTGATGAACAAGGGCGTGATCGAGCAGATCGGCTCACCGGGCGACGTCTACGAAAACCCGGCCAGCGATTTCGTCTATCACTTCCTCGGCGACTCGAACCGTCTGCTGCTCAGCGACGACAACCACGTGCTGTTCCGCCCGCACGAAGTGTCACTGTCCAGGCATGAGCTGGAAGATCACCACGCCGCTGAAGTGCGCGATATCCGCCCGTTGGGCGCGACCACGCGGGTGACTTTGAAGGTGGAAGGGCAGACGGATCTGATTGAGGCCGAAGTGGTGAAGGATCACGACAGCCTGATTGGTCTGGCCAAGGGTGAAACGCTGTTCTTCAAACCGAAGGTCTGGCAGAAAGTCGCCAGCCTTTAAGATCAAAAGATCGCAGCCTGCTCCTACAGGGGAAACGCATTCCAATGTCGGAGCTGCCGCAGGCTGCGATCTTTTAAAGCGGCCTAAGCCGCCGCTTTGCCATTCGGATTGACCCGCACGACCCCCGCCCGCGCCTCGATCTGCTCTTTCAACTCATGCCGCATCCCGAGCATGAAGGCCAGCTCCGCCACCACAAACAACGGCCCGACAATCAACCCGCTTACATCATCGACAAACGCCGGTTTGCGCCCTTCATAGTGGTGCCCGACAAACTGGATCACCCAGCCGATCACGAACATCGCCAGGCCGCTGCCGAGCCAGACCATGGTGCTCTGCTGCGCCAGCGCATGCCCGGCCCAGACCGACAGTCCCATCAGCACCGTCATCACAATGCCAAGCTTCACTTCCAGGCGCAGGTAAAACCACGCCGAGGCCAATGCCAGCAACACCGCCGGCGATAGCCACAAGCCGCCCAGTGACCACTCTGGTCGCGACAATAAAACGGCCACCGCCACCACGATCAGCGGAATGCCGATAAAGTGGCTGGCGATGTTGCGCGGGTCACGGTGGTACGCGGCGTATTGACTCAAATGATCGACGAGGCTTTTCATTGTTGTTCCTCCTGTAGGGTGAGTGCAGCATGCCCCGGGTTCGGCGTTCGCTCTGTCAGGCAGGCGACAATTGGGAGTGTTCATGGATAAGCGTTCAAAGCTGATGACCGGGCAATGGTTCAGTCATCTGCCGGTATCCTTTCAGGATAGTCTGCTGGCGGCGGCCCGTGAGCGGCGGCTGACGGCGGGGCAGCGCTTGTTCCAGCGCGGTGATGCGCCGTGCGGGTTGTACGCGGTGCTCGACGGCGCGATCCGTATCGGTGCGGTAAGCGAGCAGGGCAAGGAGGCGCTGCTGAGCCTGGTGGAAGCGCCGCACTGGTTCGGCGAAATCTGCCTGTTCGACGGCCAGCCGCGCACCCATGACGCCTACGCCGTCGGGCCGTGCACGTTGCTGAATATCCCGCAGCACACCCTGCTCAAACTGCTTGATGAACAGCCGCTGTACTGGCGACATCTGGCGCTGCTGATGAGCCAGAAATTGCGCCTGACCTTCATCAACCTCGAACAGCTCAGTTTGCTCCCGGCCCCGGCACGCCTGGCTCATCGTCTGCTGCTGATCGCCGAAGGCTACGGCGAACTCGACTCGCCACGCCGTGTGCTGCAGTTGCCGCAGGAACAGCTGGCGTCGATGCTGTCGCTGTCGCGGCAGACCGCCAACCAGATCCTCAAGGATCTGCAGGGGCAGGGGATTATCGGGCTGGGGTACGGTGAGATCGAAATCCTTGATGCCGCGCGATTGCGGGCGCTGACCACTCTCTGAAATTCACACCGATCCATTGTAGGAGTGAGCCTGCTCGCGATAACGGTGTATCAGGAAAACCAGAGGCGACTGACACACCATTATCGCGAGCAGGCTCACTCCTACAGAGGATTTGTGTGGTGGCTACGAACCACGATAGGTCGAGAAGCCATAAGGGCTGAGCAGCAACGGGATGTGGTAGTGCTGGTCAGTCTGCTTCACTTCAAAGATCACCGGAATCTCCGGGAAAAACGTCTCGCGTTTGTTCTTTTCGAAGTACTCGCCAGTCTTGAACACCACCCGATACTCGCCCGCTTCGAAAGGCTGTCTGGCCGGGAACAGTTCGGCGATGCGCCCCTGTTCGTTGGTGGTGCCCTGAGCCAGTGGCTGCCAGTTCTGACCGACGTGTTTTTCCAGGGTCACGTTGATTCCGGGGGACGGCAGGCCGTTTTCCAGATTGAGCACGTGCACGCTCAGCGGGTTGCCGGCGGCCAGCGCCAGGCTTGAACAGGCGCTTAGGCCGAATGCTGCGAAGGTCATGCGCAGGGTGGTCATGGTGAGTTTCCTTATCGGGAACGGGTGACGCGGCAGGTCAGGACTGGCGACAGCGCTGGCGCTCAGACCGATGGCGAAGCTCGCAACGAGGTAGTTGGGGGTCATGAACAGTCTCCGAAAGCGAAGGTCGCCACGTTAGCCGGCGCTCCTCGTCAGAACCTCGTCAGTCGGATTACAAGTTTGTAATGGGCAACCGGGCCGAAGGCGCCTAGCCTGTGTGCCTGATCAATCGAGGTGTGCCATGCGTTTGCTGGTCGTAGAAGATGAAGCCAAAACCGCGAACTTCCTGGCCAAAGGGCTGGGCGAATCGGGTTTCGCCGTGGACGTGGCACTCAATGGCCTCGACGGGCGCTATTTCATCGAGCAGCAGGCGTACGACCTGATCATCCTCGATGTGATGCTGCCGGGCCTCAACGGCTGGCAACTGCTGCAACTGATCCGCCAGCGCGGCGCCACGCCGGTCCTGTTCCTGACCGCCAAGGATGCCATCGAAGACCGTGTGCGCGGCCTCGAACTGGGCGCCGACGATTACTTGCTCAAACCCTTCGCGTTCGCCGAATTGCTCGCGCGGGTGCGCACGCTGCTGCGGCGCGGGCCGATGCGCGAGGCCGAGTCCTATAGCATCGCCGACCTTGAGATTGATGTGCTACGGCGTCGGGTCAGTCGCGGCGGCCAGCGCATTGCCCTGACCAACAAGGA
This sequence comes from Pseudomonas sp. MG-9, assembly GCF_018729515.1. Taxonomy (NCBI): domain Bacteria; kingdom Pseudomonadati; phylum Pseudomonadota; class Gammaproteobacteria; order Pseudomonadales; family Pseudomonadaceae; genus Pseudomonas; species Pseudomonas sp. MG-9. The sequence goes on from NZ_JAHHZH010000004.1 coordinate 96,262, forward strand.
GTTTGCCCTGCTGCAACTGCTCGCCAGCCGTCAGGGCGAAGTGTTGTCGCGCACGCTGATCGCCTCGCAGGTGTGGAACCTGAATTTCGACAGCGACACCAACATGGTCGAAGTGGCGGTGCGTCGCTTGCGGGCCAAGGTCGATGATCCGTACATGCCGAAACTGATCCACACCGTGCGCGGCGTCGGCTATCAGCTGGAAGCGCCCGACGATGCGCGCTAGGTCGATCGCCTGGCGTCTGGCGCTGGCGTTCGCCGTGGTCTGCGCGTTGGTGCTCAGTGCGATTGGCGTGTTCCTCTACCGCTCGCTCGCGTCGGAGATCGCTTACCGCGATGACCTGGCGCTGCTCGGTCGCCTGGAACAGGTGCGCGCATTGCTCGCTGACAGCGATAGCCTCGATGCCTTGCAGGCGCGGCCACGGTTGTACCAGAACATGCTTGGTAACCTCGACAGCCTGCTGCTGGTGCGGCGCGCCGACGGATCAAGCGTCATCGGCATCAACCCTCGCCAGCGTGAATTGCCGGCGCTGAAGGCGATCCCCCGCGAGCAGACGCCGCAGCGCCACGACGTGCTGACCTGGCAAGCGCCGGACGGTGCCGAGCTGGCGTTGCTGTCCGGTGAGGCTCAGGGCCCGAACGGTGAGCCGCTGACGGTGATCGCCGGCAAGGTGCTCAGTGAGCGCGAGCAGATGCTCGGCAGTTATCGCTTGCGCCTCTATCTGGCGGTCGGGCTCGGCGCGTTGCTCGCGTTCGCGCTGGGCCTGGTGCTGCTGCGCCGTGGTCTGCAACCGTTGCGACAACTGAGCGAAGCGGTGCGCGGGATCGACCTGCGCAGCCTCGATCAACGGTTGCCGGCGAGCGGTACGCCAGCAGAGTTGCTCGAACCGGTGCAGGCGCTCAACGGCATGCTCGCGCGCCTGGACGATAGCGTGCAGCGGCTGTCGCAGTTTTCCGCCGACCTTGCGCACGAGATCCGCACGCCTCTGCACACCCTGCTGGCGAGCAACGGTCAGGCGCTGAATCACCCGCGCAGCACCGCTGAATATCAGGAGCTGCTGGCGTCGAACATGGAAGAATTCGAACGCCTCAAGCGCATGGCCGAGAACCTGATGTTCCTCGCCCGCGCCGAACAGGCGGAGCGGGCGCTCGACCGGCGCACGCTGGATCTGCACAACGTTGGCAGCGAGCTCTGCGATTACTTTGAAGCCTTGGCGGATGACCGCGAGTTGCGCCTGGAAAACCAGTTGCACGGCGAACTGTTCGCCGATCAGCAACTGCTGCAGCGCGCCCTTGGCAACCTGTTGGCCAATGCGGTGCGGCATGCGGATGCAGGCACATTGATCAGCCTGCGGCGCCGGGATGAGCCCGGCGTGTGCTGGTTGCAGGTCCACAACCACGGCCCGGCCATTGCGCCGCAGCATTTGGGCAAATTGTTCGATCGCTTCTATCGGGTCGATCCTTCGCGGGCTGAGCCTGGGGATTCCGGTGGGTTGGGGCTGGCGATTGTGCAGTCGATCATGCAATTGCATGGCGGGCGGGTGCGGGTGAGCAGTGATGCTGACGGCAGCGTTTTTGAGCTGGGTTTTGCGTTGAATTAAAGGGCGCTATCGCGAGCAGGCTCACTCCTACAATTGGAATGCGTTCCCCCTGTAGGAGTGAGCCTGCTCGCGATGGCGTCAGATCAGACAACCTGATTCTGGATCAGCGCAACTGATCGCGAAACTGCCCCGGCGTCATCCCGGTCCAGCGTTTGAACGCCCGGCTGAAGCTGCTGGTGTCGGCAAACCCCAGCAGATAACTGACCTCACTCAACGAACACTGCGGATCACGCAGGTGCAGCAGCGCGAGGTTTTCGCGGCTCTCGTTGAGCAGCGTGTCGAAGCGACAGCCTTCATCCGCCAGATGCCGTTGCAGGCTGCGCAGGCTCAGGTGCAACGCTTGGGCGATGCGTTCGGCGCTGGGTTCGCCTTCGGGCAGTTGCTCTTCGATGGCGTCGCGTACCTTGCGCTCCCAGGTCAGCGGTTTGAGCTGGGCCAGGGTGCGCTTGAGCACCGCTTCGTTGTGTTCGGCCAGTTCCGGGTTGGCGTCGTCGAGGTGGCTGTCGAAGTCGGCGAGAGCGAACTCCAGGCGATCTTCGGCGCAGGAGAAATGCACCGGGGCGCGGAACACCTTGTGCCACTGGTGCGCGTCGACCGGCTCCGGACGGCGCAGATACACCGCCAGCGGCGCGTAGTCGCGGCCCAGGCGATTGCGGCAGGTGCGCACATAGATCGCGGTGAACGCATCAATGGCTTCGAAGGCCGGCGCCGGATTGCCTGGCGGAGTCTTCAGACGGAACAGATAACGGTCGTCGCCCTGGCTCAGTTCCAGCTCCAGCGCATCGCTGACCACCGGGTGATAACGCACGATGCGCTCGAACACCTCACGCAGGCTGCCGCTGGCCACCAGCGCATAACCGAGCGCGTGAAACGTGGTCGGGCTGACGAAGCGCGACACCCGCAGACCGATCGCTGGATCGCCGCTGGCCTGCACCGCCAATTCCCACAGGCGCGTGGTGCCGGACAGCGGATAGCGCGCGTTCGGGTCGTCCATCAGCTGCGGATCGAGGCCGGCCTGTTCGCACAGGGCAATGCTGTCCAGACCCAGCGCATCGAGTTGTTTGCGCAAGGCACGGGTCCAACTGGCGAGGGAGGTCGGTTCCTTCATGCTGATTGGCGCTTCCGGTCAACAGGTTGGCGTGCTCGGCTAGCGTGTTCTGCAACCGCACAGGGCAGGATGCGAGCATCGATAACCAGAGGATGGAAGCATGGACCGTACTTCTGCAAGTCCCCAGCGACACAATGCTGCTCAGCGATCAGCGCATATTCGCGAAGTGGTGCTGGCCAAAGGCGTCGAACTGCGTGAGCGCTATCCGATTCTCCAGCATCAGGATGCGCTGGGCGCGGGAATCCTGGCGTTCGCGTTGGCCGGGATGATCGGCTCGGCGGCGCTGTACATCAGCGGTCACATGGCATGGTGGGTGTGCCTGCTGCTCAACGCGTTTTTCGCCTCGTTGACCCATGAGCTGGAGCACGACCTGATCCACAGCATGTATTTCCGCAAGCAGCGCGTGCCGCACAACTTGATGATGGGACTGGTGTGGCTGGCGCGGCCGAGCACGATCAACCCGTGGATCCGTCGGCATCTGCACCTCAACCATCACAAGGTCTCCGGCACCGAAACCGACATGGAAGAGCGCGCGATCACCAACGGCGAGCCGTGGGGCTTTGCGCGGCTGTTGATGGTCGGTGACAACGTGATGTCGGCGTTCATCCGTATGCTGCGGGCGAAAACCTGGGCGCACAAAGTCAGCATTATCAAACGTAGCCTGAAGGTCTACGCGCCGCTGGCGCTGGTGCATTGGGGGGCGTGGTACGTGTTTCTCGGCTTTCATGCGGCGAATGGCATCGCCTACCTCATGGGTTCGCCGATTGAATGGTCGGCGACCACGCTGTCGGTCATGCAGGTGATCGACATCGCGGCGGTGGTGATCATCGGCCCGAACGTGCTGCGCACGTTTTGCCTGCACTTCATCAGTTCGAACATGCATTACTACGGTGACGTCGAGCCCGGCAATGTGCTGCAGCAATGCCAGGTACTGAACCCGTGGTGGTTGTGGCCGTTGCAGGCGTTCTGCTTCAACTTCGGCAGCAGCCACGGGATTCACCATTTCGTGGTGAAAGAGCCGTTCTACATTCGCCAGATGACCGTGCCGGTGGCGCACAAGGTGATGCGCGAGATGGGCGTGCGATTCAATGATTTCGGCACGTTTGGGCGGGCGAACCGGTTTGTTCGCAAGGATGAGGTGGTGCAGGAAGAGGTGCGTACTGCCCGGGCTTGATCTGTTGTTGCAAAGGACCTCATTGCGAGCAGGCTCACTCCTACAGGGGGACGCATTCCAACTGTGGGAGTGAGCCTGCTCGCGAAAGCGGTTTGTCAGGCAACCTCAATCCGGCTGAAACGGCGAAGCACTGAGAATCACCCCGGTCTCCTCCACATATTTCTGCCAGTGACCGATCAACGCGCTGAGCTTGTCAGGCCGACTCAACGCCAGATCATGAATCTCCCCCGGATCACTCGCCAGATCATAAAGCTGCCAGGTCGCCGGCCCCACCGGCCCGGGGATCCACACCGCTTTCCACGACCCTTGGCGAATCGCCCGCCGCCCGAACAACTCCCAACCAGTGACGGTGTGTTCGTCATGCACCTGCGCCGTCTCGCCAGACAAGAAGCCCAGCCATGATTTACCGCGCAGCGGCGCCACCGGTTTGCCGTGCCATTGCTTGCCCGGGTGGCGCACGCCGGCCAGATCGAGGATGGTCGGGGTGATGTCCATCACCGTGCCAAAACCATGGCTGATCTGCCCTTTGATCGGCAATTGCGAGTAGTGAAGCAGCGCCGGCACACGAATCCCGCCCTCGGTGGTAAAGGCCTTGAACAGCCGTGATGGCGCGGTCGCCACCTGCGCCCAGTTGGGCCCGTACCAGACGTAGGAATTGGCCCGGCCAATGTTGTCCAGGCTGTTGTCGTAGTGCTGGTTCAGATAGGTCATCAGCTCTGGGCCAAATTTCGGGAACGCTTCGAGCAGCGCACCCTCGGCACCGTTGTCGGACATGAACAGGATGAAGGTATTGTCGAGTTGCCCTTGCTGACGCAGGTAATCGACCACCCGGCCGATGTTCCAGTCCATGCGTTCAACCATCGCCGCATAGACCTCCATCGCCCGCGCGGAAATCTGCTTTTGTTCAGCGCTCAGCGCGTCCCATTGGGCGCTCAGCTGGATCAGCGGGTGCGGTTCGACGTCCGCCTCGATCAGGCCCAGCGCCTTGAGTTTTTCCAGACGCTCCAGGCGCAATACTTCGGGACCGGCGTCGTAGCGCCCACGGTATTTTTCGACGATGTCAGCCGGCGCCTGCAACGGCCAGTGCGGTGCGGAGAAGGGCAGATAGGCGAAGAACGGCCGGCTCTGGTCGCGCTCCTTGAGGTACTGCAGCAGCTTGTCGCCGAAGGCGTCGGACGAGTAAAAATCCTTGGGCAATTCGTCGAGGAATGTGTCGTCTTCGATGTACAGCGCCGGGGTCGATTTCAGCAGGCCCGGGGTGTGTTCATCGTAGGTCGGCTCGAAACCGTAGTGGTTGGCTGCCCCCGGCAGCAACGAGAACGAACGCTCGAAACCACGGGCCTGCGGCGCCTGTTCGGCCTTCAGGCCCAGGTGCCATTTGCCGCTCATCAACGTCTGGTAACCGGCCTCGCGCAGCAGTTCGGGCAGGGCGACCACGCGATCATTCAAGTAGCCCTCGTAACCCGGTTTGCCGATCAGTTCCGGGGTCAGGGTTTCTGCCATGGTGCCGATGCCGGCGATGTGGTGATCGGTGCCGGTCAACAACATCGAACGGGTGGGCGAACAGGTTGGCGCGGTGTGGAAATCAGTCAGGCGCAAGCCGTTATTAGCGAGTGCATCAAGGTTCGGCGTGGCGATTTCACCACCAAAGGCGCCGAGGTCGGAGAAGCCGAGATCGTCGGCCAGAATCACCAGAAAGTTGGGACGTTGCGGCATCGATACAGCTCCTCTCAGCAGGCAATGAACGACAACGGCAGATCGCGGATCTGCACCGGTACGCTCGGTTGGTAATGGTCGTCACTGGTCAACTCGTGCAGCAGCTCTTCACGCAACTGATGGAAGTCGAAACTGCTGCGCTGGCGCGGATGCGGTAGCGCAATGTCGACCACCTGCTTGATTCGTCCCGGACGTGGCTCCATCACCACCACACGGTCGGCCAGAAAGATCGCTTCCTCGACGTCGTGGGTGACCAGAATCGTGGTGATTTTCGCCCGGTCACGAATCGCCAGCAGCTCGTCCTGCATTTGTTGACGGGTCAGTGCGTCGAGCGCGCCGAAGGGTTCGTCGAGCAGCAGAATGCGCGGACTGGCGACGAGGCCGCGAGCAATCGCCACGCGCTGCGCCATGCCGCCGGAGAGCTGGTGTGGATAGGCGCGGGTGAAGTCGCGCAGGCCGACCAGTTCGATGAAATCGTTGATGCGTTGCTGCTTTTCGGCGGCGCTCAGTGGCTCGTTGACCAGGCCCAGGCCGATGTTGTCGGCCACCGTCAGCCACGGAAACAAGCGGTGCTCCTGAAACACGATGCCGCGCTCGCCGCCGATGCCGCTGACGGCTTTGCCGTCCACCGTAATCTGCCCGCGAAAATGCGTGTCGAGGCCCACCAGCAAGCGCAGCAAGGTGGATTTGCCACAGCCGCTGGAGCCGACGATGGCGACGAATTCGCCCTCGGCGATGTCCAGGTTGAATTCGCGAATCGCCTCCAGTTCGAAACCGTCGACGTCGAAGGATTTGCCTACGTGGGTGAAGCTGACAATCGGTGCGTTCATGCGTGTCTCCAGCGAGTGGCGCGAATTTCCAGGCGTTGGCCGATGAGGTTGAGCAGGGCGCCGGTGAGGCCGACCAACAGCATCCCGGCCATGATCAGGTCCATGCGCAGCAGCTGTTGCGCGCCGATCATCTGGCTGCCGATGCCGCCGTTGGACGGCATGAAGTATTCGGCGCCGATGGTGCCGAGCCAGGCGTAGATCAGGCTCAGGCGCAGCCCGGCAAAAATCCCCGGTGCCGCCCCCGGCAGCACCAGGCGACGCAGGCGTTGGCCGAGGCTCAGGCGCAGCACTTGCGCGGCTTCATTGAGTTGTGGCGAGAGGTTTGCGACGCTGCGTTGGGTGGCGATGAACAGTGGGAAGAACGCGGCGAGGGCGACGAATACCCACTTCGACAATTCACCCAATCCGAACCACGCGGTGAGCAGCGGCACCCAGGCAAAAATCGCAATCTGCCGCAGTGCTGCGAGGGTCGGGCCGAGCAGCCGTTCGCTGGTGCGCGACAGGCCCAGCAGCAGGCCGAGGGCGAAACCGAGTCCGCCACCGAGCAACAAGCCGCCCACAGTGCGGCCGAGGCTCAAGGCCATGCCGCTGATCAACGTGCCGTCGAGCAGACCGTTCGTGGTCGTTTCCAGCACCGCCAGCGGGCTGACCAGGATGTTCGCGTCGATCCACTGCTGATCGCTCGCCACTTGCCAGACGCCGAGCAGGCCCAACGGCAACAGCCATGGTTGCAGACGTTGCCAGCCTTCATAACGCAGGCCACGGCGGATTTCTGCGGTGGCCGGGTGCGGCCAGTGCACCAGTTTGCGGTCGAGCAAGCCGATGCCGCGATCCATCGCCACGCCGAGCAGGCCGATGACCACGATGCACACAAACACGATGTCGAGCATGAACAGCTGTCGCGCCCAGACCATCAGGTAACCGATGCCTTCGCTGGACGCCAGCAACTCCACCGCCAGCAACGAAGTCCAGCCTGCGGCCAGGGCCAGGCGCACGCCGGCCATGAACGCCGGAAGCGCGGCGGGCAGCACCAGGCGGCGGATCAGCAAGTAGGGCGGCAGGCGCAATACGGCGGCGGCCTCGCGCAGTTTCGGTTGCGCATCACGGACGCCGACCAGCGTGTGCAGGGTCACCGGGACCACGATGGCCTTGATCAGCACCACCAGTTTCAGCACTTCGCCGATGCCGAAAAACACCATGAACAGCGGAATCCACGCCAGTGTCGGCACTTGTGCGAGACCGGCGAACGTTGGAAAGATCAGCCGTTCGAGCCGTCGGCTGAAACCCAGCGTGGCACCCAGAACTGCGCCAGCGGATATTCCTGCCAGCAAACCCCAGAGCAGGCGTTGCAGGCTGATCCACAGGTGACTCCACAACTCACCCTGGGACAACTCGACAGCGCTGTTCCACACCAGCGATGGCGCCGGCAGGATCTGTTCGCTCATCCATTGATTGCGCGCAGCCAGCCACCACAGGGCAAACAGGCTGATCGGCAACAGCCAGGGCAACAGGCGTTGGTTCAGGCTTGGCCACGCCCGTCGACTTTTGAGTGGCGGCGCGGGCAGCGGCAGGCTGAGCAGGGAATCACGGGCCATGAGTGACCTCCGTTGTCGGGTTGGATCGGGATCAAGATCAAAAGATCGCAGCCTTCGGCAGCTCCTACAGGGGGATGCGTCCGTGAATTCACTCGATAGGAGCGGCCGAAGGCTGCGATCTTTAGCGGCATTAGCTAAAAACAATAAGTTATAAGCGCTGTGCTAAAAATTAGATTTGGAGATAAGCAGCGCCATTTAAGGCCTCCAGCCCGACGCGCATCCAATGCATTCGAAGAATATTTTCGATGCTGTTAATGCATATGCCGCTGCAAGCCGCGCCGTTGCTTGTTTAGCGTTAAAAGCTATAAAAATGTGCATTTATAGTATTTAAGTGAAGGTCACGCTTCGGCCTACTTTCGGCTCCTCAACGCCTGTCGTGATCAAGGAGCCGTACCCATGAACTTTCCCTTCAAACGTGTCTTCAGCCTGTTGACCATCCCGGCGCTGGCGGGGCTGCTGGCCTTTACCGCGCACGCTGACGAACTCAAGGACATCAGGATCGCTGTGCCAGACCTGAGCGCTGGCACCCAGCACAGCGGTGGCGGTGTGGTGGACGTGCTGCGGGATCGGCAGATCTTCGAAAAGGCCTTCGCTGATCAGGGCATCAAGATTCAATGGAGCTTCTTCAAAGGCGCCGGGCCGGTGATCAATGAAGCGTTTGCCAACGGTCAGGTCGATCTGGCGTATCTGGGCGATCTGGCGGCGATCATCGGCAAGTCCAATGGCCTCGACACGCGTTTGCTCAGCGCCAGTGCGCGCGGGGTGAAGCAGTATCTGGGCGTGGTGCCGGGCTCGGGGATCAAGACCTTGCAGGACCTCAAGGGCAAGCGCGTGGCGATCTTCCGTGGCACCGCCACGCAGTTGTCGTTTGACGCGGCGCTGGCCAGCCAGGGTTTGAGCGAGAAGGATCTGAAGGTGATCAACCTCGATTTCAGCGGCGCGGTCGCGGCACTGGCGGCCAAACAGATCGACGCGTCGTGGGGCAGTTCAGGGCTGACGGCGCTGAAAGCCAAGGGGCTGGCGGAATTGCCGCTGAACACCAAGGATCTGGGCGGCGCCGGCAGCGTGCAGTCGGTGTTGGTGGGCGCCGGCAAGTTTGTCGACGGGCATCCGGAGGTCGTGGCGAAACTGCTCAAGACGCAGCAGCAGGCGGTGGAGTGGTTGACCCAGGACAGCAACAAGGACGCTTACGTGCAACTGGTGTCGGGGCTGGCGAGTTATCCACCGGTGATCCTGTCGCAGGACCTGCAGGATCAGAAACTCAGCGAAGTGTTCCCGTCGACGCTGGACCCGGTGTTCCTCGGCAAATTGCAGGACTCGGTGGACCTGGCGGCGCAGCAGAAGCTGATTCGCAAGCCGTTCAAGGTCAGCGATTGGGTGGCGCCTGAGCTGGCCGCGGCCAAGCTTTAAAAGCAAAAGATCGCAGCCTTCGGCAGCGCCTGCATAGATCGATGTAGGCGCTGCCGAAGGCTGCGATCTTTTGATCTTCAAACGACCATGCTGACTTCCTGTTTATCCACCGCCACCAACGTCTCGATCATCGCCCGCGCTGCCGGCGACAGCCTGAATCCGGTACGACTGACAATCCCGCAGCGCGCGTTCATGCTCTCCAGATTCTGCGGCAGGTTGCGCCAGTGCAGCAGCGCCAGCGAACCCTGGGCAATGTCCTCGACGAACGCCTCTTCCGTGCCCACGCCAATCGCATTCGATTGCAGCACGACCTTCACCAGCGCCGGGAAATGCTCGGTTTCGATGGTCGGCGAAAAATCGATCCGGCCACTGAGGTTCGCCAGCAGTTTGCGGATCCCCGGCGGGATCAGTGTGGTCGCCAGCGGGTAGTCGAACATGTCGTTGGTCGAGAGGCTTTCCTTGGCCAGCAACGGGTGCCCCGGGCGGCAGAAAAACACCCCGCGCTTGGGCGTCAGCGCCTGGGTCTGAAAGTTCGGATCGGCCTCGAAATGGCGAATGTCAGCGATGAAGAATTCGATCTCCTCGCGGCTCAGCGCACGGCTGAGTTTTTCCCAGTTATCCACCTGAAAACAGGTGCGCACTTTCGGGTGCGCGTTGATGAATTGCGCTACCGCATCCGGCACCAGTTTCACCGCTGGCGCCGGGCCGCAACCGAAGTGCACTTCACCGGCATCGAGCTTGGTCATCTGCGTCACCTCGGCACTGAGCAGCGCCGCGCCCTGGACCAGGGTCAGGGCGTGTTGCAGCACCACCTGGCCCTCGGGCGTGGGGCGCAGATCCTTGTTGCCACGATCCACCAGCACGCAGCCGAACTCTTGCTCCAGCCCTTGAATGCTGCGGCTGAATGCCGGCTGGGTGATGCCCATCGCGTCCGCCGCGCGGACAAAACTGCGGTGTTCGTTGAGGGCGATGAAGTAACGCAACTGGCGAAGATCCATATGCTTTTCCGGCATCCTAAAAATAGCTCGAAGGCATTTGCGACGAGGGTTGCTTGAGGTTTTAAATGCAAGCTCTTATTCCGTCAACGAAGCATTTGAATATCTATTAGATGTAAATGGAATATAGATAGAGCGATGTTTCGCTGCCGTCCAACCGCAAGCAGTCGATGAGGGTCTACCCATGAGCAATGCCGCACTCGCTGTAAAACCCGCTGTCCACGCGCTGGAAATCCATCCGGTGGCCGGTCGTATCGGCGCCGAGATTCGTGGTGTGCACCTGTCCGGTGAACTGGACGCCGCCACGGTCGAAGCCATCCAGCAGGCGCTGATCCAGTACAAGGTCGTGTTCTTCCGCGAGCAGACTCAACTCGACGATCAGCGTCAGGAAGCCTTCGCGCATCTGCTCGGTGAACCCGTGGCGCATCCGACCGTGCCGGTGCGTGAGGGCACACGTTATCTGCTGGAACTGGACGGTGCCGAGGGCCAGCGCGCCAACTCCTGGCACACCGACGTGACCTTCGTCGACGCCTACCCGAAAGCCTCGATCCTGCGCTCGGTGGTGGCCCCGGCCTTCGGTGGTGACACCCTGTGGGCCAACACCGCGACCGCGTACAACGAACTGCCGACGGAGCTGCGCGAGTTGGCGGACAAACTGGTCGCCGTGCACAGCAATGAATACGACTACGCCGGGGCCAAGCCGGACGTCTCGGCGGAAAAGCTCGAGCGCTATCGCAAGGTCTTCACCTCGACGGTCTACGAGACCGAGCACCCGGTGGTGCGCGTGCATCCGATCAGTGGCGAAAAGAGCTTGCTGCTGGGGCATTTCGTCAAGCGCATCAAGGGCTATTCGCAGGCTGATTCGGCACACCTGTTCGGCCTGTTGCAGAGCCATGTGATTCGTCAGGAAAATACTGTGCGCTGGCGCTGGAAGGCGGGTGACGTGGCAATCTGGGATAACCGTTCGACCCAGCACTATGCGATTGATGATTACGGCACTCAGGACCGCATCGTGCGCCGGGTGACGCTCAAGGGGGAGGTGCCGGTGGGGGCTTCGGGGCAACGTAGTCAGACGATTAAAGGTGCTGAGCTCGTCGGCGTCTGATCGGGCCTCTTCGCGAGCAGGCTCGCTCCCACAGGGTTTAACGTCGCCCAAATAACTCTGTAGGCGCTGCGGCACGCTGCGCCTACAGTGATGTTGTGTACACCGCAAAACTGTGGGAGCTGGCTTGCCAGCGATACTTTTCACCAAACGCCGATTTGAACGACCTTCTCGGTCTCCGGCTCTCCATATCGAAACCGCTGCCCGCGCACATCAATCTCCTGATGACTGATCGTGGTCCGCCGCTTCAACCCGCGCAGCCATTCAAACAAATACCCCGCGTGTTCCTCGCGCACTGCCGCGTACGCCGGATCTTCACCCAAATCGCGCAGTTCCTGCGGATCATTCAACAAGTCAAACAACTGCGGTCGGAAGCCGTCGTACGCCAGGTATTTCCAGCGCTCGCTGCGCACCATGGTCATGCGGCAACGGTCGATCGGCTGCCCAAGTCGCTCGCGTGCCGGGGCCTGGAAGGCGTAGTCGTATTCGCTGATTGCATAGTGGCGCCAGTCAGGATTTTCACCGTGCAACAGCGGGATCAGCGAGCGTCCCTCCAGCCGATGCTCGGCCCCCGGCAAGCCCAGTGCCTGCAGAAACGTCGGCAATGCGTCGATGGTTTCTGTCAGGCGCTCATCCACCGTGCCACGGGTGATGTCCGCCGCCGCGCGCGGGTCGCGCACGATCAGTGGCACGCCCACCGCTTGCTCCAGCAAAAACTCCTTCTCGCCCAGCCAGTGATCGCCGAGAAAGTCGCCGTGATCGCTGGTGAACACGATCAACGTGTCCTCCCAGCGACCGTTGCTCTGCAGAAAATCGAACAGCCGCCCGAGCTGATCATCCACTTGCTTGATCAGGCCCATGTAGGTGGGGATTACATTCAATCGTACTGAATCACGGGAGAAGTTGAGGCTTTCCTCGTGCTGGCGAAACGCCGTGTATACGGGGTGTTTACTGGCTTCGGAGGGCGTCGCGCGGACCGGTTCGAGAATCGATTTCGTACTGTACAAGGTGTGGTATGGCGCCGGTACGATGTAGGGCCAGTGCGGTTTGATGTAGGACAGGTGCAAACACCAGGATTTGTCACCTTGCTCACCGATGAAGTCGGTGGCTCGATTTGTAGTGTAGACAGTCTCTGAAAATTGCTCGGGAATTCGTGCTGGCAAATGCGCATGACGCATCTGCCAGCCGCTGAGGATTTCCCCGTTCTCGCCTTCGGCGGCGTTAGCCCAGTCGTGCCAGGGGTTGCGGCCGTCGAAACCCTGCTCGCGCAGGTAATGGGTGTAGGGCGCGGATTCGCGTTTGTCGTCGAACAGCGGGTCGTCGGGGAAGATCCCGTCGTGGCGAAAGTACGGTTCGAAGCCGACCTCGTTGAGCACCTCGGCCTGCGCGCTGTCCGGGTTGATCGCCAGGCGCTGCAGGGCATCGACATTGGCTGTGGCGTGGGTCTTGCCGACCAGCGCGGTGCGGATGCCGTGGGGGCGCAGATAGTCGCCGATGGTCAGTTCTTCCAGCGGCAGCGGCACGGCGTTCCACGCCACTTGATGGCTGCTGACGTAACGCCCGGTGTAGGCCGACATGCGCGACGGCCCGCAGATCGTGCCCTGGGTGTAGGCGCGGCTGAAGCGCACGCCGGCGGCGGCCAGGCGATCGATGTTCGGCGTGTGCAAATGCGGGTGGCCGTAGCAGGACAGGTAATCGCGACGCAGCTGATCGCACATGATGTACAGCACGTTGCGCACGGGGTTTTGCGGCTTGGACATGGGGTTCACCGGTCAGAGAGACAGGCGAGGGTTTTCGCTTTCGGCGGGGGTGTTCGGCAAGTGCATTTGGGGAATGGGTTTTATGCAATGGATGCATCGGTGCCTGGGCTGACGCTATCGCGAGCAGGCGCACTCCTACAATTGGAATGCGATCCATTGTAGGAGTGAGCCTGCTCGCGATAGCGGTTGATCAGACCGCAAAATTCTCCAGCGAACACATCTCTTCCTCCACCGCATCAATCGCCTTGATCTGCTCAATCATCGCTTCCGCCAACGGCGACAACCGATACCCCGCGCGGCTGACAATCCCGTAGCGGGTGTACAACTCTTCCAGATCATCGGCCAGGCCCTCGATCTTCAAACACACCAGCTCACCCTTGGCCTGATGCAGCGCATCGGAGTACGCGCCAACAATCCCGATCGCATCCGAACGCAGTACCACACTGAGCAGGCTCGAGCTGTTTTCACATTCCACATTGGGTGTGAAATCCGGGCGGCCGCTGAGGTCGACGATCACCTTGCGCAGGTTTGGCGGACGGATGCTCACCGCCAGTGGATAACTCATCAGTTGCTCGGCGGTGACCCGTTCAACAGTGGCCAGCGGATGCCCGGCACGACAACAGAAATGCCATTTGCGCGGACGCAATCGATGGGTGAGGTAATCCGGATCGGCCTCGAAGTGTCGAGTGTCGGCGACGAAGAATTCGAACTCTTCACTGAGCAGGCGTTTGCTCAGGCTCTGCCAGTCATCGACCTGAAACTGCACCCGCGCCTTCGGGTAACGCCCGATGAACGCGCCGATCGCTCGCGGGATCAATCCGGCTGCCGGCGCCGGCCCACAACCGAAGCGCAGCTCGCCGGCCTCCAGGCCGTTGAACTGGCTGATCTCGTTGGCCATCTGCTGCGCGCCGCTGACCAGCCGTCGCGCATGTTCGAGCAGCACCTGGCCTTGTTTGGTCGGCGGCAGGTCCTTGCGGCCGCGATCGACCAACTGACAGCCGACGCTGTGTTCCAGCGCCTGAATGCTGCGGCTGAACGCCGACTGCGACAGGTTCACCGCCTGCGCGCCAGCGACGAAGCTGCGTTGTTCGGCGAGGGCGATGAAGTGTCGTAACTGGCGCAAGTCGATATGCATTTTTCACATAAAAAATATCCGGGAAATGCATTGGATATGCATTAGGTCGACTCCTTATAAAGGCAATCTCTTATGCAGTAAATATTTGTAAATCCATAAATAAATAACTTAAAAGAATATGCAGCGCTGAAGATGTCTGTGTGTTTTTTGACCAGGAGCCGCGCCATGAGTCCGTTGAACCTTGCGTCACCCTTAACGCCACGACGGCTCAAACGCCTGCCTCTGGCCCTGTTGCTGGCAGGGAGCGCCAGTTGGACGCACAGCTACGCCGCCGACGCTGAAAACCCGCCGCCGGTGTCTGCGGGCAAACCGACGGCCAACAGTTCGCAACTGGAAACCGTGACCGTCACCACCCGCCGTCGCGAAGAAAGTTCGCAAGACGTGCCGACGCCGATGAGCGTGGTCAGCGGCCAGACCCTGGAGACGCAGCGGGTCTACCGGATTCAGGATCTGCAGCAACTGGTGCCCAGCGTCAACGTCGCCTACATGCACGCGCGCCAGTCCAGCGTGTCGATTCGCGGCCTGGGCAACAACCCGGCCAGCGACGGCCTGGAAGGCAGCGTCGGTCTGTACATCGACAACGTGTATCTGGGCCGTCCGGGGATGGCAGTGTTCGACCTGATGGACATCGAACAGCTTGAAGTCCTGCGCGGGCCGCAGGGCACGCTGTTCGGCAAGAACACCACCGCCGGGGTGATCAACATCAGCACGCGCGCGCCGACCTTCACGCCGGAACGCAGCATCGAAACCTCGGTCGGCGAGGACGGTTATTTCCAGACCAAGGGCACCATTTCCGGGCCGCTCAACGATCAACTGGCCGGACGCTTTTCGGCCTACCGCACCCGCAGCGACGGCGACATCAAGAACGAATACAACGGCCATGACCTGAATGGCGGATCGCGCAATGGCTTCCGTGCGCAGTTGCTGTTCAAGCCCAACGAAGATTTCAATCTGCGCTGGATCGGCGACTACAACGAAGAGGACTCCAGCGCCGGCACGCGCGTGCTGTACAACACCGGGCCGACCATCAACGGCGTCAACCTCTATCAATCGCGGGCCAATGCCGCCGGCGCAACGCTGGTCAACGGGTCGCACCGCAAGGTCAATCTGGACAACGACCAGCACGTCACCGTGCATCAGGGCGGCACGTCGGTGGAGGCCAACTGGACGTTGCCGAGCGATTTCACCCTGACCTCGATCAGCGCCTACCGCTTCTGGAATTTCACCCCGGCCAACGATGATGGCCTCAACGTGGCGGCGACCTATAACGCCGGCGTCTCGGTGGAAGACAAACAGTACTCGCAGGAATTCCGTCTGGCTTCGCCCAAGGGCGAGTTCTTCGATTATGTGGTGGGCGCGTACTACTTCGGCTCGGACCTGGACAACAAATCCTTTGCCTATTACGGCCCGCAGGCCGACATCTGGAATGGCACGCCGCGCGGTGCCCTGGCCAATGTCGGCAGCGTCGGCAATGGCCATATCAAGACCGACAGTTTCGCGCTGTTCGCCCAGGGCACCTGGCACCTGACCGAGCGTCTGGATTTCACTGCCGGAGTGCGCGGCACCTATGAAGAGAAAAACGCCTGGGTCACCCGCGATGCGCCAGTCGGTGGCGCTGCGGTGACCGGCGCAGCGGCCACCGCTCGACGCGGACGTACCGGTGCATACGACTCCGGCGATCTCAATCAGTACAGCTCCAGCCCGTCCGGGTTGCTCAACCTCAGCTATCGCATCACCGATGATCTGCTCGGCTACGCCACGCTGTCCCACGGTGAAAAATCCGGTGGGGTGAACCTCGCTGTGGGGTCTGCGCCCACCGCCGGCGCCGACTCGCTGCTGATCGGCACCGAGCGCGCCAACAACGCCGAACTCGGCTTCAAAAGCACCCTGTGGGATCGCCGTCTGCAGCTCAACGCCAACGTGTTCTGGACCCAGGTCAACGCCTACCAGACCAACGCCTACGACGACGTCAATCGCGTGCAGTACCTGACCAATGCCGGCTCCGTGCGCTCACGCGGCGTCGAGTTTGAAAGCACGGTGATCCCGCTGCGTGGCCTGACCCTGAATTTCAACGGTTCGTACAACGACGTCAGCTACCTCTCGTACAAAGATGCGCCGTGCCCGCCGGAAGTCAGCCAGGCACCGGGCGCGCCGGCCTCTTGCGACCTCAGCGGTCATCAGGTGGTCGGCGCTTCGAAATGGATCGGCAACGCCAATGGCGAATACAAATGGAATCTGGCCAACGGCTTCGAACCCTACGTCACCGCCAGCTATGCGTTCCGTTCCAAAGCCGTGGGCACGGTCGAGGATTCCGACTACGGGCAGATCCCGAGCTACGCCGTGGTCAACGTCTCCACCGGCCTGCGCGGCGACTTCAACCAGGGGCAGTGGGACGTCTCGCTGTGGCTGAAAAACGCCTTCGACAAAACCTACTACACGACCCTGTGGACCGGCGGCAACGGCGGCTACGAAGGCCTGCTCGGCACCCCGCGCACCCTCGGTGTGACCGGTCGCTACGACTTCTGATTGGATCGTTCAAGGCGCTGCATCATGTTGCCCGCCATTGGCGTGCAGCAGACCAACGTGAGTCATTAGTAGAAATGGAATTAATGCTCGACGGATTGGCAATAACTTATGAGTAACCAGAACAGTGGTTATTGCAATTTCGTTAGTTTGTGGCATGGACAATATTTGAATGTCGAACCATCCTGACTGTCGTGAGTTTCCAGGAGGAAACTTGCTCTCATCGGAAGACAATTATCCAACGATAAAGGAATCTCGTTATGTCGAGCATTAATGGCAATTATGTAAACGCTAACGCTGGCGCCAAACTGACGATTACCGATGGCAACGATTCCAACGGCACTTTCAGCGGCAAGTTCAGCCAGAACGGCGTGAACTACGACATCGCTTATGGGCATTACCATTTCCAGAACAGCACCGGCCAGCCTACGATCATCACGTTCACGGCCCTCAATGACGGCACGGGTTATCAGTCCTGGACATTGTTCTCGCCGGACCACAACTATTCGAAAGTTCGTGCGGTTGGCTCACGCAATAACTTTGATGGCGATGTTGTAGGCGTGGCCGGGGAATTCGTCAAACAATAAGCGCTGTAAATAAGAGCCGCCATACCCTCATCGGGTATGGCGGCTTTTTTATAGGCGGCGCACGTGTCTGATATTTCCCTTCGGCAACATTCAGTTGCCGTCGATCAAGATACACGTTTGTGCTTTACAGCCCTTTGCCTGACTGAGCGTGACGAATTTGAATCCCGCCTCGGGCGTCGAAGTTGAGACGGTCAACGCCGATGATTTGTAGTCTTTGGCCTGAAAGTGTTCATCCGGCAAAACCACACCGCGCCACTTTCCCTGAAACACATAAATCGGAAAACCGGTTTTATTGGTGATTTCCAACTCAACCGGGGCCGTGTCCCTGGCAGTGGCGAGCGATAGCGGCGCCAGTAATAGCGCCATGTAGATCAATGTCCATTTGCTTGATTGCATGCTTACTCTTCCTGAGTCGATTGATAACGCGATAGCGATCTAATGCGCTCGTGACAACTCATGCAATGTGATTGTTGTAAGTGGGCATGTAGACGAACCCATACCTTGTACGAATATTTCTGATGCTTGAAAAGCATCGGATTTCGTCCGTTCGGCTACAGCCCTTGATTGGCATGGGGCTGCGAAAAATGATCAGTTCTCATATTTCCGAATGGTCTATGTATAACCTGAAAAATTACTTTCGGAGATAAGCGTCAGACCCAATGATTAACCCATCGATCTGTCGTGGGGGATTCAACAAACGGCGGATCGGCAGTTTTTGTAGAGAACGCAAAAAGACCGCAGGGAGTGAATCAATGGGCAATGTCCAGACCGCCGCCAGCGCACAGGAATTGCTGTGGCGTCAGACGCCGAGCGGCGAATTGGTCGATCTTGGCCGACCTCATCGCGTGCCGTTGGGCCAGTTGCGTTTGCAGCGCGCGCCCAAGGGCATTCTGAGCCGACGCGAAGCGATCCTGCTGGGTGTGCTGGCGCTGGTGGTGCACGGTGCGGTGATCTACTGGATCAATCAGCATCCGACACCGGCGTTGCCGATCGTGCCGCCGGAAATTCCGCCGATGACCATCGAGTTTTCGCGGCCGGCGCCGCCAGCACCGCCAGTGGTCGAACCGCCGCCACCGGCGCCGGTGATCGAGCCGCCACCGCCGGTTGAAGACGAACTGGCGGTGAAGCCGCCACCGCCCAAGCCGATCCCCAAACCCAAGCCGAAACCGGTGGCCAAACCGGTTCCGAAACCGGCGGCAAAAGCCGTTGAGCAACCACCCGCGCCGCCGCAACCGGCAGCCCCGGTCGCTGCGCCAGCGCCACCTGCACCACCGGCCCCAGCGCCGGTGACACCGGCCTCGGCCAACGCCGCGTATTTGAAGAACCCGGCGCCGGAATACCCGTCGCTGGCCCAGCGTCGCGGTTGGGAGGGCACGGTGATGCTAAGGGTGCACGTGTTGGCCAATGGCAAACCGGGCGAGATCCAGATCCAGAAAAGCAGTGGCCGGCAACAGCTCGACGATGCAGCGCTGAACGCGGTCAAGCAGTGGAGCTTCGTCCCGGCCAAGCAGGGTGATGTTGCCCAGGATGGCTGGGTCAGCGTGCCCATCGATTTCAAGATTCATTAAACCGAAACCTATTTCGCGCTAAACGTTTACACGAGGGAACACATCATGACGTTACTGGCATCTCCACTGGAATCCATCGAAAGCGCGGTGATCTGGCTGCTGGTGGTTTTTTCCGTCGCCACTTGGGGGCTGGCCCTGCTCAAGGCTGTGCAGTTCGGGCGTCTGAAGGCGCAGGATCGCAAGTTTCATAAGCGCTTCTGGGCGGCGTCGAGTCTGGATTCCGCCGCCGAGTTGAGCGAAACCCAACCTGGGGCTGCAGCCAGGGTGGCGCAGGCCGGTTACGCGGCGATTCAGGTGGGCGAGGCGCCGCAGGCCAATGACCTGAGCCAGGCGATCAACCATCAGGATCGACTGGAGCGCGCCTTGCGTCAGCAGATCGTGCGCGAACGCCGTTCGCTGGAAACCGGTCTGGCGGTGGTCGCGAGTATCGGCAGTACCTCGCCGTTCATTGGCCTGTTCGGCACGGTGTGGGGAATCATGGAAGCTTTGAAAGGCATCAGCGCAGCCGGCTCGGCGAGCCTGGAAACCGTGGCAGGTCCGATCGGTGCAGCACTGGTCGCCACCGGTGTGGGGATCGCCGTCGCGGTGCCGGCGGTGCTGGTTTACAACTACTTTTTGCGGCGTCTGAAACTGACCGCCGCGGATCTGGATGACTTCGCTCATGACTTCTACAGCCTGGCGCAGAAGAGCTCGTTCCGCGTGCTGATCCACCCGACCGCGAACAAGGTAGCGGCGCCGGGCAACGCGACAAAAGTGAAGGAGGCGTCCTGATATGGCCTTCTCCACGCAAGACAGCGACGAGGTGCTGAGCGAGATCAACGTGACGCCGCTGGTGGACGTGATGCTGGTGCTGTTGGTGGTGTTTATCGTCACCGCGCCGCTGCTGACCAACGCGATTCCGATCAACCTGCCGAAGACCGAAGCCGTGGCGCCGGTCGAGCAGAAAGACCCGCTGGTGGTGAGCATCGACGACGCCGGCAAACTGTTTATCAACAAGGATGAAATTCAGCCGGACCTGCTGGAATTCAACCTCAAGTCGGCCAAGGCGAAAGACCCGGAAGTGCGCGTGCAACTGCAGGCTGACGACGGGGTGAACTACGGCGAAGTGGCGCGAGCCATGGCTTCGATCGAGCGGGCGGGGATTACCAAGTTGTCGGTGATCACGGCGCGGTAACAGGATTTTCGTTTTTCCGGGGCCGTCTCCTTGGCAGGGTGCGGCCCTTTTTTTATCCCGAACGGCACTGCTCTGTAGGAGCTGCCGAAGGCTGCGATCTTTTGATCTTAAAAAACAGGGTCAAAAGATCGCAGCCTTCGGCAGCTCCTACAGAGAGCGATTTATATTCGTTTCAGGTATTAACAAATAGCTTCTTATTCCTTAACGAATATAAATCCCGTCCCTATACTCGATCAGGAACAGACACGACGCAGGAGAGCTCCCCCATGCGCAACGAATCAATCCGCTATCTGATTGTGCCGGGCTGGCAAGGATCGCCAGAAGATCATTGGCAAACC
This sequence comes from Pseudomonas sp. MG-9, assembly GCF_018729515.1. Classification (NCBI taxonomy): domain Bacteria; kingdom Pseudomonadati; phylum Pseudomonadota; class Gammaproteobacteria; order Pseudomonadales; family Pseudomonadaceae; genus Pseudomonas; species Pseudomonas sp. MG-9. The sequence goes on from NZ_JAHHZH010000004.1 coordinate 116,875, forward strand.
CACTGGCAAAACAGCCTGCCCAACAGCGCCCGGGTGGAGCAGGCCGACTGGCTGACGCCACGACGTGAAGACTGGGTCGCTGCGCTGGCCGAGGCGATTGCCGCCGACAGCACGCCCGTGATCCTGATCGCCCACAGCCTCGGCTGCGTCACCGTTGCGCATTGGGCGGCCACTGCGCCGCTGCAGTACCTGCGGCAGGTGCGCGGGGCGTTGCTGGTCGCGCCTGCGGATGTCGAGCGTCCGACCTGCGCGCCGGCGCTGCGCAATTTCGCCCCGATCCCGAGCGATCTGCTGCCGTTCCCCAGCCAGGTCGTCGCCTCCGACAATGACGCCGCCGTCAGTGCCCCGCGTGCACTGGAACTGGCGCGTAACTGGGGCGCCGAGGCGGGGATTCTCGCCGGGGCCGGGCACATTAACGTCAAGTCCGGGCATCAGCGCTGGGAGCAGGGGTTCGCCTACCTCTATCGCCTGCAAAACCGCCTGGAACACCACGCCCGGCGTCGCGCTTGAGTTGTACATTTTCTTTTTGATCGCCCCCGTCTCCCGGCGGTTGTGGGCGGGAGTCTGCCATGAGTTTTGAAACGTTCGGTCAGCCGTTGCTGACCTTTCCCGATGCGGAAAAAAGCCCCCTGAGCATCCGCGCCAAGGCGCTGGTCTTCGTCGATCCACGTTCGCGCCAATTGCGCGAAGAGCTGGAGCACCTGGCACCGCGTGCCATCTCGGTGTTGATCCGTGGCGAGACCGGTACCGGTAAAGAGCTGCTCGCCCGCCACATCCACCGGGCCAGTGATCGCAGCGGTCTGTTCGTCTCGGTCAATTGCGGCGCGATCAGCCCGACCTACGCCGATGCCGAACTGTTCGGCTATGCCGCTGGCAGTTACACAGGCTCGGCCAGCAGCCGCGCCGGCTGGTTCGGTTCGGCCAATGGCGGCACGTTGTATCTGGATGAGATTGGCGACCTGCCGTTGCCGATCCAGATCAAATTGCTCGCCGCTCTGGAAAACCACGAAGTTACCCGTGTCGGAGCCCATCAGCCGAGCCCGGTGGACGTGCGCCTGGTGGCGGCGACCAGCATCGACCTGGCGCAAGCGGTGGACGCAGGGAAATTCCATGAACGGCTTTATCACTACCTCAGCGAAGGGCAACTGGAATTGCCGGCGCTGCGCGAGCGAATCGGCGACATCCTGTCGCTGGCGGAATATTTTCTCGGCATCTACAGCCAACGCCTCGACCTGCCGGTGCCGTTGATCAGCGAAGCGGCGCAACACCTGTTGGAGCGCCACAGCTGGCCGGGCAACACCCGCGAGCTGGAAAACGTCATTCACTTTGCGCTGCTGGTCAGCACTGGTGATGAAATCCTCCCGGAACACCTGAACCTGCCACCGGCGCGGGTGCAGATCGAAAGCCAGATCAAACAAATCCTGGGAAATGGCACCGCTTCCGAGCAGCAGGCGCTAAAGCAGTTACTGAAAGACGTCGGGCTCATGTAGGAGTTGCCGCAGGCTGCGATCTTTTGATCTTCAGCGGTTTCAAGCTATTGAAAATCAAAAGATCGCAGCCTGCGGCAGCTCCTACCTGTCTATCTCGCGTGTATGAGCAAAATGGAATATCAAAGTGAATAAACGTTATTGTCCGGGAATAAAAAATCCCGGTATTGTCCGCGTCACGCCAGAGATAGCACTTCACTGGCACTCGTATTAATAGCCGTCGCCATCCGCGATCGTGATTCTCGATAAGGACACTGCATGAAAAAGGTTCTGTTGTTTACCGCATTGGCGGCTGCTCTGACTGCTGGTCTGGCCCAGGCCGGCGAGAAACTGGTGGTCGCGGCGACCCCGGTACCGCACGCTGAAATCCTCGAGCTGATCAAACCGACCCTTGCCAAAGAAGGCGTGGATCTGGAAATCAAAGTCTTCACCGACTACGTGCAACCGAACGTGCAAGTCGGCGAGAAGCGTCTGGACGCCAACTACTTCCAGACCAAGCCTTACCTGGACAGCTTCAACGCTGGCAAATACAAGGATGACAAGTCCAAGTACCTGGTCACTGTACAAGGCGTGCACGTTGAACCGTTCGGTGGCTACTCGAGCAAGTACAAGAAACTGGCTGATCTGCCGGACGGCGCCACCATCGCCATCCCGAACGAAGGCAGCAACAGCGGCCGTGCCCTGATCCTGCTGCAGAAGGCTGGCCTGATCGAACTGAAGGATCCGAACAACGCGCTGGCGACTCCGAAAGACATCGCCAAGAACCCGCACAACTTCAAGTTCAAGGAACTGGAATCGGCCCTGCTGCCACGCGTGCTGAAAGAAGTTGATCTGGACATGATCAACACCAACTACGCGCTGGAAGCCAAGCTGAACCCGACCAAGGACGCTCTGGTGATCGAAGGTGCCGATTCGCCTTACGTGAACTTCCTGGTGGCCCGTGAGGACAACAAGAACAGCGACGCCATCAAGAAACTGGCTGCGGCCCTGACCAGCCCGGAAGTCAAAGCGTTCATCGAGAAGAAGTACAACGGCGCGGTACTGCCGGCGTTCTGATCTGACGCCTGAACTACCCTTTCAAAGTATGAAAACGCCGATGGCCAGTGATGGTCATCGGCGTTTTTGCACTTGTTCGAATTGGGGCATGTGAATGCTGTTGTGGCGAGGGGGCTTGCCCCCGTTGGACTGCGCAGCAGGCCCTTTTCTAGATCAAAGCGGGCCGCTACGCGACCCAACGGGGGCAAGCCCCCTCGCCACAACTGTGCCTCGCTTCGGGCTCCAGGCTCAGGCCACTTGGGTCTTCAACGCCCGACGCAACGCCACGAGTAATTTCACAATGTCCTGCGGATCCAGTCGCTGCGGCACTTTTACGTCCATGTTGTCTTCCTTGTAATGGTTTGGCCGGGGGAGTCTGGCCAAAAGCTGTTCGTCCTTGGAGGGCTTTCGTGCAAAAAAGATCCTTCCTACAGCGCAAAGGAAAATAGCCTTCTTATTCCTTCCCGGCAAACCCACAGGATAGTTTTCGGTTTCGTCGATGAGGCTGGGCGCTACGTCGGCTTCGACACCGAGATTGGTCGGCGTTTTGCCAAGGATCTGCTGAGCGATGACACCAGGCTGAGAGTGTGATTGTGGAAGGTGGCAAGTGGCCGGACTAACCCCACCTGATCGTTCCCACTCAGAGCGTGGGAATGATCAGGTGGGGTTAGTCCGGCCAGTTCCACGCCGGTTCATCCAACACCCGCTGCCCGACGATCCCGGTCTGCCCCAGCGTCTTCTCCAGCACAATGCAATTGCACTCGGGGTCTTGCTGCAGCGCCGAAATCAACCGCCGCGCATGGGACACCACCCACACCTGACACTCCTGTGAGGCACGAATGATCAACCGCGCCAGCGCCGGTAGCAGGTCCGGGTGCAGACTGGTTTCCGGTTCGTTCAGCACCATCAATGTCGGCGGTCTCGGTGTCAGCAGAGCCGCGACCAGCAGCAGATAACGCAACGTCCCATCTGACAGTTCCGCTGCCGACAGCGGCCGCAACAAGCCCTCCTGAAAGAACTCGATGGCAAAGCGTCCGCCGGCCAACGGTGCGATGTTCAGCCGTGCGCCGGGAAACGCATCGCTGATTGCGGCCTGCAACGCTTCGGGGTCGCCGATTTCATTGATGGTCTGCAACGCCGCGGCCAAGTCGCGGCCGTCGTGGTGCAGCACCGGCGTGCGGGTGCCCAGTTGCGGTTGGCGCACCGGGGCGTCGACGTCGCTGCGAAAGTGATCGTAGAAGCGCCAGCGGCGAATGAACTCACGCATCTGGAACACTTCCGGTGAACTGCGCAGGCTGCCGACCTGATCGAACAGGCTGTCGAAGTTCGGCGTGTGCTGCGCGAGCACGTCCCAGCTGCGGGCTTCGCGGGCGCGGATCATCGGGCCGTTGCGATCCACCAGCAGGCTCGCCGGGCGATAGAGCGGACCGGCCCAGATGCATTCGCGCTTGATCTGCGGATCGAGGCTGAAGCGCGAGGGGCTGGGATGACTGTCCCCCGGCAACATGAAATGTCCATTGGAGTCGGGCAGGCCGAGGCTGATGCAATAGCTGAAATCCTCCCCGGCAAACCCCAGGCGCAGACGTTTGACGCCCTGACGCACCGTCGGCTCGACCGCCACCTCGCCGCTGCGCATGCGCCGGCTGATGGTTTCCGGGCCGGCCCAGAACGTCGAATCCAGCCCGCCCTCGCGGGCCAGCGCATTCACCACGCCGCCCTGAGCGGTCTCCGCCAACAAGCGCAAGGCCCGATAGAGATTGGACTTGCCGCTGCCGTTGGGGCCGGTGATCAGGTTCAACCGGCCCAGCGGAATCACCAGTTTGTTGATCGAGCGGTAATTGGCCACCGCCAGGGTCTTGAGCATGGGCGTTTCCTTTGCCGGAACCGATAGTGTGCCGCGCCTGTGTCCTTGTGGCGAGCGAGCTTGCTCGCGCCGGACTGCGCAGCAGTCGCAAACGCTGCCACCGTGTTAACTGAGAGCACGCGGATGCGGGCTCTCAGGGGCGCTTCGCACCCCAGCGGGAGCAAGCTCTCTCGCCACAGAAATCATTGTCGAAAAATGCGTTGCTCCCGCGAGCGAACGTTGAACCCTGTTCTAAGCTCACAGTCGTATCGTCACTTGCACGTTCGTACACAGGAAGGAGTCTGCATGGCGAGTCCCGGATTGAAAACAGTTGTCGTGCTGAGCCTGCTCACGTTGCTGACCGCTTGCAGCAAGAAAGAAGCCCCGGCGGAGTACCTGCCACGGGTCTTTGTGCAAGAGGTCAAACCGGCCAATTACGCCGCTGCCGTGACCCTTACCGGCGATGTGCAGGCGCGGGTGCAGACTGAACTGTCGTTCCGGGTCGGTGGCAAGATCATCCAGCGCATGGTGGATGTCGGCGACCGGGTCAGCGCCAGACAAGTGCTGGCCAAACTCGATCCCAAGGATCTGCAGACCAACGTCGATTCCGCTCAAGCCCAGGTCACCGCCGAGCAGGCGCGGGTCAAACAGAGCGCCGCGGCGTTCGTACGTCAGCAGAAACTGCTACCCAAGGGCTACACCAGCCAGAGCGAATACGATTCCGCCCAGGCTGCATTGCGCAGCAGCCAGAGCGCCTTGAGCGCGGCGCAGGCGCAATTGGCCAATGCCAAGGACCAGTTGAGCTACACCTCGCTGATCGCCGAAGCGCCGGGGGTGATCACCGAGCGTCAGGCCGAAGTCGGACAGGTGGTGCAGGCCACCGCGCCGATTTTTTCGCTGGCCCGTGATGGCGACCGTGACGCGGTGTTCAACGTTTATGAATCGCTGCTGGCCGAGCGCCCGGCGGATCGGTCAATTGTCGTCAGTCTGCTCGATAACCCGGCCATCAAGACCACCGGTATGGTGCGTGAAATCACCCCGGCGGTGTCGGCGCAGTCCGGCACGGTGCAAGTCAAAGTCAGCCTCGACAGCCTGCCGCAGGGCATGCAGCTGGGCTCGGTGGTCAGCGCCACGGCCAAGGGCAGCGGCAAGTCGGCGGTGGAATTGCCATGGTCGGCGCTGACCAAAAACATCAGCGATCCAGCGGTGTGGATGGTCGACGACAAAGGCGAAGCGCAGCTGCACAACGTCACCGTCAGCCGCTACCTGATCGGTAAGGTCATTATCAGCGACGGCCTCAAGGGCGGGGAGAAAGTCATTGTCGCGGGTGGGCAGTTGTTGCATCCGGGCATGAAAGTCGAGATTGCCGAAAACACCTACGAAGGTCTGCAACCGGGAGCTCAGCCATGAAGCGTCTGGGGCTGTTGTCCATGGGGGTGCTGTTGGTCGCCTGCTCGAAAAGCGAACCACCACCAGAGCCGGTGCGGCCGGTGCTGTCGATCAAGGTTCAGGCGCTGAACGAGGAAACCCTCGGGCGTTTCGCCGGCAGCATTCAGGCGCGTTACGAGAGCAACACCGGTTTTCGCGTTGGCGGACGCATTGCCAGCCGTAACGTCGATGTCGGCGCCGAGGTGCAAAAGGGCACGCTGCTCGCCACCCTCGACCCGTCCGATCAGCAGAACCAGTTGCGTTCGGCCCAGGGCGATCTGGCCAAGGTCCAGGCGCAACTGATCAACGCCCAGGCCAACGCCCGACGCCAGCAGGCGTTGTTCGATCGCGGGGTCGGCGCGCAGGCGCAACTGGACATCGCCACCACCGATTTGAAAACCACCCAGGCCTCGCTCGATCAGGCACGGGCGGCGGTCAATCAAAGCAAGGATCAACTGGGCTACACCGAACTGCGTTCCGACCACAAAGCCGTGGTCACTGCGTGGAACGCCGAAGCCGGGCAAGTGGTGACGGCCGGTCAACAGGTGGTGACCCTGGCGCAGCCGGACATCAAGGAAGCGGTGATCGATCTGCCGGACACGCTGGTCGACGAAATTCCTTCCGACGTGGTGTTTCTGGTGGCCGGGCAACTCGACCCGAGTATCAACACCACGGCGACCATCCGCGAGATCGAACCGCAGGCACAAAGCGCCACGCGTACCCGCCGTGCGCGGCTGACCCTGGCCAATACGCCGGACGGCTTCCGCCTCGGCACGGCAATCAGTGTGACCCTCAGTTCGGCAATCAAACCGCGCATCGAGTTGCCCGCCACCGCCCTGCAAGAAGCCGACGGCAAGACCCGCATCTGGGTGATCGATACCCAAAGCAAAACCGTTGCGCCCCGTGACGTCAGCGTGATCAGTCGTACCGACGGCACTGTGGTGCTGGTCGACGGGGTCAAGTCCGGCGAGCAGGTGGTCAGTGCAGGCGTCAACAGTCTCAAACCCGGACAAGCCGTGAAACTCGACGAGGACAGTCAATGAAAGGCTCTTTCAATCTCTCCGAATGGGCCCTCAAGCATCAGTCGTTCGTCTGGTATCTGATGTTCGTCGCGTTGCTGATGGGGGTGTTCTCCTACTTCAATCTGGGCCGCGAAGAAGACCCTTCGTTCACCATCAAGACCATGGTGATCCAGACCAAATGGCCGGGCGCGACCCAGGAGGAAACCCTCAAGCAGGTCACCGACCGCATCGAGAAAAAACTCGAAGAGCTCGATTCCCTCGACTACGTGAAAAGCTACACGCGCCCCGGCGAATCGACGGTGTACGTGTACCTGCGCGACACCACCAGTGCCAAGGACATTCCGCAAATCTGGTACCAGGTGCGCAAGAAGATCGACGACATTCGTGGCCAGTTTCCCCAGGGCATTCAAGGCCCCGGGTTCAACGACGAATTCGGCGATGTGTACGGTTCGGTCTACGCGTTTACCGCCGACGGCCTGACCATGCGCCAGTTGCGCGACTACGTGGAGCAGGCGCGCGCCGAAATCCGCGACGTACCGGGGCTGGGCAAGATCGAGATGATCGGCCAGCAGGATGAAGTGATTTACCTGAACTTCTCCACCCGCAAACTCGCCGCGCTGGGCATCGACCAGCGTCAGGTGGTGCAGAGCCTGCAATCGCAGAACGCCGTGACCCCGGCGGGGGTGATCGAGGCCGGTCCGGAGCGCATTTCGGTGCGCACCTCGGGGCAGTTCGCTTCGGAAAAAGACCTGGCCGAGGTCAATCTCAAGCTCAATGACCGGTTCTATCGCCTGGCGGACATCGCCGACATCAGCCGCGGTTACGTTGACCCGGCCACCCCGGAATTCCGCTTCGACGGCAAGCCGGCGATCGGTCTGGCGATTGCCATGCAGAAGGGCGGCAACGTTCAGGAATTCGGCAAGGCGTTGCACCAGCGTATCGACCAGGTCACCGCCGACCTGCCGGTAGGCGTCGGCGTGCACACCGTGTCCGATCAGGCCGTGGTGGTGGAGGAGGCGGTTGGCGGTTTCACCAGTGCGTTGTTCGAAGCGGTGGTGATCGTGCTGGTGGTCAGCTTCATCAGCCTCGGCGTGCGTGCCGGGCTGGTGGTGGCGTGCTCGATCCCGCTGGTGCTGGCGATGGTGTTCTTGTTCATGGAATACAGCGGCATCACCATGCAGCGGATTTCTCTCGGTGCGCTGATCATCGCCCTCGGTCTGCTGGTGGACGACGCGATGATCACCGTGGAGATGATGGTCACACGCCTGGAAATGGGCGAGAGCAAGGAGCAGGCGGCTACGTTCGCCTACACCTCCACGGCGTTCCCGATGCTCACCGGTACGCTGGTGACCGTGGCCGGTTTCGTGCCCATCGGCCTCAACGCCAGTTCCGCCGGTGAGTACACCTTCACCCTGTTCGCGGTGATCGCAGTGGCGATGCTCGTGTCGTGGGTGGTGGCGGTGTTCTTTGCCCCGGTGATCGGTGTGCACATCCTCAGCACCAATGTGAAACCTCATGAAGCCGAGCCGGGCCGCGTCGGCCGGGCCTTCAACGGCGGTTTGCTGTGGTGCATGCGCAATCGCTGGTGGGCCATCGGTATCACCGTGCTGCTGTTTGTACTGGCGGTGTTCTGCATGCGTTTTGTGCAGAACCAGTTCTTCCCGTCGTCGGATCGCCCGGAAATCCTCGTCGACCTCAACCTGCCGCAAAACGCCTCCATCGACGAAACCCGCAAGGCTGTCGACAAGCTCGAGGCCACGCTCAAGGGTGACCCGGACATCGTGCGCTGGAGTACCTACATCGGTCAGGGCGCGATCCGTTTCTACTTGCCTCTCGACCAGCAACTGCAAAACCCGTACTACGCGCAACTGGTGATCGTCAGCAAGAACTTCGAGGCCCGCGAGGCCCTGAGCCAGCGTCTGCGTGAGCGCTTGCACAAGGATTTCGTCGGCATCGGCAGTTACGTGCAGGCGCTGGAAATGGGCCCGCCGGTGGGGCGGCCGATCCAGTACCGGGTCAGTGGCAAGGACATCGATCAGGTGCGCAAGCACGCCATCGACCTGGCGACTGAACTGGACAAGAACCAGCACATCGGCGAGATCATTTACGACTGGAACGAGCCGGGCAAAGTCCTGCGCATCGACATCGCCCAGGACAAGGCACGGCAGCTCGGGTTGTCGTCCGAAGACGTGGCGAACCTGATGAACAGCATCGTCAGCGGCGCGCCGCTGACCCAGGTCAATGACGACATCTACTTGATCAACGTGGTCGGCCGGGCGGTGAGTTCGGAACGCGGTACGCCGGAAACCCTGCAGAACCTGCAGATTGTCACGCCCAACGGCACGTCGATCCCGCTGCTGGCGTTCGCCACCGTGCGTTATGAGTTGGAGCAGCCGCTGGTGTGGCGTCGCGACCGCTTGCCGACCATTACCATCAAGGCCTCGGTACGCGACGAGATCCAGCCGACCGACCTGGTGAAACTGCTCAAGCCGTCGATTGATGCCTTTGCCGACAAGCTGCCAGTTGGCTACAAAGTCGCCACGGGCGGTACGGTCGAGGAAAGCGGCAAGGCCCAGGGGCCGATTGCCAAGGTTCTGCCATTGATGCTGTTTTTGATGGCGACCTTTCTGATGATCCAGCTGCACAGCGTGCAGAAGATGTTCCTGGTGGCGAGTGTTGCGCCGCTGGGGCTGATCGGCGTGGTGCTGGCGTTGGTGCCGACGGGCACCCCGATGGGCTTCGTGGCGATCCTGGGGATTCTGGCTCTGATCGGCATCATCATCCGCAACTCGGTGATCCTCGTGACGCAGATCGATGAGTTCGAGAGAAATGGTTCGACGCCGTGGGATGCGGTGGTGGAAGCGACCGAGCACCGGCGCCGGCCGATCCTGCTGACCGCCGCGGCGGCGAGCATGGGCATGATCCCGATTGCCCGGGAGGTGTTCTGGGGGCCGATGGCTTACGCGATGATTGGCGGGATCGTGGTGGCGACGCTGCTCACGCTACTGTTTTTGCCGGCGCTGTATGTGGCCTGGTACAAGATTCGCGAACCGAAGAAAGAGGCCGCTTAAGGCAAAAGCAAAAGATCGCAGCCTGCGGCAGCTCCTACCGGTAATCCCATGTAGGCGCTGCCGAAGGCTGCGATCTTTTGATCTTCAGCCAACCCGCCGCCAGACACTGGCCAGCCAAGGCTGCTGCTCCCGCGGCAGCCCCGCCGGCCGGTAGTAATGTTCAAGCTCGACAAAGCCCGCCGCCGTCAGCAACCCGCGCCACGCCTCCAGGTCGTGATACGCGCCATACCGTGACCCGTTCCAGCCCTCACGGTTATCTCCACGCGGATTGGAGCTGAACAACACGCCATCCGGCTTCAGCGTGCCGTGCAGTTGCTTGAGCACCCGTGGCAACTCCTGCAGCGGCACATGAAACAGCACCGCGTTGGCGAAGATCCCGTCGAAGCGCTCGGCTGGTAGATCGAGTTTCAGAAAATCCTGGCACCATACCTCGCAGCCACTGTCAGCCCGCGCCATCTGCGCGAATTTTTCTGCGCCGTCGAGGCCGACGGCGATGTGGCCCATGCGCGTGAATGTCTGCAAGTCCCGCCCCGGCCCGCAGCCGAAATCGAGAATCGTGAACGGCGCCGTACTGTGGATGTGCCGAAGCAGCGCGTCGATGTTCTGGCTGACATCGTGATCGCGGGTGCCTTCGCGGAAGTCTTCAGCCACCGAGTTGTAATGGCCGAGGGTGGTGGCGGTGATCTGGTCCAGATCGGTGGGGGTCTGTTTCATGGGGCGGACTATTTGGGGGAGTTGAGCAGACTATAAGCGCTTTCGCGCTTTAAAAGATCGCAGCCTTCGGCAGATCCTACAGAAGACCGCATTCCCCTGTAGGAGCTGCCGAAGGTTGCGATCTTTTGATCTTGCTTCAACGCTTGTTCAAGCCCCTCGCCAATCGATCCCCGCCCAACTGAATCACCGCCACCAACACCACCAGCAACACGATCACCGTCAACATGATCTGGCTGTCAAAGCGCTGATACCCATAACGGTAAGCAATGTCGCCCAAACCGCCGGCCCCAATCGCCCCGGCCATGGCCGACGAGTTGATCATCGTTACCAGGGTGATGGTGAAACCGCCAACAATCCCCGGTAGCGCTTCGGGCAACAGCACATGCCAGACAATGTGCCAGCGTCGGCAACCCATGGCTTGCGCGGCCTCGATCAAACCGTGGTCAACCTCACGCAGACTCACTTCGGCAATCCGCGCAAAGAATGGCGTCGCGGCAATCGTCAGCGGCACCACGGCCGCCCACACGCCGTAGGTGGTGCCGACAATCAGCCGGGTGAACGGAATCAGCGCGACCATCAGAATCAGAAACGGGATCGAACGAAACAGGTTCACGAACGCGCCCAAGACACGGTTGAGCACTGGCGCTTGATAGATCCCGCCCTTGTCGCTGGTGACCAGAATCACCGCCATCGGAATCCCCACCAGCAAGGCGATCAGCGACGACACGCCGACCATCAGAAAGGTGTCGATAAAACCCTGCAGCAAGCGATCAAACCACATAACCCAACACCTCCACCCGTTGCGCCCATTGCCCGGCGCGTTCGCGCAATTGCTCGGCGCTCGCCGCCGAACCGCTCACGGCCAGCAGCAATTGCCCCAGCGCATGGCCCTGAATCCGTTCCACGCCACCCTGCAGCAACTTCACGCGACCACCGAGGGCGGCGAACAACGCCGCCAGATCCGGCTCGTCACTGGCACTGCCGGTGAATTGCAGGCGCAGCACCACCGATGCCTCGGAGGAGGGTGGTGAGGCATGCAGACGGTTTTGCAGTTCTTCCGGCAAGGCGTGTTGCAGCGGTGCGAGCAAGGTCTGGCTGACCTCGTGTTGCGGATTGCCGAACACCTCCCAGACCGGGCCTTGCTCGACGATCCGCCCGTGTTCCAGCACCATCACGCGGTCGCAGATTTCGCGGATCACCGCCATTTCGTGGGTGATCAACACGATGGTCAGGCCCAGGCGCTGGTTGATCTCGCGCAGCAGGCCGAGGATCGACTGGGTGGTCTCCGGGTCCAGCGCCGAGGTCGCCTCGTCGCACAGCAGAATGTCCGGATCATGCACCAGCGCGCGGGCGATGCCGACACGCTGTTTCTGCCCGCCGGAGAGCTGCGCCGGGTAGGCCTTGTGCTTGGTTTGCAGGCCGACCAGTTCGAGCAGTTCGCGGACTTTCTGTTCGCGCTGTTCTTTCGGTACGCCAGCGACTTTCAGCGGCAGTTCGACGTTCTGCCAGACCGTCTTCGCCGACATCAAGTTGAAGTGCTGGAAGATCATGCCGATGCGTCGGCGCAGGTTGACCAGGCGATCCTCATCGAACTCGCCGATGTCGACCTGATCGATCAGCACCCGGCCCGACGTCGGTTGCTCCAGACGGTTGATCGTACGGATCAGCGACGACTTGCCGGCGCCACTGCGGCCGATGATGCCGAACACCTCGCCGTGCTGGATCGCCAGATCGATGCCTTGCAGGGCCGCGACCGGACCTTGCCGGCCATCGTAGGTTTTACCCAGGCCGATGAAGCGGATGTGGGCACGATTCAGCTCGGGGTGCAGTTCGGTTTTTTCAGCATTTTTGGGCTCTGGAATCTCCAGTCGCCGTTGGATCGCGGCCGTCATCCTCAGCTTTCCCAACCGGCCTGGTACAGCTTGCCGTGGGCCTTATCCAGCGCGGCACGCACGGCCGGCGAGTGCTGGTAGATGTCGACGAACTTGATCAGGCGCGGATCGTCTTTGCTTTTCGGCTGGATCACGAACTGGATCACGTATTCCTTGTGGTCGAGGCCATCGAACAGCAAGGCGGAACCGGCATCGAAGGTTTTCGCCAGACGGATGTAGGCCGGGTAGCCCTGGACCAGATCGGCGTCGTCATAGGCGCGCACTAGTTGCACGGCTTCCACTTGCAGGATTTTGATCCTCTTCGGGTTGGCGACGATATCGTCTTCGGTGGCCTTGTAGCCGACGCCCGGTTTGAGCGTGATCAGCCCGGCCTTGGCCAGCAGTTGCAGGCCGCGCCCGCTGTTGATCGGGTCGTTGGCGATGGCGACGCTGGCGCCTTCGGGCAACTCGTCGAAGCTTTTGTATTTCTTCGAGTAGAGGCCGACGTTGTTGATGATCCCCGGGGCAAATGGCACCAGATCAAAACCGGAAGCGGCCTTGGCGTTTTCGAGAAACGGGATGTGCTGGAAGTAGTTCACGTCGATGTCGCCGGCGGCGAGGCTGACGTTGGGCGCGATCCAGTCGGTGAACTCCACCAGCTCGACTTTCAGACCTTGTTTGGAAGCCTCTTCGACGGCGGCTTCCAGCGGAATGGCGAACGCGGCGGTGGTGCCGATTTTCAGTGGAGCATCGGCGGCGAATACCGCCGAGCTGAACAGGCCGAAGGCCAGGGCCAGTGCTTTGACTGGGTGGGTCAGGAATTTCTGGGTCATGGTGTTTTTTCCAGTCAGTGCATGAAGTTTGTGGAGCCTGCTCGCGATGCTTTTAACGGCGAAACGAAGAGCCGGTGTGTTGCTCGGGTAACTGCGCCGCCCCGTGAAACAGCTTCTCGCGCAAGCTGCCACTGTCATACGCGGTCTTGTACGACCCACGTCGTTGCAGCTCCGGAATCACCAGCTCAATGAAATCGACATAGCTTTCCGGGGTGACGATGCGGGTCAGGTTGAAGCCGTCCAGACCGGTTTCGGCGATCCACGACTCCAGCTCGTCCGCCACTTGCTCGGGCGAGCCGACCACGGTGATGTAGCGGCCACCGAGGGCGTGCTGGTCGAGCAATTTGCGCCGGGTCCAGTCGTTGTTTTGCAGGTTTTTGGTGGCGGACTGGATGGCGTTGCTTTTCACGTACTGGATCGGCTCGTCGATTTCGTACTGGGAAAAATCGATGCCGGTGGAAGCCGAAAAGTGCGCCACACCGGCCTCGGCACTGGCGTAGCTCAGGTACTCGGCGTGCTTGGCCCACGCGGCTTCTTCTGTCTCGCCGACAATCACGTTGAGGCCCATGAACACCTTGATGTCTTCGCGGTTGCGCCCGGCCTCGACGGCGCTGGCGCGGACCTTGTCCACTTGCACCCTGGTCGACGCTTTGTTCTGGCCGCTGATGAACACGCACTCGGCGTGACGCCCGGCGAACAGCAGGCCGCGATCGGAACTGCCGGCCTGGAACAGCACCGGCGTACGCTGCGGTGACGGCTCGCAGAGGTGGAAACCCTCGACCTGGTAGAACTCGCCCTTGTGCTCGACCTTGTGCACTTTCTCCGGTTGCGCGTAGATCCGCTGCGCACGGTCATTGAGCACCGCGCCGTTTTCCCAACTGCCTTCCCAGAGTTTGTAGAGCACTTCCAGGTACTCGTCGGCCTGATCGTAGCGACGGTCATGCTCGACCTGCTCGCTCAGGCCCATGGCCTTGGCGGCGCTGTCGAGGTAACCGGTGACGATGTTCCAACCCACGCGACCACGGCTCAGATGATCGAGCGTGGACATGCGCCGGGCGAACAGATACGGCGGTTCGTAAGTGAGGTTGGCGGTCAGGCCGAAGCCGAGGTTTTTTGTCACCGCAGCCATGGCCGACACCAGCAGCAGCGGGTCGTTGACCGGCAGCTGGATCGACTCTTTGAGCGTGACATCCACTGAGTTCTGGTAGACGTCGTACACACCGACGATGTCGGCGATGAACAGTCCATCGAACAGCCCGCGCTCGAGCAACTGCGCCAGTTCGGTCCAGTACTCAACGGTGTTGTAGCGCGTCGAGGTATCACGCGGATGCGTCCACAAGCCGTGGTTGATGTGGCCGATGCAGTTCATGTTGAACGCGTTGAGCAGGATCTTCTTTTTCGCAGCGCTCATCAGATCGTCCCTCGCAGCGGAGGGTTTTCATCATTGAGGTAGTAGTTGCCCACCGCGTGATATTTCCAGCGCACCGGGTCGTGCAGGGTGTGCACCCGGGCGTTGCGCCAGTGGCGGTCGAGGCCGTGTTCGATCAGGGTCGCCTGGCTGCCGGCCAGTTCGAACAGTGTGCTGCCGGCGGCCAGGGAAATCTCGGTGCTGATCGCCCGCGCTTCGGCAACGGCAATCGAGGCGGCGGCGACGGTCTCGGCATTCAGCTCGGCTTGCGCTGCGTCGAGGAATTCACCGGCGCGTTCGAGCAGCGCTTCGGTGGCGTGCAGGCGAATGCTCAAGTGGCCGAAGCTCTTCAGGGTCAGCGGGTCTTCAGTGGCTTTGTCGTTACCCGAATCGATCCACGGACGCGTCTTGCTGCGCACAAAGTGCAGCGCGTCGTCATACGCGGCGCGGGCAATGCCGGTGTCGATGGCCGCGTGAAGAATCTGCGCCAGCGGGCCGACCGTGGTCGGACGCTCGAAGGCACTCTGGAACGGGATCACGTCTTCGGCGGCAACGTACACGTCCTCGAACACCACCGAGCCGCTGCCGGTGGTGCGCTGGCCGAAGCCGCTCCAGTCGTCGATCACCGTCAGGCCTTGGCTGTCGCGCGGGACGAACGCCAGTTGCTGCACGCCGTTTTCATCGACCACCGACGTCGGGATGCGCTGCGCGTAGATCGCGCCGGTCGCATAGAACTTGCGACCGTTGATGCGATAGCCGTCGCCGTCGCGCTTGAGGCTGGTGACACGATCGTGGGCGGTTTTGGTACCCAGTTCCGCCAGTGCGTTGCCGAAGCGCTGGCCGCCCAGCACCTCGGCGTACAGGCGTTGTTTCTGTTCGTGGCTGCCGTTCACCCGCAGCACTTCGAGGGCATAGAAATGGTTCTGCGGAATCTGCCCGAGGGAGCCGTCGGCCTGAGCGATCAGGGCGATGACTTTGGCCAGGGTCACGTTGGACACACCGGCACCGCCGTATTCCCTGGGGACGCTGATGCCCCACAGGCCGGAGCGGGAAAACACATCGAGTTCGGGCAGCGGCAGGCGCCGTTCACGATCGCGCACCGCGCTGTCGCGTTTGAAATCTTCGGCCAGGTCGCTGGCGACGATCAGGGCTTGCTCATCGCTGGTGATGACCGCGACGGGATGGGAAAAAGTCATAGGTTTCTCCAAGGCTCTTGAGAACGTGTGCGGTCAGATCCAGGAGTGGCGAGCCGGCAACGTGCCGTTGAGGCGATAAGCGCCAACCGCGTGATATTTCCAGCGCACCGGGTCGTGCAGGGTGTGCACCCGGGCGTTGCGCCAGTGCCGGTCGAGGTTGAATTCGGCGAGGGTGGCGCGGCTGCCGGCCAGTTCGAAGAGCTTTTCGCTGGCCAGCAGCGAGATCTCGGTGGTCAGCACTTTGGCTTCGGCCACGGCAATCGAAGCGCGGGCCGCGGACTCGGCGGTAAGCGGCGCGGCGTGTACCTGATCGAGCACTTGCCCGGCCTTGCGCAGCAGCGCTTCGGCGGCGTGCAGTTCGATTTTCAGTCTGCCGATGTCGGCGATCACGTAGAGGTCATCGCTGGCGCGTTCGACCTTGGCGTCGATCCAGGGCCGGGCGCGGGTTTGGACGAACTCGATGGCATCGTCGATGGCGCCACGGGCAATGCCGGCGTCGATGGCCGCCTGAATCAGCTGCGACACCGCACCTTGGGTATTGGGCTTCTCGTTGATCTTCCAGTTGTCGACCATCAGGCTCGATTCGACGCGCACGTTGTTCAGCACAATCGTGCCGCTGGCGGTGGTGCGCTGACCGAAGCCCGACCAATCATCAACAATGTGCAGCCCCGGAGTGCCTCGACGGACGAAGGCCAGCACTTGCTTGCCGTCGTCGTTGAGTGCCTTGACGGCAACCCAGTGCGCGAACAGCGCGCCGGTGGAGTAGAACTTCTGGCCGTTGATCACGTAATCATCACCGTCGGCGGTGATTCGCGCTTTCAATTCCAGGGTGTTTTTGGTGCCTCGTTCAGGGCCGGCATTGCCGATACGCCAGCCTTCCAGAACACTCTGGAACAGCTGCTTTTTCTGCGCTTCAGTGGCGCTGCCGAGCACCAGATTGATAATGCCGAACTGGTTTTGCGGGATCTGCCCCAGGGCCGGATCGGCCGCGGAAACGATCGCGAACACTTCGGCCAGGGTAACGAACGAAACCTGCGGGCCGCCGTACTCACGCGGGATGGCAATGCTGCCCAGGCCGCTGCGGGTGAACTGTTCGATTTCCGCCCACGGCAGCTTGCGCTGGCGGTCGCGCTTGGCGGCCTGCACGCGAGCGACTTGCGCCAGCTCATGGGCGGCCTCGATGGCTTGGGCGTCGTTGCGCAAGACCTGCGCGGGCAACAACAGTGGGGCGATGTCCAGATCAGACTGGACGTTTGCGTCTGCCAGACTGGACATCAGTGCCGCTCCTTGGCTGCACGCAATGCCCTGGCGATCTGCACTGGGGTGATTGTGTTCCGGACCATACTACCTACCTCACATCTCATGAAAAACGCCGCAAAAGTGCGGCGAACGAAAGAATGTCCGGTGGTCCGGTTCATATACCCTAAGCGTGTATAAATATTAAATAAACTAACTTTTAGGAATATGCATAGAAGGTTGCGTGGTCGTTTTGGTTAACGATTGTGGGTGCGACGATTCGACAAGCTCCCTCGCCACAAAGGTTCAGAGTTCTTTCTTGCGGGATTCAGCGGCCTTTAGCTCTTGGCGCAGTGGCACCTTCAAATAAGGATTCACGCAGCCAATCTTCAATGTCCGTGGCGGTGCCCAGCGAGAGTTGTTGCCGACCCAGTCGAGCACGCAATACGTCACGTCCAGACGCAGGTCTTCACCGCCCTCGACGATGATCGCCGGGGGTACCCAGACATGGATTGGCTGCCCGACATCCGCTGCGCTGATCCTGGGCAGGTCCATTCGTACATCGCCCCAGCGCAAGGTGATTTCGTCGTCCTCGGCCATGTTCAGGTAGGGCTCGATGGTCAGCGGGACGCCGCGTTTGATCTGATTGGGGTTCACCCCCTGGCGGCGGATGGTGTCGGGCAGCGTGACCGGCGCCAGTTGCTGATTCTCGTCACCGCACAATGTCGAAGGCTGACCACCGGGGCAGTCGAGTTTGACCTGCACCCGGGTTGCCGCCGACAGCGCCGGGCCCTGACCGACCTGCATGATCCGGTAGTGGATACGTGCGGTGCCACTGGCAATGAAACTTTCCGGAACCCGCAGACTGACCGAGGCGCCGAGGTCTTCGTTGGTCAATACCCGGGAGGCGACGTAGCAGTTGTTCCAGAACAGTTCGATCAGGTCACCGACATCCATGCCGGGGTAAGGCAGGACATCGATCAGCAGATGAGCGGCGGCGGCCAGGTTGATGGCGTTTTTTTGCGCGGATGCCAGGTTCGGCGCTGCCAGTTCGGGGGTAGGCGAAGTGCGGGTCATCGGGTTCTCTCCTTGAAGTCTTGCAGCGAATTCCGTTTCTTGAAAAAACAAAAGGCGTGATGAATCGGTAATACAACTGTGAACTTTTGTTCTGGTTGAGTACGGAATGATTCAACTAATTGGTGCCGGTTGGCGACTAGATAAGAGGGTGCGCGAAAGAGTGTCAATGGTCCGGATTAGTTAATCCGTAAATTACGAGCTAATCAGAAACTTCCTACGCTGGCAAGGCGGGCTGCCTAGCTGTTTTGGCGAACGGAACTACGGTTTTTACGGATTTTCAGCTGTTTTCGGGCAAGCCGGTTTAAACCTTTATCCACATGCACAGGTACGTCGCAGATTGTTCTTATCTGTTGCAGAACATAGATGTAGTTGTTTGAAAGGTTTTAATGTTTTGGCGGGAGAGATGAAGATAACTTCCATCCATGGAAGTTAATGGTTTGCATCAAGTTGCTCAGGCGTGATTCAGAAACTTGCTGAGAAACTGTTTGGTGCGTTGTTCTTTCGGGTTGGCAAACAACGCCTTGGCTTCACCTTGCTCGACGATCACGCCTTTGTCGAAAAACACCACCCGGTTGGCCACGTCGCGGGCAAAACCCATTTCGTGGGTGACGATGACCATGGTGCGCTTTTCTTCAGCGAGGCCGCGAATGGTCGCCAGTACTTCGCCGACCAGTTCCGGGTCGAGGGCCGAGGTCGGCTCGTCGAACAGGATCACTTCCGGCTCCATCGCCAGCGCCCGGGCAATCGCCACGCGCTGTTGCTGACCGCCAGACAGGCGACGCGGATAAGCGTCCTCCTTGCCTGCCAGACCGACTTTGGCCAACAGTTTCATGCCCAAGGCGGTGGCTTGTTCGCGCGGCATCTTCTTGACCACGATCGGCCCTTCGATGACGTTTTCCAGCGCGGTACGATGGGGGAACAGGTTGAAGTTCTGGAACACGAAACCCACGTGCTGGCGCAGGTTGCGCACCAGGCTTTGCTGCTGGCTCAACGGGCGGCTGGTATCGATTTCGATATCGCCGACCTTGATCCGGCCGCTGGTGGGTTGCTCAAGGAAATTCAGGCAGCGCAGGAACGTGGTCTTGCCCGAACCGCTGGGGCCGATGATGGCCACGACCTCGCCTTCTTTCACCTCAAGATCGATGCCTTTGAGCACCTCTTGACCCTTGAACTGCTTTGTCAGTTTTTCCACGACAATCATGGGGTCAGGACTCCTGGTCGTGCCGATTGACCCGCTCTTCCAACTTGTTCTGCAGGTGCGACAGCACCGTGGCCAGAATCCAGTAGATCAGCGCGGCGGCAAGATACATGGTGAAGACTTCGAAAGTCCGGGCGGTAATCAGCTGTGCCTGACGGAACAGTTCCGGCACCTGAATGGTGGCGGCCAGTGCCGTGTCCTTGACCAGCGAAATGAAGCTGTTGCCCAGCGGCGGCAACGCCGTGCGCATGGCCTGCGGCAGGATGGCCCGGCGCAGGGTCTGCGCGCGGGTCATGCCGATGCTCGCAGCGGCTTCCCACTGACCCCGTTCGATCGAACCGATCGCGGCACGCAGGATTTCACAGGCGTAAGCGGCCATGTTCAGCGAGAAGCCGATCAGGGCCGCTGGCAGCGGATCGAGTTCCAGACCCAATTGCGGCAAGCCGTAATAGATCACGAACAGCTGCACCAGCAACGGCGTGCCGCGAAAGAACGACACGTAGATCCGGGCAAGCCAACTGACCGATTTGAAGCGCGACAGGCGCATCAACGCCAGCCCAAAGCCCAGCAGCAAGCCGAAGAACATGCCGCCGAGACTGAGGATCACCGTGAAGTACGCGCCCTTGAGCAGGAAGGGCGCGGAGTCGAGTGCGAGTTGGAAAGCTTCTTCCATTATTTAGTGACGTCAGCGTTGAAGTATTTCTTGGACAGCTTCTCAAGGGTACCGTCGGCACGCAGTTCGTCGAGGGCCTTGTTCACCGCAGCCAGCAGCTCCGGTTCGCCTTTACGCAGGGCAATGCCGGACTCCTGACGGGAGAAGGCTTCACCAGCGGCTACGGTTTTCGGAGCTTTTTTGGCGTATTCCAGCGCGGCCAGACGGTCGATCAGGATGGCGTCGGTGCGACCATTGTTCAGGTCGGCGAACTTGGTCGGATCATCGTCGTAGGTGCGCACGTCAGCGCCCGGCACATTGGCGCGGACCCATTGTTCGTAGTTGGTGCCCAGGCCGACACCGACCTTCTTGCCGGACAGGTCGGCAGCGGTCTTGATGTTCAGCGCGGCTTCCTTGCTCTTCAGCACCAGCGCCTGAATCCCGGAAACGGTGTAGGGCTCGGAGAAGTCATACTTCTTTTTGCGCTCGTCGGAGATGGTCACCTGGTTGACCACGACGTCCAGGCGCTTGGATTCCAGCGCGGCGAGGATGCCGTCCCACTTGGTGGGTTGAACCTTGGCTTTGACGCCCAGCTTCTGCGCCAGCGCTTCGGAGAGTTCGACTTCGAAACCGGACAGTTTGCCGTTCTCGTCAACGAAGCTGAACGGTGGGTAAGTGCCTTCCAGGCCGACGTTGATAACGCCTTTGTCCTTGATCTGCTTCAGCTGTTCACCGGCAGTTGCCTGGCCGATCAGGCCGGCGCTCAGTGCAAGGCCCAGCGAACCTACCAGCAGATTGCGACGTAGTGCGGAAAAATTCATGACAAGCCCCTGTGTTTTCTTATGGAAGACGCTTAAGGAAAGTTGGCGAATTCGGGATTTGAACGACTGCGTTATCGTGCCCTAAAGCAGCTTATGCGTCTTGCGCGAAATTCGCCTGCGGCGAGACTATAAGATGTCTGCGTTAGACTTGAAAATACTTAATATTTGAAATGATATTCCTTTGTGGAATATGTGTTGTTCGCGAAAAAGATCGCAGCCTGCGGCAGCTCCTACATTTGGAATGCGTACTCCTGTAGGAGTTGCCGCAGGCTGCGATCTTTTGATCTTCCGGTTACAGAAAATCCCTATAGGCAAACAACGCCGGGGCCCCGCCGGTATGCAGGAAAATGATCGGGCCATCGTCGAAGCGCTGACGCCCGATGCCGTCGAGCAAACCGGCCATGGCCTTGCCGGTGTACACCGGATCGAGCAGCACCGCGTCCTGACTCGCCAACAGCTTCACCGCCGCCAGGGTCCCGGCATTCGGCTCGCCATACCGCGGGCCGAAGTATTCGTCCCACAACTCGACCTTGAAGTGCTCCGGCAATTTCACGCCCAGCAGATCCGCCGTGCGTTCGGCCAGACCCTGCACTTTCGGGCGCTGATCTTCTTCGCTGCGCGAAACGGTCACGCCGATCACCGGCAGTTGTGGCAAGGCTTCGCTCAATGCCAGCGCCAGACCGCTGTGGGTCCCGGCGCTGCCCGAGGCCAGCACCACGGCGGCGAAATCGAGGCCGGTGTCCTTGATCTGTTCGGCCAGTTCCAGGCCGGCGCGCACGTAGCCCAACGCACCCAGTGCATTGGAGCCACCGATCGGCACCAGATAGGGTTTTTTGCCATTGCTGCGCAGACGCACGGCGAGGGCGGCCAGTTGTTCGTCGGCATTATCGAGGTTGTCGACCCGTTCGACCTTGGTGTCGAACAGGTCCAGCAGCAGGCGATTGCCGTTGCCGGTGTAATCGCTATCGTCGGTGCCCAGCGGATTTTCCAGCAGGGCCACGCAACCCAGGCCCAATTTGGCGGCCAGCGCGGCGGTCTGGCGCACGTGGTTCGATTGCAGGGCGCCTGCGGTGATCAGCGTGTCGGCGCCCTGGGCGAGGGCATCGGCGGCGAGGTATTCGAGTTTGCGCAGTTTGTTGCCGCCCATGGCCAGCGGTGTCAGGTCATCGCGCTTGATGTACACGTCGCGACCCAGCCAGGCGGACAGGCGTTCGAGTTTTTCCAGAGGCGTGGGTTGTCCGAGCAGATCGAGACGGTTAAAGCGTTCCAGCTGTTGTTTGATCATGAGCCCGTACTGGCGGAGAAAGATGAAAGGACTATAGGCACGCGGTTTTACCGGGGCAACCGGCAATCGCTTATAGCCAAATGTGCTTAGGCCAGCACTATCGGTTCTTAATTCGCCGTCGCGGGCATGCCGTAAAGTAGTCGCCGTTAACGCGGCCAGACCGTCCGGCCGCCCGTGAGGAGTCTTTACCGTGAGCGAGCGTTCCAGCCATTGGCAACTGCAGACCATCGTCAGCCAACTGCGCAGTGCGCGGGATCAGTGGCGTGCACAGAATGGCCGGGCCACCGGCGAGCAGGGTGGCCGCGAGTTGCCATCCCGCGCGGCGATGGCGGAGATTCTCGAGGCCTTGTGTGGCGCGTTGTTCCCGATGCGTCTGGGGCCGGTGGATCTGCGTGAGGAGAGTGAAGACTTCTATGTCGGTCACACCCTCGACACGGCGCTGAATGCCTTGCTGGCGCAAGCCAGGCTTGAGCTGCGCTATGTCGCCCGGCACAGCGCTCAGGACGACAGCGATGTCGAGAAACAGGCGATTCGCATTATTCAGGACTTCGCCCTGGCCTTGCCGGGCCTGCGCAGCTTGCTCGACACCGATGTGCTGGCGGCCTATCACGGCGACCCGGCGGCGCGCAGTGTCGATGAAGTGCTGTTGTGCTATCCGGGGATTCTGGCGGTGATCCACCACCGTCTGGCGCATCATTTGTATCGCGCCGGGCTGCCGTTGCTGGCGCGGATCAGCGCGGAAATCGCGCACTCGGCGACGGGCATCGATATTCACCCGGGCGCGCAGATCGGCCGCAGCTTCTTCATCGACCACGGCACGGGTGTGGTGATCGGCGAAACCACGATCATCGGCGAGCGTGTACGGATCTATCAGACCGTGACACTCGGCGCCAAGCGCTTCCCGGCGGACGAGGACGGACAGTTGCAGAAGGGGCATCCACGGCATCCGATTGTCGAGGATGACGTGGTGATCTACGCCGGGGCGACGATTCTCGGGCGGATCACCATCGGCCAGGGCTCGACCATCGGCGGCAATGTCTGGCTGACCCGCAGTGTGCCGGCGGGGAGCAACCTGACCCAGGCCAATCTGCAGCATGATGACGGGACGCAGAAGTAAGATTCTGAGTCTGCGTTGCGATATCAGGTCTCATCGCCAGCAGGCTCGCTCCCACAATGGAATGCTTTTCAAATGTGGGAGCTTGCTCGCGAATGGTTTTCAGACCGAATCGGGATAATGGCATTCAGCCAATTCTCCAGTGAACGAATCCCCTCAAACCAGCGTCATACCCCTCCTTGAGCTAGCGTAGGAAAACTACCGCTTGGCCGTGCGATTAGTCCTTAGCGCCCTATCCATGTTTAACTTGAACGTTCATTCAAGTTAAACCGGTGGTTCGCTGCCCGCTCACAACAGGAGGCTTGCCTTTGCTGAGTCCGATCATTTCAGCCACGTTTCAACCCCTCGAGGTGCACCGTTCATGAGTGCATCGTCCACCCCCGCCAGCGGTCTGGTACGCATGAATCCGCCGGTGTTCTACTTCGCCGCGACGGTCATTCTGCTGTTTGGTCTCGTTGTCATCGCCATGCCGGAGCAGGCTGGAGCCTGGTTGCTGGCGGCACAAAACTGGGCGGCCAATACGGTCGGCTGGTACTACATGCTCGCGATGACGCTGTATCTGGTCTTCGTGGTGGTCACCGCGTTATCGGGCTACGGCAAGATTAAACTCGGTGCCGACCACGACGAACCCGAATTCAGTTACCTGTCCTGGGCCGGCATGCTGTTTGCCGCCGGGATCAGCATCACCCTGTTTTTCTTCTGCGTGTCCGAGCCGCTGACGCATTTGGCCCAACCGCCGCAAGGCGAGGCCGGTACTGCCGATGCGGCGCGCCAGGCAATGCAGATCCTGTTTCTGCACTGGGGCCTGCACGGCTGGGGCGTGTTCGCCTTCGTCGGTATGGCCCTGGCGTACTTCGCCTACCGGCATAACCTGCCGCTGGCGCTGCGTTCGGCGCTCTACCCGCTGATCGGCAAGCGCATCAACGGCCCCATCGGTTATGCGGTGGACGGCTTCGGCATCATCGCCACGGTGTTCGGTCTGGGCGCCGATATGGGCTTCGGTGTGCTGCACCTCAACTCCGGTCTCGACTATCTGTTCGGCATCGCCCACACCCAGTGGATTCAGGTCGGCCTGATCACGCTGATGATGGGTGCGGCGATCATTGTCGCCGTCTCCGGCGTCGATAAAGGCGTGCGGGTGATGTCCGACATCAACATGCTGCTGGCCTGTGCGTTGCTGCTGTTCGTGTTGTTCGCCGGTCCTACCCAGCATCTGCTCAACACCCTGATCCAGAACCTTGGCGACTACCTCGGCGCCTTGCCGATGAAGAGTTTCGACCTCTATGCCTACGACAAGCCAAGCGACTGGCTCGGTGGCTGGACGGTGTTCTACTGGGCCTGGTGGATCGCATGGTCGCCGTTCGTGGGCCTGTTCATCGCACGGATTTCCCGTGGCCGGACCATCCGTGAGTTCGTCTTCGGTGTGTTGCTGATTCCGCTGGGTTTCACCTTGGCGTGGATGTCGATCTTCGGCAACAGCGCCATCGATCAGGTGCTCAACCACGGCATGTCGGCACTGGGCATGTCGGCCCTCGACAATCCGTCGATGAGCCTTTACCTGCTGCTGGAAACCTACCCATGGAGCAAGACCGTCATCGCTGTGACGGTGTTCATCAGCTTCGTGTTCTTCGTCACCTCGGCCGACTCCGGCACCGTGGTGCTCTCGACCCTGTCGGCCAAGGGTGGCAGCCCGGACGAAGACGGGCCGAAGTGGCTGCGGGTGTTCTGGGGCGCGATGACCGCGCTGATCACCAGTGCGCTGCTGTTCTCCGGCAGCATCGATGCGCTTAAGTCGGCGGTGGTGCTGACCTCGCTGCCGTTCTCTTTGATTTTGTTGCTGATGATGTGGGGGCTGCACAAGGCGTTCTATCTGGAGTCGCAGAAACAGATCGCGCAACTGCATTCGCTGGCCCCGGTGTCCGGCTCACGCCGCGGCAAGGGTGGCTGGCGTCAGCGCCTGAGCCAGGCCGTGCACTTCCCGTCGCGCGACGAGGTGTACCGCTTCATGGACACCACGGTGCGTCCGGCGATCGAAGAAGTGACGGCAGTGTTTGTTGAAAAAGGCCTGAATGTGGTCACCCAACCGGATCCGGCGCATGACAACGTCAGCCTGGAAATCGGCCATGGCGAGTTACATCCGTTCATCTACCAGGTGCAGATGCGCGGCTACTTCACGCCGTCGTTTGCGCGCGGTGGTATGGGTTCCAAGCAACTCAACAACCGCCGCTACTACCGCGCTGAGGTGCACTTGAGCGAGGGCAGTCAGGACTACGATCTGGTGGGTTACACCAAGGAACAGATCATCAACGACATCCTCGACCAGTACGAACGCCACATGCAGTTCCTGCATCTGGTGCGTTGATCGGCCGCTGGGCGTCGGGACGTTTTACGACTCGGCGCTCAGCACCATGAACAACACCAGCGCCGCCATCGGCACTCCGAACACCGCACTGCCCACCGCGATTTCCGACCCCAGCGGCTGCCCGGCATGCACCACGCCCACCGCGCCATTGATCACCGTCAACGCCAGCCACAGCGCGGCGAAGCTGTAGGCCAGGGTCTGCCGACTGAAGCCGATACGCTCGCCGATGTACAGCATCAGGGCGAGCAGGACCAGGCCGAAGAAGATGATGATGGCGGTGTGCATGGCGAGTTCTGCCTAGTAGATGGATATCGCCTGATAGACCTCTATCGCGAGCAGGCTCACTCCTACAGTGAACGCGGTTGCGCACAAATCCTGTGGCCAACCGCATTCCTTGTAGGAGTGAGCCTGCTCGCGATAGGGCCACCTCGGTGTTAACTAGAGCATAGCCAATCCAGCCCCCGTCATCTTCGTCAGGTGCTCTCGCGTTCGATGACTTGGCACTGCAGTAAATTCAGCCGCTGCACCTCATCGCTCGGTAATACCCCAAGGCTTTCCAATACTCGCGTTGCCGCCAGCACGCCTATCTCCAGTGCCGGCGGTTTGATCGTGCTCAGGCTCGGCAACAGCATCTCGGCGAAAGGGTAATCGCCGAAGCCGAGGACGGCGCAGTCTTCGGGGATCTTCAGGCCGGCGCGTTGCCCGGCGAGCAGGCCGCCGGCGGCGAGGTTGTCGTTGGCGAAGATGATCGCCTCGGGGCGGGGAGAGGCGTTCATCAGCGCCTCCATCGCTTGCTTGCCGGCCTCGAACGGCGCGCGGTCGGCGTCGGGGGCGAACACCCAGGGTTCAAGTCCGAACTCACGCACGGTGGCGGCGTAACCGTCGCGGCGTTCCAGTGCACTGAGGTCGCCGGGGGCGCTATTCTGGACGAAGGCAATGCGTCGATAGCCTTTATCATGCAGATAACGCGCAGCGGTCGCGCCGACCTCGTAATGCGAAAAGCCGATCTGCATCGGTTCGCGATCCGGCTGGTAATCCCAGGTTTCGATCACGGGAATATCTGCCTCGGCGATCATCTTTTCCGTACCCGAACTGTGGAAGTGACTGGTCAGCACCAACGCTGCCGGCGACCAGCCGAGAAACGCCCGCACGGCGTTTTCTTCCTGTTCGGTGCTGAAGTAACTCGACGCCAACAGCAGTTGATAACCGTGGCGGCTGAGCGTGTCACTGAAGCCCTGAATGGTATTGGCAAAGATCGGCCCGGAGATGTTCGGGATCACCATGCCAACGATTTTGCCCCGCGATGAAGCCAGCCCGCCAGCCACCAGGTTCGGCACGTAACCCAACTCGGCGACCACTGCCGCAATTCGCTCGCGACGCTCGGGCGAGACCGACTCCGGTTGATTGAAATAACGTGACACGGTGATTGCCGATACACCGGCCTGGCGCGCCACCGCATTCAGGGTCACGCGTCCGGCGCCACGGCGTTTGCGGGGCTTTTCCTGGCTCAAGTCTCGATCCTTCCTAAAAACCAAAACGCATATAAAAGTAATTTTTCAGTATTGGACGCTCTATATGCAGCTTGCCAATACTGGCGATGGTAGCGCTAACAAAGCGCGCTGTCTGCTACTCGCTCGAGCGAATGCCCAAGACACCGATTCAGGCGCTGTCGTCGCAGAACGGCAGCGGTTCAGGGCCAATTTCGAGCGGGCAAACATGCACAACTTTCCTGGGGCGACACACACTCTGGCGCAATCGATTCGCGCCGCTGGCTGGATTTTTGCCGGGCTGGCGGCGTTGCCGCTGGCCGATGCGCTGGCCGCTGACAGCAGCGATCAGGAGCCGACTCTCAAGTCGGTGACAGTCACCGCCACCCGCCGCGAGGAGTCGCTGCAAAAGGTCCCGGTGGCGGTCTCGGTGATCGAGGGTGAACAGCTGGAGCGCGACAACCGCAACGGCGTGTCGAGCATCGTCCAGCAAGTGCCGTCGCTGAATTTCCGCACCGGCGCGTCGAACAAGGACACCTCGTTGTTCGTGCGTGGCGTCGGCACGATTTCTACCTCTCCAGGCGTCGAGCCAACGGTGGCCACGGTGATCGACGGCGTGGTCTATGCGCGTCCCGGTCAATCGACCCTCGATCTGCTGGATCTGGAGCGCGTCGAAGTCCTGCGCGGCCCGCAAGGCACGCTGTTCGGCAAAAACGCCTCGGCCGGTGTGCTCAACATCACCAGCAAGGCGCCGACCAACGAGACCCACGGCTACATCGACCAGTCGTACTACAGCGGCAACGAAAGCCGCACCCGCTTCGGCATCGGCGGCAGCCTGATTCCGGACACACTCAAGGGCTCGATCAGCACTTTGTTCGGCACTTACGACGGCAACGTCGATAACCAGCACAACGGGCAGGAGGTCAACGGCTACAACCATCGCGGCGTGCGCGGCAAACTCGAATTCACCCCAAATGACGACGTCACCTTCACCTTGATCGCCGACTACATGCAGTCCCATGACGACGGCCCCAACGGCGTCGTCAGCAAGTCGCTGACCCCGGCATTCGCCAACGCGCTGAGCCCGGTCTACGCCAGCAGCCATAACCGCGACATCAACACCGACACCCGCAGCCATGTCGAGGACACCAACAAAGGCCTGTCCGGCCAGCTCGACTGGCAACTGGGCGATTACACCCTGACGTCGATTACCGCGTGGCGCGGCTGGGACAACACGCAGTATCAGGACGGCGACCGTCTCGGCACCGTGACGGCAGCGTTCCCCGGCACTGCCGACAAGGGCGATCTGGCCTTCGACCAGTACTCGCAGGAGCTGCGTCTGGCCTCGCCGAAAGGCGAATTTATCGAGTACGTTGGCGGCCTGTTCTACATGCACGGCAAGGACGACGAGACGTATCAACGCACCTTGACCACCACCACGCGCACCGACCGAGGCGTCGCCGATTACAGCACCACCAGTGACAGCTACGCCGCGTTCGGCGAAACCACGCTGAACTTCACTTCCGCCTTCCGTGGCATCGCCGGCCTGCGCTACACCCACGATGAGCTGGAATACGATCACCGCCGCGTCTCGACGTCGGCGACCACGGTCAGCGGCATTCAACCGGCGACCCGCAGTTCCGGTTCGGTGGACGAGGACGGCTGGTCCGGTCGTCTCGGCGTGCAGTACGACCTCAGTGATGCCGTCACCACGTACCTGACCTATTCGCGCGGCTACAAAGGCCCGGCCTACAACGTGTTCTTCAACATGCAGCCGCGTGACACCGAGGCGCTGAAACCGGAAACCTCCAACACCTGGGAGGCAGGGGTCAAGGCCACGAGCTGGAACAACCGGCTGACCACCAATCTTGCGGTGTTCCACAGCGACTACGACAACTATCAGGCGAACTTTTTCGACACCGTTGCCGGGCAAGTAGTGACGCGCCTGATCAACGCCGGCAGCGTCAGCACCGAAGGCGTCGAACTCGATTACGCCTTGCAAGCGACCCAGCAACTCAAGCTCTCCGGGGCACTGGCTTACACCCGTGCACGCATCGATCAATTCAGCTGCCCGGCGGGTGCGGCGGCGTCGTGCAACGTCAATGGCAAGCCGCTGCCGTTCAGCCCGGACTGGAAAAGCTACGTGCGCGCCGACTACAGCATTGCGCTGGAAAACGGTCTGGATATCGAACTGGGCACCGACTACAACTGGCAGAGCGAAGTGCAGTACGACATCAGCCAGAACGCCGACACCAAACAAGGCGCCTACGGCATCTGGAACGCCAGCGTCGCGCTCGCCGATTACACCAACGGCTGGCGCGTGGCGCTGCTGGGCAAGAACCTCGCCGACAAGTCCTATTCGCCCCTGCTCGCCAGCGGCGGCAGCTACATCTACCGTGCCGTGCCACGGGATGACGAACGCTACTTCGGCGTGCAACTGCGCAAGGACTTCTGAGATGAGCAGACAGTTGAAACTCGGCGCGTTTCTCATGGCCACCGGGCACCACGTCGCCGCGTGGCGTCACCCTCAGGTGCCGGCCAATGCCGGCCTGGATTTCGCCCACTACAAGCGTCTGGCGCAGATTGCCGAGGCGGCAAAATTCGACACGCTGTTCGTCGCCGACAGCGTTGCCGCGCCGACCCAGGACATCGCCAGCCGCATGGCGCGCTCCGATCACTTCGAACCGCTGACCCTGCTCTCGGCCCTCAGCGCGGTCACCGAGCACATCGGTCTGATCGCTACGGCCACCACCAGCTACAACGAGCCGTACCATGTGGCGCGTAAATTCGCTTCACTCGATCACCTGTCCGACGGGCGCGCGGGGTGGAATCTGGTGACCTCGGACAATGCCGCCGAAGCGCTGAATTTCGGTCGCGACGAGCACATCGGTCACGCCGAACGCTACAGCCGCGCCCGCGAGTTTCATCAGGTGGTCACCGGGCTGTGGGACAGTTGGGAAGACGATGCGTTTCTTCGCGACAAGGCCAGCGGCACGTATTACGACCCGTCGAAGCTGCATGTGCTGGATCACGTCGGCGAGCACTTTCGGGTGAAAGGCCCGCTGAACGTCGCCCGTTCACCGCAGGGGCAACCGGTGATCGTGCAGGCCGGCTCTTCTGAAACCGGGCGTGAACTGGCAGCGCAAACCGCTGAGGTGGTGTTCACCGCGCAGACCTCGCTGGCCGGCGCACAGGCGTTTTACGCCGATCTCAAGGGGCGTCTGGCCAAGTACGGCCGCAGTGCCGATTCGCTGAAAATCATGCCGGGGGTTTTTGTCGTCGTCGGGCAAACGGAAGCCGAAGCACAGGAAAAATGTGAAACGTTTCAGCAATGGGTCGAACCGGAGGTTGGCGTCGCCTTGCTTGGGCGTATGCTGGGCAACTTCGACCTGTCGAAGTACCCGCTGGACGGGCCGTTACCGGCGTTGTCGCTGACCGACAGCGGGCAGCAGAGCCGGCAGAAATTGCTCACTGAACTGGCAGGGCGGGAGCACCTGACGCTCGCCGAACTCGGGCGCAAGATTGCCGGCGGACGCGGGCATTACAGCCTGATCGGCACCCCGGTGCAGATCGCTGACCGCTTGCAGGAGTGGTTCGAACAGGGCGCGGCGGATGGTTTCAACGTGTTGGTGCCGCACCTGCCGGGCGGGCTGGAAGACTTTGCCCATGGCGTGGTTCCGGAACTGCAGCGGCGTGGGCTGTTCAGAACCGAGTATGAGGGGCGGACCTTGCGCCAGAACCTGGGCCTGGCCCGACCCCAAAACAGATTTGTGTAGATCACTTTTTGTGGCGAGGGAGCTTGCTCCCGCTGGGCTGCGAAGCCGCCCCAAAAACCTGCAGCCGCATTCATTCAGGCAATTCACGATGGATGGATTTGCGCTTGCTGCGCAACCGAGCGGGAGCGAGCTCCCTCGCCACAGGTTGGGATTCACCCTCAATTTGCTGTCAATCAAACAAGAGAGGATTCGATGACTTATACCGCTGCCGAAAACCGCTACGACTCCATTCCTTACCGCCGCGTTGGCCGCAGCGGTCTGGTGCTGCCGGCGCTGTCGCTGGGCCTGTGGCACAACTTCGGTGACAGCACGCCGATCGACACCCAGCGCGCGTTGCTGCGCACCGCGTTCGATCTGGGGATCAACCACTTCGACCTCGCCAACAACTACGGCCCGCCGTACGGCAGCGCCGAGATCAATTTCGGTCGCCTGTTGCGTGAAGATTTCAAGCAGTACCGCGATGAGCTGATCATCTCGAGCAAGGCCGGTTGGGACATGTGGCCTGGTCCTTACGGGCAGGGCGGCGGTTCGCGAAAATACGTGCTGGCCAGCCTCGATCAGAGCCTGCAGCGTCTGGGCCTGGACTATGTCGATATCTTCTATTCGCACCGCTTCGACCCGGACACCCCGCTGGAAGAAACCGCCAGCGCCCTCGCCACCGCCGTGCAACAGGGCAAGGCGTTGTACATCGGTATCTCGTCGTACTCCGGGGTGAAAACCCGCGAGATCGCCGCGCTGCTCAAAGAGTGGAAAGTGCCATTGCTGATTCATCAGCCGGCGTACAACCTGCTCAATCGCTGGGTGGAAAAAGACCTGCTCGACACCACCGACGAACTCGGTGCCGGCGTCATCGCCTTCACCCCGCTGGCGCAGGGCTTGCTGACCGACAAATACCTCAACGGCGTGCCGGCGGATGCGCGGGTCAATCGTCCGGGCGGCGGCTCGTTGCAGGCTTCGCACTTGTCCGAGGCCAACATCGCGCACGTGCGCGCGTTGAACGAAATCGCCAAGCGCCGTGGCCAGAGCCTGGCGCAACTGGCGCTGGCGTGGACCCTGCGTGATCCGCGGGTGACCTCGGCCCTGATCGGCGCGAGCCGGCCAGAGCAGATCATCGAGAACGTCGGGGCGTTGAACAACCTGAGTTTCAGTGCTGAAGAATTGGCGGAGATTGACCGGTTTGCCCAGGAGGGCGGGATCAATCTTTGGGAGAAGCCTTCGACGGCTGAGTAATCAGTAAAGCAAAAGATCGCAGCCTGCGGCAGCTCTTACAGAGGAACGCGTTCCAATGTAGGAGCTGCCGCAGGCTGCGATCTTTTGATCTTAAAAGTAAGGCACATCCCCCAACACCGTAGCCCGCTGCATCACCCGTCGAGCCGGGCGGTAATCATCCACCGCGTAATGCTGGGTCACGCGGTTGTCCCAGAACGCAATGTCGTCTTTCTGCCAGCGCCAGCGAAGGGTGAATTCGGGGCGCGTCGTGTGAGCGAACAGAAACTTCAGAATCGCCTCGCTCTCGGTTTCCGACAGCTCGTTGATCTTCGAGGTGAAGCCTTCGTTGACGAACAACGAACGGCGGCCACTCACCGGATGGGTGCGGATCACCGGGTGCGACAACGGCGGATTCTTGCGCCGCGCCTCTTCCCACTGCGCCAGGGCATCTGGCGTATTGCCGTAGCGCTCCAGCGGAAACGAGCGGGTGAAGTCGTGAGTCGCGGTCAGCCCTTCGAGCAAGGTTTTCAGCGGCACCGACAGCGCTTCATACGCAGCGATTCCGCTGGCCCACAACGTGTCGCCACCGAACTCCGGCAGCAGTTTGGCGCTGAGTACCGCGCCCATCGCCGGGGTTGGCAGGAAGGTCACGTCGGTGTGCCAGATCGCGTTGTCGCGCACGTCGGTGACGGCGGTGTCGAGGATCAGCACTTCCGGCTGCTCCGGCACGTTCGGGTAGATCGGGTGAATGTGCAGGTCGCCGAAGTACGCGGCGAAACGCGCCTGTTGTGATGGCTCGATCGGCTGGTTGCGGAAGAACAGCACTTGGTACTTGAGCAGCGCCTGCTCAATGGCGTCGCGCTGTTCCAGGTTCAACGGCTGGCTGATGTCGACGCCGCTGATCTGTGCGCCGAGGGCTGAGCTTAAGGGGGTGATGGTCAGGCTGCTCATGGTGGTTCTCTTCAAATTCGGGGTTCAAGCTTTTGTAGGAGTGAGCCTGCTCGCGATTGCAGGCTGACAGTCAACGCTGTGGTGAATGACACACCGCAATCGCGAGCAGGCTCACTCCTACAGGGGATCCACATCAAATTTGTCAGTGTGCCTGGCCGTGCCACGGCACCAGTTTGCGCTGCAGGGCGCGCAGGCCCATTTCCATGGCGAACGCGATCAGGGCGATGACCAGAATCCCCAGCACCACCACATCGGTAACCAGGAACTGCGCGGCCGACTGCACCATGAAGCCCAACCCACTGGTGGCGGCGATCAGTTCGGCGGCGACCAGCGTCGACCAGCCAACCCCCAGACCAATGCGCACGCCGGTGAGAATGTCCGGCAGGGCGCTGGGCAAAATCACGTGGCGGATCAGCTGGGCGCGAGTGGCGCCCAGCGACTGTGCAGCACGCAGTTTGGCCGGGTCGACGGTGCGCACGCCAGTCGCGGTAGCGATGGCAATCGGTGCGAAAATCGCCAGGTAGATCAGCAGCACTTTCGACAACTCACCGATGCCGCACCAGATCACGATCAGCGGCAGATATGCCAGTGGCGGAATCGGCCGGTAGAACTCGATCAGCGGATCGAGCACACCACGGGCGATACGGTTGGCGCCGATGGCAATGCCCACCGGCACAGCGGTCAGAATCGCGAAACCGAGGCCCAGGCCAATGCGGCTCAGGCTCGCGCCCAGGTGCTGCCACAAGGTCGAATCCATGTAGCCCGTGGTTGCCAGCAACCAGCCTTTTTGCAGCACGGCGGACGGTGGTGGCAGGAACAGCGGTTCGATCAAACCGCTGGCGGTCACTGCCCACCAGATCACCAGCAAGACGAACAAGGTCAGCAGGCTGATCCAGCGCGTGCTGAGGCTGCGGCGCACGGGAATCGCCACCGATGGGGTTTTCACCGCCGGGGCGGAAACGTCGTAACTGCTCATGCGCGCTCCTGCCGCTGAACGGCGCTGCGTTGCGAGAACACTTTGCTCAGCACGTGCTCGCGGGTTTCGATAAACCGCGGGTCGGACTTGATCGCCCGCGCCGACTCACCGGCGGCGTACCGCTGACCGAAATCCAGGTGCAGACGCTCGACGATCTGCCCCGGATTCGGCGCCAGCAGAATCAGGTCAGTGGCGAGGAACACCGCTTCTTCGATGTCGTGGGTAATCAGGAACACCGGTTTGGCGGTGCGCTGCCAGACTTGCAGCAACAGCTCCTGCATCTGTTCGCGGGTGAACGCGTCGAGGGCGCCGAAGGGTTCGTCCATCAGCAGCACGCGC
This sequence comes from Pseudomonas sp. MG-9, assembly GCF_018729515.1. Taxonomy (NCBI): domain Bacteria; kingdom Pseudomonadati; phylum Pseudomonadota; class Gammaproteobacteria; order Pseudomonadales; family Pseudomonadaceae; genus Pseudomonas; species Pseudomonas sp. MG-9. Next base: position 151,266 of record NZ_JAHHZH010000004.1, read on the forward strand.
GGGTCGGCGGCGAGGGCGCGGGCCAGGCCGACGCGTTGTTTCTGGCCGCCGGAGAGCTGCCAGATACGGCGATTTTCAAAGCCTGTGAGATCGACCAGCGCGAGCATTTCCCGGGCGATTTTTTCGCGCTTGTCCTTGGCGACGCCGGCCAGTTCCAGGCCGAAAGCGACGTTGGCCAGCACGTCCTGCCAGGGCAGCAGAGCGTCGTCCTGGAACACCACGCCACGTTCGGCGCTCGGACCTTTGACCGGCTCGCCGTCGAGGGTGATGCGCCCGGCGCTGGGTTCGACGAAGCCGGCAATCAGGTTCAACAGCGAGGTCTTGCCACTGCCGGACGGGCCGAGGGCGACCAGCAACTGCTGAGGCCCGAGGGTCAGGGAAATGTCCGCCAGCACAGGTTCCAGGCTGCCGGGATACTGTGCGCTGATGCGCTCCAGCTGTAGCAAGGCCATCGCGGTTACCTCCCGATCAGTGGGTGATGTATTTGGCGCTGACGTACGGCGCGTAGTCCGGCAGTACGGCTTCGACCTTGCCTTGCTCCTTGAGGAACGCGGCGGTGTCGGTGATGGCCTTGGTGGTTGGTGTGCCGAGGGTGATCACTTGATCAGCCGCCAGCGGGTAGACGTTGCCTTGCAGCAGCAGCGGAATGTCGCTGGCCTTGGCGCCGGAGAGTTTCACCAGTTTGTCGACGTGGGACTGATCGGCGAGCCAGGCTTTTGGATCCTTGCGGTAGTCGGCGTAGGCGTCGAGGGTGACCTTGGCGAACGCGGTGACGATGTCCGGGTGCTTCTCGGCGAAGTCCTTGCGCACGATCCACGCATCGAACGTCGGCGCACCGAATTTGGCCAGTTCGCCGGAGGTGATCAACACCTTGCCGTTTTCCTTGGCGACACCGAGGGCCGGGTCCCAAACGTAAGTGGCATCGATGTCACCGCGTTTCCACGCGGCGATAATCGCTGGCGGGGCAAGGTTGAGTACGGTGACTTTCGACGGATCGATGTTCCAGTGCTTCAGCGCCGCGAGCAGGCTGTAGTGACCGGTGGACACGAACGGCACGGCGATTTTCTTGCCGACCAGATCCTGCGGGGTCTTGATGCCGGAACCGTCGCGAGCGACCAGTGCTTCGGCGGCGCCGATCTGTGTGGCGATGAGGAAGGTTTCCACCGGGACCTTGCGGGTGATGGCGGCGGTCAGCGGGCTGGAACCGAGGTAACCGATCTGCACGTCACCGGAGGCGATGGCGGCGATGATGTCGGCGCCGTTGTCGAACTTGCGCCAGCTGATGTCGGCCTTGGTGGCTCGCTCGTAAGCGCCATCGGCCTGCGCGACTTTCGCCGGGTCAACGGTGGTCTGGTAAGCGACGGTGAGGTCGGCGGCCTGCGCCAGAAAGCTCGCAGCAGCCAGCGAGGCCACGGCCAGCAGGCGAAGCGGGAAATTCAGTTTCATGGGGGAGTGCTCCAAATCAGGCGACCGACGATCGGCGTGAAAGGAGACTAAATGATCTAAGAAACTAAAAATAAATAACTTTTTAGACTTAGCTTATGAGCGGAAAAATCTAAAGGATCAAAAGATCGCAGCCTGCGGCAGCTCCTGCATGGGATCAATGTTGATCCTGTAGGAGCTGCCGCAGGCTGCGATCTTTTTTATCGACAACGCTTAATTGCTGATCGCCAGAATGCTCGCCTGATACGACCCGACAAACACGTCGAAATCGCCAACCTCGTTCTGCTCCAGCTCCGCTTGCTGTGCCAGCGACGAACGTGCCAGCGCCTCAAACTTCGCTTGTTCATCGGCGCTCAACGGCTCACTGCGGAAGAATTCAGCATGCGCCTGGCTCTGACGCAGGGAGAATTGCGCGAAGCTTTCCTTGTGCTCGGCCATCGCGGCCAGCACCTGCGCCGACGGAGTCAGGGACGGGTTGCTGACCTTGGCCAGTTGTGCGTCCAGTGCCTTGCTGTGCGCCTCGCCGCCATGGCTCTGATCGAGCAGGGCTGCCAGCGGAGCGATTTTTTCCAGCAGTTCGCCTGCCCATTCCTTGAGGTCGACCGCCTGACCGTCGCGCTGCAATTGCAGGCCCGGACGGCGACCTTCCTTGACCACGCTGAGGAAGTTCGAAGTGGCGTTGCCGCACGTGGTATTGGTCAGCAGCGGACTGTCGTTCAGCGCGCAATACAGCAGGAACGCGTCGAGGAAGCGCGACTCGGTGACGTCGATACCCATCGGCAAGAACGGGTTGATGTCCAGGCAGCGCACTTCGACGTACTGGATGCCACGGGCCATCAGCGCCTGGATCGGCCGCTCGCCGGTGTAGGTCACGCGTTTCGGGCGGATGTTGGAGTAGTACTCGTTTTCGATCTGCAGGATGTTGGTGTTCAACTGAACCCATTCGCCATCCTTGTGCGTGCCGACTTCAACGTACGGCGCATACGGCGTGGCCACGGCTGTGCGCAGGCTGTCGGTGTAGCTCGCCAGATCGTTGTAGCACGGCGTCAGACCGGCCTGGGCGTTGCTCTGGTAACCGAGGTCGCTCATGCGCAGGCTGGTGGCGTACGGCAGGTACAGGGTGTCCGGATCCAGCTGTTCCAACTGGTGCGAACGGCCGCGCAGGAAGCCGGCGTCCAGTGCCGGCGAGGCGCCGAACAGGTACATCAGCAACCAGCTGTAGCGGCGGAAGTTGCGGATCAGCGCGATGTAGGACGACGACTGGAAATCACGGTCGGTGCCGACGAAACCCTCGGCTTCGCGCAGCAGTGGCCAGAGCTTTTCCGGCAGGGAAAAGTTGTAGTGAATCCCGGCGATGCACTGCATGGTCTTGCCGTAACGCAGGGCCAGGCCCTTGCGGTAGACGTACTTGAGCTGACCGATGTTGGAGGTGCCGTAATAGGCGATCGGGATGTCTTCCTCGGCCGGCAACGGGCACGGCATCGATGGACTCCACAGGTACTCGTTGCCGAGCTTGCTGTAGGCGAAGCGATGAATCTTGTCCAGGCTCGCCAGGGTGTCAGCCGGGTCGGGCAGGGCGGGCGTGATGAATTCCAGCAGCGACTCGGAATAGTCGGTGGTGATCTGTTCATTGGTCAGCGCGGAACCCAAGGCTTCCGGGTGCGGCGTTTGCGCCAGTCGACCTTCGCTGGTCACGCGCAGGCATTCACGTTCGATACCGTGGAGGCACTGTTCGAGCAGAGAGAGGTTGGCGCGCTCGCCGAGCAGAGCCAGGCGGCGGTTGAGAAGTTCGCTCAATTTGGATTCCTTCACGCGTCAGTCGCCCCAATATGGGGGTGGGCAGGACGGTCTACAAGGGTGAAGTTGAAACTGGCGTTTTCGCCTGGTTTTTAGCGGCAGGCCATTTGCCGGTCGGTCAAGAACTGCACAATCCCTGTGGGAGCTTCTGTGGCGAGGGGGCTTGCCCCGTTGGGTTGCGAAGCAACCCCAAAATCTCTGAGTTTCCAAAATTTTTGTGAGTGCTAAGCACTCAAACGGGGGCGAGCCCCCTCGCCACAGGTGCTCCCCACAAGGTTCGTTGCGCCGAAATTAACTCAAATTGATGACGACAAGCTACAACACAGCGAACGTGCCTTGCGCTTTTGCGACCAGTTTGTCGCCCTGCATCACGTCGGCCTCGACCACCAGCGTGCGGCGGCCTGGGTGGATCACCCGGGCCGTGCACAGCACCTCGCCGTCGGAGACGGCGCGGATATAGTTGATCTTGCACTCGATGGTCGCGCTCTGCTGATCGAAGCCGTGAGTGCTGGAACAGGCCAGCCCCATGGCGATGTCGACCAGACTGAACAGCGCGCCACCGTGCAACTTGCCGCCACGGTTGCGCAGTTCGGGTTCCAGCACCAGGGCGACTTGCGCCACCCCGGTTTCCAGGCTGTGCAGGCGGCAGCCCAACAGCTTGAAAAACGCGCTCTCGACGAGCCCGGCCGGAATTTCCATCAACGTTTCTTCAACTGCTTGGCGTTGGCGAACAGCGAAGCCATGGCGTTGTTCACCGGCGCTGTGGTAGCCGTTTCCTTGCGCGGCGCGTTGCCCGAAGACTGGCGCGGTGCCGAGCCCGGACGTGAGCCACGGGCACCGTCGATTTTCTCGCCCGGGGTGTCGCTCATGCGCATCGACAGGCCAACGCGTTTGCGCGGGATGTCGACTTCCATGACCTTCACTTTCACCACGTCACCGGCCTTCACCGCTTCGCGTGGGTCCTTGATGAACTTCTCCGACAGCGCCGAGATGTGCACCAGACCGTCCTGATGCACGCCGATGTCGACGAATGCACCGAACGCGGTCACGTTGGTGACGACACCTTCGAGGATCATCCCCAGTTGCAGGTCTTTGAGGTCTTCGACGCCTTCCTGAAACTCGGCGGTCTTGAACTCTGGACGCGGGTCGCGGCCCGGTTTTTCCAATTCTTGCAGGATGTCAGTGACGGTTGGCAGACCGAAGGTCTCGTCGGTGAATTTCTTCGGATCCAGGCGCTTGAGGAACGCGGCATCGCCGATCAGCGAGCGAATGTCGCGGTCGGTTTCAGCGGCAATGCGCTGCACCAGCGGATAGGCTTCCGGGTGAACGGCCGAGGAATCCAGCGGGTTGTCGCCGTTCATCACGCGCAGGAAGCCTGCCGCCTGTTCGAAGGTTTTTTCACCCAGACGCGCGACTTTCTTCAGCGCCGCACGGGTTTTGAACGCGCCGTGTTCGTCACGGTGGGCGACGATGTTCTGCGCCAGGGTCGCGTTGAGGCCGGAGATCCGCGCCAGCAATGCCACCGAAGCGGTGTTCACATCGACGCCGACGGCGTTCACACAGTCTTCGACCACCGCATCCAGACCGCGCGCCAGTTTCAGCTGCGACACGTCGTGCTGGTACTGGCCGACGCCAATGGATTTCGGATCGATCTTCACCAACTCCGCCAGTGGATCCTGCAGGCGGCGGGCAATCGATACCGCGCCACGGATCGACACGTCCAGATCCGGGAATTCCTTGGCCGCCAGTTCCGACGCCGAGTACACCGATGCGCCCGCCTCGGACACCATGACCTTGGTCATCTTCATCGCTGGATATTTTTTGATCAGCTCGATCGCCAGTTTGTCGGTTTCGCGGCTGGCGGTGCCGTTGCCGATCGCGATCAGGTCAACCGAGTGCTTGGCGCACAGGGCGGCCAGGATCGCGATGGTCTGATCCCACTTGTTGTGCGGCACGTGCGGGTAAACCGTGGCGTGATCCAGCAGTTTGCCGGTGGAATCCACCACCGCGACCTTGCAGCCGGTACGCAGGCCCGGGTCGAGGCCCAGGGTCGCGCGTGGGCCGGCCGGAGCGGCCAACAGCAGGTCGTGCAGGTTGTGGGCGAAAACGTTGATCGCCTCGGTTTCGGCGCCGTCGCGCAGCTCGCCGAGCAGGTCGGTTTCCAGGTGGGTGTAGAGCTTGACCTTCCACGTCCAGCGCACCACTTCACCGAGCCATTTGTCGGCCGGGCGGTTCTGGTTCTGGATGCCGAATTGCTGGCCGATCATGCCCTCGCACGGGTGCATGGTGCCCGGCAGTTCGTCGCCGACTTTCAGCGCAGAGCTGAGGATGCCTTCGTTGCGACCACGGAAAATGGCGAGCGCGCGGTGCGACGGCATGCTTTTCAGCGGTTCGTCGTGTTCGAAGTAGTCGCGGAACTTGGCGCCTTCTTCTTCCTTGCCGGCGATGACGCGGGCGCTGATGGTCGCTTCCTGCTTGAGGAAGTTACGCAGCTTTTCCAGCAGGCTGGCGTCTTCGGCGAAGCGCTCCATCAGGATGTACTTGGCGCCTTCGAGCGCAGCCTTCACATCGGCCACGCCTTTTTCGGCGTCGACGAAACGTGCGGCTTCGGCTTCCGGGGTCAGGTTCGGGTCGTTGAACAGGCCGTCTGCCAGCTCGCCGAGGCCGGCTTCCAGGGCGATCTGGCCCTTGGTGCGGCGCTTCTGCTTGTACGGCAGGTACAAGTCTTCGAGGCGGGTCTTGGTGTCGGCGAGCTTGATGTCGCGCTCAAGGGCTGGGGTGAGTTTGCCTTGCTCTTCGATGCTGGCGAGGATGCTGATGCGCCGTTCGTCGAGTTCTCGCAGGTAGCGCAGACGCTCTTCCAGATGACGCAGTTGGGTGTCATCGAGGCTGCCGGTGACTTCTTTCCGGTAACGGGCGATGAAGGGAACGGTAGAGCCTTCATCGAGTAGCGCGACGGCCGCTTCGACCTGTTGCGGGCGTACGCCGAGTTCCTCGGCGATGCGGCTGTTGATGCTGTCCATAAAACCACCTGACATATTGTGAAAGCAGGCTCGCAGGCACGGAAATAAAGGCCCGGAGTCTGGTTGAGCGGCTAGAAAATTGCCGCTGCCTGGGTCAAAAGGCTCCCCATTGACCCGTGAAATCGAACAATTACTGCGCAGGCCCGGAAAAAATCGCGGCCACCTGCGGTAACGATTCAGACGTTGCCTGGCACAAAACGCCGCGCATTATAACCAGCGTTCTGTCATTCGGGGGTGTAGCAGTCTGTAGGCATAAACCCCGGTTTTCTGGCAGTGAAGGAAAAATCTGCTAACAATGCACACGGTGCGTATAACGGCAGCTACGCCATAATGCGCGCCGAGCTAAAAGGAGCATCCAATGAGCAGCACTGTAAATAATGCTGAAGGCGAAAAAATTCTTATTGTTGACGACGATCCGGGTCTGAGCAGCCTGCTGGAACGTTTTTTCGTCAGCAAGGGCTACCGTGCCCGCACCGTACCGAACACCGAGCAGATGGATCGTCTGCTGTCGCGTGAAGTGTTCAACCTGGTCGTCCTCGACCTGATGCTGCCGGGCGAAGACGGTCTGACCGCGTGCCGCCGTCTGCGTGCCGCGAACAACCAGATTCCGATCATCATGCTCACCGCCAAGGGCGATGAGATGAGCCGTATCAAGGGCCTGGAACTGGGCGCCGACGATTACCTGGCCAAACCGTTCAACCCGGACGAGCTGATGGCTCGGGTCAAGGCAGTACTGCGTCGTCAGGCCGCGCCGGTGCCGGGTGCGCCGGGCAGCGAAGACGAAAATGTCACCTTCGGTGATTACGTATTGTCGCTGGCGACCCGCGAATTGAAGCGTGGCGACGAAGTGCACATGCTCACCACCGGTGAGTTTGCGGTACTCAAGGCCCTGGTGATGAACGCGCGTCAGCCGCTGACCCGCGACAAACTGATGAACCTGGCCCGTGGCCGCGAGTGGGATGCCCTGGAGCGTTCCATCGACGTGCAGATTTCCCGTCTGCGCCGGATGATCGAACCCGACCCGTCCAAACCACGCTACATCCAGACTGTCTGGGGCGTGGGCTACGTGTTCGTACCGGATGGCACCGCCACCAAGTGATCGGTGATTTGTAGGAGCGGGTCTGCAGGGTGGTCGATTGACCGTGTCCACAGACTCGCGATCCGCAATATGCGAGCATGGCTCGCTCCTGCAAGTGTGTAACGGTTAGCGATGAAAACCCCCGTCTGGTTCCCCCAAAGTTTTTTCTCCCGCACCCTTTGGCTGGTGCTCATCGTCGTGCTGTTTTCCAAGGCGCTGACCCTGGTTTATCTGTTGATGAACGAGGACGTGCTGGTGGATCGCCAATACAGCCACGGCGTCGCTCTGACGCTGCGCGCCTATTGGGCCGCCGATGAGGAAAACCGTGCAAAGATTGCTGATGCTGCAACCCTGATCCGGGTGGTCGGCGCCGGTGTGCCGGAAGGCGAGCAGCACTGGCCGTACAGTGAAATCTATCAGCGCCAGATGCAGGCGGAGCTGGGGGCCGACACCGAAGTGCGTTTGCGCATGCATTCGCCACCGGCGTTGTGGGTGCGCGCACCGAGCCTCGGTGATGGCTGGCTGAAAGTGCCGCTTTACCCGCATCCGTTGCGCGGGCAGAAAATCTGGAACGTGCTTGGCTGGTTCCTGGCGATCGGTTTGCTGTCGACCGCGTCGGCATGGATTTTCGTCAGTCAGCTCAACCAACCATTGAAGCGTCTGGTGTATGCCGCACGGCAACTCGGCCAGGGCCGCAGCGTTCGTCTGCCGATCAGTGACACACCGAGTGAGATGACCGAGGTGTATCGCGCCTTCAACCAGATGGCCGAAGACGTTGAGCAGGCCGGTCGCGAACGCGAGCTGATGCTGGCGGGGGTGTCCCACGACTTGCGCACGCCGCTGACCCGCTTACGGCTGTCACTGGAGCTGATGGGCGATCGCAATGACCTGACTGACGACATGGTGCGCGACATCGAAGACATGGACGCGATTCTCGACCAGTTCCTCGCGTTCATTCGTGATGGTCGCGACGAGTCGGTAGAAGAGGTGGACCTGAGCGATCTGGTGCGTGAGGTGGCAGCGCCGTACAACCAGAATGAAGAGAAAGTACGTCTGCGTCTGGAACCGATCCAGCCGTTCCCGCTGCGTCGGGTGTCGATGAAGCGTCTGCTCAATAACCTGATCGGCAACGCTCTGAACCATGCTGGCAGTGGTGTCGAGGTCGCGGCCTATGTGTCCGGTGACACCAGCGCGCCGTATGTGGTGCTGAGTGTGATGGACCGTGGCGCGGGGATCGATCCGTCGGAGCTTGAGGCGATCTTCAACCCGTTCACCCGTGGCGACCGCGCGCGGGGCGGCAAGGGTACCGGGTTGGGGTTGGCGATCGTGAAGCGGATTGCGTCGATGCATGGCGGCAATGTCGAGCTGCGCAACCGGTCCGGGGGCGGGCTGGAGGCGCGGGTAAGGTTGCCGTTGGGGTTGATGCTTCCTCGGGATGCGGTATAGAAGCAGCTACAAGCTACAAGCTACAAGCTACAAGCTACAAGCTACAAGCGGCAAGCAAGAGCGACTTTACTTGTCGCTTGGGGCTTGCCGCTTGAAGCTGGCTTTAGCCCTTGCCTTTGGTACGGGTCATATTCGGCCCGCCATTCTTCTCAAGGTGCTCGATGATGATCCCCGCCACGTTCTTGCCGGTGGTGGTCTCGATCCCTTCCAGGCCCGGTGACGAGTTCACTTCCATCACCAGCGGCCCGTGATTGGAACGCAGGATATCCACACCCGCCACTGCCAGGCCCATGACCTTGGCCGCACGCAATGCGGTCATGCGTTCTTCCGGGGTGATCTTGATCAGGCTGGCGCTGCCGCCGCGGTGCAGGTTGGAGCGGAACTCACCCGGTTTGGCCTGACGCTTCATCGCCGCGATCACCTTGTCGCCGACCACGAAGCAGCGGATGTCCGCGCCGCCGGCCTCCTTGATGTATTCCTGGACCATGATGTTCTGCTTCAGGCCCATGAACGCCTCGATCACCGACTCCGCCGCCGTCGCTGTTTCGCACAGCACCACGCCGATGCCCTGGGTGCCTTCCAGCACCTTGATCACCAGCGGCGCGCCGTTGACCATGTCGATCAGGTCGGGAATGTCGTCCGGCGAATGGGCGAATCCAGTTACCGGCAGGCCGATGCCGCGACGCGACAGCAGTTGCAACGAACGCAATTTGTCCCGCGAGCGGGCGATGGCCACCGATTCGTTGAGCGGAAACACCCCCATCATTTCAAACTGGCGCAACACCGCGCAGCCATAGAACGTCACCGACGCGCCGATCCGCGGGATCACCGCGTCGAAGCCTTCCAGCGGTTTGCCGCGGTAGTGGATCTGCGGCTTGTGGCTGGCGATGTTCATGTAGGCGCGCAAGGTGTCGATCACGACCATTTCATGCCCGCGTTCGGTGCCGGCTTCGACCAGACGACGGGTGGAATACAGACGCGGATTCCGCGACAGCACAGCGATCTTCATGCAACACCTGTGGAGGAGGTAGATACCGGGAACACCGGCTTGTCTTGTACATATTTGATGCCCGGATTGACCACCAGCTGGCCGTCGATCAAGGCTTTTGAACCGAGCAACAGGCGATAGCGCATGGACTTGCGGCAGGCGAGGGTGAACTCGACGGCCCACACCCGATCACCAAGGGCCAGGGTGGTGCTGATCACGTAGCGCACCTGGGCCTGGCCGTTGGAGCTTTTAATGGTTTTGCGCGTGACCAGCGGTGCTTCGCAGCGCCGGTGACGCAATTGCACGACCGTGCCCAGGTGCGCGGTGAAGCGCACCCACTTCTCGCCGTCGCGTTCGAACGGCTCGATGTCGGTGGCGTGCAGACTGGAGGTGCTGGCGCCGGTGTCGATTTTCGCCCGCAGGCCGGCGACTCCCAGATCCGGGAGCGCCACCCACTCGCGCAGACCGACAACGGTCAAATGGTCAAATGTCTTCAAAGGTACTCAACCGGCAGAAACCGCTCGGGCCGCGTACGGCCGAATTCGCGGTATTCACGCAGAATAATGGTTAAAAGGCGACAGATATCTACGGCCCGGATCGCCGACGCCAGCAGCAGGCGTCGGGTGGTGCGCATTGTAATCCGGGACGGCGTAATTCATGGCACGACAGAAACGGTAGTACAGTTCATCAATATTTCAGAATGAGGAAATTCCATGGCACAAAAAAGCGAAGAGGACGACAAGGTCCGTCTCGATAAATGGTTGTGGGCGGCGCGTTTTTATAAAACCCGAGCCTTGGCCAAAGCCGCCATCGAGAGTGGCAAGGTGCATTGCCGAGGGGAGCGCTGCAAGCCTGGCAAAGAGCCACGCATTGGCGACGAATTCCAGATTCGCACCGGTTTTGAAGAACGTACGGTGAAGGTTGAAGCCTTGTCGATCGTGCGTCGCGGCGCACCCGAGGCGCAGGCGCTGTATACCGAGACCGAGGCCAGTGTTGCCAAGCGTGAAGCGGCTGCGGCGATGCGCAAGGCCGGGGCGTTGAGCGTGAGCACCGACGGCAAGCCGAGCAAGAAGCAGCGGCGGGATCTGTTTAAATTTCGTGGTAGCAGTAACGACAACTAGTTTGCGTCGAACACCATTGTGGCGAGGGAGCAAGCTGCCTCGCCACAGGTATTGCACATAACTGTCAGTTTGTAGCGGACACCACACTCATCCGCGAAACCACCGGCAGCTTGCCCAGCAGCGCGAAAATCGGCGCGGTTACCTTCATCCAGAAATTCGCCGCGTGATAGGCAAACGGCGTGTAGTAACCCCAGCCCAACGCCCATACCGCCAGCAGCATGCCGCCGATGTAATCGTCCTGGCCCCAATGCGCGCCGGCCACCAGACGCGGCAGCATGAACAGCAGCGTCAGGCCCCACACCGTCAGGAACTGGCCGGCCGTGCGACTGAACACGCCCATGAACAGCGCCCAGATCAGCAGCACCGAAGCGTGGTCACCGGGGAAGCTCTGGCTGGAGCGATCCTTCAGCTCCCAGGCTTTTTCCAGATGTGGAAAGTAGTCACTGAGGTGCACCGCACCCTCAAGCACCATCGACGGACTGCTGTGCTGCCAGTCCATGGAATCGGCGAATTTGGAAAACAGCGCGCGGATGACCACCATCAGCAGCAGAATCGAGAAAAAACCAAAGAACGCGCGACGTACGTCAATGGCCTTGAACACCCAGTCGCCCTTGATCAGCAGCGTCAGCAGGATCAGCCCGACAACGATGTCGAACGGGCGCAGACTTGCAATTGCCCAGATGTGGAGCCATATGGGGTTGCTGGCCAGTGGTGCATTGAGTGAGCGGAACAGCCACTCGTCGAAAATCACACACAGCATCTGACCCGTAGGCCATAACCAGAAAGCCAGTAGCGCCAATGGCACTACGTTACACAGAACCAGCCGGCCGAGGTTCCACCTTGATTGGAACAAACCCGGATTGTTCATAAAATGCCTCCCGTGGCAGAACATTTGGCACCAAAATGGGTGCCAGGAAGCGCAAATTTTCACGTTTTGTAACCATTTTGTCATCTCATTCAGATACCCAGACCTATGACCGATCTCCCGGATACCGATTACACCCAACGCTTCATCTTCGATGACAGCGACACTCGCGGCGAACTGGTGGCGCTGGAGCGCAGCTACGCCGAAGTCCTCGCCAAGCACCCGTACCCGGAGCCGGTCGCGCAGTTGCTGGGCGAACTGATGGCGGCCGCCTCGTTGCTGGTGGGCACCCTGAAATTCGATGGCTTGCTGATTCTGCAGGCGCGCTCCGAAGGCCCGATTCCGCTGCTGATGATCGAGTGCTCCAGCGAGCGCGAGATCCGTGGTCTGGCGCGTTACAACGCCGAGCAGATCGCTGCGGATGCGACCCTTGCCGACCTGATGCCGGGCGGTGACCTGACCCTGACTGTCGACCCGACGATCGGCCAGCGTTATCAGGGCATCGTCGACCTTGATGGTGAAACACTGTCGGAATGCTTCACCAATTATTTCGTCATGTCGCAACAGGTCGGCACGCGCTTCAAGCTGTTCGCCGACGGCCGTCGTGCCCGCGGCATGCTGCTGCAGCAACTGCCGGCCGACCGTCTGAAAGACGAAGAAGAGCGCGCCGCCAGCTGGCAGCACATCACCGCACTGGCCAGCACCCTGACCGCCGATGAATTGCTGAGCCTGGACAACGAAACCGTTCTGCATCGCCTCTACCACGAAGAGCAAGTGCGCCTGTTCGATGTGCAGAACCTGCGCTTCCGTTGCAGCTGCTCTCGGGAACGCTCGGGCAATGCGCTGGTCAGTCTGGGACTGGAAGATGCGCAGGCACTGGTGGCCGAACGCGGTGGCGAAGTCGAGATCGATTGCCAGTTCTGCAACCAGCGGTACCTGTTCGATGCGGCCGATATTGCTCAATTGTTCGCTGGCGCGGGCGTCGACACGCCGTCAGATACCCGGCACTAAAACGGTTCAGCGCAGGTAAATTCACTGCGTAACGACGGAATTTCGCCGTTACGACGGGAGGACCCTACTCTTTTTGGGCTTTTCTGGCATAATCCGGCCCACTTTTTTCGCGGTAGTAGTGCACGACTTTCTACTACAAAACGTTTGGAGCACACTCGGCCACTGGCCGACGGGGAACCTCATGACGCAAGCCAATAACGCCGTGTACACCGATCTGAGTGTTGATGATCTGGTTAAAGAAGCCCTGCAACGCGGTGAGGGCGAGCTTGCCGATACCGGCGCTCTGGTCGTTCGCACCGGTCATCGCACCGGCCGTTCGCCAGTCGATCGTTTCATCGTTGAAGAGCCTTCCACCCAGGCCGCCATCGCCTGGGGCCCGATCAACCGCAAGTTCCCGGCCGACAAGTTCGACGCGCTGTGGGCTCGTGTCGAGGCGTTCAACAACGCGCAAGAGCACTTTGTTTCCCACGTGCATGTAGGTGCGGCTGAAGATCACTACCTGGCCGTGAAAATGACCACCCAGACTGCCTGGCAGAACCTGTTCGGTCGTTGCCTGTTCATCAACCCGGCCCAGTACAACCCGGCCGGTCGTGAAGAGTGGCAAGTGCTGAACGTGGCCAACTTCGAGTGCGTGCCTGAGCGTGACGGCACCAACTCCGACGGTTGCGTGATCATCAACTTCGCCCAGAAAAAAGTGCTGATCGCCGGCATGCGTTACGCCGGTGAAATGAAGAAAGCCATGTTCTCCGTGCAGAACTTCCTGCTGCCGGCCGCTGACGTGCTGCCAATGCACTGCGCTGCCAACATCGGTGAAGAAGGCGACGTGACCCTGTTCTTCGGTCTGTCGGGCACTGGTAAAACTACTCTGTCGGCCGACGAAAGCCGTTACCTGATCGGTGACGACGAACACGCCTGGGGCGAAGGCGTTGTCTTCAACATCGAAGGCGGTTGCTATGCCAAGTGCATCGACCTGTCCGAGAAGAACGAGCCGGTCATCTGGAAAGCCATCAAGCACGGCGCCGTCCTGGAAAACGTTGTCATCGACGACGCCAAGCACGCCGACTACGCCGATGTCAGCCTGACCCAGAACAGCCGCGCGGCCTACCCGCTGGAGCACGTTGCCAAGCGTTCCGAGAAGAACCTGGGCGGCGAGCCAAACGCTGTGATCTTCCTGACCTGCGACCTGACCGGCGTACTGCCGCCAGTGTCGATCCTCAACGAAGAACAAGCGGCCTACCACTTCCTGTCCGGCTACACCGCGCTGGTGGGCTCGACTGAAATGGGTTCGGGCAGCGGCATCAAGTCGACCTTCTCCACCTGCTTCGGCGCACCGTTCTTCCCGCGTCCGGCTGGCGAATACGCTGAGCTGCTGATCAAGCGCATCCGCGGTTTCGGCTCCAAGGTCTACCTGGTCAACACCGGCTGGACCGGCGGTGGCTACGGCGTCGGCAAACGCTTCAACATCCCGACCACCCGCGCCGTGATCGCAGCGATCCAGAGCGGCGCGCTGATCGGTGCCGCCACCGAACACCTGGACACCATCAACCTCGACGTGCCACTGGCCGTACCGGGTGTTGAAACCAACCTGCTCAACCCACGCAACACCTGGGCTGACAAAGCCGCGTACGACGAGGCTGCCAAGGCCCTGGCCGGTCTGTTCATCGAGAACTTCAAAAAGTTCGAAGTGAGCGACGCGATCAAGGCGGCGGGTCCGAAGTTGTAAGATTGGTTTGTGGTGAATGAAAAAGCCGCCTTTAGGGGCGGCTTTTTTGTGGGCGAAAGGTTAGCAGTTCAACTGCCATTATTCCCGCAGGATAGGGGTACACGGCCAGAATAATGCCACTTAGGGTACGAGTGGCCCGCCAATACAGCTCTCGAAGATATCTTCAAGTCCACGATAATCGCATGTAACGGCATCAACGTTTGCTGGAATCCAAGCGTCTTCCTTGACCAGCCACCAATCAACAGTGAAGCCGGCATTGATGATGATCTGCTCAAAAAGGATGCGCTGGGCGCGACCATTGCCTTCGCGAAAAGGATGAATGATATTTAAGTCGCCATAGGCTTCGGCGATAGCCATGACGAGTTCCTCTTTACTCAATCCCACAAACCATGCAGCACTCTCCATGGCGTGAAATATTTTCTCTGCCTCTGGGAGAATTCTTTCTGCGGTGCAGAAAAAGGTATTCCCCTTCTGAATGTTGACAGTTCGCAGTTGCCCAGCCCAGTCGTAGACATCGCAAAATAGGGTTTTATGGGCATGTTGCAAGATGGTTAGATCATAGGGAGGGGGAAGAAGACGAAATCGACTTACAGCGATCTCTGATAGCTCTCGCTCTGCTTTCTGCAGTTCTTCTTCACAGCGAATATTGAGCAAGTTACGCAGGACATCACTTCCAGAGTAGCAGTAGGGGTCTTGCCCGACCCCGTACTTGTCCACCATTAGCGTGAGTTCTGACGATATTTTTCGATGACTGATTCCCGTGATGGAAGTGGTCTTTCAGCATCGCTACGACTGGTATCGAACCCTTCTAGACGCAGGCTGGCCAAGTAGTTAGACCGACGTACCTTGTCGTAATAAGCCTGCTTTTGCTGAAACGTCAATTTGCTCATGGCATGGGCCTCTTGGTGCAGAACCACAGTGTAGCGCAATCGTATGGGCTGATTGGTTGGGATTTTCGATGCTTGCACGAGCGTTGCCCATCTGAAAATTTAGAGCTTTTTTCAGCCTGCTTACCAACCTCCGATTTGTAGGACGCTCTCTGCTCGCTACGCAGGATCTCGTCCATTTCCTGAACGCTTTCCATCAGTTCATCAAAAAACTTGCTCATGGTTACTCCGATGTTTGATCACGTTTTATTGATCGCTCTCAGGTCAGGCGTGAGAGCGATCCGAACACTGTCAGCGTCAGGCTGGTGCTTTCCAGCCGAGCATCTGCTGCTGCGCAACTTGCAGCAGGTCACAGCCATCCTGCGTCAGCAGATACAGGGCGTGGGTGATGTGGGGGATGTCTTCGACATCGGCCTGTTTGAAACTGAGGCAGTAGAGGGTTTTGAGCAGATCGCTGGAGGCGCGCAGGCGCTGGACGGCGCATTCGAGGATGTCTTGCGGGTTGGCTTCTGTGTCGATGATCAGGGGCTTGGTGTCGGTGAGATTGGATTCGAGTGAGCGGTAGCGATCAGGGGGGAGCGGGTTCCATACTTTCATAGTGTGTATTCCAAATGTCGTGAGGAGTCATCCCACCGTGACCAAGCGATGGGAGGCGAACTGTGTTCGGGTTGGTCAACCGAAGGAACACACAAGTCCGGCACGCTCGAAGGCGTCCCAAACACAGCCACCATTAAGCGTGCAGACATTTGAACTGCCGGCAGCATACAACGGACGCATGTATGTATCCCACCGGGTGACCAAGCCCGAGCCGCTGATTTGGCAGCGACAGTCACGACTATAGGTGTGAGCTAGCGGGTGGCGATAGGCGACAAGGTGTCTGTATTTGTAGGAACGGGACGAACTTCCAATAGGCAAATACCGTAGGATTTTTCGCGCTCTCGTCGATCACCACCCACCTCCCTCAACGAATAGGCCGATACGCCGCCAGATCCAGCACGCTGGTGGTCAGCCCGGTATCCGGTGCATAGATCGCGCCCTTCACCGACGAGAACGGCACGCCTTTGCTGCCCAGCGACACGTAGCGCTCGCCCTGGTCCAGTTCGGTGAACCAGGTGTAGGAGGACTTTTCCATGGCTTTGTATTTCGCGGCGTCCCTGACCATTGCATCGCCGCATTGCTTCAGGTCGGCGTCGGTCAGATTCAGGGTTTTGGTCAGTGGTGTGCCCCAGCGCTTGAGGCAGGTTTCGGCGAAGTGGCGCACGAACTGGCCGGGTTCGGCGAGTACTTTCGGGCCAGCGACGCCGTCGGCGGAGGCGTTGCCGACCAGGGTGGCATGGCGGCCGGGGATCGGGAAAATATGGGTCCGGGTGCCGGTGGCAGTTTGCGGGATGACGCAACTGAAGCCTTTCGAGCGTTCATCACGAGCGTAGAAGCCGACGTACTCTTTGACGTTGGCATTGAGTTTGACCCGGTGTTCCTGGAAGTTGCCGATACCGGGTACCGGGTCAATGGCGAATATATTCACCGGGATGTTCTTGAGAGCACTGTCGTTGTACATGGCGTTGGCCAGCATGTGGCAGCTGATACCGCCGCGGCTCCAACCAACCAGATTCACTTTAGTTGGAAGAATACCGTCCTTGCGGAACGTTTTAATGATCTGTTCCTGTAACTGTTGTTGGGTGATGCTGCGCTCGCCGTAGTTGTATTTACGCCAGAACCAGGAACCTTCGACTTTTACATCTTCAATGGGAATGCCGGCAGCTTTGAGGCGGTTGTATTCCGTCTCGGTCAGTTGCTCGCGCTGCCAGTCGCACTTGCCTTTGATGATGTTCATTGCGTGCAGCACGTTCTCCTCCCAGCCTTTACCGAACAGCGTGCCGCTGAGCCCGTAGTCGGCCGATTTGGTGAACAGCTCGTCGGCCTGCAGGTTGCTGGTGCCGGGGCCATCCACCACGATCCATTCGGCAAATTCGCGACCGGCATGGTGCGAGGCGAGGGTGGACACCAGTTCGCCGTTCCAGTAGTTGTTGTTGGTCGTGTCGAATTGGGTGGAACCGGTGCCACAAAAGAAAATAGTTAATGTCGTCATGAGGTTGCTCTTGATTGATGTAAGAGCAAGCAGGCTAGTTTTTTAAGTTGTTTGTTTGAAGTGTTTAGTTGTTGCTTTATTTGTGGTTGTGTTTTTTATAAAGAGGTCGTTGGTTGCAATTTTGCTACTTCCAAAAGTTCGCAACCGTCCTGGGTCAATAGATACAGTGCGTTGACGATGTTGGGGATGTCTTTGACATCGGCTTGTTTGAAACACAAGCAGTAAAGAGTCTCCAGCAAGTCGCTGGCGGCGCGCAGACGTTGGTGCGCGGCGTCAAGCAGATCGCCATGGCTGGCCTGGGTGTCGATGGTCAGCACCGGATGATCGCTGTAGTTGCTTTTGAGGGGGTGGTAACGAGGGGGCATCGGATCATGCGTGTTCATGGTGAGACGTGTCCTGTACGAAGTCGCTCCAGTGGTTTCAGCCGCGCCGGCCACTATAGAAGTGCGTGGCGAGTCGTCACAAGACCGCCGTGATGGACAGAGTTCGTAGGGGTTTTTCCGAGACTCGGGCATTTGCCCTACAAGGTTTTGTGGGTTTTTCGAGGTGAAACCCTTAGCGCAGAAATTTCCCACGGGATTCACAGGCGTTTCTTGGGAAACCTCTGTATGGTGCGCGCCAGAATCTGTAGGACGTTTCCAAACGTCCGATACGCGCTTAAAGGGAATTGAGTATGCAGTGGCTAAGAATGGCCTCGATTTTATTGCTGTGGGCCAGTGGCTGCCGTTTGGCCGTGGCATCCGACGCTGGCAACGGCTGGATGTTTGTCGATCTGCAACGTACCGGCTGGCCCGATACGCTTTCCAGTCAGGCCAGCATCGATACCGCGTCACGCGCCGAGGTGTTGATGTTCGCTAAAGCCTTGTTGGCGAGCGAAGCGCTGGATGAGAGCGGACTGCAACGGCGGCTGGGTGTTCCGCATGTGCAGCTCAAGTCGATCAGGCAGGTGCGTGACGGTCTGTGGGACCGCTTGCTGAGCACCTATCGCAATGCCAGTCAGGATTGTGACGGGCAACCGTTCTGTCCTCGCGTGCGCAGTGTCGCGGAGCTGCGTCAGTTGGCGGCAGCCTTCACCGGCGACATCAGTCCGGCCCATGCACAGTGGGCGAACAAGAGCCAGGGTGTGCACGAGCAGGTGCTGAATGAGCAACTGCGGGTGGCGGTGCTGCGTCCGTAGCCCGCCGTTGCCGCAAGACTTATGTGGTGGCCGCCTGATCTGCCGTGGCGCACATTGCGAGGGACGGAAGATCATCGGGCACTTGCATGCATCCGCCCAGCAACAGCGACGCGAGGGTAAGAGTGAGGAGTAGTTTCAGTCTGTTGGGCATGTTCATTCCTTGAGTTGATCCACGGATGTCGGCCGTCCTGGCACGACGCTCGTTTCGTGGATGCGGCGCACGTTACCTTCGTTGCAGCCAGGCCTGCGAGAGGCAAATTGTTTCCTTTGTTTGATCCGGTGGCATCCACCCCCGGCGCTGTATCATCCCGTATCGAATTGACCCCGACCTTTTCTCGACGCGCTGCGATCGCCCGCTAGGCTGTTGGCATCACAGCGGTCAACGGAGTGACAGCGCATGCACAACACCCTGGAACAGGTTTTCGGTTATCCACAGTTTCGACCCGGGCAGGAAGCCGCGATCAGCGCCGTACTGGCCGGGCGCTCGGCGGCGGCGATTTTCCCCACGGGTTCCGGCAAGTCGCTTTGCTACCAGGTGCCGGCACTGTTGCTGCCGCACCTGACCCTGGTGGTCTCGCCGCTGTTGGCGTTGATGCAGGATCAACTGGCGTTCCTCAAACGTCACGGCATCAATGCCGGCAGCATCGATTCGGCGCAAAGCCGCGATGATGCCAACGACGTGATGGCTCGTGCCCGTTCGGGTGAGTTGAAGATTCTGATGATCTCCGTGGAGCGTTTGAAGAACGAGCGTTTCCGCAACTTTTTGCAGCAGGTGCCGATCTCGCTGTTGGTGGTCGACGAGGCGCACTGCATCTCCGAATGGGGCCACAACTTTCGCCCTGACTACTTGAAACTGCCGGACTACCAGCGCCAGTTCAACATCCCGCAAACCCTGCTGCTGACAGCCACGGCGACACCGAAAGTGATTGCCGACATGCAGGCCAAATTCGCCATCGCCGAAGCGGATGTGGTGACCACCGGGTTCTACCGGCCCAACCTCAATCTGCTGGTCGAACCGGTGCGGGGTCAGGACAAGCGCCGGCGGCTGGTAGAGTGGATGAGCGCGCGTGCGGGGCAGCCGAGCATCGTCTACGTGACGCTGCAGAAAACCGCCGAACACATCGCCGAGCATCTGGGGCGCAACGGGATTCAGGCCGAGGCCTATCACGCCGGGTTGCCCAATGATCAGCGTGAGGCGATCCAGAAGCGCTTCATGGCCGGACAGTCCAATTGCATCGTCGCGACCATTGCGTTCGGCATGGGTATCGACAAGAGCGACATCCGCAACGTGGTGCATTTCGACCTGCCCAAATCCATCGAAAACTACAGTCAGGAAATCGGTCGCGCCGGACGTGACGGGCAGCCCTCGGACTGTCTGGTGCTGGCCAATCGCGACAGCCTCAACGTGCTGGAAAACTTTGTCTACGGTGATACCCCGGAGCGCGAGGGGATTCGTTGTGTACTGGAGGAAATGCAGGCTGCTGCGGCCGAAGGGCAGTGGGAGTTTCTGCTTGGGCCGCTGGCCGATCAGAGCAACATTCGCTCGCTGCCGCTCAAAACGCTGCTGGTGCAACTGGAGTTGCGTGGCTTGATCGCGCCGCGCTATGCGTATTACGCCGAGTACCGTTTCAAATACCTGCTGGAACCGGAAGTGCTGCTTGAGCGTTTCGCAGGTGAGCGCAGGGATTTTGTCGCCGCCATCATCCAGACTTCCAGCCGTGCACGCACCTGGGCCACGGTGGATTTCGAAGCGATGTACACGCAGTACTCGGCTGAGCGCAATCGGGTGGTGACGGCGCTGGACTACTTCCAGGAGAAAGGCTGGGTCGAGCTTGAGAGCAAGCAGATGACCGAGGTCTACAACGTGCTGCACAGAGATTTCGACAGCGCTGTTTTGAGCGCCGAGTTGCACGGTTATTTCACCCGGCATGAGCAGGCTGAAATCGCCCGGATTCACGCGATGCTCGAGCTGTTCGCCACCGAGCGCTGCCTGGGTTATCGCCTGGCCGAATACTTCGGTGACCACAACGCGCCCGAGCGCTGCGGGCACTGTTCGGTGTGTCACGGGGATATAGCGCGCCTGCCGCCACCGCCGGAACTGCCGGCGCTTGTGGATAAGAGTTTCGCGGCGCTGTGCGGTGATTTTATCCACAGGCACGAGCAGCACACCGGCAGTGTGCCAACGGCGGAGCGCCTGACGCGGTTTCTGTGCGGGATCAGTGTGCCGCTGTTCACCAAGCTCAAGGCGCGGACGATTTCCGGGTATGCGGCGTTGGAGGAGTATCCGTACGCGGAAGTTCGCAGCTGGGTTCACGAACACCTTTGATCTGTCTGCAGGAGCTGCCGAAGGCTGCGATCTCTTGATCTTGCTATCGAAAATCAAGATCAAAAGATCGCAGCCTTCGGCAGCTCCTACAGTGTGTGGCTTCGGTGCGATGGGGGTTTATCCATCCGCTGAATGTCGTTCATCACGGTAATAAACTTCAAAAATACCCGGTGCCTGACTATGGTGAAGGCTGTCTTCGGATCGCCAACAAGAGAACAACATGAGCCAGACATCCTTCGATATTCAGCAAGCTGCCGTCATCGGTGCGGGCACCATGGGCCGCGGCATTGTCATGTGCCTGGCCAATGCCGGCATCGCTGTGCAGTGGGTCGATAACAATCCACAGATGCTTGAGCAGGCACTGGGTACGGTGGCGGACACTTATGCACACAACGTGCGCCAGGGCCGGATCGATCAGGTCGAAGCGGATGCACGTATTGCCCGGATCAGCGCGGCGGCGGATTACCCGGCGATCCGCAATGTCGATCTGGTGATCGAGGCGGTGTACGAAAACCTTGAGCTCAAGCAGAGGATCTTTCGCGAACTGGATGGCCTGCTCAAACCCGAGGCGCTGTTGGCGAGCAATACATCGGCACTGGATATCGATGCGATTGCCGCTGCGACACGGCGTCCGTCGCAAGTGCTCGGTCTGCATTTCTTCAGCCCTGCGCACATCATGAAACTGCTGGAAATCATTCGGGGGGCGCAGACTTCGCCGGCGGTATTGGAAGCCGCACTGAGACTGGGCAAACGCATGGGCAAGGTCAGTGTGGTGTCGGGTAACTGCCACGGTTTTATCGGCAATCGCATGCTGCATCCGTATGTGCTGGAGGCGCGCAAGATGCTGCTCGAAGGCGCTTATCCACAGCAGGTGGACGCGGCGCTGCAAGGGTTCGGCTTCGCCATGGGGCCTTTCCGCATGTATGACGTCGTCGGTATCGATCTGGAATGGCGCGCTCGCGAGTTGGCCGGCAAGGGCCAGGATGCGCCGGAGGTGCAGGTGGACAACCGTTTGTGCGAGATGGGCCGTTTCGGCCAGAAGTCCGGTAACGGTTATTACCACTATGAGCCGGGCAGTCGACAGGCCGAGCATGATCCCGAGGTCGATGCGCTGGTGCTGCGGGTCAGCGAAGGGCTGGGTTTCCAGCGTCGCGAGATCGGCGCTGAAGAGATTCTGGAGCGCTGCCTGCTGGCGCTGGTCAACGAGGGTGCAAAGATTCTCCAGGAAGGCATTGCCGGGTCGGCCCATGACATTGATCTGGTGTACCTGAACGGCTACGGTTTCCCGGCCGACAAGGGCGGGCCTATGGCCTGGGCGGATCAGCAAGGGCTGGCGGACATTCATCAGCGCTTGCTGGCGCTGCAGATGCGTCAGGGCGATCAGTGGCAGCCGGCGCGGTTGATTGGCGAGTTGGCGGCGCAGGGCAAGGGGTTTGCCGAGTGCTGAGTGGGGATGTATTGCGCTGGAGCCGGCTCGCGATGGGGCCACCACGGTTTTGGCTTTAGACTGCTCACAACACTCAATGGATCAATGCTGATGTCCAACCCGATGCCACAACGCGCCGACTACCCGCACTTCCAGCCCATCACCACACGCTGGCACGATAACGATGCCTACGGGCATGTGAATAACGTCACTTACTACAGCTTCTTCGACACGGCGGTGAACACCTACCTGATCCAGGTTGGCGGGCTGGATATTCATGACGGCGAGGTGGTGGGGTTTGTGGTCAGTTCGGCCTGTGACTACTTTGCCTCGATCGCTTTTCCGGACCTGATCGAGATCGGTCTGCGGGTCGGCAAGCTGGGCAACAGTTCGGTGCAGTACGAACTGGCGGTGTTCAAGGTCGGTGAAAGCGAGGCGTGTGCAGCAGGGCGTTTCGTTCACGTATTCGTGGATCGGAGCACCAATCAACCGGTACCGATTCCAGGCCGGTTGCGTGAAGCATTGGAGCGTCTGGTGGTTTGAATCAGAGCAAAAAAAATCGCAGCCCTTGGGCTGCGATTTTTGCTTTCCCGCTTAACGCAATGCGTTAGTCGCGATAGTAGCGGTGATGCTTGCGGTGGCCGTAAGCGTGACCACGACCAGGGTGGCCATCGCGGTAGTAGCGACGGTCACGGTCATAACCGCGATCGTAATGACGACCATCGTCATTGCTCTGGTTGCCCATGTAGTTGCCCAGCGCGCCACCGGCGCCGCCACCTGCTGCGGCGCCGATCAGGCTGCCGGTGGTGCCGCCCATGCTGCGGCCAACCACGTTACCGCCGGCTGCGCCCAGTGCACCGCCAATGGCTGCTTCTCCACGGCTGTGTTTGTTGGCACCCACCGCGCTACCACCCGCGCCGCCCAGGGCCGCGCCAATGGTTGAACCTGTGCTGCCGCCTAAAGACTGACCGACGACCGAGCCAAGAACCCCGCCCAATGCGCCGCCCACGCCTGCTTCGGCGGTGCCTCCGGCAGAAGCGAAGCCACTGACCAGGCCAAGGGACAACAAGAGAATCGAGGAGAACTTCATAGAGGAGCCTCAAAGGGATGACGGCGCGATCCTGAGGCTGTGTAACAAGGCTGACAATCAAAATCCGACGAATAACACGACTTGTATACAATTATGCAAGTTGCTGTTTTGTATGTGGAACTTAAGCGATTTTCGTCGGTCTTTAGCTACTTCGGACAGGCCGCTTTTGTGAAAAAGCGGCCTTTTTTGTGGGCGTTTGAAAGGTGCACAGTACAAAGAATGGCGTTGAATCGGCTACCGCTATCGCGAGCAGGCTCACTCCTACAGTGACCGAGTTCCTACAGATCGAACACATTCAACTGTAGGAGTGAGCCTGCTCGCGATAGCAATGGGGCTGACCCCGCATTAAGCAGATTTAGCCATGATCAACCCGGTCTCACTCGCCGCTTCCAGCCGGATCGCAATGAATTTCGACGTCGGTGTATGGCTGCCATCACCAGTGCTTTCCAGCGGCACCAGCGGATTCACTTCAGGGTAATACGCAGCCGCTTGCCCGGCCGGAATATCAAACGCCAGCAAGGTAAAGCCTTTCACCCGACGCTCACGGCCATCGTCCCACAGCGACACGATGTCGGCCTTCTGTCCCGGACGGAAGCCCAGGCGAATGATGTCGGCCTCGTTGGCGAACAGCACGTCGCGCTGGCCTTTGACCCCGCGATAACGGTCGTCGAGGCCATAGATCGTGGTGTTGTACTGATCGTGGGAACGCATCGATTGCAGGATCAGATCCGGCAGTTGTCCGGTGGCGCGGGTGCGTTCGTGCACCAGATCCTTGGGCAGCAGGTTGGCGCGGAAATTGGCCCGGCCCGACGGGGTGTTCCATTTGCGTGCACCGGCCGAGTTGCCGAGGTAGAACCCGCCCGGGTTCTTGACCTTCTCGTTGAAGTCCTTGAAGCCGGGAATGGTGTCGGCGATCAAGTCGCGGATGCGCCGGTAGTCGGCCACCAGCCAGTTCCAGTCCACCGGTTTGCTACCCAGCGTGGCGGCGGCGATGCCGGCGATGATCGCCGGTTCCGAGCGCATCTGGTTCGACAGCGGCTGCAACTGACCGTTGGAGGCGTGGACCATGCTGAACGAGTCTTCCACGGTGACCGCTTGCGGGCCTTCGGTCTGGATGTCGATGTCGGTACGGCCCAGGCACGGCAGGATCAACGCGTCTTTACCGTGGGCCAGATGGCTGCGGTTGAGCTTGGTGCTGATCTGCACGGTGAGGTCGCAATTGCTCAGCGCCGCGAAGGTGCGCGGGCTGTCCGGTGTGGCCTGGGCGAAGTTACCGCCAAGACCGATGAAGACCTTGGCGCGGCCCTCGGCCATGGCGTGAATCGCTTCGACCACGTTGTGCCCGTTTTCACGCGGCACCTTGAACTGGAAACGTCGTTCGAGGGAATCGAGGAACGCCACCGGTGGACGCTCGTTGATGCCCATGGTGCGGTCGCCCTGCACGTTACTGTGGCCGCGCACCGGGCATAGACCGGCGCCGGGTTTGCCGACGTTGCCGCGCAGCAGCATCAGGTTGGCGATTTCCTGGATGGTCGGCACCGAGTGGCGATGCTGGGTGATGCCCATCGCCCAGCACATGATCACGTTCTTGCCTTTGGCGTACATGCGCGCGGCTTGTTCGATCTCGACCAGGGTCAGGCCGGATTGCGCGACGATCTGCTCCCAGGGCGTGTCATCGACCACGCCCAGATACTCCAGCACATTGGTGCTGTGGGCATTGAGGAAGTCGTGATCGAACACCGCCGGGGCGCCAGCCTTCTGCGCATCGCGCTCCCACTGCAGGAGAAACTTGGCCATGCCGCGAAGCACCGCCATGTCGCCGCCCAGTGCCGGACGGAAGTACGCGGTGTTGGTCGGTTTGTCGCCGTTGGTGAGCATTTCCAGCGGATGCTGCGGGTGCTGGAAGCGTTCCAGGCCGCGCTCTTTCAGCGGGTTGATGCACACCACTTGTGCTCCGCGTTTCACCGCCTCACGCAACGGTTCGAGCATCCGTGGGTGGTTGGTGCCGGGGTTCTGACCCCAGACAAAAATCGCGTCGGCGTGTTCGAAGTCGTCGAAAGTCACGGTGCCTTTGCCGACGCCAACGCTCTGCGCCAGGGCCACACCGCTGGCCTCGTGGCACATGTTCGAGCAGTCGGGGAAGTTGTTGGTGCCGTAGGCGCGCACGAACAGTTGATACAGGTACGCCGCTTCGTTGCTGGCCCGGCCCGAGGTGTAGAACTCGGTCTGATCCGGGCTCGACAGCGCTTGCAGGTGCTTGCCGATCAGGGCGAACGCGTCGTCCCAGGCGATGGGTTTGTAGCGGTCGGTCTGGGCGTCGTAGACCATTGGCTCGGTCAGGCGACCCTGGTATTCAAGCCAGTAGTCGCTCTGCTCCAGCAGCGAGGTCACGCTGTGTTTGGCGAAGAACTTGCCGTCCACCCGGCGCTTGGTTGCTTCCCAGTTCACCGCTTTGGCGCCGTTCTCGCAGAATTTGACCATGCCGCTTTCCGGCGAATCGCCCCAGGCGCAACCCGGGCAGTCGAAGCCGCCGTTCTGGTTGGTCTTGAGCATCATGCGCAGGTTTTTCAGCGCGTTGTCGCTGGTCAACCAGGCCTGGGCCACGCTGATCAGCGCACCCCAGCCGCCGGCTGCACCTTTGTAAGGTTTGTAGCGCGGGACAGGTTTCTGGTCGGCTTGATGATGTTGGCTCACGCTTGATTCTCCATCGCTGGGCTGTAGACCCGCGGCGCATTCTTCTGCGGCAGGTGGATGAGATTGAGGTTGTGGCGCCGGGCCCATTGCACGGCAAGGCCCGTCGGCGCGGACAGGCTGACCAGGGTCTGGATGCCGGCGCGCAACACTTTCTGGATCAATTCGAGGCTGCAACGGCTGGTGACAATCGCCAGGCCGCCGTCTGTGGATATCTTCTGGCGGATCAGGCCGCCGATCAGCTTGTCGAGGGCGTTGTGCCGGCCAATGTCTTCGCGGCCCAGCAGCAATTCACCGCTGGCGTCCATGAACACCGCTGCGTGTACCGCGCCGCAGTGCTGGCCGAGTGGCTGGAACGCGCCGATGCGCTGGCGCAGGCCGTCGAGCCATGCAGCGGGCGGCAGAGGTGCGCCGGGCAACACGTTGAGGTCGGGCAGCGCCTGCTCCACCGCTTCGACGCCGCACAATCCGCAACCGCTGGTGCCGGCCAGTTGCCGACGTTGTTGCTTGAGGTTCCAGAAGGCGCGGTTGGCAATGGTCACTTGCGCGTATTGCGCCGAGCCTGCGCCGGTCAGTTGCAGGTCATAGATGTCGCTGGCGTCCTCGATGATGCCGCTGCCGAGGCTGAAGCCGACGATGAAGTCTTCCAGGTCCGTCGGGGTCACCAGCATCACGGCCTGGCTGATGCCGTTGTAGGCAATCGCCAACGCGACTTCCTCGGCGAGCGCGGTGCTGGCCGATTCCACAAGGGGCAGATCGCTGTAACTGTAGGTCTGGCTGGCGGCGGGCGCGGGCGTTTCGAGTGCAGGCGCCGCGCAGGCTGGGCGCTTGGCGTTCATGGCATCACCGACGGATTGATCAACGTTAAGACTAGGCGCGGCAACTTGTCGCGTCTAATCGCTACTGTCGATCTATTGATAGATACCGTCGATCAAGGCGTTGCCGGTGATTTCTGGTACAGCGCGAAACAGGCCTCGGCCAGCGCCGAACGCGGGGCGCCACGGCGCATGATCAGGCCCAGTGGCGCGAGGGTCCGGGCGTTTTCGATCGGTTGCAGGCGCAGGTGATCGGTGAGTTTTTCCAGACCGCCGTCCAGCGGCATGATCGCGCAGCAGAAGCCGCCATGCACAGCTTGTAACAATTGATGCACGGCATCGGTCTGCAGCAGTGGCAGCGGGGTCAGGCCCCGGCTGTGGAAGTTGTGGTCGATGGACTGACGAAAATGCATGCCGCTGGTGAGCATGCCCAGTGGCAGTTCGATCAGTGCTGCCCAACTCAACGGCGCGTCGCCAAAGGTGAAGGAGCGTTGGTCGTAGAGCAGGCCCATGCGGGTTTCGCTGAAGGCCAGTGAGTCGAAACGTTCGTGATCGAGCCGGTCGAGGTATGACACGCCGATGTCGATGCGGTTGTTTGCCAGATGTTCGAGGATCTGCTCGGAACTCAGTGCCGACATTTCGAAGCGCAGGTTCGGGTGCGCCGCATGCAAACGCTGCATCAGCGGCAGAGGATCGAAACTCGACAGCGGCACCACCCCCAGTCGCAACGTACCGATGAGGTTGCCGCGACACGCCGCCGCTTCCGCCTGCAATCCGTCATAAGCCGCCATCACCGAGCGTGCCCAGGCCAACACACGCTCGCCAGGCGCGGTGAATCCTTCGAAACGCTGACCGCGATTGACCAGCGGCAGGTCGAGTTCTTCTTCGAGATTGCGCAAACGCATCGACAGGGTCGGCTGGGTGATGTGGCAACGCGCGGCGGCCTGGCCGAAGTGGCGGGTTTCGTCGAGGGCGATGAGGAATTTCAGCTGCTTGATGTCCATCTTCGCTCCGGAGGGTGTTGGCGGGGGTGGGCGATTCTAGCGCTTGGGCGGTGGGTGGGTCATTGGTCGGTCTGGAACCGTGTTGGTAAAAGGTGGTCTAGGCTTTGGCGTCTGACCCTTTTATTCCATGGAGAGAAACACGATGAGCCTATTCAGCTTTATCAAAGAAGCCGGTGAGAAAATCCTCGATGCGCTGACGCCGGACAAGGCTCAGGCGAATGGCGAGGCGCTGACCAAGCACGTGCAGGAGGCGCTGTCGGGGATTGATACTTCGAAGATCCAGGTTAAGGTCGAGGGCGAAAAGGTTATCGCCACCGGTGAAGCCGCCAGTCAGGAAGAGAAGGAAAAAATTCTGTTGGCACTGGGCAACGTTGCCGGCGTCAGCGGCGTTGACGATCAGATTACCGTGACCGGCGGTGTGACCCAGGAAGCGAAGTTCGTCACGGTGGAGAAAGGCGACACCCTGAGCGCGATATCCAAACGTGTGTACGGCGATGCCAACAAGTACAACAAAATTTTTGAGGCCAACAAGCCGCAACTGAAACACCCCGACAAAATCTATCCGGGCCAGGTACTGCGCATTCCTGAATAACGACAATTCTCTGTAGGAGCTGCCGCAGCCTGCGGCGGCTCCTACAGGAATTCAAAGACCGATAATCAACTCCTGATAATCCCCAACCGCTGCAAATTCGGCGGTGTCCTTCGGCCCTTTGCGGCTGTCCGGCTCTTTGATCGCCAGCAGATGCGCCACACCGAAATCGCGCGCACTGCGCAGGATCGGCAAAGTGTCATCGATGAACAGGCTGCGCGCCGGATCAAAATCGATGTCTGTCTGCAAGGCATCCCAGAACTGCGGGTTCTCCTTGGGGAAACCGTAATCGTGGGAGCTGATCAGTCGCTCGAAATACGGCGACAGTTCGATCCGTTCCAGTTTCAGCGACAGCGAATCACGGTGGGCGTTGGTGATCATGACCACCCGTTTGCCAGCCTGTTTGATCGCTTGCAAAAAGGTGTCGGCGTCCGGACGCAGCGCAATCAGGTGCGCGGTTTCCAGTTTCAGTTCACGCACCGAGAGTTTCAGTTCGGTGCTCCAGAAATCCAGGCAATACCACTGCAACTGACCGGCATGACGCTCGAACAACGGCTGCAACTCCATGTCGGCCATGGCCCGGCTCACACCGTGCAGTTCGGCGTAGCGTTGCGGCAGGTGTTCCAGCCAGAAATGGTTGTCGAAGTGCAGATCCAGCAGCGTACCGTCCATGTCCAGCAGGACGGTATCGATGTCGGACCACGGTAAAGAAGGCATGGCAACGTCTCGAGCGGTAGAAAGATATCCGACACAAACAATCGGGAAAGCCGCGTTATAGTAGCGCGTTCACGCCAAGGAGCTTTGCATGCGCCAGAAACCCACTGTACTCGCCCGCGAGATCGTCGCCACCAGTCGCCTGTTTTGCGTCGAAGAACTGAAGTTGCGTTTTTCCAATGGCGTGGAGCGCACTTACGAGCGTCTGGTCGGCAAAGGTGCGGGCTATGGCGCGGTGATGATCGTGGCGATGCTCGATAGCGAACACGCGGTGCTGGTCGAAGAGTACTGTGGCGGCACTGACGAGTACGAATTGTCCCTGCCCAAAGGCTTGATCGAGCCGGGTGAGGATGTGCTGGCGGCGGCCGAGCGCGAGCTCAAGGAAGAGGCCGGATTCGGCGCCCGCCAACTGGAGCATCTGACCGAGCTGTCGTTGTCGCCCGGTTACATGAGCCAGAAGATTCAGGTGGTGCTGGCCACCGATCTCTACGAAGAGCGTCTGGAGGGCGACGAGCCCGAGCCGATGCGGGTCGACAAGGTCAACCTGCGTGAACTGGCAGCGCTGGCGCAAAACCCGCAATTTTCCGAAGGTCGCGCCTTGGCGGCGTTGTACCTGACCCGCGATCTGCTGAGCCAGCGCGGGTTCTTTCAGTCATGAGTGAGATGTCGATGAATTTTCCCCATCCGTTGATGGCGCCAGTGGTTGAGCTGGCATTGCAGGCTGGCGAGGCGATCCTGCCGTTCTGGCGCGCCGGTGTTGAAGTCACTGCCAAGTCCGATGATTCACCAGTGACTGCAGCGGACATGGCCGCACACCACGTGATCGTCGCCGGGCTGACCGCGCTGGATTCCAGCATTCCGATTCTGTCCGAAGAAGACGCCAACATTCCGCAGAGCGTACGCGCCGGGTGGCAGCGCTGGTGGCTGGTGGATCCGCTGGATGGCACCAAGGAGTTCATCAGTGGCAGTGAAGAGTTCACCGTCAACATTGCCCTGATCGAAAACGGCCGGGTGGTGTTTGGTGTGGTGTCGATGCCGACCAATGGCCGGTTCTATGTCGGCGGTGCCGGTCTCGGCGCGTGGCGCGGCGATAAGGACGGCACGCCGGTCGCGATTCAAGTGCGTGATGTGCCCGCACTCGGTGAAGCGTTCACCGTGGTGGCCAGCCGTCGGCATTCCAGCCCTGAGCAGGAGCGTTTGCTCGCCGGCCTGAGTGCCAGTCTGGGTGAACTGCAACTGGCGAACATCGGCAGCTCGCTGAAGTTTTGCCTGTTGGCTGAAGGGGCGGCGGATTGTTATCCGCGATTGGCGCCAACGTCGCAGTGGGACACCGCCGCTGCCCAGGGCGTGCTGGAAGGCGCGGGCGGTGAAGTCGTGGATCTGCAGGGCGAAGCGTTCTGTTACCCGGCGCGTGAGTCGTTGCGCAATGAGTTCTTTTTGGCGTTGCCGGCGAAAGCGGCGTGGCGTTCAAGACTGCTGGAGCTGGCTCGCTCATAAGATCAAAAGATCGCAGCCTTCGGCAGCTCCTACACAGGATTTCGCATTTACCTGTAGGCGCTGCCGAAGGCTGCGGTCTTTTGCGTTAGCGGTGCAGAACGTACTGCCCGCTGAAGGTCACCGCATCCTCATCACTGCCAGCATTGACGATCCGCGTATTGAGCGTCAGCCGCGCCCGCCCGTAGCGCTGATACATCGCCAGAAACTTCTTCCACACCGCCGCCTGCGGTGCCGGGCAAATCGCCGTGGCGTCGCCGGTCACCGGCAGCGGATAGCTGATCTGCCCTTCCTGAATCACGATGTGCCCGTCTTCGATGCCTTGCTCCTTCAGGCGCAAATGCAGCCAGCCCCAACCCGCGAGCACCGCGCCGCAGTAGAGGCTGCCGCCGAACATGGTGCTCTTGTGATTGACGTTCGGCTCCAGCGGCAAGTACAGGCTTAACTGCTGCTCATGCCAGTCGAGTACCTTGAGGCCCATCTCGCGGGTCAGCGGAATGTCGTGATGCAGCACGGACTCCAGATAGCGGCTGTCGCGGTTCATTCGGCTTCGTCTCCATGGGCGCCACTGTCGGCGAAATTCAACCCGTGCTTGCGCAGTTTGTCGTGCAGGGTCTTGCGCGGAATCCCCAGGGCTTCGGCGAGGCTGCGCACCGAACTGTGGGAGCGCGCCAATTCTGCGGCGATCAACGATTTCTCGAAGTTTTCCACTTGCTCGCTCAGACCGCCGCTGATGACTTCCACGGCAGTGCCGCCTTCACCGCTGTTATCCAGCGCCAACTCCAGGCCGAGGGCGAAACGCTCGGCGGCGTTCTGCAGTTCGCGCACGTTGCCCGGCCAGGTGTGGCGCAGCAGCAAGGCGCGTTGCGCCGGTTGCAGTTCGTGAGGCGGCAAGCCATTGCGGGCACTGGCTTCGTCGGCATAATGCTGGAACAGCACTAAAGCGTCTTCGCCGCGTTCACGCAGCGGTGGAATGCGCAGCGGCGCGACATTCAGACGGTAATACAAGTCGGCGCGGAAGCGCCCCTGATCGGCGGCCTGGCGCAGGTCTTCTTTGGTCGCAGCGATGACGCGGATGTCCAGCGGGATCAACTGATTGCCGCCGAGGCGTTCGACCACACGCTCTTGCAGCATGCGCAGCAGTTTCACCTGCACGTCCATGCTCATGCTTTCGATTTCATCGAGGAACAGTGTGCCGCCATTGGCGAATTCGAACTTGCCGATCCGGCGTTTCTGCGCGCCGGTGAAGGCGCCCGGCTCATGCCCGAACAGTTCGCTTTCGACCACTGATTCGGCCAGTGCCCCGGCGTTGATCGCCACGAACGGGCCGTTGCGTCGGCTCGACAAGTCGTGCAGCGCACGGGCCACGACCTCTTTGCCGGCGCCGGTCTCACCGAGGATCAACACGTCAGCCTTGGTCGCCGCCAGCGCGCCGATCTGCTCACGCAGGCGCAGCATCGGCGCCGAATGGCCGACCAGCCGTGCACTCAGTTCATTGCGGTCGCTCAAGGCCAGACGCAGGCTGCGGTTGTCCAGCACCAGTCGGCGCAGGGCCAGGGCGCGGCGCACGCTGTCGAGCAACGCGTCACTGGCGAACGGTTTTTCCAGGAAATCATAGGCGCCGGCACGCATCGCCTGTACCGCCAGCGGCACATCGCCGTGGCCGGTGATCAGCAGCACCGGCAGTTCCGGATCCTGAGCGTGCAACTCACTCAACAGTTCCAGGCCGTCCATGCCCGGCATACGAATGTCGCTGACCACCACGCCGGGCCAGTCACGCTCCAATTGTGCGGCGAGGCCTTTGGCTTCGGACAGCGGAAGGATTTTCAGGCCGGCCAGGTCCAGGGTCTGGCCGAGGGCCTGACGCAGGTGCGGATCGTCGTCGATCAACACCACCTGAATGCGATTGTCGATGGTCATGCACTTCGATCCTCGGACGGTTGCAGGCTGACCCCGGGCGCACCGGCGCGCAGCCGCAGGGTGATCAAGGCGCCACCTTGCTTGTGGTTGGCGAACGACAGTTCACCACCGAAGGCGCGCATCAGGGTTTCACAGATGGCCAGTCCCAGCCCAAGGCCCTGCGTGCGGGTTTTGGTGGTGTAGAAGGGCTCGCTGGCGCGGCCGAGGGCTTCCATGCAGAACCCCGGGCCGTTATCGCGAATGTACAGATTGACGCCTTCGGCGGTGGATTCGGCACTCAGCCAGAGTTTGCGCGGCGGACCTTTTTCGGTCAGCGCATCGAGGGCGTTGGCCAGCAGGTTACCGAGCACCTGGCGCAGACGGGTTTCCCCGGCTTCGACCCACAGGGTGGCGGCGGGCAGGTCGCGAATCAGCTCGACCTCCATGCTCCGGCGACGCTTGGCCAACAACGCCAGCGCATCGTCCAGCGCCGGTTGCAGGGCGACGCTCTCTGGAGCGTGGCGGTCGCGACGGGCGAAGGCGCGCAAGTGGGCGATGATCGAGGCCATGCGTCCCGTCAGTTCGCTGATCAGTTTGAGGTTGCCGCGAGCGTCGTCGGTGCGCTGATGATCGAGCAGCACTTCGGCGTTTTCAGCATAGCTGCGGATCGCCGCCAGCGGCTGGTTGAGTTCGTGGCTGATGCTCGCCGACATGGTGCCCAGTGCCGACAGTTTGCCGGCCTGGACCAGATCGTCCTGGGCGCGCACCAGTTCCTGCTGGGCCTGTTCACGCTCCAGCACTTCCTGTTTGAGACGGCGGTTGAGGCCTTCCAGATCGCTGGTCCGCTCGGCCACCCGACCTTCCAGTTCGCGACGGGCCTTGGCTTCGAACGCGATGCGTTCCAGGTAATGCCGGCGGCGCTGCATCATCAGCCCCAGCAACAGCATCACCACCAACAGCGTGGCGCCACCGATCGCGACAACGGTGCGCACCGGGCGGTCGATCAGCGTGCGCGGGGCAAGAATGCTGACGCTCCAGCCGGTTTCGGCGATGTTCACGGTCTGCGTCAGCCAGTCGTTGGAACTGAGGTTCAACGGGCGCGGTTCGCGGGTCGGGTAGGGCAGGATAGCGGTGATCGCCGAGCGCTCGGTATCGCTCAAGGTACGGGTCGAGCGGAAACGCCATTCCGGGCGCGAGGTGAGAATCACCACGCCATTGTGGTCGGTCACCAGCAGTTGTTCCGGGGTTTTGCCCCACAGGCTTTCGGTGTGGTCGAGGTCGACCTTGATCACCAGTACACCGATGATTTTTTCGCCGTTGCGCACCGCAGCGGCGAAGAAATAACCGCGCTTGGCCGAGGTGGTGCCCAGACCGAAGAAACGTCCGAGGCGTCCGGCCATGGCTTCGCTGAAATACGGACGGAACGCGAAATTGCGCCCGACGAAGCTGTCATGTTTGTCCCAGTTCGACGCTGCAAGGGTCTGGCCGCTGGTGTCCATCAGGTACATGACTTCGGCACCGGTCTGTGCGGCGATGTTTTTCAGCAGGCGATTGGCGTTGCCCTGGGTGACTCCGTCGTCCGGTGCCCCGAGTACGGCGCGCAGGGCCGGCAGGTCGCCGAGGATCTGCGGCAACACTTCGTAGCGGTGCAGGGTGCCCAGCAGGTTGGCGACGTAGAGATCGAGGGTCTGGCGGTTCTGCCCGGCCAGTTCACTGCGGTAATAGCGCTCGGCCAGATGTTCCAGCGGCCACAGCAGCGGTGCCAGACACAAGGCCAACAGGGCGAGGCTGCGCCAGCGGGGTCTGCGGGGAAGGGTAGGTTTCATGAGCCGGATGCGCCTGAGTGAACAGGCGCATTATGCCTAGGCTCAGGCGAAGACGTCAGCGTCCTTGAGCAGTGCACCAGCCTGATCCTTGGCCGACAGCTTCGGCGCTTCGTCCAGTTGCCAGTCGATGCCCAGAGCAGGGTCGTCCCAGCGAATGCTGCGCTCGGACGATGGATCGTAGTAGTTGGTGGTCTTGTAGAGGAATTCTGCGAACTCGCTCAGCACCACAAAACCATGGGCGAAACCTTCCGGAACCCACAGTTGACGGTGGTTTTCAGCCGAGAGGCGAACGGCAACCCATTTGCCGAAGTGCGGCGAGCTGCGACGAATGTCCACGGCCACATCAAGCACTTCACCAGCGGTTACCCGAACCAGTTTGCCCTGGGTGTTCTGCAGTTGGTAATGCAGGCCGCGCAGCACGCCTTTTTGCGAGCGCGAATGGTTGTCCTGAACGAATTGAGTGTCCAGACCGGTTGCATCCTGGAATGCTTTGGCGTTGAAACTCTCGTAGAAGAAGCCGCGCTCGTCACCAAATACCTTGGGTTCGATGATCAGAACACCGGGCAGATCGGTGGTGATTACATTCATGAGTTTTTTCCAGATAGATGTGAATGGCCGACATTCTTGCGCAAAGCGCCGGCGGATGCGAGCACTTGAATAACCTCGATTGGGGGTTGCGCATCCTCTGCAGCAATGGCGATATAGGCGCCTAATAACATTTCAGGGGTCGTCTCATGCCGCTCGCCACGTTGATTCATCGCGCCAGCTTGCCCAGCCCGCAGGTCTCCGAGGCGCTGGCCCGGCAGTGGTTGGCGGAGCATTACGGGTTCAGCGGCACGTTACAGGCGCTGGGCAGTCAGCAGGATCTCAATTACCGGATCGACAGCGCGCGTGGGCGCTTTGTCCTGAAAATCTGCCGCGGTGATTATGCGCTGGTGGAGCTGCAGGCCCAGCATGCGGGGCTCAAGTACCTCGCCGAGCACTCGTCGGTGCACGTGCCCAAGGTGATCCCGGCCATTAACGGCGAGGACCTGTTGTCGCTGCAGGCCAACGGCGAGCCGGTACACGTGCGGCTGCTGGATTACATCGAAGGCCAGCCGCTGACCCATCTTGAACACCTGGGCCACGACGTGGTGGCCGGTTTCGGTCAGCTGTGTGGTGAGATGGACCTGGCGTTGGCCGGCTTCGACCATCCGGGGCTTGAGCGCACGCTGCAATGGGACGCGCGCCACGCCAATGCACTGATCAACCATCTGCTGCCGGTCATCAAGGATGAGCGCCAGCGCGCCTTGATCGCGGACGCCGCCGAACAGGCCGAGCGCCGTTTGCAGCCGTTGCAGGACAAACTGCCGGTGCAGGCGATTCACATGGACATCACCGACGACAATGCCGTTTGGCAACGGGACGCCCGGCGCCACTGGCAATTGCAGGGGGTGATCGACTTCGGTGATCTGGTCCGTACCTGGCGGATCACCGATCTGTCGGTGACGTGCGCGGCGCTGCTGCACCATGCTGGCGGTGACCCTTTCGTGATTCTGCCGGCGGTGCAGGCCTATCACGCGGTGAATCCGTTGCAACACGAAGAGTTGCAGGCGCTGTGGCCATTGATCGTGGCGCGGGCGGCGGTGCTGGTGCTCAGTGGCGAACAACAGGTCAGTATCGATCCGGGCAACACTTACAGTCGCGACAACCTTGGCCACGAATGGGAGATTTTCCACGTGGCCACTTCGGTGCCGCTGGCGCTGATGGAAGCGGCGATCCTCACATCAGTCGGCCAGCGTTTGCCGGCGATCGGCAGTGAAGGTTTTGCGCCGCTGTTGCCAGAGCTGGTCGGGCGCGAATTTGCGTTGATCGATTTGGGCGTCCTCAGCCCGCATTTCGAGGCGGGCAACTGGGAGCAGGACGGCATCGATCAGCGGTTGCTGACGGAAGCCGCCGCCGCGCATGGCCTGGCGGCGAGTCGTTACGGGCAATATCGCTTGTCGCAAACACGACCGGACAGCGCGGTCGAGCCGGACACCTTCCCGCTGCACGTTGAATTGCGCGTACCGCAAGGCTCGGCTGTAGAAGCGCCATTTGCCGGGGTATTGCACCACGCGGCGGACGGTGTGCTGCAACTCGACGGGCCACAGCTCAGCGTGCGCCTGTGGGGCGTGAACGCTTCGCTGCACAGCGGCGCGGCGCTGGTCAAAGGTCAGGTGCTGGGAGCGGTCGGTGGACCGTTGAAGGTGCAGTTGAGTCGTGTGGCAGCGCTGGATGCGCCGTTGTTCTGCAGCCCTTCGCGCGCTGCTGCGTGGCAGGCGTTATGCCCCTCACCGGCGGCGCTGCTGGGCCTGGCCTGCGATGCCGAGCCGGAACTGGACGCCAAAACCTTGCTCGAGCGGCGCGACGCCAGTTTCGCCCGCACGCAAAAACACTATTACGTCGACCCGCCGCGCATCGAACGCGGCTGGCGCAATCACCTGATCGACATGCAGGGTCGCTCCTACCTCGACATGCTCAACAACGTCGCTGTGCTCGGCCACGGTCATCCGCGCATGGCGCAGGTGGCGGCGCGGCAGTGGTCGCTGCTCAACACCAATTCACGCTTCAACTATGCGGCGGTGGCGGAGTTTTCCGAGCGCTTGCTGAAACTGGCGCCGGAAGGCATGGACCGGGTGTTTCTGGTCAACAGCGGCAGCGAGGCCAACGACTTGGCGATTCGTCTGGCATGGGCTTACAGCGGCGGGCGCGACATGCTCAGCGTGCTCGAGGCTTATCACGGCTGGACGGTCGGCGCCGATGCGGTGTCGACCTCGGTTGCCGACAACCCGCGAGCACTGGAAAGCCGCCCGGATTGGGTGCACCCGGTGACCGCACCGAATATTTATCGTGGCCAATTCCGTGGTCTCGATTCTGCTCCGGACTACGTGCGCAGCGTTGAGGCCCAGTTGGCGCATATCGCCGAACAGAAGCGCCAATTGGCCGGGTTCATCTGCGAACCGGTGTACGGCAATGCCGGCGGTATCTCGCTGCCACCGACTTATCTGAAACAGGTCTATGCGTTGGTGCGTGCTCAGGGCGGGGTGTGCATCGCCGACGAAGTGCAGGTCGGTTACGGGCGCATGGGCCACTTTTTCTGGGGCTTCGAAGAGCAGGGCGTGGTGCCGGACATCATCACCATGGCCAAGGGCATGGGCAACGGCCAGCCGCTCGGTGCCGTCATTACGCGTCGGGAAATCGCCGAAGCGCTGGAGGCCGAAGGCTATTTCTTTTCGTCGGCCGGCGGCAGCCCCGTGAGCTGCCAGATCGGTATGGCGGTGCTGGATGTGATGAAAGAAGAAAAGCTCTGGGAAAACGCCCAGGTGGTCGGCGGCCACTTCAAGGCGCGTCTGCAAGCATTGATCGATAAACATCCGCTGGTGGGCGCGGTGCATGGCTCCGGCTTCTATCTGGGGGTGGAGTTGATCCGCAACCGCGAGACGCTGGAGCCGGCCACCGAGGAGACCACCCTGTTGTGCGATCGCCTGCGTGAGCTGGGGATCTTCATGCAACCGACCGGGGATGACCTGAACATTCTCAAGATCAAACCGCCGATGGTCACGTCGCGTCGCAGCGTGGACTTCTTTGTCGACATGCTGGATCGGGTGCTCGAGGAAGGCCTGTAACTGACATTGCTTCCTGTAGGAGTGAGCCTGCTCGCGGTGGCGGCGTGTCAGTCACCTTTGTGTTGCCTGACTCGCCGCCATCGCGAGCAGGCTCACTCCTACATTTGGTTTTGTGGGGTTAGTTCGATTTGTATCGGGTTTAAGAAGTATTTTTTAGGCTTTAAGTACCTTAAAAGATTTAAAATACGATATTTATCGGTTATAAAGTCGCCATTGCTTTGTAAACCCTCGACGGTTCCCAGGAGTCCTGATCCGATGACCACTTTGAAAAGTACCCCGCGTGACGATGGCTTCTACATGCCGGCCGAGTGGGCGCCGCAGACCCAGACCTGGATGATCTGGCCCGAGCGCCCGGACAACTGGCGCCTGGGTGGCAAGCCGGCGCAGGCCGCGCATGTTGCAGTGGCCAAGGCCATCGCCCGCTTCGAACCGGTGACCGTCGCCGTGTCGGCCGGTCAATACGAAAACGCCCGTGCACGTCTCGACGTACCGAATATCCGCGTGGTCGAGATGTCCAGCGATGACGCCTGGGTGCGTGACACCGGCCCGACGTTCGTCATCAACAACAGCGGCGAAGTGCGCGGTGTGAACTGGGACTTCAACTCTTGGGGTGGTTTTGAAGGCGGTCTGTACTCGCCGTGGAACCGTGATTCGCAGGTCGGTGGCAAGATTCTCGAAATCGAGCGCAGCCCGCGTTATCGCACCGAAGGTTTTGTGCTCGAAGGCGGCTCGATTCATGTCGATGGCGAAGGTACGCTGATCACCACCGAAGAGTGCCTGCTCAATCACAACCGCAACCCGCACCTGGATCGCGAAGCGATTGAAGCGGTGCTGCGCGACAATCTGTCGGTGGATAAAATCATCTGGCTGCCGGATGGCCTGTTCAACGACGAAACCGACGGCCATGTGGATAACTTCTGCTGCTACGTGCGTCCGGGCGAAGTGCTGCTGGCGTGGACCGATGATCCGCAGGATCCGAACTACCCGCGCTGCCAGGCCGCAATGAAAGTGCTGCAAAGCAGCACCGACGCCAAGGGCCGCCCATTCACGGTGCACAAGATGCCGATCCCGGGGCCGCTGTACGCCACCGAAGAAGAGTGCGCCGGGGTCGATCCGGTCGACGGTACGCAGGAGCGCAACCCGAGTGTTCGCCTGGCCGGTTCTTACGTGAACTTCCTGATCGTCAACGGTGGCATCATCGCGCCGAGCTTCGACGATCCGATGGATGCGCCTGCGCGGGAAATCCTGCAGACGCTGTTCCCGCAGCACGAAGTGGTGATGGTGCCGGGCCGTGAACTGTTACTGGGCGGCGGCAATATCCACTGCCTTACCCAACAGCAGCCAGCCCCGCACAAAGAGTGAGTTGAGACGTAACAGCTTGAGTTGATTCAGAAATCGGTCAAGCAAAAATTAGCTCGCTATCGATATAAAGAAGCCCGCAGCCCTGTTGGATCGCGGGCTTCTTTGTAT
Organism: Pseudomonas sp. MG-9; assembly: GCF_018729515.1. NCBI lineage: Bacteria > Pseudomonadati > Pseudomonadota > Gammaproteobacteria > Pseudomonadales > Pseudomonadaceae > Pseudomonas > Pseudomonas sp. MG-9. The sequence goes on from NZ_JAHHZH010000004.1 coordinate 190,905, forward strand.
CCGCTTGTCGACAAATCGGAAACCTTGGCATAGCTCTTGTATCGGACGAAGCGCACTAGGGAGAGGGAGGAACTTCAACAGTTCTGTCATAAACCTTGGATAACGTAGCCGCTCATGAACGGGGAGAGAGCGCTGAAATGAACGCCGAAGTGAACGTAGTCAGCGAGCGGACTTTGCATCCCATGGCCGTAAACGGCGAATCGCTTCAGATTGTCGCGCACTTTTTGAAATCCAACGGAACGCGTCAGATCAGGGAACCTGATCCGCGCCGGATGATGATCGAGCGCTACCCCGCTGGCCTGTTCAGCGAGGCCGAACTGGAAGCGTTATGGGCTGTGATGGAAGGATAAGAAGAACAACAGGGATTGGTAAAAGCGCTGCCGGGATGGCGGCGCTTTTTTATGGAAAACCGAAAAGATCGCAGCCTTCGGCAGCTCCTACAGGGAAGCACACCACCCCATGTAGGAGCTGCCGAAGACTGCGATCTTTTGATCCTGCTTTTAAAAACTATAGGTACCGGTCATTACCACGCTGCGCGGTGCGCCTGGCTGGATCTGATATTGGCTGGTGGCCGAGGCGTAATACTCACGGTCAGTGATGTTGTTCAGCGCTGCGCGCAAGTCCCAATCCTTGAACCGGTAGCCGAGCAGCGCGTCCCAACGACCATAACCCGGTAGCACCGTGGTATTGGCGTTGTCGGCATAACGCTGACCGACCAGGGTCAGGCCGGTTTCGCCGTACCAGCCCATTTCCGGTTTCCAGGTCAGGAACAGACTGGCGTTGTGTTTGGCCACGTTGTTGACGCGCTTGCCTTCCAGGCCGTTGTTATCCTTCTCGATGGTCGTGTCCTGCACGCCGACGCCACCGCGCATATACCAGTTACCGACGAGTTTGCCGGTCGCGGTCAGCTCGATGCCGCGGGAGCGTTGCAGACCGGTCATGACGGTCAGGGTTGGGTCATCGGGATCTGTGGTGCGGCGGTTGTAGAGCTCCAGGTCATAGACCGCCAGCGTGGTGCTCAGGCGATCATCGAGCCAGTCACTTTTCACGCCGATTTCTTTCTGTTTGGTCAGCTCCGGGCTCAAGTCGTTGGTATTGCCGGCAGCGCCTGGGGTGATGCCGATCAGGCCACCGCCTACGGGCGAGAAGGTCTTGGACCATGAGGCGTAGAACGAATGATTCTGCAGCGGCGTCCAGACAATCCCCAAGCGCGGGCTGGTGCTGTGGCTGTCGCGATCTTCGGAAATGTTCTTGAGCTGGTTGGTCGACTCGATATCGAAGGTGTCGTAGCGCAGACCGGCCAGCAATTGCCATTGATCGTTCAGACGCAGCTGATCCTGCACGTAGACCGCACGGCTTTCGACTTCAGTGTGGCTGTCGCTGAACACCTGCATGCTGCCTGTATGGCGCAGCTCGCGGTTGGGGTTGAACAGGTCAAGCGACGGCACCGGTTGCGCGCCTGGGGTCTTGCCGGTCGCGGCGTTGTACAACTTCGGATCGCGGCGCTGGCTGCCGATCTCGACCCCGGTCAACAGGCGATGCTCCAGACCAAAGGTATCGAAAGCGCCTTCCAGCTCAATGTTGTTATAGACGTTGCGGGTCGTCAGATCCTGCTGCCAGTGCTGGCGCGCGACCTTGTTGGTTTTTGGGTCGAAGTGGGTGAGATAGGTGTTGTCGAAATCGCTGTCGAGCTTGAACACACCCAAGGTCTGGCGCAGTTGCCAGTTGTCGTTGATCTCGTAGGTGAGTTTCGAGCGCAGGGACTGCGCCTTGTCGTCGATGAAGTCGTGATCGTTGCCATAGGTGGTGTCGCGACCGACGTCTGCCGGGCGCCCGTTCACCCCCGGAATGCCGCGATCCGGCGTGCGGTTGTAGCGGCTGTATTCGTATTGCACCAGCCAGTTGAGGTCCGGGGTCAGTTGCCAGCTCATCGACGGCGCAAACAACTGACGGTTACCACTGACGCCGTCGCGGAAGCTGTTTTCGTCCATGTTGCCCATGTTCAGGCGCAGGCTGAGGTTTTCGCTCGGGTCGGTGCTGAGGTCGGCGTAAAGGCTGCGTAAGTCTTCGCTACCGCCCTGGGCTTCTAGGGTCGAACGACGGCCGAACTCGGGCATTTTGCTCACACGGTTGACGATCCCGCCCTGGCTACCACGGCCGTAGAGTACCGCCGCCGGGCCTTTGAGCACTTCGACCCGCTCGATGTTGTGCAGGTCGCGCTTGTATTGGCTGTCGTCGCGAATACCGTCCAGATAGAAGTCATTGCTGGCGTCAAAACCGCGGATGCGTAGGCTGTCGAAGCGGGTATCGGCGCTGCTGCTGACGTTGGGAATCCCGCTCAAGGCGTCACCGATGTCATGGGTGCCGTAGTTGGCGACGTTCGAGGTCTTGATCGAGTCGATCGCTTGCGGCACATAGCGCACCGGTGTCGAGGTGCGGGTGGCGGTGTTGCTGATCTTGACGCGCGGGTCCTCGGCTTGTTCTTCGGCGCTGATCGCGGTGGCGGGCAACTCGGTGGTGGAATAAGCAAAACCGCTGGACAGAACGGCAGACAATCCAAGGGTGACAGGCGTGAGGCGGAACGGGGCAGGCATTGAAAAGCGCATCCGAAAGGGTAGAAGAATTCAAACGCGCGAATGGTAATGCTTTGCATTTGCTCCCGTAATTTATTCCTGAGAAGTTCCTCTGTCGGATTGTTTCAACTTATGTCGAGTTCGCTACAACCTGACCTATTGATCCATTCGACCGATTCCTGAAACAGTCTGAAAGCCATTCCGGCGTTTTTCCCCACTGCACGGAGGAATAGTCTGCCGCCATCGATTCTTCCTGATTTTCTGCCGGAGTTTTCTCATGATCCTTCACTACATTTATGATCCGTTGTGTGGCTGGTGCTACGGCGCCAAACCGCTGGTGCAAGCGGCGCAGCAAGTGCTGCCGGTCGTGGCTCACGCGGGCGGGATGATGAGCGGCCCGAACCGCCAGCAGGTCTCGCCGCAATTGCGCAATTACGTCATGCCCCACGATCGGCGCATTGCCGAGTACACCGGGCAGCCATTTGGCGAGGCGTATTTCGAAGGTCTGCTGCGCGATCACTCGGCGATTTTCGACTCGACCCCACCCATCGCTGCGGTGATGGCAGCAGAGTCCATCGACGGCCGCGGCCTGCAGATGCTCGGGCGTTTGCAGACCGCGCATTACGTGGAAGGGCGGCGGATCGCCGATGAGTCGGTGCTGTTCGACATCGCGGGTCAGATGGATTACGCGGCGGACACTTTTGCGGCTGCGTTTAAAGCCGTTGATACCCAAGCGCATGTAAAAGCCAGCCGCGCACTGCTGGCTCAGTTGGGCGGGCAGGGATTTCCGACGTTGGCGCTGGAGCACGACGGGCAATTCACGTTGATCGACATCAGCCCATGGCTTGGCAAACCGCAGGCCTTCGCTGATTGGCTGGGGCAAGCAACGGTGGGCGATGAGGCGGGTCAATCCCCCGCGCAATGTGGCCTCGAAGGTTGCGCGTAGGCGCGCTGGATTCACTGGCTCAGTGCATTTCCGAGCAACGGGCTATCGAAAAATTTACGATTCTTAGACGATTTTTGCCTATTTAAAGACGATTCTTGAAATTGACACGTTATTGAGGGCGCGGCTACGATTCGGCCCAACGCCTGTGGCCAACCGCCATGACCCAAAATAATAAAAAGGCCCGTCACGATTTTTCGTGGGCGGGTCTTTTTGTTTCGGGGTGAAAAAAGAGTGCAATAGCGCCGTTTCAGCCGTTCGACACAGCGCGTTTCAACCCGTAATAAGGAAAACAAAATGTTGAACAAGCGAATCAGCCTGATCGCACTGGGGATGTTGAGTGCTACACAGGCCATGGCCGACGGCCAGGCCGAATCCAAGGGTTTTGTAGAAGACAGCAGCCTTAAAGTGCTGCTGCGCAATGCCTACATCAATCGTGATTACAAAGACGGCAACCCGGACAAATCCGAGTGGGGCCAAGCGGCCATCGGTACGTTCTCGTCCGGCTTCACCCAAGGCACCATCGGTGTGGGTGTCGATGCTTTCGGTCTGTACGCCCTGAACCTGGAACGCAGCGAAGATCGCAGCGGCGCCGGCGGTATCGACTTCTTCAAGCGCGGCGACAGCGGCAAACCTGCCAACGACTTGTCCAAGGGCGGCGCAGCGGTGAAATTCCGTCTGTCCAACACCGTGCTGACCTACGGTGACCAGATGCCGGCCCTGCCGGTGCTGAACTACGATAATTCGCGTCTGCTGCCGGAAAGCTACACCGGTACCTTGATCACTTCCAAAGAGATCAAAGGCCTGCAACTGGACGCCGGTCGTTTCACTGCTGAATCGCGCAAGAGCGCTGAAGGCCGTGACAGCGGTGGTCTGAAATCGATCAACGTATTGGGCGGTAGCTACCAGTTCACCGAACAGTTCAAAGCGGCGCTGTACGCTTCTGACGTCGAAGACGTGCTGAAGAAGCAATACGTGAACGCCAACTACGTGTTCCCGATCGACAAGGATCAGTCCCTGACCCTGGACTTCAACGGTTATCGCACCAAGCTGGACGACTCCTATGTCCGTGAAAGCGGTGCTACCGGCGACGACAACAAGATCTGGAGCCTGGCCGCGACGTTCGCCACCGGCCCGCACTCGTTCACCGTGGCGCACCAGCGTTCTACCGGCGATAGCAACCTGGGCTACGCCTACGGCGGTTATCAGAAAGAGCAAGGTCGTGTCGGTGACGGTGGCAACACCATCTACCTGGCCAACTCCTACTGGTCGGACTTCAACGCTGAAGACGAGCGCAGTTGGCAGTTGGGCTATGGCCTGGACTTCGGTGCATTCGGCGTACCGGGTCTGAGCTACAACTTCGCTTACGTGCGTGGCGACAACATCACCACCTCCACCAGCGAAGGCGGTACCGAGCGCGAAATTTTCAACCAGTTCAAGTACGTCGTGCAAAGTGGCCCGGCCAAAGACCTGAGCGTGAAACTGCGCAGCTCGATCCTGCGCGTGTCGCAGAAATCCAGCGAGTACAACGTCAGCGGTAACGAACTGCGCGTTTTTGTGGATTACCCGATCAACATCTTCTGATGATCGTTCAGGTGTGACACGTGAGAAAACCCCGACTGGCTCGGGGTTTTTTTCGACGCTTTTTCCGCAAAAACCGTAAAAAAACCGTGTTTTTGTCACGCAAAAGTTGTTTTCAAGCGCCTTCAAGTACCGTTTCAATCAGGGCTTTAAATGCCTGAAATTCTTTCTCATGGACGCAAATTCTCCACCTAATAGATTAGGCCGCTCAACGCAGCGGAGAATTTGGTAATGATCGTTTTGAACAGAGAAGTGGGCGAATCGCTACGGCGGGACAAATATGTCAACGTCCAGGGTGGTGACTTCAATCTCTACGGTCATTTTGCCGACTTCGTCAGACTGACCAAAAGTTGGGAAAACATGGAGCCTGACAGTTACTACGGTCAGGCCGAAGCCGGCATGCGTTACCGTCGTTACAGCGACTTCGAGTACAACCCGAAAACACGCGAATTGAAGCAACTCGAGCATCGCGCGTACGTGCAGTCGAAAGAGAACAACGCCTATGTTGGCGGCCTGGTACGACACTTTCAGGACTTCTCCGATGAAGTGATTACTTCACCGGTGATGCGCAGCCTGATCGACACGGATTTTGAAGTGTACAAAAGCGTGCTGCCGGAAGAATTGCACGATGAAATCTGGCAGTGCCAGATCCATCAGATCCGCATCGAGATCAAACCCGGCAAGCAACTTGAAATCACCCCTGAAGGCATTCACTGCGACGGCTATCCGTTCAGCGGTGTGCACTTCTGGGGGCGCAACAATGTCGAGGGCGCGGAGAGTCGTCTGTACGACATCCACGAGCATCAACTGGCGTCGACCACTTACCAGGAAATTCTCGACACCACCTACTTCCTCGATCGCGATATGCGCCACTACGTGACCCCGGCCCGCAACACGCACACCCATGCGATGGCGTACCGGCAGATTCTGGCGATTTCCTTCTCGCGGCCCGGGACCGCTTTCGACATTGTTCGCTAATCAGATCACCCCAATCGATGGCGTCGAGTGCTCGACGCCGGTGGTGCTGCGACGCGCCACCGCCAAGGACGCGCAGCGCATGGAGCGCTTCTTCCGCCAGTTCGACGAAGTGTCGTTCTGCGAGTGGCAGGACGCCAAATGCCTGCGCGGTGTATTGATCCAGAAGACCACCACGGCCTATCTGGCCTTCGACGTGGAAGGCGAAATCGTCGGTGCGGTGCTCGGCGGCATGCTTGGCAGTCGCGGCACCATCAACCATCTGGCGGTCAGCCTGCGCTATCGCAGCCAGGGCGTCGGCCAGCGGCTGGTGGAAGCGGCGTCGTCTGACATGAAACGGGTCGGTGTATTACGGATGTTTCTGTTCGTCGACGATGCTAACCTCGCGGGCAAGCGATTCTGGACTGCCCAGGGTTTTTGCGAACCCCACGGCGAGCGGACATTTGAGAGGGATCTATGAATGAAACGTCCGGCAGTGCGCCGCTGATGGCCGCCCATCAGCCATCGCGCACGTTCGCCGAAGCCAGCCCGGTGGTGGCCGGTTATTTCACGGTGTCATTCGTGTTCGGGCTGATGGCGGTCAACGCCGGGCTGCCCATGTGGCTGCCAGTGGCGATGTGCTTGTTCGTCTACGCCGGCGCTTCGCAATTCGCCGCGCTGGCGCTGATCTCAAGTGGCGCTTCGCTGACCACCATCGTACTGACCACGTTCCTGATCAACGCGCGGCACATGCTGATGTCGGTGTACATGGCCAAGGCCCTGCGCGCACTGGGGCTCAGCCGCATGGAGCGCTGGGCTTACGCCGGTGGACTGACCGACGAATCCTTTGCATTTCACAGCGTGAAATTGGGCACCGGTGCACCGGTCAACATTCGTTACCTGATCGGCTTCAACCTGTTCTGCCACACCTCATGGGTGCTGGGCGGGTTGCTGGGCGCTGTCTGTGCGCAATACGCTTCGCACCTGATCAAATATCAGCTCGACTACGCCTTGACCGCGATGATGCTCTACGTGCTGGTGTCGCTGTGCAACACCCGCAACAAGCTCATCGCGGCTGCCGCCGCCGTCGCCTGCATGGGTGCGCTGAGCCTGGTTGGCACCTCGCCATTCAACGTATTCATCGCCACGTTTGTGGGCTGCGGAGTGGGTGTATGCCTGACCAAACGTTCCTGATCCTGGTGGTCGCGCTGATGATGGCCGTGACCTTTCTGCCACGCGCACTGCCACTGCAAGTCAACACCGAGCACTGGCCGCCGTTTATCGCGCGGGCGCTGGAATACCTGCCGGTGGCGATCGTCGCTGCGATCAGCCTGACACCCTTGTTGATCAAGGATCAGCACATACAGCTCGATCGCCCGGAATTCTATGCAGCGATTCCGACGTTGTTATGTGCGTATTTCAGCAAAAACCTCTTTCTCAGTGTGGCGGTTGGGACGGCTGCGTACATTGCGCTCGGTTCGTTCATGTAGCGGCAGATCGACCACATCGTTCAAGGCCTGGCCCGACAGGTTCGGGTTGTTCACCGCCAGACGCACTTCGAGGAAATCCTCGAAACCGGGGAAAATCGTCAGGCCGTTCTTTTGCGCGGCCTCACGCGACACCATGCCGACCGCATCCATCTGGGTGATCAACGACAGCGTCAGGGTCTCGCTGCAGGAATAGACCATGCGCTGACCGTTCTCGTGATTGCCCAGACCGGCGTCGAGAAAACGCAGAAAGCTGTGGGAATACGGACAATCCTCCGCAGGACGCACCTGAAACTTGTTGCCCAGCAACGTCAGCGGATCGTTTTCCTGCCCGCAATGCGCGCCGACCACCTGCACCTGCACATCCGGCAGGACGATACTCGGCAAACCCGGACGTTGCGGCCCGATCAGCACCGCGAGGTCAAAGTCCTCATTCTTCAGCTTGCTGAGGTTTTCCATCGACTCGGCGTAGCTGAATTCCATCTGATAATCAGGAAACACCTCGATCAGGCGTCCGATCATTCGTCGGTTGAAGTCAGACGACAACGTGTTGTTCAACGCAATCTTCAATGTGCGCTGGCCCGGCACCTTGAGCGCCTCGACCTTTTCTTCCATCTGTCGCGTGGCAATCAGCACTTTGTCCATGTAGGGCGTCAGCTCAGTGCCTTGCGGCGTCAACGTCAGCCCTTTGTTGGAACGTCGAAACAAGCGGAAACCGAACTGCTCTTCGACCTTGTTCAACTGCGCGGCCAAGGCCTGCACAGTCAGGCACGAATGCTCGGCTGCGGCCGACAACGAGCCGGTCTGCACGATGCGCATGAGGTTGCGTAAGGTTCTGCTATCCATGGGTAATGCCCTCTGAAGTGGGCTGGGTATTGTTGTTTACGAGACTGCCGATCCGGCGTCATATGCCGGCTATATTCCAGCACCTGAGCATAGTTGTCGCGGATTTAGTAGCGAATTGATGCCCCTGCCGATGGCTGGAAGCTGACACAGGATCGGGATTTTTGATGACGTGGGGGTGATGAAGGTCAAAAAATACTGACTTGGAATAACAATTCTTGGCTTTTCCCGGGATGTGATCAAAGGAACGAATTGATTCATTTACGGATTAAAAGAAAACAAACATCCGTATCTGTACTAGGCTTGAAGGCATGTCACTCAGCAATGGAGGCGGCCGTGCCTACCACATCCCCAGCCCTTACACCGCGTGAGCAACTCGACGTCCCCGAAGCCGGGCGCGTCGCGCTGAAGTTCTTCTTCAACCTCATGGAGCGCTGGGGCTGCAACGCCGAGCAGCAGCGAACGCTGTTGGGCGGCGTCGGCAACACCACGTTCTACAAGTACAAACACCTGCCGTCGAACATACGCTTGCCGCATGACACGCTGGAGCGCATCTCGTACCTGATGGGCATTCACAAGGCGTTGAGCATCATCTTCAGCAACAGCCGCGAGCGCGCCTACACATGGGTCAGCAGCCCCAACACGGCTGCGCCATTCAATGGCCGAACAGCGCTGGATTACATGCTGGCGGGGAGGGTGGTCGACATCGCTGATGTGCGTCGCTACCTCGACGGGGTGCGCGGTTGAAGGCTCTACCGTTGGTCGAGCCGCAATGGCCCAAGGCCTATCGGATCGTCAACAGCAGCTTTCCGCCGATTGCGTTGTTCGAAGACGTGCTCGACCCCGAAGACCTGGAAATCGCCTACGCGCTGGAAGCGCTGACCAACGATCGCCTGATCGAGCAGGCCGGCGTCCTCGCCCGCGTGCGTCCCGAAGACCGACTCTCCGGCCCCGGTTCAACGCCGGTGATGGCGGCGTTTACCCACATCGGCAAAAGCAGCCGCTTCACCGATGGCACCTTCGGCGTCTATTACGCCGCCAGCAGCCAGGCCGCCGCCATCGCCGAAACCTGCTATCACCAGGAACGTTTCCTCGCGGCCACCAACGAAGCGGATCTTGAGCTGACCATGCGTACTTACGTCAATCGCGTGGTTAAACCGCTGCACGACGTTCGTCATGACTTTCCCGATTTACATCAACCCGATCCAGACGCCTATGGCCCGTCACAGGCGTTTGCCCGACAACTGCGCGAGTCTGAATCCTGGGGCCTGCTCTACAACAGCGTCCGCCTGCCGGGCCATGAATGTGTCGCCGCGTTTCGGCCGCCGGCGGTGTCGATTCCGAAACAGGGCAAGCACCTGCGTTATGTGTGGAGTGCGAGCCAGCGCAGGATTTCGTTTGTGTTTGAGATCAATCAGGTTTGAAACGCAAAAAGCCCTCGCATCAGCGAGGGCCTTACATCGGTGGTTACATCAACGGCTTGTCCGGCGGCGCATCCATCACTTTCACTACATCATCTATCAGGGCCTTGCTTAACTCCTGCAGATACTGGGAGGCGTAAGCGTGAAGATCAGGATCGCGCGAGACTGTGGAATCTGCGCTCAGTAGCTTGGAGATGTGAAGCAAATGTGAGGCGTGCGAGAGAGCGGCTATTACTGGAACACCACGATTGGTGCGGAACAGCGCTTGATTGGCCTGGAAGGAAAAGTGCGTGAGGCCTGGGGTTTTCAGATCGAGGTAGTTGGTCATTTCGCTTCACCTGCCGAACTTAAGGAAGTGGAGTGCGGTGACCGGTGCTGCAGCGCGGCGGATTACGGATGGATCAAAGGCGTTCATTTGTGACACTCCCTGTATCAAATGAGAGCTACCAATTCGTTATCAGTCGAATGGGTGGCAGCTATGCGCGGGCTGATAAACCGGAGATACAGGAACCCGGCAGACCCGAAGGTCTCCCACGCACAGCCGCCATTGCACGGTAATGCAGACACAAAAAAGCGCCGGCAAACGTGAATTGGGGCGCTGGTGCGCCTGTATCTTACCCGGGTTATCAGGCCCGGTCGCTGAATTGGCAGCGACGGGTTTGACGGTAGCTTGCGGAGGACGGATGCGCAATCGTGGCCAGGTGGTGGCCGTTGCCATCTCTGTGTAGTGCAACACCTATGTTGCGCATGCAGCAAATATGTTGCACATTCGCTTTACCGAAACGGCGAGTGATGCACATGAAGTACAGCGAGTTTCGGCGATGGTTGAAAGCCCAAGGCGTTGAGTTTCAAAACGGCAAGGGCAGCCACTTCAAGGTTTCCTTGAACGGTAAATCAACTGTGTTTCCCGACCACGGAGCTGGGCGAAGGGTTGAGAAAATCGATAATCAAACAGCTGGGCCTCAAGGATTGAGGCTCAGTTGTACCCCATGAGAGGAATCGTGATGTTCGAATATGCGTTGGAAGTTCACGAAGAGCCGGACAGTGTCTGGTTGTCCTGCGCAGAAATTCCAGAGATGCACGCCGTTGGCGACACCCTCGAGCAAGCGTTGGACACCGCCATTGATGCAATCGAGACGGCGCTCTCGATATACGTTGATGATCGCCGGTTGATTCCGACCGGTCAGGCAGGAGAACAGAAGAGTGACGTCGTACTGCGTTTACCTGCGCTGACTGCTGCGAAGGTTGCGCTGTGGAATACGCTTCTGGAGTCTGGTGTGAGCAAGGCAGAGCTGGCACGGCGTCTCGGCGTGCAACGGCCTCAGGTAGATCGCCTGGTTGATTTCCTGCATCACTCCAAGATCGAGAACGTTGAGCGTGCGTTGCAACAGCTTGGACGGCGGATTTCGCTTTCGGTGGAAGCTGCATAAGTTCAGCAAGCGAGCGTTGGAGAAAGTAGCTGAAGGCGAAGAAAGGCATAGCAGATGAACTAGAGCGATTTCAGACGGACTTGCTGGAATCTGTACGTCATATGAAGGCTGGAAAGGCCGCGCGCGTAACGCAAGTGCCGCTCTCGGCGGTTACTGAAGAACAAAGGAAGGCCGGTGTTTCTCAACGCGTTTCGCCTACGTAAGCTCCGTAGAAACACGAGAACAATAGGGTGGTGGAAAAATAGGGCCAGACCACTGATTCAGTTGAAAACGTGGTCTGGCCCTTATTTCCCATAGATCACGGTCGCGTATCGCTCACCCATTCTGGTCGAATTACGGCTAGCGGAGGATTTTGGGCAAGCACTTCAAAGATGAATTGTTGATCTTGTTTATGAGTGTCGTCGACGGACTTTGAATGCAATCGGAACCGGACTTCGATCCTGTTCAAGCGATACCGGCCCTCGCGCACAGCGCTTATGCCGTTCTGATTAATGTGGCCGACTGGGAAAGTGTAAGCCGCACCGCTTTGTCCAATTAGCGACCACCCTTTGTGGCTTGGTGTCTCGTAAACCTCGTCACCGATCTGAAGCTGGACTGCAGTCATCATCACAAAGCATGGGTGTGGTCCCACGTTGAAAGGGCGGACAGAAACTACATAGACTATCTCACCTTCGCCGCGATCAAGCGGTTCGACGTTTACCACTGGAACAACGTATGGCCGATATTTCGCTCGGTACTCACGCCGAAGGTAATAAAGGGTGACTGCGGTGATTACGAGTGCGATTAGCGCTATAGCCGCAGTAACTGCGTTGGCATAGTCAGTGGAGAATGTTTTGAGCCATTCCATAGCGTGCCTCCAAGGCGAACCGCACGTCGTTATTACGTCGCTTATTACGTCTTACGCAAACAACAAAGCCCCTGCATTTCTGCAGGGGCTTCGTTTTGTATGGTGCCGGCACCAGGAGTCGAACCCGGGACCTACTGATTACAAGTCAGTTGCTCTACCAACTGAGCTATACCGGCGTGTGGGCGACGATTATAGCGATTGGGTTGGTTCTGTAAACCCCTGAATTCAGACTATTTTTACGCAAGCGCTGGATCAGGCGTGGCGTGGGCTGTGTCGTTGGGGTTTCAGCCGCAGAATTGGGCTTCCTGGCGGTCAATCCAGCCTGAGAGTGATGGCAGGATTTCGGCACCGTTCAAGCACCCATTTTCCTCGTTTATGTCCTTTTGATTGGAAGCTTATGCACAACGGATCGTCGCAACGGCGGCGTTGCGGGGGATTTTGTGGACAGGTTCTCATCTTGTGCGCAAAGCCCTGTTTTACAGGTTTTTTATCCATATGAACAAAAAATGACCAATGCTGTTTCTGTCACGTAAAGGCCGTGGATATTGGATCCACGGGAAAACCATCAACAGAGTTATCCACAGGCTGTAAAGGTTTTAGCTGCGTTCGGCCAGCAGCAGAAAATTACGCGGGGTCAGCGGGGTGTCGCAGAAGGTGCCGAGGCGTACGCGGTATCCCTGTTCGCTGAGGAAAATGGCTCGATCAAGGTTCAGCCAAAGTTCCAGTGGTCGTCGGAAAAGTCCGCGCAGCAATTCCAGGTTGCGAACTTCGGCCAACCGCTGCCAACCGGCCGCTTCCAGCGTTCGCCAATCTGGCGTGCCGATTGTGGATAACTCTTTCAATGCAGCCAGATCCCTGCAGTAATCGGCGAAGGATTTGTCCAGCCAAGCGCTGGGCAGCGACGGGGTTGGCAGGTATTCGTCGACGCCGCGCGCTTGCCGTTGCAGCAGGTCGAAGGCCAGGCGTCGGGCCATGGAGGTGTCGCGCTGACGTCGGACGCGTGCACCGGCGGTGACGGTTTCGCTCATGGGCAGTGCCAGATCTTCGAGTGAGAGCTGTAGGGCCGATCGCAAGCCCGCGCAGGACAATGCCTGGTACTCGCTGCGATTGATCCGGTTGTAGCAGCACGGGGCAATGGCCATCTGCTGACATCCGGCAGCGCTCGCCAGTTGCATCAGTCGCACGTGCAGATCACCGCAGGCGTGCAGGGCGACGGGGGTGTGCTGAGCGCTCAAAACGGTCGCCGCGTCTGCTGCCAGCACATCCTGTTCGACATGCAGCGCGTGCAAATGGTGACGCTGACTTAGCGCCTCACCGCTGGCGACCAACGCCGGATCGTATTCAACGCAAGTCAGCTGTTGACCGGCGCCCAGCAGGCGCCGGCCCAAATGCCCCTTGCCGGAACACCAGTCCAGCCAATGCGTCGGCTGCGAGGCGAAAGACAAACGACTGGCGAACGCTTCGATCTGCTGCCACTTGCGCCCCGGCACATCGACATTCAAGCGATGGCCTGCAGCATCCAGCGCATGCTCCGGCAACTCACCGACCGCGCTCAGCTCAGCCGACAACGCCGCCAATGAAGCGAACGGCTCGGGGGCGTCGATGAGATCGGCGGGATGGTTATGTGCACGCTCTGCATCTTCCAGCGTTCGTCCGCGTAGCCACGAAGACAACTCGGGGTAGGCGGTTTCCCAGGCAAGCGAAAGATGGGTGAACGGACGAGGTTTCCACAGCGCCTGATGCTCAATCAAAAAAGCATCCAGCGCGCTGAAGCGGGCGAGTAGGTCCTCGCCCGTCAGCACGTGGGAAGCATCAACGCCCTTGGCAGGCATCGACGCGCAGCCAGCGCTCCAGCAGCTTGAAGCCGCGCACCAGCACGTAGGACATCAGCAGATAGAACACGCCGGCGGCAAAGAAGATTTCCACCGGCAGGTAGGTGCGCGCGATGATCGTGCGGGCCATGCCGGTCAGTTCCAGCAGGGTCACGGTGCTCGCCAGCGCACTGGCCTTGAGCATCAGGATCACTTCGTTGCTGTACGCCGGCAGGCCGATACGCGCCGCACGCGGCAGCATGATGTAGAACATGGCCTTGGGTTTGGACATGCCCAGCGCCCGCGCTGCTTCGATCTCGCCGGGCGGAATCGCCTGGATTGCGCCGCGCAGGATCTCGGCGATGTACGCCGCGGTGTGCAGGGTCATGGTCGCGGTGGTGCACCAGAACGGATCGCGCAGGTATGGCCACAGCGCGCTGCTACGCACGGCATCGAACTGCGCCAGGCCGTAATAGACGAGGAACAGTTGCACCAGCAACGGCGTGCCACGGAAAAAGAAGATGTAGGCGTAGGGCAAGGCGCGCACGTACCACAGCTTCGAAGAGCGGGCGATGCCCAGTGGAATCGCCAGTAGCAGACCGGCAATCACGGCAATCGCCACCAACTCCAGGGTCAGGGTCGCGCCCTGTGCCAGTTTCGGCAGCCACTTGATGATCACTTCCCAGTTCATGAAGCGCTCCTCGCAAAGCCGCGAGCGGCGCGTTTTTCCAGGAAGTGCATGCCGGTCATCGCCAGCACGGTGAGGCCCAGATACATGACCGCCGCCACCAGATAGAAAGTGAACGGCTGTTTCGAGACGGTCACGCCGATCTGCGCGTGACGCATGATTTCTTCCAGGCCGATCACCGAGACCAGCGCGGTGTCTTTCATCAGGATCATGAACAGGTTGCCCAGGCCAGGCAGGGCGATGCGCCACATCTGCGGCATGATCAGTTTGGTGAAGATCCGCCATTTCGACAGGCCCAACGCCACACCAGCTTCACGGTGGCCCTTGGGAATGGCGAGGATCGCGCCGCGAAACACTTCCGTGGCATAGGCGCCGAAGCACAGACCCAGCGCAATGACGCCGGCGGCGAAGGCGCTGAGTTGCAGGTCGGGGTTGCCGAAGAACTCGCCTAGGCTGCGCATCAGGTTGACCGTACCGAAATAGATCAACAGCACCCAGAGCAATTCCGGGACGCCACGCACCAGGGTTGAGTAGGTACCGCCAAGCCATTGCAGCGGCTTGTACGGGGAAGTCTTGGCCAAGGCGCCGAGCAGACCGAGCACCAGTCCCAGGCACAGGGCCGTCAGCGCCAGTTTGACGGTCATCAGCGCACCGGCAGCGAGGGCCGGGCCGAATCCGTAGAGGTCGATAATCATGGATTTCTTTTCAAATCGCGGCAGGCAAGGCCGGGAGCCGGCACCGTCAAATCCCGGTGCCGGTCCCGCAGGTCAGATCAATAGATGCTGAACGGGAAGTACTTGTCGTTGATCTTCTTGTAGGTACCGTCGGCGACGATTTCCTTCAGGGCGGCGTTCAGCTTCTCACGCAGTGGGTCGCCTTTGCGCACAGCGATGCCGATCTTGTCGCTTTCCACAACCGGGTCGCCTTTGAACTCGTAGGCTTTGCCCGCGTCGGTTTTCAACCAATCGTAGTTGGCGTACTTGTCGGCGAGGATGGCGTCGACACGACCGGAAGTCAGGTCCAGGTAGGCGTTTTCCTGGGTGTCATAGAGTTTGACCTCGATATCGCTACCGTAGGTGTCCTCAAGCCAGGTACCGGCGAGCGTGGCGCGCTGCGTACCGATGATCTTGCCTTTGAGCGAATCCTTGTCGGTTTTGAAATCGACATTTTTCGGTGCGATGAACTGCAGCTTGTTCGAGTAGTACGGGTCGGTGAAGTCCACCGCGCCCTTGCGCTCTTCGGTGATCGACAGCGAGGACACCAGGAAGTCGAACTTCTTGGCATTCAGCGCAGGGATGATGCCGTCCCAGTCGGAAGTGACCACGGAGCATTCGACTTTCATCTTGGCGCACAGGGCGTCGCCGATGTCTTTGTCGAAGCCGACCACGTTGCCGCTGGCGTCTTTATTGTTGAACGGCGGGTAAGCCGCTTCGATGCCCATCTTCAGGGTCTCGGCCATGGCACCGGCGCTGAACGCGAGGGTGACGGCGGCGGCCAGGAAGACCTTTTTAAAATTCTGCATGCATGTTGCTCCGTTAGCGGTTGCTGGACATGAATTGTTTGCAGCGCGCCGAAAGCGGGTTTTCGAACACCTGCTGAGGCGATCCTTGCTCTTCCACCAGGCCCTGGTGAAGGAACACCACTTCGCTGGAGACCTGACGGGCGAAGCCCATTTCGTGGGTCACCAAAAGCATGGTGCGGCCTTCTTCGGCCAGTGCGCGGATGACACTAAGTACTTCCTGAACCATTTCCGGGTCAAGGGCGGAGGTGGGTTCGTCGAACAGAATCACCTTCGGCTGCATCGCCAGCGTGCGGGCGATGGCCGCGCGTTGCTGCTGACCGCCGGACAGCTGCGACGGATACGCGTGGCGCTTGTCAGCGATGCCGACCTTGGCCAGCAGTGCTTCAGCGACTTCGATCGCTTCGGCTTTGCTCTGGCCGAGTACGCGGCGCGGGGCTTCGATGATGTTGTCGAGCACGCTCATGTGCGGCCACAGGTTAAAGTTTTGAAACACAAAACCAATCTCGGAGCGCAGGCGATTGATCTGCTTGCCGTCGGCGGCAACCAGCTCGCCATTCTTGGCGGGCTTGAGCTTGAGTTCTTCACCGGCCACCAGAATCTGGCCCTGGTGCGGGTTTTCCAACAGGTTGATGCAACGCAGGAACGTGGACTTGCCGGAACCGGAGGAACCGAGGATCGAGATCACATCGCCGTCGCGGGCGGTCAGCGAGATGCCTTTGAGCACCTCAAGCTGTCCGTAGCGTTTGTGCAAGTTGCGGATTTCAAGCGCGGGCGTGGCCTCAGCCATGTGCGTTCCTCATATATGTTGCGCTCCTGCTGTTGGCTGGCCTTCCTGGCGAGGCGGCCAAGCTAGCATAGCGTTTCAATGGCAGCCAACAGCGCTACGAGCGGTAAGCGGATGGCGTGTGGCAGGTTGTCGCATCGGCACAGCAGACTGTCGCCCCATCAACAACCGAACGGGTGTTTGATCGTGCAAACCCGTAGGCGTCGCGTAAAAAAAGGCGCGATGGTGCCAGCTTTGGCGGGGTGTTGGAAGCGCTATCCGGCCGAACGTTCCCGAATCGCCCTTTTATTGTGCGTCCCGTACTTTTTCAGTGTGTTTCTGGTGCGCACATTCGTTTGAAAAGTGAGTCGCAGGGTAACGCTCTGGCGAATTGCCATTAATTCCAAGGACTTGCGATGTCTGTCCGGTCGCGCGCAAAACCGCAGCCCAGAAGAGTTTGAAACATTTTGGCGCATTTATTGCGTGCAGAATCTGGAACGCCCTGTTGGTTTCTTTTTACGAAAAGGAAATTCAGACGGGACGGACGCAATCGCTTTCCTCGCAAAGGTAGTTCCGATGAGCAGTACCCCAAGCTCCAATGGCCTCGAACAGGGGCTCAAACCGCGTCACGTGACCATGTTGTCGATCGCCGGTGTGATCGGCGCCGGTCTGTTCGTTGGCTCCGGCCACGCTATCGCTGCCGCCGGCCCTGCCGTGCTGTTGGCTTACGCCGCCGCCGGTACCCTGGTGGTGCTGGTGATGCGCATGCTCGGTGAGATGGCTGTCGCTTCGCCAGACACCGGCTCGTTCTCGACTTACGCCGACCGTGCCATCGGGCACTGGGCCGGTTTTACCATCGGCTGGCTGTACTGGTGGTTCTGGGTGCTGGTCATTCCACTGGAAGCCAATGCCGCCGCAACCATCCTCCATGCGTGGTTCCCGGGCGTAGATATCTGGGCGTTCGCTTTGGTCATCACCATGCTGCTCACCGTGACCAACCTGTTCAGCGTGAAAAACTACGGTGAATTCGAATTCTGGTTTGCCCTGATCAAAGTGCTGGCGATCATCGGCTTCATCATCCTCGGTCTGGCGGCCATCTTCGGCTTCTTGCCGAACAGCCAGGTCAGCGGCGTTTCGCACCTGTTCGACTCCGGCGGCTTCCTGCCCAACGGCATGGGTGCAGTCCTGGGCGCGATCCTGACCACCATGTTCTCGTTCATGGGTACCGAAATCGTGACTATCGCGGCCGCGGAATCGAAGAACCCGGGCAAGCAGATCTCCAAGGCCACCAACTCCGTTATCTGGCGGATCGGCCTGTTCTATCTCGTCTCGATCTTCATCGTCGTGGCCCTGGTGCCGTGGAACGATCCTACGCTGGCCAACCTGGGTTCCTACCAGACCGTGCTGGAGCGCATGGGCATCCCGAACGCCAAGATGATCGTCGACATCGTGGTGCTGGTTGCCGTAACCAGTTGCCTGAACTCGGCGCTGTACACCTCGTCGCGCATGCTGTTCTCTCTGGGCAAGCGCGGTGATGCACCGGCCATGTCGACCCGCACCAACAAAAGCGGCACGCCTTACTGGGCAGTGATGCTGTCCACCGGTGCGGCGTTCCTCTGCACATTCGCCAACTATGTGGCCCCGGCCGCCGTGTTCGAGTTCCTGCTGGCCAGCTCTGGTGCCATCGCGCTGCTGGTGTACCTGGTGATCGCGTTCTCGCAACTGCGCATGCGCAAACAGCGCATGGCCCGTGGCGAGAAAGTCGTCTTCAGCATGTGGCTGTTCCCGGGCCTGACCTACGCGGTGATCATCTTCATCGTTGCGGCGCTGACCATCATGCTGTTCCAGGAAGCGCACCGCGTGGAAATCCTCGCGACCGGCCTGCTGAGCCTGCTGGTGGTCGCTGCCGGCCTGCTGGTAGCACGTCGTCGCAAGCTGGAAAAGCGTGGTGCGGTGGTCTTGAACTGATCCGCAACGCGTAATGCAAAACGGCCGCTGTCAGTGATGACGAGCGGCCGTTTTGTTTGTGGGCGGTAGATTAGTCAGGGTGCACCCAATCTTCTATGCGCAATCCGGGAACACGTTCAAATTCCCGCACATTGTTCGTCACCACAATAAGTCCTTGTGAGCGCGCATGACCTGCGATCATTTGGTCATAGGGGCCAATAGGCGTTCCTGCTTTCGCCAGTTCAGATCGAATCATTCCGGCTTGTGCTGCTGCATCACCGTCAAAAGGTAATACTTCCAGTCGTGCGACGAATCCTTCGACAACTGAAAGATTTTTTTCGGGAACTGCCGACTTTTCAGCGCCGTAGATAAGCTCCATGAGCGTGATAGCGCTGATGCACAACTGTCCGGAATGGCGATTGAACGCTTCGCGACAAATCTGTGGTTTGTTTTTGATTGTGAAAATGCAGATGTTGGTATCCAGCATGTATTTGATCATCAGAACGACTCACGCTCCTGATCATTCGGTTGCTCACGGTCAACCATGAAATCAGCGGAAACGTCATCGCCATCGAACCAGCTATCCCAGCTTTCTCCAGCCGGTGTGATCACGCGTGTTCTACCGATAGCGATCACTTCTACTCGTTTGACATCTCCGGGCATTGCGACTGCCTTTGGCAATCGGACGGCCTGGCTCCTATTGCTCATGAAAATTGTGGTTTGCTCCATATTCGGCCTCCAAGGTCTGCGCCTGCAATGAACCAAGAATAGGTTGTGGCTTGGATATGTCAATGGGATATACGTTGCCCTCGGACAAAGAGTTTTCAGATCACCCAATCAAAAACGGCCGCTGTCAGTGATGACGAGCGGCCGTTTTTGTTGGTGAGCGGGGTTTATTCGCTCTTTTCTTCCGGCGTATCCACCGACTTCCCGTAAGCATCCAGCGCAACCCCGAAATCGGTGATGAACTGTGGCTCGCTCAGCCAGGCCTGGGCGGTTTCGATGTCCATGCCGTCGGCCCACATGCGGTAGTCGATCAACATGTCGGCGGCCAGGTGGGTGGCGGCCATGCCTTCGTTCTCGGCGTTTTCCATGTCCAGCAGCTCTGGATGATCAACGATGATGAACGCCAGTTCGCGCAGCAGCGTCAGCAGCATCTCGTTGCGGCTGACGGCTTCGGCGTCGCGCATTTTGCTGAACATCGCCAGGGTGTATTCCGGGATCGGCTCGGCCAGATGGCCGAGGTCATCGTCCTGTTCGAGCGGCTTACGGCCGACCATGCGGATGTGCTTGGCTTTGGCCTTGGCGCGTTTGGCGCGTTTCTGTTGCTTGTTCAGGGATGCCATGGGAACTCAGTTCTTCTGTTGGGATTGTGCGGCGATCGCGTCGGACGCCGCTACATAGTCGGCTTGAAAGGCCGGGGATTCGATCCATGCCAGCGCGCCGGCTTCGTCGGTTTCTTTCGACCACTGACGGTACTCGATCAGCGCGGCGAGGATGAAATCCATCGCGCCTTCTTCGCCTTCCTGGTCAAAGACCAACTCCAGCAGCGGGTCTTCGAGGAGCGCGGTGCACATGGCTTGCTGGCTGATCTTCTCGGCGTCGATCATTTTCTTGAACAGCTCGGTCAGGTCCACCGACTCGAAATCGATGCGGTCATCGTTCGGGTCCAGCTCGACTGGCGCCTCGGCGCGTTTGGTGCGGTTCTGCTTGGCCTTGGTCTTGGCCCGGGCGGCGCGTTTTTGCTGCTTGTTGGCGGAGGCCATGGTGTGTTCCGTCGTGCGTTGATAGGGCTCAGCTGCGTGGCACTGTCCGCCCGGGTGAATCGGGGGCCAGTTCGCCGGTTTGCAGCCAGGTCAGAGCGATGGGCCATAGTGTGGCTTGGTATGCGTTGCGAAAAAAGGCGAAATGTCCCACTTGTTGCTCGCCGATGTCCTGCGGCTCGATGCGCAGGTGGGTTTTGCGCGCATGGCTGAAGTAGTCGAGCAAGCGTTCGATGGCCGCAACGGTGCCATAGGGGTCGTCGCTGATGCTGATCGCCAGGGTCTGGGCGCGGACGTTGGTGAAGGGCATTCGACCGGCAGCCTTCAGCAGTCTGCGGCCGCTCGGGCGCTGCTCGTAACGTCCGGTGGGCGTGCTCCAGTCACGTACGACGCCGGCGGGCGTGTCCTCCAGCCAGCCGAGGCGCTTGCCGGGGAAGTAGCCACAGAACCGCGTCAGCAGCGGCATCAGCAGATGCCATTTGCCGAACATGCGCCAGCGCTGTTCCGGCGCATAGTCGCGCCAGTAAGCGAACTGCGCGCCCACCGTCACCAGCCGACGAATGACCTGTCCGGACGCACCGAGCCCTGCCGCGCAACCGCCGAAACTGTGGCCGACCACATCGATTGGCTGACCGGGGAATTCCCGTTGCGCGCGTTTGAGCATCGCTTCGAAATCCATCGCGCCCCAATCGGTCCATGAGGCCTTAAGGTCTTTCATGATTGCCGGGCGTGATTCGCCGATGCCTCGGTAATCGTAAGTGATCACGTCGAAGCCGTTGGCGAACAGATAATCAGCGAAGCGCGCGTAATGTCGGCCGCGTACCGAGGTGGCGGCGTTGATGATGACTACCGGGCGCTGGATGTCGGGCAGGGCGTGTCGCCAGGTGAAACCGCCGAGCACAAAACCATCGGCGGCGACTTCCTTGAAGCCCTCACTTTGTTTCTCAGTCAAAAGCGGTGACTTTGACTGCATGTCTTCCATTGCTGGCGTACCCTGACAGCTCATCGCGCTTAACCTTTTCGGGGAGCTGTCAACGATAGTCTTCGCGCCACCCGGGAACAACAATCGGCAGTTTCTATTCAGTGGATTGAAGGCGCTGGCGTTCTTCGATCAAGGCCTGTTCTCGATTGAGTTCGGCGCGCAGTTCTTCCTCGCTCGGCAATATCGTCTTGTAACTGCTGGCGAACAATTGCTCATTGCCCTTGAGCATTGAATAGCGTGCCACCGAGTCGTTGCTCTCTGCGCACAGAATGATTCCGACTGTCGGCTTGTCGCCCTCGCTGCGCTTGAGCTCGTCGTACATGCGCACGTACATGTCCATTTGCCCGACGTCGCGGGCGCTGAGCCGGCCGCGTTTGAGATCGATGATCACGAAGCATTTGAGCAGGTAGTTGTAGAACACCAGATCGATATACAGATCCACATCATGGGTGCTGATGCGTTGTTGGCGAGCGACAAATGAAAAGCCTTTGCCCAGTTCAAGAAGAAAGCCCTGCAGGTGCTCGATTAGAGCCTGTTCAAGGACATTCTCTCTGATCTTGCAAGGTGAAGGCAGCCCGAGAAATTCGAGCAAGACGGGGTCGCGAATGAACTCGCGCGGATTGCTTTTCATCGCCTCAATATTGGTGGAGGCCTCCTCAATCACATCGGCCTTGTCTCGACTCATGAGGAGCCGTTCGTAATAGAGCGTATTAATCTGGCGATCAAGGGCGCGGCTGGACCAGTTCAGGTTGGCGGCTTCTTTCACGTACCACTGGCGCGCTGTTGCGCTTTCGACCCGCAGCAGCCTGCGATAGTGAGTCCAACTCAATTCGAGACGCAGTGCGTCTCGAATTGGGAACAACTGATAAAACAGGCGCATTTTCCGAAGATTGGTTTCATCAAACCCCTTCCCGAACTGCGCCGTCAGATCTTTCGCCAACAAGGCCAGCAACTGCTTGCCATACCCCGCACGTTGGGCGCCTTTCTGTTCAAACTCGACAATATGCCGGCCAATCTGCCAGCAGGTCTGCACCTGAATCGTATCAACCGCACGCAGCACTTTTTGCCGCGCCTGGCGAATCACTTCGCCCTGCTCCCCCAGCAACGAGTCGATTTTCGGATCTTGCACATCAGTCGGTTTTATCTGGCTCATCGAGTCATTCGCATCAGTGGAAACAGGCGCAAAAGCATGCCAAGAGTCGCCGCTTGGCGATGTCGGGCGAGCCTGCTTAGGTGGCAGGAAGAGGGGATGGGTGTTGCAGGACGTTGCCGACAAAAGGTGTGTCAGTGAGTAATGGTCTGTAGTCCATTTCGTACACAGCCCAAGTTCCAATCAATCTAAAACCCGGCCCCCTGCACAAAATCTAAAAGGAGTAACGGTTGGGCTCTACAGGAGCCCGGGAGTCGTCATCATGAAACGCGTTTTTTCATTCATGCTGCCAATCGCGGCGGTTGCTGCATTGGTTTTTCCGGTGATGCCGCAGGCCGCCAACCTGGAACCGGTCGACAGCGCCGGTGTGCAAGTCCAGCAACAACAGCAAAACGGCATCAACTACCTGTCCGGCGGGATTGGCGTTGATGAAGCAAAAGCCATTCAGCAGACTACCGGTTACAACCTGCACATGACGTTCGCAGTGGGGGCGCAAGACGAGTACACCGCTGATGTCGATGTGATGATTCAAAAGTCGCCAGGGCAAACCGTGCTGACCCTCACCCAAGCGGGCCCGCTGGTGTACGTACAATTGCCACCCGGTAAGTACACGGTGGTCGCCACTCGCAATGGCGAAACACGGCACGACGTGACAGACATTGGCAGTGGCACAGCACGCAATCTGGTTTTCCACTGGAATGACGCTGGATAAGGTTGGGTGTAATTGAGCGTCGAGGCGCGGGTACAATCCCGCGCCTTATAGTTTGTGGCGAAGGAAGTACTGGTTTGAAAGGGATTTTGCGTATTGGCTCAGCAGTGAGCCTGGCTTTGCTGTTGGCCGGTTGTGGAACGATGATGGGGCGTATGAACGGTGATTCAGAAGAGCCGTACTACAAGGGCGTCGATGGCAACCTGCACTTGCTTGGCGTGAGAGGGGGAGACGGCATGCCATCCGCCGTCATCTGTTACATGATGATCGTTTGCCCGCTGATTACCGTCGTATCTCTACCGGTCGACGCTGCGCTCGACACGGTTTTGTTGCCAGTCGACTACGTCAACACCCTCTGAGGGCAACCTCCATTTACCGCTGCGTGCGCTTGGCCTTTGCCTTGTCGGTGGGCTCGTGCGCCACGCGGTAAAGCCATAATCCGATCCAGCCGACGGCCACCAGGAATACGGTGCCAATGCACTGCGACACGATTTCGAACCAATACATTCGGGGTTGTAGCGCAAGGGTGTAGGTATGACGTGGGCCAGATCGGTTCCCTGTAGTGATGGAGCCGCTGATCAAGCTGTGGACGATCAGATAAATCGAGGCGCCGATGACGAAGGCGGTCAGTACGCCGACGAGAACCGTCAGCCAGAATGAAGCTCTGCTCTGGCGATAGGGTGGCGGATGGGGCAGGGGTACGCGGGTTCTTTTCTGGTTCATCGAGTGGATGACCCTCTTCCTTAAGGTGCGGCCAAAGTAGCGTGGATCGTCGTTGGCCGAAACCCGTCGACGTTGAAAACTCATCGCGCAATGATTGATATGCGTTGAGAACTGGTCGATGACCTACTGACCATCTGAAACGACAAAACCCGCGACGCCAGTAAAGGGGTCGCGGGTTTTTTCTGGGCTGCGCAAAAGGCTGGATTGAGCCGCCATCAAATCGCAGGCATAAAAAAACCCTGAATCTTGCGATTCAGGGTTTTCGGTATTTGGTGCCCAGAGACGGAATCGAACCGCCGACACGGGGATTTTCAATCCCCTGCTCTACCGACTGAGCTATCTGGGCAACGGGGCGCATTAAAAGGGTTTTTCGGATTTACGTCAACGACTTTTTTAAAGTTTCTTAAATTAATTCCGTCGCTTACGATCCACCCCCCGAATTTCGGGGTTTACTCGGCAGGTGGAACGTAGCCTTCAGCTTTGGCGTAATCCTCGCCGGAGAAGAACTTGTCCATTTCACCCTGAAGATATTTGCGATCTTCAGCGTTCATCATGTTCAGACGCTTTTCGTTGATCAGCAGGGTCTGGTGTTTCTGCCAGTCAGCCCAGGCCTTGGCCGAGACGTGGTCAAAAATATCCTGACCTTTTGCGCCCGGGAAAGGAGCACGTTCCAGCGCGGGCAATTCTTCTTTGTACTTACGGCACATGATGGTACGGGTCATGGTGACTCTCCTGCATTCAATACGGCGGCCGCGCGTTCGAGCAAGGTTTTGACCGGGGCTGCAAGGCCCAGGCGCGGCGGGGTGGCGAGGTTATACCAGAGCCAGTCGGCCTCGGCCACGTGATGGCTGGCCTCCTGCACCTGAACCAGCCAGGGTTCGATGGACAGCTGGAAATGGCTGAAGGTGTGGACGAGGTCTGGCAGCGCCTGCTGCTCGCCCATCGTCAGCGAGTGCTGATCGGCCAGATGTTGCAGGTCGTCGAGGTCGTCGAGCTCCGGCAGGCTCCACAAGCCGCCCCACAGACCGCTGGACGGGCGGCGATAGAGCAGAATCGCGCCGTCGCCATTGGCCAGCATCGGCATCAGCGTACGTTTTTGCGGGATCGCCTTGCGCGGCTTGGGGATCGGGTAGCGTGTCTCCAGGCCGAGCATGTGCGCCTCGCAGCCCTTTTCCAGCGGACACAGCAGGCAGCTCGGTTTGCTGCGGGTGCACAGCGTGGCGCCGAGATCCATCATCGCCTGGGTGTAGGCGTTGACCCGATCGTGCGGCGTGAAACGCTCTGCGTTGGCCCACAGTTGCTTGGCGACCTTCGGTTCGCCCGGGTAACCCTCTTGCGCGGTAAAACGCGCCAGAACGCGTTTTACGTTGCCGTCGAGAATCGGCGCACGCAGGCCCATGCTGATGCTGGCGATGGCCCCGGCGGTGGACAGGCCGATGCCCGGCAGATCCGTAAGCTTTTCCACATCCCGCGGAAACTCGCCGCCGTACTGGCTGACGACGATCTTCGCGGTCTTCTGCAAATTGCGCGCGCGGGTGTAGTAACCCAGCCCGGTCCACAGGTGCAGCACTTCGTCCTCCGGCGCTTCGGCCAGCGCTTGAACCGTCGGTAGCGCGGCCATGAAGCGGTCGAAGTAATTGAGCACGGTGCTGACCTGGGTCTGCTGCAACATGATCTCCGACACCCACACCCGATACGGGTTGATGTCCTGCTGCCAAGGCAAATCGTGGCGGCCGTGGCGGTCGAACCATTCCAGCACCGCCGTGGAAAACTGCTCCGCTCTCATCGCTTGAACAGCCCCTTCAATGCGTTTTTCAGTTCCGGGCTGACTTTGTCGCCCAGTTTTTCGTCGATCTTCTCGCTGAGCTTGTCGCCGGCCATTTTGGTCGCGACCTGGCCCAGACGTTCGTTGTCCAGGCGGCAGGCCTTGGCGCCCAGTTCCAGCGGGCCACGGCAGCGCAGCGGCCACTGGATACCGACAAATTTTTCGCCAACCTGACAGGCCGGGTCCGGCATGGCGCTGGTGTCACCTTCGACGATGATGCCGACGCGATAATCCATGCCCAGCACCCGCAGGTCGATGTCGCCGTCACCGTTGACGGTCATGCCGGGGATGCGCACTTTCAGGTCCGGGTTGCTGGCGACGCCGTTGCGCAAGGTCAGGTTGCCCTTGAGTTCCTGGAACGGCGTGTCCTTGCCCCGTGGCTCGCCGCTGAGGGTTTTGCGGTTGAGGGTGGCGATACCCTTGCACAGTTGCTGTTCCAGGTTGGCGTTGAGCAGCACGCCGTCGTTGATCACGAAACTGGCGTTGCCGTTGAGGGTTTCGATCAGCGCCTGCTGGCTGTTGCCGCTGCCTGTGACGTTACTGGTCAGCGTGACCAGACCTTTGACCGGCGGATTCTTGCCCTGGCTTTCGAGGATTTTCTCCACCGGAACGCGGTTGATCCGGGTCTGCAGATTCAACACTGGCGCACTCGGGCGCACGTCGAGGGTGCCTTTGGCTTCGAAGTCGCCGTTGTACAGGCCGCCGTGCAGGTTCTCCAGAGTCAGCAGGCCGCCCTGGCCCGTGGCTTTGAGTGCGGCGTTCTGGATCGGCAGTTTGTCGAGGGTCAGTTGGCCGAAGCTCAGGTCGGCATCGACATCGAGTTTGGCCAGGCGCTCGACCGGCAGCAGGCGCTCGGTGCTCCAGGCGCTTTTGCTTGGTTTGTCCGGCAGCGGTGTGCTGCCGGCACCGGCCATGGCATCGGCTTCGGTGCTGGCGACTTCAGCCTGGCGCACTTGCGTGGCAGTCTTGGCCTTGTCCGATTTCGGCGGCAGGTAGCGGTCGACGTCGAAAGTGTCAGCCTTGAGGATCGCCCGCAGCGACTGTTTGGCGAAATCTTCCACGGCAATACGCCCGCTGAAGCTGCTGTCGTCGAGTTTCAGGTTGATGTTGTCGAGGGCGACGCTGGTTGGTGTGGCGGCCACACGGCTGACCAGTTCGACCTTGCTCAGACTGCCGGGCGCCATCGCCGGCAGCGTCTGGCCGATGCTGTCGACGAATTTCGCCAGATCGAACTGGGCGATCGAGATGCCTCCAGTGATCTGCGGGGTCTTGTCGAGGTCGTTGGCTTTCAGCTCACCGAGCGCGCGCAACTGGTTGGCAGAGATCTTGATCCCGGTCCATTCGGCGACGTTCGCGGCTTTGTCCAGCAGCATCTGGCCTTGGGCGGAGAAGGTCATGGTCTTGCCTTGCAGCGGATCGCCAGTCAGTTCGCCGGACAGCTTCATGTCTTCGAACTTGTAGCGTTGCAGGGCGCGCTCGATGCGCAGCTCGCCGTTGAGCTCGGTACGCACCCGCAGCACCGGCTGATTGGTGCTGAGGAACGCCGTGGCTTTCAGCGGAATATTGGTCGAGTCGTGTACCGCGCCGGTGCTCATCTGGATGCTTTCGGCGCTGTACTGCTTGCCGGTCTGCTCGTCGTTGTACTCAACGCGGGCGTTGTTGACGGTCAGGCTGTCGATGTCGAGCCGGATCGGCTGCGGCGGTTTTTCCGGCTGGGCGGGGGCCTCTGCAGCAGCTGTGCTGGCAGGCGTCGGGCTGCCGGCAGGTGCGGCGGGTGTCGGCAACTTGCCGATGTCTTCCCAGTTGCCGTGGCCGTTCTTGTCGCGTTTCAGGCGCAGGTTCAGGCCCTCGACACGCACATCGCTCATCTGCACTTCGCGGCGCAACAGCGGCAGCACGCGCACGGACAGGCCGAGCATCTGCAGATCGGCATACGGTTCGGTTGGATTGATCAGGGTGGCGACGCTGGCCTCGTGCAGTTCCAGGCCGAGCCACGGGAACAGGCTCCAGCCGATATCGCCATTGAGCGTCAGCTCGATGTGGGCCTTGTCGCGGGCTATCTGGCGGATCTCGTCTTTATAGTCGTTGGGATCAAAGAGGTGGGTCAGGGCGAAGCCCGCCGCCACAATGATCAGCAACAGCCCGAGAAGTACCAGACCCAGGATTTTGCCGAACGCTTTCATGGGCGAGTCCTTGTAGTTAGTCGAATTCGTAATTTAGCCGGGGAGTATAGCGCTGCATCCGCCCGGTTCGGGGCGCCGTCATGTAGCGATTGTTTCCAGCGGCACTTGCAGTTTGGCGGCCAGCGCCTGCGCTTCAAGGTGTCCGGCAGGCGCCAGCAGACGCAACTGCGCACCCGCTTGCGACGCCAATTTCTGCGCTTGGTTCACCAGCCGCTCGGCCACTCCACGGCGTCGGGTAACTTTTCGCACACATAAATGGGACAAGTACCAAACCGTGTCGTGCCTTGTCAGACGCGCAGCACCGAGCAGGCGATCATTGAAACGTCCTGCAATCAAAGTCCCGTCAGCCAGGCAGTTTTCGATCAGTTGAGCGTCATCGGTATACGGTGCGAACAGCCATTGCGGGGCATCACGATAAATCTTCTGCAGATCCTGCTGATCCTGGTAACTGGCGTCTTCAAGCGTTTGAACGATGACAGGCATTGATGCTCCTCAAGAGTGTCTCCCTGTAGGCGCTGCCGCAGGCTGCGATCTTTTGAGTTTCGCCTTTCAGAACAAGGTCAAAAGATCGCAGCGTTGCGCAGCGCCTACAGGAGATGAGATCAGGTGACACGAAAAAGGTGATATCAGTTTGGTTTTTCTGTCACGTGCTAATGGTAACCTTCGCCAGTTCGTCCGTCCTTCTGCGACTTAACGTCGCGCCTTCAAGGAGCTTCACCTAAAAAACGGTCATGCCTGCGTGCATCAAGGCCGAGGGTGAACAGTGGCTGGCGAACCATACTAATAATTGGGGGATACACAATGAGCACGAGCATCACGGCGGACGGCCTTCGCGCCGACCAGCCTGCGTTCCTGTCCAAGGAACGCATCATCGCCAAGCCCGGTTTCAACCGTTGGCTGGTTCCACCGGCCGCTCTGGCCATCCACCTGTGCATCGGCATGGCCTACGGTTTCTCGGTGTTCTGGTTGCCGCTGTCCAAGGCGCTGGGCATCACCGCTCCGGTGGCTTGCGCGCCGGACATGAGCTTCATCGCCCAGGTGTTCTCTTCGCAATGCGACTGGCCGATTTCGATGCTCGGCTGGATCTACACCCTGTTCTTCATTTTCCTCGGTTGCTCCGCAGCGATCTGGGGTGGCTGGCTGGAACACGCAGGGCCACGCAAGGCCGGTGTGGTATCGGCACTGTGCTGGTGCGGCGGTCTGCTGATTTCGGCGCTGGGTATCTATACCCACCAGATCTGGCTGATGTGGATCGGCTCCGGGGTGATCGGTGGTATCGGTCTGGGCCTGGGCTACATCTCGCCGGTATCGACCTTGATCAAATGGTTTCCGGACAAGCGCGGCATGGCGACCGGCATGGCGATCATGGGTTTTGGTGGCGGCGCGATGGTCGGTGCACCGTTGGCGACTGCGCTGATGAGCCACTTCGCTTCGCCGGCCGGTGTTGGCGTCTGGCAGAGCTTCGTGGCCATGGCTGCAATCTATTTCGTGTTCATGATCGGTGGCGCTCTGGCCTACCGCGTGCCGCCAACCGGCTGGAAGCCTGAAGGTTGGACCGCCCCGGCGAAAAAAGCCTCGAACTCGATGATCACCCACCGTCACGTACACGTGAATGTGGCGTGGAAAACCCCGCAATTCCGTCTGGTGTGGCTGGTGCTGTGCCTGAACGTGTCCGCCGGCATCGGCATTCTGGGCATGGCCTCGCCACTGTTGCAGGAAGTGTTCGGCGGCAAGCTGCTGGGTGTTGACGTGCCGTTCGGTCAACTGGATGCCGGGCAACTGGCGTCGATTGCCGCAATCGCTGCCGGTTTTACCGGTCTGCTGAGCCTGTTCAACATCGGTGGCCGGTTCTTCTGGGCTTCGTTCTCGGACTACCTGGGTCGCAAAAACACCTACTTCGTGTTCTTTGCCCTCGGTTTTGCCCTGTACGCGTTGATCCCGAACATGGGTCACCTGGGCAACGTTGCGCTGTTCGTGGCGGCGTTCTGCATCATCCTGTCGATGTACGGCGGTGGTTTTGCGACCGTTCCGGCGTATCTGGCCGACCTGTTCGGTACGCAAATGGTTGGCGCGATCCACGGTCGTCTGCTGACTGCCTGGGCGGCGGCTGGCGTGCTCGGTCCGGTGCTGGTCAACTACCTGCGTGAGTATCAGTTGAGTATCGGCGTTGAACGCGCTGCCGCTTACGACATCACCCTGTACATCCTCGCGGGCCTGCTGGTGCTGGGTTTCCTGTGCAACCTGCTGGTGCGTCCGGTGGCTGACAAGTACTTCATGACCGACGCCGAACTGGCTGCCGAACAGGCGCTGGGTCATGACAAAGGTGCCGACAGCAGCACTGTGCTGGAGTGGAAAGCCGCGCCGGGCACCAAGCCGCTGGCGATCGCCGCGTGGCTGGTGGTGGGTATTCCGTTGGCGTGGGGTGTGTGGGTGACCCTGCAGAAGACGGCGGTACTGTTTCACTAAGTAAAACGTAGTACCCCTGTAGGAGTGAGCCTGCTTGCGGTAGCGGTCTGACAGTCGACAGAAATGTTGAATGTGAGGGCCCTATCGCGAGCAGGCTCCCTCCTACAGTTGTTTTGGGGTGCCTGTAATGGCTTGTATGGACATGTCTACCCGCGACAGCCGGGGCTTCTGTCCGTCAGGCATATCACGTCTCGTGTTTCTGTTTCGGCCCCGCGTGCCTATAATGGCTGCCTTTTTCGCCCAATGATTTTGCGGAGCTGGTGATGGCCGAACGTAAGGCGTCTGTCGAGCGCGACACTCTGGAAACCCAGATCAAAGCCTCGATCAACCTTGATGGCACCGGAAAGGCCCGATTCGATATCGGTGTTCCTTTTCTTGAGCACATGCTGGATCAGATCGCCCGTCACGGGTTGATCGACCTGGATATTGAATGCAAGGGCGATCTGCATATCGACGACCACCATACCGTGGAAGACGTCGGTATCACCCTCGGCCAGGCGTTCGCCAAAGCCATTGGCGACAAGAAAGGCATCCGTCGCTACGGCCACGCCTATGTGCCGCTCGATGAAGCGCTGTCACGCGTGGTGATCGACTTCTCCGGTCGCCCAGGCCTGCAGATGCACGTGCCGTACACCCGCGCCACCGTGGGCGGTTTCGACGTTGATCTGTTCCAGGAATTCTTCCAGGGTTTCGTCAACCACGCGCTGGTCAGCCTGCACATCGACAACCTGCGTGGCACCAATACCCACCACCAGATCGAAACCGTGTTCAAGGCTTTCGGCCGCGCCCTGCGCATGGCCGTCGAGCTGGATGAGCGCATGGCCGGGCAAATGCCATCGACCAAAGGCGTTCTGTAATGCAGACGGTTGCAGTTATCGACTACGGCATGGGCAACCTGCACTCGGTGGCCAAGGCCCTCGAGCACGTCGGTGCCGGCAAGGTGCTGATCACCAGCGACGCGGACGTGATCCGCGAAGCCGATCGCGTGGTATTCCCCGGTGTTGGCGCGATTCGCGACTGCATGGCGGAGATCCGTCGTCTCGGTTTCGACTCGCTGGTGCGTGAAGTCAGCCAGGACCGTCCGTTTCTCGGCATCTGCGTGGGCATGCAGGCCCTGCTCGACACCAGCGAAGAGAACGACGGCGTCGATTGCATCGGCCTGTTCCCGGGCGCAGTGAAGTTCTTCGGCAAAGACCTGCACGAAGACGGCGAGCATCTGAAAGTCCCGCACATGGGCTGGAACGAGGTGAAGCAGAAGGTCAGCCACCCGCTGTGGCACGACATTCCGGACCTGGCGCGTTTCTACTTCGTGCACAGCTACTACATCGCCGCCGCCAACGCGCGGCAGGTGGTCGGCAGCGGTCATTACGGGGTCGATTTCGCCGCAGCGCTGGCCGATGGCTCGCGTTTCGCCGTGCAGTTCCATCCGGAGAAGAGCCATACCCATGGCCTGCAATTGCTGCAGAACTTCGCGGCGTGGGACGGTCGCTGGTAAATGGCTGCCAAGAAGTCCAAGCCGCCGATCCTGACCCTCGCTCCCGAACAGGAGAGCGAGGCCTATCGCAAGATCCAGCGGTTCATGGAAGACCGTTTCGAACTGGACCTGGGTTCGTTCGAAGCGGCGGAAATTCTTGAGCTGTTTACCCGCGAAATTGCTCCGCACTTTTACAACAGGGCGATTTTCGATGTGCAGACCCACCTCAAAGAGCGGTTTGAAAGCATCGAAAGCGACCTGTGGGCGCTCGAAAAAAATTAGGAGCAGCTGCAAGCTTCAAGCTGTCAGCTGCAAGAATCAGACACACGTGCGCGCTTGCAGCTTAAAGCTTGCAGCTTGCAGCTCTTTGACGAAGGAAAAGCATGCTAATTATTCCTGCTATCGATCTTAAAGACGGTGCCTGCGTACGTCTGCGCCAGGGCCGCATGGAAGATTCCACAGTGTTCTCCGATGACCCGGTGAGCATGGCTGCCAAGTGGGTGGAGGGCGGTTGCCGCCGTCTGCATCTAGTCGATCTGAACGGCGCGTTCGAAGGCCAGCCGGTCAACGGCGAAGTGGTCACCGCGATCGCCAAGCGCTACCCGAATCTGCCGATCCAGATCGGCGGTGGCATCCGTTCGCTGGAAACCATCGAGCACTACGTCAAAGCGGGCGTGAGCTACGTGATCATCGGCACCAAAGCGGTGAAAGAGCCAGCGTTCGTCGCTGAAGCCTGCCGCGCGTTCCCGGGCAAAGTGATCGTTGGTCTCGACGCCAAGGACGGTTTCGTCGCCACCGACGGCTGGGCTGAAATCAGCAAGGTTCAGGTCATTGATCTGGCCAAGCAGTTCGAAGCCGACGGCGTGTCCG
This sequence comes from Pseudomonas sp. MG-9, assembly GCF_018729515.1. Classification (NCBI taxonomy): domain Bacteria; kingdom Pseudomonadati; phylum Pseudomonadota; class Gammaproteobacteria; order Pseudomonadales; family Pseudomonadaceae; genus Pseudomonas; species Pseudomonas sp. MG-9. Next base: position 223,860 of record NZ_JAHHZH010000004.1, read on the forward strand.
CCATCGTTTACACCGACATCGCCAAAGACGGCATGATGCAGGGCTGCAACGTACCGTTCACCGCTGCGCTGGCTGCGGCGACGAAGATTCCGGTAATCGCTTCCGGCGGTATCCACAATCTGGGTGACATCAAGTCGCTGCTCGACGCCAAGGCCCCGGGCATCATCGGCGCAATCACCGGCCGGGCGATCTACGAAGGCACCCTCGACGTCGCCGAAGCGCAAGCTTTCTGCGACTCGTACAAAGGCTGAGGACTGACCATGGCGCTGGCCAAACGCATCATCCCTTGCCTGGACGTGGACAACGGCCGGGTCGTCAAAGGTGTGAAGTTCGAGAACATTCGCGATGCCGGTGACCCGGTAGAAATCGCCCGTCGCTATGACGAACAGGGTGCCGACGAGATTACCTTCCTCGACATCACGGCCAGCGTCGATGGCCGCGACACCACGCTGCATACCGTCGAGCGCATGGCCAGCCAGGTGTTCATCCCGCTGACTGTGGGCGGTGGCGTGCGCACCGTGCAGGACATTCGCAACCTGCTCAATGCCGGTGCGGACAAGGTCTCGATCAACACCGCCGCGGTGTTCAACCCTGAGTTTGTCGGCGAAGCTGCGCAGCATTTCGGCTCGCAGTGCATCGTCGTCGCCATCGACGCGAAGAAGGTTTCCGGCCCGGGTGAAACCCCGCGCTGGGAAATCTTCACCCATGGCGGGCGCAAGCCGACCGGTCTCGACGCAGTCGAGTGGGCGAAGAAGATGGAAGGCCTGGGTGCCGGCGAGATCCTGCTGACCAGCATGGATCAGGACGGCATGAAAAACGGCTTCGACCTCGGCGTAACCCGCGCCATCAGCGATGCGCTGGGCATTCCGGTGATCGCCTCCGGCGGCGTCGGCAACCTGCAGCACCTGGCTGACGGCATCCTCGAAGGCCACGCCAGCGCAGTGCTCGCCGCGAGTATTTTCCACTTCGGCGAATACACCGTGCAGGAGGCCAAGGCCTATATGGCGCATCGCGGGATTGTCATGCGCTAAACCGTACAGGCCAGTGGACAGCATGGCGTACCCAAGGCACTCTTGGGCACGCCATGGATTCCGGTAGCCCGACATGATCAAACGCCTGCTTCTTGTTATCGCCAGTGCTTCTGTGTTGTTGCTCAACACTGCTCGGGCCGAAAACAGTCCCGACACCGATCTGGTGCTTCTCACCGAAAACTTCCCGCCCTACAACATGGCGAAAGATGGCAAGAACTTCGCCAAGGGCGAGAACATCGATGGCATCGCCACCGATATCGTGCGCGAAATGTTCAAGCGTGCCGGCCTTACCTACAGCCTGACGTTGCGCTTCCCATGGGAGCGGGTCTACAAACTGGCGCTGGAGAATCCCGGTTACGGTGCCTTCGTGATGGCGCGCCTGCCGGATCGCGAAAACCTGTTCAAATGGGTCGGCCCGATCGGCCCGGACGACTGGATCATGTTGGCCAGGGCTGACAGCAAGATCACCCTCGAAACCCTCAACGATGCGCGAAAATACAAGATCGGTGCCTACAAGGGCGACGCGATTGCCGAGACGCTGACCAAGCAAGGCTTGAAGCCCCTGGTGGTGCTGCGCGATCAGGACAACGCGAAAAAACTGGTCAACGGTCAGATCGATCTGTGGGCCACCGGTGACCCGGCCGGGCGCTATCTGGCAAAACAGGACGGCGTGACCGGGCTCAAAACCGTGCTGCGCTTCAACAGCGCCGAGCTGTACCTGGCGCTGAACAAGGATGTGCCGGACGAAACGGTGAAGAAGCTGCAGGCGGCGCTGGATCAGATGCGCAAGGACGGTGTGGTGGACGAGATCATGGGGCGGTATCTCTAGCGCCTGTCTGAAGATCGCAGCCTTCGGCAGCTCCTACAGGAGGATGCATGGCAAATGTAGGGGCTGCCGAAGGCTGCGATCTTTTTAGCGGTACACGCCATCCTTGCCGTGAGCAGCCGTCGCGCGATTGCTGCGCACGCTGATCATCTGTTTGATGTCGATCCATTCGATCCCCTGGGACTTGAGCTTGGGTAATTCCCGCTCCAGCACCGCCAGCGTCTGCGGGTACGGATGGCCGATCATCACTGCCGAGCCCTGTTTGCGTGCCAGGCTGATCGCCGTCTGCAACTGGGTGAAGATGGCGGCCTCGGTTCGCTCGTCATCGAGGAACACATCCCGCGAGACGCTCGCCAGATCGATCTTCTGAGCCTGTTGCGCAGCCACGGTTTGCGCGCTGGTGCGGCTGTCGACGAAGAACTTGTGACGACGCTGCAACTCACCCATCAGCCATGCCATCGCTACGGGTTGTGCGGTCATGCGGCTGCCCATGTGGTTATTGATGCCGGCGGTATACGGGACCATTTTGAAGGCGGCGTCGAGGCGTTTTTCCAGTTCTTCGAGCGGCAGCTCGGGATGCCAGGCGTAGGGGCCGGTGGCCGGGTCCATGGGCATGTGCAGGATCACGATCTTGCCGGCGCGATGGGCTTCGCGGGCGAACTCGGTGGCATGCGGGGTGTCGGGCATGATCGCCGTGGTCACCGGGCCGGGCAGGGCCAGCACGCGGCGATCCCGGGGCAGGTTTTGCCCCAGGTCGTCGATGATCAGCGTCAGGTAGGCTTTTTGTGCTGTGACTCTGGCGGGCTCTGCGTGAGCAGCACCCGCCAGACAGCACAGCAGGACGACGAGGAAACGCAAAGACATCCTCAACGGCCGGAGGTGATGCTCAGGCCTTTGAGCAGGCTCAGGGCCTGGGCCAACTGGTAATCGTCATCCTGCGGCATGGCTTTGGCCTTGGCGCTGGAACCGGTCGGCTTGTCCGCGCCGCCATTGCCGTTGCCCAGGTGACCTTGCAGGTCGGCTTCCTTGAAGTAGTCGCCGTCCGCTTCGTTGGTGATCTTGGCCTTGCGCACTTCGATGTCCGGGACGATGCCCTGGGCCTGGATCGAGCGGCCATTCGGCGTGAAGTACAGCGCCGTGGTGATCTTCAGCGCACGGTCGTTGTTCAGCGGCAGCACGGTCTGCACCGAGCCTTTACCGAAACTGGTGGTGCCCATGACCACGGCGCGCTTCTGATCCTGCAGGGCACCGGCGACGATTTCCGAGGCCGAGGCGCTGCCACCGTTGATCAGCACCACCATCGGCACCGCTTCGCTTTCGTCTTTGCCGGTGGCGGAGAAGCGCAGCTCGGAGTTGGCGATCCGGCCTTTGGTGTAGACGATCAGGCCTTTCTTGATGAAGTGGTCGACCACTTCCACTGCGGCCTGCAACACGCCGCCCGGGTTGTTGCGCAGGTCGAGGATGATGCCGTTGAGCTTCTTGCCGTTGTCCTTGCGCAGCTTGGCCAGGGCCTTGGAGACCTCTTCGCCGGTCTTGACCTGGAACTGGGTGATGCGGATGTAGCCGTAGCCCGATTCCAGCAGCTGTGCCTTGACGCTCTTCACTTGAATCACGGCGCGGGCCAGGGTCACGTCAAACGGCGTGCCGCCGTCACGGACCAGGGTCAGGGTGATTTTCTGGCCGATCTTGCCGCGCATCTTGTCCACGGCTTCGGTCATGGTCTGGCCGCGAGTCGGCTGACCGTTGATCTTGACGATGAAATCACCGGCCTGGATGCCGGCCTTCGATGCCGGGGTGTCGTCGATCGGCGAGACGACTTTGATGAAGCCGTCTTCGGAACCGACTTCGATGCCCAGGCCGCCGAATTCGCCGCTGGTGCTTTCCTGCAACTCGGTGAAGTCTTCAGGGCCCAGGTACGCGGAGTGTGGATCGAGGTTGCTGAGCATGCCCTTGATCGCGTTTTCCAGCAGGGTCTTGTCGTCCACCGGCTCGACATAGGCGGCCTTGATCCGATCCATTACCTCGGCAAAGGTGCGCAACTCTTCCAGCGGCAACGGTGCCTTGGCGGTCGCGGCAGTGCCTGCCGGAGCGACGGCCGGGGCCGGTTGAGCAGCGAACGCCAGAGGCGCGCCGATCACCAGGGCGATCGTCAGGGCCAGCGAGGTAAGGCGGGACAAATGCAGCATGTCGAACGAACTCCTGAATTAGGCGACGCGCTTATCCTTGCGCGTGACACCATTGCGCCGGATCACTCGGGTGACCCTGCTGACGAATTGCGAAATACAGCGCTGGCGTGTCCTGACCACCACTGTTACCCACAGTGGAGATCGACTCACCGGCTTTTACCACGTCACCGGCCGACTTGAGCAGCGTCTGGTTGTGACCGTAAAGACTCAGATAACCATTGCCGTGATCGAGGATCACCAGCAGTCCGGCACCGCGCAACCAGTCGGCGAACACCACGCGTCCGCCGTGCACGGCATGCACCTGGCTGCCGGCGGCGGCGCTGATCATCACGCCATCCCACTTGGTGCGCGCATCGTCGCCACGGCTTTCGCCGAAACGTGCCAGCAATCGACCATCAACCGGCCACGGAAGTTTTCCCCGGGTTGCAGCAAAAGGGCCACCGAAGGTCTCGCCGCTGCTGGAAACCAGCGCGCCTGGCGTTGATCTGACGGGTTTTCGTGGGGCGTCGCTGTTATCAGCCTGCGCCTCACGCAAACGCTTTTTTTCCGCTTCCTGCTGGGCGATCAGCGCTTTCTGCCGCGCTTCTTCTGCCTCACGGGCCTGGCGGGCCAGGGTTTCTTCAATGGTTTTAAGGACTTTAGACAGGTCTGCCTGATCCTGCTCGCGGGCGGCCAGCTTCTGGTCGCGGGCTTTCACGTCATCGTTGAGCTTGGCGAGGACTTGCTGGCGTTCCTTGCGTACTTTTTCCAGTTCGTCGCGCTGGGTGTCGAGGCTGCTTTTCTGGACCAGCAATTGCGCTTGCTGCATGGCGATGTCTTTTTCGACATTGGCCAGTTGGCGCAGGGTTTCGTTGAAGTTCTTCAACTGTTCCAGGCGGGCCTGGCTCAGGTAATCGTAATAGGTGAGGGTGCGGGCGAATTTCTCGGGATTCTGCTGGTTGAGCAGCAGCTTGAGATATTCCTGACGGCCGTTCTGATAGGCCGCGCGGGCCTGCATGGCGATCAGTCGCTGTTGTTCAGTGCGCGCGCTCTGGAGTTTTTTTTTCTCCGCATCAAGCCGCTGCAGCTCGGATTCGCTTTTCTTCAGCTCTTTTTGCAGGGCATCGACCTGCTTCTCGAGCTTGCCCATCTCGGTTTCGGTGCCCTTGAGCTCTTTCTGCACGCCGGATTTTTCTTCCTGCAGCTTGCCCAGCAGCTTTTTCAGCTCGGCAATGTCCTGACGCGTGGCATCCAACTGCTGTTGGGTTTGCGCGCGCTCGTCAGCGAAGGCCGGTTGGAGCAGGCAGGTCAGAGCGAGGGCGATCAGGACGCGGAGCATAGAGGCGGGCGGCACCAGGGTAATGGACGGCCTAGTATGCCCGCCCGACGCTGCAAAAAAAACGCCCAATTGGGCTTGTGTGATAACTGGCTGGAGATACAGCTGAAAATAATCTTTGAAACCTCCACAAACCAATGTAGGAGTGAGCCTGCTCGCGATGGCGTTCTCACATTCAACAGAGTAGTTGACTGTCAGATTGCTATCGCGAGCAGGCTCACTCCTACAGGGTTTTGCGGTGTTTTATTGATTCGGGTCAGACCAGAATCGACGTACCGGTCATTTCCGCCGGTTTCTCCAGGCCCAGCAGCATCAGCATGGTCGGTGCCACGTCCGCCAGTACGCCGCCCTCGCGGACCTTGAGGTCACGCTTGCCGACATAAATGAACGGTACCGGCTCGGTGGTGTGCGCGGTGTGCGCCTGGCCGGTGGACGCGTCGGACATCTGCTCGACGTTACCGTGATCGGCGGTGATCAGCGCTTCGCCGCCGACTTTTTCCAGTGCCTCGACGATGCGGCCGACGCAGGTGTCCAGGCATTCCACGGCTTTCACCGCAGCGTCAAACACGCCGCTGTGGCCGACCATATCGCCGTTGGCATAGTTGACCACGATCACGTCGTAGCGCTGGTGTTCGATCGCATCGACGATGCGGTCGGTGACTTCCGGTGCGCTCATTTCCGGTTGCAGGTCGTAGGTGGCGACTTTCGGCGACGGGATCAGGATGCGCTCTTCGCCCGGGAACGGTTCTTCACGGCCACCGGAGAAGAAGAAGGTCACGTGCGCGTATTTTTCGGTTTCAGCGATACGCAGCTGGGTCTTGCCGTTCTTCGCCAGATAGTCGCCGAGCACGTTTTCCAGGCTGCCGGCGGCGAAGGCCGATGGCGCAGGGATGCTGGCGGCGTATTGGGTCAGCATGACGAAGCCGGCCAGTTTCGGCTGACGCACGCGCTCGAACTCCTTGAAATCGTCTTCGACGAACACGCGGGTCAGCTCGCGGGCACGGTCGGCGCGGAAGTTCATGAACACCACGGCATCGCCGTCCTCAACCTTGACCGGCTCGCCGATGGTGGTGGCTTTGACGAATTCGTCGCTCTCGCCACGGGCATAGGCGGCATCGAGGCCTGCCTGGGCGGTGGCCGCGTTGAATTCGGCGTTGCCGTCGACAATCAGGTTGTAGGCCTGGGATACGCGGTCCCAACGGTTGTCACGGTCCATCGCGTAGTAGCGACCGACGATGCTGGCGATGCGACCCTTGCCCAGCGCCTGGAAGGTCGCGTCGAGCAGTTCGATCGACGAAGTGGCGCTTTTCGGCGGGGTGTCGCGGCCGTCGAGGAAGGCGTGCAGGTAGATTTTTTCGGCGCCACGCTTGAAGGCCAGTTCGGCCATGGCGATCAGGTGATCCTGGTGGCTGTGCACGCCGCCATCGGACAGCAGGCCCATGAAATGCACGGCCTTGCCGGCAGCCACGGCTTTATCCACGGCGGCGCAGATGGTCGGGTTTTCGAAGAACTCGCCGTCGCGGATCGCTTTGGTCACACGGGTGAAGTCCTGATACACCACGCGACCGGCGCCGAGGTTCATGTGGCCGACTTCGGAGTTGCCCATTTGACCGTCCGGCAGGCCGACGTCCATGCCGCTGCCCGAGATCAAACCGTTCGGCACGCTGGCCCACAGGCGATCAAGTACCGGCTTCTTCGCCGCATACACGGCATTGGATTCGTGGCTGTCACTGTGACCGAAGCCGTCGAGAATCATCAGGACCAAAGGTTTAGGCGTGGTAGTCATGGAATCCACTCGTGGCTAATAAAGAAGAGGGCGATGGAAAAGGGAGTAGGAGTTTAAAGCGAAGTTCCTGCGGCGTCACCGCCGGACGGGGTTTGGCCCACCATAGCGGCTGTGTATACTGGCCGACATTTTAACGCCCTGGAACCTCCTTCGATGGTTGCTCACCTGATTGAATTTGCCACTAACCACTACATTCTTGTCGGTATCTTCGTCGTACTGCTGGCTCTGTTGCTTGCCCACACCATGCAGGGCGGCGGTAAAAGCCTGAGCACCGGCGAGCTGACCGCACTGGTCAACAAAGAAGCAGGCGTGGTGGTGGACATCCGTCCGACGAAGGATTTCGCTGCCGGCCACATCGTTGGCGCGGTGAACATTCCCCAGGACAAACTGGCTGCGCGCATCGGCGAGCTGGAAAAACACAAGGCCAAGACCATCATTCTGGTCGACGCCCTGGGCCAGACCGCCGGTACCCACGCCCGCGAACTGATGAAATCCGGCTTCACCGCCGCCAAGCTGTCCGGCGGGATCTCCAGCTGGAAAGGCGACAACCTGCCGCTGGTGAAGTGATATGAGCGAAGTCATCGTCTACTCCAGCGATTACTGCCCTTATTGCATGCGAGCCAAGCAATTGCTCGCGAACAAAGGTGTGGCCTTCAAAGAGATCAAGGTCGATGGCAAGCCGCAGGTGCGCGCCGAAATGACCCAGAAAGCCGGACGCACGTCCGTGCCGCAGATCTGGATCGGTGAAAAGCACATCGGCGGTTGTGATGATTTGTATGCCCTGGAGCGCGCCGGCAAGCTCGACGCGCTGCTCAAGGCCTGAACGGCTGCACCCACGTACAGCACTCCCTAAAAGACCCAAGATCGATAAGGATCTGAGATGACTGACCAACAGAACACTGCAGCCAGCGAAGAAGAAACCGCACCGCAATTCTCCTTGCAGCGCATCTACGTACGCGACCTGTCCTTCGAAGCTCCGAAAAGCCCGGCGATCTTCCGCCAGCAGTGGGATCCGACCGTCGGTCTGGATCTGAACACCCGTCAGAAAGAACTGGAAAACGATTTCTACGAAGTCGTGCTGACCCTGTCCGTCACCGTGAAAAACGGCGACGAAGTGGCCTTCATCGCTGAAGTGCAACAGGCCGGTATCTTCCTGATCAAGAACCTGGACGCGGCTTCGATGAGCCACACCCTGGGTGCGTTCTGCCCGAACATCCTGTTCCCGTACGCTCGCGAAACCCTGGACAGCCTGGTGACCCGTGGTTCGTTCCCGGCCCTGATGCTGGCTCCGGTGAACTTCGACGCCCTGTACGCGCAAGAGCTGCAGCGCATGCAGGAAAGCGGCGAGACGCCAACCGTTCAATAAAAGCTTCGTTTGCCCCATGAAAAAAGCGCCTTCAAACGGCGCTTTTTTCATGGGGTAAACGAAACCTTCGTGTAGGAGCTGCCGAAGGCTGCGATCTTTTGATCTTGATCCCCGAAAAACAAGATCAAAAGATCGCAGCCTTCGGCAGCTCCTACAGAGGGTTGTAGGTCCGCTGCGGTGTTACTTGAAGTCGTTCTGCCGCCACGCTTCGTACACGGCCACCGCCACGGTGTTGGACAGGTTCAGGCTGCGGCAGCCTTCACGCATCGGCAGGCGCAGGCGCTGTTCGGCGGGCAGGGCGTCCAGCACCTCTGGCGGCAGGCCACGGCTTTCCGGGCCGAAGATGAACGCATCGCCAGGGACGAACGCGGCGTCGTGAAACGGCCGCGAGCCCTTGGTGGTAAAGGCGAACAACCGTGGGTTGCCCAGGCTTTCAAGGCAGCTGGCGAGGTCGGTATGGCGCTGCAGCGTGGCATATTCGTGGTAGTCGAGGCCGGCCCGGCGCAAGCGCTTGTCGTCCATCTCGAAACCCAGCGGTTCGATCAAATGCAGGTGGCAGCCGCTGTTGGCGCACAGCCTGATAACGTTGCCGGTATTCGGCGGAATTTCTGGTTGAAAAAGGATGACGTGAAACATGCACGGCTCCGAAGGTAAAGATGACGCGCATTCTACGCCGCAAGCCGACCCGCGTTCGAAACTATTCCCGCGGGTGATCGGTTCGCTGGCGATTTTCGGCCTGATGGTCGGTTTGATGATCGGTCGCCTGACCACGCCAGATCCGAGCGTGCTGCAGCAGGTCGACGTGACGGATGACGGCCTGGTGGTCTGGTTCAACAACGAGCCCAAACTGCACGGCGAGATCATCGACGGCACCGTGGCCCTGCTGTTTCAGGCTGAAGGTAATGCGCAGAAGGGTCAGCTCAGGCTCAACGGCAAGGACGTGAATTGGCGGACGCGAGTGAGTGATGGTGGTTTGTTGTTGACGGTGCTGGCGGCGCGGCCGCTGCAGGGGGACTGGGCCGGCAGTCAGGTCGATGACCGCTGGCGGCTGGAGATCCATCTCCGGGAGCAATAAAAGCGGGAATCCCTGACCTGCCTGTATCAGGGTTCCCAAAACGGGGTGGACTTCGCTGAGAGCGTCGGTCCGGTGTAAAGAGGGAACCCCCGGCCTGCCTGTACCAAGGATCCCAAAAGGGTGGGCGCATCGCGTTGCGGTGTGCGTCCGGTGTAAAGAGGGGAATCCCCGGCCTGCCTGTACCAAGGTCCCCGAAACGGGTGGTGAATCGAATCACCTGTGAGGGTTATTGCAGGGGGCGTGCCAGTTTTAGTATTTGGAAACAGAAAAATCTCTCAGAAACGCGAAAGCCCCGTCATTCGGGGCTTTCGCGTTTCTGTGGCTTGGGTTTTTCAGTTTTTGCTGGATGTTTTTTGAACAGGTTGCGATGCCCGATCACGGGTCATCGTGCATTGATGCGGTGCACGCAGGCCTAAAAGCATCGCGAGCGGGCTCACTCTTACCGTTGAAATGCGTTCCCCTGTAGGAGTGAGCCTGCTCGCGAATGGATGTAACGGGCAGCGATGAGCTCAGGGCTTAACCCTCATCCCCCTCATCATCATCCCCGCCATCCACTTTCATCCCCAATTCCTTGATCTTGCGCGTCAGGGTATTGCGACCCCAACCGAGCAATACCGCCGCATCACGACGGCGACCGGCCGTGTGCTTCAGCGCGGTCTCGATCATGATCCGCTCAAATGCCGGCACTGCGCTGTCGAGCAAGCTCGACTGGCCACGGGCCAAGGCCTGATCGGCCCACTGGCGCAGTGCCTGTTCCCAGTTGGTCACCGGTGCCGAATCCTGCGGCAAGCTCAGCAATTCCGGCGGCAGGTCGCTGATGTGCACCTCGCGCCCGGACGCCATCACGGTGATCCAGCGGCAAGTGTTTTCCAGCTGCCGTACGTTGCCCGGCCATGGCAGGTTCTTCAGGTATTCCTCGGTCTCGGTTTTCAGCAGCTTCGGCTCCACTGCCAGTTCTTGCGCGGCGCGGCTGAGGAAGTGCTTGGCCAGGGTCGGAATGTCTTCGCGACGATCCGACAGGCGTGGAATGTGGATGCGGATCACGTTGAGGCGGTGGAACAAGTCCTCACGGAATTTCCCGGCGTGCACCAGGGTTTCCAGATTCTGGTGCGTCGCGGCGATGATCCGTACGTCGACTTTGACCGGCACGTGCCCGCCAACGCGATAGAACTCGCCGTCAGCCAGCACCCGCAGCAAGCGGGTCTGGGTGTCGGCCGGCATGTCGCCGATTTCATCGAGGAACAGCGTGCCGCCGTCAGCCTGTTCGAAACGTCCGCGCCGCAGGTTTGCCGCGCCGGTAAACGCGCCTTTCTCGTGACCGAACAGCTCGGACTCCATCAGATCCTTCGGGATCGCCGCCATGTTCAGCGCGATGAACGGCGAGGCCGCCCGCGGGCTGTGGCGGTGCAGGGCGTGGGCCACCAGCTCTTTACCGGTGCCGGATTCGCCGTTGATCAGCACAGTGATGTTGGAGTGGCTCAAGCGGCCGATGGCGCGAAACACTTCCTGCATCGCCGGCGCTTCGCCGATGATTTCCGGGGTGCGGGTCAGTGCCGGCACCACTTCCAGGCCTTGCTGTTCCTGCGCATGCTGATTGGCGCGCTTGACCAGCGATACCGCCTCATCCACGTCGAACGGCTTGGGCAGGTATTCGAAGGCGCCGCCCTGATACGAGGCCACTGCGCTGTCCAGGTCGGAGTGAGCGGTCATGATGATCACTGGCAACCGTGGGTGCTGTTCGCGAATCCGCGCCAGCAGGTCCAGACCACTGGCGCCCGGCATGCGGATGTCGGAAATGATCACATCAGGCTGCTGACGGGCCAGACGACTCATCACGCCATCGGCGCTGTCGAAGCTCTGGGTGGTCATGCCTTCTTGCTGCAAGGCCTTTTCCAGAACCCAACGGATAGAACGGTCGTCATCGACGATCCACACGGTTTCACTACGGCTCATGTCGATGTGGCTCCTTGTTCCAGTGGCAGAAAGATCGAGAACGTGGTGTGGCCGGGGTGGCTGTCACACTCGATCAGGCCCTGGTGCTGGCTGATGATGTTCTGGGTGATGGACAGGCCCAGCCCGGTACCGTCCGGGCGGCCGCTGACCATGGGAAAGAAGATGGTTTCCTGGAGTTCCGCCGGGATCCCGGGGCCGTTGTCGATAATCTCGATCTTGGTCACCAGGCGATGGCGGACGTGCCCAATGGTGAACTGGCGCATGGTCCGGGAGCGCAGGCTGATGCGGCCCAGGCGCAGCTCGTTCTGGCTGCTGATCGCCTGCATCGCGTTGCGTACGATGTTCAGTACGGCCTGAATCATTTGTTCGCGGTCGATCAACACGTCGGGAATGCTCGGGTCGTAATCGCGCACCAAGGTGATGCAGCCCTGACTTTCCGCTTCGACCAGCTGGCAGACGCGTTCGAGCACTTCGTGGACGTTGCACAGGGCCAGCGACGGCAGCTTGTTCGAGCCGAGCATGCGGTCGACCAGATTGCGCAGGCGGTCGGCCTCTTCAATGATCACGTTGGTGTAGTCGCGCAGGTTGTCTTCCGGCAGTTCGCGGGCCAGCAACTGCGCGGCGCCACGGATGCCACCCAGCGGATTCTTGATCTCGTGGGCGAGGCCGCGCACCAGCATCTTGCTGGTTTCCTGCTTGGACAATTGCGCCTCTTCCTTGGTGATCCGCAGCAGGCGATCACGCGGGTGTACCTCCAGCAGAAGCATGGTCTCGCCGTTGCTGAGGATCGGCGTCACCGCGTAGTCCACGGTCAGGGTCTGGCCGGTGAGGGCGGTGAGCATCGCTTCGCGCTTGGTGAACGGGTGTGCCTGTTCCACCGCCTGACGCAGCGAGTTGAGCGCCTCGGTGGATTCGGTGAACAGCTCGCTGATGAACTGTCCATGACTGCGCTGACCGCTGATGGCCAGCAGCATTTCCGCCGCCGGGTTCATGTACTCAAGGCGCAGTTCGGCGTCGAGCAGAATGGTGGCGGTGGTCAGGTTGTCGAGCAGCAAACGGTGGATTGCGTCGCTTATGGTCATCTGGACCCCTTTTGGAGCAAGGCGTGCGCGAGAACTAAGCGCTGATGCGAGGAAAATGCAAAAACCAAACCAAGGCTCCGAAAAGAAGCGCTCAACCCCTGAAACAGGCGTTTGACGCTCGTTTGCGTGGCGTCCTGCCGGGGCTGGCGGGTACTTTCGAACCAAAATGGGTTGGAATGTGGGTACGGTGCAGCTTGTTGCACCAATATAGTGCGCAAAGCTGGGCGGCGTTAGAAGAAACGCAGGAAGGGATTTTTCGGCTCGGGCGGTTTGTCCTTCAGCGGGCATTCCGGGCGCACGCCGTAGTCCTCGCCGACGCAGGGTTTGACCTGGCGTTTCTGCGCAAGCGAGATGCGCAGCATGTGGAACGGCTGGTTGGCAGTACGTTCGACGGTGCGGCCTTGCTCATCGAGGATTTCCACCGACAGGTTGTGGCTGCCCCGGTCGATGTTGCTTAACGCAAATACCGGGCTCAAGCCCGGTTCGCCTGTGGCCTGGCCGTCCAGCAGCAGGCGATAGCGATGACCGTGTTGCAGGCCCGGTTCGCTGGTGACGCTGACGATCAATTCACCGGCGCTACTGCGGATGGTCGCGTCCGGCTCGGGAATCAGAATGCGCAGCATGTCGTAGTGGAACAGCGGTTGCTCCAGGGATTTTTTTGCAGTGCTGATCGGCACGGCGGCCGTGGGGTTGGCCGACATGCGATTGCTGGTCGCGATGGGTACGCGCTTGGCGTTGCCACGCGGCTGGTCGGTGTAGACGCGATTGCCCTGCGCATCGACATAGGTGAAGACCTCCGCCGAAACGGGCAGGGCCAGCAGGCACAGAATCAGCCAGACGCCTCTCATGGCTTGTGCACCCGCTGCACCGTAAGCACCACGACCGGGCTCTGCTGGATGATTGCCTGACCATCAATCACCTGCACCGCCAGGCGATGCTCACCACGATCGATATTCACCAGTTGCAGGATCGGCACGTTGCTCGGCTGGCCGTACGGCTCGTCGTCCAGGACCAGCCTTAATTGGTGCGGCGCCTGCAGACGCGGTGTGATCAGCACATTGACGGTGAACGTGCCGTTGTTGGCGCGCAGGGCTTCTTCGCTGGGCAGGCCAGTCAGTTCCAGCACTTCATAAGCGTTGCGTGCCGCTGGGCGTTTGTCCGTGCTGGAAGGCGCCGGTGCGCTCGGTGCCTGGGGCTCGACGCTGTTGAGCGGCGGCAACTCCACTGGCTGCGCCTGTACGCCGTCCGGCGAATGATCGCTGTAGACCGTGTTGCCGTTGGTGTCGGTGTACTTGTAGATCTGCGCGGCGGCGGGCAGGGCGATCACCAGCAGGAGGAATAGAAGACCACGACCCATGGACTCGACCGATCAACAATGAGATTGGCTTGCAGCATAGGCCAGGGACGGCGGTAAGCCCAACCGGGACAACATCCGCTCACACAAACCGCCCGGATCTTTATCGTGAAACGCCCGCCTCAAGTACGCTTTCGCGGGCGCCAGACAGGACACCAGCCTCGTAATGCTCGATGTAAGTCAAAGCGCCATTGGCGTCGGTATCGCGCAGCTCGCCGTCTTTTTTGCCGGCGACGAAGTTCACGGTCTGGGTGTGGCCGTTGTCGGCCTTGAGTGTCCATGGGCCACTTTGCAGGTTGTCGGTGTAGTTGCCGGTACCTGCTTTGGTTGTCCACAGGCCTTGGCGCTTGTCGTCGACATAACTGCCGCGCTCGGTGGTGCCGGCGGTGGTCAGTTCGCTCGGGCCATTGAGTTGTCCGTGGGCATAGGTCTGGAACCCGCTGGCAACCCACTCCATGTCGTCGTAGTTGTGAAGTTGCCAGCGGCCCTCACGCAAATCATTGTGGTACTCGCCGTCCAGCGTTTGCCCGTCCTGATAAATGGACCACTGCCCCTCCCGTTTACCCTCGGCAAAATGACCGGACTCCGAATATTTCTCGTCTTTGGAAATAGACCACGGACCGGTACGCACACCCTGCTTGTAGGCGCCTTGGGCTGAGATGGATCCGGAATCATAAGACACCGATTGGCCATCTTCACCGCCGGTGAATTTCATCGGGTCGGATTCCCAGGCGATACGTCTGACCCGATAGTTGTACAGCGTGCGGTTGCCCTCGACGAGGGTTTTGTCGAGCCAGCGCCAGAAGGTGACGGTCAGAAAGCGTCCGTCTTTTTCCTGATAGGTCTTCTTGAAAAAGTACGGTTCGTCGTCCGGTGTCGGGTCGGGGAGTGGGTCGTAGTACTGGCTGTAATAGCTAACCAGCGTTCCTTGGCTGAGATCGAGCTGGTCGAACTCCGGCACGCCGGACGCTTCGTAGAAGAAACGATAGTTGAGCGGGGTGATACGGCTAAGGGCTTTCTTGACGGTCAGCGCATCCAGGCGTTTCTGGCCTTCGGTGATACGATCCAGCGCCGGCTGCAGGAGCGTGACGCGGCTGTAGAGCTGATCATTGGCGTCGTATTTGTAGGCGTAGACCTTGTAGCGATCGTTTTGTCGGAATAGCACGAAGCGCGTCGGATCCTCGCTGTCGAGTGACTTGAGAAATACCGAATCGATGGTCGCCTGACCGAAGTCATCCAGCAGCTGCGGGTTTGCCTCAGGCGTGTCGCAGACGCAGTAGTAACCTTTGACGCCGCCAGCTTCTTTGATAAATGCCAGAGTGGCCGAGCTTTCCTGCAATCCCTGGATCAGCGGATGAGCCAGTGGTTTGTTTTCATAAAACTCAGCTGCGTTCACAGCCTGACAGGCGAGGCCGGTCATCAGGGGCAGAGCCCATAACCACTTCATGCGAATCCCTTCGTCAAGGCGCCAGTTGTGGCGCAGAGGCGGCGGATTATCCATGGATGAGCGCGCACAAAAAAGGCCTCCCGAAGGAGGCCTCTTTTTGTCACGCCGCGTAGCGCGGCGCTACCGGATCAGCAGCTGTAGTACAGCTCATATTCCAGTGGGTGCACGAAGGTGCGAACCTTGATTTCTTCTTCGGATTTCAGCGCGATGTAAGCGTCGATGAAGTCGTCGGAGAACACGCCGCCCTTGGTCAGGAACGCACGGCCCTTGTCCAGCTCTTCCAGGGCTTCTTTCAGGCTGCCGCAAACTTGTGGGATCTCTTTCGCCTCTTCAGGCGGCAGGTCGTACAGGTTTTTGTCAGCGGCATCGCCTGGGTGGATCTTGTTCTGGATACCGTCCAGGCCGGCCATCAGCAGTGCTGCGAAAGCCAGGTACGGGTTGGCAGCCGGATCCGGGAAGCGCGCTTCGATACGACGGCCACGTGGGCTGTTGACGTAAGGAATGCGGATCGAGGCGGAACGGTTGCGCGCCGAGTAGGCCAGCATTACCGGAGCTTCGAAACCTGGCACCAGACGCTTGTAGGAGTTGGTGGCCGGGTTGGTGAAGCCGTTCAGGGCCTTACCGTGCTTGATGATACCGCCGATGAAGTACAGGGCGGTTTCGGACAGGCCGGCATAGCCTTCGCCAGCGAAGGTGTTCTTGCCGTCTTTGGCGATGGACATGTGGACGTGCATGCCCGAGCCGTTGTCGCCGTACAGTGGCTTCGGCATGAAGGTCGCGGTGCGGCCGTAAGCGTCGGCAACGTTGTGTACAACGTATTTCAGAGTCTGAACTTCGTCAGCTTTCTTCACCAGGGTGTTGAACTTGACACCAATTTCGTTCTGACCGGCAGTCGCCACTTCGTGGTGGTGAACTTCAACGGTCTGGCCCATTTCTTCCAGTGCGTTGCACATGGCAGTACGGATTTCGTGGTCGTGGTCAAACGGCGGAACCGGGAAGTAGCCGCCTTTGATACCAGGACGGTGGCCTTTGTTGCCGCCTTCGATGTCCTGGTCGGACATCCACGAACCCTGTTCGGAGTAGATCTTGAACATCGAGCCGGAGATGTCCGACTTGAACTTCACTTCGTCGAAGATGAAGAATTCTGGCTCTGGACCGGCGAAGACGGTGTCACCGATACCGGTGGTCTTCAGGTATTCCTCGGCGCGGTGAGCAATGGCGCGCGGGTCACGATCGTAACCTTGCATGGTCGACGGTTCGATGATGTCGCACACCAGGATCAGGGTTGGATCTTCGGTGAACGGATCGAGAACGGCAGTATCGTCGTCCGGCAGCAGGATCATGTCGGAGGCTTCGATGCCTTTCCAGCCAGCGATGGAGGAACCGTCGAACATCTTGCCGACTTCGAAGAAGTCGTCTTCCAGCGCATCGCGAGCCGGCATGGTCACGTGGTGCTGAGTGCCTTTGGTGTCCGTGAAGCGCAGATCAATCCACTTGACGTCATGATCTTTGATGAGTTGAACCGACTTCGACATAGTGTCCTCCGGGTGGCTTAGGGCTTGGTAGTGGATGCCCTTAATATGGGTGATGCCGGCGCAGATACTCTGCCAAGGCAACCTGCCTCACAAGGGAGCAAATTGCATGCCAGTGCCCCACCATGGGTTTTTTGCCCCAAATTCACGCTTCCCGCGGTGCGAAGCGCAATAAAGGGGAAAATCTCGCCCCTTAATGTAGCGTGCAAATTTGAAAGTGACCCGTTTTGGTGCATGAAAAACCTTCTGCATATTAACTGGTTAAACCTTGAGCAATTTCCGCTATAATCCGCGCCCCCCTTTTTCGGCTGGCCCTGCGCGCGCTGTTTTCATGAAACTAATCGTAAAAGTCTTCCCCGAGATCACCATCAAGAGCCGCCCTGTCCGGATGCGTTTCATCCGCCAGCTGGCCAAGAACATCCGCGCCGTGCTCCGCGATCTGGACCCGGCCGTGGTGGTGAACGGTGTGTGGGACAATCTCGAGCTGGAAACCCGCGTTACCGACCCCAAAGCCTTGAAAGAGATGGGTGAGCGCCTGGTCTGCACGCCGGGCGTTGCGCATTTTCTGCAGATCGACGAGTACCCGCTGGGCGACTTCGACGACATCACCGAGAAGTGCAAACAGCACTACGGCGATGTGCTGGCCGGGAAGATTTTCTCGGTGCGCTGCAAGCGTGCAGGCAAGCACCCGTTCAGCTCGATGGACGTCGAGAAGTATGTCGGCAGCAAGCTGCGTCGTGAGTGCGGCGCGGCCGGAATCGACCTCAAAGCACCGGAAATCGAAGTTCGCATCGAAGTTCGCGACCAACGGTTGTTTGTCATCCACAGCCAGCACAACGGCATCGGCGGCTACCCGCTCGGCGCCCTGGAGCAGACGCTGGTATTGATGTCCGGTGGCTTTGACTCGACGGTTGCCGCTTACCAGATCATGCGCCGCGGCCTGATGGCGCATTTCTGCTTCTTCAATCTGGGCGGTCGTGCCCACGAATTGGGCGTGATGGAAGTCGCGCATTTCATCTGGAAGAAGTACGGCAGCTCGCAACGCGTGCTATTTGTCAGTGTTCCGTTCGAAGAAGTGTTGGGCGAAATTCTCGGCAAAGTCGATAACAGTCATATGGGCGTCGTATTGAAGCGTATGATGTTGCGCGCGTCCTCCGCCATTGCCGACCGCCTGCACATCGATGCACTGGTGACCGGCGAAGCGATCTCCCAGGTGTCGAGCCAGACCTTGCCGAACCTGTCGGTGATCGACTGCGTGACCGACAAGCTGGTCCTGCGCCCACTGATCGTTGCGCACAAGCAGGACATCATCGACACGGCCAACGAGATCGGCACCGCCGATTTTGCCCGGCACATGCCGGAATACTGCGGGGTCATTTCGGTCAATCCGAAGACCGCCGCCAAACGCTACCGCGTCGAGCACGAAGAGAAAGAATTCGACATGGCGGTCCTCGAGCGTGCGCTCGAAAACGCCAAACTGGTGCCAATCGATCGGGTGATCGACGAATTGGGCCAGGACTTGCAGATCGAAGAAGTCGGCGAAGCGCTGGCCGGTCAGATCGTCATCGACATCCGTCACCCGGATGCGGCCGAGGATGACCCGCTGGAACTCGCCGGCATAGAGGTACAGACGATGCCGTTCTACGCAGTGAACGCTCGTTTCAAGGAGCTGGATCCGACTCGCCAGTACCTGCTGTATTGCGACAAAGGCGTGATGAGTCGCCTGCATGCTCACCATTTGCTCAGTGAGGGGCATGCCAATGTGCGCGTTTATCGACCGAGCTAAGTGCCCGGGGCTGTTTGCCTGTGGCCTGCGTCACCGGCCCCCCGACACCGCCGTCAAGCTGTAACGGCCATGCCGGACACTACTGTTAATCGCTGCCAAGACTTGTCAGCAAACCGAATCCTCTGATCGAGATACACAAGTGATCGAAAATCTACGTAACATCGCCATCATTGCCCACGTTGACCATGGTAAGACCACCCTGGTAGACAAACTCCTGCGTCAATCCGGCACCCTGGAGCGCAACGAGCTCAACGACGAGCGCGTGATGGACTCCAACGACCAGGAAAAAGAGCGCGGTATTACCATTCTGGCGAAAAACACCGCCATCAACTGGAACGGCTACCACATCAACATCGTGGACACCCCGGGCCACGCCGACTTCGGCGGCGAAGTAGAACGCGTAATGTCGATGGTTGACTCCGTTCTGCTGCTGGTTGACGCTCAAGACGGCCCTATGCCGCAAACCCGTTTCGTGACCAAGAAGGCGTTCGAAGCCGGCCTGCGTCCAATCGTGGTCATCAACAAGGTTGACCGTCCAGGCGCGCGTCCGGACTGGGTTCTGGATCAGATCTTCGACCTGTTCGACAACCTCGGTGCGACCGAAGAACAACTGGACTTCCAGGTTGTTTACGCTTCGGCCCTGAACGGCATCGCCGGTCTGGACCACACCGCCATGGGCGAAGACATGACTGCTCTGTACCAGGCAGTTGTTGACCACGTTCCGCCTCCGGCCGTTGACCGTGACGGTCCGTTCCAGATGCAGATTTCCGCTCTGGACTACAACAGCTTCCTGGGTGTTATCGGTGTTGGCCGTATCGCTCGTGGTCGCGTCAAGCCGAACACCCCGGTTGTCGCTATCAGCGCCGACGGCAAGCGCCGCAACGGTCGTATCCTGAAGCTGATGGGTCACCACGGTCTGCACCGCGTTGACGTTGAAGAAGCAGCGGCCGGCGACATCGTCTGCATCAGCGGCTTCGACGAGCTGTTCATCTCCGACACTCTGTGCGATATCAACACCGTCGAGGCGATGAAGCCGCTGACCGTTGACGAGCCAACCGTTTCCATGACCTTCCAGGTAAACGACTCGCCATTCTGCGGTAAAGAAGGCAAGTTCGTGACCTCCCGTAACATCAAGGATCGTCTGGACAAAGAGCTGCTGTACAACGTTGCACTGCGCGTTGAAGAAGGCGACTCGGCTGACAAGTTCAAGGTTTCCGGCCGTGGTGAGCTGCACCTCTCGGTACTGATCGAAACCATGCGTCGCGAAGGCTTCGAGCTGGCCCTGGGCCGTCCTGAAGTGATCATCCGTGAAGTTGACGGCGTGAAGCAGGAACCGTTCGAAAACGTAACCATCGACATCCCTGAAGAATCGCAGGGCAAGGTCATGGAAGAGATGGGTCTGCGTAAGGGCGACCTGAGCAACATGGTGCCGGATGGCAAGGGCCGTGTTCGTCTGGAATACAACATCCCTGCTCGCGGTCTGATCGGTTTCCGTAACCAGTTCCTGACCCTGACCAACGGTGCTGGCATCCTGACCTCGATCTTCGACCGTTACGCTCCAGTGAAGTCGGGCCACATGTCCGGCCGTCAGAACGGCGTTCTGGTTTCGGTTGAAACCGGCAAGGCACTGACCTACTCGCTGGAAACCCTGCAGGCTCGTGGCAAGCTGTTCGTAGAACACGGCCAGGAGATCTACAACGGTCAGATCGTTGGTCAGAACAGCCGCGACAACGACCTGGGTGTGAACCCAACCAAAGGCAAGAAGCTCGACAACATGCGTGCTTCGGGTAAAGACGAAACCATCGCTCTGGTACCACCTGTTCGCTTCACCCTGGAACAGGCTCTGGAATACATCCAGGAAGACGAGCTGTGCGAAGTCACTCCTAAGTCCATCCGTCTTCGCAAGAAGATCCTGGACGAAAGCGAGCGTACCCGCGCTGCCAAGAAAGCCAAGGCATAAGATTTAGCCCAGGCTGAAAAAAACGCCCCCGGTCGCGAGACCGGGGGCGTTTTTGTTTGTCTGCGATTCAAGGCAAAAAAAGATCGCAGCCTTCGGCAGCTCCTACAGGGATACGCATTCCCCTGTAGGAGCTGCCGAAGGCTGCGATCTTTTGATCTTCAGAACTTCTCGATCGACCGGGAATTCTGCACGCGTTCGACTTCTTTCGGCTTGTACGCGCAGTATCCCGGACGCGGCCCGATCTTCGGGTGGTTGCGGCAGGTGTCCGGGCGCTTGTCATAAATGGTGCACAGGCGGCTCTTACGATCCAGGTAGTAGCAATCGTTGTTGCTCATGCGCTGCAGGGTGAAGATCCCCGACTTCTGGTTGAAGCGCTCGACCAGCCCTTCCTTTTGCAGGCGCTTGGCGATGTTCTTCGGCGGGTCGCCCAGCTCGAACTCGTCGACCACGCCGATGCGCACCAGGTCCTTGATCTTGACCTCGACCGGCAGGGTGCAGCAGCTGGAGACACAAGAGCCGCACATCGGGGCCGAATATTTGGCCCACGTATCGAGACGGTCGATCTCGGCGGCGGCAATCAGGTTGGGCTTCATCATCGGGAATTACCAGGCGTGTGCATCAGGGCGCGCGATCATACCGGGACTGGTGGATTTTTGAACAACCTTTCGCCAGATTTTTCCAAATGCCACTCAATTGGCCGTCAGTACGGCACGGCCCCTGCATTCAATAGCCCACTCGCCAAGGTAATGCCGGGCTATCTCACCGTCTTCGGAAAAACTGCAGAACCTGCGCCTCTACCGTCGGTCAGACCGTCTAGGCTCAGACAATTCCCCGCTCGCTCGAGGTCCTATCGATGACTCAAGAACCACTAGTTCGCGAAGCAGAGGTGGCCGCATTCCGCGACGCCGTCCTGACCAAACTCACCTACGCGGTGGGCAAAGACCCGGATCACGCCTTCGACCATGACTGGTTCGAGGCCATTGCCCTGGCGGCGCGCGACCACATGGTCGAGCACTGGATGGACCACACCCGACAGATCTACCGCAAAGGCCAGAAGCGGGTGTATTACCTCTCGCTGGAATTTCTCATTGGTCGCTTGCTCTACGACAGCCTGAGCAACCTCGGTCTGCTCGATGTCGCCCGTGAAGCGCTGACTGAACTGGGCGTCGATCTGGAGCGCATCCGCCTGCTGGAGCCGGATGCGGCACTCGGCAACGGCGGCCTCGGGCGTCTGGCGGCGTGCTTCATGGAAAGCATGTCGACCCTCGGCATCGCCGGGCATGGCTACGGCATTCGCTACGAACACGGCTTGTTCCGTCAGGCCATCGTCGATGGCTGGCAGCAGGAACAGACCGAACACTGGCTGGATTTCGGCAACCCGTGGGAGTTCGAACGTCCGGAAGTGGTGTACACCATCGGTTTCGGCGGCAGTGTCGAAACCGTCACCGATGCCAGCGGCAAATCCAGGCAGGTCTGGTCGCCAGCCGAAACCGTGCGGGGGATTGCCTACGACACACCGGTGGTCGGTTGGCGCGGGGCGAGCGTCAACACCTTGCGCCTGTGGCGCGCGCGGGCCATGGAAGATCTGCACCTGGAGCGCTTCAACGCCGGTGACCACTTGGGCGCCGTGGCTGAAGTGGCCCGAGCTGAAAGTATCTCCCGCGTGCTCTATCCGGCGGACAGCACCGAAGCCGGGCAGGAGCTGCGCCTGCGCCAGGAATACTTCTTCGTTGCCGCGTCGCTGCAAGACTTGCTGCGTCGTCATCGCAACATGCACACCTCGGTACTGACCCTGGGCGATCACGCGGCGATCCAGCTCAACGACACCCACCCCTCGATTGCCGTTGCCGAACTGATGCGGCAACTGGTCGATGTCTACGACGTGGCCTGGGATGCGGCGTGGCAAGTCACCGTCGACACGCTGTCGTACACCAACCACACGCTGCTGCCCGAAGCGCTGGAAACCTGGCCGGTCGGCCTGATGGAGCGCATGTTGCCGCGGCACATGCAGATCATCTACCTGATCAATGCCCAGCACATCGATTCGCTGCGGGCCAAGGGCATCCATGACTTTGACGTGCTGCGTGCGGTGTCGCTGATCGAAGAGGACAACGGCCGCCGGGTGCGCATGGGTAACCTCGCGTTCCTCGGTTCGCACAGCGTCAACGGCGTGTCCGGGCTGCATACGCAGTTGATGCGCAAGACCGTGTTTGCCGAATTGCACAAGCTCTATCCGGAGCGGATCAACAACAAAACCAACGGCATCACCTTCCGCCGCTGGCTGTTTCAGGCCAACTCCGAACTGACCTCGATGCTGGTCGATGCCCTCGGTCCGCAAGTGCTGGATAATCCGGAAGAACGCTTGCTCGACCTCGAACCGTTCGCCGAGAAAACCGCGTTCCGCAAGGCCTTCGCCGAGCAGCGCCTGCATAGCAAAAAGGCCTTGGCCTATCTGATTCACGAGCGGCTGGGGATCGCAGTCAATCCGGCGGCGATGTTCGACGTGCAGGTCAAACGGATCCACGAATACAAGCGTCAGTTGCTCAACCTGATGCACACCGTGGCGCTGTATCAGGCGATTCGCGCCGAGCCTGAAGTCGACTGGGTGCCACGGGTGAAGATCTTTGCCGGCAAGGCGGCGGCCAGTTATCACCAGGCCAAACTGATCATCAAACTGACCAACGACATCGCCCGGGTGGTGAACAACGATCCGACCGTGCGCGGTCTGCTGAAAGTGGTGTTTTTGCCCAACTACAACGTCAGCCTGGCCGAGAGCATCATTCCGGCGGCGGATTTGTCCGAGCAGATTTCCACCGCCGGTTTCGAAGCCTCGGGCACCAGCAACATGAAATTCGGCCTCAACGGCGCACTGACCATCGGCACCCTCGACGGCGCCAACGTGGAAATGTGCGAGCGCATCGGTGCCGAGCACATGTTCATCTTCGGTCTCAGCGCGCAGCAGGTCGAAGCGCGCAAACAGAACCACGAGTTCAGCGCCGCGCCGGACATCGCCGCGTCTCACCGCCTGAGCGACGTGCTGCAAGCGATCCGCAGCGGCGTGTTCTCGCCGGATGACACGTCGCGTTACACCGGGCTGATCGATTCGCTGGTGGACTACGACCGCTTCCTGGTCTGCGCCGACTTCGATTCCTACTGGGAAGCGCAAAAACGCGTCGATGCGCACTGGCTCGATTCCAACAACTGGTGGCGTTCGGCAGTGCTCAACACGGCGCGGATGGGCTGGTTCTCCTCCGACCGGACTATCCGCGAGTACGCCACCGATATCTGGAAAGCGCTGGAGTAACTTTTCGCTCGGCTCGATATAATCGGCGCGCCGGAAAAGATCGCAGCCTTCGGCAGCTCCTACAGGGTTATGTGAACACCTGTGTAGGCGCTGCCGAAGGCTGCGATCTTTTTGGATCAGGCTGCGCTAATCTTCCCGGATTGGCCTTTGCGCTTAGGGATATCGACCATGCAATGGATGTTCATGTTGATCGGGCTGGTGCTCGGCTGGCTGCTCGATGAGTCGTTCAGTGCCGCGCTGCTCGGTGCACTGCTCGGGCTTGCGATTGGGCAAACGCTGCGCATCGCCCGGCTTGGCTCGCAGGCGGCGGAGCAACAGCGCCAACTTGAACAGACGAAGGTGGCCTTGCAAGGCGTCGCGCAGCGCCTGTATCTGCTGGAAGGCTCCCCCTCTCACGGGGTGCCACCGGCAGCCGCGGAACCGTTCAGCGAGCCGCTCGTCGAGCCCGTTTACACCGCTGAGGATGCCTCAGCGCCCGAATTGGTCTGGGAACTGCCGCCCGAACTCGAACCGATCTCTGCCGTCGCCAGCGAAACCAGTCAGCCGCTACCGGCCGATGTCTGGCATCTGGACGCCATCACTGACGAACCCGCACAACCCGCTGAACCCCGTGGTCCGAACCTCATCGAACGTGGCATCAGCGCTGCGCGCAACTGGCTGTTCGGCGGCAACACTGTGCTGCGGGTCGGTGTGGTGCTGTTGTTCTTCGGTCTGGCCTTCCTGTTGCGCTACGCCACCGAAGGCATGGTGGTGCCGATCGAACTGCGTTACGCCGGTGTCGCGGCGGCGGCCTTGGCCCTGCTGGCGCTGGGCTGGTGGCTGCGTCGGCGTAACAGCAGTTATGCGCTGATTTTGCAGGGCACCGGGATCGCCGTGCTGTACCTGACGGTGTTTGCGGCGATGCGTCTGCACCCGTTGCTCGACCCGTCCGCCGCGCTGGGGCTGTTGGTGGCCGTGACGGTGTTCTCGGCGATTCTCGCCATCACCCAGGATGCGCTGGGGCTGGCCGCCGCGGCGGCATTGGGCGGTTTCGCCGCGCCGATCCTGACCTCGACCGGCGCCGGCAACCATGTCGCGCTGTTCAGCTATTTCGCGTTGCTCAACGCCGGCATTCTCGCCATCGCCTGGTTCAAGGCCTGGCGCCTGCTCAACCTGATCGGTTTTGTCGGCACCTTCGGTATCGGTTTCGCCTGGGGACTGCGTTCGTATGCGCCTGAGTTGCTGTGGAGCACCGAGCCGTTCCTGATCCTGTTCTTCCTGATGTATCTGGCCATCGGTCTGCTGTTTGCCCGGCGCAAGTTGCTCGACATGCCCGATGCGCCGGCGGACGGCGACCGCGAGGCGCTGCTGCACTGGTCGGCCCGCAAGGGCGATTACGTCGATGGCACGATGCTGTTCGGGCCGCCGATCGTGGGCTTCGGTCTGCAGTTTGCGCTGGTGCAGCATCTGGAGTTCGCCGCCGCGTTCAGCGCGCTGGCGTTGGGCGTGATCTACATGGGGCTGGCCCGGGTATTGATGGGCGGACGCGCCTTGTTGCTGGGCGAAACCTGTCTGGCGCTGGGGGTGATTTTCGCCAGTCTGGCGATCCCGCTCGGCCTCGATGCGCGCTGGACCTCGGCAGCCTGGGCGGTGGAGGGCGCGGGTATTTTCTGGCTCGGCTTGCGTCAGCAGCGACCGTTCGCCCGGGCGTTTGCCCTGCTGCTGCAACTGGGTTCGGCGCTGGCCTTTCTCAGTCAGTTGCGGGTCGGCGAAAGCAGCCTGCTCGACGGTGCACCGCTGGGCGCGCTGATGCTCGGCATCGCGCTGCTGTTCAGTTTCTATCAACTGCGCAAGGCCTCGCCGGAACAGGCTTCGCCGTGGGAGCGCCAAGGCCTGCCGGTGCTGGCGGCCCTGGGCCTGACCTTCCTGTACCTGTTGGCGCCGCTGTTCTTCTTTGTTCAGGCCACGGCGATCAGTTGGGCGCTGGCCGGGTTGGCGACATTGTTCGCCGGCCTGCGTCTGCAGTCGCGCACGTTCCTGTTCACCGCGTTTGCCGTGCAGTTGCTCGGTGGTGCGTTGTTCCTGCTGCGCCTGCAAGGCGCGGGTGAGGATTCGGCGGCGGTGTTCAGCGCTGGCTGGAGCGGTTTGCTCAGTGCGTCGCTGATTGGCCTGGCATTGATCGCTGGCATGCTGCTGGCGGCGCGCGACGAGATGGTGCGCGGCGATGTGCGTCTGCTGCGCGGCTTATCGGTGGTGCTGTTGGCGGGGTTGGTGCTGATCAATCTGGCGGTGCTGTTCGTGTTGCCATGGCAAACCGCGAGCGCGGTATGGGCCGCCAGCGGATTGCTGATCATCTGGCTGAGCCTGTACCTCCAGCAACGCGTGAGTTTCGTTTTCGGCCTGTTGTTGCAGTTGATCGGCGGCGCGGCGTTTTTGCTGGCCGGTCCCGAGTTGCTCGGACCGCTGTCCAGCGAAGGTCTGCGACCGCTGGCTCATGGCGGTTTCTGGACGCCGCTGGTGTTGGGGCTGGCCGCCATGATCGGTGCCTGGCGCCTGCAACTGGGCAATCACGCTTCGGCGTTCGATGCACTGAGTTTGCAGCGCCTGTCTGAGGTGCTGCTGGTGTGGGGCGCCGGATGGTGGGCGTTGGCGTGGGTCAGCGAAGTGCTGCGATTTGCGCCGCTGAACCTGCAGGCAACCCTGTTGCTGCTGGTCGCCGCACTGAGCGTGGCGCTGTGGACATTGCTGTCGCTGCGTTTGAAATGGCCGGCGCTGGGCCTGCTGTGCACCTTGCTGATTCCGGCGGCGGGACTGGTGCTGCTGGCAGCGTGGCATTCGCGTTATCACCCGGCGGCGAACATCGGCTGGCTGGCGTGGGCACTGGTGTTCGTCGTGCACTTCTTCAGCTTGCGGCGTCTGGCGCCAATGCTGCCGGCAAGGGCCCTGAGCACGGCGCATGTGCTCGGCTGCTGGCTGCTGATCGGCGTGCTGGCGCTGGAATTGCGCTACGGCCTGCTGCTGTTGTCCGAGCAATACAACGCCTGGCGCTGGCTGGGCTGGGCGATCCTGCCGAGCCTGTATCTGTTGCTGGCGGCAGCTGCGCGCAACTGGCCGTGGCCGGTGGCAGCGTTCCCCCGCGAATATCGCTTGTACGCCGCTGCGCCATTGGCGGTGCTGATGCTGGCGTGGTTCTGGCTGGCCAACGGCGTCAGCGACGGCAACGCCGAACCGCTGCCGTACGTGCCGCTGATCAACCCGCTGGAATTGGGCCTGCTGTTCGCCCTGTTCGGGGTGTACGTGTGGTCGCGCTATGCCGTGGCACAGTTTGCGATCCGCAAGGATTACGCCGAGTACGCCACGCAACTGATCGCCGGGGTTTCGCTGTTCGCCTTGTGCACCGCGCTGGTCACCCGTGCTGCGCACCATTGGGCGGGGATTCCGTTCGAACTGGATCTGCTGCTCGAATCGATGCTGGTGCAGGCCGGGTTGTCGATCGTCTGGACGCTGATGGCGCTGGGTCTGATGATCGGCGGGCATCTGCGTCATCGGCGCGAGGTGTGGCTGATCGGCGCGGCGCTGATTGCGCTGGTGGTGGCGAAACTGGTTTTTGTCGAATTGAGCAACCGTGGCGGACTGGCACGGATCGTCTCGTTTATCGGCGTCGGCGTGTTGTTGCTGGTGGTGGGCTACTTCGCGCCGCTGCCGCCCAAACGCGTCGAAGCCGAACCGGCGGCGGACAAACCCGTCGCAGACACCGAAGGAGTTTCATCTTGAGTCGCATGCTGAATCTGGGGTGGTTGGCGCTGGGCGTGGTGATGGCTGCCGGCGCCCAGGAAAAACCGGCGGACTTCGCCACGCAGGTGCCGCTGGTGGTGAGTGGCAACGGCCCCTGGTATCGCCTCGAGCTGCCATTGAGCGCGCAATTGCAGGCACGCCAGACTGACCTGAGCGACCTGCGGGTGTTCAATGCCGCCGGCGAACCGCAAGCCTATGCCCTGGCTCGCGAGTCGGCGCAGACCCGCGACGACGGGCAGTTGCATGAGGTGAAGTGGTTCCCGTTGTACAACGCCGCCGACGCCAGTGAGCGCGCGCCGAATGTGCGGGTGCAATCGACCACCACCGGCACGCTGGTGGAAGTGCAACCGTCCAGCCAACTGGAGGCCGGCGAAGAAGTGCTGCGTGGCTGGCTGCTCGACGCCAGCGCGATCAAGGCACCGTTGCAGCAGTTGATCCTCGACTGGACCAGCGAACGCGACGGCTTCCAGCGCTTCAGCATCGAGGCCAGTGATGATTTGCAGCATTGGCAGGCGTGGGGGGACGGGCAGGTCGCACGGCTGACCTTTTCCGACGAGCGCATCGAACAGCACGAAGTGGCGCTGCCGGGACAATCGGCGCGTTATCTGCGTCTGCTGTGGGAGGCGTCGACGTCGGCGCCGACCCTGACCTCGGCGCAGCTGAAAAGCAGCGATCCGCGTAACGTGCCGTTGCCGTTGGTCTGGTCGCAAGCGCTGACCGGCAGCAGCGCCAAGGCCGGCGAGTACACTTGGCAGTTGCCGATGGGGCTGAACGTCGAGCGGGTGCAGGTTGAACTCAAGCAACCGAACAGCTTGGCGCCGGTGACGCTCGCCGGCCGGCGCGAGAGCAGCCTGCCGTGGCAGCGCGTAAGCAGCGGTTTGCTGTACCGCCTGACCCAGAACAGTCAGGACGTGGTGCAGAACGAATTGCAGCTGTATGGGCAGACCGTGCAGCAATTGAAGCTGACGGTGGATGAGCGCGGCGGTGGCCTTGGTGAGCAGGCGCCGAGCCTGAAGTACGCGGTGCGGGCGACGCAGGTGATTTTCCTCGCGCGCGGCGAAGGGCCTTACAGCCTGGCATTGGGTAACCCGAGTGTGAAAACGGCGAACCTGCCGCTGGCCACGCTGATTCCGGATTTCAAACCGGAGAAACTCGCGACGCTGGGCAAGGCAACGGTGCAGGGCGAAGCGATTGCTACGCAGGCTGCGCCGGCCACCACCGCGGTGGTGGCCGAGACCAACTGGAAGAAAATCGGTTTGTGGGCGGTGTTGCTGGTGAGCGTGGTATTTCTGGGGGCGATGGCGGCGAGTCTGCTGCGCAAGCCTCCGACCAACTCCTGAGTCGGCGGGTGCTGTGCACCCGATCGCGAGCAGGCTCACGCCTACAATTGGAATGCGTACCCCTGTAGGAGTGAGTCTGCTCGCGAAAGCGATCGCTCAATCGACAACGGTCTTGAACTGCCATCCGTCCCGTTTCGAACTACGCTGATTGCGGTGCCTGAACTCTCTCGACCCGATCACGTCTGATACAAGCAATTGCGCCCCAATGCACGTTACCGGGCGTCATCGCTCGCTACGTTTTCAGACTCCCTGTAAACTGCGCGGGTTTTTAGCCCCCCCCAATCCACCGGAGCCGTCCATGTCCCGCGTTACCCTGAGTCGCTATTTGATTGAGCAGACCCGCAGCAATAACACTCCTGCCGATCTGCGCTTCCTGATCGAAGTGGTGGCGCGTGCCTGCAAAGAGATCAGCCACGCCGTGTCCAAAGGTGCCCTGGGTGGTGTTCTGGGCAGCATGGGCACTGAAAACGTCCAAGGCGAAGTGCAGAAGAAGCTCGACGTTCTGTCGAACGAGATCCTGCTCGAAGCCAACGAATGGGGTGGTCACCTGGCCGGCATGGCGTCCGAAGAAATGGACAATGCCTACCAGATCCCGGGCAAATACCCGAAAGGCGCGTACCTGCTGGTATTCGACCCACTGGACGGCTCGTCGAACATCGACATCAATGCCCCGGTCGGTACCATCTTCTCGGTACTGCGTTGCCCGCACGAATACCTGAGCCAGAACGAGCCGCTGAACGAAAAAGCGTTCCTGCAGCCAGGCACCCAGCAAGTCGCTGCCGGTTACGCGATCTACGGCCCGCAGACCATGCTGGTGCTGACCCTGGGCGACGGCGTCAAAGGCTTCACCCTGGACCGCGAAATGGGCAGCTTCGTCCTGACCCACGAAGACATCACCATTCCTGAGTCGACCCAGGAATTCGCGATCAACATGTCCAACCAGCGCCACTGGGAAGCCCCGGTACAACGCTACGTCAGCGAACTGCTGGCCGGCGAAGAAGGTCCGCTGAAGAAGAACTACAACATGCGTTGGGTTGCCGCGATGGTCGCCGACGTGCACCGCATCCTGACCCGTGGCGGTCTGTTCATGTACCCACGTGACAGCCGCGAGCCATCGAAGCCGGGCAAACTGCGTCTGATGTACGAAGCCAATCCGATGTCGTTCCTGGTGGAACAGGCCGGTGGCGCATCCACCGACGGTCACCAGCGCATTCTCGACATTCAGCCGGAAGGTCTGCACCAGCGCGTAGCGGTGTTCCTCGGCTCGAAAGAAGAAGTCGCCCGCGCTACGGCCTACCACAAGGAATAAACCATGAACGCGCCCTGGCAGCCGTTGCTCGATTGGTGGTTCGGACATGCCGAATCACCGGACGAGATTGCGGCTGACAAGGGCAAGTTGTGGTTCGGTAAGCGTGACAGCCAAGACCTCGAAGCGCGTGAGCGTTTCGGGGTCTTTGTCGATCAGGCCCTGGCCGGCGAATTAACCGAGTGGACGCAACGTCCCGAAGGTTGGCTGGCCGTGGTGTTGCTGCTCGATCAACTGCCGCGAATGATCTTTCGCGACTCCCCCAAAGCCTATTCCGGTGATCTGCGTGCGCAGAAACTCGTCGCGCAAGGCATTGCTGCGGACTTCGACCGGCAACTGAAACCGATCCAGCGGGTATTCATTTATCTGGTGTTCGAACACTGCGAAAACCTCGCGGTGCAGAACGAGGCGGTGTCCAGGTTCATGGAGCTGGTGGCTGAACAGCCGGAAGCCGAGCGGGCGGTGTTTGCCGACAATCTGGACTACGCCGAGCGGCATCGGAAAGTGATTGCGCAGTTTGGCCGGTTTCCGCATCGCAATGCGGTGTTGGGGCGCGAGTCTACGGCTGAGGAGTTGGCGTTTCTTTCTAAACCGGGTTCCAGATTTTAGATCTCAGTGCGGCTGATGCCGCTTTCGCGGGCAAGCCCGCTCCCACACTGGTTTTGTGATCACCACCGATCCAATGTGGGAGCTAGCCTGCTGGCGATGGGGCCAGTGGCTGCGCTTCAGATCCTGAAACTGCCCACCAGCTGCTTCAACCGCGCCGCCTGCTGCTCAAGATCCGAGCATGCGCGCAAGGTCGCCTGCAAGTTCTCCACACCTTCCTGATTCAGTGTGTTGATCTCGTTGATATCAACGTTGATCGACTCGACCACAGCGGTCTGCTCTTCGGTCGCTGTCGCCACCGACTGGTTCATTCCGTCGATCTCGCCGATGCGCTGGGTCACGCTGCCCAGGCGTTCGCCTGCCTGGTTGGCGATGCCGACGCTGCTTTCGCTCTCGCGCTGGCTCTCGGTCATGATGCTCACCGCCTGACGCGCGCCGACTTGCAGTTCTTCGATCATCTTTTGCACTTGCTGCGCCGAGTCCTGAGTGCGGTGTGCGAGGTTGCGCACCTCGTCAGCGACCACGGCGAAACCACGGCCAGCTTCACCGGCACGGGCCGCTTCGATGGCGGCGTTGAGCGCCAGCAGGTTGGTTTGCTGGGAGATGCTGGTGATCACTTCCAGAATCTGCCCGATGTTCACCGTATTACTGTTGAGGGTTTCGATGTTGCCGCAGGAGTCGCTGATTTTTGCCGACAACTGCTGCATGGCGTGAATGGTTTTATCCACAACCTGCTGGCCGTCGACCGCCAGGCTGCGTGCATCGCTGGAGTGTTGCGAGGCGAGGGCGGCGTTCTGCGCGATTTCCTGGGCGGCGGCGCCGAGCTGATTGATCGCGGCGGCTACGCTGTTAGTGCGGCTGGCTTGCTGGTCGGAGTTGTACATCGACGAGTTCGATGCCGCGACCACGCGCAAGGCGACCTCGTTGACTTGGCCGGTGGCCGAGGACACTTCGCGGATCGAGGTGTGAATACGTTCGACGAAGCGGTTGAACGACAGGCCCAGTGCGCCGAACTCGTCGTGGCCATGGATCACCAGACGCTTGGTCAGATCGCCTTCACCTTCGGCGATGTCGTGCATGGCGCGGCCCATGGTCAGCAGCGGTTGCATCAGCACGCGGATCAGCATGCCGAGCAGGGCGATGATGATCACCACGGCAATCACCATGGCGATCAGCGCCGAAGTGCGGAATTCGCTGAGCATCGAGAACGCGGTGTCTTTATCCAGCACCAGCGCCACATACCAGTCAGCCGATGGCACGCCATTGACGCGGGTGAACGAGACGAGTTGGGTCTTGCCGTCGAACTCGACTTCTTTCAGGCCCGGGCTGACTTTCGGCGCGCCGTTCGGGTAGGCCTCGGCGAGGGTCTTGAGCACCAGTTTGCTGTCCGGGTGGATGAGGATCTTGCCGTCGCTGCTGACAATGAACGCGTGGCCGTGGCCACCAAAGTTGAGCGAGTTGATGATCGCGCTGACGCTGGTCAGGTCGATGTCGGCACCGGCCACACCAATCATCTGGCCCTGACGCTGCACCGGGGTGGCGACGGTGATCACCAGTTTGCCCGACGAAGCGGCGATGTAGGGTTCGGTGACGATGGTCTGCTGGGCACTGTTGGCCGCCTTGTACCAGCCACGGGCGCGCGGGTCGTAGTCCGGCGCGCGGTTGCCGGCGGGCACCGAGAACATCACGCCGTCGACACCACCGAAGTAGCTGAGCTGGAAATTGCCGGTGTAGGCGGGCAGGTCGATGATGCGTTTCAGGCTGGCGGGCGCACTGCCGTCCACGGCGACCTGCTGCGACAGCGATTGCAGCAACTGGATGCGGCTCTCCAGCCAGGTCTGGATGTTGCTGGTGGTCAGGCTGCCCAGTTCCTGCATCGTGGCTTCGGTGCTGCTGCTCAGGGCTTCGCGTTGTCGATAGTCGTTGAAGAAAATGAAACAGGCGAACGCAACGGCCACCACGAGGGCGGCAGCCAGCAAGATCTTGTGGCTGAATTTCATGTTTCTGGTCATCGAATGAACTACCGCGAAGGGGCTGGTCGAGAAATGGCGGCAATTTGCCACACCTGGGGGCTTTGCGCTGCTCTTATTTCGACTGCGGCCCGCCAAAGATTAGGCGGTTTCGATGAAATGCGACGAAATGCTCAATAGCTGTAAAAAGTCGCTGATTTGCCGGTAAATGCCAGACGAGCGGAGCAATAAATAGCCATCGTCGTGGGGAACCAGACAGGGGTTTTCTCTTCTAAGCTTCTGGTTGGCGCCATGCCATCCCCCTTCCGCTCCAGGAGTTACTTCATGTCGCTGCGATCTATCGCCCTACTGACTTTTTGCGTGCTGCTGGCCGCGTGCAGCAAGGTCAATCAGGAAAACTATTCCAAGCTTTCGGCCGGCATGGCCAAGGCCGAAGTTGAGACGTTGCTCGGCAAACCGACCGACTGCTCGGGCGCGCTCGGCATGTCCAGTTGCACCTGGGGCGACCAGAAAAGCTTTATCAGCGTGCAATACGCCGGTGACAAAGTGTTGATGTTTTCCGGCCAAGGCCTGAAGTAATCCGGGGCTACGCGCCCACGGGAGAAAAATAATGAAGCGGTTATTGTTTGTTCTTTTTGCCGGCCTGGTACTGGCCGGCTGCGCCACGCATGGTGAAGATCCGCTGGCGCCCAAGACAGTCCACAGCGTCAACCTCAAGCGTTATCAGGGCACCTGGTACGAACTGGCGCGACTGCCGATGTACTTCCAGCGCGATTGCGCGCAATCCGAAGCCCATTATTCGCTCAAGCCGGATGGCAACGTCGATGTGCTCAATCGCTGCCTGACCGCGGACTGGCAATGGGAAGAAGTCAAAGGCACGGCGTACCCACAGGTGCCGGGCAAAACCGACAAATTGTGGGTCGAGTTCGATACCTGGTTCTCGCGCCTGATTCCGGGTGTGGCGAAGGGCGAATACTGGGTGCTGTATGTCAGCGATGACTACAAGACCGCTATCGTTGGCGACCCGAGCCGCAAGTACATGTGGTTGCTGTCACGCACGCCGACCGTCAACGGTGTGGTGCGTGAAGAATTGCTGAGCAAGGCGCGGCAGCAGGGTTATGACACCACGCGACTGATCTGGCGGGCGTCTGATCGGCAGATGGCCAAGACTTCGAACTAAAGGTCACCACAAAACCAATGCAGGAGTGAGCCTGCTCGCGATGGCGGTGTGTCAGTCACATATTTATGTCTGACACACCGCCATCGCGAGCAGGCTCACTCCTACATTTTGTTATGTGTCAGCTCAGAAGGTCACGCAGGACTTGGGTGAATGCGCGGCTGCTTTCCTCTTCGCCAGCATGCCGGCCATCACGCACCACCCACTGGCCGTTGACCAGCACATCACGCACCTGACGATCACCACCGGCAAACAGCCAGCGATTCAGAATCCCGTCGCCCGTGGCCGTGGCCAGATACGGATCATTGCCATCGAGCACGATCCAGTCCGCACGCTTGCCGACTTCCAGTGCGCCAATCGGTTGCCCCAGCGCTTGGGCGCCGCCGTCCAGCGCCGCGTCATACAGCGTGCGCCCGACCATCGGCTGATCCGCGCCATACAAACGGTTGCGCCGTTGATCGCGCAGACGTTGGCCGTATTCCAGCCAACGCAACTCTTCGACCACGCTGAGCGACACATGGCTGTCGGAACCGATACCCATGCGCCCGCCCTGAGCGAGGAAATCCACTGCCGGGAAGATCCCGTCGCCGAGGTTGGCTTCAGTGGTCAGGCACAGGCCGGCGATGGCGCGGCTCTTGGCCATCAACGTGACTTCTTCCGGGTTGGCATGGGTCGCGTGGACCAGGCACCAGCGCTGATCGACCTCGGTGTTTTCGTAGAGCCATTGCAACGGACGACGACCGCTCCAGCTCAGGCAGTCATCGACTTCCTTCTGCTGTTCGGCGATGTGAATGTGCACCGGGCACTGCTTGTCGCTGGCCGCCAATACTTCGCTGATCTGCTGCGGGGTGACCGCGCGCAACGAGTGGAAACACAGGCCCAGCGATTGCGCCTTTTGCTGCGCCAGCAATGGCTGCAGGCGCGATTGCAGATTCAGGTAGTTTTCGGTGCTGTTGATGAAGCGGCGCTGGCCGTCGTTCGGCGTCTGCCCGCCGAAGCCCGAGTGGCTGTAGAGCACCGGCAGCAGGGTCAGACCAATGCCACTGTCACTCGCGGCCTGGCTGATGCGCAGCGCCAGTTCGGCCGGGTCGGCGTAAGGCTGGCCGTTATTGTCGTGATGCACGTAATGGAATTCGGCGACCGCGGTGTAACCGGCCTTGAGCATCTCGATGTACAGCTGACGGGCAATCACGCCGAGCTGCTCGGGGGTGATTTTCCCGACCAGCCGGTACATCAGGTCGCGCCAGGTCCAGAAACTGTCATTGGGATTACCGGCCACTTCGGCCAGTCCCGCCATTGCCCGCTGGAAGGCGTGGGAGTGCAGATTGGGCATGCCCGGTAGCAGCGGACCGCTTAGCCGTTCGGCGCCGTCTGCGGTGGAATCGGCCTGAATTTGGGTCAACACGCCATCGGCGCTGACCTCAAGACGTACATGGTTGGCCCATCCGTTAGGCAGCAGCGCGCGTTCGGCAAAGAAAGCGGACATGGTTCAGCACCCCATCGTGTGTTATTTGTATATACATATACAGACGTTTGCCTGCCCGGTAAACTCCGGCAAGCTAGCAACTTTCATCCAATGAACAGGGATCAACCGTGCCGACTCCGCCTCCAGTCTCCCCGTTGGCCGCGAACATGGGCGACAGTCCGGCGCCCTTGTACGCCCGCGTCAAACAGATGATCACCCAGCAGATCGACAGCGGTAACTGGCCGCCGCACTATCGCGTGCCGTCGGAAAGCGAACTGGTCAGCCAGCTCGGCTTCAGCCGCATGACCATCAACCGTGCGCTGCGCGAGATGACCGCCGACGGTCTGCTGGTGCGCATGCAAGGCGTCGGCACGTTCGTCGCCGAACCGAAGAGCCAGTCCGCGCTGTTCGAAGTGCACAACATCGCCGACGAGATTGCCTCCCGTGGCCATCGCCACACCTGCCAGGTGATCACCCTCGAAGAAGAGGCCGCCGGCTCCGAGCGCGCACTGGCGCTGGACATGCGCGAAGGACAGAAGGTCTTCCATTCGCTGATCGTGCATTACGAAAACGACATTCCGGTGCAAATCGAAGACCGTTTCGTCAATGCGCTGGTTGCTCCGGAATACCTCAAGCAGGATTTCACCCTGCAAACTCCTTACGCCTATCTCAACCAGGTGGCGCCGCTGACCGAAGGCGAGCATGTGGTCGAAGCGATTCTCGCCGAGTCCTCCGAGTGCAAGTTGCTGCAAATTGAAAAGGGTGAGCCATGCCTGTTGATTCGTCGTCGTACCTGGTCGGGCCGTCAGCCGGTGACCGCTGCGCGCCTGATCCACCCCGGCTCCCGTCATCGTCTGGAAGGACGCTTTCATAAATGAATGGTTTGAAGGTTTTACGCGCTGAAGGCTACCCGCGCATGCCGTGGAAAAACGGCGGCGGCAGCACCGAAGAAATCACCCGTGACGCCGGTGCCGGCCTTGATGGCTTCGGCTGGCGCCTGTCGATTGCCGACATTGCCGAGTCGGGCGGTTTTTCGACCTTCGCCGGTTACCAGCGGGTGATCACGGTGCTGCAGGGTGACGGCATGACCCTGTGCGTCGATGGCGATGACACGCGCCCGCTGTTACCGCTCGACCCGTTTGCCTTCAGCGGCGAAAGCCAGGTGTCCTGCACTTTGCTCGGCGGCGCGATCCGCGATTTCAACCTGATCTATGCGCCGCAGCGTTACAGCGCGCGGTTGCAATGGCTGGACGGCGAACAGCGGTTTTTCAGTTCGGCGGGGACGGTGTTGGTGTTCAGTGTCAGTGAGCTGCTGCAAGTGCAGGTGGGTGACAGTGTTGCGCAGTTGGGGCGACATGATTGTCTGCAACTGGACGGTAACAATGGCTTGGTTGAGGTTTCCGTTGATGCGGGTTGCTGTGTCATTGAGCTGACTACGCGCTGATTCAAAAATATTAAAAGATCGCAGCCTTCGGCAGCTCCTACATTGGGATTGATGTACACCCTGTAGGAGCTGCCGAAGGCTGCGATCTTTTGCTTTTGGGGTGTTCCCAACCCACGCACCAACTTGTTACCGAACGCCCCAGCGTGGCGCAAAACCGCGCTCACCCAACCAAGCCCCGACCGCACAAAATCTCTCCGCGAAAAATTTCATCCACGCCTGAACCCTTGATTCAGGCGCCCTCCAGCCGTGTCCGCGTTTTTTCTTGAGCGCCTCTCCAGCAAGTTGGCCGCTTGATTGCATATGCTTGTATGTACAAGTAAAGACGTATGCGTATGAGTCGCTCGAGACTCTCCGCAGCGTCCACTGATTCGCTTGTCGCGCATTGACGCGCACAGGCTGCTTGCCCACTGCCAGGGTTGGTTTGAATTGATCGCTGAGGAGTCTTTTTCGTGACTGACAATACCCAGAAACCTACCAAGGTTCGTAATGTTGAAATCCGTGCCGCCCGCGGTAACAAGCTGACCGCCAAGAGCTGGCTGACCGAAGCGCCGCTGCGCATGCTGATGAACAACCTCGATCCGGAAGTGGCCGAGAACCCGAAAGAGCTGGTGGTCTACGGTGGTATCGGTCGCGCCGCGCGTAACTGGGAGTGCTACGACAAGATCGTCGAAAGCCTGACCAACCTGAATGACGACGAGACCCTGCTGGTGCAATCCGGCAAGCCGGTCGGCGTGTTCAAGACCCACGCCAATGCCCCACGCGTTCTGATCGCCAACTCCAACCTGGTGCCGCACTGGGCGAGTTGGGAACACTTCAACGAACTCGACGCCAAAGGCCTGGCCATGTACGGCCAGATGACCGCCGGCAGCTGGATTTACATCGGTAGCCAGGGCATCGTTCAGGGCACCTACGAAACCTTCGTTGAAGCCGGTCGCCAGCACTACAACGACAACCTCAAGGGCAAGTGGGTCCTGACCGCAGGTCTGGGCGGCATGGGTGGCGCTCAGCCACTGGCTGCAACCCTGGCCGGCGCCTGCTCGCTGAACATCGAATGCCAGCAGGTGAGCATCGATTTCCGTCTGAAAAGCCGTTACGTCGATGAGCAAGCCAAAGACCTCGACGACGCCCTGGCACGCATCGCCAAGTACACTGCCGAAGGCAAAGCGATCTCCATCGCGCTGCTGGGCAACGCGGCAGAAATTCTCCCGGAACTGGTCAAGCGCGGCGTACGCCCGGACATGGTCACCGACCAGACCAGCGCCCACGACCCACTCAACGGCTACCTGCCAGCCGGCTGGACCTGGGACGAGTACCGCGCCCGCGCCAAGATCGAGCCGGCTGCTGTGATCAAAGCCGCCAAGCAATCGATGGCCGTGCACGTCAAAGCGATGCTGGACTTCCAGAAGCAAGGCATCCCGACCTTCGACTACGGCAACAACATCCGTCAGATGGCACAGGAAGAAGGCGTCGAAAACGCGTTCGACTTCCCGGGTTTTGTACCGGCCTATATCCGTCCACTGTTCTGCCGCGGCATCGGTCCATTCCGCTGGGCGGCGCTGTCGGGTGACCCGCAAGACATCTACAAGACCGACGCCAAAGTCAAAGAACTGATCCCGGACGACGCCCACCTGCACAACTGGCTGGACATGGCCCGCGAGCGCATCAGCTTCCAGGGTCTGCCGGCACGTATCTGCTGGGTCGGCCTGGGCCTGCGCGCCAAGCTCGGTCTGGCGTTCAACGAAATGGTGCGCAGCGGTGAGCTATCGGCACCGATCGTGATCGGTCGCGACCACCTCGACTCCGGCTCGGTGGCCAGCCCGAACCGTGAAACCGAATCGATGCAGGACGGTTCCGACGCCGTGTCCGACTGGCCACTGCTCAACGCGCTGCTGAACACCGCGAGCGGCGCGACCTGGGTCTCCCTGCACCACGGTGGTGGCGTGGGCATGGGCTTCTCGCAGCACTCGGGCATGGTGATTGTCTGCGACGGTACCGATGAAGCGGCCGAGCGTATTGCCCGCGTTCTGCACAACGACCCGGCCACCGGTGTCATGCGCCACGCCGATGCCGGTTACCAGATCGCCATCGACTGCGCCAAGGAGCAGGGGCTGAACCTGCCGATGATTACCGGTAAATAACGCACAACCCCTGTATGAGCTGCCGAAGGCTGCGATCTTTTGATGTTGATTTTTTAAGATCAAGAGATCGCCGCCTCGTTTCACTCGACAGCTCCTACAGGCGTACGAACCAACCCAGAATAACAATCCACAGAGGTTGAATCATGGCTGTAACCCCTGATCGTGCAGGCAACAAACCGTTGATCGAAAGGCGTTCGATCGACTACATCCCGGAAGCGGAAAGACACGGTCGTCTGTTGAGCCAGTTCACCCTGTGGATGGGTGCGAATCTGCAAATCACCGCGATTGTCACCGGGGCGCTGGCCGTGGTGCTGGGTGGTGATGTGTTCTGGTCGTTGATCGGTCTGTTGATCGGCCAACTGCTGGGAGGTGGCGTGATGGCGCTGCATGCGGCACAAGGGCCGAAGCTTGGCCTGCCGCAGATGATTTCCAGCCGGGTGCAGTTCGGCGTCTATGGCGCGGCGATCCCGATCGTCTTGGTGTGCCTGATGTACCTGGGCTTCACCGCCACCGGCACGGTGTTGTCCGGTCAGGCGCTGGGTCAGTTGTTCGGCGTCAGCGACACCGTCGGCATCCTGCTGTTCGCCAGTGTCATCGTGGTGGTCACGGTGCTCGGTTATCGGGTGATTCACTGGATCGGTCGTGTCGCCAGCGTGATTGGCGTGATTGCCTTCGTGTACCTGTTCAGCCGTCTGCTGAGTCAGGTTGACGTGGGCGCACTGTTGCAAATCCGCCACTTCAGCTGGAGCAGCTTCTTGCTGGCGGTGTCGCTCGCGGCGTCCTGGCAGATCGCGTTCGGCCCGTATGTGGCGGACTATTCTCGCTACCTGCCGAGCAAGATTTCCTCAGTGAAAACGTTCTTCGCCGCTGGCGCAGGTTCGGTCATCGGTGCGCAGGTAGCGATGGTCCTCGGCGTGTTCGCCGCGGCTTCGGCCAACGGGCAGTTCGCCGGGCATGAAGTGGCTTACATCGTCGGGCTGGGCGGCACCGGTGCCACCGCTGCGCTGCTTTACTTCAGCATCGCGTTCGGCAAGGTCACCATCTCGACGCTGAACTCCTACGGCAGCTTCATGTGCATCGCCACCATCATCAGTGGCTTCCGTGGGCATCTGACGGTCTCGCGTCTGCAGCGTCTGGTGTTCGTGCTGGTGATCGTCGGCGCGGCAACCCTGATCGCCTTGCTCGGCCAGCACTCGTTCCTGGGTGCGTTCAAGTCGTTCATTCTGTTCCTGCTGGCGTTCTTCACGCCTTGGAGCGCGATCAACCTGGTCGACTACTACTGCATCACCCGCGAGCGCTATGACGTGCCGGCGCTGGCCGACCCGAACGGTCGCTACGGCCGCTGGAACCTGCTCGGGATCAGCATCTATGTGTTCGGTGTGCTGGTGCAGTTGCCGTTCATCTCCACCAAGTTCTACACCGGCCCGCTGGTGGCCGCCCTCGGTGATGTGGATATCTCCTGGATCATCGGTCTGGTGCTGCCTGCGGCGCTGTATTACCTGTGCGCCAAAAAATGGCACGGCTCGGTGCCTGATCAACTGATTCTGCCGGTCGAGCAGAACAGCGTTGTACCACCTGAAAAAAGTGGGCCCGGTCGCGCTGCGGCGCAGGCCTGATTGGACGTGGACAGGGCTGGATGCCTCTTGACTGCCGTAAGCCAATTCATGATTAGGAGCGTCGCAACAATGAAATCGAACAAGACCCTGCTGACTACACTGCTGTCCATGGGCCTGTTGGCCAGTGCCGGCGCCACCCAGGCGGCCGGTTGGTGCGAGTCCGGCAAACCGGTGAAATTCGCTGGCCTGAACTGGGAAAGCGCCATGCTGCTGACCGACGTGCTGCAAGTGGTGCTGGAGAAAGGTTACGACTGCAAGACCGACAGCCTGCCGGGCAACTCCATCACCATGGAGAACGCCCTGAGCAGCAACGATATTCAAGTGTTCGCCGAGGAATGGGTCGGCCGCAGTGAGGTCTGGAACAAGGCCGAGAAGGCCGGCAAGGTCGTCGGTATCGGCGCCCCGATCGTTGGCGCCATCGAAGGTTGGTACGTGCCGCGCTACGTGATCGAAGGCGATGCCAAACGCAAGATCGAGGCGAAAGCCCCGGACCTGAAAAACATCGCTGACCTGGGCAAATACGCAGCCATCTTCAAAGACGCTGAAGAGCCGTCCAAGGGCCGTTTCTACAACTGCCCGGCGGGCTGGACCTGCGAGCTGGACAACAGCGAAATGCTCAAAAGCTACGGCCTGGAAAACACCTACACCAACTTCCGTCCGGGCACCGGGCCTGCGCTGGATGCGGCGGTGCTGTCGAGCTACAAGCGTGGCGAACCGATCCTGTTCTACTACTGGTCGCCAACCCCGCTGATGGGCCAGATCGATGCAGTCAAACTCGAAGAGAAACCGGGCGTCGACAAGACCGTGAGCATCAAGGTCGGCCTGTCGAAAACCTTCCACGAGCAAGCCCCGGAACTGGTGGCCGTGCTGGAAAAGGTCAACCTGCCGATCGACCTGCTGAACCAGAACCTGGGACGCATGGCGAAGGAACGTATCGAGTCGCCAAAACTGGCGAAAATCTTCCTCAAGGAACATCCTGAGGTCTGGCACGCGTGGGTCAGCGACGACGCAGCCAAGAAAATCGACGCGGCCTTGTAGGTTGAGCTTTCCGACTGCCGGCAACGGCAGTCGGACGCTTGATCGCAACCCCTTGATTGAGAGTCTCTTATGTTTCCCGAAAGCTTTACCTTTTCCATCGCCGACTGGGTCAACGGTTGGGTCGATTCGCTGGTCACCAACTACGGTGATGTGTTCCGCCACATCTCGGACACCCTGCTGTGGGCCATCGTCAACCTAGAAGGCCTGCTGCGTGCGGCGCCGTGGTGGTTGATGCTGGCGATCGTCGGGGTGGTTGCCTGGCATGCCACGCGTAAAGTCGTGACTACCGCTGTCATCGTCGGCCTGCTGTTTCTCGTTGGTGCCGTTGGCCTGTGGGACAAGCTTATGCAAACCCTGGCGCTGATGATGGTCGCGACGATCATTTCGGTGCTGATCGGCATACCGCTGGGGATCCTCTCGGCGCGCAGCAATCGCCTGCGTTCGGTGCTGATGCCGCTGCTCGACATCATGCAAACGATGCCAAGTTTCGTGTACCTGATCCCGGTGCTGATGCTGTTCGGCCTGGGCAAGGTCCCGGCGATTTTCGCCACGGTGATCTACGCCGCGCCGCCGCTGATCCGCCTGACCGATCTGGGCATTCGCCAGGTCGACGGCGAAGTGATGGAAGCGATCAACGCCTTCGGTGCCAACCGCTGGCAGCAACTGTTCGGCGTGCAACTGCCGCTGGCCCTGCCGAGCATCATGGCCGGGATCAACCAGACCACCATGATGGCCCTGTCGATGGTGGTAATCGCCTCGATGATCGGCGCCCGTGGCCTCGGTGAAGATGTGCTGGTGGGGATTCAGACCCTCAACGTTGGACGCGGCCTCGAAGCCGGTCTGGCGATCGTGATTCTCGCAGTGGTCATCGACCGCATTACTCAGGCGTACGGTCGGCCACGGCATGAGGTGAGCAAATGAACAACGCAACCGTGAGCAAGATCGAAGTCAAAAACGTCTTCAAGATTTTCGGCAACCGTGCCAAGGACGCACTGGCGATGGTCGGTCAGGGCAAGACCAAGGATCAGGTGCTGAACGAGACCGGTTGCGTGGTCGGGGTCAACGACTTGTCGCTGAGCATCGGCACCGGCGAGATCTTTGTGATCATGGGCCTGTCCGGTTCCGGCAAATCGACCCTGGTGCGCCACTTCAATCGCCTGATCGACCCGACCAGCGGGGCGATCCTGGTGGACGGCGTGGACATCCTGCAATACGACATGGATGCCCTGCGCGAATTTCGCCGGCACAAGATCAGCATGGTGTTCCAGAGCTTCGGCCTGCTGCCGCACAAGACCGTGCAGGAGAACGTCGCCTACGGCCTGAAAGTGCGTGGCGAGAGCAAGCAGATGTGCGCCGAGCGCGCGTTGCACTGGATCAACACCGTGGGCCTCAAGGGTTACGAAAACAAATACCCGCACCAGCTCTCCGGCGGTATGCGCCAGCGCGTCGGCCTGGCCCGTGCACTGGCGGCGGACACCGACATCATCCTGATGGACGAAGCGTTCAGTGCGCTGGACCCGCTGATCCGCGCCGAGATGCAGGACCAGTTGCTGGAGCTGCAAAAGACCCTGCACAAGACCATCGTCTTCATCACCCACGACCTCGACGAGGCCGTGCGCATCGGCAATCGCATCGCGATCCTCAAGGACGGCCGCCTGATTCAGGTCGGCACTCCGCGAGAGATCCTGCATTCGCCGGCGGATGAGTATGTCGACCGGTTCGTGCAGCGGCGGGCGGCGGTGGTTTGAGATGAGTGCTTGGTGAAAATCCATTGTGGCGAGGGGGGTTGCCCCCGTTGGGGCGCGCAGCGGCTCTGAAAATCTACGACTGCTGCGCAGTCGAACGGGGGCAAGCCGCCTCACCACAGGGTTCATGCATCAACAGAATTGGTATGAGGTTTTAGATGTCCCAGGCTGAAAAAATCGTTATCACCGGCAGCCCCCTGCGTTGGCAGGACGTGGTCGCCGTCGCCCGTCATGGTGCGCAACTGGAACTGTCGAGCGAGACCTGGGCGCGCATCGAAAACGCTCAGGGCATCGTCCAGCGCATCGTCGAAAGCGGCGAACGTGCCTATGGCGTCAACACCGGTCTGGGCGGCTTGTCCAACGTTTCGCTGAAAGACGAGCAACTGAGCCAACTGTCGCGCAACACCTTGCTCAGCCACGCCTGCGGCGTCGGCCCGGTACTGCCCGATGAGCAAACGCGCGCGATCATCTGCGCGGCGATCCACAACTACAGCCACGGCAAATCCGGCATTCATCGCCGCGTGGTCGAAGGCCTGCTGGCGC
This sequence comes from Pseudomonas sp. MG-9, assembly GCF_018729515.1. Lineage (NCBI taxonomy): Bacteria > Pseudomonadati > Pseudomonadota > Gammaproteobacteria > Pseudomonadales > Pseudomonadaceae > Pseudomonas > Pseudomonas sp. MG-9. The sequence continues at coordinate 268,025 of NZ_JAHHZH010000004.1, forward strand.
TGCTCAATCGCGGCGTCACCCCGCAGGTTCCATCGCAAGGTTCGGTGGGTTACCTGACCCACATGGCGCACATCGGCATCGCGCTGCTGGGCGTGGGCAATGTCAGTTATCGCGGGCAAGTCACCTCGGCGCAACAGGCGCTGGCCGAAGAAGGTCTGCAACCGGTGCAACTGGGGGCGAAGGACGGTTTGTGCCTGGTCAACGGCACGCCGTGCATGACTGGTCTCAGCTGCCTGGCCATTGCCGACGCGACGCGGCTGGTGCAATGGGCCGATGTGATCGGCGCCATGAGCTTCGAAGCCCTGCGCGGCCAGATCGCCGCGTTCGACGCTGAGATCATCGCGCTCAAGCCGCACCCGGGCATGCAGCAGGTCGGTAGCAATCTGCGCGCGTTGCTCGATGGCAGCGAAGTGATCGCGGCGAGCAAAGGCATTCGCACTCAGGATGCGCTGAGCATCCGTTCGATCCCGCAGGTGCATGGTGCCGCGCGCGATCAACTGGATCACGCAATCAGGCAGGTCGAAGCCGAACTCAACGGCTGCACCGACAACCCGTTACTGCTGGGCACGCCGGAGAATTTCCGGGTGATGTCGCAGGCCAACCCGCACGGCCAGTCAGTGGCGATGGCGGCGGACTTGCTGGCGATTGCCATGGCCGAAATCGGCTCGATCGCCGAGCGTCGGCTGGATCGACTGGTCAACCCGCACGTCAGCGGTTTGCCGGCGTTTCTGGTGGCCAATCCGGGGGTGAACTCCGGGATGATGATCGTGCAATACGTCGCCGCCTCACTGTGCGCGGAAAACCGTCAACTGGCGCAACCGGCGGTGCTCGACAACTACGTCACCTCGGGGCTGCAGGAAGACCACCTGAGCATGGGCACCACTGCGGCGCTGAAGCTGCACCGCGCCTTGGAAAACTGCACGCAGATCCTCGCCATCGAGTACCTGCTGGCGGCGCAGGCCTTTGAATTCCTCAAGCAACAGCGCTTTGGCGCAGGCACTGACCGGGCGTGGCGACTGCTGCGCGAAACCGTCCCGGCCTACGATCAGGATCGCTGGCTGGCACCGGATATCGCTGCCGCCGCAAGCGTGTTGAAAAACCCGAATTCGCTGCACAACGTATTACCGAATCTGCACTGACAATACCCATACCAGCGTGCCAAGGCGCTAATCGTCCATAAGACGAGAAGCGACGGATAACGGAATGCTCCGGAGCGACTGGTAGTTAATAACAATGCCTAAACAGGAGCATTTTAATGACTGCGCTGAATCTGATTCCCGGCCAACTGAGCCTGGCCCAACTGCGTGACGTCTACCAACACCCGGTCAAGCTGACCCTCGACCACAGCGCCTGCGCGCAGATCGAGGCCAGCGTGGCCTGCGTCGAGCAGATCCTCGCCGAGAATCGCACTGCCTACGGCATCAATACCGGTTTCGGCCTGCTGGCCTCGACCCGCATCGCCAGCGAGGACCTGGAAAACCTGCAGCGTTCGCTGGTACTGTCCCACGCCGCCGGTGTCGGTCAGCCGATCAGCGATGAGCTGGTGCGCCTGATCATGGTGCTCAAAGTGAATAGCCTCAGCCGTGGGTTCTCCGGCATCCGCCGCGTGGTGATCGATGCGCTGATCGCGCTGATCAACGCCGAGGTTTATCCGCACATTCCGTTGAAAGGTTCCGTAGGCGCTTCGGGTGACCTCGCGCCATTGGCGCACATGTCGCTGGTGCTGCTGGGCGAAGGCAAGGCGCGCTACAAGGGCGAGTGGATGGAAGCCACCGAAGCGCTGAAAGTCGCCGGCCTGACCCCGCTGACCCTGGCCGCGAAAGAAGGCCTGGCTCTGCTCAACGGCACTCAGGTGTCCACCGCGTTTGCTCTGCGTGGTCTGTTTGAGGGTGAAGATCTGTTCGCTGGCGCATTGGCGCTGGGCGGTCTGACTGTTGAAGCGGTACTCGGTTCGCGTTCGCCGTTCGACGCACGCATTCATGCTGCTCGTGGCCAGAAAGGCCAGATCGACGCCGCTGCGGCCTACCGCGATTTGCTCGGTGAGCGCAGCGAAGTCTGCGACTCGCACCAGAACTGCGAAAAGGTCCAGGACCCGTACTCGTTGCGTTGCCAGCCACAAGTCATGGGCGCCTGCCTGACCCAGTTCCGTCAGGCTGCTGAAGTACTCGCTGTCGAAGCCAACGCAGTGTCTGATAACCCGCTGGTCTTCGCCGCAGAAGGCGATGTGATTTCCGGCGGTAACTTCCACGCCGAACCGGTGGCGATGGCCGCTGACAACATGGCCCTGGCCATCGCCGAAATCGGCTCGCTGAGCGAACGCCGCATCTCGCTGATGATGGACAAGCACATGTCGCAACTGCCGCCGTTCCTGGTGGCCAATGGCGGCGTCAACTCGGGCTTCATGATCGCCCAGGTGACGGCTGCCGCACTGGCCAGCGAGAACAAGGCGCTGTCCCATCCGCATTCGGTCGACAGCCTGCCGACCTCGGCCAACCAGGAAGACCACGTATCCATGGCCCCGGCCGCCGGCAAGCGTCTGTGGGAAATGGCCGAGAACACCCGCGGGATTCTCGCGGTGGAATGGCTGGCGGCGGTGCAGGGGCTGGACCTGCGCAACGGCCTGAAGACCTCGGCCAAGCTGGAACAGGCGCGGGCGATTCTGCGCAAGGAAGTGCCGTTTTACGAGAAAGACCGCTTCTTTGCGCCGGACATCAATGCGGCAACCGAGCTGTTGGCTTCACGGTGCCTGACCGAACTGGTTCCGGCGAAGTTGCTGCCTAGCCTGTGATGGCTTCTTCGCGAGCAAGCTCGCTCCCACATTGGAATACGTACCCTTGTGGGAGCGAGCCTGCTCGCGAAATCGATTTTGAATACTGTGGAGACTAAGGGATGAAAACCCTCTGGCAACACTGCCACGTCGCAACCATGGCGCAGGGCGTCTACTCGATCATCGAGGATGCGGCCATCGTGACGTCTGGTGCGCACATCGAGTGGATCGGTCCGCGCCATCAATTGCCCTCCGGCGAATACCCGGCGGTCAACGACCTGCAAGGCGCGTGGGTCACCCCCGGCTTGATCGACTGCCACACCCATACGGTGTTCGGCGGCAACCGTAGCGGTGAATTCGAGAAACGCCTGCAAGGCGTCAGCTACGCTGAAATCGCCGCGCAGGGCGGCGGCATCGCCAGCACCGTGCGCGCCACCCGTGAAGCGACCGAGGACGAGTTGTTCGCCAGTGCCGCCAAACGTCTGAAAAGCCTGATGCGCGACGGTGTGACCACGGTCGAGATGAAGTCCGGCTACGGTCTGGATCTGGCCAGCGAACGCAAGATCCTGCGGGTCATCCGTCGTCTGCAGAAAGCGTTGCCGATCAGCGTGCGCAGCACCTGTCTGGCCGCCCACGCGTTGCCGCCGGAGTACAAGGATCGCGCTGACGCTTACATCGATCACATCTGCGCCGAGATGCTGCCGGCGCTGGCCGCCGAAGGGCTGGTCGACGCCGTGGATGCGTTCTGTGAATACCTGGCGTTTTCGCCGGAGCAGGTCGAGCGGGTGTTCATCACCGCACAGAAACTCGGTCTGCCGGTGAAGCTGCACGCCGAACAATTGTCGTCGCTGCATGGCTCCAGTCTGGCCGCGCGGTATCACGCGTTGTCCGCCGATCATCTGGAATTCATGGACGAAGACGACGCCATTGCGATGGCCAAATCCGACACCGTCGCGGTGCTGCTGCCCGGCGCGTTCTACTTCCTGCGCGAAACACAGCTACCGCCGATGGACGCCCTGCGCAAGCACAAGGTGAAAATCGCCATCGCCAGCGACCTCAACCCCGGCACTTCGCCGGCGCTGTCGTTGCGCCTGATGCTGAACATGGCCTGCACCTGCTTCCGCATGACCCCGGAAGAAGCCCTGGCCGGTGCGACCATTCATGCCGCACAAGCGCTGGGCATGGCTGATACGCATGGCTCGCTGGAAGTCGGCAAGGTCGCGGATTTCGTCGCCTGGCACATCGATCGTCCGGCGGATCTGGCCTACTGGCTCGGTGGTGATCTGGACAAACGCGTCGTGCGTCACGGCGTTGAATCAAGTCTGTAGGAGAGCGGTTGTGGAAAAGGTTCTGAGTTTCAAACAAGGTCGTGTGCCGCTGCTGATCAGCATGCCGCATGCCGGTTTGCGTCTGACGCCTGCGGTCGAAGCCGGGCTGATCGCGGACGCGAAAAGCCTGCCGGACACCGACTGGCACATTCCACAGCTTTACGATTTTGCCGAGGCGCTGGGCGCCAGCACGTTGGCCGCCGAGTACTCGCGATTCGTCATTGACCTGAACCGCCCGTCCGACGACAAGCCGTTGTACACCGGCGCGACCACCGGGTTGTACCCGGCGACGCTGTTTGACGGCATCCCGTTGTTCCGCGAAGGGCACGAGCCGTCGAAAGCAGAACGCGCGGCCTATCTGGAACAGATCTGGACGCCGTATCACCGCACCCTGCAGCAAGAGCTGGCGCGGCTGAAGGCTGAATTCGGCTACGCGCTGCTGTTCGACGCGCACTCGATCCGCTCGATCATCCCGCACCTGTTCGACGGCAAACTGCCGGACTTCAACCTCGGCACCTTCAACGGTGCCAGTTGTGATCCGCAGCTTGCGACGCAACTGGAAGCCATCTGCGCGCGCCACGGCAACTACAGCCATGTGCTCAACGGACGCTTCAAGGGCGGCCACATCACCCGCCATTACGGCAACCCGGCCGAGAACATCCACGCCGTGCAACTGGAGCTGTGCCAGAGCACCTACATGGAAGAGTTCGAACCGTTCCGCTACCGCGCCGATCTGGCGGAGCCAACGCGGGTGGTGCTCAAGGAATTGCTGCAAGGTTTCCTCGCCTGGGGCGAGAGCCACTACGCGCGATAACGTCAGGCACATAGACCCCTTGTAGGAGTGAGCCTGCTCGCAATAGCGGTATGTCAGTCGCTGGAGAGTGTTGACTGAACGATTGCCATCGCGAGCAGGCTCACTCCTACAGGTTCCGCGTTCGAGCAGGGTCGCCGCTGTGCAAATGCCGGTCGCCACAGTTCATCTTTCCCTCTCGTCGCCTGCGTAATGTTTCGGCCACGGTGCACCAGACACCGACCTGACAATAATCCGCTGCCGCACGAGATCTCCCGAATGAAAAAACTCTTCACTCGTTGTGCGTTAATCCTCACCGGCAGTGCGCTGCTGAGTGCCGGCGTCATGGCCAATGACGACGCGTCCTGCAAAACCGTGCGCATGGGCGTGGTCAACTGGACCGACGTGATCGCCACCAGCGGCATGGCCGACGTGCTGCTCAACGGCCTCGGTTACGAGAGCAAGCAGACCAGCGCGGTGCAGCAGATCATCTTTGCCGGCATTCGCGACAAGCGCCTGGACATCTTCCTCGGCTACTGGAAACCGGCGATGGACAAGAACATCGCGCCGTTCCTCGCCGCCAATCAAGTCAAAGTCATGGACAGGCCCAGCCTGGCGGATGCGCAGGCGACGCTGGCGGTGCCGGATTACGTGGCGGCCGCCGGGTTGAAAACCTTTGCCGACATCGCGAAGTTCAAGGATCAGTTGGGCGGCAAGATCTACGGCATCGAGCCGGGCAGTGGGGCCAACACCACCATCAAGACCCTGATCGAGACCAACCACTTCGGTCTGAAGGATTTCAAGATCATCGAGTCCGGCGAGGCAGGCATGCTCGCCGCCGTGCAGCGCGCGGTGAATCGCAAGGAGTTCGTGGTGTTCGTCGGCTGGACCCCGCACCCGATGAACATCAACATGAAGATCACCTACCTGACCGGCAGCGAAGATGTCTACGGCCCCAATGAGGGCGCCGCGACCGTGTCCACCGTCACCTCGCCGGATTACGCCGAGCGTTGCCCGAACGTGCATCGGCTGCTGCAAAACCTGACGTTCACCGCCGCCCAGGAAAGCCAGTTGATGGTGCCGATCATGGAGCGCAAGACCCCACAGGAAGTGGCGAAGAACTGGCTGCGAGAACACCCCGAGGATCTGCAGCGCTGGCTGGCGGGGGTCAGCAGCTTCGATGGCAAGGATGGCGTGGGCGCGGTTCAGGCCAGTCTGAAACCCTGAAGATTCTTTGTGCTGAATGAGTTTTTTGTGGCGAGGGAGCTTGCTTCCGCTGGACTGCGAAGCAGGCCCGATACGGTTGCGACCGCTACGCGCTCGAGCGGGAGCAAGCGCCCTCGCCACAGGATGGTGGTTATCCAGGTAAAGCGCGAACCGAGGGCGTATGGCTCACTACCCACTTTCAGCTTCAATGGCAGACTTCGTCGCCAAGACCATGAGCTTTACCGGCGATGACAGCAGCCTTGCCGGCCTGCGCCGCGGCTACGATGAAATGTGTCGTGCCTTCAAGCCGCCCATGCCGGGGGGGCTTGAAATCGTCGATTTTCAGCTCAGCGGCGTACCGGTGCGCTCATACCGTCCGCCGGTTGAACCAGCTGCCAGCGGCTGGCCCTGCGTGCTGTACCTGCATGGCGGCGGTTGGGTCGTCGGCGGCCTCGACTCCCACGACTTCATCTGTTTCGAGCTGGCCATGACATTGGGCGCGATGGTGGTGGCAGTGGATTACCGGTTGGCGCCGGAGCATCCGTACCCGGCCGGGTTCGAGGATTGCCTGAGTGTCTGGCGCGCGTTGCGCAGCGGGCCGTTCTGGTTTGACCCGCAGAAAATGCTGGTGGCTGGGGACAGCGCCGGTGGCAATCTCGCCGCCGCGTTGTGCCAGGCATTGCGCGATGCCGGCGAGTCAATGCCAGCGGCTCAAGTGCTGGTCTACCCGGGACTGGGTGGCAACGAACGTCTGGCTTCACGCAGCGACTGCGCCGATGCGCCCTTGCTCGGCAGCACTGACGTCGACGACTATCACGCGTTATACCTGCGTGGCAGTCCTGAACCTGACGCTTATGCCATGCCGCTGCTCGCAACCGATTTCAGCGGCTTGCCGCCGGCCTGGATCGCCGTGGCGCAATTCGATCCCCTGCGCGACGACGGCGTACGCTACGCCGAGCAACTGGCCGCCGCCGGCACGGATGCCTCGCTGTATTACGGCGAAGGGCTGGTGCACGGTTGTTTGCGCGCGCGTGGCCAGGTCGCCGAGGTCGACCGGCTCTACGAAAACCTGCTGAGGTTCATGGCTGACAAATTGTGACTGCGTGCGGGCATGCTCATTGACGTAAATCGGGTTTATGATGCCAGACGGCAGAATAATAGAAGTCCCCCCAGGGATGACCTCGACCCCTTACGGAGCGCGCAATGCAGACTTTGTTTCCGCAGATCAAACCCCATGCCCGGCACGATCTGGCTGTCGATGACACCCACACGCTGTACGTCGATGAAAGCGGTTCTCCGGAAGGCTTGCCGGTGGTGTTCATCCACGGTGGTCCCGGCGCCGGTTGCGACGCCCAGAGCCGTCGCTATTTCGATCCGAACCTGTATCGCATTGTTACCTTCGACCAGCGCGGCTGCGGACGCTCCACGCCGCACGCCAGCCTGGAAAACAACACCACCTGGGATCTGGTCGCCGACCTCGAACGTATCCGCAAGCACCTGGGCATCGACAAATGGGTGCTGTTCGGTGGCTCCTGGGGTTCAACCCTGGCGCTGGCCTATGCGCAAACCCATCCGGAGCGCGTACACGGTCTGATCCTGCGCGGGATCTTTCTATGCCGCCCGCAGGAAATCGAGTGGTTCTATCAGGCCGGTGCCAGCCGTCTGTTCCCCGACTACTGGCAGGACTACATCGCACCGATCCCGCTGGACGAGCGCGACGATTTGCTCGGCGCGTTTCACAAGCGCCTGGTCGGCAACGACCAGATCGCCCAGATGCACGCGGCCAAAGCCTGGTCGACATGGGAAGGGCGCACCGCGACCCTGCGTCCGAACCCGCTGGTGGTTGATCGTTTCTCCGAACCGCAACGCGCACTGTCGATCGCGCGGATCGAGTGTCACTACTTCACCAACAACGCGTTCCTGGAGCCGAATCAGTTGATCCGCGACATGGGCAAGATCGCTCATCTGCCAGGGGTGATCATTCATGGTCGCTACGACGTGATCTGCCCGTTGGACAACGCCTGGGAATTGCATCAGGCCTGGCCGAACAGCGAGCTGCAGGTGATTCGCGATGCCGGCCACGCCGCCTCCGAGCCGGGCATCACCGACGCGCTGGTACGCGCCGCGAGCAATATGGCCCGACGCCTGCTCGACCTACCGCCCGAAGAAGCATGAAGGGGCTTTTACAGCGTGTGCGCGGTGCACGGGTCGAAGTTGCCGGAGAAATCGTCGGCGCGGTGGATCAGGGGTTGCTGGTGCTGGTGGCCGTCGAACCCGACGATACCCGTACCAGCGCCGACAAACTTCTGCATAAACTGCTTAACTATCGTGTATTCAGTGACGCCGAGGGCAAGATGAATCTGTCCCTGGCGGATGTAGGCGGCGGGTTGCTGCTGGTCTCTCAGTTCACCCTCGCTGCCGACACCAGGAGCGGGTTGCGCCCGAGTTTCTCGACTGCGGCCCCTCCGGCATTGGGCGAGGAATTGTTCGACTATCTATTAAGCAAAGCGAAACAGATGCATGGCACTGTGGCATCAGGTAGATTCGGCGCGGATATGCAGGTGCACCTGGTCAACGATGGCCCGGTAACCTTCCTGTTACAGACATGAAAGCGCTTGAAACATCTTTTCAAGGGCTTTTCGACTGAAAACAGGCGTTTTTCGCGATAAATACTTTGTTACCCCTGATGCGTTGTCACGCGGGCTACTAGATAATCGCGCGCTATGGGGATCAGCGTTCGCTGGTCCATTTTTGACTTAGGTAGAGACTTGTCTGGATCCGATTGGGGAATCATTTTGCCCCAGTGGAGTCGGAACAATGCTCGCCAACCTGGCATCTAGATAGCTGGCCGTTGGTTTTTTGATCTGTTTTCGGCGAGGGTTGCTCGTGATTGTTAGTCCCTGTAATGCAGCAAAAATGTCTGCCAAACGCATGCGAAGTGCCCTGGTAGCGGGTTCGGCGCTCCTGTGCCTGCTCAGCGCCGGCCAGCTTTGGGCGTTCAATCTTGACGATGTATCGGCCAAGGCTAAAGAGCTGGCCGGGCAGAAGTTCGAAGCCCCGCGCAGCAACCTGCCGAACGAATTCCGTGACATGAAGTTCGCGGACTATCAGAAAATCCGCTTCCTCACCGAAAAGGCTGAGTGGGCCGATCAGAAGACTCCGTTCAAGCTGTCCTTCTATCACCAGGGCATGCACTTCGATACGCCGGTGAAAATCAACGAAATCACGGCGAACACCGTCGAAGAGATCAAATACGATCCGACCCGCTTTGATTTCGGCGACCTGAAGTTCGATCCGAAGGCCACTGAGCAACTGGGCTACGCCGGTTTCCGTGTGCTGTACCCGATCAACAAGGCCGACAAGCAAGACGAAATCATGACCATGCTCGGCGCGAGTTACTTCCGCGTCGTTGGCAAGGGTCACACCTACGGTCTGTCGGCCCGTGGCCTGGCGATCGATACCGCGCTGCCGTCGGGTGAAGAATTCCCGCGTTTCCGCGAGTTCTGGATTCAGCAGCCAAAGCCGGGCGACAAGCACCTGGTGATCTTCGCCCTGCTTGATTCGCCGCGTGCCACCGGTGCCTACCGTCTGATCCTGCGCCCGGGCAGCGACACCATTGTCGACGTCAAGGCGCAGATGTTCCTGCGGGACAAGGTCGGCAAACTGGGCATCGCCCCGTTGACCAGCATGTTCCTGTTCGGCGCCAACCAGCCGTCGAAAGTCCTCAACTACCGTCGTGAGCTGCACGACTCCAGCGGTCTGTCGATCCATGCCGGCAACGGCGAGTGGATCTGGCGTCCGCTGAACAACCCGAAACACCTGGCCGTGAGCAACTTCAGCGTCGAGAACCCGCGTGGTTTCGGCCTGCTGCAACGTGGCCGCGACTTCAGCCACTACGAAGACCTCGACGATCGCTACGACAAGCGCCCAAGCGCCTGGATCGAGCCGAAGGGCGAGTGGGGCAAGGGCTCCGTCGATCTGGTAGAGATTCCGACCGCTGACGAAACCAACGACAACATCGTTGCGTTCTGGAGCCCGGAAACCATGCCGGAGCCGGGCAAGCCTCTGGACTTCGCCTACCGCATGCACTGGACCATGGATGAATCGGCGATTCACGCCCCCGACAGCGCCTGGGTCAAGCAGACCCTGCGTTCGACCGGTGACGTCAAACAGTCGAACCTGATCCGTCAGCCAGACGGCAGCGTCGCTTACCTGGTCGACTTCGAAGGTCCATCGCTGGCGGCCCTGGCCCCGGATGCCGACGTACGCAGTCAGGTCAGCGTTGGCGATAACGCCGAAGTGGTCGAGAACAGCGTGCGCTACAACCCGGAAACCAAAGGCTGGCGCCTGACCCTGCGGATGAAGATCAAGGACGCGAGCAAGGCGACCGAGATGCGTGCCGCCCTGGTTCAGCCAGCGGTAACCGCTGATCTGGCCAAGTCTTCGGTGCCGGCGTCCAACTCGTCCGTCGCCAAGGCCGACAAGATTGCCGCCAAGCAACAAGAGAAAATCGACAAGGAAGCGAAGGCCGCCGAAGCCAAACAGGTCGACGCCAAGCCAGTTGCAGATGCCAAGGACAAGGCGACCAAAGACGCCAAGCAGCCAGTCGCTGCGAACGCGGCCCCAGCCACACCGGAATCGGCACCGACTGAAGAAGTCCTGACCGAGACCTGGAGCTATCAGTTGCCTGCCGATGAGTAACTCTCAAGTACAGCCAGAGACTCTGTCCGAGTATCTGGCGCATTTGCCGATGACTGACGAGCAGCGCGCGGAACTCGCGGGCTGCCAGTCCTTCAGCGAACTGCACCAACGCCTGTCGTCGTCGACGTTCGACGCCCCTGCCGAAGCCGCCCAGGCTTCGGTGGGCAAGCGCCTGGCCCTGAGCACCGCCGAAGAGCTGGAAGACGCCGAAATGCTGGTGCTCGACGCCAGCGGCCGGGTCAGCATGAAGGCGACGCCGCCGATCCATCGGACCAAAGTCGTGCCGGAGCCGTGGCGCACCAATATTCTGGTGCGTGGCTGGCGCCGCCTGACCGGTCGTACCAACCCGCCACAGCCGCCGAAGGACGAGAACGTGCTGCCCGCCGCGCGCTGGCGCACCGTCGGCTCGATCCGTCGCTACATTCTGTTGCTGCTGATGCTCGGCCAGACCATCGTCGCCGGCTGGTACATGAAGGGCATCATGCCGTACCAGGGCTGGTCGTTCGTCGATCTGGAAGAAGTCCTGCACCAGCCGTTGCTGCAAACCGCCACGCAAGTGCTGCCGTATGCGCTGCAAACCAGCATTCTGATCCTGTTCGGGATTCTGTTCTGCTGGGTCTCGGCCGGTTTCTGGACGGCGCTGATGGGCTTCCTCGAGTTGCTCACCGGTCACGACAAATACCGCATCTCCGGTAAAAGCGCCGGCAACGAGCCGATTCCCAAAGACGCGCGCACCGCACTGGTGATGCCGATCTGCAACGAAGACGTGCCTCGGGTATTTGCCGGTCTGCGCGCCACGTTCGAATCGGTCGCGGCGACCGGTGACCTGGACCGCTTCGACTTCTTCGTACTCAGCGACAGTAACGACACCGATATCTGCGTCGCCGAGCAACAGGCCTGGCTGGACGTCTGCCGTGAAGCCAAGGGCTTCGGCAAGATCTTCTATCGCCGCCGTCGCCGCCGTGTGAAACGCAAGAGCGGCAACCTCGACGACTTCTGCCGTCGTTGGGGCGGTGACTACAAGTACATGGTCGTGCTCGACGCCGACTCGGTGATGAGCGGCGAGTGCCTGACCAGTCTGGTGCGCCTGATGGAAGCCACGCCGGACGCCGGGATCATCCAGACCGCGCCGCGTGCGTCGGGCATGGACACCCTGTATGCGCGCATGCAGCAGTTCGCCACCCGCGTGTACGGTCCGCTGTTCACTGCCGGTCTGCACTTCTGGCAGCTGGGTGAATCCCACTACTGGGGTCACAACGCGATCATCCGCATGAAGCCGTTCATCGACCACTGCGCCCTGGCGCCGTTGCCGGGCAAGGGGGCGTTCTCCGGGGCGATCCTGTCTCACGACTTCGTCGAAGCCGCGCTGATGCGCCGTGCCGGTTGGGGCGTGTGGATTGCCTACGACCTGCCGGGCAGCTACGAAGAACTGCCGCCGAACCTGCTCGACGAACTCAAGCGTGACCGTCGCTGGTGCCACGGCAACCTGATGAACTTCCGCCTGTTCCTGGTAAAAGGCATGCACCCGGTGCACCGTGCGGTGTTCCTGACGGGCGTGATGTCGTACCTGTCGGCGCCGTTGTGGTTCTTCTTCCTGGTGCTGTCGACCGCGCTGCTGGCGGTGAACACGCTGATGGAGCCGCAGTACTTCCTTGAACCGCGTCAGCTCTATCCGCTGTGGCCACAATGGCACCCGGACAAGGCGATCGCGCTGTTCTCGACCACCATCGTGCTGCTGTTCCTGCCGAAACTGCTGAGCATCATCCTGATCTGGGCCAAGGGTGCGAAAGAGTTCGGCGGCAAGTTCAAGGTGACCTTGTCGATGCTGCTGGAGATGCTGTTCTCCATGCTGCTGGCGCCGGTGCGGATGATTTTCCACACCCGTTTCGTACTGGCCGCGTTCCTCGGCTGGGCGGCGACCTGGAATTCGCCACAGCGTGACGACGACTCCACACCATGGAGCGAGGCGGTCAAACGCCACGGTCCGCAGACGCTGCTGGGCTTCTTCTGGGCGCTGCTGGTGATCTGGCTGAACCCGAGCTTCCTGTGGTGGCTGGTGCCGATCGTCGGTTCCCTGATGCTGTCGATCCCGGTGTCGGTGATTTCCAGTCGTGTCGGTCTGGGCCTCAAGTCCCGTGACGAGAGCCTGTTCCTCATCCCTGAGGAATACAATCCGCCGCAGGCGCTGCTGGCGACCGACCAGTACACCCACGAGAACCGTTGGCACGCGCTGAACGACGGCTTCATCCGCGCCGTGGTCGATCCACAGCAGAACGCCCTGGCGTGCTCGCTGGCGACGGCTCGTCACGGTCAGGCCGAGCCGATCGAGTGGCTGCGTCAGGAACGTGTACGTCACGCCCTGAAGGCTGGCCCGGCGGCGCTGAGCAACCACGATCGCTTGCAACTGCTGAGCGATCCGGTGGCGCTGGCGCGTCTGCACGAGCTGGTCTGGGCCGAAGGCCACGCCGAGTGGCTGGACGCTTGGCGCGCTTCGGTGAAAGCCGATCCGCATGCGCCGTTGCTGCCGCTGCGACCGGTGAGCATGCAGGCTCAGCCGGCCTGATAAAAAAGATCGCAGCCTTCGGCAGCTCCTACGGGGTTATGTGTACACCTGTAGGAGCTGCCGGAGGCTGCGATCTTTTGCGTTTAAAACCCTCCCCGTAACAACAAATCCCGGCAAAAAACCTTGTGCAAACGAACGAGTGCGTTAGCATCCGTCCCCGAATTGGCGCACCCGGGCATTTTTGCCCGTCACTGCTGGTTTTCGCGCCGCAATTGCAATGGTTTTGGGGACTTGAAGATGAAGAAGTATCTGTCGATGCTGCTGGTCGGCGTCACGGCACTGGTTGCAGTCAATGCGGCGCAGGCCGGCGCCATCGATGACGCGGTCAAGCGCGGCACGTTGAAAGTCGGTATGGATCCGACCTACATGCCGTTCGAAATGACCAACAAGCGCGGCGAGATCATCGGCTTCGAAGTCGACATCCTCAAAGCCATGTCCAAGGCCATGGGCGTCAAGCTGGAGCTGGTCTCCACCGGTTACGACGGCATCATCCCGGCCTTGATGACCGACAAGTTCGACATGATCGGCAGCGGCATGACCCTGACCCAGGAGCGCAACCTGCGCCTGAACTTCAGCGAACCGTTCATCGTCGTCGGCCAGACTCTGCTGATCCGCAAGGAGCTGGAAGGCACCATCAAGTCCTATAAAGACCTGAACACCGCCGACTACCGCATCACCTCCAAACTCGGCACCACCGGTGAGATGGTCGCCAAGAAGCTGATCGCCAAAGCCAAGTACCACGGCTACGACAACGAGCAGGAAGCCGTGCTCGACGTGGTCAACGGCAAGGCCGACGCCTTCATCTATGACGCGCCGTACAACGTGGTGGCGGTGAACAAGGTCGGCGCCGGCAAGCTGGTGTTCCTCGACAAGCCGTTCACCTACGAGCCACTGGCCTTCGGCCTGAAGAAAGGCGACTACGACAGCCTCAACTTCATCAACAACTTCCTGCACCAGATCCACGAAGACGGCACCTACGATCGCATCCATGACAAGTGGTTCAAGAGTACCGAGTGGCTCAAGGACATGGAATAACGCCGGTCACCTAGACCGCGTCGCCTCAATCGCGAGCAGGCTCACTCCTACAGGGGAATGCATTCCAATGTAGGAGTGAGCCTGCTCGCGATGAGGGCCTCAAAGGCAATACAAAATCCGGAACCTGCAATGAAACAGAAAAAAGCCCAATGGCCCTGGCACGTCCTGACCGTGCTGGTGCTGGTCGGCCTGGCGGGCGCGTTGTATTACGCCACGTCGCTGATGTCCTACGAATGGCGCTGGAATCGCGTGCCGCAGTACTTCGCCTATCAGGCCGAAGAAACCCAGCGCGCGACCGACATTTCCACCGTCACCGAATTGGTGCGCAAGGGCAGCAGCGCGCAAGTCACCCTGCGCAACGACGCCGGTGACGAGCAGCACCTGACCGTCGACGAGAACAGCCTGCAATTCGCTCAGGGCGACGATGTGGCGGAAGGCGACGTCGTGGGTGTGACCCGGCATTGGGCGGCAGGGCCGCTGTTGTGGGGACTATGGACCACGCTGTGGCTGTCGGTGGTGTCCGGCGTACTCGGTCTGTTGATCGGTCTGGTCACCGGGCTGTGCCGCCTGTCGAACAACCCGACCCTGCGCGACTTGTCGAGCATCTACGTCGAACTGGTGCGGGGCACGCCGCTGCTGGTGCAGATTTTCATTTTCTACTTCTTCATCGGTACGGTGATGAACCTGTCCCGGGAGTTCGCCGGGATCGCCGCGCTGTCGCTGTTCACCGGTGCTTACGTGGCCGAAATCATCCGTTCCGGCGTGCAGTCGATTGCCCGCGGGCAGAACGAAGCGGCGCGCTCGCTCGGCCTGAGCGCCGGCCAGTCGATGCGCCACGTGGTGCTGCCGCAGGCGTTCAAACGCGTGCTGCCACCGCTGGCCGGACAGTTCATCAGTCTGGTCAAGGACACCTCGCTGGTGTCGGTGATTGCCATTACCGAGTTGCTGAAAAGCGGTCGCGAAGTCATCACCACCTCGTTCTCGCCGTTCGAAATCCTGTTCTGCGTCGCCGGCCTGTACCTGTTGATCAACCTGCCGCTGTCGAAAATCGCCAGCCGGCTTGAGCGGAGGCTCGCGCAAAGTGATTGAAGTCCGCGATCTGGTAAAAGTCTTCGACACCCGTGGCCAGGTAGTCCGGGCTGTGGATAACGTCACCACCACCGTGGCCAAGGGCGAAGTGCTGGTGGTGATCGGCCCGTCGGGTTCCGGTAAGTCGACCTTCCTGCGTTGCCTCAATGGCCTGGAAGAGTTCGACTCGGGCTCGGTGAGCATCGACGGCCTGCAACTGGCCGACCCGAAAACCGACGTCAACGCCTACCGCCGCGAAGTCGGCATGGTGTTCCAGCATTTCAACCTGTTCCCGCACATGACCGTGCTGGAAAACCTCTGTCTGGCGCAGAAAGTCGTGCGCAAGCGCGGGCAGAAGGAAAGCGAGGCCAAGGCTCTGGCGTTGCTGGAGAAGGTCGGCATTGCGCAGAAGGCCCGGGAATATCCGTCACGCCTGTCCGGCGGTCAGCAACAGCGCGTGGCGATTGCCCGGGCGTTGGCGATGGACCCGAAAGTGATGCTGTTCGACGAGCCGACTTCGGCCCTCGACCCGGAAATGGTCGGTGAAGTACTGGATGTGATGAAGAACCTGGCCGTGGAAGGCATGACCATGGTCTGCGTCACCCACGAAATGGGCTTCGCCCGGGAAGTGGCGGACCGGGTGCTGTTCTTCGATCACGGCAAACTGCTGGAAGATGCTTCGCCGGCCGAGTTCTTCGATGCACCGAAGGATCCTCGGGCGCAGGCGTTCTTGCGTCAGGTCTTGTAAAGCAAAAAAGATCGCAGCCTTCGGCAGCTCCTACAGAGTTATGTGTACACCTGCAGGAGCTGCCGAAAGCTGCGATCTTTTGCTGTGATGCTTAGACCTTGAACCGCCCCACCAGCATCTGCAGATGCGTCCCCAAGCGCGCCAGTTCAACACTCGATGCCGCGGTCTCTTCACTCGCTGCCGATGTCTGATCTGACACATCCCGCACATTCAGCACGCTACGGTTGATCTCCTCGGCCACGGCACTCTGCTGCTCGGCCGCTGCGGCGATCTGCTGGTTCATCGCCTGAATCGCCGACACGGTGCGGGTGATGCTTTCCAGTGAGCCACCGGCACGGCGTGTCAGTTCGACGCTGCTGTCGGTCAGGCTACGGCTGTTGTCCATGATCGTTGCCACTTGCTGGGTGCCGTTCTGCAGGCCGACGATCAGCTCTTCGATCTCTTCGGTGGACTTCTGGGTGCGCTGGGCGAGGCTGCGCACTTCATCGGCGACCACCGCAAAACCACGCCCGGCTTCACCGGCACGCGCGGCTTCGATCGCCGCGTTGAGCGCCAGCAGGTTGGTTTGCTGGGCCACGGACTTGATCACGTCGAGCACGCTGCCGATCTTGTCGCTTTCGCGCTTGAGCTCGCCCATGGCCTCGGTGGAGTGGCCGACTTCGACCGCCAGACGCTCGATCTGCGCGATGGCTTCACCGACCACCTTGTCGCCTTCACGGGCCTGCTGATCGGCGGCCACGGCGGCTTCGGAAGCCTCTTCGGCGTTGCGCGCGACTTCCTGCACGGTGGCGGCCATTTCGTTCATGGCGGTGGCGACCTGATCGGTCTCGATCTTTTGATTGTTGACCCCGGCGCTGGTCTGCTCGGTGACCGCCGACAGCTCTTCGGCGGCGCTGGCAATCTGTGTGACGCCGTCGCTGATGCCGCCGATCAGGTCGCGCAGGCCTTGGGTCATGCTCTGCATTGAACGCTGCAACTGGCCCAGTTCGTCGCGGCGCTGCGACACCAGGTTGTGGGTCAGGTCGCCGGCAGCCACGCGCTCGGCGACTTTCAGGGTCTGGTTCAGCGGAATGATGATCTGCCGGGTGATCGCCCACGCTGCCAGCAGGCCGAAGGCCACGGCCAGCAGGGTAGCGATGATCAACATGTTTTTGGCGTGCGCGGCATCGGTATCGCGCACCACGGTCTGCGATTCGGTGAGTTGCTTGCTGACGTCGAGCAGGATGTCGCCCTGGGCCGACATGCGTGCCAGAGCCTTGGCACTGGCGACCTGCGAGTCGCGGAACTGGCTGACCGCTGCACGATAGGCCTTGAGCGATTCGGTGGCCTGTTGCAGGTTGGCGATGTGCTGCTCAGGTAGTTTGGCCGGCAGGGTTTCGAGGTTTTTCAGGGCATTGTCGATGGCATCGAGCGCCGGTTGCTCGGCTTCGGTTTTGCCACTGTAGGTGTAGCCACGCACCTGGAAGCGCGCTTGCTGGATCAGTTTGCTCAGGTCGATCACGGCGTTGAACTGGGCGACGCTGTCGCCCTGCAGCATGGATTTCTCCACTTCGGCGACCTTGGCCACGGCGTTGTCGGCGGTGGCGCCGAGTTTGCTGCGGGCGTCTTCACGACTGGCCCCGGCCTGCACCATGTCGGCGAAGGCGCGTTTGTATTCGGTGACGGCGGCCAGCTGTTGGTCGACCTTGGCGGCGTCGGCCGGTTGTTCGATCAGGCCGCGCGCGGTTTGCAGGCCGCTGTCGAGCTTGGTCAGCAGCTCGTTGACCAAGCCCGGGCCTTGTTCGCCGCGACGCATTTCGTAGTCCAGGCGTGCCAGACGCAGGTCCTTGGTCAGCTCGTTGAGGCTGGAGATGAAACCCAGCTTGTCACCGCGGCTGATGATGCCCCCCATGCCGGTCCACCCGGTGAAAGTGATCAGCAGGGTGAGCAACAGCACCAGGCCGAAACCGATCCCCAGCTTGCGTTTGACGCTGACGTTTCCAAGATTCTCGGCTAACCAACGGTACATGCGACGACTCCCCTCGGACCACTAATTGGACTTATGAGGACTGTATCGGCTGGATGATGGCAATCTGTAACCCGAATTGTCCTGAACCGCCGATCCTGGATACCCGTAGGAGCTGACGAGTGGAACGAGGCTGCGATCTTTTGATTTTGTTTTTAAAGCAAGATCAAAGTATCGCAGCCTTCGGCAGCTCCTACAGGGGAGGCCTTGTTGGGGTTAGAACAGGCGGGCGAGCAGGGCGGTGACGGCGGTTTCGACGCGCAGGATGCGCTCGCCCAATTGCACCGGTTGCAGGCCGGACTTGCCCAGCAGGTCGATTTCGTAGGGGATCCAGCCGCCTTCGGGGCCGATCGCCAGGGTCACCGGTTCGCTCAGCGCCCGTGGGCACGGGGGGTAATTGCCAGGATGGCCGACCAGGCCGAGGGTGCCTTCGGTGATCGCCGGCAGGCGGTCTTCGACGAACGGCTTGAAGCGCTTCTCGATGATGATTTCCGGCAGCACGGTATCGCGAGCCTGTTCGAGGCCGAGGATCAGATTCTCGCGAATCGCTTCCGGCTCCAGGAATGGCGTCTGCCAGAAGCTCTTCTCGACGCGGTAGCTATTGACCAGAATCACCTTCGACACGCCCATGGTCGCCACGGTCTGGAACACCCGGCGCAGCATCTTCGGACGCGGCAGGGCCAGCACCAGAGTCAGCGGCAGCTTGGCGGGCGGTGGCTGATCGAGAGTGACGCGCAGTTCGGCTTCGCCGGCCTCAAGGCGCAGCAGCTCGGCCGAACCCATCAGCCCGTTGATGCGCCCGACCCGCAGGCTGTCACCGACTTCCGAGCGATGAACTTCCTGCATGTGGGTCAGGCGTCGATCACGCAGCACGACGCGGTCGGCCGCGATGAAGTCGGCCTCTTCGAGCAACAACAGGTTCATGCCTGGGTCGCTGGCGGCTGGTCGTTGTGATCGTCGGCCGAATTCTCGTCCGGACGTTCGCGCTTGCTGATCAAACCGCCAAACAGAATGCCGATTTCAAACAGCATCCACATCGGTACGGCCAGCAGGGTCTGGGAGAAAATGTCCGGTGGCGTGAGGATCATGCCGACCACGAAGCAGCCGATGATCACGTACGGGCGAATCTTCTTCAGGTATTTGACGTCGACCACGCCGATCCATACCAGCAGCACCACGGCCACGGGGATCTCGAACGCGACGCCGAAGGCGAAGAACAGCGTCATCACAAAATCGAGGTAACTGGCGATATCGGTCATCATTTCCACGCCGGCCGGGGTGGCCGCAGCGAAGAATTTGAAGATCAGCGGGAACACGAAGTAATAGGCGAACGCCATGCCGGTGTAGAACAACAGGATGCTGGATACCAGCAACGGCACCGCAATGCGCTTTTCATGCTTGTACAGGCCCGGCGCGATGAAGCCCCAGATCTGATGCAGGATCACCGGGATCGCGAGGAACAGCGAAACCATCATCGTCAGCTTCAGCGGCGTCAGAAACGGTGACGATACGTCGGTGGCGATCATCGTCGCGCCGACCGGCAGGTACTGGCGCAGCGGCGTCGAGACGAAGGTGTAGATCTGCTGGGTGAAGGCGAACAGCCCGGCGAAGATGATGAAGATCGCCGCCACGCAACGCAGCAGGCGGGTGCGCAACTCGGTGAGGTGCGAAACCAGCGGCATGTGCTGGTCGTTTTCGGGGAGATCGCTCATGGGGCTCGCGGCGGCAGTGTTGGGTCGTGAGGGGCCGGCGCAACAGGCGCGGCGGCGGGAGCAGCGGATTCAACCGGGGGCGTCGCAACAACTGGCGCAGTTTCGTTCGGTACTACAGCAGGTGCAGGGGTCGTCGCAGCGGCAGGGCTGTGAATCGTCTGCTCACCCACATGCTCAACCGGCGTCGGCTCCTGCTGAACCGGCGTGAAAATCTTCCGCGCCTCCTGCTCCAGCGACAGGATGTGCTCGTTGTGCAGTTGCCGACGGATCTCGTCGGCACCGATTTCACGTTCAACTTCCTGTTTGATCGCGTTGAAGCTGCGCTTCAGCCGCCCAACCCACAGGCCGGCGGTGCGCGCAGCGCCCGGCAGACGCTCGGGGCCCAGCACCAGCAGGGCGACGAGGCCGACGAGCAGCAGTTCAGAGAAGCTGATACCAAACATTAGTCAGTGCTCACACGTCTTTGCGGATCGGCTCTTCGACTTTCTGCGCCTGCACGTCGATGGTGTGCGGCGGGTTGGCCTGAGCGGTGGCTTGCGGCTGCACCGGTGGCACTGGCTGCGCAGGCGTCACGGTCGGATCGGCGGCCGGTTTCTCGTCGTCGTTCATGGCCTTGCGGAAGCCCTTGATCGACTCGCCAACGTCGGTGCCGAGGTTTTTCAGTTTCTTGGTGCCGAACACCAGCACCACGACTACCAGAATGACGATCCAGTGTTTCCAGTCAAAAATGCCCATGTTGCTGTTCCTCTCTAAAAATTATTCAGGCGGACGGACGCGAGGCTTTCTCGACGTGTCCGGAAAGGCCGAAGCGACGATCCAGTTCATCCAGCACGGCCTGCGGATGCTGCCCCAGTTGGGCAAGCATGACCATGCTGTGGAACCACAGGTCGGCGGTCTCGTAGATCACATCGCTGCAGTCGCCGCTGATGGCGGCGTCCTTGGCGGCAATAATGGTTTCGACCGACTCTTCGCCGACTTTCTCCAGAATCTTGTTCAGGCCTTTGTGATACAGACTAGCTACATAAGAGCTGTCGGCCGCTGCGCCTTTGCGCTCTTCAAGCACTTGGGCCAGACGAGTCAGGGTGTCACTCATGGGAGGATGTGTCATCAGTCATTTCCTGAGCTGCGCCGGAGCCTGATTTTGTGCAGGGCAAGGCGCGAGGAGTGTGGTTTGGCATTTCAAATAAACGACGAGTAACGCAGCCCTGCACAAAATCAGGCCTGGCCCTTCGGGTTGTCGGCTGAAAGCGCAGCTCAGTAAATGACTGATGACACATCCTATTGTCCTGCGGAATAGATAGCGTGCGGGTCTTTGAGTACCGGGTCGACGGTCTTCCAGTCGCCGTTTTCGAAGACACGATAAAAGCAGCTTTGACGGCCGGTATGGCAAGCGATGTCGCCGATCTGTTCAACCATCAGGATGATCACGTCGGCATCACAGTCCAGACGCATTTCATGCAGCGTCTGCACATGGCCGGACTCTTCGCCCTTGCGCCATAGCTTGCCACGGGAACGTGACCAGTAGATTGCACGGTTTTCCGCAGCGGTCAGTTCGAGCGCTTCGCGGTTCATCCAGGCCATCATCAGCACGCGTCCGGTCTTGTGATCCTGGGCAATCGCCGGCACCAGGCCATCCGCGTCCCACTTGATCTCGTCCAGCCAGTTTTTCATCTTCAATTCCCGAAACGCAGCTACAAGCGTTGAGCTTCAAGCTGCAAGTAAAAGCAGGTTGCGGTGTTCCTGTGTCGTCAGGCTTGCAGCTCGCAGCTTATAACTTGCAGCTGATTCGTGCTATCGGCGAACGACCAGATACAAGCCGACTGCCACCATGATACCGGCCGGCCAATGCCCCAGTTCGTTCAACGGGCCACCGGCGGCGAGAATGGTGCCGCCCGCCAGATGAGCGCAGCCAAGCAGGCGCAGGAACCAGTCGTCCTTGCGTTTGTGCCACGGTGGCGGCGGGTCGTTGGCATGTGGCTGGGACATGCGTTCGAGCAGGTCGCGGGCCATGTTGGCCAGGTGCGGAAGCTGCTCGAACTGGCTCTGCACGTTGCCGAGCAAGGCTTTCGGGCTGACGCGCTCGCGCATCCAGCGTTCGAGGAACGGCTGCGCGGTGTTCCACAAGTCCAGATCCGGGTACAGCTGACGGCCGAGGCCTTCGATGTTCAGCAGGGTCTTTTGCAGCAGCACCAGCTGCGGCTGGACTTCCATGTTGAAGCGTCGCGCGGTCTGGAACAGGCGCATCAGCACCTGGCCAAATGAAATATCTTTTAACGGTTTTTCGAAGATCGGTTCGCACACGGTGCGGATCGCCGCTTCGAATTCGTTGAGTTTGGTTTCCGCCGGCACCCAGCCCGAGTCAATGTGCAACTGCGCCACGCGGCGGTAGTCGCGCTTGAAGAAGGCGAACAGGTTACGCGCCAGATAATCCTGGTCTTCCGGAGTCAGGCTGCCGACGATACCGCAGTCGATCGCAATGTACTGCGGGCTCCACGGGTTGACGGTGCTGACGAAGATGTTGCCCGGGTGCATGTCGGCGTGGAAGAAACTGTCGCGGAACACTTGGGTGAAGAAGATCTCCACGCCGCGCTCGGCGAGCATCTTCATGTCGGTGCGCTGGTCGGCGAGGGTCGCCAGATCCGTCACCTGAATCCCGTAGATGCGCTCCATCACCAGCACTTTCGGCCGGCACCAGTCCCAGTAGACCTGCGGCACGTACAGCAGCGGCGAGCCTTCGAAGTTGCGCTTGAGCTGACTGGCGTTGGCCGCCTCGCGCAGCAGGTCGAGCTCGTCGTAGATGGTCTTTTCGTAGTCCTGCACCACGTCTACCGGGTGCAGCAGGCGGGCATCGGCGGAGACTTTTTCGGCGGCGCGGGCGAGGATGAACAGCCACGCCAGATCCTGAGCGATCACCGGTTTCAGGCCCGGGCGGATCACCTTGACCACCACTTCTTCGCCGGTTTTCAGCTGCGCAGCATGCACCTGCGCCACCGAGGCCGAGGCCAGCGGTTCGACGTCAAAGCGGCTGAACACTTCGCTGATTTTCTTGCCCAGTTGCTCTTCGATCAGTTTGATCGACAGCTGCGAATCGAACGGCGGCACGCGGTCCTGCAGCAGCATCAGCTCATCGGCGATGTCTTCCGGCAGCAGGTCGCGGCGGGTCGAGAGAATCTGCCCGAACTTGATGAAGATCGGCCCCAGGTCCTGCAACGCCAGACGCAGGCGCGCACCACGGCTCAGCTCCAGCGGTTTGCGCGGGAACCAGCGCCACGGCAGCACATAGCGCAGTGCCAGGAGAAACCAGGGCAGTGGCAGATCGAACAGCAGGTCATCGAGGCGGTAGCGGATCACGACGCGCTGGATGCGCAACAAACGGCGGACGGCAAGCAGCTTCATGCGTTATCGCTTGGGTCGAGGGATCGGGAAAGGCGCTCGAAGCGCGCCTCGAGACGTTCCAGATCAAGTTTGATCCGGTCCAGTTCGCTGAACCGCGCTTCGGCTTCGCGTTGCCCGACGAGGGTGCGCGATTCTTCGGCGAGGTATTCGGCGAGGTTCTGGTTGAGGCTGGCAAATCCTTGTTGATACCAGCGTGCGCGGCTGCGCAGATGACCGCCGACCAATTGCGTGGCGACCGGGCCCAGCCAGCGCGAGAGTTCGTACTCCCAGTCCAGCTCCAGGTCCTGTAGCACACCGGCCAGCTCCAGCAGCACGCCGCTGTCACCGTCGAGCTCGACTTCCGGGGCGTGCAGCACCGCGGTCTTGTCTTTGCTCACGGCCAGTTTCACCAGGCTCGACGCGGGCGCGCGCAGGGTGCAGTCGACACCGGTTTCCCAGTGCGAGGCCAGCATCAGGCCCTCATCGCTGGGCAGGATGAACAGTTGCAGCGCCGGGCTGCGGCAATCGACGGCAATCACCTTGCCGGTCAGATGCGCCAGCCGCGGCAGTGCCGTGCTGTCGAGACGCAGCACCCGGTTCAGACCGAGTTCGACGCTGGCGAGCAGCCCGGTAAGCAACATCAGGGCTTGATGCCGCGGTGCAGGGCGACGATGCCTGCGGTCATGTTGTGATAGGTCACGCGGTCGAAACCGGCGTCGACCATCATCGACTTCAGGGTTTCCTGATTCGGGTGCATGCGGATCGATTCGGCCAGGTAGCGATAGCTTTCCGAGTCATTGGTGATGAGCTTGCCCATCAGCGGCATGAAGGCGAACGAGTAGGCGTCGTAAGCCTTGGACATCAGCGCGTTGGTCGGCTTGGAGAACTCCAGCACCAGCAGGCGACCGCCAGGCTTGAGCACGCGCAGCATCGAGCGCAGGGCGTCTTCTTTATGCGTCACGTTGCGCAGGCCGAAGGCGATGGTCACACAATCGAAGTGGTTGTCCGGGAACGGCAGCTTTTCGGCGTCCGCCTGAACGAACTCGACGTTGCCCGACACACCCAGGTCCAGCAGGCGGTCACGACCGACCTTGAGCATGGATTCGTTGATGTCGGCCAGCACCACCTGGCCGGTCGGGCCCACCAGATGGGAGAACTTCTTGGTCAGGTCGCCAGTGCCACCAGCGATGTCCAGCACGCGGTTGCCGCTGCGCACGCCCGACAGTTCGATCGCGAAACGCTTCCACAGACGGTGCATGCCGCCCGACAGAAGGTCATTCATCAGGTCGTATTTCGCGGCTACCGAGTGGAAAACCTCAGCGACTTTTTCCGCTTTCTGGCTTTCCGGAACGTTTTTGAAGCCGAAGTGTGTGGTGGGTTCGGCATCGCTGCCTTTGCGCTGATCAGTCATATCGCTGTCACCAAAAGAGAATGCGCGACATTCTAATCCCCAAGCCATGCTTTGTCTTGGAATGGCTAAAGGTAAGATGGGCAACCTTCGGGACGATTTGCCGCAGACGCGGTCAAGATTTACCGACGCATATTTATTATTCAGGAGTCATTCAATGGCCAAAATCAGTGTTGAGCGTGCCCACAACCTGGGCAAGGAAGCCGCCCGCGAGAAGGCCGACAAGCTGGCGCAAAAACTCTCCGACCAATACGGTCTGGAGCCGCAGTGGTCGGGCGATACCCTGAACCTCAAACGCTCGGGCGTGAAAGGCGCAGTGCATGTGGCAGACGATTCGATCAAGGTCGACGTCGAGCTGGGCCTGATGATGTCGGCCATGAGCGGCATGATCAAAGCCGAGATCGAAAAAGCCCTCGACAAAGCTCTGGTCTGATTTCTGCCTGAAATACGATCCCCTGTAGGAGTGAGCCTGCTCGCGATAGCGGTCTTTCAGTCACCGCAATGTTGACTGACAGACCGCTATCGCGAGCAGGCTCACTCCTACATTTTTTTGCGCTGCACCCGAACTTTTATGTCAGTTGTTAGGGTGCCGTTTCTAATTTTTCTCCCTACTTTGTGCCTGAGCCCGACACATCTGCGGGCAGTTCCTCAAACCTTCTGCGCGTGAGGTGCACCATGGCCAAAGTCATTTTGAAGAAAAAAATCGACGCTTCGACTTCTGCTCTGAGCGACGTCAAATCCTATGCCCGCAAGATCTGGCTGGCAGGCCTGGGTGCCTACGCCAAGGTCGGCCAAGAAGGTAGCGACTACTTTCAGGAGTTGATCAAGGCTGGTCAAACTGTTGAAAAGAAAGGCAAAAAAGTCGTCACCGAAAAACTCGAAGCGGCCAACGCCGAGATCGATGAAGCCAAGGGCGAAGTCAGCTCGTTCAAAGGCCGCGTCGAGGTCCAGCTCGACAAGGTCGAGAAGGCGTTCGACTCCCGTGTAGCAAGCGCCTTGAATCGTATCGGCATTCCGTCTAAACATGACGTTGAGACACTCTCTGCTAAGCTCGATGAGCTGACGGCATTGCTCGAACGCGTCGCGCGTAAATCTTAAGGAGAACGGGATGGCTGGTAAAAAGAACACCGATAAAGAAGGCAGCTCGTGGATTGGGAAAGTCGAAGACTACTCCCGCAAAATCTGGCTGGCTGGTTTAGGCGTGTACTCGAAGATCGACACTGACGGCAGCAAGCTCTTCGAGTCACTGGTCAAAGACGGCGAGAAAGCCGAGAAGCTCACCAAGTCGGCAGTCGGCAAAAAAGTCGATGCCGCCAAGGACTCGGCTTCTTCGGCCAAGTCGCGCATCAGCGGTGTGAAAGATCGCGCACTGGGCAAGTGGGACGAGCTGGAAGGGGCTTTCGACAAGCGCCTGAACAGCGCGATTTCGCGCCTGGGTGTGCCAAGCCGCAATGAGGTGAAAGCGCTGCACAGCAAGGTTGAAACCCTGACCAAGCAGATCGAGAAACTCACCGGTCTGAAAACCCAACCGGTCGCGGCGAAAACCGCTGCGGCCAAACCGGCGGCAAAAACCGCAGCGGCTAAACCCGCCGCAAAAACGGCAGCCAAGCCACTGGCTAAAGCGCCTGCCAAACCGGCTGCGAAAGCTGCGGCCAAGCCTGCTGCCAAAACCGCAGCAGCAAAACCTGCCGCGAAAACCGCCGCAGCCAAGCCAGCAGCAAAAGCTGCAGCCAAACCGGTAGCCGCCAAAGCCGCCGCGAAACCGGCAGCAAAACCAGCCGCCAAGCCAGCCGCGAAAACCGCAGCCGCCAAACCGGCTGCCAAGCCTGCAGCCAAACCGGCTGCGGCGAAAAAACCGGCAGTGAAAAAACCGGCCGCGCCGAAAGCCGCTGCGCCGAAGCCGGCCGCGCCTGCTGCAGCCAAACCTGCCACGCCCGCAACCCCGGTCAGCGCGTCGAACTCCGCCGCTGCACCGACTCCGGTGGCAACCCCGACTGTTGCATCGACCCCGTCGACGCCAACCAGTCAGTCCTGATTCCTCAGGGCAAAACAAAACGCCCGGCCTGTGAAGGTCGGGCGTTTTTGTTTGAAGATCAAAAGATCGCCGCCTGCGGCAGCTCCTACAGGATCGTTGCCAAACCGAAAAATGGGCGGCGAACATGACCAATGTTGGAGCTGCCGCAGGCTGCGATCTTTTGACGTTAATGGTCTTCGAGGTATTGCAAAGCCATCCGCTCCGTCGCCACCTTCACTGGCGGCAGCAGGTGTGGCGCCACCAGCATCATGATCTGGTACACCACCAGCCTGACCTCACCCTCGCGATCGAGAATCCGTTGATAGTCCAGCGAGAACAGCAGGGTCATGGTGATCTGCTCCACCAGTTGCCCCAGCGCTTGAGTGTCACTGACCAACTGCCCCGAGGCTTTCAAGCGCGCCAGCAATGACGCCAACGTGCGCTTGAGGGCGTTGAGCAGATTGCGAATGCCCTTGGCCAGTTTCGGCAGGCGCCCGGCGAGGTTCGACAGGTCCTGGAACAGAAAGCGGTACTGCGCCAGCCGCTCGACGATCAGATGCAGAAACAGCCAGTAATCCTCCGGCGCCAGCTCGACATCCGACGGTGGGTCGAGCAGCGGCGCCAGTTCATTCTGGAAGCGGTCAAACAGGCCGAGTATCAACGGCTCCTTGCCGTGGAAGTGGTAGTAGAGGTTGCCGGGGCTGATCCCCATTTCGTTGGCAACTTCCATGGTGGAGACGTTGGGCTCACCCTTTTCGTTGAACAGTTGCAGGGCACATTCGAGAATCCGGTCGCGGGTTTTCATCCAGTCTTCTTAGAAAAGTTCGGTTACGCGTCAGCGCACATGCACGTAGGTGCCGGGTGCTGCTTCCATCGGTGGATAGTTCGGGTTGCCGAGGGTCATCAGGGTCTCGCGCTGGGCACCGGAGCGCTGCTGAATCCACTCCAGCCACTGCGGCCACCAACTGCCGTCGACGCGTTTGGCGTCGTAGTACCAGGCGCGCGGGTCGCTGCTCAGTTTGCCGTTTTCGACGTAATTGGCTTTCGGGTTGCTTGGCGGGTTGAGGATGCTCTGCACGTGGCCGCTGTTGGACAGCACAAAACGCCGCTCACCACCGAGCAACAGGGTCGAGCGGTACACCGCGTCCCACGGTGTGATGTGGTCGTTCATGCCGGCCACGCTGAAGCTGTCGACAGTGACTTTCTGCAGGTCGATCGGTGTGCCGCAGACTTCCAGCCCGCCCGGGTGGGTCAGCGGGTTGTGCTTGAAGAAGTCCAGCAGGTCGCCGTGAAACGCAGCGGGCAGGCGGGTGTTGTCGTTGTTCCAGTAGAGGATGTCGAAGGCCGGCGGTTCTTTGCCCAACAGGTAGTTGTTGACGAAATAGCTCCAGATCAGATCGTTGGGCCGCATCCAGGCGAACACCTTGGCCATGTCGCGACCGTCGAGCACGCCTTTCTGATAGGAGCGGCGCTTGGCCGCTTCGATGGTCTGTTCATCGGCGAACAGGGTGGTCGGGGTTTCGATCTGGCTGTCGAGCAGGCTGACCAGATAGGTCGCACTGGAGATCCGCCGCAGCTGCCGTTTGGCTTGCAGATGTCCCTGCAACGCGGCGATGGTCAGGCCCCCGGCGCAGGCGCCCATCAGGTTGACGTCGCGGGCGCCGGTGATCGCCCGGCAGACGTTCATCGCTTCTTCCACGGCCTCGACGTAGGTCGACAAGCCCCATTCGCGGTGGCGCACATCCGGGTTGCGCCAACTGATCATGAAGGTCTGCAGGCCGTTCTTCAGCGCGTACTGGACGAAGCTGTTGTGCGGACTGAGGTCGAAAATGTAGTACTTGTTGATTTGCGGCGGCACCACCAGCAGCGGCTTGGCGTACTGCTTTTCGCTCATCGGCTTGTACTGGATCAGCTCGAGCATCTCGTTGCGAAACACCACGGCGCCGGTGGTGGTGGCGACCGTCTTGCCGACCTCGAAAGCCTGCTTGGTGACCTGACGCGGCAGGCCGTCGTTGTGCAGCAAATCATCGAGCAGATGGCTCAGGCCGCGCACCAGGCTGTGACCGCCGGAGTTGAACAGCTCCTTGATCGCCAGCGGGTTGAGCAGGGTGTTGGAGGGCGCGACGGCGTCGTTGAGCAGCGTGAAAGCGAAGTGCGCGCGGGCGCGGTCGTCCTCGCTCATGCTGCTTTCGTCGATCCAGCTCTTGACCTGTTTCTGCCAGGCCAGATACGCCTGCAGGCTGCGCCGGTAGAACGGGTTGAGGCTCCACGTCGGGTCGGCGAACCGCGCATCCTGCGGGTTGGTCGGGTGCAAGGTTTCACCGAGCAGCACGCGACCGAGCTGGCCGCCGAGTTTCAAGGCGTGTCTGGCACTGTGGAGAGGGTTGCGCAGGCCGTGGGCCGCAACACTGCGCAACGTCGAGATCAAGTCCCGGCCACGCAAGCCGGTCATTGCACTTTGTGCATTGATGAACACGGCGGGACTGGGCACTACGCCCGTCGCAGGTTTGTCGCGCATGACTCAACACTCCTTCGTCTTCAGGTCAAAAACAAACTCACCGAACCAGAACACCATAGTCGCTGTTACGGGTTGCTGCCTGCGCGGCGTCCTGCCGCGCACTTTGTATCAAGCCCTGCATAAAACCTGCCGCTGCGGTTTATCCGCCCAAAGGTGTCGGGTGCGGGTGCATCACGGCGCGCTGCCGCTCCTCCTCCAGGAATTTCATGATGATCGGCGCCACGGCTTCGGCGCGGGTAATCAGGAACAAGTGGCCATCGTCGATGATGTGCAGTTGGGCGTTGGGAATCCGCCAGGCGAGCATGCGCATGTTGATCAACGGGATCAGCGGATCGTCGTCGCCGGCCAGCACCAGGGTCGGCTGATGGATCTTGTGCAGCCAGTGAATGCTGGTCCAGCCCAGCCCGGCGAACAGTTGCCAGTAGTAACCGAGTTTGCCCGCCGAACGCACCTTGGCCGCATGGCTGGCGGCCAGCGTCGGGTCACGGCGGAACGAGCCGCCATAGATCAGCGGCGCGATCCGGATCACGTGCGATGGCTGGATGTAGCGCCGGGGACTGGCCATCATCCACAGCACTTTCGGCTTGCCCGGCACCATGAAGGCACCGGCCGCGGTCGCTGCCAGCACCAGTTTCTTGCAGCGTTCGGGGTAGTCGTGGGCGAACTGCTGCGCCAGCGCCCCGCCCCAGGACACGCCAATCACGTTGACCTGACCGTAGTCGAGGTAATCGAGCATTCGTGCGGTCAGCTTCGCCAGTCCGGGAAAGCGATACGGCCGGCGCGGCGTCGACGAACCGCCGACACCGGGCACGTCGAAGGCGATCACTTCCAGATCCGGGTCCAGCGCCGCGACGAACGGAAACACCAGCTCCAGGTTGGCGCCGATGCCGTTGAATATCAGCAAGGGCGTCAAGTGAGGCTTGCCGGGGCGTACCGCGGTGCGGAGGGTTTGCCCATCCAGATCGACGGTACGGAAAATGAACGGTTGCGGCATGCTTCAGGCCCTTCGGGTTAGAGTGGAGCAGCTACAAGCCGCAAGCTTCAAGCAGAACCTGCTCAGCTTGCGGCTTGTAACTTGTGGCTTGCCGCTATCTTTCATGTACATAAGTGCCCGGCGATGCTTCACCTGGCGCATACGCCTTGTTGCCCAGTTTGGTCGGCGCCTTTTTCAGATTGCCCGAGCGTTCGGCCTGCCACGTCTGCCAGTGCAGCCACCAGGAGTCGGTGTGCTTGGTGGAGTTCTCTTGCCACTCATCGGCATTGGCGGCCATGCCTTCGCTGGTCATGTAACGCGATTTCGGGTTGCCCGGCGGATTCAGAATGCTCTGGATATGCCCGCTGCTCGACAGCACGAACTCGACCTTGCCGCCAAACAGCTGCGCCGACTTGTAGCAGGACTTCCACGGGGTGATGTGGTCGTTGGTGCCGGCGAGCGAATAGATGTCGGCAGTGACCTGCTTGAGGTCGATCGGCGTGCCGCACACTTCCAGTGCATTGGGGCGGATCAGTGGGTTGTTTTTGAACATCTCGATCAGGTCGCCGTGGAACGCCGCCGGCAACCGGGTGGTGTCGTTGTTCCAGAACAGGATGTCGAACACCGGCGGTTCGTTGCCGAGCAGGTAGTTGTTGACCCAGTAGTTCCAGATCAGATCGTTCGGACGCATCCACGCGAAGATCTTGGCCATGTCCTTGCCTTCGAGCACGCCGGCCTGATACGAGTGGCGCTTGGCGGTCTCCAGGGTCTGCTCGTCGACGAACAGGGCGACGTCGCTGTCCAGGGTGGTGTCGAGCACGCTGACCAGCAGGGTCAGGGCGTTGACCTTCTTCTCGCCGAGGGCGGCGTAGTGGCCGAGCAGGGCGGTGCAGGTGATGCCGCCGGAGCAGGCGCCCAGCATGTTCACGTCTTTGCTGCCGGTGATCGCCGTGACCACGTCGACCGCTTCCTTGAGCGCATCGATGTAGGTCGACAGGCCCCACTCGCGCTGGGCCTTGGTCGGGTTGCGCCAGCTGACGATGAAGGTCTGCACATTATTGCGCAGGCAGAAGCGCGCCAGGCTCTTGTCCGGGCTCAGATCGAATACGTAGAACTTGTTGATCTGCGGTGGCACCACGAGCAGTGGACGCTCGTGAACTTGCTCGGTGATCGGCTTGTACTGGATCAGCTCCAGCACGTCGTTGCGAAACACCACCGCGCCTTCGGTCACGCCCAGGCTCTTGCCGACCTCGAACGCGCCCATGTTGACCTGGCTCGGCATGCCGCCGTTGTGCACCAGATCCTTGGCCAGATGCGAGAGACCGTCAAGCAGGCTTTTGCCGCCGGTCTCGAAGAAGCGTTTGACTGCTGCGGGGTTGGCCGCCGTGTTGGTCGGGGCCATGGCTTCGGTCATCAGGTTGATCACGAAGTGGGCGCGCGCGATGTCTTTGGGTGACAGGCTGCTGTCGTCGATCCAGGAATGGAGCTCCTTGCGCCACGCCAGGTAGGTTTGCAGATAACGTTTGTAGAGCGGGTTCTGGCTCCAGGCCGGATCGGCGAAGCGACGGTCATCGCTGGCCGGTTGCAGTTCGGATTTGCCGAACAGCACGTTCTTCAGTTCGAGGCCGAAATGGGTCACGTGCCTGACGCTATGGATCGGTTGTTTGATGGCCTGGGTCAGCACCATACGAGCAGAGGCCAGCAGATCCTTTCCGCGCAGCCCAACGACGGGATTAAGCCCCAGGGTGTTTTCCGAGGCTTGGTACTTCAGGTCATCGTTATTCTTGTTACTCATCTACGACGCTCCATTGTCCTGAGACGAGTACCCGGTTTTCTGCTGTGCAGTTCCACAGCCAAATGCCAGGTACTACTGCTCGGGTGACCGTTAATTCTGCATAGCTGCTTTACAGTTCATAGAGCACTGCAGGGAACTTGCCAGCTCCATTGGTTACCCGAGTTTAATTTTTTTCGCAAGCAGCCGATCCTCGGCCACACAGCAGAGCATTCAAACAGATGAATTTAGAAAATGCCCTCTAAAGAGCAAGAGTCTCGGACTAGAGCATCAGCTTGACGATCGACTCGTCCGGATCGCGGGTTTTCCCGGCCGCCTTGAGCTCGGCCAGATAATCGGCCCAGAGTGCGTCATAACGTCGCCCCAGCTCGTAGAGGTAATCCCAGGTGAACAGGCCGCTGTCGTGACCGTCGTCGAAGGTCAGTTTCAGTGCGTACTGACCGGCCGGTTCCAGGCCGCTGAGGCCGACATTGAGCTTGCCGAATTGCAGGATCGGTTTGCCGTGGCCCTGGACCTCGGCGGAGGGGGAATGCACGCGCAGGAATTCTGCGGGCAGGGTGTACTCCTCGCCGGACGCGTATTTGAGCGTCAGGGTTTTCGAGGCTTTGTGCAGTTTGATGTCGGTGGGAATATTGGTCATTACAGGTCATCCGACTAGATGGAACACCTCTGTAGGAGCTGCCGAAGGCTGCGATCTTTTGATCTTGTCTTTTAAATCAAAATCAAAAGATCGCAGCCTTCGGCAGCTCCTACAGAGAAGGTGACCTACAGGATATAACGGGACAGGTCCTCGTTCTGCGCCAATTCGCCCAAGTGGCTGTTGACGTACTCGGCGTCGATCAGGATCGGCTTGTCGTCATGGGCGCTGGCGAGGTCGCCGGCACTGAACGACACTTCTTCCAGCAGCCGCTCAAGCAGCGTGTGCAGGCGACGGGCACCGATGTTCTCGGTCTTCTCGTTGACCTGCCAGGCGATCTCGGCCAGACGCTTGATGCCTTCCGGCTGGAACTGGATGTTCAGGCCTTCGGTTTTCAGCAGCGCGCAGTATTGCTCGGTGAGCGAAGCGTGCGGCTCGCTGAGGATGCGTTCGAAGTCTTCCGGGCTCAGCGCCTTGAGTTCGACACGGATCGGCAGACGACCCTGCAGCTCAGGCACCAGGTCGCTCGGCTTGCTCAGGTGGAACGCACCGGACGCGATGAACAGGATGTGGTCGGTCTTGACCATGCCCAGCTTGGTGTTGACGGTGCAGCCTTCGATCAGCGGCAGCAGGTCGCGCTGCACGCCTTCACGGGACACATCGGCGCCGCCGACATTGCCGCGCTTGGCGACCTTGTCGATCTCGTCGATGAACACGATACCGTGCTGCTCGACCGCTTCCAGCGCCTTGGCTTTCAGCTCTTCTTCGTTGACCAGACGCCCGGCCTCTTCGTCGCGCACCAGCTTCAGCGCTTCCTTGACCTTGAGCTTGCGGGCCTTTTTCTTGCCCTTGCCCATGTTAGCGAACAGGTTCTGCAACTGGCTGGTCATCTCTTCCATGCCTGGCGGCGTGGCGATCTCGATGCCGGATACTTCGGCAACTTCGATCTCGATTTCCTTGTCGTCCAGCTGACCTTCGCGCAGGCGCTTGCGGAACAGCTGACGGGTGTTGGAATCGGTGCTCGGGGTTTCTTCATTGCTGAAGCCCATGCGCGCCGGCGGCAGCAGCGCGTCGAGGATGCGGTCCTCGGCGGCGTCTTCGGCACGGTGACGCACGCGGGTCATTTCCTGCTCGCGGAGCATCTTGATCGCGGCGTCGGCCAGATCACGGATGATCGATTCGACGTCACGGCCAACGTAGCCGACTTCGGTGAACTTGGTCGCTTCGACCTTGATGAACGGCGCGTTGGCCAGTTTCGCCAGACGCCGGGCGATCTCGGTTTTACCGACACCGGTCGGGCCGATCATCAGGATGTTCTTCGGGGTCACTTCAACACGCAGCTCTTCAGGCAGCTGCATGCGGCGCCAGCGGTTGCGCAAGGCAATCGCGACGGCGCGCTTGGCATCGTCCTGGCCGATGATATGGCGGTTGAGTTCGTGGACGATTTCGCGGGGAGTCATGGACATAATAATTGACGGTCCTCAAGCAGAAACAAGCCGTGGCGCAAGGCCGACTCAGGCTTCTTCAGCGAGATCCTGCTCCTCAATGGTCTGAGTGTGGTTGGTGAATACACAGATGTCGGCAGCGATGCCGAGGGCGGTTTCGACGATTTCGCGGGCCGACAGGTCAGTCTTTTTCAGCAGCGCGCTGGCCGCAGCCTGCGCGTAACCGCCACCGGAACCCATGGCGATCAGGCCGTTTTCCGGTTCGACCACGTCACCGTTGCCGGTGATGATCAGGGACGCGTCCTTGTTGGCGACCGCGAGCATGGCTTCGAGGCGGCTCAGGGAGCGGTCGGTACGCCATTCTTTGGCGAGTTCGACAGCGGCGCGGATCAAGTGGCCCTGATGTTTCTCGAGCTGGCCTTCGAAACGTTCGAACAGGGTGAAGGCGTCGGCGGTAGCACCGGCGAAACCGGCGATGACCTGACCGTGGTACAGGCGGCGAACTTTCTTCGCGTTGCCTTTCATGACGGTGTTGCCGAGAGAAACCTGGCCGTCGCCGCCCATGACGACTTTGCCGTGGCGGCGGACTGAAACGATGGTGGTCAAGGGAAGAGTCTCCACGCAGCGGGGCGAAAATGCCTTATGCCCATTCATATGGGGGTGCTGGAGAGGATTTCAACCATAGCGCGGGAGAGGGGACGAGCGGTGATCAACTGTAGGCGCTGCCGCAGGCTGCGATCTTTTGATCTTGCTCTTGAAACAAAATCAAAAGATCGCAGCCTGCGGCAGTTCCTACAGGGGATTGGTGTTGCCTGTGGGCGCTAAATCAGCGGCTCTGGCGTTGTTGTAACAACAGATTGCTGAAGCCGCTGCCCGCCAGTTGTTTCTGCGCGGTGGTCAGTTGTTCGCGGTTACTGAAAGGACCGACCAATACGCGGTACCAGGTTTCATCCTTGACCGTGCCCGACTCAACCGAAACGGCCTGACCGAGCAGAATGATCTGCGCCCGCACCTTGTCCGCATCCGCCTCTTTGCGGAACGAACCGGCCTGGAGGAAGAACTTGGTCACTGGCGCAGCCTTGCTCACTGGGGGCGCTGGCGGCGGGGTGATCCCGGCCAGAGCCGCCTGAGCGCGCGCGGTGTCGATCTTCGCCGCTTCCGCCGGGGTTACCGGAGTGGTCGGGATGTTCGGCACTTGCGGCGTCGGCAGGGTTTTCTCCGGCACGGCGTCTGGTGGCACGATCACTTCCGATTCCGGCAGCAGGGTGTAGAAGTCGTACTTCGGCTTCACCGGTTGCGTCGGGCTCGGCGGGGTCTTGTTGGCCTCGGCGATCTTGGCTTTCTGCTGTTGCGCTTGCTCGACTTTCTCGCGCTTGACCGTGTCGCTGCCCTTGCCCGGCTCCAGTTTCATCAGGAACACGATGAATGCACCGACCGTCAGGCCGATGGCCATCCACAGCCAACCCGGGATCGGTTGCTTTGCAGGAGCTTGGTAACGGCTGGCGCCACGCTTGGGTGCAGGTTTTTTCTTGGCAGCCAACTTACATGCGCTCCAGAGTTTCCAGGCCCAACAGTTCCAGGCCTTGCTTGAGAGTACGACCGGTCAGCGCGGCCAGACGCAGACGGCTCTGCATCTGGGCCGGCGTTTCGGCGGCGAGGATCGGGCAGTTCTCGTAGAAGCTGGAGAACAGACCGGCGACGTCATACAGATAGGTGCAGAGGATGTGCGGGGTGCCTTTTTCGGCGACGTTGTTCAGCACTTCGCCGAACTGCGCCAGCTTCGCTGCCAGCTCTTGCTCGTGCGCCGCTTCAAGGACGATCTGGCCATCGACTTCGCTGAAGTCCTTGCCCAGTTTGCGGAATACACCGGCCACACGGGTGTAGGCGTACAGCAGGTACGGCGCGGTGTTGCCTTCGAAGTTGAGCATCAGGTCGAAGTTGAAGCTGTAGTCGCTGGTGCGGTGCTTGGACAGGTCGGCGTATTTCACCGCACCGATGCCGACGACCTTGGCGATGTTGCGCAGTTCGTCTTCGGCAAGCTCCGGGTTCTTCTCTTTGACCAGGTTGTAGGCGCGTTCCTGGGCTTCGGTCAGCAGGTCGATCAGCTTCACGGTGCCGCCGTCACGGGTCTTGAACGGACGGCCGTCGGCGCCGTTCATGGTGCCGAAGCCCATGTGCTCCATCTCCATCGGATGGGTCACGAAACCGGCTTTGCGCGCCACGGCGAACACTTGCTGGAAGTGCAGGGCCTGACGTTGGTCGACGAAGTACAGCGCGCGATCGGCTTTCAGTTTGCCGCTGCGGTAGCGCACGGCCGCCAGGTCAGTGGTGGCGTACAGGTAGCCGCCGTCAGCCTTGACGATGATCACCGGCAGCGGATCGCCGTCGGCATTCTTGAACTCGTCGAGGAACACGCACTGGGCGCCGTTGCTTTCGACCAGCATGCCGGCGGCTTTCAGGTCGTTGACCACGTTGATCAGGTCGTCGTTGTAGGCGCTTTCGCCCATCACGTCGGCCATGGTCAGTTTGACGTTGAGCAGTTCGTAGATCTTCTGGCAGTGCGACAGCGAGATGTCCTTGAACCGGGTCCACAGCGCCAGGCACTCGGCGTCGCCGGCCTGCAGCTTGACCACCAGGCCACGAGCGCGGTCGGCGAACTCTGCGGATTCGTCGAAACGCTGCTTGGCGGCGCGGTAGAAGTTTTCCAGATCGGACAGCTCGTCGCTGGTGATCGGGTTTTCCTGCAGGTACGCCATCAACATGCCGAACTGGGTACCCCAGTCGCCGACGTGGTTCTGACGGATCACTTCGTCGCCGAGGAACTCAAGTACGCGCGCCACGCCGTCGCCGATGATGGTCGAGCGCAAGTGGCCGACGTGCATCTCTTTGGCCAGGTTCGGCGCCGACAGGTCGACCACGGTGCGCTGCGCCGGGCCGGCCTTGCGTACGCCAACGTGAGCATCGGCCAGCGCGGCGTCGAGGCGCGAGGCCAGGGCCTGGGTGTTCTGGAAGAAATTGATAAAGCCTGGGCCGGCGATTTCGGCCTTGGTGACATTTTCGTCAGCCGGCAGCGCGGCGATGATTTTCTCCGCCAGATCACGCGGCTTCATGCCTGCAGGCTTGGCCAGCATCATGGCGATGTTGCTGGCGAAGTCGCCGTGGGTCTTGTCACGGGCGTTCTCCACCTGAATCGCCGGCGACAGGCCTTCAGGCAACACACCTTCGTTGACGAGTTGGGTGAGGGCTTGTTGGATCAGCTGGCGAATGGTGTCTTTCATGGTCTTCTCTTTCGACCGCAAGCGCGGCGGCGCATCGATGCGCGGGTGGAAAAACTGGGCATTATCCGTTGCGAAGACGGGCTTGCCAACCTTAGCAGGCAGGATGTGGATATGTGGTGACATTAAAAGCAAAAGATCGCAGCCTTCGGCAGCTCCTACAGTAAAACGCGAAGAATTCTGTAGGAGCTGCCGAAGGCTGCGATCTTTTGATCTGCTAATACAAATCGACCGGATCCACATCCAGCGACCAGCGCACCGCGCGTCCGCTCGGCATTTGTTCCAGCTCAAGCAACCAACTGGCGAGCAACCGATGCAGCGGTGCCCGCGCCGCCGCCTGCACCAATAACTGTGCACGATAGCGTCCGGCGCGGCGTTCCATTGGTGCTGGCACCGGCCCGAGCAACTCGATGCCGGTCAGATTCTGCTCGGCGAGCAAACGTTCGGCCGCGCTGCACGCTTCATCGAGAAAGCCTTCGGCCTGCCCCGGCTTGTGCGCTTCGGCGCGCAACAATGCCAGATGTGAGAACGGTGGCAGCCCCGCAGCGCGGCGCTCGCTCAAGGCTTGCTCGGCAAAGGCGAAATAACCCTGCTCGGTCAACTGCACCAATAAAGGATGGTCGGCCAGGTGCGTCTGGATGATCACCTTGCCCGGCTCTTCGGCCCGGCCGGCGCGTCCGGCGACCTGCACAATCAATTGCGCCATGCGCTCGCTGGCGCGGAAGTCGCCGGAGAACAGTCCGCCGTCGGCATCCAGAATCGACACCAGCGTGACCCGGGGGAAGTGGTGCCCCTTCGCCAACATCTGAGTGCCGACCAGAATGCATGGCTGGCCCTTCTGAATCGTCGCGAACAACTGATTCATCGCGTCCTTGCGCGAAGTGCTGTCGCGATCGACGCGCAGCACCGGGTAGTCCGGGAACAGAATCGCCAGTCGCTCCTCGGCGCGCTCGGTACCGGCACCCACCGGTCGCAGGTCGACCTTGTTGCACTTGGGGCACTGACGCGGGACGCGTTCGACGTAGCCACAGTGGTGGCAGCGCAGCTCGCCATAACGCTGGTGCACGGTCATCCGCGCATCGCAGCGCGAGCACTCGGACATCCAGCCGCAATCGTGGCACAGCAGGGTCGGCGCAAAGCCGCGACGGTTGAGGAACACCAGCACCTGCTGGCCGGCCGCAAGGGTCTGGCCGATGGCTTGCTGCATCGGCCCGGAAATGCCGCTGTCCAGCGGACGGCTTTTCACATCCAGACGCAGGAAGCGTGGTTGTTTGGCGCCGCCGGCCCGCTCGTTGAGGCGCAACAGGCCATAACGGCCGGTGTAAGCGTTGTGCAGGCTTTCCAGCGAGGGTGTGGCGGAGCCGAGGACGATCGGGATGTTTTCCTGGCGGGCACGTACCAACGCCAGATCGCGGGCGTGGTAGCGCAGGCCTTCCTGCTGTTTATAGGAGCCGTCGTGCTCTTCGTCGATGATGATCAGCCCCGGGTTCTTCATCGGGGTGAACAGCGCCGAGCGGGTACCGATAATAATGTCGGCTTCGCCGTCACGGGCGGCGAGCCAGGCGTCGAGGCGCTCGCGGTCGTTGACTGCCGAATGCAGCAGGGCGATGCGCGCATTGAAACGCTGCTCGAAACGCGCCAGGGTCTGCGGGCCGAGGTTGATCTCGGGGATCAGCACCAGCGCCTGTTTGCCGGCTTCGAGGGTTTCGCGGATCAGTTGCAAATAGACTTCGGTCTTGCCGCTGCCGGTCACCCCGGCCAGCAGAAACGCGTGATAACTGTCGAAGCCGGCGCGGATCGCTTCGTAAGCGGCGCGTTGTTCGGTGTTCAGCGGCAGTTCCGGTTGCGCCAGCCAGTGTTCATGGCGCACGCCCGGGGCGTGCCGGCGGATTTCCACCTGTACCAGCCCCTTGGCCAGCAGCAGGTCGAGGCTGTCCTTGCTCAGCATCAGCTTGCTCAACAACTGATGGGCGACGCCGTGCGGGTGCTGCGCCAGCGTCGCCAGCGCTTCACGTTGCCGTGGGGCGCGGGCGATGCGCGGATCATCGAGGCTGGCGCCGGGCGCTACCGACCAGAATCGCTCCTGGCGAGCCTCGGCCAGTTCGCCCTGACGCAGCAGTACCGGCAGTGCCCAGCTCAACGTGTCGCCAAGGCTGTGCTGGTAGTACTGCGATGTCCACAGGCACAGCTTGAACAGCGCTGGCGGCAGCGGCGGCTCGGCATCGAGCAGGGCCAGCGCCGGTTTGAGCTTTTCCAGCGGCACTTCGCTGGTGTCCGTGACCTCGACCAGGATCCCGATCATCTCCCGCCGACCGAACGGCACACGCAGGCGCATCCCCGGCTGCAACTGGGTGCGCAGCACGCCGGCCGGCGCTCGATAGTCGAACAGGCGGCGCAAGGGCGAAGGCAGGGCGAGGCGCAGAATGGCGTCGGGCACGCGGGGGGATCTCGATCAACAGACGATAAAAGGGCTAGGCACATAACCTTGTAGGAGTGAGCCTGCTCGCGATAGCGGTGTATCAGACGACAAAAATGTCGAATGACAGACCGCTATCGCGAGCAGGCTCACTCCTACAGGGAATCGCGTATTGGGCCGGGAGCCTAGCAGACGGTCGGTCTCAGGGACAGCTTGCGCGATTGACATTGTCTGGTAGAATCCGCGGCCTAATTACGTGCGGTATTCAACAATAGTGTTGGGTGGCGGCACGCTAGCTGAGGAAGACACCATGAAAGCTGATATCCACCCGAATTACCCAGTAGTTGCTGTTACCTGCAGCTGCGGCAACAAGTTCGAAACCCGTTCGACCTTCGGCAAAGCCCTGGCGATCGACGTTTGCAACGAGTGCCACCCGTTCTACACCGGTAAGCAGAAGACTCTGGACACCGGTGGTCGCGTTCAGAAGTTCGCCGACCGTTTCGGTGCTTTCGGCAAAAAGGCCTAAGGTCGATCATTCTGGAAAATCTCGACGGTTTCTCCAGGCTGATGAAAAAGGCGTCCCTTGTGGGCGCCTTTTTTGTGTCCGCGATTTGGCTGGCCGGTGCCCAGGCGTACTGCCCGACACCTGGCGACCTGACCAGCGTCAGCGTCCAGCGTGTGGTCGACGGCGACACCCTGCGCCTGAGTGACGGGCGCAGTGTGCGCATGATCGGCCTCAACACGCCGGAACTGGGCAAGCAGGGCCGCAGCGACGAGCCATTCGCCGTGGCGGCGCGCAAACGCCTTGAAGCTCTGGTGGCGGACAGCGGCGGCCGGGTCGGTTTACAGCTCGGCCAGCAAGCGAAAGACCATTACGGTCGCACCCTCGCGCATGTCTACAGTGCCAGCGGCGTCAGTCTTGAAGCGCAAATGCTCGCCGACGGTCTTGGTTTTCAGGTCGCGGTGGCGCCGAACGTCGATCTTGTTGCCTGTCAGCAGGCTGCCGAACGCAGTGCCAGGCAGGCCGGTCGAGGTCTGTGGCGCCAGTCGCCTGTACTGAAAGCAGAGCAGATCACTGATTCGGGTTTCGCCGTGGTCAGCGGACGTGTGAGCAAGGTTCAGCGCAATCGTGGCGGAATCTGGATCGAGTTGCAGGGCTTGCTTGTATTGCGCGTTGCGCCCAATCTTGTCGGACAATTTGACAGTGCCCGATTGCAGGCGCTGAAGGGCAAGCAAATCGAGGCTCGCGGGTGGATCGTCGATCGCTCGCG
The DNA here is from genome assembly GCF_018729515.1 of Pseudomonas sp. MG-9. Classification (NCBI taxonomy): domain Bacteria; kingdom Pseudomonadati; phylum Pseudomonadota; class Gammaproteobacteria; order Pseudomonadales; family Pseudomonadaceae; genus Pseudomonas; species Pseudomonas sp. MG-9. Next base: position 309,072 of record NZ_JAHHZH010000004.1, read on the forward strand.
ACGTGGCGGCCTGAAACCGGGTCAACCGCGTTGGTTACTACCACTGACCGATCCATCGATGCTGCAAAGCGCTCGCTGATTAAAAATTGTAGACATTTTTTCTATCGATTGTGAACAGTCTAGCCCTTGTGCGCCGTGGCTCTTGGCCCAAAGTCGTAGGACAGGGCGCTTGACAGGGGTGACTGCTCAGTCTTGTGGGGACTTTGCGAGGCGCGTATCCTCGCTGACCAGTCTGTCCAACAGTAAAAAGCGGAATGCCAAAATGTCTGATCTGAAAACTGCCGCTCTCGAATATCATGCCAATCCTCGTCCAGGGAAGCTGAGTGTCGAGCTCACCAAGGCCACTGCTACCGCCCGCGACCTGTCGCTGGCCTACAGCCCCGGCGTAGCTGAACCAGTGCGTGAGATCGCCCGCGATCCTGAACTGGCCTACAAATACACCGGCAAGGGCAACCTGGTTGCAGTCATTTCCGATGGCACCGCGATTCTGGGTCTGGGTAACCTCGGCCCATTGGCTTCCAAGCCAGTGATGGAAGGTAAGGGCGTGCTGTTCAAGCGCTTCGCCGGCATCGACGTGTTCGACATCGAAGTCGATTCCGAAAGCCCGCAAGCCTTCATCGACACCGTAAAACGCATCTCCATCACTTTCGGTGGCATCAACCTGGAAGACATCAAGGCACCTGAGTGCTTTGAGATCGAGCGCGCTCTGATCGAACAGTGCGACATTCCGGTATTCCACGATGACCAGCACGGCACCGCGATCGTGACCGCTGCCGGCATGATCAACGCCCTGGAAATCGCCGGCAAAACCCTGCCGGAAGCCAAGATCGTCTGCCTCGGCGCTGGCGCAGCGGCCATCTCCTGCATGAAGTTGCTGGTGAGCATGGGCGCGAAGATCGAAAACATCTTCATGGTTGACCGTACCGGCGTGATCCACTCCGGCCGTGACGACCTGAACCAGTACAAAGCCGTGTTCGCTCACACCACCGACAAGCGCAGCCTGGCTGACGCCCTGAAAGGCGCAGACGTGTTCGTCGGTCTGTCCGGCCCGAACCTGCTGAGCGCTGAAGGCCTGCTGTCGATGGCGGCCAATCCGATCGTCTTCGCCTGCTCGAACCCGGATCCGGAAATCTCCCCGGAACTGGCGCACGCCACTCGCAACGACGTGATCATGGCCACCGGTCGTTCCGACTACCCGAACCAGGTCAACAACGTACTGGGCTTCCCGTTCATCTTCCGTGGTGCCCTGGACGTTCGCGCCAAGCGCATCAACGAAGAAATGAAAGTGGCCGCTGCCAACGCCCTGCGTGAACTGGCCAAGCTGCCGGTACCACAGGACGTATGCGATGCCTACGGTGGTGCTCCGCTGGCGTTCGGTCGTGAGTACATCATTCCGAAGCCAATGGACAAGCGCCTGATCACCCTGATCTCCGACGCTGTGGCCAAAGCCGCGATCGAGACTGGTGTGGCCACCCTGCCGTATCCGAAGAACTACCCGCTGAAAAGCGTGGATGACGTGTTCAACGGCTAAGCCGTTGTAGCGCTTCAATCGAAAGCCCCGGCTCGTAATGAGTCGGGGCTTTTTGTTGGGCAGATCAAAAGATCGTCCGAACGCGGCCCGAACCTGCGGCAGCTCCTACAGGGGGGGGGTCCAAATGTAGGAGCTGCCGCAGGCTGCGATCTTTTGATCTTGATCTTCAGGCAATAAAAAGCCCCGCACTTCTCTCGAAGGCGGGGCTTTTGGTGGTCGCTGCGATCAGAACAGATCGATTGGCGCCTGCTCGTCCGCCGGCAGCGGGCTGCCCGGTACGGCGCCGTTACCCAACTCGTTCACCGACGGCGGTGTGTCTTCAGCCTTGAACAGCTCGAAGTAGGCGCCAGGCGTGCTCGGCGTCGCCGCGCGACCGCTGGCCGGATCCACCCGCAGGCTGAGGATGCCTTCCGGCTCAGGCTGCACATGCGGCGGCTTGTCCTTCAGCGCGGCCGACATGTAGTTCATCCAGATCGGCAGCGCTACAGTGCCACCGAACTCGCGGCGACCAAGGCTTTCCGGCTGGTCGAAACCGGTCCATACGGTGGTCACGTAATCGGCGTTGTAGCCGGAGAACCACGCATCCTTCGATTCGTTGGTGGTACCGGTCTTGCCCGCGATGTCGCTGCGACCCATGGCCAGTGCGCGGCGGCCAGTGCCGAGCTTGATCACGTCCTGCAGCATGCTGTTGAGGATGTACGTGGTGCGGCCATCGACAATCCGCTCGGCCACGGCCGGCGCTTGTGGCGCGGCAGCAGCGCCCGGGGCTTCGCCCGGTACCGGCGCGGCGTTGACGGTGATCGACTGAGGTGCCGGCGCTGCGATGCCATCGGTGGCCGAGCCACCCTGTGGCACGGTCGGCGGGTTGGCGACGAACAGCGTGTCGCCGTTACGGCTTTCGATCTTGTCGATGATGTACGGGGTGATCTTGTAGCCGCCGTTGGCGAAGGTGCTCCAGCCGGTGGCGATTTCCATCGGGGTCAGGGTCGCGGTGCCCAGCGCCAGCGACAGGTTCGGCGGCAGATCCTGCTTGTTGAAGCCGAAGCGGGTGATGTAGTCGATGGTCTTGCCCACACCCATCGCCTGCAGTAGGCGGATCGACACCAGGTTGCGCGACTTGTACAGCGCCTCGCGCAGACGGATCGGGCCAAGGAAGGTGTTGGTGTCGTTCTTCGGCCGCCAGACTTTGTCCAGGTACTCGTCGACGAACACGATCGGCGCGTCGTTGACCAGGGTCGCGGCGGTGTAACCACTGTCCAGCGCGGCGCTGTAGACGAACGGCTTGAAGCTCGAACCCGGCTGGCGCTTGGCCTGCAAGGCGCGGTTGTAGTTGCTCTGCTCGAAAGCGAAACCACCGACCAGCGAGCGGATCGCGCCGTTCTGTGGGTCCAGCGACACCAGCGCGCCTTGCGCCTGCGGGATCTGGCTGAATTTCAGCGAATTGTCCTTCTGGCGTTGTACGCGAATCAGGTCGCCGACCTGAGCCACATCCGACGGCTGACGCGGTGCGGCGCCCATGCTGTTGGTATTGAGGAAAGGGCGCGCCCATTTCATGGTGTCCCAGGCGACGTGTTCTTCGCCGGTACGGGTCAGCACCTGCAAGCCGTTCTTGTCGACTTGAGTGACGATGGCCGGCTCCAGGCTGCTGATGGTGCGCTGCTTGGTCAGTTCGCTGGCCCAGGCCTCATGGGTCTTGCCTGGCAGGCGCGACTCTGGGCCACGGTAGCCGTGACGCTGGTCGTAGGTCATCAAGCCTTCGTGCAGGGCAGTATTGGCCATCTCCTGCAGGTTGCTCGGCACCGTGGTGGTGACGCGGAAACCTTCGGTATAAGCGTCGCTGCCGTAGCGGCCGACCATTTCGGCGCGGGCCATTTCAGCAATGTACGGTGCGTTCACTTCCGGGGTCGGCACGTGATAGCTGGCGTTCAGCGGCTCGTTGATCGCAGCGGTGTAGTCGGCCTCGGAAATCTTGCCGAGCTTGTACATGCGCCCAAGGATCCAGTCACGACGTTCCTTGCTGCGCGCCGGGTTGGCCAGCGGGTTGAAGCGCGATGGTGCCTTCGGCAGGCCGGCGATCATCGCCATCTGCGCCAGGCTGATGTCGCGGATCGACTTGCCGTAATACACCTGCGCCGCCGCTTCGATGCCGTAGGCGCGGTTACCCAGATAAATCTTGTTCACGTACAGCTCGAGGATCTCGTCCTTGGTCAGCTGCCGTTCGATCTGCAGGGCCAGGAGGATTTCGGTGGTTTTACGCGAGAAGCTGCGTTCGCTGGTCAGGAAGAAGTTCTTCGCCACCTGCATGGTGATGGTGCTGCCGCCAGACTGAATGTGCCCGCTTTTGACCAGTTGGGTCGCCGCACGCATCAGGCTGCTCGGATCGACGCCGTAGTGGTTGGCGAAATTGTCGTCTTCAGCACTTAGTAACGCATTAATGAAATTGGGGGGAATGTCGGCGAAACGGATCGGAGTACGGCGCATTTCGCCAAATTCTGCGATCAACTTGTTGTCGCTGCTGTAGACCCGCAGCGGAATCTGCAACTGAATGCTTCTCAGCGCCTCCACAGACGGCAAACCCGGACTAAGGTAAAGAAACGCGCCGCTGAGACCTAAAAGCAGTCCGCAGAAAACGGCGACGATGGACCAACCGAAAAATTTCAGCAGACGAATCAAGGCTTTTGGACATCCAGGGCAAAGAATGAATGTGGCGACAGGGTTCCGGTAACACACAGAACAACCTGGGCCGGCAGTAAAAAGCGGAAAAAAACGCTGGGCATTATAAGCACTTTTCTGCTGGGGGCGTCATTTGCGCTTCTGTCAAGACGGGGTGAAGGAACGCAATGCGTATTACAGAGTCCGTAACTCACGGAAAGTCATAGGGAATTGGTAGTGCTGGGACTCTTCAAGAAAAAGACCAATACGTTACTGGGGATCGACATCAGCTCCACTTCGGTGAAGCTGCTGGAGCTGAGCCGACAGGGCGACCGCTACCGGGTCGAGGCCTACGCGGTGGAACCGCTGCCGCCCAACGCCGTGGTCGAGAAGAACATCGCCGAGCTCGAAGGTGTGGGCCACGCCTTGTCCCGGGTACTGGTCAAGGCGCGCACCGGGCTCAAGAGCGTGGCGGTGGCGGTGGCCGGTTCTGCAGTGATCACCAAGGTCATCGAGATGGACGCCGGGCTGACCGACGATGAGCTGGAAAACCAGTTGAAGATCGAAGCCGACCAATACATTCCCTATCCGCTGGACGAAGTCGCCATCGACTTCGAAGTCCAGGGCGTTTCGCCGCGCAATCCGGAGCGGGTCAATGTGCTGCTGGCCGCCTGTCGCAAGGAGAACGTCGAAGTTCGCGAGGCGGCGCTGGCGCTGGCCGGGCTGACCGCGCGGGTGGTCGACGTCGAGGCCTACGCGCTGGAGCGCTCGTTCGGTCTGCTCGCCACCCAACTGGCGGCCTCGCAGGAGCGCCTGACTGTAGCGGTGATGGACATCGGCGCAACGATGACCACCCTCAGCGTCCTGCACAACGGCCGCATCATCTATACCCGCGAGCAACTGTTCGGTGGCCGGCAACTGACCGAAGAGATCCAGCGCCGTTATGGCCTGACCGTCGAGCAGGCCGGGCTGGCGAAAAAGCAGGGCGGTCTGCCTGACGACTATGTCAGCGAAGTCTTGCAGCCGTTCCGGGATGCGCTGGTGCAGCAGGTGTCGCGCTCATTGCAGTTCTTCTTTGCCTCCGGGCAGTACAACGCGGTCGATCACATCCTTTTGGCCGGTGGCACGGCGTCGGTGCCGGGACTTGATCGCCTGATCGAGCAACGTCTGGGCACCCCGACTCAGGTCGCCAACCCGTTTGCCGACATGGCCTTGAGCAGCAAGGTCAACGCCGGGGCCCTGGCCAGTGACGCGCCGGCCCTGATGATTGCCTGCGGGCTCGCGCTCAGGAGTTTCGACTGATGGCGCGGATCAACCTTCTCCCCTGGCGTGAGGAACGCCGCGAAGAACGGCGCAAACGCTTCCTGCTGATCCTGATCGGGGTCTTCGTCGGCTCGGTGGGCGCGGTGTTCATCGCCGATCAGATCATCAGCACTGCCATTGAGCGGCAGGCAGCGCGCAACGCCTACATCGGCAGGCAGATAGCCGTGGTCGACGAACGGATCAAGCAGATCAGCGAACTCAAGGCGCGGCGCCAGCAATTGGTCGAGCGCATGCGCATCATCCAGGACTTGCAGGGTAACCGGCAGATCAGCGGGCGGATATTCGATCAGTTGGCGCGCACGCTGCCGGACGGCGTGTATTTCACCAGCGTGAAACTGGTGGGCAGGACGCTGACCATCAGTGGCGCGGCGGAGTCCAACAATCGGGTTTCGGAGCTGATGCGCAATCTGGATGCCTCGGACTGGTTTGACGCGCCGAGCCTCAACGAGGTGAAGGCGACGACCGCCGGTCAGGTGGATCAGGCCAACGTCTTTCAGTTGACCGTCCGTCAGACTCAGCCAGCAACCGTGGAGGGCGAAAAATGAAACCGTCCGAATGGTTGCAGGGCTTGCGCAACATCGACTTCAACGATCTGGACACCAGCAACATCGGTTCCTGGCCGGCCGCGGTGAAAACCATGGCAGGGGCGTTGCTGGCGGTGCTGGTGTTGGCACTTGGCTACAACTTTTTCATCAGCGACATGGAAAACCAGCTTGAAGCCAAGCGTCAGGAAGAAGACACCTTGAAGGAACAATTCGCCAGCAAGGCGCACATGGCCGCCAACCTGGAGCTGTACACCCAGCAGATGAAGGAAATGGAAAACTCCTTCGGTGTACTCCTGCGGCAATTGCCCAGCGACACTGAAGTGCCGGGGTTACTGGAAGACATCACACGCACCGGATTGGGCAGCGGCCTTGAATTCGAAGAGATCAAGCTGCTGCCGGAAGTGACCCAGCCGTTCTACATCGAATTGCCGATCCAGATCACCGTCACCGGGGCCTATCACGACCTCGCGACTTTCGTCAGTGGCGTCGCCGGGTTGCCACGGATCGTCACCTTGCACGACTTCGAGCTGGCACCGGCCAACCCGGACGGCGGGACGAAGCTGCGCATGAGCATCCTCGCCAAGACTTACCGCTATAACGACAAGGGGCTGCAAAAATGACCCCGATGCGTTATTTCGCCCTGTCGATGGTGTTGCTGGGGCTGAGCGGATGCGGCAGCAGTGATGAGTTCAGCGACCTCGACGCCTACCTGAACGAAGTGCGTCTGCGGCCGGCGGGCCGGATCGAGCCGACGCCGACTTTCCACTCCTACCCCACGTTCACCTACAGCGCAGCCAACCTGCGCAGTCCGTTCTCGCGCCAGGTACGGGTCGATCTGGCCGGTCAGCAGCGCGGCGCGCGCAACGTCAAACCCGACCCCAACCGGGTCAAGCAATACCTCGAAGGTTTCAACATCGAGCAGTTTGAAATGGTCGGCACGATCTCCAATGCCTCTGGCTCCTTTGCCCTGCTGCGCGGGGCGGGCGGGGTGCATCGGTTGAAAGTCGGCGACTACCTGGGGCGCAACGACGGTCGCATCGTCGCCATCAGCGCCACGCAGGTCGATGTGGTCGAGATCGTGCCCGACGGCGAAGGCGCCTGGCTGGAGCGTCCGCGCACCATTCCTTTGAAAGAGCACTCATAGTGGAAGTCGAACAATGAACAGGATTTTCTCCACCCTCGGTTTTTCGCTATGGATAGCGCTGCTGTCACCGATGGTTCTGGCGGCCAGCCTGAAGACGCTGGATGTCGCGGCGTTACCCGGTGACCGGGTCGAATTGAAGTTGTCGTTCGACGGCCAGCCCCCGCAGCCCAAGGGCTACACCACCGATTCACCGGCGCGAATCGCGCTGGATCTGCCGGGTGTCACCAACCAGCTGACGAGCAAGACCCGCGATCTGGGCAGCGGCAATGCACGCAGCGCCACGGTGGTCGAGGCCAATGATCGTACGCGCCTGATCATCAACCTGACGCAGCTGACGCCCTATACCTTCCGGGTCGAGGGCAACAATCTGTTCGTGGTAGTCGGGCAGGGCGCCAAAGCGGCTGCGCCACGTCCGGCCACTGCGGTTGTGCCACGCCCAGCTGCGGCGCCGGCGAAGGTTTACGCATCCACCGCCAAGGCCATTCGTGGCGTCGACTTCCAGCGCGGCACTGCCGGGGAGGGCAACGTAGTCATTGACCTGTCGGACCCGACCATCGCCCCGGACATCCAGGAACATGACGGCAAGATCATCCTCAGTTTTGCCCGAACCCAGTTGCCGGACCGGCTGCGGGTGCGCCTCGACGTCAAGGATTTCGCCACTCCGGTGCAGTTCGTCAACAGTGCTGCGACTGGCGATCGCGCGATCATCACCGTCGAGCCCAGCGGCACGTTCGACTACTCGACCTACCAGACCGACAACAAACTGACCGTCAGCATTCGCCCGATGACGGTCGATGACCTGCAAAAACGCAATGCCGAGCGCCAGGCCTACAGCGGCGAAAAGCTTTCGCTGAACTTTCAGGACATCGACGTGCGCTCGGTGCTGCAACTGATCGCCGACTTCACCAACCTCAATCTGGTGGCCAGCGACACGGTGCAAGGCGGGATCACCTTGCGCCTGCAAAACGTGCCGTGGGATCAGGCACTGGATCTGGTTCTGAAAACCAAGGGGCTGGATAAACGCAAGATCGGCAACGTGTTGCTGGTGGCGCCGGCTGACGAAATCGCCGCTCGCGAACGCCAGGAACTGGAGTCGCAGAAGCAGATCGCCGAACTGGCGCCGCTGCGTCGAGAGTTGCTGCAGGTTAACTACGCCAAGGCCGCGGACATCGCCAAGCTGTTCCAGTCGGTCACCAGTGCCGAAGCGAAAATCGATGAGCGCGGCTCGATCACCGTTGATGAGCGGACCAACAACATCATTGCCTATCAGACCCAGGATCGCCTCGACGAACTGCGACGGATCGTGGCGCAACTGGATATCCCGGTGCGTCAGGTGATGATCGAAGCGCGCATCGTGGAGGCCAACGTCGATTACGACAAGAGCCTGGGCGTGCGCTGGGGCGGTTCGATCCAGAACAAGGGCAACTGGAACACGTCCGGGGTCAGTAACGGCACCTCGACCACCATCGGCACGCCGGGCAGTACCAGCACCAACTCGCCGTTCGTCGACATGGGCACGGTCGGTAACACCTCGGGGATCGGTATCGCCTTCATCACCGACAACGTGCTGCTCGATCTTGAGCTGACGGCGATGGAAAAAACCGGCAACGGTGAAATCGTCTCCCAGCCGAAAGTGGTTACCTCCGACAAGGAGACTGCAAAGATCCTCAAGGGCACCGAGATTCCGTATCAGGAAGCCAGCTCCAGCGGCGCGACTTCGGTGTCGTTCAAAGAGGCTTCGCTGTCGCTGGAAGTGACGCCGCAGATCACCCCCGACAACCGCATCATCATGGAGGTCAAGGTCACCAAGGATGAGCCGGACTACCTGAACAAGGTGCAGGATGTACCGCCGATCAAGAAGAACGAGGTCAACGCCAAGGTGCTGGTGAACGACGGCGAAACCATCGTGATTGGGGGCGTTTTCTCAAATACTCAAAGCAAGGTCGTAGATAAGGTGCCATTTCTTGGCGATGTGCCGTATCTTGGCCGCCTTTTCCGGCGTGATGTGGTTTCGGAGAAAAAATCCGAGCTGCTGGTATTTCTCACTCCGCGTATCATGAATAACCAGGCGATTGCTGTGAGTCGTTGATTCTGTGCGAAATTTGATTCTTGTAGGACCGATGGGCGCTGGAAAAAGCACCATCGGCCGGTTGCTGGCCAAAGAGCTGCGCCTGCCGTTCAAAGATTCCGACAAGGAAATTGAACTGCGCACGGGCGCCAATATCCCGTGGATCTTCGACAAGGAAGGCGAGCCCGGCTTTCGTGACCGTGAGCAGGCGATGATCGCCGAGCTGTGCGCGTTCGACGGCGTGGTACTGGCGACCGGCGGCGGCGCGGTGATGCGCGATGCCAACCGCAAGGCCCTGCACGAGGGCGGACGGGTGGTGTATCTGCACGCCTCCGTCGAGCAGCAGGTCGGGCGTACGTCGCGCGATCGCAACCGTCCGTTGTTGCGCACCGCGGATCCGGCGAAAACCCTGCGTGACTTGCTGGAGATCCGCGATCCGCTCTATCGGGAGATCGCCGATCTGGTGGTGGAAACCGACGAACGGCCACCGCGCATGGTGGTGCTCGACATTCTTGACCGTCTGGCACAGCTTCCACCCCGTTAAAGCGCCGCCCGAAATGCGCTATCCTCGGCGTCCTGTCACAGTCGTCGAGGTTGTGGCGGGTGGTGTGCGAGCGGCGTCACATCAGCTAAAGGTCGCGGACATCCAATCATTCAAGGCAGGACGCCTGCTTCCATCTTCACTGTGGGGACACATGCAGACACTCAAGGTCGATCTAGGCGAGCGCAGCTACCCGATTCATATTGGCGAAGGTTTGTTGGATCAGCCTGAGTTGCTGGCGCCGCATATCCATGGGCGGCAAGTGGCAATCATCTCCAACGAGACCGTCGCGCCGCTCTATCTCGAACGTCTGACTCGCAGCCTTGCACCGTTCTCGGTGATTTCCGTGGTGCTGCCGGACGGCGAAGCCTTCAAGAACTGGGAAACCCTGCAACTGATCTTCGACGGCCTGCTGACTGCCCGTCACGACCGCCGCACCACGATCATCGCCCTCGGCGGCGGTGTCATCGGTGACATGGCCGGTTTCGCCGCTGCCTGCTACCAGCGCGGTGTCGACTTCATCCAGATTCCTACCACGCTGCTGTCCCAGGTCGATTCGTCGGTGGGCGGCAAGACCGGCATCAACCATCCGCTGGGCAAGAACATGGTCGGCGCGTTCTATCAGCCGAACGTGGTGCTGATCGATACCGCGTCGCTGAAAACCCTGCCGCAGCGTGAGCTGTCGGCCGGTCTGGCGGAAGTCATCAAGTACGGGCTGATCTGCGACGAGCCGTTCCTGACCTGGCTCGAAGACAACGTCGATGCCCTGCGTGCGCTGGACCAGAAAGCCCTGACTTACGCCATTGAGCGTTCCTGCGCAGCCAAGGCTGCCGTGGTCGGTGCCGATGAGAAGGAAACCGGCGTGCGCGCCACGCTCAACCTCGGCCACACTTTCGGTCACGCCATCGAGACCCACATGGGCTATGGTGTCTGGTTGCATGGTGAGGCGGTCGCCGCTGGCACCGTGATGGCGCTGGAAATGTCCGCGCGCCTGGGCTGGATCAGCGAGCAGGAGCGTGACCGCGGCATTCGTCTGTTCCAGCGCGCCGGTCTGCCGGTGATTCCGCCTGAAGAGATGAGCGAAGCCGATTTTCTTGAACATATGGCAATTGATAAAAAAGTGATCGACGGTCGTCTGCGTCTGGTACTGCTGCGCCGGATGGGCGAAGCGGTGGTGACCGACGATTATCCGAAAGAGGTTCTACAGGCCACGCTGGGAGCGGATTACCGCGCTCTGGCTCAGCTTAAAGGTTAATAAGATTCCGATGACTAGTTTGCATGCCGACGAGGCGTTCCTCGGCCATTTCCAGTTAAGTCACGACCCTTTCGCACCGCGGGTGCCGGGCTTCAAATTCTTCCCGGCCCAGCGCAAGCCGGTGCTGGGGCAACTGCACCACCTGGCGCGTTACAGCCAGTTGCTGCTGGTGGTCACCGGCCCGCAGGGCAGCGGCAAGACCCTGCTGCGCCAGGCGCTGGTGGCCAGTACCAACAAGCAATCGGTGCAGAGCGTTGTGGTGTCGGCCCGTGGTGCTGGCGATGCCGCCGGCATCCTGCGTCAGGTCGCCCAGGCGCTGGATGTGGCGCAGGCGGAAGTCGGCGCGATTCTGGCGCAGGTGGTGCAGCTTGCTCTCACGGGGCAGGAAGTCTATCTGCTGGTGGACGACGCCGAGCAACTCGACGAGTCCGCCCTCGAAGCGCTGATGGCGCTGGGCGCCGGTGCGCCGGAAGGTCGCCCGCACGTATTCCTGTTCGGTGAGTCGTCGCTGATCGCTCAGCTGGAGGCCTTGCACCTTGAGGAAGAGCGCTTCCACGTCATCGAATTGCAGCCGTACACCGAAGAAGAAACCCGCGAATACCTCGACCAACGGCTTGAAGGTGCGGGCCGGGGTGTCGAACTTTTCACCGCGGATCAGATCTCTGATATTCACGAAAGCTCCGAGGGTTGGCCTGGCAACATCAACCAGGTCGCTCGCGATGCTCTGATCGAAGTCATGATTGCCAGCCGCTCTGCGGTGAAGCGTCCAAGTATGGGGTTCAACATGCCGAAGAAACACGTATTGGCGATTTCCGCCGTCGTTGTGGTCGCGGTCGCCGCCGCCTGGCTGATGCCGGGTCGCAACAAGGCGCCAACCACCGGCGCACCAGCCAACGAACAGGCACAACTGCCATTGGGTCAGGGCGCCAGCGGTGGCGCGCCGAACGTCGAGTTCGCCGGCAATACCCAGCCAATGCCGCTGCCGCTGGTCGGCAACTCGCAGCCGGTAATGCGCGGCCCGTTGGCTGAAGCTGCTGGCGGCATCACCGAAGGTGACGACGGCGTGCCTGTCGAAGGCTCCAGCGCGACGCCGCCGACGGTAACCACCTCCGCACCACCTGCTGGCGTTCCGGCAGGTCCGGCGCCAACCCCGGTTCCGGTGCCAGCCGCCAAACCGACCCCGGCACCGACCCAGGTTGCCACCGCCAAGCCTGCTCCGGCAGCGCCAGCGGCAAAACCGGCTCCAGCTCCGGCCAAACCTGTAGCGGCCGCCAAACCGGCCGAGAAGCCGGTTACCGTCGCCAAGGCTGCCGGTGGCAGCTGGTACGCCGGTCAGCCGACCAGCAACTATGTGGTGCAGATCCTCGGCACCAGCTCCGAAGCGGCCGCGCAGAACTTCGTCAAGGAGCAGGGCGGCGAGTACCGTTATTTCAAGAAAGTCCTCAACGGCAAGCCTCTCTATGTGATCACCTACGGCAACTTCGCCAATCGTGATGCAGCCGTTTCTGCCATCAAGGCCTTGCCAGCGAAGGTTCAGGCTGGTAAACCTTGGCCTCGCACTGTCGCCAGCGTCCAACAGGAACTGGCAACAACTCGCTGAAGATTCGGCGGCCTTACCCAGGCCGCCTCTCCAAGCACCTCAAAATTTCTACGAGTGCGCGCCGTCCCTGCGACCGCGTGCCTTGTGGTGTCTGCGTCACAGTAGTCTTTGAGTCGTTGCAGTCAGAATTAAAAAAGTTTTGACTAGCACAGCATATCGCTTTAAACCTTTCACAAATGCGACATGGATTTGCGACATTTCGTCGTCAAATTTGTGAGCGTCTGTGTCGCTGTGTACAATGACCACCCTTTTGCCCCCGCAAAGCCGGCGTACGTTCGGCGCGGCAAGCAAGTGGTTGAATTGAAAAGAAATTTGCCTCGTAAAGAGGCAGCCTGGTGAGAAAGTGTCTATGAAAGCAGGTCTGTACCAACCAGATGAATTCAAGGATAACTGTGGTTTCGGCCTGATAGCCCATATGCAGGGCGAACCCAGTCATACCCTTTTGCAAACGGCCATCGAGGCCCTGACCTGCATGACCCACCGCGGTGGGATTAATGCCGACGGCAAGACCGGTGACGGTTGCGGTCTGCTGATTCAAAAGCCCGATGCCTTCCTGCGCGCGATTGCCCAGGAAGCCTTCAGCGTCGAGCTGCCCAAGCAATACGCTGTGGGCATGGTCTTCTTCAATCAGGATCCGGCCAAGGCCGAAGCCGCTCGCGAGAACATGAACCGCGAGATCCTCGCTGAAGGCCTGCAACTGATCGGCTGGCGCAAAGTGCCGATCGACACCAGCGTCCTCGGCCGCCTGGCCCTTGAGCGCCTGCCACAGATCGAGCAGGTGTACATCGGCGGTGAAGGCCTGAGCGATCAGGACATGGCGGTCAAGCTGTTCAGCGCCCGTCGTCGCTCGTCGGTGGCCAACGCCGCCGACACCGACCACTACATCTGCAGCTTTTCGCACAAGACCATCATCTATAAAGGCCTGATGATGCCGGCCGACCTGGCCGCGTTCTATCCGGACCTCGGTGACCAGCGCCTGCAAACCGCGATCTGCGTGTTCCACCAGCGCTTCTCCACCAACACCCTGCCGAAATGGCCGCTGGCTCAGCCATTCCGCTTCCTCGCGCACAACGGCGAGATCAACACCATTACCGGTAACCGCAACTGGGCGCAGGCCCGTCGGACCAAGTTCACCAACGATCTGATGGATCTGGAAGAACTCGGCCCGCTGGTCAACCGTGTCGGTTCCGACTCCTCGAGCATGGACAACATGCTCGAACTGATGGTCACCGGTGGCATCGACCTGTTCCGTGGCGTGCGGATGATCATTCCGCCTGCGTGGCAGAACGTCGAAACCATGGACCCGGATCTGCGTGCGTTCTACGAGTACAACTCGATGCACATGGAACCGTGGGACGGCCCGGCCGGCGTCGTGATGACCGACGGTCGCTACGCGGTGTGCCTGCTCGACCGTAACGGTCTGCGTCCGGCGCGCTGGGTCACCACCACCAATGGTTTCATCACCGTTGCTTCGGAAATCGGCGTCTGGAACTACCAACCAGAAGACGTGATCGCCAAGGGCCGTGTCGGCCCGGGGCAGATCCTTGCCGTGGACACCGAAACCGGGCAGATCCTCGACACCGATGCGATCGACAACCGTCTGAAGTCCCGTCATCCGTACAAGCAATGGCTGCGCAAGAATGCCCTGCGCATCCAGGCGACCATGGAAGACAACGACCACGGTTCGGCGTTTTACGACGTCGATCAACTCAAGCAATACATGAAGATGTATCAGATCACGTTCGAAGAGCGCGATCAGGTGCTGCGTCCGCTCGGCGAACAAGGCTACGAAGCCGTGGGTTCGATGGGCGACGACACGCCGATGGCCGTGCTGTCGCAGCGTGTGCGCACGCCGTACGACTATTTCCGCCAGCAGTTCGCGCAGGTCACCAACCCGCCGATCGACCCGCTGCGTGAAGCGATCGTGATGTCGCTGGAAATCTGCCTCGGTGCCGAGCGCAACATCTTCCAGGAATCGCCGGAACACGCCTCGCGCGTGATCCTCAGCTCGCCAGTGATCTCGCCGGCCAAATGGCGCTCGCTGATGAACCTTGAGCGCCCGGGTTTCGAGCGGCAGATCATCGACCTCAACTACGAGGAAAGCGTTGGCCTCGAAGCGGCCATCCGCAACGTCGCCGATCAGGCCGAAGAAGCCGTGCGTGCCGGTCGTACCCAGATCGTTCTGAGCGACCGTCATATCGCGCCGGGCAAACTGCCGATCCACGCTTCGCTGGCGACCGGTGCCGTGCACCACCGCCTGACCGAAAAAGGCCTGCGCTGCGATTCCAACATCCTCGTTGAAACCGCGACCGCTCGTGACCCGCATCACTTTGCGGTGCTGATCGGTTTCGGCGCTTCGGCGGTCTATCCGTTCCTGGCCTACGAAGTGCTGGGTGACCTGATCCGTACCGGTGAAGTGCTGGGCGACCTCTACGAGGTGTTCAAAAACTACCGTAAAGGCATCACCAAAGGCCTGCTGAAGATCCTGTCGAAGATGGGCATCTCGACCATCGCCTCGTACCGCGGTGCGCAGCTGTTCGAAGCCATCGGCCTGTCCGAAGAAGTCTGCGAGCTGAGCTTCCGTGGCGTGCCAAGCCGCATCAAGGGTGCGCGTTTCGTCGACATCGAAGCAGAGCAGAAAGCCCTGGCCAGCGAAGCCTGGAGTCCGCGCAAGCCGATCCAGCAGGGCGGTCTGCTGAAGTTCGTCCACGGTGGCGAATACCACGCCTACAACCCGGACGTGGTCAACACCTTGCAAGCCGCCGTGCAGCAGGGCGACTACGCCAAGTTCAAGGAATACACCTCGCTGGTGGACAACCGTCCGGTGTCGATGATTCGCGACCTGTTCAAGGTCAAGACCCTCGACAAGCCGCTGGACCTGAGCGAAATCGAACCGCTGGAATCGGTGCTCAAGCGCTTTGACTCCGCCGGCATCTCGCTGGGCGCCCTGTCGCCGGAAGCTCACGAAGCCCTGGCCGAAGCCATGAACCGCCTCGGCGCGCGTTCCAACTCCGGCGAAGGCGGCGAAGACCCGGCGCGCTACGGCACCATCAAGAGCTCGAAAATCAAACAGGTCGCCACCGGCCGTTTCGGTGTGACTCCGGAATACCTCGTCAACGCCGAAGTGCTGCAGATCAAGGTCGCGCAGGGCGCCAAACCGGGCGAGGGCGGACAACTGCCGGGCGGCAAGGTCAACGGGCTGATCGCCAAGCTGCGTTACGCAGTACCGGGCGTAACGCTGATTTCGCCACCGCCGCACCACGACATCTATTCGATCGAAGACTTGTCGCAGCTGATCTTCGACCTGAAACAGGTCAACCCGAAGGCGCTGGTTTCGGTCAAATTGGTCGCGGAAGCAGGCGTCGGCACCATCGCTGCCGGTGTGGCCAAGGCCTATGCGGACTTGATCACCATTTCCGGCTACGACGGTGGTACCGGTGCTTCGCCGCTGACTTCGATCAAATACGCGGGCGCACCGTGGGAACTCGGCCTCGCTGAAACCCACCAGACCCTGCGTGGCAACGACCTGCGCGGCAAAGTCCGGGTGCAGACCGACGGCGGCCTGAAAACCGGCCTCGATGTGATCAAGGCCGCGATCCTCGGCGCCGAAAGCTTCGGTTTCGGTACTGCGCCGATGATCGCCCTGGGCTGCAAATACCTGCGTATCTGCCACCTGAACAACTGCGCCACCGGCGTCGCGACTCAGAACGAGAAGCTGCGCAAGGATCACTACATCGGTACCGTCGACATGGTGGTGAATTTCTTCACCTACGTCGCCGAAGAAACCCGTGAGTGGCTGGCCAAGCTCGGTGTGCGTTCCCTCGAAGAGCTGATCGGCCGTACCGATCTGCTGGAAATCCTCGAAGGCCAGACCGCCAAGCAACATCACCTGGATCTGACCCCGCTGCTGGGCAGCGATCATATCCCGGCGGACAAACCGCAATTCTGTGGCGTTGAGCGCAACCCGCCGTTCGACCAGGGCCTGCTGGCCGAGAAAATGGTCGACATGGCGACGTCGGCGATCAACGACCTCAGCGGCGCCGAGTTCGATCTGGACATCTGCAACTGCGACCGTTCGATCGGTGCGCGGATCTCCGGCGAAATCGCGCGCAAGCACGGCAATCAGGGCATGGCCAACGCGCCGATCACCTTCCGCTTCAAAGGGACGGCCGGTCAGAGCTTCGGCGTGTGGAACGCCGGCGGTCTGAACATGTACCTGGAAGGCGACGCCAACGACTACGTCGGCAAAGGCATGACTGGCGGCAAGCTGGTCATCGTGCCGCCGAAGGGCAGCGTCTATCAGACTCAGAACAGTGCCATCATCGGCAACACCTGCCTGTACGGCGCCACTGGCGGCAAGCTGTTCGCCGCCGGCACCGCAGGCGAGCGTTTCGCCGTGCGTAACTCTGGTGCCCACACCGTCGTGGAAGGCACTGGCGATCACTGCTGCGAGTACATGACCGGTGGTTTCGTCTGCGTATTGGGCAAGACCGGTTACAACTTCGGCTCTGGCATGACCGGTGGTTTCGCCTACGTGCTCGACCAGGACAACACCTTCGTTGACCGGGTCAACCACGAACTGGTGGAAATCCAGCGGATCAGCGGCGAGGCGATGGAAGCCTATCGCAGCCACCTGCAAAACGTGCTGAACGAGTACGTCAAGGAAACCGACAGCGAGTGGGGTCGTGAACTCGCCGAAAACCTTGATGACTACTTGCGCCGTTTCTGGCTGGTCAAGCCGAAGGCTGCCAACCTGAAATCGTTGCTTTCCAGCACTCGTGCCAACCCGCAGTGATATGCGCCTGAAGAGTTTGATGAGGTTTTAACAATGGCTGAACGTCTGAATAACGACTTCCAGTTCATCGATGTCGGGCGCAAGGATCCGAAGAAGAAACTGTTGCGTCAACGCAAGAAAGAGTTCGTGGAAATCTACGAACCGTTCAAACCCCAGCAGTCGGCCGATCAGGCCCATCGCTGCCTGGGTTGCGGCAACCCGTATTGCGAATGGAAGTGCCCGGTGCACAACTTCATTCCCAACTGGCTCAAATTGGTGGCCGAGGGCAACATCCTCCAGGCCGCCGAGCTGTCGCACCAGACCAACACCCTGCCGGAAGTCTGCGGCCGGGTGTGCCCACAGGATCGTCTGTGCGAGGGGGCCTGCACCCTCAACGACGGTTTCGGTGCGGTGACCATCGGTTCGGTCGAGAAGTACATCACCGACACCGCGTTCGCCATGGGCTGGCGACCGGACATGTCCAAGGTCAAACCGACCGGCAAGCGTGTCGCGATCATCGGCGCGGGCCCGGCGGGCCTCGGTTGTGCCGACGTGCTGGTACGTGGCGGCGTGACCCCGGTGGTGTTCGACAAGAACCCGGAAATCGGCGGTCTGCTGACCTTCGGCATCCCCGAGTTCAAGCTTGAGAAGACCGTGCTGAGCAATCGCCGCGAAGTCTTCACCGGCATGGGCATCGAATTCCGCCTCAACACCGAGGTCGGCAAGGACGTGACCATGGAGCAACTGCTCGCCGAATACGATGCCGTGTTCATGGGCATGGGCACCTACACCTACATGAAGGGCGGTTTTGCCGGTGAGGACCTGCCGGGCGTCTATGACGCGCTGGACTTCCTGATCGCCAACGTCAACCGCAACCTGGGCTTTGAAAAGTCGCCGGAAGATTTCGTCGACATGAAAGGCAAGAAGGTTGTGGTGCTCGGCGGTGGCGACACGGCGATGGACTGCAACCGTACTTCGATCCGCCAGGGCGCCAAGTCGGTGACCTGCGCTTATCGTCGTGACGAAGCGAACATGCCCGGCTCGCGCAAAGAGGTGAAGAACGCCAAGGAAGAAGGCGTGAAATTCCTCTACAACCGCCAGCCGATCGCCATCGTTGGCGAAGACAAGGTTGAAGGCGTGAAGGTGGTCGAGACCCGTCTCGGCGAACCGGACGCCCGTGGCCGCCGCAGCCCCGAGCCAATCCCGGGTTCCGAAGAGATCATCCCGGCCGACGCCGTGGTCATCGCGTTCGGTTTCCGTCCGAGCCCGGCGCCGTGGTTCGAGCAGTTCGAGATCCAGACCGACAGCCAGGGCCGCGTCGTCGCGCCTGAGCAAGGTCAGTACAAGCACCAGACCAGCAATCCGAAAATCTTCGCCGGTGGCGACATGGTGCGCGGCTCCGACCTGGTGGTGACGGCGATCTTCGAAGGCCGCAATGCCGCCGAAGGGATCCTCGACTACCTGGGCGTCTAACCAAACAACGCAATACCTTGTAGGAGTGAGCCTGCTCGCGATGACGGTAGATCAGTCACCTGATGCATTGACTGAAACACCGCTATCGCGAGCAGGCTCACTCCTACAGTTGTTTTTGGGTGCTGCAGACTCTGTACTCCAACGCAATAAATTGACCCGATAGACAAAAGGCTGACCTGCATCCGTGCCTTTTGCGTCGCGCTCTGAGAAAATGCCCGCACTTTTTTTCCGGATGCCGACATGACTGCCCTGAAGAACGACCGTTTCCTCCGCGCCCTGCTCAAGCAACCCGTTGACGTCACCCCGGTGTGGATGATGCGCCAGGCCGGCCGCTACCTGCCTGAATACCGCGCCAGCCGTGCCCATGCCGGTGATTTCATGAGCCTGTGCATGAATCCGGAATTCGCTTGCGAAGTCACGTTGCAACCGCTCGACCGTTATCCACAACTGGACGCGGCGATCCTGTTTTCCGACATCCTCACCATCCCCGATGCCATGGGCCAGGGTCTGTACTTCGAGACCGGTGAAGGTCCGCGCTTCAAGAAAGTTGTCAGCACCCTGGCAGACATCGAGGCGCTGCCGATCCCGGATCCGCACAAGGATCTCGGCTACGTGATGGACGCGGTCAGTACCATCCGCCGCGAGCTGAACGGCCGTGTGCCGCTGATCGGTTTCTCCGGCAGCCCATGGACCCTGGCGACTTACATGGTTGAAGGCGGCTCGTCGAAAGACTTCCGCAAGACCAAGGCGATGCTCTACGACAACCCGCAAGCCATGCACCTGTTGCTGGACAAGCTGGCGCAGTCGGTGACCTCGTACCTCAACGGCCAGATCCAGGCCGGCGCGCAAGCGGTGCAGATCTTCGATACCTGGGGCGGCAACCTGTCGGCGGCGGCGTACCAGGAGTTCTCCCTGGCTTACATGAAGAAAATCGTCAGCGGCCTGATCCGCGAGCACGATGGTCGCAAGGTGCCGGTGATCCTGTTCACCAAGAACGGCGGTCTGTGGCTGGAAAGTATCGCCGAAGCCGGTGCCGACGCACTGGGTCTGGACTGGACCTGCGACATCGGCAGCGCCCGCGCCCGCGTTGGCGACAAGGTCGCGCTGCAAGGCAACATGGACCCGACCGTGCTGTACGCAAAGCCTGAAGCGATCCGCACTGAAGTCGGGCGCATTCTGGCCAGCTACGGCAAGGGCAGCGGCCACGTGTTCAACCTCGGCCACGGCATCACCCCTGAGGTGGATCCGGAGCATGCAGGCGCGTTCCTGCGCGCGGTGCACGAGTTGTCGGCGCAGTATCACGAGTGATCGCCACACAATAAAAAACGCCCGGCTAAATGTCGGGCGTTTTTGTTTCCACGATTCAACGTCGTACGCAGATCAATTGTAGGAGTGAGCCTGCTCGCGATAGCGGTGAGCCAGTCGCCCAATATGTTGGCTGACACACCGCTATCGCGAGCAGGCTCACTCCTACATGGGTTGCGCTTCAGGCTTTGACACCGCTGAGTGGCGGCAACTTCGCCAGTTTCAACGCCACCAACAGCGCGATCAGCAACAGCGAGCCGATAAACAGACCGATGCCATTCCACCCGCCGAGATGCCAGAACACCCCGCCTGCCGTCCCGGCAATACTCGAACCGGCGTAATAGCTGAACAGGTACAACGACGACGCCTGCCCCTTGGCCTTGGTCGCCCGCCGCCCGATCCAGCTGCTCGCCACCGAGTGCGCGCCAAAAAAGCCGAAGGTAAAGATCAGCATGCCGACGATCACCAGCAACAGCGGCGTGAACATGGTCAGCGCAAGGCCGGCGAACATCAGCGCAATGGTTGCCCACAACACCTTGCGCCGCCCCAGTTTGTCGGCCAGCGAACCAATCTTCGCCGAACTGTAGATGCCCGACAGGTACACCACCGAGAGCAGCCCGACGAACACCTGATCAAGGTTGTACGGCGCGGCCAGCAGGCGATAGCCGATGTAGTTGAACAGGGTGACGAACGCGCCCATCAGCACGAACGCTTCCAGAAACAGCAGCGGCAGGCCGGCGTCGCGAAAGTGCATGGTGAAGCCGTCGAGCAGGCTGTGTGGGTGCAGTGAGCGTGCGCGGAAGTTGCGCGACTCGGGAAGGATCTTCCAGAACACCGCCGCCGCGACCAGCGCCAGGCCGCCGATCACCAGCATCGCCGTGTGCCAGCTGACAAAGTCGATCAGCACCCCGGTGATCAACCGCCCGCTCATCCCGCCAATCGCGTTGCCGCCAATGTACAGGCCCATCGCCAGGCCAATGTGCTGCGGATGGATCTCTTCGCTCAGGTAGGTCATCGCCACCGCCGCCAGGCCGCTCAATGACAGCCCGATCAGCGCACGCATGATCAACACCCCGTGCCAGCTCGGCATCATCGAACTGGCGATGGTGCACAGGGCGGCGGCGAACAGCGCCGCGACCATCACCGGTTTGCGCCCGATGCGGTCGGAAATCGGCCCGGTGATCAACAGACCGAAGGCCAGCATGCCGGTCGCCACCGAGAGGATCAGGCTGCTCTGCGCCGCGTTGATCGAATACTCGTGGGACAGCAGCGGCATCATCGGTTGCACGCAGTACAGCAGGGCAAAGGTCGCGAAGCCGCCGCTGAACAGCGCCAGCACTGTGCGCATGAACATCGGCGTGCCTTTTTCGATGTAGATCTCTTGCAGCTCGGCGATCACATCGTCCGCGGCAGCAGGCGGGACTTCATGGGCCAGGGGGGCGACAGCTGTTTTCACTTCAGACCTCGGAGGGCACGGCCAGGCAGGCAATGAAAAAATCATATAGCTGGCTAATGTTTCTATCCAATATATTGTTCGACCTGTTTGATAGCTTTAACGACCTAATGGGGTGTCCATGGAATTGCGTCACTTGCGCTACTTCATCGCCGTCGCCGAAGAGCTGCATTTCGGCCGCGCTGCACAGGTGCTGGGCATCTCCCAGCCGCCGCTGAGCCAGCAGATTCAGGCGCTGGAGCAAGAGGTCGGTGCCCGGTTGTTCGAACGCACCAATCGTCGGGTCGAACTGAGTGAGGCCGGCCGATTGTTCCTGGAAGAGGCTCGGCTGGTGCTGGCGCAGGTCGACAAGGCGGCGGATGTCGCCCGGCGTGCGCAACTCGGTGAGCTGGGCGAATTGAAAATCGGCTTCACCTCGTCGGCACCGTTCAACTCGACCATTCCCCAGGCGATCTTTGCCTTTCGCCAGCGTTTTCCGGCAGTGCACCTCAACTTGCGGGAGATGAGCAGCACACAAGTCGCCGAGGGCCTGGTGGATGAGTCGATCGAGGTCGGGATCATGCGCCCGCTGGGCCTGCCGGATTCGCTGAATGTGGTGGAACTGATGCGTGAGCCGCTGGTGGCGGTGCTCGGCTCCAAGCATCCGTTGGCGCAGGGCACTGAGGAAGGGCTATTCCTCTCGGCGCTGGCGCTGGAACCGTTCGTGTTCTTCCCGCGCAGCTACGGCAGCGGTCTGTATGCGCAATTGCTGAGTCTGGCGCGCGATGCCGGGTTCAGCCCGCACTTCGCCCAGGAGGCCGGTGAGGCGATGACCATCATCGGTCTGGTCGCGGCGGGGCTGGGGGTTTCGGTGTTGCCGGCGTCCTATCAGCGGATGCGCATCGACGGTGTGGTCTATCGACCGTTGCTCGATCCGGAGGCGGTGTCGGCGGTGTGGCTGGTGCAGCGCAAGGATCAGAAGTCGCCGATGGCCAAGGCGTTTGTCGAACTGCTCACGCGCAAGGTCGAGGGTGTTTGACCTGCCGCCAAAAGATCGCAGCCTTCGGCAGCTCCTACATTACATGGATATGTGGTCCCTGTAGGAGCTGCCGAAGGCTGCGATCTTTTGATCTTGCCGTTAAGGCAACCGCACCAAATCCCCCTTCAACGCCACCCGCGTCACGAACACCCCGGCCCGGCACTCATAGGTATTCAAATCCTTGCGCACATGCTGGTCGTAATAACTGACGATATTGACCACTGCATTCGCCCCGACCCGCTTGGCGTCGGCCTGCAATTTGATCAGGTTCGACTGCAGCACCCACTCGCACGAAGCGTGATCACTCTTGTTGAAGCCGTTGGTGCGTAAATCGCTGACCACGTCCCGGCGCAACATTTGCTGCGTGCCCTGCGGCCCATTGCCGATCAGAAAGAACTTCACGCTGCCGTCCAGCCGCCCGGCGCGGATCGCGTCCGAGAGCACGGTCTCGAATGGCATGTACATCAGATTCGTGGCGTGGCTGGCGCTGGGCAAAAAACCAAGTAACGCGGCGGCAATCAGGGCTTTCACATGCATGGTCATCTCCTTGACGGTGAAAGAGAACCGCGAGTGCTCGATGGACAGGGCTCGCCGCTCTGACAGGCGAGGTGTGCTGGCTTGTCAAAACGAGTGTAGATGCTGAAAACGAAAAGGGCGCCCGATGGCGCCCTGGTGACAGTGCTCCGGCGATTACTGCACGTTCGCCAGATCACCCTTCAATGCAACGCCGGCCATGATCGCGCCGGCGTGGCATTCGTAGTTCTGCGAGTCCTTGCGCTCGTTGCTCTTGTAGAAGCTGACGATGTTGGTCACGGCGTTGGCGCCGGCGCTTTTTGCCGCTTGGTGCAGGCTGATGATGGCCGATTGCACGACCCATTCGCAGGCCACCTGATCGGACTTGTTGAAGGCGTTGGTCTTTTTGTTGGTCACGGCGCCGCTGCTCACGACGGTGACTTTGCCGGCCGGGGCGTTGCCGGCCAGGTAGAACTTCACACTGCCATCGATCTTGCCGCTGCGGGTCGCTTCGGCCACCGCTTTGTCGAACGGCAGGAAGACCTGGGTGTCACGGGCCTGGCTGACCGCCGGCAAGGCGCAGAGCAGCAGGGAGGCAATGGCGAGTTTGTTGAAACGCATGGAGGTCTCCTTGACCTGGATTGATACGGTTACGGCCAGCGGCGGAAAATCAACGAGGTGTTGACGCCACCAAAAGCGAAATTGTTGTTCATCACATACTCGTGGTGCATCGGGCGGAATTCGCCGCGCAGGTAGTCGAGCTTGCCGCAGTGCGGATCGACCTCATCGAGGTTGAGCGTGTGCACGTACAGGTCGCGATTGAGCATTTCGATACTGAACCACGACTCCAGCGCCCCACAGGCCCCGAGCGTGTGGCCGAGGAAACTCTTCTGCGAGCTGATCGGCATGCGTTCACCGAACAGGCTGCTGGTGGCCAGGGTTTCGGCAATGTCGCCCTGTTCTGTCGCGGTGCCGTGGCCGTTGACGTAGCCGATGGCATCCGGTGTGAGCCCGGCGTCTTCCAGCGCCAGTTCCATGGCGCGGCGCATGGTGATCTGTTCCGGGCGGGTGGTGTGCTGGCCGTCGGCGTTGCTGCCGAAACCGACGATTTCCGCGTGGATCCGCGCGCCGCGAGCCAGGGCATGTTCCAGCTCTTCGAGCACCAGCATGCCGCCGCCTTCGCCGATCACCAGGCCATCGCGGCCCTTGTCGTACGGACGTGGGCTGGTCTGCGGCGCATCGTTTTTCAGGCTGGTGGCGTAGAGCGCGTCGAAGACCATCGCTTCAGTCGGGCACAGTTCTTCGGCACCGCCGGCGAGCATCAGTGGCAGACGGCCGAACTTGATCGCCTCATAGGCATAGCCGATGCCCTGGCTGCCGCTGGTGCAGGCGCTGGACGTCGGGATCAGGCGCCCGGTGAGGCCGAAGAAGATGCTGATGTTGGCGGCGGTGGTGTGCGGCATCATCCGCACGTAGGAGTTGGCGTTGAGGCCCTCGGCGACCGAGTTGAGCAGCATGTTGCCGAACGCCTTGATCTCGTCGGTGCTGCCGGTGGACGAACCGCAGGCAACGCCCATGCGCCCGTCCTTGATCGATTCGTCGCCGAGCAGGCCGGCATCCGCCAGGGCCTGTTCTGCCGCGCCCACCGCCAGCCGCGACACCCGGCCCATGCTGCGCAGTTGCTTGCGCGTCCAGTGCGCCGGGACGACAAAGTCATCGATCGGACCGGCCAGACGCGTGTTGAGTTCGCTGAAGCGGTCCCACTCGTCCATCCGGCGGATGCCGCTGCGGTTGGCCGCGAAGTTGCCGGCGATGGTCTGCCAGTCGCTGCCCAGCGAGGTGATGCCGGCCATGCCGGTGACGACGACGCGCTTCATCAGCACAAGCCTCCGTTGACCGCCAGGACCTGGCGGGTGATGTACGAGGCTTCCGCCGACATCAGGAAATTCACCGCACTGGCGACCTCTTCCGGGGTGCCCATGCGTTGTGCGGGGATCATTTTCATCAGCTCTTCCACCGGCACGTTTTCATCCAGCATCGCCGTGTCGATCAGACCCGGCGCGACGCAGTTAACCGTGATTTTGCGCTTGCCCAGCTCGATCGCCAACGCTTTTGCAGCGCCGATCACCCCGGCCTTGGAGGCGCTGTAATTGACTTGGCCACGGTTGCCGATCAATCCCGACACCGAGGTGATGCAGACGATCCGACCGGCGGCGCGACGGCGGATCATCGGCATCATCACCGGGTGCAGGACGTTGTAGAAACCGTCGAGGTTGGTGCGCAGCACCACGTCCCAATCGTCATCGCTCAGCGCCGGGAAGGCGCCGTCGCGGGTCAGTCCGGCGTTGAGCACCACACCGTAATAGGCGCCGTGGGTTTCGACGTCGGCCTCAAGTATGGTTTTGCAGGTTTCGCGGTCGGCGACGTCGAATTGCAGGATGCGCGCCTTGCGACCCAGCGCCTGGATCTCGGTCTGCACCGCTTGGGCTTCGACAACGCCGCTGCGGCAATGCAGGACGATGTCGTGCCCGGCCTGCGCCAGACGCAAGGCAATGGCGCGGCCGATGCCACGGCTGGAGCCGGTGACCAGTACGGATTCAGTCATCGTTCGACTCCCGGTTTTGTTCAAGATATTGGGATGGCTGGGGTGGACGGAACACATTCAACCGCGCGCTGGCCTCGATGCCGGGCCCGTGGATGTGGCATTCGAACACGCCCATGCCGTTGTCGTCTTCCAGCGAACGGATGCCATGGATGGTCAGTTCGCTGCCGGCCGGGAACACCTCGACGTTGCACTCGAATTTACGCGTGCCGAGCAGGAAACCCAGCACCACCGGGTTGCCCTTCTGCCGTGCGTGGCAACCGGCGAACGCGGCGACACTCTGCGCCATCAACTCAACGCCGACCCACGCCGGCAGGCTGCCGTCGGACAGGCTGAACAAACCGTCGGGCTTGACCGTGAGGCACGTGTGTATCTGCTCCTCGTCGAAACTGAGGATGCGATCGATCAGAATCATGTCGCCAGCGTGGGGCAGCAGTTCGGCGAGCGGCCAGTCGGTCATGGTGCGTCTCCGATAATCAGGCTGACGTTGTTGCCCCCGAAGGCAAACGAGTTGCTCATCAGGTAGCGGGGTGCAATGGACGACAGGCGTTCGCTCGCGGTCACCCAGTTCAGGGCCGGCAGGTCGGGATCGGCCTGGGCATCCCAGACGTGCGGTGGCAAGGCTTGTTGCGGATTGTCGGCGCTCAGGCTCAGCCAGCAGAACGCCGCTTCCAGCGCACCGGCCGCGCCGAGGGTATGACCGGTCATTGGCTTGGTCGACGAGCAAGCCACGCCGTCCGGGAACAGGGTGGCGACCGCCAGACTTTCCATCGCATCGTTATGCTGGGTCGCCGTGCCGTGCAGGTTCAGGTAATGGATTTGCGCAGCTTGCAGCTGTGCGCGGTTCAAGGCTTTCTGCATCGCTTGCAGGGCGCCGCGGCCGCTCGGTTCCGGGGCGGAAATATGGTGCGCATCGGAGCTGGCTCCGGCGCCGAGCAGGGCGATGGCCGGGCCGCCGTCCCGCTGCTTGCTCATCAGGAACAGCACCGCCGCTTCGCCGATGTTGATGCCGTTGCGGTTGGCCGAGAACGGATTGCAGCGCTCGTCGGACACCGCCTCCAGCGCGCTGAAACCGTTGAGCGTGAGTTTGCACAGGCTGTCGACCCCGCCGCACAGCACGGCATCGCACAGGCCCAGATCAAGCAGGCGCTGCGCGCTCATTAAGGCCCGGGCGCTAGAGGTGCAGGCGGTGGAGATCACGTAGGCCGGGCCGCTGAGTTGCAGCCAGTCGGCCAGAAAATTCGCCGGTGCGCCGAGCTCCTGTTGCCGATAGTCGTACTCAACAGGGAACTGTTGCTCGCGGATGTAGTGCGCCAGACCGCGGCTGGCTTCGTCGATGCCCGAAGTGCTGGTGCCGAGCACCACACCGATGCGCTCGCGGCCATAAGTCTGGATGGCCCGGTCGATGTCAGCGCGAATCTGCAACGCAGCTTCCAGCAGCAGTTGATTGTTGCGGCTGCTCTGGTCGGCCAGTTCGGCCGGGATCGCCGCCAGCTCACCGTGCACTGCCGCCACGGGCAGTTCACGCCCGGCGACCCAGCCGGATTCGCGGCGCATGCCCGAGCAGTCACCGGCAAACAGATTCTGCGCGACTTGATGCTTGTCGCGACCCAGGGCGCAGATCACGCCGAGGGCATTGAGGTAGGCAGTCATGGCGTCGATTCACCGAGGGGAGAAACCCGATAGTGCGGGCCTTGGGGCAGATTCAATTCGAAGCTCAACGGTTGTGCATAACGGATCGCCCAGCGTGGCGGCAGCGAGCGTTGCCCAGCCTGTTGCTGCGCGGCGGGATAATTGCGCAACAGCTCGCCGGACGGGGTCAGGGCGAACAGCAGCGCGGCAAACAGCTCCCGGGCTTCCGGGTTGGGCGGCAGCAGACCGTCGGCCTGCCAGCGCCCGTCGATCAGTTGCTGACGGGCCTGAGGAATGCCCAGCGGGTCCATCATCGACCAGCGAATGCCAGGGCCTTCGCGCTGGATCACCAGCAGCCAGTCCTGACGCTGATCGGCTTGCTGGCGTTCGATGTGCAGTTGCAGCGGCAGGGGCAAAGTCGGGTTGCTCGCGGGCAGCGGGGCCTGGCTGGCGCAACCACTTAGCAGGGCGAACATCACCAACATCAGCCACACCACAAACCTTGTAGGAGTGAGCCTGCTCGCGATGACGGTGGCACATTCGAAAAACATGTTGGTTGACCTACCGCTATCGCGAGCAGGCTCACTCCTACAGGTTATGTGTCGCATCAGAGACCACCTTCAAGCGGCTTGCGGGCAACGACATTCACCAAGGTTTCCTCGCGCTCGCCAAACGGTTTCGGCTTGCGCACCCCAAACCGTTCCAGCAAACCGAAATCCTTCGACCGGCTCCACCACAGATACGGGTACGAGACATTGCGTTCACCGAACTCGAAACCCTGCTGGCGAATCATCTCCAGGTACTGCGCGGCACTCTTCTGCACCTGCATCGGATGGCGGAACAGCCAGCGGATTATCCAGGTATCAATGTAGGCCTCGGTGGACTCGGCGAACAGCAGATAACCGCCCGGCTTGAGTACGCGGTAGAACTCGGCGAGGGCTTTTTCCTGTTCGACCAGGTGATGAAAGGTCTGGTGGCAGAACAGCAGGTCGACACTGGCGTCCGCCACGTTGAGCGTCGCGCAGTCGCTGCCGAGCAGTTCCACGTCAAAGCCTTGCCGCGCTGCTTCTTCGGCGCTCAATTGCAGACTGTGCGGGTCGGCATCGACGCCGATCAAACGCTGTGGCGCGAAGGTCTGGCGCAGATACCGGAACGACTTGCCTTGGCCACAGCCGGCATCCAGCAGCACCGGATTGGCCGGCAGCGCCTCGCTGAAGAGCCCGCGCAGGTCGTTGATCGCCACGCGCAACACATGGTGCTGCCAGGTGTGGCTGCGCAGGAACCAGAAGCCGAAGCGGGTTTCCTCGACGTAGCTGTCGCTCAAGTAATTCATGGGGCGTCCTTTGCACAGAGTTCGGAAATCATCTTCAACCGGCGGCGCGCTTCGCTGACGAACGGGTTGCGTTCATCCCAGGCGTAACCGGCGAGGATCGAGCAGATCATCCGGCGAATGTCCGCCTGGCTGTCTTCATAAAAAATCACGTCCTGAAAGGTGCCGGCGTACCAGCCCTCGACGTAGCAACGGAAGGTGTCGACCCCGCGTTTGAGCGGCTCGGCGAACTCGCGCTGCCAGTCGACGGTTTCGCCCTGCAACTGCCGGTGCAGGACGGCGGCGGCCATGCTCGCCGAGCGCATGGCGATGGTCACGCCGGAGGAAAACACCGGATCGAGAAATTCCGCCGCGTTGCCGAGCAGGGCGAAGCCCGGGCCGTGCAGGGTTTTGACGTTGGCCGCATAGCCGCCGAGGGTGCGCGCCGGGGTGTCCCACACGGCGTTGTTCAGCACGCCGGCGAGGCTTGGGGTCTCGGCGATGAAACCGCGCAGGCAGGCATCCAGATCGGTATCGCGGCCGTTGAAGTGTTCGGCGGCAGCGACTACGCCCACCGAGCAGCGACCATGGCTGAACGGGATCGTCCAGAACCAGATGTCGCGATGCTCTGGGTGGGTGGTGACGAGGATCTTTTCGCGGTCGAAGGCCGGGTTGTCGATGTGATCTTCGACGTGGGTGAACACCGCCTGGCGCACCGGGAAATTCGACGGTGCTTCCAGATCGAGCAGGCGCGACAGCACCCGACCGTAACCGCTGGCGTCGAGCACGAAATTCGCTTGGATGCGGTACTCGCTACCGTCTTCGCGCAGCACGTCAAGCTGCGGTTTGGCGCGGTTGAAATCGACGCGGACGATGGCGTCGCCATAGCGGATCTCGACACCTTGCAGCACTGCCTGATCGGCCAGCAGCTTGTCGAAATCGG
This sequence comes from Pseudomonas sp. MG-9, assembly GCF_018729515.1. Classification (NCBI taxonomy): domain Bacteria; kingdom Pseudomonadati; phylum Pseudomonadota; class Gammaproteobacteria; order Pseudomonadales; family Pseudomonadaceae; genus Pseudomonas; species Pseudomonas sp. MG-9. The sequence goes on from NZ_JAHHZH010000004.1 coordinate 338,753, forward strand.
CGCGCTGCACCTGGAACGTGGTCGGCTTGCCGCCGGTGAAGGTATCGCCGAAATCGAAGGCGCTGTAGCGCTCGCCCCAGGCGAACGCGGCACCGGTCTTGCGCTGGAATCCGGCGGCGTTGACCGCGTCGAGCATGCCGGCCTCTTCGACGAAATCCAGACAATGACTGAGCAAGCTTTCACCGATGGAAAACCTTGGAAAATGCTGGCGCTCGATCACCAGCACATCGTGGCCCTTGCGCTTGAGCAATGCGGCGGCGATGGCCCCGGATGGGCCCGCGCCGATGATCACGACCTGACGGGATTCCATTTCAACGATTGGCACGTGAGCTCCGGGACAGTGGGTTTTGCAAGTTCAGGGGCGCGCGATGCAGGCCGATCAGGGCCGGCAACAGCGTCGCGATCAGGCCCATCAGCATCAGTGCGAAGTACAGCGCCGGGCTGATGAGCTGTTGTTGCAGCAACAGGTTGAGAAAGACGATTTCGCTCAGGCCGCGGATGTTCAGCAGCACGCTTTCGCGCCAGCGGCTGGCGCCTTCGAACGACGCGCCGGCCCAGCCCAGACCGAGCCAGTTGCCGAGCAGTTTACTGGCAATCGGCAACAGCAGCAGTGCCACCCATTGCAGCGCACCAAGGCTGGCGAGGGCGCTGTGCACGTCGATCTGCACGATGCCGAAGGTGAGGATCAGCGGGATCGCGATCCACGTCTGCAAGCGGCTCATCCACAGCGCTGGCAATGGCAGCACCAACGGCACTTTCAGCAGCGCCATGCACAACAGGTAACCGATGCCGAAAATCAGTGCGTTGAGCTTGTAGTGCTCGGTCAGCACCAGCAGCGCGAAGAAGCCGAGGCTGTAAGTCAGCGGTCGACGCACACGGAGCAGATGCAGCAGCACCGGCACGCAGGCCAATCCAAGTGGCAGCAACAGACTGCTCAAATGCAGGCTGCCCTGAGCGAGGCCGAACAGCGTCCAGCAGGTCAGATCGATCAGGATCGCGGTCTGCACCAGACGCCTTGTGGCGGCGGGCGGGTAATCGATGTGGCGCAAGTACAGGTACAGCACCGGGATCGCGGTGATCGCGAACACCAGACCGATCGCCAGCGAGTTCAGCCACGGTTGCGTCGGCAACAGCCAACAGGCGACCGCCAGCCCGCAGGCGAACGGCACGGCAAAACTCGGCACGGCGATTTTCACGCTCTGGCGGTCCAGACGCAGGTCGATCACATCGCTGAGGATGTGCCCGAGCAACAAGGCGAAACTCAGGCTGTAGAGGTCTTTCAGCCACACGGGCGCGATCAGCTCGGCGCCGCTGAGCTGCCAGCCCGGTTCGATCCAGAAATACATCAGCAGCGGCAAACCGAAGCTTGCCAGGAGCAACTGGCTGACGATCGGGATCAGGCCGAAATACCGGCCGACACGGGTCGCCACGGCGAACAACGCCAGGGCCATCAGCCAGAAGCCGACGACCATCACGCTGCCGGCTCCGCGACGGCGGCGCTGTGCGCGTGACGTCCGGCCCACGGCGCGAGGATGAAGCTGAAGGCCAGCCCCAGGCTTACCGACAGGCCGAAATTGCTCACCGCCGGCGTACTCGACACCGCCAGCAAACCGAACGACAGCCAGGTCGTCAGCGCCGCCAGCAAGGTGCCCAGCAGGCTGACAGCCGCGCCGCCGACCTGCTCACGCATGAGGATCGCGTAATCGACGCTGATCGCCGTTACGAGCAGCAGGCCGAACAGGCTGAACAGGGTCAGCGGCTGGCCGAGCCAACCGAGGCTGGCGAGGCTGCACAGCGCCGCCAGCAGCGGCAGGGCGACGATGCGCAAGGCGCCGCCGAAGCCGAACGGCACGATCAGCACCAGCACGATCAATACACAGGAGGCGAGTTTCAGTTCGGCGGCGCTGATCTGGGTCGCGGCGAATACGTTGTTCAACTCGCCGAGACGATCAACCAGCATCACTCCCGGTAAGTCCAGCGCCTGCACCCGCAGCAGCGACGGATTGTTCAAACCTTGCAGGCTGGTCATCGCCGCCACGCCATCATCGGTCGGGCCGAGCCACAGCGTGCGGTACGGTTCGCCCAAGGGGCCCGCCAGCGCGGCGTCGATGTCCTCGGCGGGCAGGTTCTGCAACTGTTGCAACTCGGATTGCAGCGCGGCGAGCGGTACGCCGAGGTCGAGCAATGGCTGCCAGAACTGCGGCAGTTGGCTCAGTGCCTCGCGAACCTGCTGTTGCTGGCTCGGTGGGCTGAGCAGTTGATCGAGGGCCAGATAGCCTTGCAGCTTGTCGAGGTTGACCAGTTGCTGCAGACGTTCGCTCAACGCGGCCTGACGCTCCAGCAGTTCCTGCTGATTGGCCCCGCGCACCAGGAAGAACTGGCTGGTCGGCTGGTAGCCGGTGATGCGCGCGATGGTCTGCGCCTCGTCGGTCAGCCGTTGCGGTGCGCCGACCCATTGGCGGATGTCGTTCTTGCTTTGCAGTTGCACCAGACCGCCGGCGCAGAACGCGATCAGCAGCGCCAGCAGTACCGGGGTGCGTACATGTTCGAGCAGGGTTTCGCGCAACTTCACCAGGCGTTCGGCGAGGCGCAGCGGCCATTGCGCCGGCTGCAGCTCAACGTTTTTCAGCAAGGCCGGCAGCAGGCACACCGCCGACAGGTAAGCGCCGAGCAATCCGGCGGCGGAGAACACCGCGATTTGCGTCAGCGCCGGGAATGGCGTCCAGGCCAGCGCCAGATAACCGATGGCGCTGGTGATCAGGCTCAAGGTCAGCCCGGAGAGTGTCAGGCGCAATGCCGGCCAGCTGCGCCACGGCTTGAGGCTCCAGCTTTTCGACAGATAGTGCAGCGGGTAATCCACTGCCACGCCGATCAGGCTGGAGCCGAGCACCAGCGTCATCACATGCATGTGGCCGAACAACGCCACGCAGGCCACCGCGCCGAACAGCATGCCCACCAGCACCGGCACGAACGCCAGCAACACCCGCCAGCGGCGAAACGCCAACAGCAGCAACAGCAAAATGCCGAGGGTGGCGCCGCCGCCGACCCAGGTCATTTCGCGGGTAGCTTGCTGCTGACCGTTGGCGGCGTAGAGCAGACCGCTGGCGGCCAGCAGTTGCACGTCGGCTTTCGCCGCCTGCTCGCGACTGTGCTGGAGCAGGTCCGCCACTTTCAGTGGCAGGTTCATGTCGAAGGCATTGCCGGTGGTGCGCGCGCGCAGCAGCACCCAGCTCTTGCCGTCGGCATCGGCGACCAGTGTTCCGCTGCCGATGTCCAGTTGCACCGCGCCGTGTTTCGGCTGGCTGTTCTGGATGCGTCCGGTGAGGCCCAGCCAGTCGTCCTGGCTCGGCACCAGACTGAAACCGCTGAACGGGTCGAACAATGCCTGCACCCGTTGCTGGATAAACGCATCGGGGTGCTCGGTCAGCAGTTGCCGGTCATCCGCCGAGAGCATCGCCAGCCGCCCTTGCAGCAGTTGCGTGCGCAGGGCCGGGAGGTCGGCTTGCAGATTCCACTGAACCTTTTCGAACAGGCCGCTGGCTTGCCATTGCTCGCCCAGGGTCTGGGCCATGACGACCGCTTGCTGGCGATCGGTATGGCCGACCAGCACCAGCATTTCCCGGTTGAGCGGCTCCTGCATGCGCTGTTCGGCGCGCAGTTCGAGGGCGTCAGGGTGAGTGCCGGGCACCAGTTCCATGAGGTTGGCCGACAGCGGCGCACCGTCGCGCCACTGCCAACCGGCCAGCGCGACGACCGCCAGCAGCAGGATCAGGAACAGCCACGGCAGCCTGCGTTCACTCGGCAAAGTCATGTTGCTCCGTGTCGCTCAACGGCTGGCTTGCGGTGCTGTCCTGCATGCGCAGCACGGTGCTGTCGCCCTGGGTTTCCAGCAGTTCGATGGTCTGTACCAGCGCACCGCCGTCGATATTGATTTGGTTGAACACTTGCTTGAGCAGCACCGAACGCGGGGTCAGGGTCAGTTTCCATTGCTGTGCGTCGCCGCTCAGGGCCAGCTCGAAATCCCGTTGCAGGCCGCTGCTGTCACCTTGCAGCACGGCGAGAAACAAGCGGTTCTGCTCGGCCCCGGCGCTCTTGTTCGGCAGCATCTGCCAGCCGTTGCCGTCACGGCGGGCGATGCCGTTGGCGGTGATGCGGTAGTCCTGCTGCAGCGGGGTCTTGAGCAACCAGAGCAGGCCATGGTTTTTCGCCAGGACGAAGCTGCCCTTGCTGATCAGTGGCTGGGGCAGGGCGCGCAGGTGTTTCTCCTGGATGAACTGGCCGTGGATCACGTCCGGTTTCGCCAGTTGCTCGCTGAGCTGTTGCAGATCGAAGGCGTTGGCCAGGCTTGAGACAGCGAGCAGTGCCAACGCACCGAGGCATTTGCAGATCAGGTTCATCGCAGCATCCTTTCCACCGCATCGGTGAACACTTTGGGTGAGGCCAATTGCATCTCGCGGCTGCTGATCTCGACCGCCACTTGCACCGAGCTGGCGCGGGTCAGGCGTTCGCCGGTCTGCAGGTCGGTGATCAGGTAATTGATCTTCAGCCGGTTCTCCCATTCCACCAGGCTGGCGCGCACGTTCAAGCGCTGGCCGAACACCGCGCCACGCACATAACGCAGTTGCAGGTCGATGATCGGCCATGCATAACCGGACTCGGACATCTGCGTGTAGTTGTGGCCGATCTGGTCGAGCAGCGCGCAGCGCGCCACTTCCAGGTATTTGACGTAGTGCCCGTGCCAGACCACATGCATCGTGTCGACGTCGAAGAACGGCACGAGGATTTCCGTGTCGGCGTGCAGGACTCCGGCGCTACGCATGCAGCCTCCAGTGTTGCTCGGCGATGCGTTGCAGGCACAGGCGCAGTTCGCCTTCCAGCGCACGGTCTTCGATGACCGGCGGGAAGTCTTTGCCCAGTGCTTCGTGCATGGCGGCCAGAGCGGGCGGCAGCGGTCGCGCATCCTGATCGCGACCGCGCAGCCACACACCTTGGTTAGCCGCGAGCAACGTGGCAGCGGCGACCTGTTCGGTCAGCTCCAGCACGCGGATCGCGTCGCGGGCGGCGATGGTGCCCATGCTCACCTTGTCCTGGTTGTGGCACTCGGTGGAGCGCGAGAACACGCTGGCCGGCATGGTGTTTTTCAGGGCTTCGGCGGTCCAGGCGCTGGTGCCGATCTGCACGGCCTTGAAGCCGTGGTTGATCATGGCGCGATCCGCCGGGGCGCCGGACAGGTTGCTCGGCAAACCATGGTTGTAGCGCTCGTCGACCAGCAGCGCGAGTTGTCGGTCGAGCAGGTCGGCCACGTTGGCCACGAGGTTTTTCAGGCTGTCCATGGCGAACGCGATGTGCCCGCCGTAGAAGTGCCCGCCGTGCAGCACGCGCTCGGCTTCGGCGTCGATGATCGGGTTGTCGTTGGCGCTGTTGAGTTCGGTTTCGATGAACGAACGCAGCCAGCTCAGGCTGTCGGCCAGCACGCCGAGCACGTGTGGGGCGCAACGCAGCGAGTAGCGATCCTGCAGGCGATGCAGCGGCGCGGTCGGCGCGTCGATCGCCAGATCCTTGCGCAGCCACGCGGCGACCTGCATCTGCCCCGGGTGCGGTTTGGCGGCGAACAGGCGTTCGTCGAAGTGTTCCGGATTGCCTTGCAGCGCGACCACGTTGAGCGCGGTGATGCGTGTGGCCAGTTGCAGCAGGTAGTCGGCGCGGGCGTAGGCAAGACAGGCAAGGCCAGTCATCACTGCCGTGCCGTTCATCAAGGCCAGCGCTTCTTTCGGGCGCAGCACCAATGGCGTCCAGCCGAGTTCGCGATGCACGTCGGCCGCTTGTCGGCGTTCCCCACGGAACATCACTTCGCGCTCGCCGGACAGGGTCGCGGCGACGTAGGACAGCGGCGTCAGGTCGCCGCTGGCGCCCACCGAGCCTTCTTCGGGAATCAGCGGCAGGATGTCGTGTTCGAGGAACGCGTGCAGGCGCTCCAGCAGTTCAATGCGCACCCCGGACACGCCGTGGCACAGCGACTGCAAACGTGCGGCCAGCACGGCGCGGGTGGCCTGGGCGTCGAGCAGTTTGCCCAGTCCGCAACCGTGGAAGGTGTAGAGATGACGCGGCAGCGCCTCGACGTGATGCAGCGGCACCGCAACCACGCAGGAATCGCCGTAACCGGTGGTCACGCCATAGATCACACCTTCCTTGTCCAGCAGCGAGTCGAGAAACCGCGCGCCCTTGGCGATGCGCTCACGGTAATCGGCGTCGCTCTGCAACTGCACGGGCGCCTGACGGTTGGCCAGGGCCAGCACGTCTTCGATGCGCAAAGGGCGTTCGCCGAAGGTTACCGGCTCATGGGTTGGCGTCGTCATCGGTCTTCCAGAAAGGGTAAAAGTTGAACCATTGGTGCGGGGCTTCGAGGCAATAGTGACTCAGGCGCTGCGCATAACGGGTGGCCCACTGATGAATGACCTGTTCGCGCTCGCGACGTGTCCACGTCACGCTGTCGGCAAACGGCTCGAGGGTCAGGCGATAGTGGCCGTCCGGTTGTTTCAGGCACATCAACAGATTGACCGGGCATTTGAGTAACCCGGCCAGCAGCCACGGCCCCTGCGGGAACGGTGCCGGGTGGCCGAGAAAGTCGACGGTGACGCTGCGCCCGCCGTGCAGCGGCACACGGTCGCCGGCAATGGCCAGCCACTCGCCGCGCTCCAGGCGTTCGTGCAGTTGCAGCATGATCACCGGGTCCAGTTCGCTGACCTGAATCAGGCGCAGGTTGGTCGCCCCGGCCTCGCCGAGCAAACGGTTGAACTGCTCGGCGTGCTTGGTGTGCACGAGCACGTTCATGGTGACTTTTTCGCCGATCTCCGCCAGCGCCCGGCACACTTCGAGGTTGCCCAGGTGCGCGCCGACCAGCAGTTGTCCACGCTGGCCGCGCAGCTGATTGCGCAACAGCGCCGGGTCGATGATTTCGATCTGCTCGATGCGGATTTTGCCGTTCCACACGTCGAGCTTGTCGAGCAGTGAATCGGCGAACGCCATGAACTGGCCGAACACCCGCCAGTGGCTCGGGCGCAAATCGTCGCGCTGGCTCCAGTCGGCCAGTCGTTGCTGGTACTGCCAGGTGCTGTGGCGGGCGGTGCGACCGAACAGGAAAAAGTACAGAACGATGCCGTACAGCAACGGACTCAGCAGGCGCCGGCCAAGGACTTTGGCGGCCAGCGCGGTGAATTTCATCAGCAGGAAACTGCCGCGCTCTTCGCGGTCGGCCCAGTGCTTGTTGTCGCTCTCGACGCTCATGTTCGCCACCGGCGCCAGAGGATCAGCGGCAGGCGCAGCAACATGCCGAAGAACAACCGGGTGTGCATGCTGGAAATCAGCGCGTTGTCGTGAAACAGGCGGAAGTGCGACACGCCGTCCAGCGGGTAATGCACGCTGGTTTGCAGCCAGCGCATCGGCTGATTGCGCCACGACAGGCGCACCAGGATGTCCGAGTCGAAATCCATGCGCTTGCCGATCCGTGCCGAGTCGATCAACGCCAGGGTCGGGGCCAGTGGATACACGCGAAAGCCGCACATCGAATCGCGGATCTGCAGCGACAGCGTGTTGATCCAGACCATCACGTGGGTCAGGTAGCGCGCATACAAACGGCCCTTGGGCACGCTGTCGTCGAACAGCGGGTAACCGCAGATCAGCGCTTGAGGATGCGCGCGGGATTCTTCGACGAAACGGGCGACGTCCTGCAGGTCATGCTGGCCGTCGGCGTCGACCTGCAAGGCATGGCTGAACCCCAGGTGCGCCGCTTCGCGCAGGCCGGTCATCACCGCGCCACCCTTGCCCTGATTGAGGGTCAGGCGCACCAAGTGCACGTTGTCGCGTTCAGCCAGGGCGTCCAGCACTCGTGCGCAGGACGGGCTGCTGGCGTCGTCCACCAGAATGCACGGCAGCTCTTGGGCGAGCAGGGCGTCAACCACGGTGCTGATTGCGGTTTCGTGGTTGTAGACCGGGATCACGGCGCAAGGGTTATGCATGGTTCTCACCCCGGCTCACACAATCTTTGTGGCGAGGGAGCTTGCTCCCGCTCGAGTGCGAAGCACTCGCACTCGGTGGTGTGCCGAGTAGTTTTGGGGCCGCTTTGCAGCCCAGCGAAAGCAAGCTCCCTCGCCACAGGTTATGCATGACTTGGCTCCAAAAGAATCCGTCCGCTGGAGCAGGTGGCCGTGTCGTTACGGTAGGCGAAATACAGTTTGCCGCGCTCACGATCAAAGCGCAGGTGCAGCTGGATTTCATCGCCCGGGCGCACCAGTTGCTGGAACTTCAGCACTTCCATGCCGGCAAATTTACCCGGCAGGTCCAGCAGCTGTTGACCGAGTTTCAGTGCCCATTCCACTTGCACCACGCCGGGCAACACCGGGGCCTTGGGGAAGTGGCCGCTGAAGTAGGCCAGATCCGCTGGCACCGCCAGTTGCAGGCTCCACTCGCCCGCGGTTTCAACCTGTTCCAGCACTTCGGGGGCTTTCGGCCGTGGCGCCAACAGCAGCGCGTCGATGTCGGCCTGTGGCAGCTTGCCCTGGCTGTTCAGCGGCAGTTGCCGCACCAGGCGCCAGCGCCGTGGCAAGGCCAGGGCTTCGCAATGCTGGCTCAGGTGTTTGCGCAGGGCTTCGGTCAGACTGCGGCGGCCATGTTCGCGCAAGGCGAACAGCCCCGACTCACTGAGCACCAACACGGCACCGAGCACCGCGCGGTTTTCCTGGACTACGCCCAGCCGCGCTTCGGCGACCCAGTCGTGGGCGATCAGCGCCTGTTCCAGCATCGGCAGGGAAATGCGCTTCTCTTCGAGTTTGACGATGCGGTCCAGCCGGCCCAGTAGCTCGAAGCGACCGTCGACGGCGATGCGTGCGGCATCGGCGGTGTGTTCGACATGACCGGCCGGCAGGTAGGGTGAGGCGACCAGCAGGGCGCCGTCACTGTCCTGGCTCAGTTCAACCCCGGCGAATGGCTGCCACAGGCTTGCGCCCTGACGCCAGGCGATGCCGCCGGTTTCCGAGCTGCCGAGGATTTCCGTCGGCCACTGCTGTAAACGTTGCTGCAGGCTGTGCGCGGCGTCTGCCGGCAATGCGCCGCCGGAGGAAAACACCCGACGCACGGCACTCAGGGCCGGCCAGTCGAGGTTGTCGCCCATGCGTTTGAGCAGCGCCGGGCTGCTGACCCAGGCGAAGGCCGGGTGTTCGCGGCTGGCGCGTTGCAAGTCTTCCGGAAACGCCAGTTGCTTGCGCACGAATGGGCGCCCGGCGCACAGCGGCCACAACACGCGGAACAGCAAACCGTAGATGTGCTGGGTGGCGACGCTGCCGATGATCCACGCCTCACCGAGATCCGCGCCCCACAGTTGCTCCAGCGCCGCGACCTCGTTGGCCAGTTGGCGCAAGGTCTTGTCGATGCGCTTGGGCTCGCCGCTGGAGCCGGACGTGCACAGGCTCAGGTGGCACTGGTCCAGATCCAGTTCAGCGCCAGGCAGGGCTGGCTGCTGCAGATCGTTCAAGTGAAGATCCGCGCTGTGATCGGTCAGCCAGACATCGACCTCACTCGACCAGCGCTGGCGGGTCTGCGCCTGCAGGTCCGCTGGCAGCAACACACTGACGCCGGCGCGCCAGGCACCGAGCAGGGCACTGGCGAGGTCGGCGGCATCTTCCAGATGCACTGCCATACGCTGCACGCCGCGTGCCTGCAGGCCGGCGGCAATGCTCAGCGCCTGCTCGCGCAGTTGCGCGTGGTCGAGGGCCGGGGTGTCGGTGATCACTCGCCCCGGCAGGGCCTTGAGCAACAGGTGCTCAAGTTTTATCCAGTTCATTTACGGCCTCTTACCCGTTGTCGTATCAGCCATTCAATGGCAAACATCAGGCCGATCAATCCGTAGGAGATCAGGCCGGTGTACAACATCCACCAATTCAGCGGCGCCCACAGGGTCAGGAGGGCGGCGCACAAACCATTGCAGAAGAAAAACACGCTCCAGGCCACGGTGACCTGGCGGGTGTAGCGGATCGCCTCGGGCGGCAGTTGCGGCTCGCGGATTCGCGCCAGGCGCTCGACCATCGGCGGACCCCATTTCAGGCTCAGGCTGAACAGCGCCAGCATGAAGCCGCTGATCAGCACCGGGTACCAGCGCAGCAACAGCGGGCTGTCGAACAGCGCCAGCATCACGCAGAAAACGATCGCCACGCAGGCCATCCACAGACTGCCGGGCTTGCGCTCGCCGGTCAGCGCGCGCGCCAGCCACAGGCTTCCCAGCAGCAGCCCGAACTGCCACGGGGCGAAGTGCTCCATGCCGAAATACACCGCAAAGGGGTACAGCAGGCCCGCCAGCAGCAGGCCGAGGCCGATCAATCGGCTCATGCGGCCGGTTGAACCAGACGGTAGACCGCCTCGACCACGTCGCCGACGGTGCGCACCGACTTGAATTCTTCGGCGGCGATTTTTTTGCCGGTCTGGCGTTTGATGTGATCGATCAGGTCGACCGCGTCGATGCTGTCGATTTCCAGATCCTGATACAGATTGGATTCCAGGCTGATACGCGCCGGATCCAGTTCGAACAGCTCGACCAAGGCATCGCGCAAGGTGTTGAAAATGTCGTCACGAGTTTGCATGGTCCGGTCTCAAGCTGCCTGTTTTGCCGTGACGAACGCCGCAAGGCTCGCCACGTTGGTGAAGTGGTTACGGGTGTCTTTGGCGTCGGCGTCGATCTTGATGCCGTATTTTTTCTGGATGGCCAGACCCAGTTCCAGCGCGTCGACAGAATCCAGGCCCAGGCCTTCGCCGAACAGCGTCTGCTCGTCGCCGATATCGTCGACGCTGATGTCTTCGAGGCCCAGGGCATCGATGATCAGCAGTTTGATGTCGCGCACCAGGCCAGGGTTATTCAGATCGCTCATCTTCGGCGAGCTCCTTAATGAAGTAAGAGTGCAAATAATCGTTGAGCTTGCGCGAGGCCTGCGGAGCCGGACCTTGCGTTGCGTAAGTCTGTGGGTCTATATCGGCCCCGACACGAAAACTGAAGTGCACGCGGCGGTGAGGGATCCGATACCAGGGTTCGGCCTTGGTCAGGGTGGTCGGGTTGACCTTGATGACCACCGGGGTAACGATTTTCGCACCGCGCAGGGCAATCGCCGCGGCCCCCCGATGAAAGGCCGGTGCCCGCCCCGGCCGGGTGCGGGTACCCTCGGGGAAAATGATCAGGGTCTGGCCGTTTTGCAGGGATTGGGCGGCAGCGTCGAGCATGTCCATGCTGCCGTCATTGCTGATGTATTCGGTGCTGCGCAGCGGGCCACGGGTGAAAGGGTTTTCCCACAGGGTTTTCTTCACCACGCAGTTGGCCTGGCGCACCAGACCGATCAGGAACACCACATCGATCAGCGACGGGTGGTTGGCGATGATCATCTGCCCGGGGCGGCCCAGGCGTTCGGCCCCTTGAATGTCGTAGGTCAGCACGCCGCTCCGGGCCATGAATCGCACAAAAAACCAGAACAGCCGACTGACGGTCTGCCGCGCGCGCTGACGATGTTTCAACGCATCCCCGGGCAGGCAACCGAGCAGCGGAAACACCAGCAGGCGCAGGCACAGCCCGCCCAGCCCGAACAGCGCAAAACTTGCGGCGGTGGCCAGCAGGCGCCAGTAGTAGGCGTCGCGGTTTTTCTCGGTCACGGGTTGCGTTGCCAGGTCCATACACGATTTTTCCAGGCATGTTGGCAATGGGTTTGCTGACCGAGCAGGGTTCGCAACAGATTCAGCGCATGCGGCCAGTGCGCTTTGGACAGTGCTTCGGGGCCGCTGTTCAGGGTCAGCCGCCAGTCGGTACCCGGGGTGAGCAGCAGGCCGACCGCATAGGGGAAGGGCACATCGTCGATCCACTGTGAGTAAGCCTGCGGTGGCTGTTCTTCGGTGATCACCAGCAGCACCGCCGGAGCGCCTTCGTCGAGCAGGGCCGCGGCTTCGAGCATGCCGTGCTCCAGACCATCGCCGGCTGCCGCGAGGGCCGTCATTTCGCTGGTTTCGCCGCGCATGATCGACCACAGGCCGATAATGGCGTTGTGCACCGACAGGCTGAACTGGGTCGGTGATAACGGCTCGTCCTTGGCCAGGTCACTGAGGATTTCAAAGGTGCGCGGGGTTTCGCCGTGCCGCGAAACAAACACCAGCGGCAGGTTCTCCCGTCCGTCGGCCAGCGGCCAGCCGACACTGAACGCCATCCGCGCCAGGCGGCTGAGGCGCCGGCGCTGCATGGCCGGCAGGAACGACACATCGGGCGCGGCATCGCTGCTCTGGAGCACGACCGGTTGTCGGCTCCAGGCCTGCCAGGCGTCCACGCTGTCGAGCCCCGGGGCCCACGCGCGCCATTGGGCGATGTTGAAGTTGATCACGGACATTTATCCCGCCCCTGCGGGCTTGTATTGACGCGTTGAGTCGCCAAAGCCGCAGCCGGGCTGTGCTGACGTTACCGGACGCGGCGTGGCGCCTGACGTTCGGGTGGCGCGCATTATCCCGGTGCGATGAGTGTGTAGCAAATGCTGGTTACATTTTGCGCAGTTAAATGTACCGGTTGGTTCGTGGAAAAAATGTTAATCGGCCATTGTCCAGATTGGCGGAAGTTTGTCTGTCGGGCATCTCGGCGATTACTGGCAGTTTTTGCCCCGTTGCCATGGGGATATTTGCACCTGACCTTGTAGTCCGTGTCCATGAAGGTAGCGAAGCCAACCCGCACGCATCTACACTCGGTCATTCTTTGATACACGGAGGTTTTGTCATGCGGCGCGTGGTGTTCAATCAGAAAGGTGGCGTGGGCAAATCCAGCATTGCCTGCAATCTGGCGGCGGTCAGTGCCAGCGAGGGCTATCGCACGCTGTTGGTGGATCTCGATGCCCAGGCCAATTCCACTCAGTATCTGACGGGGCTCACCGGGAATGACATACCGATGGGCATCGCCGACTTCTTCAAGCAGACCCTGTCTTCAGGGCCGTTTTCGAAGAAAAACCAGGCCGACATCTACGAAACCCCGTTCGACAACCTGCACATCATCACCGCGACCGCCGAACTGGCCGATCTGCAGCCCAAGCTTGAGGCCAAGCACAAGATCAACAAGCTGCGTAAGTTGCTGGACGAGTTGTCGGAAGATTACGACCGGATCTACCTCGACACCCCGCCGGCCCTGAATTTTTATGCGGTGTCGGCACTGATTGCCGCCGATCGTGTGCTGATTCCCTTCGATTGCGACAGCTTCTCGCGGCAGGCGCTGTACGGGCTGCTGGCGGAGATCGAAGAGTTGAAGGAAGACCACAACGAAGGTCTGGAAGTCGAAGGCATCGTGGTCAACCAGTTCCAGGCCCGGGCCAGCCTGCCGCAGCAGATGCTCGATGAGTTGATTGCTGAAGGCTTGCCGGTGCTGCCGGTGTATCTGAGCAGTTCGGTGCGCATGCGTGAGTCGCACCAGGCCAGCACGCCGCTGATCCACCTCGACCCCCGGCACAAGCTGACGCAGCAATTCGTCGAGCTGCATAACTTGCTCGAAGACGCCTGATACCGCGAATTGCACAGTTCCAATTGTAGGAGTGAGCCTGCTCGCGATGAGTCCGTCACATTCAACATCTCTGTTGATTGCAACGACGCCATCGCGAGCAGGCTCACTCCTACAGGGGCTTGTGGTGTTTCAGATGCCCTGGCTACGCAGCCACGCCATCAACTGTGGCAACGGAAACGCCCCGCTCTGGCGCGCCACTTCCCGCCCATTCCTGAACAAAATCAGGCTCGGTATCGAACGAATCCCCAACTGCGCCGACAACTGCTGATTGGCCTCGCTATCGAGCTTGGCCAGTCGGCATTTGCCCGCCAGTTGCGCCGCCGCCTGCTCGAACACCGGCGCAAACGACTTGCACGGCCCGCACCAGTCCGCCCACACGTCCACCAACAGCGGCAGATCACCCTTGATCTGGCTGGCGTAGTCGCCTTGCTTGAGGTCGAACGGCTTGCTCAACAGCACGTCGGATTTGCAGCGCCCGCATTTAGGCTGGTCCGCGAGGCGCTCGGCCGGGATGCGGTTGAGGCCGTTGCAGGAAGGGCAGGGGATAAGGAGTGGGCTGGTCATGTTCGGCTCGTTGAGTTCAGCGGTTCGTACAACTTATCTGGTGCCGTACGAACTGTTTATCAAGATGAGGCGCTGGCACTCACGACGAACAACTAATTTCCAAATGCTTGCCCCACTCCGGCGGCCGCTCGGCATAACCCTCCATCCCCGGTTGCTCGTCGAACGGCTTGCTCAGCACCGCATGCAGCCGGCGTACCTCTGAGTAATCGCCTTGCTCAGCCGCATCGATGGCTTTTTGCGCCAGATAATTGCGCAGGATGTACAACGGATTGACCGCATGCATCCGCGTGCGGCGCTGTGCCTGATCAGCGTCGCCATCACGGGCAACCCGGGCGACGTAGCGTTCGCCCCAGGCATCAAAGCCCTTCATGTCGACAAAATCGTCGCGCAAACGGGCGACGGCCTGCTCGGCGGAATCTTCACCGAGGCGACGGAAGAACAACGTGTAATCAACGCCACTGTTCTGCATCAGTTGCAGCAGGTTTTCCACCAGTTGCTGGTCATCCTCTTCGGCTGTGGTGAGACCGAGGCGACGGCGCATCAGGTCGAGGTAGTGCGCCTGGAACAGTGGCAGGTACAAACCGAGGGTTTCGCGCAGGGCTTCGACGCTGATGAACGGCGTCAGGGCCTGGGCCAGGGCGCTGAGGTTCCACTGGCCGATCGGCACCTGATTGCTGAACGAGTAACGGCCCTGATCATCAGAGTGGTTGCAGATGAAATTGGCGTCGAAATCGTCAAGGAAGGCGAACGGGCCGAAGTCGAAGGTGATGCCGAGGATCGACATGTTGTCGGTGTTCATCACCCCGTGGCAGAAGCCGTAGGCCTGCCACTTGGCGATCAGTTCGGCATTGCGCTCGACGATTTCGCGGAACATTGCCAGATGCGGTTCCGGTTGTTCCAGACACTCGGGGAAATGCATCGCCAGCACGTGCTCGCCGAGCTGCTTCTGCTGCTCGGGACGCTTGGTGTAGTAGAAATATTCGAAGTGGCCGAAGCGGATATGGCTCGGCGCCAGGCGCAGCACCATCGCCGCGCGTTCCTGCTTTTCGCGCCACACCGGGGTGTCGGAGCCGATCACGCAGGCTGCCCGTGAAGACGGGATGTTCAGTGCGTGCAGCGCTTCGGAAGCGAGGAACTCACGGATCGATGAGCGCAACACCGCGCGGCCATCACCCATGCGCGAAAACGGCGTCTGCCCGGCGCCCTTGAGGTGCAGGTCCCAGTGCTCGCCAGCGTTGTTGTAGACCTCGCCCAGCAACAGGCCTCGACCGTCGCCCAGTTGCGGTGTGTACCCGCCGAACTGGTGCCCGGAATAGACCATCGCCCGAGGCTCGGCATCGGCCCACAGCTTGTGGCCGCCGAACAGTTCGGCAAACTCCTGGGTTTGCGCGGTTGCCAGGTCGAGATCGAGCAGGGCCAGCGCCGCCGGGCTGGCGACGACCAGACGCGGGTTGTCGATCGGCTCGGGCAGCACATGGGCGCAGAACGCATCGCCCAGGCGGGCGAAGCGATTGTCGAAGGTCAGTTCGTCGAGGGCTTTCAAGGGCCGGCTCCAGCAGAATGTCCGAGCATTCTGCTGGGATTAGACCGGTTAGTCGAGTTTGGCGGGCGGCGGCTCTTGCAGCGGCTTTTGCTCCGCGCCGATCGGGACGATGGTTTTGGTTTCCGCTTCAACCGGCACCAACTTGTATTCCTGACCGTGGAGGTTCTTCAGGTAGACCTCCATCTGGCGGAACGAGATGTTGATGTGCTGCTTCTTGAATTCGCGGTTGATGAAGCGGTTCACTTCGTCGATCACCGGGTTACGGTCACCGAGGTCACGTACGTGCATGCGCAATTCGTGATCGAGGGTGCTTTCGCCGAAGTTGAGGAAGTACACGTGCGGCTCGGGTTCCTTGAGCACGCGCGGGTTTTCCCGGGCGGCCTTGAGCAGCAGTTCCTTGACCAGATCCAGGTCGGAGCCGTAATCCACGCCGAGTTTCAGCGTGACCCGGGTGATGGTGTCGGTCAGCGACCAGTTGATCAGTTGCCCGGTGATGAACGTCTTGTTCGGAACAATGATGTCCTTGCGGTCGAAGTCGGTAATGGTCGTGGCGCGGATGCGGATCTTGCTCACGGTGCCCGACAGGTTGCCGATGGTGATGGTGTCGCCGATCCGCACCGGGCGCTCGAACAGGATCATGATGCCGGAGATGAAGTTCGCGAAGATCTCCTGCATACCGAAACCGAGGCCGACCGACAGCGCCGCCACCAGCCATTGCAACTTGTCCCAGCTCACGCCGAGGGTCGACAGGGTGGAGACGAAGCCGACGCCGGCGATCACGTAGGACAGCAGCGTCGTGGTCGCGTAGGCACTGCCCTGGGCCAGGTTGAGTTTTGACAGCACGAACACTTCGAGCAGACCCGGCAGGTTGCGCGCCAGGGCGAAGGTGATACCGATGATGATCAGCGCACCGAGCATGTCGCCGATGCTGATCGGCACCATGCTCATGTTGGCGCCGGTGCCGCTGGTGTATTCGTAGAGGGTGATGTTGTCGAGGTACGAGAACACCGAAATCAGGTCAGCCCAGACCCAGTACAGCGCGGCGATGAAGCCGCCGAGCAGCGCCAGACGGATCAGACGCAGCGACTGTTCGTTGACCTTTTCGATGTCCAGCGTCGGCTCTTCGATCACCGCTTCGCCGTCGCCGGCCTCTTTGGCGGCCTGACGCTTGGCCAGGGCGCGCTGGTAGGCCAGACGTCGTGCGGCGACCGCCAGACCACGGACGAACGTGGCTTCGATCACCAGCCAGAACATCAGCAGGTACAGGGTGTTGATCAATCGGTCGCTGAGTTTCAGCGCGGTGTAGTAATAGCCGAAGCACACCGCGACGAACAGGGCGATCGGCAGCACGGTGAACATCACGCCGACGGCCTTGCGGAACAGCGAAGTGTTTTCGTGGGCCGGGCTGCTGATCAGCAGACGGCTGAGCAACCACGCCATCAGCGCGTAGCAGGTCAGCACCACCGGCATGCCGAGCACGTCGTCGGCCAGCGCCGCCGGTTGCAGTTCGGCGACGGCTACCACAGTCACCAGCGCCATCACCACCAGCCCGAGGCGCCGGATCCAGCCCTGGAGGAACTCGACCTGCGGCTTGTCCCAGCGGAAGTGCAACTCGGCCACGCCGCCCGGCGAGAGAATCCGGTAAGCGGTGTAGAACACCAGCCACGCCTGCCCCATTTGCAGCAGCGCCGCGCCCATGTTGGCGTTCTGTCCGCGGGCGTCGATCTGCAAGGCCAGACCGCACAGCGCCAGGCCAAGAGCGACCGGCATCGCCAGCAGAATGTTGATCAGGATCGCCTGCGGCGTGTGCCACTGGCTGTCACGCTTGAAGTGACCGATGTCCTGGTGAACCTTGTTCAACCGCGCATACAACGCCTTGCGCCGCCACAGCAGGGCGCCGATCAGCAAGGCCAGCGGCAGGAACAACAGCGGACGCTGGGTCAGGCCGTCGGTCAGCTCGCTCAGGCTCGAAGCCAGCGGCAGGGTGTCGATCTGGCGTTTGAGCCGTTCCGGCACGCCGCGTATCCATTCCATGTCCAGCGGCTTGTTGCTGGGAATCCAGAACATCTGCTCGTCGAGGGTCGCGCGCAGGCTTTGCGCGGTACTCAGCAGTTGTTTCTGGTTGAGTTGCAGGGTGATCGATTCGTTGAGCACCGCGCTCAGTTCGCGGTTCAGACGCTCCAGCAGGTCGGCGCGGGTGTTGGCCAGTTCCATCAGGCTCTTGCGCAGTTGCGGGGTGACTTGCTCGGGCGGTTGGGTGGAGAGCAGGTTGTCGACGTAGGTTGCCGGATTGCTCAGCAGTTCGCGCTGCTGGCTGACTTCGAACTGATACAGGCGAATGTCGGCGATCTGGTCCGCCAGATCCCGGTCGACCTTGAGTCGCGGCAACGCCTGCTTCTGCTTATAGAGAATCTTCGACAGCAGCAGGCTGCCCTTGAGCACGTTGATCTGCTCGTCAAGGGCCGAGTCGCTTTGCGTCAGGCTGTCGAGCTGCTGTTTGGTCTGCAGGTTCTGCTGGGTGACTTCGTTGAGGCGGTCGGTGCTTTTGAGCAGATAGTCGGAGAGCTTGAGGTTGGCCGAACTTTCGGTGGCGAGCAGGCTGCTGCCGCCGGCCTTTTGTGCCTCGATCGATTGTTGGGTAACGGTTTCCTGAGACTGCGCCAGACGCTTCTGGTTGATCAGCGTCTGCAGTTCCTGAATCTCGCGGTCGAGGCGGTCGGACTTCTCCGAGAGCAGGTCATGCTGACTGTTGCCCAGATCCTGCAACTGGCTGTTGCCGGCCAACTCCTGACGGCGCAGCGGGATCAGCGCGTTCAGCGCGGCGAGCTCGGCGTTCAACTGATCGCGCTGCTCGGCACTGACTGTCTTGCCCGCGTCCTTGCCGGACTTGAGGATGTTGTTGATCTGCTGAATGCGCGTCTGGCTGCTGGAAATCTCCGCCTGAGCGCGCTCGGGGCGGGTCTGGGCGGTGATGATCAGGCTGTTGGCATCGGCCAGGGCTTTTTGCAGATCGCTTTGCTGGGTCGAGCGATCAGTGAGGATCTGCTCCAGTTGCTGGATCGACTCTTTGGGGAAACGCTGCGCCACCGGTACCACCGCTGTGGCCTTGAGGCGCGTCAGTTCGCGGGTGTTCTCGATGGTCTGCCGCGGTGCGGTCGCCAGTTGCTGCTTGAGGTCGATCAGCTTCTGGTCGTAATCACGCCGGCTGTTGAGCTGATTGAGCGTGGTTTGCAGGACCGTTTGCAGGGCCTTTTTATCGGCATCCGGCAGTTTGCTGTCGGCGAGTTTGTCCAGGCTGGCCTGCACGGCTTCGCTGGACGGCGGTTCGGCGGCGTACAGCGGGCCGACGGAAAGACTCAGGCCCAGCAGGGCCGCGAAAAAGAAGGAGCGCAGGGTAGGCATAGAGACCGGTCAAGCAAGTGAGAGTGGACGCAGTTTAGAGGAAGAGACCGGGACCCGGGCGACTTCCTTCGGGGAATCTGACGCCCACTTTGCCGATCTTGTTCCCGTCCATGACCGCGACCGTCCAGTGGGTGTTGTTCCACTCCACCTGGTCGCCAACGATCGGTGCACCACCGACCTTGTGGGCAATGAACGCGCCCAGGGTCATGTCCGGATCAATGCCCTCGGCCGGCAACCCGTAAAGCGCTGCAACCGCTTTAAGCTGGGCGTCTCCTTCGAGCACAAAGTCGCCGAAGAAACGCAGATCCAGGCCACGTTGCGGCGCTTGGCTGAACAGTTTGCCGAGGGCGGGAAGGTTGTGTTCATGGCCGATCACACACAGCAAATCATCGACTTCCAGCACCGTACTACCCGACGGATGGAGCAGTTGCTGACCACGAAACAGGGCAGCGATGCGCGTGCCTTCGGGCATTTTCAGTTCACGCAGGGGCGAGCCGATGCACCATTTCTCGGCGCCGAGCTTGTAAACGAACAGTTCCCACTCGCTGGTGACGTGCACTTCCAGCGCGGAACGGGAGATCGGTGCAGGCTCCGGCGGTACCGTCACCTTCAACAGTTTGGCGACCCACGGCAGGCTCGTGCCCTGCACCAGCAGCGACACCAGCACGATGAAGAACGCGAGATTGAAGTACAGCTGCGCATCCGGCAGCCCGGCCATCAACGGGAACACCGCCAGAATGATCGGGACCGCGCCGCGCAGGCCGACCCAGGAAATAAACGCTTTCTCGCGGCCATGGAACGCCTTGAACGGCAGCAGGCCGACCAGTACCGACAACGGCCGGGCGAACAGAATCATCCACAGCGCCAGGCCGAGGGCGGGCAGGGCGATGGGCAGCAAATCATGTGGGGTGACCAGCAGCCCTAGCACGAGGAACATGCCGATCTGCGCCAGCCACGCCATGCCGTCGAGCATGTGCAGAATGCCGTGGCGGCTGCGCACCGGGCGGTTGCCGATCACCAGACCGCACAGGTACACCGCGAGGAAACCGCTGCCGTGCAAGGCGTTGGTCAGGGCGAACACCACCAGGCCGCCGGCGATCACCAGAATCGGGTACAGGCCGGTGGCAAGGTTGATCCGGTTGACCAGTTGCAGCATCAGCCAGCCGCCACCCAGACCGATCACGCCACCGATGCCGAACTCGCGGATCAGGTGGGTCAACAGGCTCCAGTGCAGGCCGGTCTGGCCGCTGGCGAGCATGTCGATCAGGGTCACGGTGAGAAACACCGCCATTGGGTCGTTGCTACCGGATTCGATTTCCAGGCTGGCGGTCACCCGTTCGTTGAGGCCCTTGCCGCCGAGCAGCGAGAACACCGCCGCCGCATCGGTGGAGCCGACGATGGCGCCGATCAGCAGGCCCTGGATCAGGTTCAGGTCGAACAGCCACGCGGCGGCCATGCCGGTCAGCCCGGTGGTGATCAACACCCCGACCGTCGCCAGCGACAGCGCCGGCCACAAGGCCACGCGGAAACTCGAGACCCGGGTACGCAAGCCACCGTCGAGCAGGATCACCGCGAGCGCGAGGTTGCCGACCAGATAGGCCGTCGGGTAGTTATCGAAAATGATCCCGCCGCCATCGACCCCGGCGGTCATGCCGACCGCGAGAATGATCACCAGAATGGGGATGCCGAGACGGGAAGAGAGTGAGCTGACGAGAATGCTCGCACCTACCAGCAACGCGCCGATCAAGAACAGGCTGTTGATGGTCGTCGCATTCAAAGGCAGTACTCCAGAAGCGTAAAGACGGGCACAAACTGACCATGCAGTCTGCGTGCCAGCGATTCTAACCTGTTGAAATGTGATGCTGTCAAAAAGCTTTTTACAGCGTGATCACACAGGCGGTGCGGCATGTGATGCCTGTGGCGAGGGAGCTTGCTCCCGCTGAGGTGCGCAGCGCCCCCAAAAATCAGACGCTACGGTTTTCTCAGAGCAGACGCAGTGGCTGGATTGCGACTGCTGCGCAGCCGAGCGGGAGCAAGCTCCCTCGCCACAGAGAGTTCATTTACTTCAAGGTAAATGTTGTTACAGGCTGAAGCGCCCAACCATGTTGTTCAGGTCCAGCGCCAGACGCGACAGCTCATTGCTCGCCGCACTGGTCTGATTCGCGCCGGTAGCCGACTGCACCGACAGGTCGCGGATGTTCACCAGGTTGCGATCCACTTCGCGGGCCACTTGGGCCTGCTCTTCGGCGGCGCTGGCGATCACCAGGTTGCGTTCGTTGATTTCGACGATCGCGGTGTTGATGGTGTCCAGCGACAGGCCGGCGCCACGGGCGATGTTCAGGGTCGATTCGGCGCGTTCGGTGCTGTTGCGCATCGAATCCACGGCGTGTTCGGTGCCGCTCTGGATGCTGCCGATCATGCGTTCGATCTCGCTGGTCGACTGCTGGGTGCGATGGGCCAGCGCACGGACCTCATCCGCCACCACAGCAAAACCACGCCCGGCTTCGCCGGCACGGGCTGCCTCGATGGCCGCGTTCAAGGCCAGCAGGTTGGTCTGATCCGCCAGACCACGAATCACGTCCAGCACCTTGCCGATGTCACGGGATTCATTCGCCAGATCACCGATCAGGTTTGCGGTGCTCTGCACGTCGGCGCTCATGCGTTCGATGGCGCTGACGGTTTCCTGCACCAGGTCACGACCGTCGCCGGCTGAGGTGGTGGCGTTCTTCGAGGCTTCCGAAGTGCTCACGGCATTGCGTGCGACTTCTTCCACAGCGCTGGTCATTTCGTTGACCGCGGTGGCGGCCTGTTCGATTTCGTTGTTCTGCTGGGTCAGGCCACGGGCGCTTTCGTCGGTGACGCTGTTCAGCTCTTCGGCAGCGGAAGCCAGTTGGGTGGCGGAACCGGAGATGCGTTGCAAGGTGTCGCGCAGCTTCGATTGCATCTTGGCCATGGCGGCCAGCAGGCGCCCGGCTTCGTCGCTGCCATCAACGTGGATCGGCTGGGTCAGGTTGCCTTCGGCAATGGTTTCCGCCGCGTCCAGCGCTTTGGAAATCGGCTTGGTGATGCTGATGGTCAGCAGCCAGGCGAACAGCAACGTCAGACCGGTGGCGACGACCAGCAGGGTGACCACCAGATTGAACGCCGAAGCATATTGCTCGGCGGCCTGCTGGTTGGTTTCGCTGATCTGCTGACCGTTGATCTGCATCAGACGGTTGAGCACGGTGTTCATCGCTTCGGAGTTGTTCAACAGATCGGTGTTGAGCAGATTGCGCAACTCGTCCACCTGATTGTTGCGCGACAGGCTCTTCATCCGGTCTTCGATCTGGCGATACTGGCCCAGCAACTGCACGTATTGATCGTAGGCGGCGCGTTCTTCCGGGCTGCCGATCAGCGGCTCGTAGGCAGTCTGGGCGGCGCGGATCTGCTGGTTGCGCGTCTCCAGCAGCTCGATGGTCTTCTGCTGCACGTCCGTTTCGCGGTTGACCAGCAAGCGGTATGACAGCACCCGCTGGCGCAGGGTCAGTTGAGTGAACTCGTCGAGGTTCTTGATGCTCGGCACGCTGTTGGCGGTGATATCCTCGGCCGCGCCGCGGATTTTGCTCATCTGGTTCAGGGCGAACACGCCGAGAATCAGCATCAGGCCGCCGATCAGGGCGAAGCCGGTAAACGCCCTGGGGGCGATATTCATATTGCGAAGGGACATGGCGCGGGTACCAAGGAAAGGGCCGCATCCATGCGGGCTGAGACTGCTGTATGGATGACTTATCGGTCATGCGACTAAAGTCTTGAGGCGGTGTGCGTATTTGTCGCATACGGCCCTTGGCGACGAAGTGCAGGAACCAGATCGGCAGATCACAGTCTTTTAAACTCGCGAGAACGGTCGGCCACCAGGAAAATCAAGGCCTTGCGCCGGTTTAACCCTGGCATCCGCAGTGACTTTTCTTTATCGTACGCGCCCTTTGAAAAACGCCTGGAAGATCAAAATGTTGGAAGCATCCCTCAGCCAATTGGAACAGCTCGTCAGCGACCTGGTGCAACAGAACCAGACCCTCACGCAAACCAACCAGACCCTGTCCACGGAACTGGCCCAGGCCAAGGATGAAAACGAAAGCCTGCAACTGAGCCTGATGGAACAGGAAGAGAAGCACGGCGCCACCGCAGCGCGCATCCAGGCTCTGGTTGATCGCGTCAACGCAGGTCCTGTCAGCGCATGAACCACGGCACAGCAGGGGTAAAAGTCATCTCCATTCTCGGGGAGGACTATTCGATCAAGGCACCGGCCGGGGAAGAACAGACCCTGCTGGACGCCGCACTGATGCTCAAGGCCGCACTGGCTGACACCAAACGCAAATACCCGACGCTGATCGGTGACCGCTTGCTGGTGCTGGCCGCCATGAATCTGTGCTCGCAGCAGATCGAAATGAAGAAGCAGCACCAGGAAGAACTCGACCGTTACCAAGAGCAAGTCAGCGCCACGGTCGAAACCATCGCCAAGACCATCAATCAGGGCTGATGGGGTTGCGCACAACCAAAGAATAGATTGTCGATCGGGTTGTATACAATCGGCACGGCTGTTGCATTGTTTCGGCCACTTATTCTTTGGGGGTGCTCCATGCAGTTCTGGCGTCGCAGTATTCAATGGCAGCTGATTCTCGGCATGGGCAGCGCCCTGTTGGTCAGCGTCCTGATCGTGGTTGGCATTTATACCCTGGTGGTCAACCGCCTCGCCCAGAGTTATCTGGTCGAACAAGCGCTGCCGTCGAGCATCGAAGCGACGCGCAACGACATCGAACGCATCCTCGTCCAGCCACTGACCGCCGCCAAAGATATCGCCAGCAACAGCATGGTCCGCGACTGGCTGGTCTCGGGTGAAGACAGCAGCAAAACAGCGGCCTTCGCGCAGTATCTGGAAGGCATCCGCGCCGAACACAAGGCTTTCACCGCGCTGATCATCGGCACTGAATCCAATCACTACATTACCGAAAAAGGCCTCGACCGCACCCTCAGTCGCGCCAAACCGGCCGATGCCTGGTTCTATTCCTTCCTCGACAGCCCCCAGCCGCGCACCCTGAATATCGACAACGACGGCGCCACCGGAGAACTGGCGTTGTTCATCGACCTGAAAGTCGAGCAGGCCGGCAAAGTGGTCGGCGTGGCGGGGCTTGGCCTGAGCATGAAAGAGCTGTCGGCGCTGATCCACAATTTCAGTTTCGGCGAGCGCGGCAAGGTCTATCTCGTGCGTTCTGACGGTTTGATCCAGGTTCATCCTGAAGCGCAGTTCAGCGGTAAACGCACCTTGAGTGAGCAGATCGGTGCTGATGCAGCGCAGTCGGTGATGGGCCAAAAAGAGGCCGTGAGCAGCAGTTTCCAGCGCGACGGCGAAGACTTCCTCGCTTTCAGCCTGCCTTTGCGTGATCTGGGCTGGACACTGGTGGCCGAAGTGCCGCAGTCGCAGATCTATGCCGAAGCTCGCAAAGCAATGTGGATGAGCGGCGGTATCGGTCTGGCGGTGGCATTGGTGTGTCTGGCGCTGGTGGTGTGGCTGGCCCAGGGCTTGGTGCGACCGATTCGTCAGGTAACAGCCGCGCTGGTAGCCATCGGTAGCGGCGGTGGAGATTTGACCCATCGGTTAGATTCCAGCCGCGCCGATGAGCTGGGCGATCTGGCTCGGGGTTTCAACCGATTCCTCGACAGCCAGCGCGCATTGATCGGTGAAGTGCTGACCACCAGCGAGCGCTTGCGCACCGCCGTCGGCCAAGTGGCCAGGGTGGTGGAAAACACCGCCGAGCGCTCCGGACGCCAGCAGGAAATGACCGACATGGTCGCCACCGCCGTTCACGAAATGGGCCTGACCGTGCAGGAGATCGCGCAGAACGCCGGCAACGCCGCGCTGGCCTCGCAAACCGCGCGCGATGAAGCGCTGCAGGCGCGGGAAGTGGTCGGTGGCTCGATCCGCCATATAGAAAGCATGTCTGATGAGATCGGTATAGCGGCGGGGGCGGTGGGTGAGCTGGCGCATCAAGTGGCGTCGATTGACTCGGTGCTGGCGGTGATTCGCGGGGTGTCCGAGCAGACCAACCTGCTGGCACTCAATGCCGCCATCGAAGCGGCGCGCGCCGGCGACATGGGGCGTGGGTTTGCCGTGGTGGCGGATGAAGTGCGCACCTTGGCGCGTCGCACACAGGCCTCCACCGACGAGATTCAGCAGATGATCGGCAGCCTCAAGCAGGGCGCCGAGAATGCGGTGTCATCGATGCGCACCGGCCAGGCCGCGACCGGCACTGGCGTTGAATCGAGCCAGCGTACCGGCGCGTCGCTGACCGCGATTACCGGGCAGGTGGAGCGTATCAGTGACATGAATCATCAGGTGGCGACGGCGACCGAGGAACAGTCAGCGGTGACCGAGGAGATCAATCGCAATGTGCAGGGGATTTCCGACCTGGCGCGGGCCACAGCAGGGGAGGTTCGGGCGTGTCGCGAGGATTGTCAGATGTTGCAGCGGTTGGCGGATGATCTGGCGCGGCAGATGGGTGGGTTCAAGTTGAGCTAAAGGATCAAGATCAAAAGATCGCAGCCTTCGGCAGCTCCTACATTGGAATGCGTTTCCTGTAGGAACTGCCGAAGGCTGCGATCTTTTGCTTTTAGAACCACGCATCCTGCATCGCCAGACACGTATCATCCCGCGCCTCCAGCAACGCCAGCTCATGCTGGCAACCTGGCACTTCCCACGTCAGGAAATACCGCGCCGCCTGCAGCTTGCCCTTATAGAAGTCGGCATCCGCCGGATTGCCCTTGGCCAGGCCTTCTTCGGCGCGGATCGCCTGCTCCAGCCAGCGCCAGCCAATCACCGTGTGCCCGAACACTTTCAGGTACAGCGCCGAATTCGCCAGGCTGCTGTTGACCTTGCCCTGCGCCAGATCGGTCAGCAGGCCGATGGTTACTGTTTGCAGGCGCGCCAGCAGTTTTTCCAGTGGCTCACGCAGTGCGGTCAGCGATTCATGCGCGGTAGAGCGCTCGGCAGTGTTGGCGATCAAGCGGATCAGTTGCTTGAGCCCTGCGCCACCGTTTTGCGCCAATTTGCGTCCGAGCAAGTCCAGCGACTGGATGCCGTGGGTGCCTTCGTGGATCGGGTTCAGGCGGTTGTCGCGGTAATACTGTTCTACCGGGTATTCACGGGTGTAACCGTGGCCGCCGAGGATCTGGATCGCCAGTTCGTTGGCCTTCAGGCAGAACTCCGACGGCCAGGATTTGACGATCGGCGTCAGCAGGTCCAGCAGCTCATGGGCCTGTTTACGCTCGGCGTCGGTCTCCAGCGTCGTGGTGTCATCGAACAGCCGCGCCGCGTACAGGCCGAGGTCAAATGCTCCTTCGACGTAGGACTTTTGCGTCAATAGCATGCGTCTGACATCCGCGTGCTGAATGATCGCTACCGGCGCGGTGGTCGGATCCTTGCTGTCCGGTACTCGGCCCTGCGGGCGCTCCCGGGCGTACTCCAGCGAATACAGGTAACCGGCGTAACCGAGCATCACCGCGCCCATGCCGACGCCGATCCGTGCCTCGTTCATCATCTGGAACATGTAGCTCAAGCCGTGGTGCGGCTTGCCCACCAGATAGCCGACGCACTCGCCGTTATCGCCGAAGTTCAGTGCTGTAGAGGTGGTGCCGCGCCAGCCCATCTTGTGGAACAACCCGGCCAGCAGCACATCGTTGCGCTGGCCCAGAGTGCCGTCATCGTTGACCAGAAACTTCGGCACGATGAACAGCGAAATACCCTTCACCCCCGGCGGCGCGTCCGGCAGCTTGGCCAGCACCATGTGCACGATGTTTTCCGACAGCGGGTGATCGCCGCCGGAAATGAAGATCTTGTTGCCCTTGAGGCGATAAGTGCCGTCGGACGCGGGCTCGGCACGCGTACGAATATCCGACAACGAGGAACCCGCGTGTGGTTCGGTCAGGGCCATGGTGCCGAAGAAGCGACCGTCGATCATCGGTTGCAGAAAGCGCTGTTTCTGCTCATCGGTGCCGAAGCTTTCGATCAGGTTGGCCGCACCCATGGTCAGGAACGGGTACGAAGTGGTTGCCGCGTTCGCCGATTGACAATGCGCAAAGCAGGCTTGCGACAGCAACGTCGGCAGTTGCATGCCGCCGGCATCGAAACTTCTCGCGGCGTTGAGGAAACCGGCTTCGAGGAAGGCATCCACCGCCGGTTTGACTTCCGGAATCAGAATCGCCTGGCCATTCTCGTAGCGCGGCTCGTTCTCGTCACCTTTGCGGTTATGCGGTGCGAAATATTTCTCGGCGATGCTGCGCGCGGTGCCGATGGCGGCGTCGAAGGTCTCGCGGTTGTGCTCGGCAAAGCGCTCACGCCGGGTCAGGCCCTCGGCATCGAGGACTTCGTACAGCTCGAAAGCCAGATTACGGGAACTGAGCAGCGTCTCGGACATGGCGGCCTACCTGAAATTTGGGGTTGGGCCGAGTCTAGGCTTGCTGATAGAGGCTGAACAGGATGATTGATGGGCGTGATACAGAAGCAAAAGATCGCAGCCTTCGGCAGCTCCTACAGAGAAACACGATCCCCTGTAGGAGCTGCCGAAGGCTGCGATCTTTTGATCTTCTGTATGAGTGCCAGGCGACCATTGCGGTCGCCTGGAGTTACAGAGGTTTAACCGATGGTCATCAAGCTCGCATTACCACCCGCCGCAGCGGTGTTAACACTCAACGCCCGCTCGATCACCAGACGCTCCAGCGCAATGTTGGTTTCGCCCTGGGACAAGCCCTGAACCCCAACGATCGCACCGGCGCGCTTGGCGATCTGCTGGCAGACACCGCGCAACTGGTCGGAATGGCCGTGATGCAGAACGGCATCAAACACCACCTCGTCCTTGTTCCAATCGGAAACCAGCTTGATCCGCGCCTGAATCTCCTTCGGCAGGCGTGCGAACAACGCCTTGCTGAGGTCGGACTCCGGCCATACCGCCGAACCGCCGACAGCCAATACCGCCGCCAGTTGGGTCAGCAGATCGCCTTCAACCTCCGCCAGGCACAGCACGTGCTCACGCGGCAGGATCGCGTAGCTGTTCTTCTCGCCAGTCGGACCGGCCAGCACGCGGGTGATACCGCTTTGCGACTGGGCGGCGTACTGCGCGCACAGGGTGCTCAGGTCGGCGTACTTGTTGCTTTCAGCCCAGGCTTTCAGCGCGTTCAGCGGTTTGCTCATGGCATCACGCAGGCGCACGTCCGGTGCGACGACCGCATCACCGCGAGCGAAGGATTGTTCGATCGCATCGGTAGGACGAGTCGACAGCAGGCGGTACAGGTACAGCGGGCCACCGGCTTTCGGGCCAGTACCCGACAGGCCTTCGCCGCCGAACGGCTGCACGCCGACCACGGCACCGACGATGTTGCGGTTGACGTAGACGTTACCGGCGTTGACGTTGTCGATCACCTTGGCGATGGTCTCGTCGATGCGGGTGTGCACGCCGAGAGTCAGGCCATAACCGGAGGCGTTGATCTGGCCGATCAACTGGTCGATGTCCTTGCGCTTGTAACGCACCACGTGCAGCACCGGGCCGAAGATCTCGCGTTGCAACTCGTCGAAGCTTTCCAGCTCGATCAGGGTCGGCATGACGAAGGTGCCGCGTTTAACTTCTTCGCTGTCGGCAATCGCCACCTGGTACACACTGCGACCTTTATCACGCATGCCCTGGATGTGCTTGTCGATGCCGGCCTTGGCTTCGGCGTCGATCACCGGGCCAATGTCCACAGACAGACGCTCAGGGTTACCGAGACGGGATTCGGCCATCGCGCCTTTGAGCATTTCGATGACACGGTCTGCGGAATCTTCCTGCAGGCACAGTACACGCAGTGCCGAGCAACGCTGGCCGGCGCTATCGAAGGCCGAGGACACCACGTCGATCACGACTTGTTCGGTCAGTGCCGAGGAGTCGACGATCATCGCGTTCTGGCCACCGGTTTCGGCGATCAGTGGAATCGGACGGCCCTGGCTGTCGAGACGGCCAGCGATGTTGCGTTGCAGCAGACGTGCGACTTCGGTGGAACCGGTGAACATCACGCCTTTGACGCGCTCATCACCAACCAGCCCGGCACCGACGGTTTCACCGCGCCCCGGCAGCAGTTGCAGCACGCCTTCGGGAATCCCGGCTTCGAGCAGCAGGCGCACGGCTTGCGCGGCTACCAGCGGAGTTTGCTCTGCCGGTTTGGCGAGTACCGGGTTACCGGCGGCCAGTGCGGCAGCCACCTGGCCACTGAAGATGGCCAGCGGGAAGTTCCACGGGCTGATGCACACCACCGGGCCCAGTGGGCGGTGGGCGTCGTTGCTGAAATCGTTGCGTGCCTGCACCGCGTAATAACGCAGGAAGTCGACGGCTTCACGGACTTCAGCGATGGCGTTGGCGAAGGTCTTGCCGGCTTCACGGGCCAGCAGGCCCATCAGTGGCTGGATCTCGCCTTCCATCAGGTCGGCGGCACGTTCCAGAATCGCGGCGCGTTCGGCTGGCGGGGTGGCCTGCCAGATTGGCGCGGCATTCAGGGCGCACTGGATCGCATTGTCGACGTCTTCGACGGTGGCTTCCTGCACGTGACCGACTACATCGCGGTGATCTGCCGGGTTCAGCACCGGTGCTGGCGCTTCGGTGCTGGAGGCGCAACCGAGCATCGGCGCGGCTTTCCAGTTGTTGTGCGCGGTGGCGAGCAGGGCGCAGGACAGCGAGGCCAGACGGTGTTCGTTAGCCATGTCGATGCCGGCGGAGTTGGCGCGCTCGGCGCCGTACAGGTCACGCGGCAGCGGAATGCGCGGGTGCGGCAGACCGAAACCACCTTCCACGGTCGCCATCTGCTCGATCTGAGCCACCGGATCGGCCACCAATTCCTGAATCGAAATCGACTGGTCGGCGATGCGGTTGACGAACGAGGTGTTCGCGCCGTTTTCCAGCAGGCGACGCACGAGGTACGCCAGCAGGGTTTCGTGGGTGCCGACCGGTGCGTACACGCGGCACGGACGGTTCAGCTTGCCTTCGGAAACTTTGCCGACAACCTGCTCGTAGAGCGGTTCGCCCATGCCGTGCAGGCACTGGAATTCGTACTGGCCCGGGTAATAGTTCTGACCGGCAATGTGGTAAATGGCCGACAGGGTGTGGGCGTTGTGCGTGGCGAACTGCGGGTAAATGACTTCCGGTACCGACAGCAGTTTGCGTGCGCAAGCGATGTAGGAAACGTCGGTGTACACCTTGCGGGTGTAGACCGGATAGCCTTCCAGGCCTTCGACCTGGGCGCGCTTGATTTCGCTGTCCCAGTACGCGCCTTTCACCAGGCGGATCATCAGGCGATGACGGCTGCGGCGAGCCAGGTCGATCACGTAGTCGATCACGTACGGGCAACGCTTCTGATAAGCCTGGATCACGAAACCGATGCCGTTCCAGCCGGTCAGCTGCGGTTCGAAGCACAGACGCTCGAGCAGATCCAGCGACAGTTCGAGACGGTCGGCCTCTTCGGCGTCGATGTTCAGACCGATGTCGTATTGCTTGGCCAGCAGGGTCAGCGACAACAGGCGCGGGTACAGCTCATCCATCACGCGCTCGTACTGCGCACGGCTGTAACGCGGGTGCAGTGCCGAGAGCTTGATGGAAATGCCCGGGCCTTCATAAATCCCACGGCCGTGGGAGGCTTTGCCGATCGAGTGAATAGCTTGTTCGTACGACGCCAGGTACTTCTGCGCGTCGTGCTCGGTCAGTGCCGCTTCACCGAGCATGTCGTAGGAATAGCGGAAGCCCTTGGCTTCGAACTTGCTCGCGTTGGCCAGTGCCTCGGCGATGGTTTCGCCGGTGACGAACTGCTCGCCCATCAGGCGCATGGCCATGTCGACGCCCTTGCGGATCATCGGCTCGCCGCTCTTGCCGATGATGCGGCTCAGCGACGACGTCAGGCCGGCTTCGTTGTGGGTCGACACCAGTTTGCCGGTCAGCAGCAGACCCCAGGTCGCGGCGTTGACGAACAGCGACGGGCTGTTGCCCAGGTGCGGATGCCAGTTGCCGGTGCTGATCTTGTCGCGGATCAGTGCATCGCGAGTGCCTTTGTCCGGGATACGCAGCAGCGCTTCGGCCAGGCACATCAGCGCTACGCCTTCCTGGGACGACAGGGAAAATTCCTGCAGCAGGCCCTGAACAATGCCTGCACGACCGCCGGCACTTTTCTGGTTACGCAGTTTTTCCGCGATGGTCGCGGCGAGTTTGTTGGTGGCTTCGGCCATCGGTGCCGGCAGGCGTGCCTGTTCGATCAGCATCGGTACCACTTCCGGCTCGGGGCGGCGGTAAGCGGCGGTGATCGACGCGCGCAGTACTGATTGCGGCAGGATGCTTTCAGCGAATTCGAGGAAGCACTGGTGGGCGTGATCGGTGTGGACTTCACCGGCGTCATCGCTGTCCTTGGCGGTCAAACCGTTCAGCTCGGTCAGGGTTGCACCACCCTCGAGTTTCTCCAGGTAATTGAAAATTGCCTGCTTGATCAGCCAGTGCGGCGTGCGATCAATCGAGGTTGCGGCAGCCTTCAGGCGCTCGCGGGTCGGGTCATCGAGTTTGACCCCAAGGGTGGTGGTAGCCATATTTTTATCCTCATGGTTGCCACAGTTGCGTGGCATCAGCTGGCGGCAAGATTAGCCGTGCGCTGAGAGAGGTGCAACCGGGTGCAACCCTTTTTTGTCGGAATAATAGGCAGCTCGTCAGGAATTATTTTCTGGTACGAAAGTGCTGCTCCTGCTTGGTGCTTTTGCTTCTAGCCAACGGTTATGACTGCCACAAAAGGGAGCAAAAACGGGGTATTTGAGGCTAAATCCGACTAGGTGCAACTTATTCGTTCGAAACTGGTTGCACCTTATTTGATTTGTTGCATAGCATTCGCGCCCAAGGTGCAACCGGGATACCCGGTGTACCCGGCTGATGGCTTTCCTGGGGAAACATCAGTCTTAAATGCGCGGGATCCCGGATCGTCTGCCAAACGTCGTCGTTTGCGAGCGGTTCACCACCGCCGCTACATAAAAACAAAGCCAGGGCGTAACTCAATGAGCGTTAGCAATCCAACCCTGATCACGTTCGTGATCTACATCGCAGCAATGGTGCTGATCGGCCTGATGGCCTATCGCTCCACCAACAACCTTTCTGACTATATTCTGGGCGGTCGTAGCCTGGGCAGCGTCGTGACGGCTCTGTCTGCCGGTGCTTCCGACATGAGCGGCTGGTTGCTGATGGGCCTGCCGGGCGCCATCTACATGTCCGGCCTGTCCGAAAGCTGGATCGCCATCGGCCTGATCGTCGGCGCCTACCTGAACTGGCTGTTCGTCGCCGGCCGTCTGCGCGTGCAGACCGAGCACAACGGCGATGCGCTGACCCTGCCGGACTACTTCTCCAGCCGTTTCGAAGACAAAAGCGGCCTGCTGCGCATCATTTCGGCGATCGTGATTCTGGTGTTTTTCACTGTCTATTGCGCATCTGGCATCGTGGCTGGCGCCCGCCTGTTCGAAAGCACGTTCGGCATGACCTACGAGACGGCGCTGTGGGCCGGTGCTGCGGCGACGATTGCCTACACCTTCGTTGGCGGTTTCCTCGCGGTGAGCTGGACCGACACCGTACAAGCCACGCTGATGATTTTCGCGCTGATCCTTACGCCGATCATCGTGTTGCTGGCTACTGGTGGCGTCGACACCACGTTCCTGGCGATCGAAGCGCAAGACCCAAGCAACTTTGACATGCTCAAGGGCACCACCTTCATTGGCGTCATTTCGCTGATGGGCTGGGGCTTGGGCTACTTCGGTCAACCGCACATCCTGGCGCGTTTCATGGCCGCTGACTCGGTGAAGTCGATTGCCAATGCCCGTCGCATCTCCATGACCTGGATGATCCTGTGCCTGGGCGGCACCGTGGCTGTGGGCTTCTTCGGTATTGCCTACTTCTCGGCGCACCCGGAAGTTGCAGGTCCCGTGACTGAAAACCACGAGCGCGTATTCATCGAGCTGGCAAAACTGCTGTTCAACCCATGGATTGCCGGTGTGCTGCTGTCGGCGATTCTGGCTGCGGTGATGAGCACCCTGAGCTGCCAGTTGCTGGTGTGCTCGAGCGCCCTGACTGAAGACTTCTATAAAGCGTTCATTCGCAAGACAGCTTCCCAGAAAGAACTGGTCTGGATCGGTCGCGCCATGGTGCTGGTGGTGGCGCTGATCGCCATCGCACTGGCAGCCAACCCGAAAAACCAGGTACTGGGTCTGGTCAGCTACGCGTGGGCCGGTTTCGGTGCTGCGTTCGGTCCGGTGGTGCTGATCTCGGTCGTCTGGAAAGGCATGACTCGCAACGGCGCACTGGCGGGTATCCTTGTCGGTGCGATCACCGTTGTGGCGTGGAAACACTGGGAAGTGATGGGTCTGTACGAAATCATCCCGGGCTTCATCTTCGCCAGCCTCGCGATCTACATCGTCAGCAAGTTCGGTTCGCCGACCACTGGCATGGTGCAGCGCTTCGAAGCGGCGGAAAAAGATTTCCACCTGAACAAGTGATGCGCTGAGCTTCGGCTCACAAGAGAACGGTCCGTTTCCTACAGGAGGCGGGCCGTTTTTTTATGCCTGTGATTTCTTGAAAACGCTGAGGATCTCATGTGGGAGCGAGCTTGCTCGCGAAGACGTCGTGTCAGTCGGTGGGGATGTCGGCTAATAGGCCGCTTTCGCGAGCAAGCTCGCTCCCACAGGGTTCAGTGATGTTGCAGAGGGATTTGTCTGTAGTTGAGGGCGCTGCTTTTTGCAGGGT
Organism: Pseudomonas sp. MG-9; assembly: GCF_018729515.1. NCBI lineage: Bacteria > Pseudomonadati > Pseudomonadota > Gammaproteobacteria > Pseudomonadales > Pseudomonadaceae > Pseudomonas > Pseudomonas sp. MG-9. The sequence goes on from NZ_JAHHZH010000004.1 coordinate 372,621, forward strand.
TTTTCATCAATGAGAGTAGGGCAAATCTGATTTTCCCGTCACCCACCCAACACCCCTTACCCCTCATGCAGAATCGCCCGCCCTCATTTTGCAGAGACACATCGGATGTTCGCGCCTGCCAATCAACCGCGTTTCACGTTGACCCTCGAAGGCGCCCAACTTGACCTCAAGGTCCTTGAGTTCACGGGCAAGGAAGCCATCAGCCAACCCTTTCGCTTCGAGCTGGAACTGGTCAGTGAGCGACCGGATCTGGATCTCGAAAGCCTGCTGCACCGTCAGGCGTTTCTGAGTCTTGATGCGGACGGTTCCGGTATCCATGGTCAGATTTATCAGGTCGGGCAGGGCGACTCCGGGAAACGTCTGACGCGCTATCACCTGAGCCTGGTGCCGCGTCTGACGTACCTCGGTCATCGCATCAACCAGCGGATTTTCCAGCATCAAACGGTGCCGCAGATTGTTGCGCGAATCCTCAAGGATCACGCGATCCTGCGCGATGCGTTCGAGTTTCGACTCGGCAGCGATTACCCGGTGCGTGAATATTGCGTGCAATACAACGAGAGCGATCTGGCCTTCATCCAGCGCCTGTGTGCCGAGGTCGGCATTCATTACCACTTTCAGCACAGTCCCGAAGGTCACGTGTTGGTGTTCGGCGACGACCAAACGGTGTTCCCGCGTCTGGCCGCGCCGACGCTGTACCTGCCGGGCAGCGGCATGTCGGCCGGTGCAGCGGCCATCCAGCGTTTCAATGTCCGGGTGGAAACCCGCACCAGCGTGGTGACCCGGCGCGACTACAACTTTGAAAAGCCGCAATTGCAGCTGCAAAGCCGCAGCGAAAGCGAGCTGCGCCCGGTGCTGGAGGACTACCACTTTCCCGGCCAGTTCAACGACCGTGAAACCGGCAAGCACCTGGCGCAACGTGCGCTGGAAAGGCATGTCGCCGACTACCGTCAGGCTGAAGGTCTCAGCGATGAATCCGCCCTGGTGTGCGGACATTTCCTGCAACTGACCGAGCATCCGCGCCAGGACTGGAATGACCTGTGGCTGCTCACTGCCATCGAGCACCGTGGACGACAGCCACAAGTGCTGGAGGAATCGGTGACCAGTGATGGGGAAACATTCCAGGGCTACCGTAATACCTTTCTCGCCACGCCGTGGGACGTATTCTTCCGCCCGGCCCTCGGCCCGGAGAAACCACGGATGCTCGGCTATCAACCTGCCGTCGTCACCGGACCGAAAGACACCGAAATCCACTGCGACGAGTACGGGCGGGTCAAGGTGCAACTGGCCTGGGATCGCGACGGCGAGCTCAACGAGCATTCCAGTTGCTGGCTGCGTGTCGCTGCAGGGTGGGCGCATGACCGTTACGGCAGCGTGCTGATCCCACGGGTTGGCATGGAAGTGCTGGTCGGTTTCATCGACGCCGATGCCGACAAACCGCTGGTCATGGGTTGCCTGCCAAACGCCGCGACCCCGGTGCCGCTGGACTTGCCGGCGGACAAGACCCGCAGCATCTTCCGCAGCCAGAGCAGTCCCGGTGGCGGCGGTTACAACGAACTGCGCATCGAGGACAAGAAAGGCGCCGAGGAAATCTACCTGCGTGCCCAGCGCAACTGGACCCAGCATGTACTGCACGATCAACAGGTGCAGGTCGACAACCAGCGCAGCATCGTCGTCACGGGCACTGCCAAACATGAACTGAAGGCCGACGAACAACGAATCACCCACGGCCAGCGCCAGACCGAGGTGAAGCAGGACGATCACCTGAGCGTGTCCGGCGACCGGCATATTCGGGTAAGCAATCAGGCAACCAGTGCCAGCGGACAAGTCCACGTCAGCGCTGGGCAACAAGTGGTCATCGACGGCGGCGCGAGCGCGACGATTCAGGCAGGCGGGCAGTGGATCAACATCGGCCCCGGGGGGATCTTCAGCAGCGTGCCGATCCAGGTCGGTGGCGCGCCGATGGCGGCGATGAGCGCGACACCGAGTGTGCCGGGATTGCCGGCAAAACTCGCAGCAGTACCTGCGGCCATTCTCACCGCTGCGCAAATCATGAGCTTTAAAGGTGATGCGCCATTCTGCGAAGAGTGCGAGCGCTGCAAGGACGGTGTTTGTGCAGCCTGATTGCCTCACACCTGCAGCGTGGTTGGCGCGTGAACCGCTGAAACCTTCGGAGCAACTGTTCGCAATCTTCAGTAGCGCCAGCGACGCCAAGCCACCGCAGATAGCACCAAGCCGGATTTGGGCGGAGACGATCTACGCCGAGTGGGACGCAGTGATGCCGTTTGTGGGAATTGTCGCGGCGGACAGTGAGTTTCTCGATTGGGTGGCGAACACCGAGTCTCGCGATTGGGGATGGCTGGCGGTGTCCTCGGCGAGTCTGGAAGTGCTGGTCGAGCATTTTCGTAGTCTGACGCAGGTGCTGATGCCGGATGGGAAGGCAGTGTTCTTTCGCTTCTGGGATGGGCGGTTTTTGTTGCCGATCTTGCAGTCCGATGAAGTGGATTCGGCGCAACTGATGTCGGTGATATCGCGCGGTTTGATCAATGGTCAGGCTGCGGATATCGGGGGCAGGGCGCAAGCTTCGGGTCGGGTGTTTCCTTGGTGGACGGTGCCGGAATCGGTCTTGGCTGCGGCGGGGGATGACGTTCGCGTCGGCAATGCTGTGCAGTGGCTGAGCGAGCAAAATCCTGCATTGTTCGAGGCCTTTCCCGAGCTGGTTTTACAGTGCAAGGTCAGGCAGTTTTTTCTGCTGGCGACGTCGGAAGAATCGTCTTCATCGGCGTTACTGGAGTATTTGCTGGCAGAGACGGAGTGACATTTCCGGGCGAAGTCCTCGGACGTTTCCTGCGAGTTGCGGCGGCTTTCATGAACTGGTGGGCGGTGGGTGGCAGGGATAGTCTTTTCGTTGTCACCGCAAACTCGGTGACAGGGTGTGGAAGCCCTTTATCGTTAGGCGCCTCTAGCGCCACCCGTCAGGCGCTCGTTATTGTCTGTGATTTATGGTGGCTGTGCGCGGGGCGCTTTCGAGTGCGCCGGGTGCCTAACGTCCTGGTCTTCCACACCTGCGTACAGCCGCCACCCTTTTGCGTGGAAGCAAAGGTTGGCGGTTTCCGTCCATACGTTAGAAGGCAACCCCATGACAAATTTGAACCCCGATCCACCCTACGAACAACACATCCCCCACCCCGACAACCGCTACATGGCCCTGACCAGCAACTGCAACGACATGCCCACGTTGTTCGTCGACACCCACGCCCCGCTCGATATCCTGATGGACGCCGCCAACTACCGCATCCGCGCCGTGGTCCAGGTGCTGGAAAACCTGTGCATGCGCGGTTCGATCGAGTGCGACTCGATGATCCTCAGCGACTTTGCCCAGCTCTGCGTGATTCCGTTGCGCGATGGGTGTGATGTGCTGGATGTCATCGGCAAGCGGTTGCATGCAATGCCTTCCTGAATTTCCAGGAGCAAAATCAAAAGATCGCAGCCTTCGGCAGCTCCTACACGGGATCATTTGTAGGCGCTGCCGAAGGCTGCGATCTTTTGACGTTGAGGGGGTGGCAGTCAGTCTGCGATGTACCGATCCTGATTCTTGATAAAACTGTCGAAAGCCTCTGAGTTGTAGACCTCCAGGCATCCATAAAAAACGACATTGCTTTTCGAGTGCTTGCTGATCGACGGTGTCTGCTCATAGGCCGCATACACATAGTTTCTGGTTTCTTTATAGGGATCGTGCAGCACCTGCAGCGTGTCTTCATTTTGCAGGACGGTGTGCATGCCTTTGCCCATGAACGAGTAGGCGCCAGCGGACAGACCGATGTCTTTTTGCAATGCTGAATTTTCTTTGAATGGCTTCAGGATGCAGTGACTCAAACCGTAGTTCTTGAGCATTTGGCGAGCCTGCGCTCTGTGATTTTCGTCCGATACGGCGTGCATTGAGCAGATCAGGGACAGAGAGAAAATGAAAGGGCGACGCATGGGTTTGACTTCCTGTCGAGGTTACCTGCCAGTCAAGCGAGATAGATGACCCGTGGCGAGGGGATTTATCCCCTCGCCTGCCACAGGTATTGGGTCAGATCTTAACGTGTAAGAGGCCGCTCAGCCGCCAACCCCTGACTTGCCGCCCGGTAAAAGGTAAACTTCACGGCCCTCGCAGGAGCAGCCATGAATTATCGTCACGCCTTCCATGCCGGCAATCACGCCGATGTGTTCAAACACCTGACCTTGACCCGCCTCATCGCCCTGATGTCGCGCAAGGAGCAGCCGTTTGCTTATCTCGACACGCACGCCGGGATCGGTCTGTATGACCTGCAGGGCGATCAGGCCAACCGTACCGGCGAGTACCTGGAAGGCATCGCGCGTTTGTGGGATCAACCAGACCTGCCGGCGCTGACCGCCGACTACATGAAGGTGCTGCACGAGATGAACCCGGATGGCCAGTTGCGCTACTACCCGGGCTCGCCGGAGCTGGCGCGGCGTCTGACCCGGCCGCAGGATCGGGTGATGCTCAACGAGAAGCACCCGGAGGACGGCGTGCTGCTCAAGGACAATATGGCCGGCGACCGTCGGGTGAAAGTGCATCTGGGCGAGGGCTGGCATGTTGCGCGGGCGATGCTGCCGGTGCAGGAAAAGCGCGCGGTGATGTTGATTGATCCGCCGTTCGAGCAGCTCGACGAGATGCAGCGTTGCGCGGCGTCGATGAAAGAGGCCATTGGCCGGATGCGCCAGACGGTGGCGGCGATCTGGTACCCGGTGAAGGACCAGCGTGCGCTGCGTCGTTTCTATCAGGACCTGGCCGGTACCGGTGCGCCGAAGTTGCTGCGCGTGGAGTTGCTGGTGCATCCGCTGGACACGCCGAACAGCCTGAACGGTTCGGGTCTGGCGATAGCCAATCCGCCGTGGGGGCTGGAGGAAGAGTTGCGTGAGCTGCTGCCGTGGTTGTCCAAGAAGCTTGGGCAGACCCAGGGTGGGTGGCAGATGGATTGGTTGATTGCCGAGAGCTGATCAACGGCAAGATCAAAAGATCGCAGCCTGCGGCAGCTCCTACAAGGTTTAGTGTCGTCCACCAATGTGTGAACGATTACGGACCTGTAGGAGCTGCCGCTGGCTGCGATCTTTTGCTTTCAGGGTTTAGTTACCCGCCAGGCTCGGTGGCATGCACACGCCGGTGCCGCCGATCCCGCAGTAGCCTTCCGGGTTTTTCGCCAGATATTGCTGGTGATAGGTCTCCGCGAAGTACACGGTCGGCGCCTGTTCGATCTCGGTGCTGATTTCGCCCAGGCCGGCCTTCGACAGTTCTGCCTGATAAACAGCCTTGCTCTTCAGCGCCGCTTCGAGTTGCTCAGGTGAGGTCGCGTAGATCACCGAGCGGTACTGCGTACCGATGTCGTTGCCCTGACGCATGCCCTGCGTCGGGTTGTGCAGTTCCCAGAACATCGCCAGCAGCTCTTCGTAGCTGACCTTGGCCTTGTCATACACCACCAGCACCACTTCGGCGTGACCGGTCAGGCCCGAGCAGACTTCTTCGTATGTCGGGTTCGGCGTGTAGCCGCCAGCGTAACCGACCACGGTGCTGACCACGCCTTCACGCTGCCAGAAGCGACGTTCCGCGCCCCAGAAGCAACCCAGACCGAAGATCGCGAAGTCGACGTCCTGGAAAAACGGGCCGAGCAGCGGGGTTTCTTCGAAGACGAAATGCTTTTCAGGCAGGGTCATCGCGGTTTCGCGGCCGGGCAGGGCTTGGTCTTTAGTCGGTAGCACGTTTTTATTCACCAGAATTTCCGAGCGCAGAACCATGAGCGTTCCTCTCAGTCAGGATGGGATGTAAAAGGTAGACCGTCAGTGTGCCCAATGATGCCGAGTTAATCACTACCCAATGTAGGAGCTGCCGAAGGCTGCGATCTTTTGATTTTGCTTTTTAAAAACCAGATCAAAAGATCGCAGCCTTCGGCAGTTCCTACAGGGGTCGGCATGTTATGGCGAGAATGGGGTAGCGGGGTTAGAGGCAGAGCGGGCCGCGCGGATAGCGCTTGAGTGCCTGGATCAGTTCGGCGCCGGGGATCGGCCGGTCGAACAGGTAGCCCTGGCCGACGTCGCAGCGGTGACGACGCAGGAACGCCAGTTGCTCGGCGGTCTCGATGCCTTCGGCCACGACTTTGAGTTTCAGGTTGTGCGCCATGGCGATCACCGCCGAGGTGATTTCCATGTCGTCCTGGTTGTCCGGGATTTCGTGGATGAAGCTGCGATCGATCTTGATGATGTCGATCGGGAATTTCTTCAGGTAGCTGAGCGACGAGTAGCCGGTGCCGAAGTCGTCCATGGCCAGGGTCAGGCCCAGGCGCTTGAGCTGGTCGAGCTGCAAGTGCGTGTCTTCGGTGGCTTCCAGCAGCAGGCCTTCGGTCAGCTCCAGCTCCAGCAGGTTGGCCGGCAGCGCTTCTTCCTTGAGGATGTTGGCGATGGACGCGACCAGATCCGGATCGGAGAACTGTTTCGGTGACAGGTTGATCGCCACCTGCAGATTGCCCATTCCGGCCGCGGTCAGCGCCTTGCTCATGCGACAGGCCTGACGGGCGATCCACTTGCCGATCGGAATGATCAGGCCGGTTTCTTCGGCGACGCTGATGAACTGGTCCGGGCGGATCATGCCGCGTTCCGGGTGATTCCAGCGCAGCAGCGCTTCCAGGCCCAGCAAACGACCGCTGCGCAGGCACAGCTTGGGCTGGTAGAACACGTCCAGCTCGTTCTGGGTCAAGGCGCGGCGCAGATTGTTCTCGACGAACAGCTTGTAACTGGCCTCGGCGTTCAGCGCTTCGGTGAAGACTTGCACCTGGTGTTTGCCGTTGGCCTTGGCCTTGTGCAGGGCGAGGCCGGCGTTGCGCATCAAAGTCTGCGGGTCGCGCCCGTGCAGCGGCGCGCAAGCCAGGCCCACGGAGCCGGTGACGCTGATCAACTGGTTGTCGACGAACATCGGTTTGTCGAGGGTCATCAGCAGTTGGCTGGCAATCTGCTGACCGGCTTCGAGATCGGTGTCGTCGAGCAGCACGGCGAATTCGTTACTGGCGAAACGGGCGAGGCTGCCGCTTGGGCTGAGGCTGTTGCGCAGGCGCCGGGCAAGGCTGATCAGCAGTTTGTCGCCGGTCTGGTGGCCGAGGCTGTCGTTGATCCGCTTGAAGTTGTCGATGTCCACCAGCAGCAGGCTGATCGGGGTATCGCTATCCCGGGCGAAGCGTTCGTCCAGATTGCGAATAAACGCCGGGCGGTTGCCGAGGTTGGTCAGGTTGTCGGTGTACGCCAGACGCTCGATGCGTTGCTGCGCCAGTTTGGTCTGGGTGATGTCTTCGTAGATGCCGATGTAGTGCGTCAGCTCGCGGTTGTCGCCATATACCTTGGAGATCGACAACTGGCCCCAGTACGGTTCGAGGTTTTTGCGGCGACTCTTGAACTCGCCCTGCCAGCTGTTACTTTTGGCCAGCGCCGAGGGCGCGTCGAACAGCAGCTCGCTGAGGTTCTCCAGCGCCGGTAGCTCCGACAGGCGCTGGCCGTGGACTTCCTCGGTGGAGTACTGGGTGATCGCAGTGAAACTCGGGTTGACGTACTCGACCACGCCGTCGCAATTGACCAGCAAAAAGGCGTTGGCGCTTTGCTCGACCGCGCGCTGGAACAGGTGCAGGGCGCTGGTGGCGGTGCGGCGGTTGTGGTTGTTGATGACCTGGGCGAACTGATCGGCCAGTTCACCGGCAAAGGCGATTTCATCCGACTGCCAGGCACGGCTGACGCCGGTCTGCTCCAGGCACAGCACGCCGACCACCTGACCGTCGACACGGATGCTGGCGTCGAGCATGGCGTTGACGTCCCGCGGGCGCAGGGCTTCGGCCATCTCGCGGGTACGCGGGTCGCGCATCGCATTGTGCGCGTCGATGGCGCGGCTGCCGTGCAGGGCTTCCATGTAGTCGGGGAAACCGCTGATGTCGATCACCTCCGGCAGGATGTATTCCTGAGTCGCGCGGTGATACGCGGAAATCGGCACCAGCAGATTCCCTTCGAGGTTCCACAGGCTGGCGCAGTCGATTTCATAGATGTCGCAGGCGCAGCGGGTGATCAGCTCGGCGGCTTCTTGCAGCGAGTTGTGGCTGCTGTAGCGCTGGCGGGCCAGCAACAGAATCAGATCCTGCTGGGCGCGCACCCGCTCAAGGTGCTGCAGTTGTTCCTGCTGGGCGCGCTGGTTGAGTTCCAGAGCGATCTGCAGGCGGGAATTCTGGGTTTCGAGGTCGACGGACGGCAGCGTCGGCGCCTCGTCGAACACGTCATCGACGGCCAGCAGATAGCCGCGCAACAGATGACGATTGTGCTGTTTGTAGGCTTCGCCGAGTTCGAGGATGCTCAAGGCGCCGGCGACGGTGTGCAGGGTGTAGCGCACCAGATAATGCGGGCTGTCGCGCAGTTGTTGCTGAATGGTGTCGTGCAGTTGATAGCGCGCTTCTGGCTCCATCAGGCTGGCGTAGGGCGAGCCGACCAGCGCACACAATTCGACAGCCGGCTGGCCGAACTGGCGCTCGCAATTGGGATCGAGAAACAGCATCGCCCAACTGGCTTCATTCAAGCGCTCGAAACGCAGCATGCCGAGCCGCGAGGGCACAGGCAACTGCGTCACTACCTCGGCCGCCATACGGCTGGCGGCATCGGGTTGGCTCTTCATGAAGGAACTCGCTTGGAAATATGCTGAACGCGCCGGGCTCTCGCCCTCTTTACTGTTGCCTGCGGCAAGGTTGCATCATTGCGGCACCGACTGACAAGAGAGATGAAGGCCAAGTGCTATAAGAATATGTCGGCCGCCCAAGGCATTTCTCCAGCGCCTCTTGCAAAAGAGCAAAAGATCGCAGCCCGCAGCGGCTCCGACAGGGTACGCATGCCGATGTAGGAGCTGCCGAAGGCTGCGATCTTTTCGGAATTCAACGCAATTTCAGGCCAATCGACTGCAGGCGTTTACCATCCCGATCATGGTAATTGATCAAAATCTGATCAGATTCGACCAGCACATGGGCGAAGTTGTCTTCGCTGACCACAGTGCTGGTCAACTCATGCTGATAGTCACCCGCAGCCGTGCGCACCAGCGGTTGATCGAGGATAAACGTCGACGCCTTGGCATAAGGCAACAGCTTGCTGTTGCAAAACGGCGAGGAAACGATGGTGTGCACTTCGAAGTCCGGGTCTTCGCTGTGGGTCAGGCGCGAGGTCAGTGAGCCGTGCACATCACCCGAAACAAACACCACATTCCTGATCCGCTGGGTGCGGATGGTTTCCAGCAGGCGCAGGCGTTGTTCCGGGAAGGCTTTCCAGGCGTCGTCGCCGTGCAGTTTGCGGTCCGGGTAGAACATCACGCTGGTGACGACGAATTTGACCCGCGCCGGGCTGTTGATCAGCCATTCGAGCAGCGCCTGCTCCTGCGCCTCGTCAAGTATGCGGCGATCATTGGTGGACAGGTTGCGCCGGGTGCGGCTGTCGGTCACGAACCATTCAATGTCGCCGTCGCTGAATTGATACCAGTAGTGCTCGAGTTTTGCCCGGTTCACTTCATTGTTAGTTGTCAGTTCATGTGCGGGGCTGTGGCTGACTTGATAGATTTCATACGCCGCCATGGCATTGCGATATAACTCGTGATCGGACTTTCCGGCGTTCGCCGGCCAGTTGTCTTCGATTTCGTGATCATCAAGAATCATGTAAGTCGAGGTGCCGGCCATCAGTCGCTGAATGTTGGGTTGTGAGAACGCTGCACGGTATTTACTGAGAATTTCCTTATATTCACGATCAGGTGCAATCAGATTAAGGTCGTCGACATAAATCTGATCACCCGTCATCAATGTGGCACTGATGGGTGGTTGCGCACCTTCGATCAACTGGTTGATGGAAGCAAAGATCCGGTCACCGAGGTGGGGCAGCGACGGGATACCCGCGCTCATGCGCAAATAGCGGCAGGAGCCGACGATGTAAGCCCGCGGCTGCAAGGCTTTGCTGGAACGGGTACACAGGCGGTAGATTTCCCGGGGCCACTGCAGTGGCAGTTCGGCAACACTGTCCACGGTGTGTACCGGACTCATCGGGCTGAACCAGCCGGTCTGGTATTCATATTCGGTGTCGCTGCTCGAGTTATTGAGTGCGAATACTGTCGTCATGTCGCGCAAACTATCGAGTTCGGCGAAAGTGCCGGTCGACCATTGCTGTGTGCCTGTCACCCTGTAACGGATGGCGGCAAATACCGGCGAGTTACCTTGATAGTCTGCACGAATAAATATTCGCGCATGATTAGTTGTCGTGTGGCCGATGATCGGGCCAATAGTCGGTTTGAACATATTCGAATCCGTTCGAGTAAGTTTGTTGTTGGTAGATAGCGCAGAAGTTTTGTTCTTTAACTAGAGGGGCAGAGGTTAGTTGGCTGGCGATAAAAAATATCGAGGCGAAGTGGACTAAGTTCGTAGCTTAAGTAAGCCGAACGTGTAGGAAGAGTTGCTGCTATTTACTTCAGGCAAAAAAAAGCCCCGTCAAACTGACGGGGTTGAGGTACGAGCGTGTGGCGCTCGAAAACGTGAAACACGATCGGCCCTCCCGTGGGGGAGGGCCAATCGGGGTTACAGCAGGATGGTGCGGATGTCGCCCAGCAGGCTGCCCAGACGCTGAGTGAAGCGTGCAGCAGCGGCGCCGTTGATCACGCGGTGATCGTAGGACAGCGACAGTGGCAGCATCAGTTTCGGCTGGAAGGCTTTGCCGTCCCAGACTGGCTGGATGGTTGCCTTGGAAACACCGAGGATCGCCACTTCCGGCGCGTTGACGATCGGCGTGAAGCCGGTGCCGCCAATGTGGCCGAGGCTGGAAATGGTGAAGCAGGCGCCCTGCATCTCGTCCGAAGACAGCTTCTTGGTGCGGGCTTTTTCAGCCAGCGAAGCGGCTTCTGCAGCCAGTTGCAGCAGGCTCTTCTGGTCGACGTTCTTGATGACCGGTACCAGCAGGCCATCCGGGGTGTCGACCGCGAAGCCGATGTTGACGTACTTCTTGCGAATGATCGCCTTGCCGCTTGGTGCCAGTGAACTGTTGAAGTCCGGCAGTTCCTTGAGCAGGTGCGCACAGGTCTTGAGCAGAAGCGGCAGGATGGTCAGCTTGACGCCGGCCTTCTCTGCAACGGCTTTCTGCGCAACACGGAAAGCTTCCAGCTCGGTGATGTCCGCCGAGTCGAATTGCGTCACGTGCGGCACGTTCAGCCAGCTGCGGTGCAGGTTGGCAGCGCCGACCTGCATCAGGCGGGTCATCGGCACTTCTTCGATTTCGCCGAAACGGCTGAAGTCCACGACCGGGATCGGCGGGATGCCCGCGCCACCGGTTGCGCCGCCAGCAGCCGGCGCTTCCTTGGCCTTCTGCATCATCGCCTTGACGTAAACCTGCACGTCTTCCTTGAGGATGCGACCGTGCGGACCGCTGGCGCCAACAGCGCTCAGCTCGACGCCGAACTCGCGGGCCAGTTGACGCACGGCAGGGCCTGCGTGAACTTTCGCGCCAGGTTTGGCAGGCGCAGCCACTGGAGCGGCAGCAGCAGGTGCGGCGGCCGGAGCAGCAGCGGCTGGCGCTGGGGCGCTCGGTGCAGCGGCGGCAGCTGGAGCCGGGGCAGCAGCAGGGGCCGCGCCTTTGACTTTCAGCTTGAGGATCAGGTCGCCGGTGCCGACTTCGTCGTCCAGCTTGATGGAAACGCTTTCCACCACGCCGGCGGCAGGCGATGGGATTTCCATGCTCGCCTTGTCGGATTCCAGGGTGATCAGCGACTGGTCGGCTTCAACGCTGTCGCCAGCCTTGACCAACACTTCGATGATCTTGGCCTTGCCGGCCGAACCGATGTCCGGAACGTGGATGTCCTGAACGCTGTCGGCTACCGGTGCGGCTGGAGCAGCGGCTGGCGCCGGCGCAGCAGCAGCGGCTGGCGCAGCAGCCTGGGCCGGAGCGGCAGCAGCAGGGGCCGCAGCACCCGCCACTTCCAGATCCAGGATCAGGTCGCCGGTGCCGACTTCGTCGTTGAGCTTGACGCTGATGGCCTTGACCACGCCAGCGGCAGGCGACGGGATTTCCATGCTCGCCTTGTCGGATTCCAGGGTGATCAACGATTGATCAGCCTCGACCTTGTCGCCGACCTTGACCTGGATCTCGATGATCTGGGCCTTGCCCGACGAACCGATGTCCGGCACGTGCACTTGCTGAACCGAAGCGGCAGCAGGAGCAGCGGCTGGCGCGGCAGCAGCAGGGGCAGCAGCCGGTTTGGCTTCAGCTTTTGCAGCTGGTGCGGCGGCAGGCGCAGGGGCCGCTTGCGCGGCGCCCTCGACTTCCAGCTCGAGCAGTTCGTCGCCTTCTTTCAGGCGGTCGCCCAGCTTCACTTTCAGGCTTTTGATGACGCCGGCTTTCGGGGCCGGCACTTCCATGCTGGCCTTGTCCGATTCCAGGGTCAGGATGCTCTGGTCGGCTTCGATACGGTCGCCGACCTTCACAAACAGTTCAATTACTTCACCTTCACCGCTGCCGATGTCAGGTACGCGAATGAGTTCGCTCACAAAATGTCTCCTCAGCAGTCCAGTGGGTTGCGTTTTTCCGGGTCGATGCCGAACTTGACGATGGCCTCAGCCACGACTTTAGGTTCGATATCACCACGGTCAGCCAGTGCTTCCAGGGCTGCCAACACCACGAAATGACGGTCGACTTCGAAGAAATGACGCAGTTTCTTGCGGCTGTCGCTGCGGCCGAAACCGTCGGTGCCCAGGACTTTGAATTCCTTGGACGGTACCCACTGACGGATCTGCTCGGCGAACAGCTTCATGTAGTCGGTAGAGGCAATGACCGGACCCTTGCGGCCGTTCAGGCACTCTTCGACGTAGCTCAGCTTAGGCTTCTGGCCAGGCTTCAGGCGGTTGCTGCGCTCTACGGCCAGGCCGTCGCGACGCAGTTCGTTGAAGCTGGTGACGCTCCACACGTCGGCGCCGACGTTGAACTCTTCACGCAGGATCTTCGCTGCTTCACGGACTTCACGCAGGATGGTGCCGGAGCCCATCAGCTGTACGTGGTGTGCGGCGTCGCGGGTGTCTTCTTCGAGCAGGTACATGCCTTTCTTGATGCCTTCTTCGGCACCGGCCGGCATGGCTGGCTGCTGGTACGACTCGTTCATCACGGTGATGTAGTAGAAGATGTCCTGTTGCTCTTCGGTCATCTTCTTCATGCCGTCCTGAATGATCACCGCCAGCTCGTAGCCGTAGGTTGGATCGTAGGTGCGGCAGTTCGGGATGGTCGCGGCCAGCAGGTGGCTGTGACCGTCTTCGTGCTGCAGGCCTTCACCGTTCAGGGTGGTACGGCCGGCGGTGCCGCCGATCAGGAAGCCACGGGTACGGCTGTCGCCAGCGGCCCAGGCCAGGTCACCGATACGCTGGAAGCCGAACATCGAGTAGAAGATGTAGAACGGCAGCATCGGCTGGTTGTGGCTGGAGTACGAAGTACCGGCGGCGATGAACGAGCTCATGGCGCCTGCTTCGTTGATGCCTTCTTCAAGGATCTGACCTTTCTGGTCTTCCTTGTAGAACATCACCTGGTCTTTATCGACTGGCTCGTAGAGCTGGCCGACAGACGAGTAGATGCCCAGCTGACGGAACATGCCTTCCATACCGAAGGTACGGGCTTCGTCCGGGATGATCGGAACGATGCGCGGGCCGATTTCCTTGTCCTTGACCAGTTGCGCGAGGATCCGCACGAAGGCCATGGTGGTGGAGATTTCACGGTCGCCGGAACCATCGAGGATGGCTTTGAGGGTGTCCAGATCCGGCGTCGGCACGCTGAAACTCTGTGCGCGGCGCTGTGGAACGAAACCGCCCAGGGCAGCACGGCGCTCGCTCAGGTAGCGGGCTTCGGCGCTGTTTGGCTCTGGCTTGAAGAACGGCAGGTTCTCCAGCTCTTCGTCCTTGACCGGGATGTCGAAACGATCGCGGAACAGCTTCAGGCTTTCAACATCAACCTTCTTGGTGTTGTGCGCGGTGTTTTTCGCTTCGCCGGCGCCGGTGCCATAACCCTTGATGGTCTTGGCCAGGATAACGGTCGGCTGTTCTTTGTGGTTGACCGCTTCGTGGTACGCCGCATAGACCTTGTACGGGTCGTGGCCGCCACGGTTGAGTTTCCAGATCTCGTCGTCGGACAGATCGGCAACCATCGCCTTGAGTTCAGGCGTGTTGAAGAAGTGCTCGCGAACGAACGCGCCGTCTTTGGCTTTGTAGTTCTGGTACTCGCCGTCGATGACTTCGTCCATGCGACGTTGCAGGATGCCGTCGACGTCTTTGGCCAGCAACGGGTCCCAGAAACGGCCCCAGATGACTTTGGTCACGTTCCACTGAGCACCGCGGAACACGCCTTCGAGTTCCTGGATGATCTTGCCGTTGCCGCGAACCGGGCCGTCGAGGCGCTGCAGGTTGCAGTTGATGACGAAGATCAGGTTGTCCAGCTTCTCGCGGCCGGCCAGGGAGATGGCGCCCAGGGATTCCGGCTCGTCGCACTCGCCGTCGCCCAGGAAGCACCAGACTTTCTGTTTGCCCGGCTGGATGAAACCGCGGTGTTCCAGGTACTTCATGAAGCGTGCCTGGTAGATCGCCTGAATCGGACCCAGACCCATGGATACGGTCGGGAACTGCCAGAAGTCAGGCATCAGCCATGGGTGCGGATAGGACGATAGGCCCTGACCGTCGACTTCCTGGCGGAAGTTGTTCATCTGGTCTTCGGTGATGCGACCTTCCATGAATGCACGGGCGTAAACGCCTGGCGAGGTGTGGCCCTGGAAGTAGATCAGGTCGCCACCGTGTTCGTCGGTCGGGGCCTGGAAGAAGTAGTTGAAGCCGATGTCATACAGGGTCGCACTGGAAGCGAAGCTGGAGATGTGACCACCCAGGTCAGAATCTTTCAGGTTCGTACGCATTACCATGGCCATCGCGTTCCAGCGTACCAGCGAGCGAATGCGGCGTTCCATGAACAGGTCGCCAGGCATGCGTGCTTCGTGGGTGACGGGGATCGTGTTGCGGTAAGGCGTGGTGATGGCGTAAGGGAGCTGCGAGCCGCTGCGGGTCGCGAGTTCGCCCATACGGGTCATCAGATAGTGAGCACGGTCTTCGCCTTCTTTGTCGAGAACCGATTCCAGGGCGTCCAGCCATTCCTGGGTTTCGACGGGATCGAGGTCTTGCATGGCTTGCTCCAGGGCGGAAAGGCTTCCAGAATCGGTTGCCTGAGTTTGCGACTGGCCTTGTGGGCAGACGATTTAAAATTCTTGGATTGCCGACAGGTTGTTCCGGCGGCGTGTAGTTTTACTACAAATCTTTGAGCATTTCAGCCTTTCGGATGTATAGACGAGTAGTAAAACTACAGATGAAAGGCTTGTGGCCTCCGACTGCGTTGTGAGAATAATCGTTAAGGTTGGTCGATTACCATCCGTAAAAGGTGAAACTTTGATGCTGGATGCTAAAGAAGAAGAAATTTCAGCTATTTCTAACTTTTGTTCGACAGTCCTTCGCGTAGCGGGTTTTCATCAAACACTACAAGCGGCCATTTACACGCCGATCAAGGATAGACCATGACCCTGCCCGCGCTTGCCGAACTGCCCGCCATTCTCCTGCCGTTGGTCACTCGATCCGAGCAGTCGTTCCGTACGGCCGTCGCTTCACTGGAAGACGATCACGGCTTCTCTACCTGGACGCCGCAACGCTGGGTGCAATTCGCCCGCGTCAGTGCCGCCAGCGATTTCGTCATTGAACAGAGCGTTCGTGACCCTTTGATGTTGCTGTCGCTGGTGCAGTCCGGCGAACTCGACCGGCCATTCGCGCCGGGTGAGCTGTGCGCGCAGATTGCCGCCGCCGTGAACACCGCGCAAAGCGAAGACGAACTCGGTCGTGTACTGCGCCGTCAGCGCGCTCGCCATCAAGTGCGGATCATCTGGCGTGATCTGAACCGCCAGGCCGATCTGGTGCAGACCTGCCGCGATCTTTCCGACATGGCCGACGCGACCATCGACCAGGCCTATCAATGGTTGTACAGCCGCCATTGTCAGCAGTTCGGCACGCCGACCGGCCGGCGCAGCGGTCTGGCGCAGCAGATGGTCATCCTCGGCATGGGCAAACTCGGCGCGGTCGAGTTGAACCTGTCCTCCGACATCGACCTGATCTTCGCCTACCCCGAGGGCGGCGAAACCGTCGGCGTGAAACGCGCGCTGGATAATCAGGAATTCTTCATTCGGCTCGGTCAGCGCCTGATCAAGGCCCTCGACCCGATGACCGTCGACGGTTTCGTATTCCGCGTCGACATGCGCCTGCGTCCGTACGGTTCGTCCGGCGCGCTGGTGCTCAGCTTTAATGCACTGGAGCAGTATTACCAGGATCAGGGCCGCGACTGGGAACGCTACGCGATGATCAAGGCGCGGGTGGTGGCCGGCGATCAAGCGGCGGGCGCGCAGTTGCTCGACATGCTGCGGCCGTTCGTTTACCGGCGTTATCTGGATTTCTCGGCGATCGAAGCGCTGCGCACCATGAAGCAGTTGATCCAGCAGGAAGTGCGGCGCAAGGGCATGGCTGACAACATCAAGCTGGGTTCCGGCGGTATCCGCGAAGTCGAGTTCATTGCCCAGGCCTTCCAGTTGATCCACGGCGGGCGCGATCTGAGCCTGCAGCAGCGTCCTCTATTAAAGGTATTGAGCACGCTGGAGGGGCAGGGCTATCTGCCGCCGGCGGTGATCAGCGAGCTGCGCGAAGGTTATGAATTCCTGCGTTACACCGAACACGCGATCCAGGCGATTGCCGACCGACAGACCCAGATGTTGCCGGACGGCGCTCAGGATCAGGCGCGCATTGCGTTCATGCTCGGTTTCGCCGATTGGGAGGCTTTCCACGAAAAACTGATGTTCTGGCGTGGCCGGGTGGCCTGGCACTTCGCGCAGGTGATCGCCGATCCCGATGAAGAAGAGGGGGCCGACTGCGAAGTGGTGGTCGGCGGTGAATGGCTGCCGCTGTGGGAAGAGGCGCAGGACGAAGAGGCCGCTTGCCGGCAATTGGAAGAAGGCGGCTTCAAAGATGCGGCCAAAGCGCTGAAAGCGCTGGCCGGTTTGCGCGGCAGCCCACAGTTGCGCGCGATGCAGCGGCTGGGGCGCGAGCGTCTTGATGCCTTTATTCCACGATTGCTGGCGCAGGCGGTGGAGCACGCCGATCCGGATCTGGTGCTGGAACGGGTGCTGCCACTGGTCGAAGCAGTGGCTCGACGTTCGGCTTATTTAGTGTTGCTGACGGAAAACCCAGGCGCCCTACGGCGTTTGCTGACGCTGTGCGCGGCGAGCCCGTGGATCGCCGAACAGATCACCCGCTTCCCGTTGCTGCTCGACGAACTGCTCAACGAGGGGCGCCTGTTCAAGCCGCCGCTGGCCCCTGAGCTGGCTGCCGAACTGCGCGAGCGTCTGACGCGGATTCCCGAAGACGACCTCGAACAACAGATGGAAGCGCTGCGTCATTTCAAGCTCGCGCACCGTTTGCGCGTCGCCGCGTCGGAAATTGCCGGCAGCCTGCCGTTGATGAAGGTCAGCGATTACCTGACCTGGCTGGCCGAAGCGATTCTCGAGCAAGTGCTGGCCCTGGCCTGGCGCCAGACGGTCGCCAAGTACGGCACGCCGCTGCGCACCGACGGCACCTTGTGCGATCCCGGCTTCATCATTGTCGGTTATGGGAAAGTCGGCGGGCTGGAACTGGGGCATGGTTCTGACTTGGACCTGGTGTTCATCCATGACGGCGATCCGCAGGCGGAAACCGACGGGCCGAAGCCGATCGATGGCGCGCAGTTCTTCACCCGGCTGGGCCAGCGGATCATTCACCTGCTGACCGCGCAGACCAACTCCGGGCAGTTGTATGAAGTGGACATGCGCCTGCGGCCGTCCGGTGCCTCGGGGCTGTTGGTCAGTTCGCTCGGTGCGTTCGAGCGCTATCAGGAAAATGAAGCCTGGACCTGGGAACATCAGGCGCTGGTGCGGGCGCGGGTGCTGGTCGGCAGTCAGGATGTCGGGCAGGCGTTCGAGAAAGTCCGGGCGCAGGTATTGGGCAAGGCGCGGGATCTGGCGAAGTTGCAGCAGGAAGTCAGCGAGATGCGCGCCAAGATGCGCGACAACCTCGGCAGCAAGGGCACCGCGGCCGGTACGGCGGCGAACGCCTTCGAAGCCACGGCACCGTTCGACCTCAAGCAGGACGCCGGAGGTATCGTCGATATTGAATTTATGGTGCAATACGCGGCCCTGGCGTGGTCGCACAGCCACCCGCCATTGCTGCGCTGGACCGATAACATCCGCATTCTGGAAGAGCTGGAACACGAAGGGCTGATGCCTGCCGAAGACGCCAGCCTGCTGCGCGAGGCCTATAAAGCCTACCGCTCCGCCGCCCACCGGCAGGCCTTGCAGAAGGACGCCGGGGTGATCCCGGGTGACCAGTTTGTCGAGGAACGCCGGCAGGTATTGCGGATCTGGAAAGAGTTGGGGCTGAGCTGAACACGGTTTGAGCTGCACGTAATACCCTGTGGGAGCGAGCTTGCTCGCGAAGGCGGCGTGTCAGGTGACAGCGATGTCGAATGTGATGGCCCCTTCGCGAGCGAGCTCGCTCCCACATGGGATGTGTGGTGATTTGCAGATTGAGACACGAACAAACAATGTAGGAGCGAGCCTGCTCGCGATAGCGGAGTGACTGTCGACAGTGATGTTGAAGGTAATGACCCATCGCAAGCCGCCGGTGTTCCCACTGTGATTCTCGAGGCGGGGAGGCGTAAATGCCTCCCCGGTTCGTTTATGGAAACCACATGAATATTCTGATCGTTGGGCCCAGTTGGGTCGGTGACATGGTGATGGCGCAGACACTGTTTCAGTGTCTCAAGCAGCGCCACCCGCAATGCGAAATCGACGTGCTGGCCCCGGAGTGGAGCCGGCCGATCCTTGAGCGCATGCCCGAAGTGCGCAAGGCCTTGAGCTTCCCGCTCGGCCATGGCGCGCTGGAGCTGGCGACGCGCCGGCGGATCGGCAAATCCCTGGCCGGCCAGTACGATCAGGCGATCCTGCTGCCCAACTCGCTGAAGTCGGCGCTGGTGCCGTTCTTTGCCGGGATCAAACAGCGCACCGGCTGGCGCGGCGAGTTCCGCTACGGCCTGCTCAATGACGTGCGCACGCTGGATAAAGAGCGTTATCCGCTGATGATCGAGCGCTTCATGGCCCTGGCCTATGAACCGAACGCCGAGCTGCCGAAACCCTATCCGCGTCCGAGCCTGCAAATCGATCCGGTGACCCGCGAAGCGGCGCTGGCCAAATTCGGCCTGACGCTTGATCGCCCGGTGTTGGCCCTGTGCCCCGGCGCCGAGTTCGGCGAATCCAAGCGCTGGCCGTCCGAGCATTACGCCAAGGTCGCCGAAACGCGGATTCGCGAAGGCTGGCAGGTGTGGCTGTTCGGCTCGAAAAACGATCACGCGGTGGGTGAAGACATCCGCGCGCGGCTGATTCCCGGCCTGCGTGAAGAGTCGGTCAACCTCAGTGGCGGCACCTCGCTGGCCGAGGCCATCGACCTGCTGTCCTGCGCCGACTCGGTGGTGTCGAACGATTCGGGTCTGATGCATGTGGCGGCGGCGCTGAACCGTCCGCTGGTGGCCGTCTACGGCTCGACTTCGCCGGGTTTCACCCCACCATTGGCCGAACACGTCGAAATCGTTCGGCTGGGGCTCGATTGCAGCCCTTGCTTCGATCGCACCTGCCGTTTCGGCCATTACAACTGCCTGCGCCAGCTGATGCCGGACGCGGTCAACGATGCCTTGCAGAGATTGCAGGGCTCCGTGGTCGAGGTTCATTAAGTTGCGGGTATTGCTGATCAAGACTTCATCGCTGGGCGACGTGATTCATGCGTTGCCAGCGCTGACCGACGCGGCCCGGGCCATCCCCGGGATCAAGTTCGACTGGGTGGTGGAAGAAGGCTTCGCCGAGATCCCGACCTGGCACCCGGCCGTCGACAAGGTGATTGCGGTGGCCATCCGCCGCTGGCGCAAGAACCTTTGGCAGACCCTCAAGAGCGGCGAGTGGAAACGCTTCAAGCAAAGCGTGCGCGCCAACAAGTATGACCTGGTGATCGATGCTCAAGGCCTGCTCAAAAGTGCCTGGCTGACCCGCTACGTCAAAGCCCCGGTGGCTGGCCTCGACAAGGGATCGGCACGCGAGCCGATCGCTGCGCGTTTTTATGACCGCAAACTGGCCGTGGCCCGTGGTCAGCATGCTGTCGAACGCGTGCGGCAGTTGTTCGCCATCGCCCTCGGTTATGACTTGCCCAAAGGGCTGGGCGACTATGGCCTGAACGTCGAGCGTCTGGTGGAGTTGCCACGCAAGAGCGCGTTCGTGGTGTTCCTGCACGGCACCACATGGGACACCAAACACTGGCCGGAAGCCTATTGGCGCGAACTGACCGAACGGGTCGGCTACCTTGGCGTCGGGGTCAAACTGCCGTGGGGCAACCCGCTGGAGAAGGCCCGCGCCGAGCGTATTGCCGCCGGTTTCAAACACGCCGAAGTGTTGCCGAAGCTGAATCTGGCCGGCGTCGGCAAAGTGCTGGCCGGTGCCCAGGCGTGCGTGGCGGTCGACACCGGTCTCGGTCATCTGGCGGCCGCGCTGGATGTACCGACGATTTCGCTGTTCGGCCCGACCAACCCGGGCCTGACCGGCGCCTACGGCAAGGTGCAGATTCACATGGCCAGTGATTTCCCCTGCGCCCCTTGCCTGCAAAAGAAATGTACCTATCAACCGACCGCGCAGGATGCCCGTCAGTTTGACCTGAAGCGTGAACAGCCTCTGTGCTTTACGCGTCTGAACCCCGAGCGTGTCGCCAGCCGACTGAGCACGTTGTTAATGGCTGAGGAGCTGCGCTGATGCAATTGGCATTCGTCCTGTACAAATATTTCCCGTTCGGTGGCTTGCAGCGCGACTTCATGCGCATCGCCCTCGAATGCCAGAAGCGCGGTCACCAGATTCGCGTCTACACCCTGATCTGGGAAGGCGACGTGCCGCCCGGTTTTGAAGTGCTGGTGGCGCCGGTCAAGGCGTTCTTCAACCATCGACGCAACGAGAAACTCACCGCGTGGATGGAAGCGGACTTGGCCAAGCGTCCCGTGGATCGACTGATCGGCTTCAACAAAATGCCGGGGCTGGACGTCTACTACGCCGCCGACGGCTGCTTCGAAGACAAGGCGCAGAACCTGCGTCACTCGCTGTACCGCCGCTGGGGCCGTTATCGCCACTTCGCCGAGTACGAGCGCGCGGTGTTCGCCAAAGACGCGAAAACCGAAGTGTTGATGATTTCCGAAGTGCAGCAACCGCTGTTCATCAAGCATTACGACACGCCGCTTGAGCGCTTCCACCTGCTGCCGCCGGGCATTGCCCAGGACCGTCGACGTCCAGCGGATGCCGACGAGATTCGCGCCGGTTTCCGCGCCGAATTCAACCTCAAGGACGACGAACTGCTGCTGGTGCAGATCGGTTCCGGGTTCAAGACCAAAGGCGTCGATCGCAGCCTCAAGGCGCTGGCCGCATTGCCCGCCGAGCTGAAGAAACGCACCCGGCTGTTTGTAATCGGCCAGGATGACCCCAAATTGTTCCAGATGCAGAGTGCAACTTTGGGCCTGGGCGACAACGTGACGTTCCTCAAGGGCCGCAGCGATATCCCGCGTTTTCTGCTCGGTGCCGATCTGTTGATCCATCCGGCGTACAACGAAAACACCGGTACGGTGCTGCTCGAAGCGCTGGTGGCGGGTTTGCCGGTGCTGGTCAGCGCGGTCTGCGGTTACGCCCATTACATTGCCGAGGCGGACGCCGGGCGCGTGCTGGACGAGCCGTTCGATCAGGCGCAGCTCACCCAATACCTGATCGACATGTTGGGCGACGCCTCTGCACGCGCGGCCTGGAGCCGCAATGGTCTGGCCTTCGCCGAGACGGCCGACCTCTATAGCATGCCGCAGCACGCGGCCGATGTGATTCTGGCGGAGCACGCTTAAATGAAGTTGATGCTGGCTGAACCGTTCAAGAGCCTATGGGCCGGGCGCGACCCGTTCGCCGAAGTCGAAGGCTTGCAGGGCGAGGTCTACCGCGAGCTGGAAGCTCGACGGACGCTGCGCACGGAAGTCGACGGCAACGGATTTTTCGTCAAGATCCACCGTGGCATCGGCTGGGGCGAAATCTTCAAGAACCTGCTGACCGCCAAGCTGCCGGTGCTCGGCGCGGGCCAGGAGTGGAAGGCGATCCAGCGTCTGCAGGAAGTCGGCGTGCCGACCATGACCGCTGTCGCCTACGGCGAGAAGGGCAGCAACCCGGCCGATCAGCATTCGTTCATCGTCACCGAAGAGCTGGCGCCGACCATCAGCCTTGAAGACTTCAGCATCGACTGGGTCAAGCAGCCGCCGGAGCCCACGCTCAAGCGGGCGCTGATCGCTGAAGTCGCGCGCATGACCGGCATGATGCACCGCGCCGGGGTCAACCATCGCGACTGCTACATCTGCCACTTCCTGCTGCACACCGACAAGCCGGTCACCCCGCAGAGCTTCAAGCTGTCGGTGATCGACCTGCACCGTGCCCAGACCCGTCCAAAGATCACTCAACGTTGGCGCAACAAGGACCTGGCGGCGCTGTATTTTTCGGCGCTGGATATCGGCCTGACCCGTCGCGACAAGCTGCGTTTCCTCAAAGGCTATTTCCAGCAACCGCTGCGGCAGATCCTGGCCGAAGAAGCACCGCTGCTGAGCTGGCTCGAAGGCAAGGCCAACAAGCTCTACGCGCGTAAACAGCGTTACGGGGATGCGCTCTGATGGCGGGTTGGACTCTGGAGCCGCAATACAGCGATCTGGTCGACGATTTTGGCAGCCTCGAAGCGGTGTTTGCCCTGCAGGGCGAGCGCCTGACCCGCGACCCGCTGTCCGAAGTCATCCGCGTGCAGCGCAACGGCGTCAACTATTACGTCAAACGCTACGTCGGCGCCGGTAAAGGTTTGCGCCGTTACCTGGGCAAGCCACGAGTGAAGATGGAGTGGCAGAACCTCAAGCGCTTCGCCAAGTGGGGCATTCCCACCGCCGAAGTGGTGGCCTGGGGCCTGGAACGGCGGGGCGCCGCTTATGCCCGTGGAGCGATGATCACCCGCGAACTGCCGCGCACCGAAGACCTCTCGGCGCTGGCCGAACGCAACGATCCCAAGCTCAAGGATCGCGGCTGGGTCGATGGCATCAGCCGGCAATTGGCGGTGTACACCCGGACCATGCACGATCAGCGCTTTACCCATAACGATCTGAAGTGGCGCAATCTGCTGATCGACGATCAGGCGCAACTGTTTCTGATCGACTGCCCGAATGGCGATTTCTGGCGCGGCTTCTGGCTCAAGTACCGGATCACCAAAGACCTGGCCTGCCTCGACAAGGTGGCCAAATATCACCTGTCGAACACCCAGCGCCTGCGCTTCTATCTGCAATACCGCGGACGTGATCGGCTCAATGCCGCCGACAAGAAACGGATTCGTCACGTGGTGAGATTTTTCGAGGGACGCGAATGACTGATTTCCTGGCCGCTGAAGACCGGGCGCTGCTTGAGCGTCATGGCCTCGGCACTTTCGATGCGCTCTGGGCCAAACAGCTCGAAGCGGTGGACGAGCCGAACACCGATGGCGGTGGCTGGAGCAGCGTGTTTCGCCTGGAGCTGGACGGGCAGGCCTATTACCTCAAGCGGCAGAGCAATTATCTGACCCGCACCCTGCATGCACCGTTCGGCGAGCCCAGTTTCGCCCGCGAGTTTCGCAATATCAGCCGTTACAACAAATTGGGGATTCCTGCGCTGCAGGCGGCGTTCTTCGGTGAGCGCAAGGTCAAGGGTGACGTTCACGCGATCCTGCTGACCCGCGCCCTCGACGGCTGGGACGACCTCGATTCGCTGTTGCAGCGCTGGTCCGAGCTGAGCGCCGCGCAGCAGTCGGCGATTCTCCAGGCCTGCGGGCAACTGGCGCGCCAGCTGCACGGCGTGCGTCAGGTGCACGGCTGCTTTTACCCGAAACACATCTTTTTGCAGGCTGATGGCGAGCGCTATCGGGCGCAACTGATCGACCTGGAAAAGACCCGGCCACTGCTGTTCGGTCAGCGTGATCGGGTCAAGGACCTGGAGCCACTGCTGCGTCGCGCACCTGAATGGAGCGAGGCGCAATTGCGCGAATTGCTCGCGGCGTATCTCGATCAGCCAATCGACAGTTCGCTGGTCGACAGTTGGGTTTCACGACTGACAGCACGTCGCAGTCGCAAGGAGACCCGTTGATGCAGTTGTCCGAACTGAAAAACGCCGGACGCACGCCGAGTCTGCCGCTGACGATCACCCTCGCCGATGCGGCAGGCCCCGCGGATCTGCAGTTGCTGAGCCTGCTGCGGGTGTTGCCCGGGCAGCGCTATGTCGGTGCCGGGGTCTGGCGCGGGCGGCCGGTGCTGGCCAAATTGCTGGTGGGCAGCAAGGCCGCGCGGCACTTTCAGCGTGAGCTGGCGGGCGTCAAGTTGCTCGCCGGCCAAGGCCTGACCACACCGTTGCTGTTGGCCGATGGCTTGCAGGACGGTGAGGGCGGCTGGCTGCTCTTCGAATTTCTTGAAAACGCCGAAAGCCTCGGTGATGCCTGGCAGCAGGTCGAATCGCTGCCAGTGCTGGCGGACGAGCAATCGGCGGTACTGGCCGAGGCGCTGGGGGCCATCGGTCAGCTGCATGGCAAGGGCCTGTGGCAGGAAGATCTGCACCTGGACAACCTGTTGCGCCATGGCGGTCAGTTGTACCTGATCGATGGCGCGGGGATTTGCGCCGAGACCGCCGGTCAACCGTTGTCGCGGCAGAAGGTGCTGGAAAATCTCGGCGTGTTTTTCGCCCAGTTGCCCAAGTCGCTGGAGCCGTTCACCGAAGAATTACTGGTGTATTACCTGCTGAGCAACAGCGAGCATGCGCTACCGCTGGAAGCGTTGCAGAAGCAGATCGCCAAGGTTCGCGCCTGGCGCCTGAAGGATTACCTGATCAAGGTTGGCCGCGAATGCACCTTGTTCAGTGTGCGGCGCGGTGCGTTTGGCCTGCGGGCGATCCGTCGCGAGGAAGAGGTGGCGATGCTGCCGGTACTGGAGCAGGCCGATGCGCTGCTCGATCAGGGCCATCTGTACAAGACCGGTGGCGCGGCGAGCGTTGGCAAGGTCGAAGTGGCCGGGCGTACGCTGGTGATCAAACGCTACAACATCAAAGGCTTTGCGCACTGGCTCAAGCGCTTCTGGCGTCCGAGCCGCGCGTGGCACTCGTGGCGTGAAGGCAATCGCCTGGCGTTTCTCGGCATCGCCACGCCGAAACCGCTGGCGGTGCTGGAAAAGCGCTTTCTGTGGTTGCGCAGCCGCGCCTATCTGGTGACCGAGTTCCTGCCGGGGCCGGACATCATCGAGCGCTTCGCGCCGTACGTCGAAAGTGGCGCGGCGCCGGAGTCCGAATTGTTGGCGCTGGATCAACTGTTTGCGCGGCTGATCGCCGAGCGCATCAGCCATGGCGACTTCAAGGGCCATAACCTGTTCTGGCAGGAGGATCGCTGGGCATTGATCGACCTGGATTCGATGTGTCAGCACGCGTCTGTCAGCAGTTTTGCGCCGGCTTATGCGCGGGATCGGGCGCGGTTCATGCGTAACTGGCCCGAGAGCAGCGCGCTGTATCAGGTGATCGATCAGCGGTTACCCAAGGACATCTCCAGCGCTAACTGAAACCCTTCGCCAGCAGGCTGGCTCCCACATTGGAATGCATTCCCCTGTAGGAGTGAGCCTGCTCGCGATGAGGCTTTAACCCCCCCCAAAAAAATTCCCCTTGAGCAATGACGGACAAACACCACTGACTTGTCCTACAGCTTCTCCAGAGGCCA
Source organism: Pseudomonas sp. MG-9 (assembly GCF_018729515.1). Classification (NCBI taxonomy): domain Bacteria; kingdom Pseudomonadati; phylum Pseudomonadota; class Gammaproteobacteria; order Pseudomonadales; family Pseudomonadaceae; genus Pseudomonas; species Pseudomonas sp. MG-9. The sequence goes on from NZ_JAHHZH010000004.1 coordinate 398,603, forward strand.
TGAACTGTGCCCGCCCCAGCCCAGATGCTAGCTTGCCCTGACCACTTCGGAGGGCAAAACTTGACCATCAAAAAGGCTGTAGCGTTGGGCGCCTGCTCATGGGTTTTATCCGGTTGCGGCTCCGCCGCCTCGGTGCTGCAAATGGACGCCGACGTCGCCCGCGACCTGCGCAAACAGAAAACCTACTGCCAATCGATTCCACGGATCTACAGCGGTCTGGTATTCGATTTCTGCGTACTCAATGCCCCACCTGACCCTACCGGTGTGCTGCTGCCATTCGTGCTGCTGGATCTGCCGTTGTCCGGTGTGCTGGACACGGTGGTGCTGCCGTATACGATTTATCAACAGGTCGTGGATGGCAATATCAGCATCTATTGGCGATCGGATCGCGGGTGACCTGTTTTGCAGTTTTCTCTGTTTGAAAACCAGAGCGAGTCGCAAGCGATTGTCGAAGCGACAGCGCTTTTGTATCCGTCCGGAAGATACAGCGACTTCGTCATCTATGTTGATGAAAGCGGTGATCACGGAATGCAGAAGCTGGATCCCTATTACCCGATATTCGTGCTCGCTTTTTGCGTTTTTCACAAAAGACATTACTGCGAAAAGGTCATTCCGGCTGTCCAGAAATTCAAGTTCAACCATATGGGGCATGATCTGATCGGGCTGCATGAGCTCGAGATCCGAAAAGAAAAAGGAGCATTCTCCAGCCTGTTCACGTCCAGAGCGCACAAGCATGGCTTTCTTGACGAGCTGACCGGCATTATCGAGGCCAGCAATTTCGTCCTGATCAGTTGCGTCATCGACAAGGCCTTGCTTCGTGAAAAGCAGGCATTTGCTGACAACCCCTATCACTTGGCTCTCGGCTTCTGTCTGGAAACGCTGCATGAGTTTTTGCAGGAAAAGCATCAACAAAAAGCGTTAACACATGTGATTTTCGAGCGGCGAGGCAAGCGCGAAGATAACGAGCTTGAGTTGGAATTCCGTAGGGTATGTGGTGGGGCGAACCGATTGGGTATTCAGATGCCGTTTGACATCGTCTTCGCCACAAAACAAGTGAATTCCACCGGATTGCAGCTGGCTGATCTTGTTGCGAGACCCATCGGCATGAGCGTTTTGAGGCCGGGTCAGGAAAATCGAGCGTTTGACGTGCTCAAGCGCAAGTTCTACTGCAGCGGTGGGCGGCACAATGTCGGAGAAGGTTTCGAGAATTGGGGGTTGAAGCTTTTCCCGCCCTCAGAAAGCGAAAAGCCCCGGTGATCTCACCGAGGCATTAGCGCCGACCGGGATCCCCCAGTCCATTTGCACGTGAGTCTATGTTCAGAGGCTCGAGAGTGTCAACGCGAAGGCCCGCCAGTTCCGCTAGAGGCTTGTCGGCGCTTTTACGCTATAATCCCGCCCTTTAGCTGTCTCTCGCCCGGTGCGAGGGCACATCAATTTTCAAGGCGCATCGCGCCTGAATGCAGACTAAAGAGGCTAGACCCTGTGGCATTGACGATTCTTGGCCTGTCCGGCGCCCTTAGCCATGACCCTTCAGCCGCCTTGTACATCGACGGCAAGCTGGTGGCGGCGGCTGAAGAAGAGCGCTTCGTCCGCGATAAGCATGCAAAGAACCGCATGCCCTACGAATCGGCGAAGTTCTGCCTGGAGCAGGCCGGTATCAAGCCGTCCGACGTTGACGTGGTGGCGATTCCGTTCGCCCCGATCAGCCTGTTCGGCAAGGCTCGCTGGCACTATGCCAAGCGTTACTGGTACGCCCCGGATCGCGCCCTCGATGCGATCCTGATGGGCAACCGTCGCTACAAGCGCTATCGCAACAAGATCGTCTGGTGCCTGGAGCAGCTGGGTTTTGATCCGAAGAAGATCAAGATCGAGCCGGTCGAGCACCACCTGGCTCACGCCTCCAGCGCCTACCACTGCTCGGGTTTCAAAGAGAAAACCGCGATCCTCGGCATCGACGGCAAGGGCGAGTACGCCACGACCTTCTTCGGTTACGGCGAAAACGGCAAGATCCACAAGATCAAGGAATTCTTCGATCCGGACTCCCTCGGCGGCCTGTACGGCGCGATCACCGAGTTCCTCGGTTTCGAGATGCTCGACGGTGAGTTCAAGGTCATGGGCATGGCGCCGTACGGCGATGCCAGCAAATATGACTTCTCGCGTCTGGCCTCGTTCGAGAACGGCGAGCTGGTGATCAACACCGACTACGCCAACGTGATTGGCCTGCGTCGCTACAAAGAGAAGGGCAAAGGCTTCTACTTCTCGCCGAAGCTGATCGAGTGGCTGGGTCCGAAGCGCGAAGGCGACATCGCCGACGAGCCGTACATCCACTACGCCGCGAGCATGCAAGCGCTGTTCGAGAAACTGGCGTTGCAGATGATCGACTACTACCTGGGCGACGTGCTCAAGGAAACCGGCAAACTGGCCTTCGCCGGTGGCTGCGCGTTGAACGTCAAGCTGAACCAGAAAATCATCGCCCGCGATGACATCAAGGAACTGTTCGTCCAGCCAGCGTCCGGCGATGCCGGTACGGCGGTCGGCGCAGCGGCCTATGTGTCCCACGCCCGTGGCGTACCGGTCGAGAAGATGGAACATGTCTACCTCGGCCCGTCGTACAGCAACGAAGACGTGATCGCCGCGTGCGCCCGTCACGAGAACAAGCCGACCTGGCGCAAGCTCGACAACATGCCGGAGCAGATCGCCAAAATCATGGTCGATGGCAACCCGGTGGCCTGGTTCCAGGGCCGCATGGAATTCGGTCCGCGTGCACTGGGTGGTCGTTCGATCATCGGTTGCCCGAGCGTGGCCGGTGTGGCTGACCGCATCAACCATCAGATCAAGTTCCGCGAGCGCTGGAGGCCTTTCTGCCCGTCGATGCTCGACACCGTGGCGCCACAGATGATCAAGATCGATCACCCGGCACCGTTCATGACCTTCACCTTCGAAGTGGCGGAAGAGTGGAAGACCCGCGTGCCGGAAGTCGTCCACGAAGACGGCACCTCCCGTGCCCAGGTGCTCAAGCGCGAATACAACCCGCGCTACTACGACATGATGAAGGCGCTGGAAAATCTCACCGGCAACGGCGTGTCGCTGAACACCTCGCTGAACCGTCGTGGTGAACCGATGATCTGCTCACCGACCGACGCCCTGAACATGTTCTTCGGCTCCGATCTGCAGTACCTGATCATGGAAGACATTCTGGTGGTCAAAGAGGGTGCAAACGCTTATGACTCGCTCGGCTGAACGCCATGTGCTGCAGTTCTGTCACGGCTATGACGGGCCGTTCCTCGACTGCGCACGGCAGTACGCCAGCCTGTTCGCGGGCACCGGTTATCGGGTGACCACGGTCTTTCTGACCGGGGCCGCCGACAGCGAGGTGGCCGCCGCGTGTGCTTGCGATGAAGTGTTGTTCATGGAATACAGCTCCAAGGCCATTCGTGGCCTGAAGCTGGGCGCCATCGGCGATCTGCGCAAGATCGCCGCTTCACGCAATTTCAGTTTCTGCATCGCCCATCGCTTCAAGCCGATCTACATCGCCTTGCTCGGCACGTCGCTGCCGGTGATTGGCGTGCACCACGCGTTTGACGATTACAAACGCGGCACGCGCAAGCTGTTCGCGCACATTTTCCGCAAGCGCCTGAGCCTGCTCGGTGTATCCGACGCGGTGCGCGACGACATGCGTCGTTGTCTGCCGAAATGGCCGTCCACCCGCATCCAGACCCTGTACAACCGCATCGACGTGCCGGCCTTGCAGGCCAGTCAGGTGTCGGCTCGCGAAGCCCGCGAGACCCTGGGGCTGGCGGCGGATGCGTTTATTGTCGGCAACGTCGGACGGCTGCACCCGGACAAGGATCAGGCCACGTTGCTGCACGGCTTTGCTGCAGCGTTGCCCGGTCTGCCGGGAAACAGCCAACTGGTGATCCTCGGCAAGGGCCGTCTGGAGCAGGACCTCAAGGAGCTGGCGCGCGAGCTGGGCATCGGTGACCGGGTGCTGTTTCTCGGCCAGGTACCGGATGCGCGCAATTACTTCCGCGCCTTCGATGTGTTTGCCCTGAGTTCCGATCACGAACCGTTCGGCATGGTGCTGCTGGAGGCCATGGCCGCCGGCGTTCCTTTGCTCGCCACCGCGTGTGGCGGGGCGAGGGAAGTGGTCGAAGGCGTGGGTATCCTGTTCCCGCTGGGCGATGCCGAACACCTTGCACAAGGTCTGCAACATTTGGCGGGTATGGATGATCAGCAACGCCGGCAGTGCGCCGAGCTGATGCTCGATCGCCTGCGTGAGCGTTTCTCCGACCGTGCGGTGCGCGACACCTTCTGGCGTCTGCCGCAAGTTACCGATCTGGCACCGAGGGGCTGATGCTCAACCGATTTCAAGGCTGGCGCGAGCGTGGCTGGTCGCCCGTTGACGCCTCCATCTATGCAACCGCCTGGCAGCGTTTTGGCGGTAGCGTCGCAACGCATCCGCTGGTGGTCGAACGTCTGGCCGCGCTGGCCGGTATCCCGGTGCGTTATCTGGCCTGGGAGCAGGGCGGCGAAGTCAAAGCGGCGATCCCGACCTGGGGCCGCGACCTGGCCCTGTCCAAGGACGTGCTCAAGCGCAACGGCAAGAAAGGCCTGTTCGATCTCGGCAATGCCGAACTGATCCTGCCCGCTGCTGCCGATGCCCAGGCACCGCTGCGTCATCGCGCGCGCTATCTGTCGGCGCTCAACGAAAACCGCTTCAGCGGCATGAAGTTGCAGACCGAGCAACTGGCCATGGCCCGCACCCCCGAAGAACTGTCGAAGAAATTTCGCTACAACCAGCGCCGCGAACTGCGTCTGCTGGAAGAAGCGGGCGGTGTGGTGCGCCCGGTCGGCGAGTTTTCCAGTGCCGAGCTGGCGGCGATCTACTGCGACTTGTTCCAGCGCCGCTGGGGCTTCCCGGCCACTGGCGCGGCGCGCATGGCCGAGGTCATCGAGCTGCTGCGCGAACTGCTGATCGGCTCGGTGATCTTCCTCAACGATGCGCCGATCGCGATTCAACTGGTGTACCGCGTCGAAGCGCCGGAGTGGATCAGCGTTGAGTACATCAACGGCGGTGTCGATCCCGAAACCCGCGAATTCAGCCCTGGCAGCGTGTTGAGCTTCCTCAATACGCAAAGCGCCTGGGAACACGCGCGAGCACTGAACAAGCCGCTGCGGTTTTCCTTCGGTCGTGCCGACCGTGAATACAAGGATCGCTGGTGCAATCCTGTGCCGGTGTTCACCGTATGAGTCAGCCCATGAGCCGCAAACAACAACTGCTCAAACGTCATCGTCGCAATAAACGCATCACGTTGCTGATCGCCCTGATCGTATTGATCGCGCTCGGTGTGCTGATGGCGTGGTGGTTGCCGTTGGTGCTCGCGGTGGTCGGCTGGATCGCCCACGAAGCGTGGTTTGCCGATCATCTGTTCTACTCGCCGAAAGACGATTACCAGTACAGTTTTCCGCCGTTCACGCCGCAGCCGAAGGTCCATCTGAACGGTGAGCAATTGCGCCTGGACGAGGGCGTGATGCTGGTGGAGGAGGCCACGCTGATCCTCGCGGTGCGCGTCAAAAGCAGCTGGCTCGGACGCTTCTTCGATCCACGTGTCGAACTGCTCGGCGGGACGCACCCGGATGCGCAAACCTTTGAGCGCGGCGTCAACGGCCTGCGTTACCTGAACCTCAGCGGTCAGGCGCAAGCCCTGTCGCAAGGTCAGTTGCGTCTGCGCGGGCGGTTCTGCCGGGTGACCGGTGAGCCGGTGCTGTGGGCGCTGGAACAACCTGATTATCGCCGTCAACGCGTGATGGTGATTGCACCGCACGCCGACGATGCCGAGCTGGCCGCCTATGGCTTGTACAGCCAGGCCGATGAAACCTGGATCGTCACCCTCACCGCTGGCGAGATCGAAGCCGAACATTATCAGCAGATGGGCATGAGCAAGGTTGAGGCCGCGCGGCTCAAGGGCCGTCTGCGTGCCTGGGACAGCCTGACCGTACCACGTTGGGCCGGCGTGCCGCAGGAACACTGCGTGCAGCTCGGTTATTTCTGCCTGCAACTGGCGGCGATGCAAGCCGCGCCGAATCTGGCAGTGGGCTCGCGGGAAGCTGACCTGAACGACACGCGACTGTTTCGTCAGTTGAATCCGTTCACCTTGCCGGGGGACGCCGACGGCGCGCCGACCTGGAACAATTTGCTGGCTGATCTGCGTGAAGTGCTGCTGCGCGCCCGCCCGGACGTGATCGTGCTGCCGCATCCGACGCTCGATCCGCACCCTGATCATATCTGCGCGCAACACGCCGTCTTGCAGGCCTTGCACGGCCTCGACTGGCAGCCGACGCTGCTCGGTTACGCCAACCATCTGCACGACAACGACCGCTGGCCGATGGGCAACACCGGGCAGGGCATTGCGCTGCCGCCGGCCTTTGATTCGAGCGTGGCGATGCAGCCGCTGTGCCTGCCGCTGTCCATCGAACAGCAGCGGGACAAGGCCATGGCGCTGGGCATGATGCATGACTTGCAGCCACCGGCACCGTTCAAGCGTCGTCTGCGCCGAGTCATTCAGCGCCTGCTGGCCGGTCGGGCAACCTCGGTCTACGGGGAAAACGAGTTTTTTCGAAAAGCGGTCAGACGCCAGGAATTGTTCTGGTTATTGAAGCACGGTGAACCGGGCGATCAGCGGGGAGAGTCATGAGTCAACGGTCCAAGGTGTTGCAGCTGCAACCCGACTACAACGTCAAAGCCCATGACTTCGCCGACCTGGCCGAGCAGATCGTCAAGGCGTTGCCGTCGGATCGCTATGAGGTCACTGCTGCGTTTCTGCGCGGCAAGCCCGGGCCGGGCGAGCCGGTCAGCCGGGCCGACCGTTCGGTGTATTTCGAGTTTTCCGACAAGTCGCTCAAGGGCATGCGCCTGCGGGCGATGTGGCAGCTGTACAAGTTCTGCCGCCGGGAAAAGTTCGACGTGGTGATCTGCAACCGCTTCAAACCGGTGAACATGATGCTTGCGCTCAACCGCTGGTTGAAGGTGCCGCTGTGCATCGGCATCTCCCACGGTTTCGGCGAATACGATCGTTTTTACCGGCGCCGCCAGACTCAGCGCCTGATCGACCGCCACTGGCGGTTCGTCGGGGTGTCGCCGGCGGTTAAACAGTACCTGCTGGACTGCGATTGCGGATTTACCGACCAGAACACCTACGCGATTACCAATGCTATCGACATCGAGCAGGCCGAAGGCTTGCAGCACAGCCGCGAAAAAGCTCGCGAGTTGCTGGGCATCGATCCGAATGTGTGTTTGATCGGCGCGTTGGGGCGATTGGTGTCGGTCAAGGGCCATACTTATCTGCTACAGGCTTTTGCCGCGCTGAAAGACAAATACCCGAACACGCAGTTGGCGATCATCGGTGCCGGACGCCTGCAAGCGCCGCTGGCCGCCGAGATCGACCAACTGGGCCTGAGCGGCCGTGCGCACCTGCTGGGTTTCAAGGAAAACGCCCTGCAATACGTGCGCGCGTTCGACATCTGGACCATGCCGTCGCTGGCCGAAGGCCTGGGGTTGGCACTGCTCGAAGGTATGAGCGGCCACTTGCCGGTAATCGCCTCGAACGTGCCGGCCATGTTGCCGCTGATCGAGGGTGCCGGCGGCCTGGCGATCACGCCCAAGGATGTGCCGAGCCTGGTCGCCGCGCTGGATAACTATCTGGCGCTGTCGGACGACGAGCTCAAGGCCAAGGGCGAGCAGGCCTACCGCTATCTGCAGGAACAGCACGACATCGAGGTGTTCCGTCAGCAATACCTGGACCTGATCGACTCTGGCCTTGAGCAGGCTCGCAAGGAACAGCCGTGAGCGAAGAACAAGCCGTGAGCGAAGACAAAGCCATCAGCGAAGCAGACGCCCTCGTCACCGTCATCATCGCCTCGTACAACCACGGCCCGTACATTGAGGAAAGCATCCTCAGCGTTCTCAATCAGAGCTACAAGAACATCGAGTTGTTGGTAGTCGATGACGGTTCGAAAGACGACAGCGTCGAGCGCATCAGCGCGCTGCAGGCGCAGTACGGTTTCGATTTTCGTGTGCAGCAGAATCAGGGCCTGACCAACACCCTCAACGGTGCCATCGCCCGTTCGAAGGGTAGCCTGATCGTGCCATTCGGCTCCGACGACATCATGTACCCGGAGCGGATCGCCACCCAGGTGGCGTACCTGGACGGCAAGCCTGAAGTCGGGATCTGTGCCGGCAACATCGAGTTGATGCACGCCGACGGCAGCCTTTACCCGGAGAAGCGTCAGCGCCGCGACGTGCCGTTCCGCCGCCTCGATTTCGATGACATGTTCCTTGAGCGCAAGCCTTACCCACCGGCACCGACCCTGATGATCCGTCGCGAGGCGTTGGAAAAGGTGGGTGGGTTCGACCCGACGATTCGTCTTGAAGACCTGTACATCGAGCTGAAGGTAACCCGCGCCGGTTACTTCATCGATGGCCTGAACGTGGTGATGGCGCGCTACCGTAAACACGCCACCAACTCGTACAAGAACCATCGCTTCATGATCGAGAACATTCTGCGCACCTATGCGCTGTTCAGCGATCATCCGCTGTATGACGAAGTACGCTTCAAGGCGCTGAACTCAATGTTCCTCAAGACCGCCAACCGCAATCGCAAGCTGGCGCGTGAGCTGCTGGCGCAGATCCCGTTCAAGGCCTGGAACAAGAAGACCTGGCGCGGCTTGGGGCGTTTGCTCTTTTCTCCGCTGGAAAAGGACTGAGGCGACGGTCGCTCGCTCTCAGCGAGCGGCTTTCTCCGGCAGGCGCTTTTCACCCTTCTGGCGCTGACGCAACCAGTGCACAACCTTCTTGCCGACGGCCATGCCCGGTTGCTCGATATAGAGAAACGTCGCGCTGCTGATCAGAATCAGCAAGCACGTGCAGACAGCCACCAAGGGCAGGTACACCGACGTTTCCCGCGCATCGATATCCAGCAGCAGCGGTAGCCGTTGCACCATCAGCCACAGGACGAACCCGTGCAGCAGATAGGTGCTGTAGCTGATCTCGCCGAGCCAGCGAATGCTGCGTGGTTTCAGCGCACCGAACAGATCATTGCCGGACGCGACGATCACGAAAAACAGTCCCAGCAAAAACAGCGGTGCAGTCTTGAACGCCCGGTTGAACGCGGTGAACGCAATCACCAGCGCGAGCACAGCGATGATGCTCGCCAGGCGCGACTGGCTCCACGCCACGAGCGCCGGCCGACGGATCCAGTACGCGGCAGCGATGCCACCGAGAAAGCTCGCCAGAAAGTGCTTCTTCAGCGAATGCTCCCAGCCGATGAGTTGGTACAGCGCGTAGATGCCGATCAGGCACAGCACCACTTGCAACCAGCTGCCGCGGTAGATGAACACCAATCCGGCCAGTGGCAGCGCCAGGTAGAAAAACACCTCATAAGCCAGCGTCCAGGTGACGTTGGATATCAGCATGCCGGAGTGGGGGTACTGGTTGATGTCCGGCCGGTCGAACGTCAGCCAGGCGAGAATCTGCTTGAACAGTTCCAGGCCAGGCTCTTTCAGTTGCCAGTTCTGCAAGTGGAAGATCGACACGAACACCAGCAGCATCAGCGGCAGGTACAGCGGATACAGGCGAAATACCCGTGAAACGCCGAACGCCAGCCAGTCGTGGTTGCGTCCTTGCGCGAGCAGGCGGCTCCAGAACAGAAACCCGGTAATCATGAAGAACAGCGCAACGCTGCCCTGACCCAGCATCGAATAGAAGTTGCTCGGAGGGAAGTCGATTACCCCGGTGCGCAAGAAGATCCAGGTAATGATCGAGTGGTGCACGAATACACCAAACGCCAGATAGCCGCGCAGTCCGTCGATGCTGGCATAACGGCTTTCGCCGGAATGCTGCAGGTGCCGGGCGATTTTCGGTACCGCGCGCAATAGCAGGGCGGAGGTGGCGATGGCCAGCAGATAGGCGACCAGCGCAAATAGAGGATTGTTTTCAGTCATCAGTGAACTCGGGCCGGAGTGTTGCCGGCCAGCACTTGCCTGTGCAGATTTTCAACCGCGGATTTAGACGCCGTCACGGCGTACCCCTGGAGCAACGCATCGAGGTGATCCTCGAACAACCAGCGTTTGTCGACAGTGTAACGTTGCATATGACGCAAATTGCGTTGGCGCAGTGAAAGACTGAGCGGGGTAGGGTAGATGCGCAGGTCGGCCAGATCAATCAGCCCGAATTCGCCATCTTCCAGTACCAGAACGTTGCCCAGGTGCAGCGAGCGGAAATAAACGCCTTTCTCGTGCAGTTGCGCCATGAATTTGCCGAAGCGCTCTACCAGCGCCTGACGCACCGCCGGAGCCGTGATGCTCTGCAGTACCTGGCGCAGGGTGTGACCCGGCAACGGCGCATAATGCACGGCGCTGCTGCCATCGTCGAGGCGGTACAGATTCAATACTTGCGGGGTGGGAATGCCCATTTGACGCAATTGTTCGCTGTTGACCGCAAAACGTTCGGAATAAGGATTGAAACTGCCTGAGGTGTACCAGCGACGCCGGCGGAACAGTTTGAGGAAGCTGCCGTCGCTCAGGCGCAGGACTTTCGGGCCGAGGCCGTCTTCCTCGATGATCTGGGCTTCGCTGCTCAATTGTTCAAGGCACGCAACCGTCAACTTTTGCACCGGCAGGGTCAACAGGCGCCGCGCGCGTTGATTGATGCTCAGCGCCGCGATCAGCGCCAGCGGGATCCACAGCAGGAACCAGTGCTCCTTGGGCCGCGAAATGATTCCGCCGCCTTCGGTCAGCCCGGCACCGATACCGAATACCAGCAAGGTCGAGGCAATGATCAGCAGTGGCTGCACACGCTGGCGCCAGCTGCTCAGCAGGCCCCAGGTCAGGAAAAACAACCAGGGCAGCAAGCCGATGATGCCGACGTAATACAGAACACCCAGGGCAAAACTGTGCGGCTCTTGAAAGCTGACACCGTTGCCGGGATCGACCGCAAGGCTGGCGCTGTAGCCATGACCGATCCATGGATGATCCGCAATCATGTGCAGCACTTTCTGCCAGATTTCCAGCCGGTAGGAGTCGCCACGCTCGGTGATCATCTGTCTAAACATCATTACAACGGTCACACCGCTCATGGCCAGGGCGATCAGTAGTCCGACCGAACGTCGGTTCCAGCAGATGAAACACAGCCATAGCGCCGCCATGGTCAGTGCCACCAGCGGCGTTCTGGAGCCAGTGCCAATCACCGCCATGAACATGATGGCCATCGCGGGCACGCTGAGCCACATCATCTGGCGGCGTTTGCAAGTCATGGTCACGCTCAGCCAGTAGGCACTGAAGAATCCGAACAGGTGCGAACTGAGCAGCGGATTATCGAAGGCACCGCCGCCGATCAGACGCATCCCCGGCTCATAGACCCGGGCGAACATGAACAGGAAGAGGGTGGTGGCAATCAGGGCGACCAGCGCCGCGCCGAACAGCAGGGGTTGAAGGATATCGCTGCGGTAGCGCACCAGCAGGTAGCAGCCGGCAAACAGCAGCAAGGTATGCAGTGGTGGTTTGAGCATTCCGCCGAAGGGCTCGCCTCCGGGGCCCCAGGTGAGGCTGAGCAAAGCCCATGCGGCAAACAGCAGGATCGCGATGAAAATCGGCTCGCGCAGCAGTTCCTTGAGTTCGCGCGGGCGCAGGCACAGCGCGATCAGTGTCGGAATGCTGAACAGTCCGTAAAACAGCTTGTGATGCAGGCTTCGGCCCGGCAAAAAGAACAGCGCGCACAAGAGCAAGAAATAACCCGTGGGAAGTATCCACAGGCTAATGAAATCGAAAATCCGATTGGACGTACTGCTGAAGCCGCGAAGTTGCATGCTGTGAGATTCGTTCCTGAGGTTGATCGACCATTCGAGTGATGGCTATTTGATGCGGAAAAAGATGCCTAACAATAACAGCCTTTCGCCGATTGCCAGAACCCTGAAGAAGCTGTGCTAAAGTCAGCGTCCTTTTTATCGACTTTCGCGTGATATGACCGACTCCAGTCCCGCCGCAAGCCCTTCGAGCTTGAAAATCTACTTCCGCCTGCTCGGTTACGTCCGGCCGTACATCAGTCTGTTCCTGATCAGCATCGTCGGCTTTCTGATTTTCGCCTCGACGCAACCGATGCTCGGCTACATTCTCAAGTACTTTGTCGATGGCCTGTCCAACCCCGAAGCGGTGCTGTTTCCCACCGTACCGTACCTGCGTGACCTGCAACTGCTGCAGGCCGTGCCTCTGCTGATCATCCTGATCGCGGCGTGGCAGGGGCTGGGTTCCTATCTGGGCAACTATTTCCTGGCCAAGGTTTCCCTGGGCCTGGTGCATGACCTGCGGGTGCAGTTGTTCAACAACCTGCTGGTTCTGCCCAACCGCTACTTTGACAAGCATAACTCCGGTCATCTGATTTCGCGTATCACCTTCAACGTGACCATGGTCACGGGGGCGGCAACAGATGCGATCAAGGTCGTAATCCGTGAAGGGATGACGGTGATCTTTCTGTTTGCGTCGCTGCTGTTCATGAACTGGAAGCTGACGCTGGTGATGGTTGCGATCCTGCCGCTCATCGCCGTGATGGTGCGCACCGCGAGCAAGAAATTCCGCAAGCAGAGCAAGAAGATCCAGCTGGCGATGGGCGACGTCACGCATGTGGCCTCGGAAACCATCCAGGGCTATCGCGTGGTACGCAGCTTCGGCGGCGAGGCGTACGAAGAACAACGCTTCCTCAACGCCAGCCAGAGCAACACCGACAAGCAACTGCGCATGACCCGTACCGGTGCGATCTATACGCCGATGCTGCAACTGGTGATCTACACCGCGATGGCGGTGCTGATGTTCCTGGTGTTGTTCCTGCGCGGTGACGCTTCGGCCGGTGACATGGTCGCCTACATCACGCTGGCCGGCCTGCTGCCCAAACCGATCCGCCAATTGTCCGAAGTCAGCTCGACCATCCAGAAAGGCGTGGCGGGTGCCGAGAGCATCTTCGAGCAGCTGGACGTCGAGCCAGAAGTCGATACCGGTACGGTGGAACGCGACTCGGTGAGCGGTCGTCTGGACGTGCGCAACCTGAGCTTCACCTACCCGGGCACCGAACGGCAGGTGCTCGACGACATCAGCTTCTCGGTCCAGCCGGGGCAGATGGTTGCACTGGTAGGGCGTTCCGGCAGCGGCAAGTCGACGCTGGCCAACCTGATTCCGCGTTTCTATCACCACGACAAGGGCGAGATCCTTATCGACGACGTGGAAGTCGAACAGTACAAACTGCTCAACCTGCGTCGTCACATCGCCCAGGTCACCCAGCATGTCACCCTGTTCAGCGACACCGTGGCCAACAACATCGCTTATGGCGATCTGGCCGGTGCACCGCGTGAGGACATCGAGAAAGCGGCGCGTGATGCCTACGCGATGGACTTCATTTCGCAACTGCCGCAAGGCCTGGACACCCAGGTCGGTGAAAACGGCGTATTGCTGTCCGGTGGTCAGCGCCAGCGGCTGGCGATTGCCCGTGCGCTGCTCAAGAATGCACCGTTGCTGATTCTCGACGAGGCCACCTCGGCACTCGATACCGAATCCGAGCGGCACATTCAGGCGGCACTGGATCAAGTGATGAAAGGCCGCACCACGCTGGTGATCGCCCACCGTCTGTCGACTATCGAGAAGGCCGACCTGATCCTGGTCATGGATCAGGGGCGGATCGTCGAGCGCGGCACTCACGATCAGTTGCTGGCACAGAACGGCTACTACGCCCGCCTCAACGCCATGGGCCTCGATGCCCCGGCCGAAGATATCGCCTGATTCCGGGCCTTACCCTGTGGGAGCGAGCCTGCTCGCGACAGCGCTGCAACAGACGACATCCGTGTCGAATGTGCATACGCCATCGCGAGCAGGCTCGCTCCCATAGTTGTTTGTATCCAGACCTTTACCCTTCTTGACCAAACCGGAATAAATCCCGGCACCGCGCTTGTTAAGGTTCCTGAACGAACTCTGACTTTTATCGAGGGGGCCATCCCCGTCGCGCGGGTACTTTCATGCTGCAACGCTATCTCTGGAAACTGCTGCCCAAGCCGCAGCGGGCCTTTCTGCTCGGGCGCCTGTCGGTGGTCGATCGCCAGGTGGTGAACAAATCGATGTCGGCCAAGCTGACCTTTCCCAAGGCCTTCGAGCAACGTTCCTGCCTGTTCATCCATGTCCCCAAGTGTGCCGGTAGCAGCATCTGCACGGCGATGTTCGACGGCTGGCGTCCTGGGCATTTGCCGCTGTACTGGTATGAAGAGCAATTTCCCGAACAGTTCGCGAAGGCCTTCAAGTTCGCTTTTGTCCGTGACCCGCTGGAGCGTGCTTATTCGGCCTACGCCTTTTTACGCGGTAATGAACTGAGTGCGCGTGACCATGCGGCGCAGCGGCTGGTGCGGCAATATCGTGATTTCGACGACTTTGTCACACGCTGGCTGCGTCCGGAAACGATAGCCCGGCAATTGCACTTTGCGGCACAGACCGACTTTCTTACCGACTCGCTGGGGCATCTGGCGCTGGACTTCGTCGGCTATCAGGAGCATCTGGCGCGGGATTTTGCTCTGGTCTGCGAGCAGTTGGGGCTAACCGGCCAGCTGCCGCACGTCAACAGTTCCCGGGAACGGCAAGCGATGCCGGCGCGTGAGTTCTGTTCCGTGCGCACTCGGCGTCTGGTGCGCCGGGTTTATCAGCGTGACTACGAGTTGCTCGGTTATGAATGAGTTCTTGTCCCTGCCTGTACAGGCGCGAGCCATTCGGCCTTATGGTCTGGCGCTCTCGCAACAGGCCCGGGCCGCGCTCAAGGCGCAGCGCCCATGCTGCCTGTGGCTGACTGGCTTCTCCGGAGCCGGCAAGTCGACCCTGGCCAATGCACTCGAATTGCACCTGTATGAGTCAGGTCTGCACACCTTCCTGCTGGATGGCGACAATGTGCGTAATGGTCTGTGTCGGGACCTGGGTATGAGCGACGCCTGCCGTCGGGAAAACACACGGCGCATGGCGGAAGTGGCGCGGCTGATGGTCGAGGCCGGACTGATTGTGATCGTCGCGGCCATTTCGCCGTTCCGCGCCGAACGGGACGCCGCGCGCAGGCTGTTTGCGCAGGGTGACTTTATTGAAGTGCACGTCAGTACTTCGCTCAAGGTTTGTGCCCGCCGCGATCCGAAAGGTTTGTATCAGGCTGTACGGGAAGGGCGAATCAAGCACTTCACGGGGGTGGACAGCCCTTATGAAGCCCCCCTGGCTGCAGAGTGGCAGATCGATACCGAGGACGTGGAGTTGTCCGAAGCCTGTGGACAACTCGCGGCGCTGGTGCTCAAAAAATAAGCAAAATACTCAGCTGTTTCATCCTGTTGCAGGCGGCACTCAAGCCTGCGCCAACCCTGTGTTAATATCGCGCCCCTGTTCATTTTGTATGTGGGTTGCTCCATGAAGTTGTCCATGCCGCGATTCGATCAAGCCCCAGTCTTGGTGGTCGGCGATGTCATGCTCGACCGTTACTGGCATGGTGGAACCTCACGGATTTCCCCTGAGGCACCGGTTCCGGTCGTAAAGGTCGAGCAAATCGAGGACCGCCCGGGCGGTGCTGCCAACGTTGCCCTGAACATTGCCGCGCTGGGTGCGCCGGCGTCGCTGGTCGGTGTGACCGGTGATGACGAAGCCGCCGACAGCCTGAGCAACAGTCTCAAGGGCGCGGGCGTGCGCGCGCTGTTCCAGCGCATTGCGCATCAGCCGACCATCGTCAAACTGCGGGTCATGAGCCGGCACCAGCAATTGCTGCGTATCGACTTTGAAGAGCCGTTTGCCACCGATGCCCTGGCCCTGGTCTCGCAGGTCGATGAGCTGCTGGAAGGCATCAAGGTGCTGGTGCTGTCCGACTACGGCAAAGGCGCGCTGAAAAACCATCAGGCCTTGATTCAGGCAGCCCGGGCCAAAGGCATTCCGGTGCTGGCCGATCCCAAGGGCAAGGATTTCTCGATCTACCGTGGCGCCAGCCTGATCACGCCGAACCTCAGCGAATTCGAAGCCATCGTCGGCGGCTGCGCCGATGAGCACGAGCTGGTGAGCAAGGGCGCTGCGCTGATGCACGATCTCGAACTCGGCGCGCTGCTGGTGACCCGTGGCGAACACGGCATGACCCTGCTGCGTCCGGAGCATCCGGCACTGCACCTGCCGGCCCGTGCCCGTGAAGTGTTCGACGTGACCGGTGCTGGCGATACCGTGATCTCCACGCTGGCGGCCGCAATTGCTGCCGGTGAAGAGTTGCCGCACGCCGTGGCGCTGGCCAACCTCGCTGCCGGCATCGTGGTCGGCAAGCTCGGTACTGCTGCGATCAGCGCTCCGGAACTGCGTCGTGCGATCCAGCGCGAAGAAGGCTCGGAACGTGGCGTTCTGGGGCTCGAGCAACTGGTACTGGCGGTCGCCGATGCCCGCGCGCATAACGAGCGCATCGTCTTCACCAACGGCTGTTTCGACATTCTGCATGCCGGTCACGTGACCTACCTCGAGCAGGCGCGCGCCCAGGGCGACCGTCTGATAGTGGCGATCAACGATGACGCCTCTGTCAGCCGCCTGAAAGGACCGGGACGTCCAATCAACAGTGTCGACCGACGCATGGCGGTCCTCGCCGGCCTCGGTGCGGTGGACTGGGTGATCAGCTTCCCGGAGGGTACCCCGGAAAACCTGCTGCGCGAGGTCAAACCGGATGTGCTGGTCAAGGGCGGTGATTACGGCATCGACCAGGTAGTCGGCGCGGACATCGTCAAGGCTTACGGCGGCACGGTGAAAGTGCTGGGGCTGGTGGAAAACAGCTCGACGACGGCGATTGTGGAGAAAATCCGCGGTCACTGATCCAGGCTAAAAAGATCGCAGTCTGCGGCAACTCCTACATTGGAACGCGTTTCCCTGTAGGAGCTGCCGCAGGCTGCGATCTTTTGCGTTTCAGGAACTGACTTTCTTGCGCGGTACGATCTTCTTCAGCAGTTGCTTGGCCTTGCCGCGCAACCGCGCCAGTCCCGTGGGCTTCTCCGGTGGCGTCAGGCCTTGCTGGCGCAGCCAGTCCTTCCAGCGAATCCGCTCCTCCCGCACCAGCCAGCCATCCTGTTTGGCAAAGCTTTCTGCCAGATACAAGCCGCGTGTGCCTGCTGGATACAGCTGCCCTTTCTTCAAGGTATACAGCTCGGCCAGTGGCTCGCCATCCTGCAACGGCATCAGGTACAGGTCCGGGCGTTTGCGATCCAGGCGCGCCACCAGTTGATCACCCTCCAGCCGCTCATCGACATGGAACAGACTCAGGGATTTGGCTTCCTTGGGCACTTCCAGGCGCAGGTCGTAGATCAGTTGCAGCGACGCGGTGGGCAAATGCACATAGGCCCGTGGCCGTTCGAGCAATTGCAGATTGGCGCAGCGCACCGGCCGCGCCGAGCCGGACAACGGCGTCAGGCGAAACGGCAGCGCCTCGCGATAATGCAGGGCGGACGAGTAGGGCGCGGGCAGCCAGGTGTCGTTGAAACGCCCGCCGAGCCAGCCTTCCGGGGTTTCCAGCAGACACTCTTCGGCAATCTCCTGAATCGCGGTGTGCAGCGGGATATTCAGCTCATGGGCCGGTACATAACCGGAAATCAGCTTGAGCACCACGTCACCGCGATCCTGGCGGCGTTGGCGCACCAGCACCCAGTAGTCGCGATTCTGCCAATGCAGGGTCAGGCGCACCGAGACTCCGAGGTTAGCCAGCTCCAGCGCGAAACGCTCGGCATCCGCCACGCTCACCGGTTTGCGTCGCTGCAGGGTCTGGGCGAAGTTCAGCGGCATGCCCACGCTCTGATAGGTCAGACCTTCGGGCGTGGCTTCGACGAACAGCGGCAGAGTCTTGAAGTTGCTCGGGTTCTTTCTGATGAGCGTGCGCGGCATGTCGGCTCCTGCTTAAGGCCGCGGGGCGGCGTCAGTGACCACGAAGGACCTGGGCAACGGTCGCAACGTTATGGGCGAGGTGCAGCGGATTGATCGTCCCGACAATAGCACTGGCGACGCCGGGCTGTTGGAACAACAACTCGAAGCTGGCGCGCACCGGGTCCACGCCGGGGCTCAGGCACACATGGCCGCTGGCCAGGGCTTTTTTCACCAGAATGGCTTTGCCGTGGGCAGCAGCATAGTCAATGACTGCCTTCTCGCTCTGTTCGTTCAGATTGTAGGTGACCATCGCGCAGTCCCCTTGCTCCAACGCTTTCAAGCCGCCTTCGACAGTTTTGCCGGAGAAGCCGAAGCCGCGAATCTTGCCCTCGGCCTTGAGCGCGGCGAGGGTGGCATAGACTTCCTCGTGCTCAAGGATCGCCAGGTCGTTGCCGTCGGAGTGCACCAGCACCAGGTCGATAAAGTCGGTTTCAAGACGTTGCAGGCTGCGCTCGACCGACATCCGCGTATGCGCGGCGCTGAAGTCATGGCGCGACAGGCCGTCGGCAAACTCTTCACCGACCTTGCTGACGATCACCCAGTCCTGACGCTGGCCGCGCAGCAGCGGGCCGAGGCGTTCTTCGCTGCGGCCATAGGCCGGGGCGGTGTCGATCAGGTTGATGCCCAGCCCCTGCGCCTGTTTGAGCAACATGCGCGCCGCGTCATCGTCAGGGATCTGAAAACCGTTGGGGTATTTCACGCCCTGGTCGCGGCCGAGCTTGACCGTGCCCAGGCCCAGCGGGGACACCAGCAAACCGGTGCTGCCCAACGGGCGATGCAGTTCGTGCAGGGTCGCTACGCTCATGGCAACAGTTGCTCCCAGGCCGGCACGCCCATCGGTGGTTTCGGCAGCGCCGGCAGTGGCTCGGCGGCTTGCGGCTGAATGCCGTCGCGCTCCAGCGAGGCGATGACCCGGTCGGCGAAGTCCGGCGCCAGCGCCAGTTTGGTCGGCCAGCCCACCAGCAGGCGACCCTGCTCGGCGAGGAACGCATTGTCCGGACGGGTCAGGCCGGTTTGCAGCGGTTCGGCGCGATCCACGCGCAAGGTCGCCCATTGCGTGGTGCTGAGGTCGATCCACGGCAACAACTGAGCGATTTCCTTTTGCGCCGTGGCAATCTGCTCCGCCGGCTCGCGGTTCACGCCCTCGCTTTCGGCGATGTCACCACCCAGGTACCAGACCCACTGACCGTCGGCGGCCGGGTGCGTGGTCACGGTGATGCGCGGTTTGGTGCCGCCGCCCAGGCAGTGAGCGTAGAGCGGCTTCAGGCCCGGGCCTTTGGCGATGATCATGTGCAGCGGCCGACGTTGCATGGCCGGTTGGCTCAGGCCCAGGTCTTCCAGCAACTGGGCGGTACCGGCCCCGGCGCTGAGGACGATGCGTTGAGCACGAATCTCGCGGCCGTCGACTTTCAGGCCGACCAGCACGCCTGCTTCCAGCAATGGCTCGATGGCTTGCCCGGCGAGCAGACCGTCACCGGCCAGATCGGCCAGGCGCCGGATCAGGCTCGGCACATCGACCACCAGTTCAGCCAGGCGGTAGACCTTGCCTTTGAAGCGTTTGTCTTGCAGCGCGGGCGGCAGTTGATCGCCCTTGACCTGATCGACCCGGCCGCGCACGGCTTTGCTGGCGAAGAAACTGGTGAGATTGCCGGCCAGGGTGCCGGGCGACCACAGGTAATGCGCTTCGGACAACAGGCGTACGCCGGTCAGGTCCAACTCGCCGTTGCCAGCCAGCGCTTCGCGCCAGCGGCGCGGCATGTCGGCGATGGCTTCCGAGGCGCCGGTCAGCGCGCCGTGCAGCGCGTACTTGGCGCCGCCGTGGATGATGCCCTGGGACTTCACACTCTGCCCGCCGCCGAGGCTGGCGCTTTCCACTAGCACGGTCGAAAAACCCTGACGGCGCAGACGCGCGTTCAGCCAGAGGCCGGCGACACCAGCGCCGACAATCAGAACGTCGGTGGAAATAACGGATGGCATGCAACGACCTCAGTGTTCAAGACGAGGGCGCAGTATACAGACTCGGGAAAGAGGGGGATTTGTCGATGATCAACAGGGGGGCCGTAAACCTGTAGGAGTGAGCCTGCTCGCGATGGCGGTGGATCAGACGACATGAATGTTGAATGACAGACCGCCATCGCGAGCAGGCTCACTCCTACAGGAAGCCGCGTGGTCTGTTAATGCCCGGCAGTTTTCGAGAACAGCTGAATCACCACCACACCCAGCACGATCAGCGCCATCCCGAGCATCGCCGGCACGTCCAGCTTTTGCCCGTAAATGAACAGCGCCGCGACGCTGACCATCACAATACCCATGCCCGCCCACACGGCGTAGGCGACGCCCACCGGCACGGTGCGCACCACCAGGGTCAGCATCCAGAAGGCGATCCCGTAGCCGACGATGACCAGGATCAGTGGCAGCGGGGTGCTCAAGCCTTTGACCGCTTTCATCGAAACGGTGGCAATCACTTCGGCGCAGATGGCGATAGCCAGAAAGGCGTAGGCGTTCATGTGTAGATCCTCATGTAAAACGTTGCTTGCTGGGGCGGCATTCTAGTGATTCGCCAGATGGGGTAAAGTCATTACCTATCTGTTTAAAAGATGGGTTAAGTCATGAATACCCAGTGGAACCTGGAACAACTGCGCGCCTTCGTCAGCGTCGCCGAACACCGCTCTTTTTCCGCCGTGGCGCGCCAGCAGCGTAAAGCGCAGTCGGCGATCAGCAGCGCCATTGCCATGCTTGAAGATGACCTTGGCGTCAGCCTGTTCGAACGTAGCAGTGGTCGCCAACCCAGGCTCACCGAAGCGGGCGAAGCGCTGCTCGAAGAGGCCCGGGAAGTGCTGCGCCAGTGCGAGCGCCTCAATGGCCGGGCGATGGCCATGATGCGCGGCCAGGAAGCGCAGTTGCGCGTGGCGCAGGACGAAGCGATGCCTTATCAGGCTCTGGTGGAAAGTTTCGACGCCCTGGCCGAGCAATTTCCCAGCCTCGAAGTGCAACTGACCAGCGCCGCCCAGGGTGAAGTGGCGCGCAAACTGGTGGAGCGTCGTGCCGATCTTGGCTTGCTGTTCTATCACGATGAAATCCCTGAAGCACTGGAGCGCCGGGTACTGGGCCGGGTGGAAATGGTCACCGTCTGCGGGATCAATCATCCGCTGGCGACGCAGGCCTACGTCACCTGCCAGCAACTGGCGCAACACCGGCAGCTGTTGATGTCGACGCAAACCAGCGTCTATCCCGGCAACGAGCCGGCCAGCCCGCAGGTGTGGCGTGCCGACAGTTTCTACGTGATGGCCGAATGGCTGGTGCGCGATCTTGGCTGGGCGTGGTTGCCCCGGCATGTGGTGCAGTATTCGGCTTATCAGGGCCTGATGGTGGAACTGGACAGCGAATGGACGCCGCCGGCGCTGGTGGTGGAACTGGTCTGGCGCCGGGATGAGCCTTTGGGGCCTGCCGCGCGCTGGCTGGCCGAACGTTTTGCCGTGCACTTGCGGGCGATTGGCGACAAAAGTCGATAAACTCCGCCGCCATGAATAGAACTCTCTACACCGCGCTGTTTTACCTGGGGCTGCCATTGGTGGCGATTCGGCTGTGGCTGCGCTCGCGCAAGGCTCCGGCGTATGCCAAGCGGATTGGCGAGCGCTTCTCCTACGCAATGCCGTCATTGCAACCCGGCGGGATCTGGGTGCACGCGGTGTCGGTGGGCGAAAGCATCGCCGCCGCGCCGATGATCCGCGCCTTGCTGCAACGTTATCCACAGCTGCCGATCACCGTGACCTGCATGACCCCGACCGGATCGGAGCGGATTCAGGCGCTGTTCGCCAGCGAGCCGCGCATCCAGCATTGTTATCTGCCGTACGACTTGCCGTGCGCGGCGGCGCGCTTCCTTGATCGGGCACAGCCGAAACTCGCGGTGATCATGGAAACCGAACTGTGGCCCAACCACATTCACCAGTGTGCCAAACGCGGGATTCCAGTGGCGCTGGCCAACGGGCGACTGTCCGAGCGTTCAGCCCGAGGTTATGGCCGCTTCAGCAAGCTGACCGCGCCGATGCTCGCTGAAATGAGTTTTTTCGCGGTGCAGACCGAGGCCGAAGCCCAGCGTTTCCGCGATCTGGGCGCGCGCCCGGAGATGGTCGAGGTCACTGGCTCGATCAAGTTCGACCTGACCATCGACCCGCAACTGCTGCAACGCGCCAACGAACTGCGCGGCCAATGGCAGGCGCTGGAGCGACCGGTGTGGATCGCCGCCAGCACCCACGAAGGCGAAGACGAAGTGGTGCTCGATGCCCATCGTCGCCTGCTGGCGAACTACCCGAATGCGCTGCTGATTCTGGTGCCGCGCCATCCCGAGCGTTTCAATACGGTGTTCGAACTGTGCCAGCGTGAAGGCTTTGCCACGGTGCGCCGTTCAACCGGTGTCAGCGTCGAGGCGGACACCTCAGTGCTGCTCGGCGACACCATGGGCGAGCTGCTGTTTCTCTATGCGCTGGCCGACAGCGCTTTTGTCGGTGGCAGCCTGGTACCGAGCGGCGGGCATAACCTGCTGGAGCCGGCGGCCCTGGCCAAACCGGTGCTCAGCGGCCCGCACCTGTTCAACTTCCTCGACATCGCCGCGCAGTTGCGCGAAGCCGGTGCGCTGGCCGAAGTGGATGATGCCGAAGGGCTGGCGGTGGAGGTACAACGGCTGTTCGAATTGCCGCGTGATGCGCAGCGCATGGCCGAGGCCGGGCTGGCGGTGATGCGCCGCAATCAGGGTGCATTGCAGCGGTTGCTGGATGGCTTGGGCCGGCTGATCAAATAAGTCAGCACATCCAAAAGCAAAAAGATCGCAGCGTGCCGCAGCTCCTACAGGAAAATGCATTCCAATTGTAGGCGCTGCGGCACGCTGCGATCTTTTGCTTTAAGGCTTAAGGTCGGGCCTTGAGCTGTGCTTCCGCAGCCTTGGCCAGGTCCGGCGGCAGGAAGTCCTTGTCCGGGTTGTAGTCGGCTTTCAGATAGCGGCTCAGGTCCTGCAAGTCACCCGGGTTCAACGTCCCCGCCGCCTGCTTCAGGCGCAGGTTGTCGAGGATGTAGTCGTAGCGGGTGTTGTTGTAGTTGCGCACCGAGGTGTACAGCTGGCGCTGGGCGTCGAGCACGTCGACGATGTTGCGCGTCCCCACCTGATAGCCGATTTCCGTGGCTTCCACCGCGCTCTGGTTGGAGATGATCGACTGGCGCCGCGCCTGGACCTGCTCGACATCGGTGTTCACCGCACGGTGCAGGTTGCGGGTGTTTTCGACGATCTGCCGGCGCAGGGATTCGCGCTGTTGCTCGCTCTGATCCAGTTGCGCATACGATTGGCGCACTTGCGAGCTGGTCAGCCCGCCGCTGTAAATCGGGATGTTCAGTTGCAAGCCCAACGTGCTTTGCTCGACATTGCCACTGTATGGCGTACCGAAGGCGTTCGGGTTGGCGAAGCCGAGGGCGTCGTTGTCACCCTTTTCGTATTTGGCCACGGCATCGAGGGTCGGCAAGTGGCCGGCCTTGCGCTGCTTGAGGGTCTGTTCGGCGGAGCTGACCGCGAAGTTGCTCGCCAGCAGATTGAGGTTCTGTTTGGCGGCAGTGTCGACCCAGGCCTTGGCGTCGTTCGGCGCCGGCGGCAGGATCGGCAGCGTGTGCACGATGCCCTGAATCGAGTTGTACTGACGGTTGGTCAGGGTGATCAGCGCTTCGAACGCATCATCGACCTGACGCTGGGCAACGATGCGGTTGGCGCGTGCGGTGTCGTAACTGGCTTGCGATTGCAGCACGTCGGTCTTGTCCGACAGGCCGACGTCGAAGCGTTCGTTGGACTGGTCGAGCTGACGCTTGAACGCGGCTTCTTCAGCCTTGGTCGAGGCCAGGTTGTCCTGACTGCGCAGCACGTTGAAATAGCTTTCGGCCGATTGCAGGATCAGGTTCTGCTCGGTGGCCGACAGTTGCAGCGCGGCCTGCTCGTTGACGTCCTTGGCAGCCTGGTACTGGAACCAGCGATCGGCGCGGAACAATGGCTGAGCCAGAGTCGCCTGATAGGAATGCGCGCTGCGATTGGCAATGGCGGAAGGCTGGTCGATCGAGGTGCGCACGTCCGCGACTTCAGCGCCGCCGGAGAGGTTAGGCAGCAACCCTGCGCGAGCCTGCGGCACCACTTCTTTCTGGGCGCCGTACTGAGCGCGGGCGGCGGCCAGATCGGCGTTGTTGTCGACCGCTTCCTGATAGACGCTGACCAGATCGGTCTTGGTCGACAAGGGCGCTTCTGCTGCCCAGGCCATTGCGTTGGACGCACAAGACACGGCAAGAGCCAGTGAAAGTTTGCGCAGCATGAGGCGATCCCTAGCAAAAATATTATGAAAATAATGTGCGCGCCAAGGCTACGGCGCGGCCCCGACAGCGTCAAGGCGCGCAGGGCAAAGCGAGTGTAGTTGCGCAATCGTGCGGCAACAATCCTGCAAGTCCCGGTAATTGCGCCATTCATCATGGTGTTTGCCGCGGTGTTGGCGTTCTTTGCCGGTTGTGTCTAGACTGGCCGGGTTCTTGTCGGGGTGCCTTGCTATGAGGCTGAGATCGAATAATTTCGGATCCCGTTGAACCTGATCAGGTTAGCGCCTGCGTAGGGAACAAGATTTCTCGTCACCCGGCGAGTCCTCTTGTGCTTCGTCCGGGATATTGTTCGACAATCGAACGCTCGACGACGATGCACAGCACCTGTCCTGGTGCGTCCGTGCCTTTCAGGTTCTGCTCCGACAATCCACTGCCTGGATGCTGTCTGGAGAGCCCGTGATGACTACAAAATCAAAAAACGCGATCAACCTGAGTGACTCGGCCAAGGTCGATGAACAGTCGGTTCAACCGTTCACCCGTTCGCAAAAAGTCTACGTTCAGGGCTCGCGCCCGGACATCCGCGTGCCAATGCGCGAAATCACCCTGGATGTGACCCCGACCGACTTCGGCGGCGAAATCAATGCGCCGGTCACCGTCTACGACACCTCGGGCCCGTACACCGATCCGAACGTGGTGATCGACGTGCGCAAAGGTCTGGGCGATGTGCGTTCGGCGTGGATCGACGACCGTGGCGACACCGAGCGTCTGCCGGGCCTGAGCTCCAACTTCGGCCAGGAACGTCTCGCCGACCCGGAGCTGACCAAGCTGCGTTTCGCCCACGTCAACAACCCGCGTCGCGCCAAGGCCGGGGCCAACGTCAGCCAGATGCACTACGCGCGCAAAGGCATCATCACCGCCGAGATGGAATACGTCGCCATCCGCGAAAACATGAAACTGCAAGAAGCCCGCGCCGCCGGCCTGCTGGACCCGCAACACGCCGGCCACAGCTTCGGCGCGAGCATCCCGAAAGAAATCACCGCTGAATTCGTCCGCGAAGAAATCGCCCGTGGCCGTGCGATCATTCCGGCCAACATCAACCACGTCGAACTGGAACCGATGATTATCGGCCGTAACTTCCTGGTGAAGATCAACGGCAACATCGGCAACAGCGCCCTGGGCTCGTCCATCGAAGAAGAAGTGGCGAAACTGACCTGGGGCATTCGCTGGGGTTCGGACACCGTGATGGACTTGTCCACCGGCAAACACATCCACGAAACCCGCGAGTGGATCATCCGCAACTCGCCGGTGCCAATCGGTACTGTGCCGATCTATCAGGCGCTGGAGAAGGTCAATGGCGTCGCTGAAGACCTGACCTGGGAGCTGTTCCGCGACACGCTGATCGAGCAGGCCGAGCAGGGCGTCGACTACTTCACCATCCACGCCGGCGTGCTGCTGCGCTACGTGCCGCTGACCGCCAAACGCGTGACCGGCATTGTGTCCCGTGGCGGTTCGATCATGGCCAAGTGGTGCCTGGCGCACCACAAAGAGAACTTCCTCTACACCCACTTCGACGAAATCTGCGAAATCATGAAGGCCTACGACGTCAGCTTCTCGCTGGGCGATGGCCTGCGTCCGGGCTCGATTGCCGACGCCAACGACGAAGCGCAGTTCGGCGAACTGGAAACCCTCGGCGAGCTGACCAAGATCGCCTGGAAGCACGATGTGCAGTGCATGATCGAAGGCCCGGGCCACGTGCCGATGCAGTTGATCAAAGAAAACATGGACAAGCAGTTGGAGTGCTGCGACGAGGCGCCGTTCTACACCCTCGGCCCGCTGACCACCGACATCGCGCCGGGTTACGACCACATCACCTCGGGTATCGGTGCGGCAATGATCGGCTGGTTCGGTTGCGCGATGCTTTGCTACGTGACGCCGAAGGAGCACTTGGGTCTGCCGAACAAGGATGACGTGAAGACCGGGATCATCACCTACAAGATTGCTGCCCACGCAGCGGACCTTGCGAAGGGCCATCCGGGCGCACAGATTCGCGACAACGCCTTGAGCAAGGCGCGGTTCGAATTCCGTTGGGAAGACCAGTTCAACCTCGGTCTCGATCCGGACACCGCGCGTTCCTATCACGACGAAACCCTGCCGAAGGACTCGGCCAAGGTCGCGCACTTCTGTTCGATGTGCGGGCCGAAATTCTGCTCGATGAAGATCACTCAGGAAGTCCGCGAATACGCGGCCAACCAGCGGATCGACGCGGTCGACGTGGACGTCGCCCAAGGCCTGGCGGAACAGGCCGAACGGTTCAAGAAGGAAGGCAGTCAGCTTTATAAAAAAGTTTAAGCGGCAAGCTGCAAGCTGCAAGCTAGAAGCTGGTGCAACGCCTGCTTTTTCTTGCAGCTTGAGGCTTGCAGCTTGTAGCTATCACTCCTGTGAGATTAACGTCCTTGAGCATTCAACCCGGCACTTATTCCCCCGACCTCGCCGTACCCGCCGACAAGCGTGTGTTCGGCGGTCGGGATCTGTTTTCCCTGTGGTTCTCCCTCGGCATCGGCCTGATGGTCTTGCAGACCGGTGCGTTGCTGGCACCGGGCCTGGGCCTGTCGGGTTCGTTGCTGGCGATTTTTCTCGGCACCCTGGTCGGCGTGCTGTTGCTGGCCGCGGTCGGCGTGATCGGCAGCGACACCGGCCTGTCGTCGATGGCGGCGCTCAAACTCAGCCTCGGCCGCAAAGGCGCGAGTCTGCCGGCGCTGCTCAACCTGCTGCAACTGATCGGTTGGGGCTCGTTCGAAATCATCGTCATGCGTGACGCCGCCAGCCTGCTCGGCACCCGCGCGTTCAGCGAAGGTTCGCTGTGGGCCAGCCCGATGCTGTGGACGTTGTGCTTCGGTGCGCTGGCAACCTTGCTCGCGGTCAGCGGGCCGCTGACGTTTGTGCGCAAGATCCTGCGCAAATGGGGGATCTGGCTGATCCTGGCGGCGTGTATCTGGCTGACCTGGAACCTGTTCGCCAAGGCCGATCTGGCTGCCCTTTGGGCGCGTACCGGGGACGGTTCGATGCCATTCGCCGTGGGCTTCGACATTGCCATCGCGATGCCGCTGTCGTGGTTGCCGCTGATTGCCGACTACTCGCGATTCGGCAAGCGTGCGAAGAATGTGTTCGGCGGCACGGCCGTCGGTTTCTTTATCGGCAATTTCTGGCTGATGAGCCTCGGCGTGGCCTACACCCTGGCGTTCGCGCCGAGCGGTGAAGTCAATGCGTTGCTGCTGGCGCTGGCGGGGGCCGGCCTGGGGATTCCGCTGTTGCTGATTCTCTTGGACGAATCGGAAAACGCCTTCGCTGATATTCACTCGGCGGCGGTGTCCAGCGGGATTCTGTTGCGCTTGAAAGTCGAGCATCTGGCGCTGGCCATCGGCGTGCTCTGCACACTGATCGCGCTGCTGGCGCCATTGGCGCAGTACCAGAATTTCCTGTTGCTGATCGGCTCGGTATTTGCGCCGCTGTTCGGCGTGGTGCTGGTGGATCACTTCATCCTGCGCAAGCGCAGCGCTCAGGTCGCGTCAGCCGCATTGCGCTGGCCGGCGCTGTTGGCATGGCTGGGCGGGATCAGCACCTACCACTTGCTGGCGAATCTGTATCCAGACGTCGGCGCGACCCTGCCGGCACTGGTGCTGGCAGGGCTGTTGCAACTGGTGCTCGGCCGGGCTTTCAGTTACGGCCCGGAAACAGCTCGGGTTTGACGATGCCGTTCAGACGCGGGTAAGGAATCTTCAGTTCGACGTGGCCCAGCGCGTAAGGCGCGATGGTGCTCACGTCGTACTTGAGGATCACGCCGCCGTAGGTCAGCGCCACGTTCGGGGTTTTCACGAACGGCCAGTTCTTCACGAACTCCGCTTCCTGATCGAGCTTGGTGCTGATCAGCCAGCTGTTGTGCGCCACTTGCGCGGCTTTCCAGAATGCCTCTTCCTGACCCGGCAGCAGCATGTCCGACAGGCTCAGCACTTTGTGCTGCTGGCGCGAGTAGTTGATGAAACCGCGACCCGGGGTGCCATGGGCGCCGCCGGTATCGAGGTAGCTCGACAGCTCGAGAATCACCAAGCCGTCATGCTGCTCGCGTACCTTGGCCTGCAGATAGCTGCTGTTGCGCGGGCCGGCGGTGCTCAAGAACTGCTCACGATAGGCTGCCAGGGTTGGCGCTACCGGCGCGTTCGCTTCGGTGCGGGTCATCTGCAGCAGACGTTTTTCGATGATGCCGTCCAGTGCAGGTTCTGCCGGGAAGTGCAGGGTGTCGATGTTCACCAGCGGGCAGTCCGGGTTGGAACAGCCGGGCTTCAGGGTTTCCGATGCGTCGCGGGTGGTTTCCAGCGGCGTGCGGTAGTTGGGCTGGAACAAGTTGGCGCAGGCGCCCAGGGTCAGGGCGATGGCGGCCACGGAGGCAATTTTGAAAAGCGACATGGGCGTCCTTTCTGAAACAGGGGAAGGCGAAAAGTTATCCGCTTCGACTCTCGCCGAAGCAGTCAGTTCGCCACTAAGCTAATTAGAGTGGGTTTCGTCTCCACCGTCCATCCCGCTGACGGTAAAGGGGCTGCATCAATCATCACGGGCGCGATAGGATGGCGCGAAGTCGAGGTTGCAAGTGACAACAAGGAACCTCGTATCGGATTCGCTGTAAAGAGGATGCTCATGACTGATTATGCCAACGCCACGCCGGCCACCGTCGATATCGTAAAGCGCGAGCGCTGCTACGAGGGCTTCTACAAACTCGACCGTTTGCACTTGCGCCATGAGCTGTTCGCCGGCGGCATGAGCCGCGAGATCAACCGTGAAGTCTTCGTGCGTCACGATGCCGTGTGCATGCTGCCCTACGATCCGCTGCGCGACGAAGTGGTGCTGATCGAGCAGTTTCGCGTCGGCGCCATGGGCAAGACCGACAACCCGTGGCTGGTGGAGCTGGTTGCCGGTCTGATCGACAAAGAAGAAGTGCCGGAAGAGGTTGCTCACCGCGAGGCGCAGGAGGAAGCTGGACTGGACATCAAGGCCCTGTGGCCGATGACCAAATATTTCCCGTCGCCGGGCGGCAGCAACGAATTCGTGCACCTGTTTCTGGGGCATTGCAGTACCGACGACGCAGGCGGCCTGCATGGGCTGGAGGAAGAAGCAGAAGATATCCGCGTCACGGTCTGGGCCTTTGAAGATGCCTTGCAGGCCGTCCGTGACGGACGTATTGCCAACGCGGCGAGCATCATCGCCTTGCAATGGCTGGCGCTCAACCGCGCCGAAGTGAGGGGGTTATGGTCGTAAACAAGCTGCGCGATCGTTATCGAGTTGACCTTGCGGGGCTGCAAGCCGCCTGCGAGGCCAACTACGCGCGCCTGATGCGACTGGTGCCGGATATGCGCAACGATCCCGAGGCGCGGCGCATCGCCGTGACTCAGGGCGAGCAGATGCTCGGTGTGCTGGCCCTCGAAGTGCTGCAGACCTGTCCTTACACCACGACGTTGCAGGTGCGTCAGGAACACAGCCTGCCATGGCTGCCAGTGCCGCAACTGGAGGTTCAGGTCTATCACGACGCGCGCATGGCCGAAGTGATCAGCGCCGAACATGCACGACGCTTTCGCGGCATCTATCCTTACCCGAACGCCGCGATGCATCAGCCGGACGAAAAGGCCCAGCTCAATCTGTTCCTGGGGGAATGGCTGAGCCATTGTCTGGCCCTGGGGCACGAATACGAAGTCGTACGCTAGTTGTGAACTGCGTCCGGTTCGCCGGTTTCCCCTTTGCGTCATCCCCCAGCATAATTGCGGCACTCAACCGATTCCGTGCTTTTGCCTTGGGAGAACGCCTTGCCGAGCGTATCCACATTGACCACCGCCGATCCGGCGTTGCTGGTGCAGTTATCCGACAGTCATCTGTTCGCCGACGCGGATGGCACGCTGCTGGGCATGAACACCCGCGAGAGCTTGCAAAAGGTCATCGAACAGGTGCTCAGGCAGCAACCTCGGATCGACCTGATGCTGGCCACGGGTGACCTTTCCCAGGACGGCACGCTGGAGTCGTACCAACAGTTTCGTGAGATGACGGCGCAGATCGATGCGCCGGCACGCTGGATTCCCGGCAATCACGACGAGCCGCAGATCATGGCTCAGGCCGCGGTGCAAAGTGCATTGCTGGAGTCAGTGGTCGATGTCGGCAACTGGCGCGTGACCTTGCTCGACTCGGCGGTGCCGGGTTCTGTGCCCGGTTATCTGCAGGACGATCAACTGCAACTGCTGGCCCGTTCGCTGAGCGAGGCGCCGGAACGCCATCATCTGGTGTGTTTCCACCATCATCCGGTGCCGGTGGGTTGTGCCTGGGCGGAGCCGATCGGCTTGCGCAACCC
This sequence comes from Pseudomonas sp. MG-9, assembly GCF_018729515.1. NCBI lineage: Bacteria > Pseudomonadati > Pseudomonadota > Gammaproteobacteria > Pseudomonadales > Pseudomonadaceae > Pseudomonas > Pseudomonas sp. MG-9. The sequence goes on from NZ_JAHHZH010000004.1 coordinate 429,306, forward strand.
CGAGGCATTTTTCGAGGTGCTGGACCGTTTCCCGCAGGCCCGCGCGGTGTTGTGGGGGCATGTGCATCAGGAGATCGACCGCGAGCGCAACGGCGTGCGGCTGATGGCGTCGCCGTCGACCTGCATTCAGTTCGAGCCGAACAGTCAGGACTTCAAGGTCGGCGAACAGGCGCCGGGGTATCGCTGGTTGCGGCTGTTGCCGGATGGACGTCTGGAAACCGGCGTCGAGCGGGTCACCGACTTCGAGTTCACTGTCGATTACGGCTCCAGCGGCTACTGAAATTTACTGCACACCCCTGTAGGAGCTGCCGCAGGCTGCGATCTTTTGATCCTGCTTTAAAGTCAAAAGATCGCAGCCTGCGGCAGCTCCTACAGGCGGTAGCGGGGGCCGTGAGGGCAGCATTGCATCGGACGGTCATGTACATCATTTGTATGGCCCATACCGCCCTGACTCCCTGTAAACTCCGCTATCTTTCGCCGACACTCAGGGAGCTCAAATGTCCGGTTCGATTCTCTATATCCACGGTTTCAACAGCGCACCGGCCTCGAAAAAGGCCTGTCAGCTGGTCGAGGTGATGGAACGGCTGGGTTTGAGCGATCAATTGCGGGTCCCGGCGCTGCATCACCACCCGCGTGAAGCCATCGGTCAGTTGGAGCAGGCGATTGCCGAGCTGGGCCGGCCGTTGCTGGTGGGAAGCTCACTCGGCGGCTACTATGCGACTCACTTGGCCGAGCGCCATGGCTTGAAAGCCCTGCTGGTCAACCCGGCGGTCAGTCCGCACCGGATGTTCGACGGATACCTGGGCACGCAGAAAAACCTGTATACCGATGAGACCTGGGAACTGACCCACGACCATGTGACGGCCCTGGCCGAGCTGGAAGTGCCGGCACCCGTGGATGCGCAGCGTTATCAGGTGTGGTTGCAGACCGGCGATGAAACACTGGATTATCGCCTCGCCCAGCAGTATTACCGGGCCTGTGCCTTGCGCATTCAGGCCGGTGGCGACCATGGTTTCCAGGGTTTTGCCGGGCAATTGCCGGCGTTGCTGAGTTTTGCCGGCATTGGCGCCGATTTGTATCAGGCAATCGATTTCACCGCACTGTGATGTCTTGCCCCTTTTTCATGAATCACTGACGACGAGACCCTATGGCCACTCCCAGCGCTAGCTCTTATAACGCCGACGCCATCGAAGTCCTCTCGGGCCTCGACCCGGTGCGCAAACGCCCCGGCATGTACACCGACACCAGTCGGCCGAACCACCTCGCCCAGGAAGTCATCGACAACAGCGTCGACGAAGCCCTGGCTGGCCACGCCAAATCGGTGCAGGTGATCCTGCACGCCGATCACTCGCTGGAAGTCAGCGACGACGGTCGCGGCATGCCGGTCGACATTCACCCGGAAGAGGGTGTGTCGGGTGTCGAACTGATCCTCACCAAGCTGCATGCGGGCGGCAAGTTTTCCAACAAGAACTACCAGTTCTCCGGCGGTCTGCACGGGGTGGGTATTTCCGTGGTCAACGCCTTGTCGACCGAAGTCCGGGTACGGGTAAAACGTGACGGCAACGAATACCAGATGACCTTCGCCGATGGCTTCAAGGCCACCGAGCTGGAAATCGTCGGCACCGTCGGCAAGCGCAACACCGGCACCAGCGTGTACTTCGCGCCGGACCCGAAATACTTCGACTCACCAAAATTCTCCATCAGCCGCCTCAAGCACGTGCTCAAGGCCAAGGCTGTGCTGTGCCCGGGGCTGCTGGTCAGCTTCGAAGACAAAGGCACCGGCGAGAAAGTCGAGTGGCATTACGAAGACGGCCTGCGCTCCTACCTGGTGGACGCGGTCAGCGAATTCGAACGCCTGCCGGACGAACCATTCTGCGGCAGCCTGGCCGGTAATAAAGAGGCGGTCGACTGGGCGCTGCTGTGGCTGCCGGAAGGCGGCGACGCGGTGCAGGAAAGCTACGTCAACCTGATCCCGACGGCGCAGGGTGGTACCCACGTCAACGGTCTGCGTCAGGGCCTGCTCGATGCGATGCGCGAGTTCTGCGAATTCCGCAGCTTGCTGCCACGCGGCGTGAAGCTGGCGCCGGAAGACGTCTGGGAACGCATCGCTTTCGTGCTGTCGATGAAGATGCAGGAACCGCAATTCTCCGGCCAGACCAAAGAGCGTCTGTCGTCCCGTGAAGCGGCAGCGTTCGTCTCCGGTGTGGTCAAGGACGCCTTCAGCCTGTGGCTCAACGCCAACCCGGAAACCGGTCTGGCGCTGGCGGAACTGGCGATCAACAACGCCGGCCGTCGTCTGAAGGCGAGCAAAAAGGTCGAGCGCAAGCGCGTCACCCAAGGCCCGGCGCTGCCGGGCAAACTGGCTGACTGTGCCGGGCAGGACCCGATGCGTTCCGAGCTGTTTCTGGTCGAAGGTGATTCCGCCGGTGGTTCCGCCAAGCAAGCGCGCGACAAGGAATTCCAGGCGATCCTGCCGTTGCGCGGCAAGATCCTCAACACCTGGGAAGTCGACGGCAGCGAAGTGCTGGCGAGCCAGGAAGTGCACAACATCGCCGTGGCCATCGGTGTCGATCCGGGCGCCGCGGACATGAGCCAGCTGCGCTACGGCAAGATCTGCATCCTCGCCGACGCCGACTCCGACGGTTTGCACATCGCCACGCTGCTGTGTGCGCTGTTCGTCCAGCATTTCCGCCCGCTGGTGGATGCCGGTCACGTCTACGTCGCCATGCCGCCGCTGTACCGCATCGACCTCGGCAAAGAGATCTACTACGCCCTCGACGAAGCCGAGCGCGACGGGATTCTCGACCGTCTGGTGGCCGAAAAGAAACGCGGCAAGCCACAGGTCACGCGATTCAAAGGTCTGGGTGAAATGAACCCGCCGCAGCTGCGTGAAACCACCATGGACCCGAACACCCGGCGTCTGGTGCAACTGACGCTGGGCGACGACTTTGCCGAAACTTCGGAAATGATGGACATGCTGCTGGCGAAGAAACGCGCCGGTGACCGCAAGACGTGGCTCGAATCCAAGGGCAACCTGGCCGAGGTGCTGGCCTGATGCGGTTTGGCGTCGCCCTGGCGTGTGCGTTGCTGCTGGGCTCGATGACGGTGGCGGCCGAGCCGGTGCCCGAGTTGAAGCTGCTCTCCGAGCACCCGGTCGACGGCATGCGCGGCGGCAACCTCTCCGGGCTGGCGGTGTGCGGCAAGGATCTGTGGACGGTTTCCGACCGTGACGACGACCAGATCTACCGGCTCAATACCGCCGATCAGGTCTGGCAGGCCGAAACCGTGCACATCGACGTGCCGAAGGCGCCCGACAGCGGTTTGCCCTGGGGCCTGAGTTCGCGGACCTGGGCGGCGTCGTTCATTCGTGGTGGCGACCTGGACTTTGAAGGCATCACCTGCGACAGCGCCGGTAACCGCTACATCGTCAGCGAAGCCCATGCAGCGGTGCTGCAGGTGTCGCCCGAGGGGGCCGCGTCGTGGCTGAAAATCTCGCCGATGCTGGTGCGTGAAGCCCGGGCCAGTGGCATGTTGCTGCACTTCAATGCGTTGTTCGAAGGCTTGGCGATCAACTCGGCGGGCGATGAAATGTGGCTGGCCGCCGAGCGTGAACGCCGTGGCCTGCTGAAGATCAAGCGCCAGCAGACGGTCTGGGATTGCGACGGCGGCTGTGTGCTGCTCAGCGAAGCCGGGGTCGAGATGCAGCCGCCGCAGTTTCCCAAGGCCCGCGCCGTCACCCGTGACTTCGCCGACCTGTCGCTGTTCAACGGCAAACTGTTCACCCTTGAGCGCAATGCGTTCAGAGTCTGTCGTCGCGATGCGGTGACAGCCAAGGTCGAGCGCTGCTGGTCGTTCGCAGAAGAAGCCTTGCAGCCACAACGGCTTTACTCCCAGGCCTATGGTCTGGCGGAAGCGTTGGTAGTGGACGCCGACGGCGCCTGGATCGGACTGGACAACAACGATGGCGTGCGCGCCGATGGCGAGAAGCGCCCGATCGTCTGGCGCTTCGCCGCACCTGAAGGTGGCTGGAGCGCCAGGCCGTGAGTCAGCAACCGCCGGGCAAGCGCGCCGGTCGGGTTTTCATGATTCTGGCCTGGTGCGCAGCGCTGTTTCTGGCGACGCGGTTTTTCGGCCAGTGGGAAGCGCGCCAGCAGAATCCGAACGTGGTGGTCACGTCCGAGCAGCATGGCGGCGTGATCGAAGTGAAGCTGGCCGGCAACGCCCAAGGGCATTTTGTCGCCAGCGGCCAGATCAACGGTGAGCCGGTGGAGTTCATGCTCGACACCGGTGCCACCGATGTGGCGATCCCGGCGGATCTGGCCAAGCGGTTGAAACTGGAAGAAGGTTTCGGTGTGACCCTGAGCACGGCCAACGGCTTGAGCCAGGGCTACCGGACCAAAATCGACCGCCTGCAACTGGGCGACATCGTGCTGCGCGACGTCCGCGCGCTGGTGGCGCCGGGGCTGCATGGCGATCAGGTGCTGCTCGGCATGAGCGCCCTGAACAAACTTGAATTTACCCAGCGCGGTGGCACCATGCTGCTGCGCCAGACAACGAACCGATGAGGCCCGCATGAGCGACATCCTTGCAGACAGCTTAGACGGCGTAGAACGCCGATCGCTGGCTGACTTCACCGAAAATGCCTACCTCAACTACTCCATGTACGTGATCATGGACCGTGCTCTGCCGCATATCGGCGACGGCCTGAAACCGGTACAGCGGCGCATCATTTATGCGATGAGCGAGCTGGGGCTGGACGCCGATTCCAAACACAAGAAATCGGCGCGTACCGTCGGTGACGTGCTCGGCAAGTTCCACCCGCACGGCGACTCGGCGTGCTACGAAGCGATGGTGCTGATGGCCCAGCCATTCAGCTATCGCTACACGCTGGTCGACGGCCAGGGCAACTGGGGTGCGCCGGACGATCCGAAGTCCTTCGCCGCCATGCGTTACACCGAAGCACGCCTGTCGCGCTATTCCGAAGTGCTGCTCAGCGAACTGGGCCAGGGCACGGCTGATTGGGGGCCGAACTTCGACGGTACCCTGCAGGAACCGCTGGTGTTGCCCGCACGTTTGCCGAACATCCTGCTCAATGGCACCACCGGCATCGCCGTGGGCATGGCCACCGACGTGCCGCCGCACAACCTGCGTGAAGTCGCCACCGCCTGTGTGCGTCTGCTCGATGAGCCGAAAGCCACGGTCGAGCAGCTCTGCGAACATATTCAAGGCCCGGACTATCCGACCGAAGCGGAAATCATCACCCCGCGCGCCGACCTGCTGAAAATGTACGAAACCGGCAAGGGCTCGGTGCGCATGCGCGCCGTGTACCACGTCGAGGACGGCGACATCATCGTCACCGCGCTGCCGCACCAGGTCTCCGGGGCCAAGGTGCTGGAGCAGATCGCCGCGCTGATGCAGGCCAAACCGTCGAAAGCCCCGCAGATCGCTGACCTGCGTGACGAATCCGACCACGAAAACCCGTGCCGCATTGTGATCATTCCGGTCAACAGCCGCGTCGATCACGAAGCGCTGATGCAGCACCTGTTCGCCAGCACCGAGCTGGAGTCGACCTACCGGGTCAACGTCAACATCATCGGTCTGGACGGCAAGCCGCAACTGAAAAACCTGCGTGCGTTGCTGGTCGAGTGGCTGGAATTCCGCGTGTTGACCGTGCGTCGCCGCCTGCAATTCCGCCTCGACAAGGTCGAGCGTCGCCTGCACCTGTTGGACGGTTTGCTGATCGCCTACCTCAACCTGGATGAAGTGATCCACATCATCCGCACCGAGGAACACCCGAAAGCCAAGCTGATCGAGCGTTTCGCCCTCAGCGAGATCCAGGCCGACTACATCCTCGACACCCGTCTGCGTCAATTGGCGCGACTGGAAGAGATGAAGCTGCGCGACGAGCAGGACGAACTGCTCAAGGAACAAGCCAAGCTGCAAGCCCTGCTGGGCAGCGAAGCCAAGCTGAAGAAGCTGGTGCGCACCGAGTTGCTGAAAGATGCTGAAACCTACGGCGATGACCGTCGCTCGCCAATCGTCGAGCGTGCTGAAGCCAAGGCGCTGACCGAACACGATCTGCTGCCGAACGAGAAAGTCACCGTCGTCCTGTCCGAGAAAGGCTGGATCCGCTCGGCCAAGGGCCACGATATCGACGCCACCGGCCTGTCGTACAAGGCCGGCGACGGCTTCAAGACCTCGGCGGCGGGGCGCTCCAACCAGTTTGCGGTGTTTATCGACTCCACCGGCCGCAGCTACTCGGTGGCCGCGCACACCTTGCCGTCGGCCCGGGGCCAGGGCGAGCCGTTGACCGGTCGTCTGACGCCACCGCCTGGCGCCACGTTCGAATGCGTGCTGATGCCCGAAGACGATGCGCTGTATGTGATCGCCTCCGACGCCGGTTACGGTTTTGTGGTGAAAGGTGAAGATCTGCAAGCCAAGAACAAGGCCGGCAAGGCGCTGTTGAGCCTGCCGAACAACGCCAAAGTCATCGCGCCGCGGCCTGTGGCCGATCGTGAGCAGAACTGGCTGGCCTCGGTCACGACCGAAGGTCGCCTGCTGATCTTCAAGATCAGCGATCTGCCACAATTGGGTAAGGGCAAGGGCAACAAGATCATCGGAATCTCCGGTGAGCGCGTGGCCAGTCGCGAAGAATATGTCACGGACATCGCCGTGCTTCCGGAAGGCGCCACCTTGGTGCTGCAGGCCGGAAAACGGACCCTGTCGCTGAAGGCCGACGACCTCGAACACTACAAAGGTGAACGTGGCCGTCGTGGCAATAAGCTGCCTAGGGGCTTCCAGAGGGTGGATGCGCTGCTCGTCGAAAACCTCAATTAGGCGTCCTAGAGAGCTCGATCTACGATTTAACGCGTAGATCGACGCTTTGGCGCTGGAGTCGGAACGCATATTCACGGATGATATGGCCTTTCCAAGCGCCGGCGTGGCCGAGCGTTCTTCATATTTATTGAGTATTTTCACTGTGGTCAGCCTTGTGGCGGCCACCTGGACGGGATGATGACTTCTCTGCGCCCCCTTATTTTCCTGCTCGCCGGCGTTTTGGGCCTGGCGGGTTGCAGCGTTCACCAACCGGTGTCGCTGTATCAGCTGGACAGCGGAAGTCCGGCTCAGCCTGCGCAAAGCACAGGCATGGCGGTTTTGTTGGGCCCGGTAGTCATTGCTGATTACCTGCAACGTGAAACCCTGCTGCAACGTCAACCGGACGGCAGCCTGCAAGCCTCGACCGACGGTCGCTGGGCGGGCAGCCTTTCGTCGGATATCGATCAATTGCTGATGCGTCAGGTTGCCGGTCATCTCGACAGCCAGCGCGTGGTATTGGCGCCGGCCACCCTGGGGTTTACCCCGGATGTGCAGGTCTTGCTGACCATCACGCGTCTGGACTCGGGTGAGAAACAACCGGCGATCCTCGATGCGCAATGGCGCCTGATCGACCGCCGTGGTCAGGTGCGCGATAACCGCATCGTTCATCTGCAAGAGCTGCACGCCGGCACCACGGCTTCGCAGGTTCAGGCGCAAGGCATTCTGCTGCAGCGTCTGGCCGAGCAGTTGTCGGTGGCGCTCAAGCCGTTGGCCAACCAGCCTCCGGTGGCCGAAGCACCGCGTAAAGCGGCGCCAAAACCGGCAGCGCCGGCGGCGGGAGCCGAGAAGCAGCCAAAGATTCCGATGGCATCGCCGATTCGCACCGACATGGAAGTGTTCCGCTTCTAAGACCGAGTCGAGTCAAACCAGAGCCCGCCTTGTGCGGGCTTTGTTGTGTCTGGGGGTTGGAGATCTTTGCCGTCGGCGCGGGCCTCTTCGCGAGCAAGCTCGCTCCCACGGGTATTGCAGGTGTTCACAAGATCTGTGGCAGCCATCGTCCACTGTGGGAGCGAGCTTGCTCGCGAAAGAGCCGGTACAGGCAACAAAAAAGCCCGCAGACAATCGCTTGTCTGCGGGCTCATGTTTAGCCGCGAAAAGATCGCAGCCTCCGGCAGCTCCTACAGCTTACGCCCGGCGCTCATGCATCCGCGCCAGTTGCCGCTCGAGCATCGATGGATACGGCTCCATCAAGCGCTCCACACAGCAGGCGCCTTCAGGGCTGGCGATCGGGCGGATCCGGGCACGCTGGCGAATCAGCGAGTCGTCACCGATCTTGCGCTCGACCAGCAGCAGATTGCGGCTGTGCTGGGACAGGGCCAGGGCATCCTGGGCTGAATCGGTCAGCAGCAGGTCGATCTGGCTCAGACCGAACAGCTCATCGCCCAGGGTCAGGCCTAACTGCAATTGCAGGGTGATGCCGCTGTCGGCGACTTCGATCTGCAACTGATGACCCAGCGCCCGCAGCAACTCGCCGCAGCAGATGGCGTTGGTCAGGTAGTCGTCACCGCTGTCTTCGGTGTGGAACAGCATCAGCGTGCTACCGTCGTTCAGGGTTTCGATTTCGCCCTGATACAGCGAAGCGGCCTGGTCGAGGCAATCGCGATAGCGTTCCAGCAACTCTTCCAGTCGGGCACGCGGCAGGCGACGCAGTTGTTCTTGCGAGCCCAGTTGCACCGCCAGCACCGCGCTGTGCTGTGGCACGCTTGGCGTGGCCTGGCGCGCGACCGGCGCAGCGGCTTCGGTCAGCGATTCGTCGCGCAGGTCGGCAAACGGGTCCTCGTCGTCGTCATCGTCTTCAACGGTGCTGACCACATGGCGTGGCGCCGGTTTCTGCGCAGCCATCGGGCGGGTTTCGTCAAAGCTCGGGTCACGCAGATTGCGCACTTCGAACTCCGGCTCATCCTCTTCCTCGAACTCGGGTTCCGGCTCGGGCTCGGGTTTTGGCGCGGGCTCCGGAGCGAAGTTGGCGTGCAGCTGACGCGCCAGATCGCCGATCTCGTCCTGACGGTCGGTGCCGGGGGTGTATTCGTCGATGTTGCGCAGCCATACACGCAATTGCAGCAGCGGCGTGGACAAATAGCGGCCCATGCGCAGGCTCAAGGCCAGCGACAATGCCAACAGGATCGCACTGAGAATGCCCATGCTCTGCAGGCTGATGGTCATCGGCTGCTGGAACTGATCCATGTCCAGGCTGATGCGCAGTTGCCCGGCCGTCACGTCCTGGAAGGTGATCTTGCTCTCGTACATGCCCTCGGCTTCGCCCAACAGGCTGTGCTTGGGACGCTGACCGGATTCGGCGAGGATGCGGTTGTCCACGCTATAGATGGCCGCGTGGGCCACCAGTTTGTTCTTGGTCAGGTTGTTGAGCAGCACGTTGAGGCTGAGGATGTCGTTGGACACCAACAGCTCAGTGGCGGAAGTAGCGGTCTGCGTGGTCAGGCTTTCGCCCAGCGCATCGGCCTGCTCGTGCATGGCCTGCTTGAACTGCAAGCCCATTACCCCGGCATAGATCACCAGGGCCAGAGCGACCAGGATCACGTTATGGCTGGCAATGCGCAATGCAATCGGTACACGGCGGTGGCGCAGTGCACGGAAGATCAGCAGGAAGAAGTTATCGGTTTTAACTGGCGTGGGCCGGTTCACTGAGCTCGGCTCTTTTGTCCGTGAAGTTGACGCGCAGTATAGCGACAGGCCCTAGACCGGCAAAGCGCTCGCGGTGCCCGATGGTCACTGAAAGTGGGTAGAATGCGGTTTTTTTCCAGTTGCGGGGGTGCGCGTTGCGCGAAATCGTCCTGATTAACATCACGGGAGTCGACCGTCCGGGTCTGACTGCGGCCATTACCGGCGTTCTGGCCCAGGGTGGTGTGAACATCCTCGACATCGGTCAGGCGGTGATCCACGACACCCTGTCGTTCGGCATCCTGGTCGAGATTCCCGACTCCGAGCAAGGCAAAGCCGTGCTCAAGGACATCCTGTTCAAGGGCTACGAGCTCGACCAGCAGGTGCGCTTCACCCCGGTGTCCGAAGAGGATTACCAGCAATGGGTGGGCAATCAAGGCAAGAAACGCCACATCGTCACCCTGTTGACCCGCAAAGTGACCGCCGGCCAATTGCAGGCCGTCAGCTCGATCACCGCCAAATATGGCCTGAACATCGACCATATCGACCGTCTGTCGGGTCGCATGCCGCTGGACACGCCGGCGGACAAGGGCAAGGGCTGCATCGAGTTCTCCGTGCGGGGCGAAGCGGCTGATCCGCAGGCCCTGCGCGCCGAATTCCTCAGCGTCGCGCAGGAACTGAACGTCGACATCGCCTTCCAGGAAGACTCGCTGTTCCGCCGCAACCGGCGTCTGGCGGTGTTCGACATGGACTCGACGCTGATCGAAGCCGAAGTCATCGATGAACTGGCCAAGGCGGCCGGTGTGGGCGAGCAAGTTTCGGCCATTACCGAGCGGGCGATGGCCGGCGAACTGGATTTCCGTGCCAGCTTCAAGGAGCGTCTGGCGCTGCTCAAGGGCCTGGACGTCAGCGTACTGGACTCGATCGGCGCCTCGCTGCGCCTGACCGAAGGCGCGGAAACCCTGTTCGCTGAACTCAAGCGTCTGGGTTACAAGACCGCGATCCTGTCCGGCGGCTTCACTTACTTCGCCAAGCAGTTGCAGGCCAAGCTCGGCATCGACTACGTGTTCGCCAACGAACTGGAAGTGGTCGATGGCAAGTGCACCGGTGTGGCGATCGAGCCGATTGTCGATGCCCAGCGCAAGGCGGATCTGCTGAAAGAGCTGGCGCACAAGGAAGGCTTGCGTCTGGAGCAGACCATCGCCGTCGGCGACGGCGCGAATGATCTGCCGATGCTGGCGATTGCCGGTCTGGGTGTGGCCTTCCGCGCCAAGCCGCTGGTCAAGCAGTCGGCCAAGCAGGCGATCTCGACCCTGGGTCTGGATGGTGTGCTGTATCTGCTGGGCTTCCGCGATCGTGACGGGCAGTTGTAATTAAAGATCAAGAGATCGCAGCCTGCGGCAGCTCCTACACAGGAATATGCATTTCCCTGTAGGAGCTGCCGCAGGCTGCGATCTATTGTTTCAAAGCGACTTCCACAACGAATCGAAATCCTCTTCGCTCCCGCCATTCTGCGCGGCCTCCAGCGAGCGATAGGCAAACTGATTGAAACTGTGCGTGCTCGACACCCGTCGATCCAGACCGGCGCGGTGTTCTTCACCGTGGGTGTTGATCAGCACTTTATTGCCTTCCTGAAATGGCAGGCGCGGGGCGAGCAAGGTTGCGGGCAAGTCGATGGCGCTCACCTCGGGCAATAACAGGCCGCGCAAATAGTGGCTGTGCTCGTCCCGCGAGCGCACCAGTTGCAAGCCGCAGGGCTCGGCGTGCGGCGCCACCAGTTCAATGCCCATTTGCGGTCCGCTGCCGCGTACCTGACGAATCCAGCGGACCACCGCAATGCTCCAGCCCTGATTCGAGCTGTCCTGAATCCCGACCATCTCCCCGGCCTGCAACTCGGCGGGCACTTCGCTCGGCCATCCCAGGCAATAACCGCCGGGGCTGTGGTTGATCACCGGCAATGTATAGGTCGGGTAGTGCGGCGTGTGGTCGGCTGTGCTTTCGTCTTCGCCGATATGGTCGTACTGGATTTCTTCGTAGGGCAGAAACTCATCGGCCTTGCTTTGCGGGGCCGCGTCGAAGGCCTGGCTCCAACTGTCCTTTTCGCCCTTGACCACGGCGCTGCTGAAGTTCGCCGCGCGGGCGCCGGGATGCTTGAGCAGTTCGCTGAAGGTACGCTCACCGGCCAGATAGAAGTGCAGGGCGCTCATGCCCACGCATACGGTGAGGTTGCCTTGGCCGGCGGTGCGCTGAAAACTGCGCTCGGCGGCCTGGCCCCAACTGGCGTGCACATGTTGCAGGGTGTCGAGGCTCAGTCCTGTCGGAACGGGGAGTGGCGTCGACGTATCCTGATGCAGTAAATGCGCTTCGATGACATTGACCAGCGGCTGTGGATTGAAGCCGAGCAGTGCGCCCTGTTGTTCTTTACGAAACATGCTGCGGTAGCGCGGGCCGGTGTCCAGTTCGGCGCTGATGGCGAACAGGCCGTCGTCCGGACTGCCGGGATGCAGCTTGAGCACGGCGCTCCACGGCTCCAGCACCTCGGCCAGCCGGGCGATCTGGTTCTGCCGCAGTTGGTTGCAACGGGCGCTGCCCAGCAGCAGGGCGGCAATGTAGGTCTGCTCCAGGCTCAGTTCTGTGATCAGGCTCGCCAGATCGTCATGCACCCGGCGCTGTTGCAGCTGCAATTCGCAGGCGCAGCGATACAACTGATGCAGCTCGAACCACAGCTGTTCCGGTGCCGGGCTATACAGCTGCGAGGCCCGCAGCAGTTGCCCCTTGAGCGCATGCGCGGCCCGCTGCAGGGCCTGACTGAGCAGCGCCGCTCGATCCTTGTGGTACTTGGGCGCGATGCGCAGAATGATCTGCTTGTAGCCGATGGCCAGCTGACTTTGCAGGGCCTGACAGAGGTTGCTGATCTTGCGCGAACGGTCGTCGAGCATGATCGCCTGATGCAGGAAGTGTCGCTCCAGATGCTGGCAGACGAAATACACCTCGGGGCGCAGCAACTCCAGCAGTTGCAGGCGATTGTCGCTGGGGGTGAGCAGCTGATTGAGTTCGCCCAGGCCTTGGTACAACTGGCGGGCGGTTTCGCCGATGTTGGCCTTGGGCAGGCCGGCGATCCAGCGCTTGAGGTCGCGCGGGGTGGCTTCGCAGAACGACAGGCGCGACTGCGTTGGAGTCGGGGCGCTTAGCGGCGGTGAGGAGATGGTCTGGCTCATGCCAAAAACCATAGCAGCAAAAATCGGGGTCTGTCGCAACGGCGAACCTGTAGGAGCTGCCGCAGGCTGCGATCTTTTGATTTTGTTTTTACAAACCAAGCTCAAAAGATCGCAGCCTGCGGCAGCTCCTACAGGGATATCGACAATCAGGGGAGTCCGAGGCGGTCGATCGGGAATCAGGCTGTTGGCAGTGCCAGGCCCTGGCCCATCTGCACGGGTGAACCGGCGACCAGTTCTTCAGCCCATTTCACCTGATCCGGCCCGAACAGCACGATCGCGGTCGAACCCAGCTTGAAGCGCCCCAGTTCGGCGCCTTTTTCCAGATGAATCGGCGCACGGGCAGCTTCGTCGTAGCGGAAGGTTTTCAGTTCGCGCTTCGGTGGCGTGACCAGCCCGGCCCACACGGTTTCGATCGAGGCGACGATCATCGCGCCGACCAGCACCACGGCCATCGGCCCGCGCTCGGTGTCGAAGATGCAGGCCACACGCTCGTTGCGGGCGAACAGCTCCGGGACGTTTTCCGCGGTGGTCTGGTTGACCGAGAAGATCCGGCCCGGGATGTAGACCATCTCGCGCAGGGTGCCGGCCAGCGGCATGTGCACACGGTGGTAATCCTTCGGCGACAGGTAAATGGTGGCGAAGTCGCCGCCCATGAACGGCGCGGCATTTGCCGCGTCACCGCCGAGCAACTCCAGCACGCTGAAACTGTGGCCCTTGGCCTGGAACACCCGCCCGTGTTCGATCGGGCCGAGCTGGCTGACCGCACCATCCGCCGGGCTGAGGATCGCGCCCGGGGTTTCGTCCAGTGGACGCGCGCCGTCTTTCAGGGCGCGGGTGAAGAAAGCGTTGAAGTGCTCGTAGGCAGTCAGGTCTTCGACCAGCGCTTGCGACATGTCCACCTGATAGCGCTTGGCGAACCATTGGGTGAAGGCATTCTTGAACCAGCGCACGCGGCACTCGGCAACGCAGCCGGCCAGACGCGACAGCAGGTGATGAGGCAGCAGGTACTGGCTGAGGATAAACAGACGCTCTTTCATTAGTTGTCCTTAGAACCTTGAATCTCGACAGGCGTGTCAGGGTGGTTGCCCCATTCGCCCCAGGAACCGGCGTAGCCCTTGACCCGCGGATAACCGAGGGACTTGGCCACCAGATAAGTGAAGCCCGACCGGTGATGGGTCTGGCAGTGGGTAATGATTTCTTTGTCTTTGGTGATCCCGAGGTCTTCGAGGATCTGCGGCATGTCGGTGCGGATACGCAGCTGACGCGCCTTGTCCATGCCGGCGGTCCACTCGAAGTTGACCGCGCCCGGAATGTGTCCGCCTTTGGCGGCGAGCACCTTCTCGCCGGAGTATTCCAGCGGCCCACGGGCATCCCAGATCGCCAGATCGGCGGCGCCGAGACGGCTTTGCAGGTATTCGCGCGTGGCGGTCGGTTCTTCGTGCAGGGTCAGCGCCACCGGGCCGCCCACCGCCGGCGGAACCTGGATCGACATCGGCATGCCCGCTGCCAGCCACGCTGGCAGACCGCCGTCGACGTAGTGGTATTTGTCGTGACCGATCACGTCGAGCAGCCAGATGAAACGCCCGGCCCAGCCGCCGCCCTCGTCATCGTAGACCACGTAGATCGCGTCCTGACGATGCCCCAGCTCACCGAACAGGGCTTCCAGATCGGCCTTGGCCGGCAACAATCCCGGCGCCGGCGGCTGGCCGAGCTGGGTGCGCTTCGGATCGACAAAACGTGCGCCGGGAAGGTGACCTTCGGCATAACGGGCAGGGCTGGTCAGATCCACCAGAATCAGTTCAGGGGAATCGAGGCGCGGGAGCAGGTCGCTCGGCTCGATGACGAGCGGCAAGCCAGAGAAGTCAGACATGTGAGGTCTCCAGAGCACAAAGGGGGGGATTGTAGCGCAGCCTCATCGGCCACGGCTGCTAAAGCTGTGCAGGGCTTTTTCAATGCACTGTGCGGTTTTGCCGAAAGCCTGCACGGTGATGTCGGCAAATGGCCCGCCGCCCTGGTCGGCCACGACGATCATGATCACCCGGCCGTTATTGACCAGCGAACGCAGGAACAGATGATCGCCGCGAAACAGCGAACGCAGGCCCGGCGGCAATAACGCGGAGAATTGTGCGTTGTTCTCGGGGTTGATCCGCACCTGTGCCTGCTGTGCGAGCAACCGTTGCAGGACTTTGCTCTGACTGACGACAAAGTTCAGCGCGGCGGCTTCTTTCGGCAGGCCAAAAGTCTGGTGCACGCGCAGATTGGACTGCGTGCGATCGGCCATCAGAATCATCACCCGACGCATGCCGCTGGCGACCAGGGCATCGCGGGCGGCAACGGTCAGGCTCATGGCGTTGGTGAATCGGCTCGGCTCGGCCAGCAGTTCAGCGCACTGACGGCGCCATTGAGTCAGATCCTCGGCACTCGGCGCGGCCGCCGGGAGCATTCCGGCGGGCAGGCGATGAGTGCCCCACGGCCACAATAATGAAACGGCCGGGTGCCACAGATCGGGCATGGCATGCTGGCGCGCACTGTTGGCGGCCTGCTGGTGCAACTGCTGCTGCACCTCGTCCATCGAAATCTGCAGATAAAGGCTGGTCAGGTACTGCCAGCGCTCGCTGTGCGGACTGTCCCAGGCCTGTTGCGCCGACAGCGCCAGACCGTTGGCCAGCAGCACGGTATTGGCCGGCTGATTGAGCCAGCGGCGCAAGGTCGGATCGTCGTCAAGGCGATTCTGCTGGCGCAGCGGATGTTCGCTGTCGCGGGCGATGCGCAGCACTTTCACCAGTTCGCGCTGTTCGCTGAGCAGCAACTTATAGCCTTGCTGCACCCAGATCGGCAGGTGCCAGATTTGCACCAGCGCCTGGGCGATCTTCAGCAGACGTACGCCAAACAATTGCTTCTCGACCACCGGGGCCGATTCGCCCTTGTGGATAACCCGCAATTCCCACTCTTCGAGCAGCTCGGGATACGTCAGCGCCAGCGGCCATAACGGCGAGAGAAACAACAGGCTGCCCCAATGAATGTCCTGCCACAGTCGCGCCAGGCGACTGGCGAAAAAACCGTTGGCCTGTTGCGTGGCGTGCTGGCTGATCATTTGCAGTTGGCGCAGGGCCTTGGGGATCTGCATCTGCGGCTCGACGGGCAAACGGGCGAGCAATTCTTCGGTGCGCGCCAGGCCCAGACGGTTGATCGCCACCTCGAGATTTTCCGCCGGTGCGGCCATGGTGCCATGGGTGTGACGATTGGCCTCACGGATGACGCTCAAGGCCAGTGCCGGGCTGTCCTGCATCAGGTCGGCGATGTCGCGCAGCGAGCTGCGGTTGTCACGAATCGCGCGGCACACTTTGTCGTGAGCCTCTTGCGGCACGGGCAGGCGCACGCCATCGAGCAACTTTACCCAGCCCTCGAGGGTGGTCGGTTTTGCATGTGGGACGTTCGTTTCATTAGCCATGTCTGGACGAGATCTTCACTGACTGTAGACGCGCCCGGCATGGGCTAAATTGGCTTTTCGCCTGAACTGGCTATAGTCTGGCGCAGTTTTGCCGATAAGTAGAAGAAGAGATTTTTTAACTTCCGAATATGACCTTGAACCCGACTTAAATAAGTACTTTCTACCTATGGCTAAAATTATCGGCATCATCGTCGTATTCGCGAGCGTGCTCGGCGGATACGTGCTCTCCCACGGCAAAATTGCCGCCCTGATCCAGCCCTTCGAGGTGATGATCATCGGTGGTGCGGCCCTCGGTGCATTCCTGCAGGCCAACCCCGGTTACATGACGATGCACGTGCTCAAGAAGTCCCTGAGCATGTTCAGTTCGCGTTTCAGCCACACGTTCTATCTGGAAGTGCTGGGCCTGATCTACGAGATCCTCAACAAGAGCCGCCGCGAAGGCATGATGGCCATCGAAGGCGACATCGAAGACGCCGCCGCGAGCCCAATCTTCGCCAAGTACCCGGCCGTGCTCAAAGACGAACGCATGACCGCGTTCATCTGCGATTACCTGCGCATCATGTCCTCCGGCAACATGGCGCCGCATGAGCTGGAAGGCCTGTTCGACATGGAACTCTATAGCCTCAAGGAAGACCTCGAGCACCCGTCCCACGCGGTGAACGGCATCGCCGACGCCATGCCCGGTTTCGGTATCGTCGCGGCGGTACTGGGTATCGTGGTGACCATGGCCTCGCTGGGTGAAGGTGATCAGAAATCCATCGGCCTGCACGTCGGTGCGGCATTGGTCGGTACCTTCTTCGGTATTCTCGCGGCCTACGGCTTCTTCGGTCCGTTGGCCCACTCCCTGGCCCACGATGCCAAGGAAGAGCTGAACGTTTACGAGGCCATCAAGGCTTCGCTGGTGGCTTCGGCTTCCGGCATGCCGCCATCGCTGGCCGTGGAGTTCGGGCGCAAGGTTCTGTACCCGGCGCACCGTCCAAGCTTTGCCGAGCTGGAACAAGCCGTTCGCGGTCGTTAAGCCATGGAAAATAATCAGCCGATAATCATCAAGCGCGTCAAGCGCATAGCCGGCGGGCATCACGGCGGGGCGTGGAAAATTGCCTTCGCCGACTTCGCCACGGCGATGATGGCGTTCTTCCTGGTGCTGTGGCTGCTGTCCACGGCAACGCCGGAGCAGAAGATCGCCATCGCCGGCTACTTCAAGGACCCGGTCGGCTTCTCCGAAAGCGGCACGCCGTACATCATCGATCTGGGCGGCACGCCGACCCTCGCGCCGGAAAACACCCTCAACCCCGAGGTGAAGTCGCAGCCGCAACCGGACAAGGTTACGGTCGACACCGAGCAGGTCGAAGGCATGGCCGAACAGGTCGAGAAAGAACGCCTGGAGCTGTTGCTGCAAGAACTGCAGAACAAGGTCGACGAGAACCCGCAGTTGCAGAAGTTCAAGGATCAGATTCTGTTCGAGATCACCCCGAACGGCTTGCGCATTCAGATCATGGACGCCGAAAACCGGCCGATGTTCGACTCGGGCTCGGCACGTCTGAAGCCGTACTTCGAAGACATCCTGCTGGCGATGGCCGACACCATCAAAGCGGTGCCGAACAAGATCAGCATCAGCGGCCACACCGATGCCAAGCCGTACACCGGCACCGGCGATTTCGGTAACTGGGAGCTCTCGGCCAACCGTGCCAACGCCGCCCGGCGTGCGCTGGTGGCGGGCAGCTATCCGGACGGGCAAGTGGCGCGCGTGGTGGGTTATGCCTCGTCGGCGCTGTTCGACAAGGAAAACCCGTTCAACCCGGTCAACCGCCGCATCGACATCGTGGTGTTGACCAAGAAAGCCCAGGCGGCCATTGAAGGTTCGCAAGGTGCTGATCCGGCCAAGCCTGCGGTGGAAGGTGAGAATGGTGCTGCCCCGGCAACGCCGGTCGATCCGAACGCGCTGCCGGCGGATCAGCAACCGGTGCCTGCGCACGAACTGCGCGAACGCTTGAACCTGTTCGACGACGCGCCACCCAAACCGGCCACGCCGGCAAGTGCGCCGCCGGCACCCACAGCACCACCGGCCACTGCACCGGCTGTCGCGCCGAAGCAGTAACCGACAAAAAGCCACGGTCACCGTGGCTTTTTGGTTTCTGCCTGCGTCGCAATGAGCAGTCGCAGTTATCGCAATCACGGAAGATCAGTTATGGAAAGACTCAAAGCCTATTTTCAACGGCACGGGAACGCACCCTTCAAATTTGGTGAGGGGCGGGTCAGTGGCTATATTTCAGCCACCCTCGGGCTGTTGAGCCTGCTGGCGGTGCTCTGCTTCCTGTTTCCTGAATGGCTGACCACCGCCGAACTGCGCAAGGTCTATGACGAGCAGTTCGCGCGCACCACGCTGTTGCTCGGGCTGGTGCTGTCGTTCAGCCTCGGCACCCTGAACATCCTGCTCAACAAGCGCAAGCGCCTGGGGATTACCGGGCTGGTCGCATCGGGGCTGGCGGTGTTCCTCGGCGGCACCAACGTGCAAGTCAGCGAAATCGGGCAGACCCCGTACTCGCTGGGACTGGACTGGTTCGTCCTGGCGCTGCTGGTGTCGGCGATCGTGTTTATTCCGCTGGAAAAACTCTATTCCAAGGATCCCGAGCAAAACATCCTGCGCCCGCACTGGCGCACCGACCTGACCTATTTTTTCGTCAGCCACATGCTGGTGCAGTTCATCCTGATTTTCATCACCGCCTCGTCGGGTTACATCGCCGGCTGGGCGGTATCGCCGGGGTTGCAGGCCAGCGTCCAAAGTCTGCCGCTGGTGGTGCAGTTCCTGCTCGCGGTGCTGGTGGCGGATCTCGGCCAGTATTGGCTGCATCGTCTCTATCATGTGGTGCCATTTCTGTGGCGCATCCACGCGGTGCATCACTCCAGCACCCACATGGACTGGCTTGCCGGTTCGCGCGTGCACTTCATCGAAATCCTGCTGACCCGCACCGGCGTTCTGGTGCCGCTGATGCTGCTGGGGTTCGCGCCTCAGGCGTTGAATGCCTACGTGATTCTGGTCGGCGTCCAGGCCGTGCTGGCCCATGCCAATGTACGCATCAACGGCGGCTGGCTGAACTACCTGATCGTCCTGCCGCGTTATCACCACTGGCACCATGCCCGGCACAAGGACTACATCTACAAGAACTACGCGATTCACACGCCGTTGGTGGACATGCTGTTCGGCACGTTCAAGCTGCCGCCAAAAGAGTGGCCGGTGCGTTATGGCGTGTTTGGCAAGGAGCTGCCGGGCGGGATCGTGCGTCAGCATCTGTATGCGTTTCAGAAGCCCGAGCCGAAGTAGGGCAGCTGGACACAAAAAGCCCCGAATGTTCGGGGCTTTTTTGTGCGCGTCAGAAGCCGCGTCGAATGCGGTTTTTCAATTGATCGTGGAACAACTCGGCATCGCGTTTGTACGTGCCCTTGATGGTCTCGTTGATCGAATCCAGTGTCATCGAGCGTTTGTTCGACACCTCTTCACGATAGGCATCGATGAAGAAATTCAGATCACTGGCCGTGCTCAGCTTCGGCCACTTGTCCAGATAAGCCGGCAATTGCGTGGGCCCGGTCTTGAACGAGCAGATCCGCCGATTGCTGATCGTCGCCTCGCCGATTTCGAACGGCACCCACCACGACAATGCGGTTTTCTCCGACACCACCGCCAGCAGGTGCGTGCATTCGGTGATGTTGCGCGTGATAACCCCGGTGATGTCGTCGGTGGTCTGCGATTCCGGGTCGAGCACGTCGAGGTAGGTCTTGATGTTGGCCTGCATCAATTGGCTATTGATGGCCATGGCCTGTGGACGATCCATGTGGCGGTAGCTGATGAATACGGGCATCAGAAGTGTCCTTTTATGGCGAGTTCGCGGTAGTAGGCGCCGAGGGCGGTAAGTCGGCAGCCGGTGGAGTTTATGGCGGCGTAGTACATGTGCTCGGCGTCCACGGGTTCAATCAGGCTGTGGCGATTGCACTTTTGCAGTTGGGCGAAGATTTCGCCGTGCTCGGGGAGGAACGTCGCTTCGGTGGGTTCGTAGCTGGGATCGAGGACGAACGTTGACTCGGCTTCGGCAAACCACTCCGGCAGTTTGCGCAGGATCTCCTTGGCGATCAGCGGCGAGACTTCGCGCAGGGAAATGAACTGCGAGACGTCGGTCTTGAACACCGGGCGCTGCTCCCAGACGTCGAGTGCGTTGTCGACAAAGGCATACAGGCTGCCGGGGGTGATCTTGCCGAGAATGTTCGCCGCGCCGCCGTGCAGGGCCTGCAGCAACAAACCGGTGAAGACACCGTGTTGCGCGCCTTCCATCGCCGGCTCTTCCTTTTTGCAGGCGGTCAGAATGGTCATGCCTTCGCCGACCACGCTGCTCTCGCTGCGCAGGGCGCGCACCTCGCCGGCCGCGCCGCTCTGGCAGCAGTCGAGGATGATCACTTTGTTTTTGATCTTCGTGGCTTTGGTGGCCCAGTTGAGAATGTCGCTGATGCGAATGCCGTCCTTGGTATTGCGATAGTCCTGCGGCAGCAGCATGCCTTCATCGTTGTCGGTGTTGAAGCCACCATGTCCGGCGAAATACAGCAGCGCGACGTTGCAGTCGCCGGAGAACAGTTCGCGAATCTGGTCCTCGAGTTTTTCCCGGCTCAGGTAATCCTCGGCGGACGTCAGCACCACGTTCTTGAAGTTGGGATCGCCATTGGCGTCAGTCTTCAGCACCGAGGCCATGGCCATGGCGTCGTTGCTGCAACCGCTCAGGCGTGAAACATGGGCGTAGTCGTTGATCCCGATAAACAGTCCTTTGCGCATGGTTACACCGCCGTGTGCAGGCGAATCGCACTGACGATGCTGTTGGTGTTCCACGCGCATTCGGCGTGAGCGGCGTCAAGCACCACGGTGGAAATGCGCTCGGCGCCGAATGGCTTGATCGCGATGATCACCTTGCCCATGCGTTTGGCGATCTCGATTTCCTTGTTGATCCACTTGCTGTAGGTCGAATACATCCCGGCCATGATCAGTACCGCCGAGCAAGGGCGAATCTTGTTTTCGATGGCTTCTTCGAGCTGCTTGTCGGTCTGCGCGCCCATGATCGGGTTATGCGGCGGCACGGAAAAATTCTTGAAACTGAAATCCGGCTTGGCGTCGAGCAGGCGTACCAGATTGTCGTGAGCGTGGGCGTAGTTCCAAGAATGGCTGATGAACAGGTGATAGGTCTGCATGGGGTTCCTCGAAGGTCGCAAAGGTGCGAAGGAGGACCCCAATCTAGGCATCTGGAGCGTGCCTACAAGGGCCGGGCGGTGAAAGAGAAATGTCCTACAAGCAGGCGCGGACGGGCCTGTCAGAAAGGTCTGATGTTTAACGGTTCAGGGGATTTGTCAGGCGCGTTCCGACATCCGGCAGCCCTCGGGCGAGGTGCTGCCGGTGCGGATGTTTAGTAGCCGTTTTCCGGCAGGCTGGCGATGATCGAGCGATAGCTGTTCATCCGTTGCTGCTGCACGCGGCCATCTTCCAGGGCCTTGAGCAGTGCACAACCCGGTTCGCGATCATGCTTGCAGTCGCGGAAGCGGCAGGTGCCGAGCAGGTCGTTGAACTCGATGAAACCGGCTTCGACATCGGCGCGGCTGACGTGGCCCAGACCGAACTCACGGATACCCGGGGAGTCGATCAGTTCACCGCCACCGGGGAAGTGGAACAGGCGCGCGGTGGTCGTGGTGTGAGTGCCCTGGCCGGACAGCTCGGACAACGGCCCGACACGGGTTTCGACTTCCGGCAGCAGGCTGTTGACCAGCGACGACTTGCCGACGCCGGACTGGCCGACGAACACGCTGATGCGCCCGTCGAGCTGCTTCTGCAACTGTTCCATGCCGTTGCCGTGGTGCGCCGAGACTTCCAGCACTGGATAACCCAGCGTGCGATACACCGCCAGCAGCGCATTGAGCGCCGGAGCATTCTGCTCGTCGATCAGGTCGAATTTGTTCAGCAGCAGCAGCGGGCGGATGCCGGCGTGCTCGGCGGCGACCAGGTAGCGGTCGATCAGGTTGGCGTGCGGCTCAGGCAGCGGCGCGAAAACGATGACGATCATGTCGACGTTGGCCGCTACCGGTTTGAGTTGGCCACGGCTGTCCGGGCGGCACAGTTCGGTGGTGCGCGGCAGTTGCGCGACGATCACTCCGATGCCCTGATTGCCGGCACGCCAGACCACCTGATCGCCGGTGACCAGCGCCGGCAGGTTGGCGCGCAGGTGGCAGCGGAATACCTGGCCGGCCAGTTCGCCGTCCACGGCCTCGACCTCGACCTGCACACCGAAGTGGGCGATCACCAGGCCGTGTTGCTCGGGGCCCAGGTCGCCGCCCTCCAGGGCTTCGACCGCCGAGGACTCGCGTTTGGCGGCGCGGGCGGCGCGCTCGCCCTGAATCTTTTCGATGCGCCAGTTTTGACGACGATTGAGTTGGCGTTTGGCCATGGGTGTTCCGTCTGAAGAATGCAGCGATTAGGTAAAACGGCCGCGAGTTTAGCACGCCCGGGCACCGGCCTAGGCTAAACTGCGCAGCATTGCCTAGGAGCCCGAATATGCAAAACCCGCAGAACCTGATCTGGATCGACCTGGAAATGACCGGTCTGGATCCGGAAAACGACGTCATCATCGAAATGGCCACCATCGTCACCGACAGTGACCTGAACACCCTGGCCGAAGGCCCGGTGATCGCCATTCATCACAGTGACGAAGTGCTCGCCCGCATGGACGAGTGGAACACTCGCACCCACGGCAACTCGGGCCTGACCCAGCGTGTGCGTGACAGCCGCATCAGCATGGCTGAAGCCGAGGCCGAAACCATCGCGTTCCTGGAAAAGTGGGTGCCGAAGGGCAAGTCGCCG
Organism: Pseudomonas sp. MG-9; assembly: GCF_018729515.1. Lineage (NCBI taxonomy): Bacteria > Pseudomonadati > Pseudomonadota > Gammaproteobacteria > Pseudomonadales > Pseudomonadaceae > Pseudomonas > Pseudomonas sp. MG-9. Next base: position 452,353 of record NZ_JAHHZH010000004.1, read on the forward strand.
ATCTGCGGCAACAGCATCTGCCAGGACCGCCGCTTCCTTTATACCCACATGAAGGCGCTGGAAAACTACTTCCACTACCGCAACCTCGACGTCTCGACGCTCAAGGAACTGGCCGCGCGCTGGGCGCCGGACGTACGCGACAGCTTCAAGAAGGGCAGCACCCACCTGGCGCTGGACGACATCCGCGAATCGATCGCCGAGCTGCAGCACTACCGCAAGCACTTCATCAAGTTCTGATGCTGCCCCTGTAGGAGCTGCCGAAGGCTGCGATCTTTTGATCCTGTTTTTCAGAGTCAAAGTCAAAAGATCGCAACCTGCGGCAGCTCCTACAGGGGATCGTCGTGTTCGCGCCCTCTTCTGGTGCGACGCTGAAATGGCTAGACTGCGCGCCTTCCTGCCAGGACCGCCACCATGTTGCTGATGCTCTATCTGATTGCCATTACCGCTGAAGCCATGACCGGCGCGCTGTCTGCCGGACGGCGCGGCATGGACTGGTTCGGGGTGGTGCTGATCGCCTGTGTCACGGCGCTGGGTGGTGGTTCGGTGCGCGACGTGCTGCTGGGGCACTACCCGCTGACCTGGGTCAAACACCCGGAATACCTGGTGCTGACCTCGGCGGCAGCGATGCTCACCGTGTTCACCGCCCGCTGGATGCGTCATCTGCGTTCGCTGTTTCTGGTGCTCGATGCGGTTGGCCTGGTGGCGTTCACCCTGATCGGCTGCATGACGGCGCTGGAAATGGGCCACGGCATGCTGGTGGCTTCGGTCAGCGGCGTGATCACCGGTGTCTTCGGCGGCATCCTGCGCGACATCTTCTGCAACGACATCCCGCTGATCTTCCGTCGCGAGCTGTACGCCAGCGTCTCGTTCGCGGCGGCGTGGTGCTACATGCTCTGTCTGTACCTGAATGTGCCGGGCGAGCAGGCGATCCTGATCACCCTGTTCGGCGGTTTTCTGCTACGGCTGCTGGCGATCCGTTTCCACTGGGAAATGCCCAAGTTCGTTTATAACGACGCACCTTGACGTCACTCTGGCGGGCACGTGGAAATATCCTGTTGGGAATGTTGCATAGATGCCACACCTCTAAATAGGGTAAAAAATATAGTTTAAATGGGGTATTTCTTTCTTAAATACCCTTTTAAGTTCTTTTTTACCTCATTCAGAAGGTTGCCTGAATCATGCACTCACTCACCCCGGAATTTCTTGACGCCTTGCGCTTCGACGGTCTTCAGATTTCGACGCTTCGTGCATTGGGAGAGTTTCGGGGTAAGCAACAACTGTTCGTTGCTCAATCGCCGCAGGTCCTCCAAGGGCTTACGCAGATAGCCGTGATTGAATCCACGGAGTCATCTAACCGACTCGAAGGTGTGACTGTCGCGCCAGCGCGATTGAAGTCACTGATGAGCAAAAACGCTGACCCCAAAAGCCGATCCGAACAGGAAATTGCTGGCTATCGGGACGCACTTTCGCTCATCCATGAATCTGCCGATGGGATGCCATTTTCCGAAGGTGTTTTTAGACAGTTACACGGTCTTCTTTACCGCTATCTACCTCAGGATGGTGGTGAATGGAAGGCGATGAATAACGACATCATCGAGCGCCATGCCGATGGTTCATCGCGGATTCGCTTCCAACCAGTTTCTGCTCATATGACCCCTATTGCGGTGACTGAAACCTTGGCGCATTACCACCGTGCGTTGGCATTGAATCTAGCTGACCCTCTGGTTTTGGTGCCGTTAACTGTCCTCGACTTCCTCTGCATACACCCCTTCTCTGACGGTAACGGTCGCGTCGCTCGTCTGTTGACATTGCTGCTGCTCTATCAATTTGATTACAGAGTCGGGCGATTTATCAGTCTTGAACGGATATTTGAGGAATCAAAGGAAGGCTATTACGCAACATTCGAGCTGAGTTCTCAGGGGTGGCACGAGGGTACGCACGATGTTCGGCCATGGCTGGATTATTTCTGGGGGGCATTGCTTAGAGCGTACAAAGAGTTCGAGGTACGAGTGGGCACGATAGAGAAGCGTCGAGGGGGTAAAAGCGATCGAATCAGAGACGAAGCCTTGAAGCGAGTCCTCCCTTTTGCCATCTCGGAAATTGAAGAGTCCTGCCCGGGAGTCAGCCGCGATACAGTGCGCCTGGTTTTACGATCACTAAAAGCAGAAGGACTGATTGAGCCGACAGGTAAGGGGCGCTCGGCCAAGTGGAGAAAACCGGCGTAGTCTCAAATACGGCGTTCAGCGTGCTGTTTCAGCGCCCACTCGACATGTTCACGCACCAGCTCTGACGGGTAGTCGCGGCGCGCCTTCAAGGCTTCCAGCACCGGAATGCTCGACGGCGCATTGCCCAGGCCCACGGCCAGATTGCGCAACCAGCGTTCGTAACCGGCGCGGCGTAGCGGCGAGCCTTCGGTGCTGCTGAGAAATTTGTCCTCGTCCCACAGAAACAGCTCGGCCAGTTCGGCGTTGTCCAGATTGTGCCGTGGCTTGAAGTCGCTTTCCCCGGACGGCCGAGCGAAGCGGTTCCACGGGCAGACGATCTGGCAGTCGTCGCAGCCGAACACACGGTTGCCGATCAGCGGGCGCAGGTCTTCGGGGATGGCGTTTTTCAGTTCGATGGTCAGGTAAGAGATGCAGCGCCGGGCGTCCAGCACATACGGCCCGACGAAAGCGTTGGTCGGGCAGATGTCCAGGCACGCCGTGCAGCGACCGCAATGTTCGGTGCTGTGCGGTTCGTCCACCGGGAGCGGCAGATCGACGAACAGTTCGCTCAAGAAGAAATAGCTGCCGGCCTTGCGGTTCAACACCAGCGTGTTTTTACCGATCCAGCCCAGTCCGGCTTGCTCGGCGATGGCTTTTTCCAGCACCGGGGCACTGTCGACGAACGCACGAAAACCGAATGGGCCGATCTCGGCCTGAATCTTGTCGGCCAATTGTTGCACGCGCTTACGGATCAATTTGTGGTAATCGCGGCCCAAGGCATAACGCGAAACGTAGGCTTTTTCCGGTTGCGCCAGCATTTGCGCCATTTGCGTGTCGCCGGGCAGGTAGTCCATGCGCAGCGAAACCACGCGCAACGTGCCGGGCACCAGCTGTTCGGGATGCGAGCGTTTGCTGCCATGGGCGCCCATGTAATCCATTTCGCCGTGGTAGCCGGCGGCGAGCCAGCGCTCCAGGTGCTGCTCATGCTCGGCCAGGTCCAGACCGCTGATGCCGATTTGCTGGAAGCCCAGCTCGCGGCCCCAATCCTTGATCGATTGGGCGAGGGTGGGCAGATCTGTGGTGATGGCGGACATGAGGCGAGAGAAACCGGAGCTGAGGTGCGTATAATTCTGCCAGACATCGGAGCCCGAAGACGCATGCCGCACACGAAAGATGAATTACCCGACGCGCTGTACGCTGCCGCCCAGGTGCGAGCACTCGACGCACGGCTGATCGCCGCCGGCACGCCGGGCTTCGAATTGATGCAGCGCGCCGCATATGCGTGCTGGCGCGCGTTGGTGCGGCGCTGGCCCTCAGCGACTGAGCTGACCGTGCTGGCCGGGCGTGGCAACAACGCTGGGGACGGTTATCTGGTGGCGGTGCTGGCACAGCGTGCCGGTTGGGCGGTGCGGGTGCTGGCGGTCGGTGAGCCGCAGCGTTTGCAGGGCGACGCGGCGCTGGCGCATGCCGAGGCACTCGCCGAAGGTGTTGCGGTGCAGGGCTGGAGCGCTCAGGCCGAGTTGCGCGGCGTGGTCCTCGATGCGTTGCTCGGCACCGGTTTGAGTGGCGACGTACGTGAACCCTATGCCTCAGCCATTGCCGCGATCAACGCCAGTGGCCTGCCGGTAGTGGCAGTCGATATTCCTTCCGGATTGTGCGCCGACACCGGGCGAGCGTTGGGGCTCGCGGTGCGCGCTGACCTGACGGTGACGTTCATTGGTCTGAAGCTGGGGCTGTTCACCGGAGATGCGGCAGATTGTGTCGGCGAACGGGTGTTCAACGATCTGCAAGCTACGCCTGAAACTTACAGTGACATTCCGCTCGTCGCTCGCCGGCTCAACGCGGCTAATCTGCCGCGTCTGCCTGCGCGTGCGCCGACCTCCCACAAAGGCCGCTTCGGCCATGTGCTGTTGATTGGCGGCGACCATGGCTTTGGCGGCGCGATCCTGCTCAGTACCGAAACTGCCTTGCGCAGTGGTGCGGGCATGGTCTCGCTGGCGACGCGCCCGGAGCATATCCCGGCAGCGCTGGCCCGCGTACCGGAAGCCATGGCGCTGGGCGCTTCATCGGCCAATCAGTTGATGAGCCTGCTGGAGAAAGTCTCGGTGCTGGTCGTCGGGCCGGGGCTGGGGCAGGCGAGTTGGGGGCGGGCGCTGCTGTCGGCTGCGGCGAACGCGGCGCTGCCACAGGTGTGGGACGCCGATGCATTGAATCTGCTGGCCAGCGGTGTTGTCAGTCTGCCGAAGGATTGCGTGATCACGCCGCATCCGGGTGAGGCGGCGCGTTTGCTGGGGATCAGTACCGCCGAGGTGCAGGCCGATCGCCCGGCAGCGGCACATGCGCTGAGCAAGAAATACTCCGCCGTCGTCGTGCTCAAAGGCGCCGGCAGCTTGATCGCCCATCCCGATGGACGTCTGGCGCTGTGTCATCAGGGCCATCCGGCCATGGCCACTGCCGGCCTCGGTGATGTACTCGCCGGTCTGACCGGCGCGTTGCTGGCGCAAGGCATGGACGGCTTCGAAGCAGCGTGCCTGGCGGTCTGGCTGCATGCCAATGCCGGCGCACAACAAGGTAAATTCGGCCGTGGGCTGGCGGCCAGTGATCTGATTCCAGTCATTCGTCAGTTGTTGGAGGAGCATGCACCGTGTCTGAAGTAACCCTGTACCTGGCCGATGAACAGGCGATGAGCGACTTTGGCGCACGCATCGCCCGCGTTACCCAGGGCCATGGGCTGATTTTTCTCGAGGGCAACCTGGGCATGGGCAAAACCACGTTGTCGCGGGGCATCATTCGTGGTCTGGGGCACGTCGGCGCGGTAAAAAGTCCGACCTTCACTCTGGTCGAACCCTACGAGATTGGCGACGTACGCGCCTTCCACTTCGACCTGTATCGCCTGGTCGATCCGGAGGAGTTGGAGTTTCTTGGCATCCGCGACTATTTCGAAGACGATGCCCTGTGCCTGATCGAGTGGCCCGATAAAGGTGCAGGCTTTTTGCCAAAGCCTGACCTGACCATTACCATTAGCCCGCAAGACAGCGGGCGTTCGCTGAAAATTTTATCCCAGGGCTCGCGTGGCGGGGCCTGGTGTGCCGCTTTGGCATTGGAATCCAATTAAATGATGGGGTTAGGTATGCGCTTTCGCGCGTTGGTGGCTGCCGCAGGACTGATGTTGATGGCAGTGGCCGTCAACGCTGTGGCCGACACAAAGGTCAACAGCGTGCGCCTGTGGCGGGCGCCGGATAACACGCGACTGGTCTTCGACCTGAGCGGCCCGGTGCAGCACAGCGTCTTCACCCTGACCGCACCGGATCGGCTGGTGATCGACATCAATGGCGCCACTCTGGGTGCGCCGCTGAAAGTCTCGACCGCCAACACACCGATCACCGCGATGCGCTCGGCCCAGCGCACGCCGACCGACCTGCGGGTGGTCATCGACCTGAAAAAAGCCGTCACCCCGAAAAGCTTCTCGCTGGCGCCCAACGCGCAATACGGCAACCGGCTGGTGGTCGACCTGTTCGACAACCCGGCCGATGCCGCACCGCCACCTGCGCCGACGCCACAAGTGGCGACGGTACCAGCGGTGCCGGTCACTCCTTCCGAACCTGCCATCAAGTTGCCGCCGGCCCCGGCCGGCAAGCGCGACATCATCGTGGTGATCGACGCTGGCCACGGCGGCGAAGACCCGGGTGCGTCCGGCTCGCGCGGCCAGCGTGAAAAAGACGTGGTGCTGCAGATCGCCCGCGAACTGCAGCGTCAGGTCAACGGCATGAAAGGCTTCCGTGCCGAGCTGACCCGCACCGGCGACTACTTCATCCCGTTGCGCGGCCGTACCGAAATCGCGCGCAAGAAGGGTGCGGACCTGTTCGTCTCGATTCACGCCGACGCCGCGCCGTCTGCGGCAGCGTTCGGTGCTTCGGTGTTTGCCTTGTCCGATCGCGGTGCAACCTCGGAGACCGCCCGTTGGCTGGCCGACAGCGAAAACCGTTCCGACCTGATCGGCGGTGCCGGCAACGTCAGCCTCGACGACAAGGACCGCATGCTCGCCGGTGTGCTGCTCGACTTGTCGATGACGGCGTCGCTGACTTCCAGCCTCAACGTCGGCCAGAAAGTCCTGACCAACATCGGTCGCGTGACGCCGCTGCACAAACAGCGTGTGGAACAGGCCGGGTTCATGGTGCTGAAGTCGCCGGATATTCCGTCGATCCTCGTCGAAACCGGGTTTATCTCTAACGCCAATGAAGCCTCGAAGCTGTCGGCCTCGAGCCACCAGCAGGCGCTGGCCCGCTCGATCAGCAGCGGCGTGCGCCAGTTCTTCCAGCAAAACCCGCCACCGGGCACCTACATTGCCTGGCTGCGTGACTCGGGCAAGATCGCCCAGGGCCCGCGCGATCACCGCGTGAGTCCGGGCGAGACGCTGGCGATGATTGCGGTGCGTTATCAGGTGTCGCCTGCGGCCCTGCGCAGTGCCAATAACCTCAGCAGCGATGAGCTTAAAATCGGTCAGCACCTGACCATTCCTGGCACCGAACTGGCGTCCAAAGAATGAATCAGCTGTTGAACGCCGCACGCATCGAACTGCTCAGCCCACGGCTGGCGAACCAGATCGCCGCCGGTGAGGTGGTTGAACGCCCGGCCTCGGTGATCAAGGAACTGCTGGAAAACAGCCTCGATTCCGGTGCCAAACGCATCGACGTCGACGTTGAGCAGGGCGGCGTCAAGCTGTTGCGAGTGCGTGATGACGGCAGCGGCATTTCCGCCGACGATCTGCCGCTGGCCTTGGCCCGTCACGCCACCAGCAAGATTCGCAACCTCGAAGACCTCGAGCAGGTGATGAGCCTCGGTTTCCGTGGCGAGGCACTGGCGTCGATCAGCTCCGTGGCGCGCCTGACCCTGACCTCGCGCACCCGCGACGCCGATCAGGCCTGGCAGGTCGAGACCGAAGGTCGCGACATGGCACCTCGGGTTCAGCCGGCGGCACATCCTGTCGGTACGTCGGTGGAAGTGCGCGACCTGTTCTTCAATACCCCGGCGCGGCGCAAGTTTCTCAAGACCGAAAAAACCGAATTCGATCATCTGCAAGAAGTGATCAAGCGTCTGGCACTGGCGCGTTTTGACGTGGCTTTCCACCTGCGCCACAACGGCAAGACCATCCTCAGTCTTCACGAGGCCCACGATGACGCGGCCCGCGCCCGGCGTGTGGCGGCGATTTGCGGCTCAGGTTTTCTGGAGCAGGCGCTGCCGATCGAGATCGAGCGCAATGGCCTGCACCTGTGGGGCTGGGTCGGGTTGCCGACCTTCAACCGCAGTCAGGCGGATTTGCAGTATTTCTTCGTGAACGGCCGTGCGGTGCGCGACAAACTGGTGGCCCACGCGGTGCGCCAGGCTTATCGCGACGTGCTGTTCAATGGCCGTCATCCGACCTTCGCGCTGTTTTTCGAGGTCGATCCGGCGGCGGTCGACGTCAACGTGCACCCGACCAAACACGAAGTGCGCTTCCGTGACGGGCGCATGGTGCATGACTTCCTTTATGGCACGCTGCACCGCGCGCTGGGCGATGTGCGCCCGGAAGATCAGCTTGCCGGTTCTGTCACCACGGCCATTGTCCGCCCAACCGGCATCGAGGCGGGTGAGTTCGGCCCGCAAGGCGAAATGCGTCTGGCGGCCAATGCGCTGCTGGAGCAGCCGCAGGCGCAACCGGCGTTCAATACGTCGTCGGGTGCCAGTGCTGGCGGCGCTTATCAGTATCAGTACACGCCGCGGCCGCAATCCGCGGTGCCGCCAGCCGCTGAGGCGCAGGCTGCCTACCGCGAGTTTTTTGCGCCGCTGCCGGAAGCCAATGCCAACGCATTGCCGGCCGGTCAGGAGGATATTCCGCCACTCGGTTACGCACTGGCGCAGCTCAAGGGCATCTACATCTTGTCCGAGAACGCCCAGGGCCTGGTGCTGGTGGACATGCACGCCGCCCACGAGCGGATCATGTATGAGCGCTTGAAGATCGCCATGGCCAGTGAAGGCCTGAGCGGCCAGCCATTGCTGGTGCCAGAGTCGCTGGCGGTCAGTCAGCGTGAAGCCGATTGCGCCGAAGAGCATGCCGCGTGGTTCCAGCGCCTGGGCTTCGAACTGCAGCGTCTGGGCCCGGAAACCCTGGCGATCCGACAGATTCCGGCGCTGCTCAAACAGGCCGAGGCCAACCGTCTGGTGGGCGACGTGCTGTCGGACCTGATGGAATACGGCACCAGCGACCGGATTCAGGCGCACCTGAACGAACTGCTCGGGACCATGGCCTGCCACGGCGCGATCCGCGCCAATCGGCGTCTGGCCTTGCCGGAAATGAACGGCCTGCTGCGCGACATGGAAAACACTGAGCGCAGCGGTCAATGCAACCATGGCCGACCGACCTGGACCCAATTGGGTCTGGACGATCTGGACAAACTGTTCCTGCGCGGTCGTTGATGAGCCAGCTTCCTCCAGCGATTTTCCTGATGGGCCCGACCGCTGCGGGCAAGACCGACCTGGCCATCGAGCTGACCAAGGTGCTGCCATGCGAGCTGATCAGTGTCGATTCGGCGCTGGTTTATCGCGGCATGGACATCGGCACCGCCAAGCCTTCGAAAGAGCTGCTGGCCGAGTTTCCGCACCGTTTGATCGACATCCTCGACCCGGCGGAGGCCTATTCCGCCGCCGATTTCCGCCGCGATGCCCTGCAAGCCATGGCCGACATCACCGCGCGCGGGAAGATTCCGTTGCTGGTGGGCGGGACGATGCTCTATTACAAGGCGTTGGTCGAAGGGCTGGCGGACATGCCGGCGGCGGATCCCGAGGTCCGCGCGCAGATCGAAGAAGAAGCTGCACGCCTTGGCTGGCAAGCCCTGCACGAACAATTGGCGGTGATCGACCCGGAGTCAGCGGCGCGCATTCATCCCAACGATCCACAGCGTCTGAGTCGGGCGCTGGAGGTTTATCGGGTCAGCGGTCAGAGCATGACTGCGCTGCGTCAGCAACAATCTGCGCAAAGTACTGAAGCAGCCGCTTCGGGACGGCAACAATTGCCCTATACTGTCGCGAACTTGGCCATTGCTCCGGCAAATCGCCAGGTACTGCACGAGCGCATTAAACAAAGATTCACAAATATGCTGGAACAGGGGTTCATCGACGAGGTCGTAGCCCTGCGTAAAAGAAGTGACCTGCATTCGGGGTTGCCGTCTATACGTGCGGTAGGCTACCGCCAAGTCTGGGACTACCTGGACGGCAAGCTGTCGTTAGCCGAAATGCAGGAACGCGGCATCATTGCCACGCGTCAATTGGCCAAACGCCAGTTCACCTGGCTGCGCAGCTGGGAAGATCTGCACTGGCTGGACAGTCTTGATTGCGACAATCTGCCACGCGCCTTGAAATACCTTGGGACCATCTCCATATTGAGCTGAGTCCTTGCAATTGCCGTCTATCCTTGGGGGTGTGGCGGCCAAAGCCATCTGAATTACCTATTTTTATTATTGAATCCTTAAAGGAGTGCGGCACATGTCAAAAGGGCATTCGCTACAAGACCCTTACTTGAATACTTTACGTAAAGAGAAAGTTGGGGTTTCCATCTACCTGGTCAACGGTATCAAACTGCAGGGCACGATCGAGTCGTTCGACCAGTTCGTTATCCTGCTGAAAAACACCGTCAGCCAGATGGTTTACAAACACGCTATCTCTACAGTCGTGCCAGTACGTCCAATTCGTCTGCCTAGCGCAACCGAATCCGATGCAGGTGACGCTGAGCCAGGTAACGCCTGATAGGAGTCTCCTTTGTTCTTTGAGCGCCACGGTGGTGGTGAGCGAGTGATCCTCGTTCACTTGGATGGTCAGGACCCTGAGGCGCGCGAAGATCCGCAGGAGTTTCAGGAATTGGCTAATTCGGCGGGCGCCGAGACCGTTGCGTTTTTTAACGTACCGCGTCATCGGCCAACCGCCAAATTCCTGATTGGCAGCGGCAAGGTCGAGGAACTGCGCGACCTGGTCCATGCCGAAAAGGCCGATCTGGTGATTTTCAATCACATTCTCACGCCCAGTCAGGAACGTAACCTCGAACGTGTTTTCGAGTGTCGCGTGATCGACCGTACCGGCCTGATTCTCGATATTTTCGCCCAACGCGCGCGTACCCATGAAGGCAAGCTCCAGGTCGAACTGGCCCAGCTTGACCACATGAGCACCCGTCTGGTTCGTGGCTGGACTCACCTTGAGCGTCAGGGTGGCGGTATCGGCATGCGTGGCCCGGGTGAAACCCAGCTGGAAACCGACCGCCGTCTGCTGCGGGTTCGCCTGCGCCAGATCAAGGGCCGACTGGAAAAAGTCCGCAGCCAGCGCGAGCAATCGCGACGCGGTCGTTCGCGTGCCGATATCCCTACCGTATCTCTGGTGGGCTACACCAACGCCGGTAAGTCCACGCTGTTCAATAACGTGACCAAGTCCGAGGTGTACGCGGCTGACCAGTTGTTCGCCACACTGGACCCGACCTTGCGCCGTCTGGAACTGGACGACCTGGGGCCGATTGTTCTCGCGGACACCGTAGGTTTCATTCGCCACTTGCCACACAAGCTGGTCGAGGCATTTCGGTCTACGCTCGAAGAGTCGAGCAACTCCGACCTGCTGTTGCACGTGATCGATGCGGCCGAACCGGATCGCATGTTGCAGATCGAGCAAGTGATGGTAGTGCTGGGCGAGATCGGGGCCCAGGACTTGCCGATCCTGGAGGTATACAACAAACTCGATTTGCTTGAAGGCGTTGAGCCTCAGATCCAGCGCGATGCCGATGGCAAGCCGCAACGGGTCTGGTTGTCGGCGCGCGATGGCACGGGTCTGGAATTGCTTGAACAAGCCATTGCCGAGTTGCTGGGCAGTGATTTGTTCGTGGGGACATTGCGCCTGCCGCAACGGTTCGCTCGACTGCGTGCGCAGTTCTTCGAGCTCGGTGCGGTGCAGAAAGAAGAGCACGACGAAGAAGGCATCTGCCTGCTGGCCGTTCGTTTGCCCCGGGTCGAGTTGAATCGACTGGTAAGCCGCGAGGGATTGCAGCCGATGGAATTCATCGAGCAACACACTTTGCAATAAAAGCCTGGCAAAGCGGTTGTGCCGCAACGGCAGGCATTCTGTAGCATTGGTCGGCGCGCCGTGGGTGCGTCTTTGCTTTATCAGATGGAGAGCGCTATGGCTTGGAATGAGCCGGGTGGCAACTCGAATAATCAGGATCCTTGGGGTGGCAAGCGCCGCAATAACGGCGACCGCAAGGGGCCACCGGATCTCGACGAGGCCTTCCGAAAGCTGCAGGAAAGCCTGAACGGGTTGTTCGGTGGTGGTAAGAAACGCGGTGGTGATGACGGCGGTGGTTCGGGCAGGAGCGGTGGCGGCTTCGGCGGTCTGCTCGGCATCGGCCTCGTGGTGCTGGCGGCTGTCTGGCTGTACAGCGCGGTCTATGTGGTCGACGAGCAGGAGCAAGCCGTGGTGCTGCGCTTCGGCAAGTACTACGAGACGGTCGGCCCGGGCCTGAACATCTACTTCCCGCCGATCGATAAAAAGTACATGGAAAACGTCACGCGTGAGCGTGCGTACACCAAGCAGGGGCAGATGCTGACCGAAGACGAGAACATCGTCGAAGTGCCGCTGACCGTGCAGTACAAGATCACCAACCTGCAGGACTTCGTGCTGAACGTCGATCAGCCGGAAATCAGCCTGCAGCATGCGACTGACAGCGCCCTGCGCCACGTGGTGGGTTCCACCGCCATGGACCAGGTGCTGACCGAAGGTCGTGAATTGATGGCCAGCGAAATCAAGGAGCGTCTGCAACGCTTCCTCGATACCTATCGCACCGGTATCACCGTCACCCAGGTGAACGTACAGAACGCGGCAGCCCCGCGTGAAGTGCAGGAAGCTTTCGACGACGTGATCCGCGCCCGTGAAGACGAGCAGCGTTCGCGCAACCAGGCGGAAACCTACGCCAACGGCGTCGTGCCGGAAGCCCGTGGTCAGGCCCAGCGCATCCTCGAAGATGCCAATGGTTACCGTGACGAAACGATATCGCGCGCCAAGGGTGAGGCCGACCGCTTCACCAAGCTGGTCGCCGAGTATCGCAAGGCACCTGAAGTCACCCGCCAGCGTCTGTATCTGGACACCATGCAGGAAGTCTTCAGCAACACCAGCAAGGTACTCGTGACCGGCAACAAGAACGGCCAGAGCAACCTGCTTTACCTGCCGTTGGACAAGATGATTCAGAACAGCTCGGGTGGCAGCAATGCACCGGTGACCGGTTCGGCCGCTGCCAGCAACAACACGGACGTCGCGCCGCATGTCACTGACCTGCCGCAGACACGCACAAGGGAGACCCGCTGATGAGCAATAAATCGCTGATCGCCCTGATTGTTGGCGTCGTTGTGGTTCTGGTTGGCTGGAACTGCTTCTACATCGTGGCTCAGACCGAGCGCGCGGTGCTGCTGCAGTTCGGTCGTGTGGTTCAGGCCGATGTTCAGCCGGGTCTGCATGTGAAGGTGCCTTACGTTAACCAGGTGCGTAAATTTGACGCACGTCTGATGACGCTGGATGCACCGACACAGCGTTTCCTGACCCTGGAAAAGAAAGCCGTGATGGTCGATGCCTACGCCAAGTGGCGGGTGAAAGATGCCGAGCGCTTCTACACCGCGACGTCCGGCCTCAAGCAGATCGCCGACGAGCGTCTGTCCCGTCGTCTGGAATCGGGTCTGCGTGACCAGTTCGGTAAGCGCACCCTGCACGAAGTGGTGTCGGGTGAGCGTGATGCGTTGATGGCTGACATCACTGCATCGCTGAACTCGATGGCGGAAAAAGAGCTGGGTATCGAAGTAGTCGATGTCCGGGTCAAGGCCATCGATCTGCCGAAGGAAGTGAACCGCAGCGTGTTCGAGCGTATGAGCACCGAGCGTGAGCGTGAAGCCCGCGAGCACCGCGCCAAGGGTAACGAGCTGGCCGAAGGCATCCGTGCCGACGCCGATCGTCAGCGCCGCGTACTGCTGGCTGAAGCCTATCGTGAATCCGAAGAGGTTCGCGGTGACGGTGACGCCCAGGCCGCTGCGATCTACTCCAAGGCCTACGGTCAGGATCAGGAGTTCTACGGTTTCTACCGTAGCCTGCGCGCCTACCGTGAAAGCTTCGCGAACAAATCCGATGTCATGGTTCTCGACCCAAGCAGCGACTTCTTCCGTTACCTGGAAAAGTCCAAGCCTTGATACGGCGTTGACCTGAATCGCTCCGCCCGGCGGCTAAAACCTCGGGCGGGGTGATCCTTTGGGAAAACGTGTGTATGATGCGGCAGCCGGGAAATTCCCGGCTTTTTTGCGTCTGCACGTTTGATTGCTGTTTTTTGTTGCAGGCATCGGGTTGAATGGCCCGAGCGTTTTTCGAGGAAAGTGATGGGCGAAGCCGGTAACAGGCCTTTCGCCGCGTCGTTCATGCGCGTGCGTTTTGAACGGGTCGGTCATTTTCTGCTTCACTCAAGGCTCGCCCGCAGGCAGGCCGCCCGGATCAAAGGGGAATGGCGTAATGGCAACGGTAGACCGCTGGCTGCTGCCAGATGGCATCGAAGAAGTACTGCCACCGGAAGCGGCGCGCATTGAAGTCGCGCGTCGTCAGGTGTTGGATCTGTTCCAGAGCTGGGGTTACGAGTTTGTCGTGACTCCCCATATCGAGTACCTGGAATCCCTGCTGACCGGTGCGGGCCAGGACCTGGATCTGCGGACCTTCAAGGTCATCGACCCGCAGTCGGGCCGGCAGATGGGGTTCCGTGCCGACATCACGCCGCAAGTGGCGCGCATCGATGCGCACACCCTGCGTCGCGAAGGCCCGAGCCGTCTGTGCTACGCCGGCAGCGTGCTGCATGCCCAGCCGCGTGCACTGTCGTCCTCGCGCAGCCCGATCCAGTTGGGCGCCGAGTTGTACGGCGATGCCAGCCCGAGCAGCGACGTTGAAGTGATCAGCCTGATGCTGGCCATGTTGCAACTGGCCGATGTGCCGGATGTGCACATGGATCTCGGTCATGTCGGCATCTATCGTGGTCTGGCGCGTGCCGCCGGTCTGTCCGGTGAAGTCGAGCAGCAGTTGTTCGATGCGTTGCAACGCAAGGCCATCGACGAGGTCATTACCTTGACCGAAGGCCTGCCGGCCGATCTGTCCGACATGCTGCGGGCACTGGTCGACCTGTGTGGCGGACGTGAAGTGCTGGCCGCCGCCCGTGAGCGTTTGGCCAATGCACCGGCGCCGGTGCTGGCCGCGCTGGAAGACTTGCTGGCGATCGCCGAGCGTCTGTCAGTGCGTTTCCCGGATCTGCCGTTGTACTTCGATCTGGGCGAGCTGCGCGGCTATCACTACCACACCGGTGTGGTGTTCGCGGTGTTTGTACCAGGCGTGGGTCAGTCCATCGCTCAGGGTGGTCGTTACGATGACATCGGTGCCGACTTCGGTCGTGCCCGTCCGGCGACCGGCTTCTCTACCGATTTGAAAACCCTGGTGACCCTGGGGCGTGCTGAGATCGAGCTACCGTCTGGCGGTATCTGGATGCCTGACAGTACGGATGCGGCACTCTGGCAGCAGGTTTGCCAGTTGCGCAGTGAGGGTCAGCGTGTCGTTCAGGCGCTGCCTGGACAACCTTTGGCCGCCGCCCGTGATGCGGACTGCGACCGGCAATTGATTCAGCAGAACGGGCTTTGGCAAGTATCGCCACTGGCTTCTTGAGTTTTCCTGCCGGCCAACGCCGGCACCAAGTTTGCGCGAATGAGGACAAGTGTTATGGGTAAGAATGTCGTAGTCCTGGGCACCCAATGGGGTGATGAGGGCAAAGGCAAGATCGTTGATCTGCTGACCGAACATGCTGCCGCCGTAGTGCGCTACCAAGGTGGCCACAACGCTGGCCACACCCTGGTGATCGACGGCGAAAAAACCGTCTTGCACCTGATCCCGTCGGGCGTGCTGCGCGAAGGCGTGCAGTGCCTGATCGGCAACGGCGTGGTGGTTGCACCTGACGCCCTGCTGCGCGAGATCACCAAGCTGGAAGAGAAAGGCGTACCGGTGCGCGAGCGCCTGCGTATCAGCCCGTCCTGCCCGCTGATCCTGTCCTTCCACGTGGCGCTGGACCAGGCCCGTGAAAAGGCCCGTGGCGAGCTGAAGATCGGTACTACCGGTCGCGGCATCGGCCCGGCGTACGAAGACAAGGTTGCACGTCGTGGCCTGCGCGTTGGCGACCTGCTCAACATGCCGCGCTTCGAAGACAAGCTGCGTGAACTGGTGGACTACCACAACTTCATGCTGGTGGGTTACTACAAAGAGCCGGCCATCGAGTTCGAAAAGACTCTGGCCGAGTGCAAGGAATACGCTGAGCTGCTCAAGCCACTGATGCTGGACGTGACGGCCGAGCTGCACGACCTGCGCCGCGCCGGCAAAGACATCATGTTCGAAGGCGCCCAGGGTTCGTTGCTCGACATCGACCACGGTACCTATCCGTACGTGACCAGCTCCAACACCACCGCTGGTGGCGTGGCGACCGGTTCGGGCGTTGGCCCGATGTTCCTGGATTACATCCTGGGCATCACCAAGGCTTACACCACTCGCGTCGGTTCGGGCCCGTTCCCGACTGAGCTGTTTGACGAAGTCGGTGCGCACCTGGCCAAGCAAGGTCACGAGTTCGGCGCTACCACCGGCCGTGCCCGTCGTTGCGGCTGGTTCGATGCCGTTATCCTGCGTCGCGCTATCGATGTGAACAGCATTTCGGGTATCTGCCTGACCAAGCTGGACGTACTCGACGGTCTGGAAACCATCAACATCTGCACCGGCTACAAAGATGCACAAGGCAACGCCGTTGCTCCGACCGACGCTGACAGCTACGTAGGCCTGCAGCCTGTGTACGAAGAAGTGCCGGGCTGGACCGAATCGACCGTGGGCGCCAAGACCCTGGAAGAGCTGCCGGCTAACGCTCGTGCCTACATCAAACGCGTTGAAGCGTTGATCGGCGCGCCGATCGACATTATTTCGACGGGTCCGGATCGCAACGAAACCATCGTTCTGCGTCATCCGTTCGCTTGATAAGTCGTTGATGTAAAAAACAAAGGCCCCTTAATCGGGGCCTTTGTCGTTTATGCCGGTTGGACGGCATGACCTTTGCTGTAAATCTGTCTACAAGAGTGCCATCAAATTAATGGCGTCAGAAGTAGAGGGATTCACAGTGTCGGCCGTTCTCTCACTGTTACAAAGCCGTTTGTTGCGGCCCGTGTTCGTTACCCTTGGTATCGCCCTTTTGGTGCAAGTGCTCGTGGCGGTCGCCCTGACACGAAGCACGGTCACGGCGCTGGAGGCCGACCTCGGCGTTCGCCTGGGCGCCGACAGCCAGAAGCTCTCGGGCGAGCTGGAACAGGCCGGGCGTGAAGTCACGTCGAGTCTCGATAATCTGTCCTCAAGTACCCGCCAGCGTTTGACCGCCGGCTTGTCCGCGCGTCTGAAGGACGAGCAGGCACAGCTGCGTACGACTTTGGAAAAAGACCTGAAGGACTCGGCCAATGACATGGCCCAGTTGCTGGCCTCGGTCGCGCCTCGCGCCATGTGGGACAGCGACGTGCCGACCCTGTCCGAGTTCGCCCGGCGCGCCCAGCGCAATCCCAATGTGTTGTTCGTGGTCTACGACGACGCCACCGGGCAGCACCTGACCCGCTACCTCAACCGCGAAAACCCGATCAACAAGGCTCTGCTGGAAAAAGGCCAAGGCGAACGGGCACTGGACAAGGTGCTGGACGCGGCGAAAAACGATCCGTCGGTCTACTACCTCGAAGCCTCGATCAACCCCAATGGCGTGGAAATCGGCAAAGTGCTGATGGGCGTTTCGACGGCCTCGGTGGAAACCGATCTGGCCGCGCTCGACCAGCGCTTCTCGGCGCTGATCGCCAGCAGCGATCAACTGGTGGGCGACAGCCTCAAGGGCGCCGCCGCTGACAGCGCCGCAGCGATGCAGGCGCGCCTGCAGTCGGCGCAAACCACCGCGGCCGAGATGAAAGCCAACACCAGCAGCACCGTGCAGGACGCCGCTGCGACATTACGCTGGCGCATCGGCATGGGCCTGGCGCTGGTCGGCTGCGGCGTGCTGCTGTTGCTGGCGGTGGTGCTGGGGCATCGGGTGGTCAATCGTCTGAAGATGCTCAACGCGGCGATGGACGATCTGGCGGCGGGCGAGGGCGATCTGACCAAGCGCGTGCAGATCAACAGCAAGGACGAGATCGGCGACATGGCGTCGGCGGTCAATCGCTTTGTGGATAAGTTGCAGCCGATCGTGCGCGAGGCGGGTGACGTGGCCCAGCGTACCGGCGTGGAAATCGGCGCCATGACCCTGCGCAATGCCGGCGCCGACGCGGCGGCGGGGATGCAGCGCGATGAGGTGGCTGAGAGCCTGCGCGCGTTGTCGCAAATGGCCGACGAGGCGCAATCGGAAAGCCACGCGATGCAAGCGGCGTTGAAGCAGGTGGTGGACATCCGCCAGGCCACCGACGAAAACACCCGCACTTCAGCCAAGGTCGGCAGCCTGATCGAAGCGCTGGCCGGGCAGGTCGACACGGGGGCAAAAGTCATTGAGCGACTGGCGCAGCAGAGCGAACAGATTGAAGTGGTGCTGACGGTGATCCACGGCATCGCCGAGCAGACCAACCTGTTGGCGCTCAATGCGGCCATTGAAGCGGCACGGGCCGGCGAGACCGGGCGTGGTTTCGCAGTAGTGGCAGACGAAGTGCGCGCCTTGGCGAGCAAGACACAAAGCTCTACCGGCGATATTCAGGCGCACATCGTCGCGTTGCAGCAGGGCGCGCGTGAAGCGGTAGAAGCGATCGGTCAGGCCGGGCGTCAGGCCAGCGAAGGTTTGCTGGTGTTGCGCGACAGTGCGCGGTTGCAGCAATCGGTACAGGCGTCAGTCGAGCAGGTGCACGCGGCGATCGGCCTGGCCACGCAGGCAGCGGCGCATCAGGCGCAGGGCGCGCAAGCGGTGCGCGGGCGGGTCGAGACGATCCATGCCCAGGCCGAGAAAGCGGCTCAGGCGGTGGTGGAAACCACGGCGAGTGGCAAGGTGCTGGATGGCTTGGCGGCGCAGTTGAAGGCGAGCCTGGGGCAGTTCAGGGCCTAAGATCAAAAGATCGCAGCCTGCGGCAGCTCCTGCATGGGATTGGCGTTCATCCTGTAGGAGCTGCCGCAGGCTGCGATCTTTCAGCGGCTCAGATACATCCGTGTCGTCAGCAGATACACCGGCAACCCTGACACCACGATCAACAACGCCGCATAAGGCGCCGCCGCCGCGAACTCGACATTCGCCGTATGCGCCCAAACCTCGGTCGCCAAGGTGTTGAGCCCGGTCGGACTCAGCAACAGCGTCGCCGTCAGCTCCTTCATCGCATCCAGAAACACCAGGGCAAACGCCGCACCCAAGGCCGGAAAGATGATCGGCAGGGTTACCCGGCAAAACGCCGTGAACGATGACGCGCCCAGCGTACGCGCGGCTTCTTCCAGTTGCGGCGCCGCCTTGTTCAGTGCCGTGCGAATCGGCGCCTGCGCCAGTGGCAAAAACAGCAACGCGTAGGCAATCAGCAGCAATGCCGAAGTCTGGTACAGCGCCGGCACGTAATGCAGGGCGAAATACACCAGCGTCAACGCAATCACCAGCCCCGGCAGCGCGTGCAACAGATACGGCAGACGCTCGGCCCAGATCGCCAGTTGGCCCTTGTAACGGACCACCAGCAACCCGACCGGCACCGCCAGCAGCAGGCACAACGCCGCGCCGCCCAGTGACAAGGCCAGCGACGACAGCAGGGCTTCAGTGATCGCGGCGACCGGGAACGCTGCTGACGAACCGACCGCCAGCCAATACGCGAGCATGCCCAGCGGAATCCCGCTGCCGATGATCGCCAGCAGCAGGCAATACAACTGGCCGACCACGGCCCATGGCCCGAGACGGACTTGTTCGGCCTGGCGCGCCGCGCCCTGACCGGTACGCACATGCCGACCCTTGCCGCGTGCGCGCAGCTCCAGCCACAGCAGGGCCAGACACAGCGCGAGCAATACCGCCGAAAGCATTGCCGCGTTGGCGTTGCTGAACTCCAGTTCGAATTGCTGATAGATCGCTGTGGTGAAGGTTTGCAGGCCGATGATCGACAGCGCGCCGAATTCCACCAGCATGTGCAGGGCAATCAGCAGCGAGCCGGCCAGCAGGGACGGCCAGAGCAGCGGCAGGGTGACGCGGAAAAACACGCCCCAGCGGTTCTGCCCCAAGGTGCGGGCGGACTCTTCGAGGGAGGGGTCGAGGTTGCGCAGGGTCGCTGCGACCGGCAGAAAGATCAGCGGGTATTTCGACAGGCTCATCACCAGAATCGCTCCGCCGAGGCCTTCGAACTGTGCACTCAACGATACCCAGGTGAAGCTGCTGACAAACGCCGGCACGGCGAACGGCAGGCACAGAATCACGCCCCACAGGCGCCGCCCCGGCAGATTGCTGCGCTCCAGCAGCCAGGCCAGCGACAGGCCGATCACGCCGCAGGTGAGCGTCACGCCCACCATCAGCGCCAATGTGTTGCGCAACAAGCCGAACACATATGGGCGCCACAGCAAATGCAGTGCTTCGGCCCAGCCGGCCTGCCAGGCTTTCAGGCCGACGTAGGCCAGCGGCAACAGGCTCAGCAGCACCAGCAGCAATACCGGTAGCACCAGCCAGACCGACGGCCGCTTGCGCCGTGGCACGTAACCCCCGCGCGCGGCGGGGGCGGATAACGATGCGGCCATCAGTTCAGGCCAACTTCACGTTCCAGTTCCAGGGCTTCTTCGGCGTTGCCCAGGTCGGCCGGGGTGACATTCGGCGCTTGCAGCTCGCTGAATGGCTTGAGACCGCGATCTGACTCCATGCCTTTGTGCAGCGGGTATTCGGCGGTGGTCTGGGTGATCACGCGCTGACCTTCTTCGCTGGCCATGTAGGCAAGGAACTGCTGGGCTTCTTTCGGGTGTTTGCTGGACTTCAGTACTGCAGCGCTGGACACGGTGATCAGCCCGCCGACGTCGCCGTCGGTGAAATAGTGCAGTTTCGAGTCGAGTTGGCCTTTCTCGCGTTGCAGGGCGAACCAGTAGTAGTTGTTCACCAGGACAGTGGCGACTTCACCGTTTTCCACGGCTTTGAGCGCGACCATGTTGTTGCTGTAGGTCTTGCCGAAGGCGCGCAGGCCGGTCAGCCATTCTTCGGCGGCGTCGCGTCCGTGCACCTTGATGATGGCCACGGCCTGTTCCTGAAAGGCGCCGCTGGTTGGCACGAAGCCGACCTTGCCTTGCCATTTCGGGTCGGAGAAGCCGAGTACCGATTTCGGCAGATCCTTTTCATCGATCAGCTTCGGGTTGTAGGCAACCACGCGAACTCGCGCGGTGACGCCGATCCAGGTGCCGTTGCCGGCGACATACTCTTTCGGCAATACGGCCAGCGTGGCGTCATCGGTCTTGGCCAGCAGGCCTTGTTCGCCAAGATTGTTCAGCGGCGGGGATTCTTCGGTGTAGATCACATCGGCGGGGGAGCGGTCGCCTTCTTCGATGACCTGGCTTGCAAGTTGGTTGCTGCTGCCCTTGCGCACATTGACGTGAATGCCGGTCTTGGCCTCGAAGGCTTTGGCGATCGCATCGCCGACTTCCTTGTGTTGACCGTTGTAGAGCGTCAGGGAAACCGCGTCGGCTGCCTGGGTGAGGGGAGTGGCGAGTGCCAGGCCGAGCAGGGTGAAGGTCAAGCCTCGGCGCAGGGTATTTCGAAACGTCATTCGCAGGGTTCCTCACTGTCGCATTGCAAAAACTTGCAACAATGATAAACGATATTGTTTCTCAAGTGCGCCTTGCAGGACGCCGCCTGCTCTGATACGACGGATTGCGCTGCCCTTGTAGGAGCTGCCGAAGGCTGCGATCTTTTGATTTGGCTTTTTTAAGAAGCAAAAGATCGCAGCCTTCGGCAGCTCCTACAGGGGAGTGTTTGGTTTTCAAATGCCAGAAACGCAAAAACCCGCTTTCGCGGGTTTTTGGGAAACTCAAGGTCATCACCTTGAATTTGAATTGGTGCCCAGAAGAAGACTCGAACTTCCACGACCGTAAGGTCACCAGCACCTGAAGCTGGCGTGTCTACCAATTTCACCATCTGGGCATTCATCGCGAGCGTTACCGCTGTTGATGTGGCGCACTATACGGAGCGCTTTTTGATCTGTAAACCCCTGATTTAATTTTAATTAATCGGTTTTAACAAATCCGTTCCTTAGAATGCAAAAAACCCGCTTTCGCGGGTTTTTGTGTGAGTCTTGAAACTGATCTAGTCTCAAACTCGAAATTGGTGCCCAGGAGAAGACTCGAACTTCCACGACCGTAAGGTCACCAGCACCTGAAGCTGGCGTGTCTACCAATTTCACCACCTGGGCATCTCGTCAACGTATGTACGTCGTCGATGGCGCGCACTATACGGAGCGCCTTTTTAACTGTAAACCCCTGCCAGCAAAAAAAATGATTTTTTTTACCGACGGTGTTCAAAAGGGCTTTCAGGCGTCGATACAAGGCTTTAGAAGAGTCTTATAGAGTGGGAAATTTCCCGTTTGATGGCGCCTATGCCAAACTAACCCGCATATAGACAAGGTGAAAACTCTCTAATGGCCGATTGGCAGTCCCTCGATCCCGAGGCCGCTCGTGAAGCGGAAAAATATGATAACCCTATTCCCAGCCGCGAACTGATCCTTCAGCACCTTGCTGATCGGGGTTCGCCCGCTGCCCGCGAGCAACTGGTCGAAGAGTTTGGTCTGACCACAGAAGACCAGATCGAAGCCCTGCGCCGCCGCCTGCGCGCCATGGAGCGCGACGCTCAATTGATCTATACCCGCCGTGGCACCTATGCGCCGGTGGACAAGCTCGACCTGATCCTCGGCCGCATCAGCGGTCACCGTGACGGTTTCGGCTTCCTGGTGCCGGACGATGGCAGCGATGACCTGTTCATGAGTCCGGCGCAAATGCGTCTGGTGTTCGACGGTGACCGTGCCTTGGCCCGCGTTTCCGGTCTCGACCGTCGCGGTCGCCGCGAAGGCGTGATCGTTGAAGTGGTGTCCCGTGCCCACGAGAGCATTGTCGGTCGCTACTTCGAGGAAGGCGGTATCGGTTTCGTCGTGGCCGACAACCCGAAGATCCAGCAGGAAGTGCTGGTCACTCCGGGTCGCAACGCCAACGCCCAGATCGGTCAGTTCGTCGAGGTGAAAATCACCCACTGGCCGACCCCGCGCTTCCAGCCGCAAGGCGATGTGATCGAAGTCGTCGGCAACTACATGGCGCCGGGCATGGAGATCGACGTTGCTCTGCGCACCTACGATATCCCGCACGTCTGGCCTGAGGCGGTGCTCAAAGAAGCCGCCAAGCTCAAGCCTGAAGTCGAAGAGAAAGACAAAGAGAAACGCATCGACCTGCGCCATCTGCCGTTCGTCACCATCGACGGCGAAGACGCTCGCGACTTCGACGATGCGGTTTATTGCGAAGCCAAACCGGGCAAGCTGCGCCTGTTCTCCGGCGGCTGGAAGTTGTACGTGGCGATTGCCGACGTCTCCAGCTATGTGAAAATCGGTTCGGCGCTGGACAACGAAGCCCAGGTGCGCGGCAACTCGGTGTACTTCCCTGAGCGCGTGGTGCCGATGCTGCCTGAGCAGCTGTCCAACGGCCTGTGCTCGCTGAACCCGCACGTTGATCGTCTGGCCATGGTTTGCGAGATGACCATCTCCAAGACCGGCGAAATGACCGACTACTGCTTCTATGAGGCGGTGATTCACTCCCACGCGCGTCTGACCTACAACAAGGTCAGCGCGATGCTGGAAACCCCGAAAGCCACTGAAGCCCGTAAGCTTCGCGGCGAATACACCGACGTGGTGCCGCACCTCAAGCAGCTTTATGCACTGTACAAAGTGTTGCTGGCGGCCCGTCACGTGCGTGGCGCGATCGATTTCGAAACTCAGGAAACCCGGATCATCTTCGGTTCCGAGCGCAAGATTGCCGAAATCCGCCCGACCACCCGTAATGATGCGCACAAGCTGATCGAGGAATGCATGCTGGCGGCCAACGTGGCCACTGCCGAATTCCTCAAGAAGCACGAGATCCCTGCGCTGTACCGCGTCCACGACGGCCCGCCACCGGAGCGTCTGGAAAAACTGCGCGCTTTCCTTGGCGAGCTCGGCCTGTCCCTGCACAAAGGCAAGGATGGCCCGTCGCCGAAGGACTATCAGGCCCTGTTGGCGAGCATCAAGGACCGTCCGGACTTCCACTTGATCCAGACCGTGATGCTGCGCTCCCTGAGCCAGGCGGTGTACAGCGCCCAGAACGAAGGCCACTTCGGCCTGAACTACGAAGCCTATACCCACTTCACCTCGCCGATCCGTCGTTACCCGGACCTGCTCACGCACCGCGCCATCCGCAGCGTGATCCATTCGAAACAGGACACCCCGCACGTTCGTCGTGCCGGTGCGATGACCATTCCGAAGGCGCGCATCTATCCGTACGACGAGGCGGCGCTGGAGCAACTCGGCGAGCAGTGCTCGATGAGCGAACGCCGCGCCGACGAAGCGACCCGCGACGTGGTGAACTGGCTCAAGTGCGAGTTCATGAAGGACCGCGTGGGCGAATCGTTCCCGGGCGTGATCACCGCCGTGACCGGTTTTGGTCTGTTCGTCGAGCTGACCGATATTTACGTCGAAGGTCTGGTACACGTCACCGCGCTGCCGGGCGACTACTACCACTTCGATCCTGTGCATCACCGCCTGGCGGGCGAGCGCACCGGTCGCAGCTTCCGTCTCGGCGATACCGTTGAAGTGCGGGTCATGCGCGTCGACCTCGACGAACGCAAGATCGACTTCGAGATGGCGGAAAAAACCATCAGCGCACCAATCGGCCGCAAGAAACGTGGCGCCGAAACCGCAGCGCCTACGGCCAAGGCCGTGGAAGACAAGGCCCCGGCAAAAACCGCCAGCCGTCGTCCCGCCAAGGAAAAAGCGGTCGAGGCCTATCGCCCGAGCGATGCCGTGGCGAAAAACGCCGAGCTGCGCAAAAGCCGTGAATTGAAGAAGGCCTTGCTGGCCGAAGCCAAAAGCGGTGGTAAAGCGGCGTCTGGGGGAAAGACCGGACGGTCGGCGCCTGACAAGGCGACCGGCGGCAAGCCAGCCAAACCGAGCAAACACCGTAAAGGCCCGCCGAAAGCGGGTTCTGCTCCAGCCAAAAGTGGCGGGGCACGTAAACCGAAGGCGAAGTCATGAGTCAGTTGGAAAAAATCTACGGCGTTCACGCGGTAGAAGCGTTGCTGCGTCACCACCCTAAACGCGTCAAGCAGATCTGGCTGGCCGAAAGCCGCAACGATCCGCGCGTGCAGACCCTGATCGAACTGGCCAACGAAAATCGTGTGCAGGTCGGTCAGGCCGAGCGCCGCGAAATGGATGCCTGGGTTGAAGGTGTGCACCAGGGTGTGGTCGCCGACGTCAGTCCGAGCCAGGTCTGGGGTGAGGCGATGCTCGACGAGTTGCTCGATCGCACCGAAGGCGCGCCGCTATTGCTGGTGCTGGACGGTGTGACTGACCCGCACAACCTCGGCGCCTGCCTGCGCTCGGCGGATGCTGCCGGCGCGCTGGCAGTGATTGTGCCCAAGGACAAGTCGGCGACCCTGACGCCGGTGGTGCGTAAAGTGGCGTGCGGCGCGGCAGAAGTGATTCCGTTGGTGGCGGTGACTAACCTGGCGCGGACTCTGGAAAAGCTCCAGCAGCGCGGTCTGTGGGTTGTCGGTACGGCGGGTGAGGCCGAGGTCAGCATTTATGACCAGGACCTGACCGGCCCGACCATCCTGATCATGGGCGCCGAAGGCAAAGGCATGCGTCGCCTGACTCGCGAGCATTGCGACTATCTGGTGAACCTGCCGATGGCCGGTAGCGTCAGCAGCCTCAACGTGTCCGTGGCGACTGGCGTGTGCCTGTTCGAAGCGCAGCGTCAGCGCGGCGCCAAGGCCAAGGCTGCAGTCAAGAAGTAAACCTCTCTGTGTGGCTTGTAGGAGCTGCCGAGTAAAACGAGGCTGCGATCTTTTGATCTTGTTTTGAAAAATCAAAGTCAAAAGATCGCAGCCTTCGGCAGCTCCTACAGGTGTCTCCCGGTGATTGTTCAAATAATCACCAATTGCCTTGCACCTCTGCAGTCCCTTCTCTACAATTGCGCCCCTTGCTGTGACGGCAGGCACGCATGTGCCCCGCGCCAGCAAGTCCATAAGTGTCATTCACTCCTTGTCTGACCGTTTTTGAGCGGCAGGCTACAACCCGTAAGGAGCATTCATGCGTCATTACGAAATCATCTTTCTGGTCCACCCTGACCAGAGCGAGCAAGTCGGCGGCATGGTTGAGCGTTACACCAAGCTGATCGAAGAAGACGGCGGCAAAATCCACCGTCTGGAAGACTGGGGCCGTCGTCAACTGGCCTACGCAATCAACAATGTTCACAAGGCTCACTACGTGATGCTGAACGTTGAGTGCACTGGCAAGGCCCTGGCCGAGCTGGAAGACAACTTCCGCTACAACGATGCAGTGATCCGTAACCTGGTCATCCGTCGCGACGAAGCCGTTACCGGCCAGTCCGAGATGCTCAAGGCTGAAGAAAACCGCAGTGAGCGCCGTGAGCGTCGCGACCGTCCTGAGCACTCCGACGCTGATGGCGTTGAGGGTGATGACAGCGACAACAGCGATAACGCTGACGAGTAATCCACGGACCTTTTAAGGAGCCTATCAAATGGCACGTTTCTTCCGTCGTCGTAAATTCTGCCGCTTCACCGCTGAAGACGTGAAAGAGATCGATTACAAAGATCTCAACACTCTGAAAGCCTACGTATCCGAGACCGGCAAAATCGTTCCAAGCCGCATCACCGGTACCAAAGCTCGTTATCAGCGTCAGCTGGCCACCGCTATCAAGCGCGCCCGCTTCCTGGCCCTGCTGGCCTACACCGACAGCCACGGCCGCTGAGACCGGGCAGTCGACAAGTAGCAAAGGATTGAATGCATGCGTGCCTTAGCTGAGTTCATCATGCGAGGCCGTATGCAGGCCACTCTCGTGGTGGCCGGATGTGCAACATTGCCGTTGTTGTATTGGTTGGGTGCTGCCGCCGGGAGCCTGGTGCTTCTGCGGCGCGGACTGACGGACGCCCTGGGTGTTCTGTCTCTGGGGCTGCTGCCAGCGTTGATCTGGTGGCTGTATGCCGATGACCCACGGGCACTTCTGGTGCTGCTGGGGTCTTCGGGGCTTGCGTTGGTTTTGCGCGCAAGCGAGTCCTGGGTTCGCACGCTGCTGGTCAGCGTAGTGATTGGAGTGGTGTTTTCAGTGGTGCTCGGGGCGGCGTTTGCGGCCCAGATCGAGATGCTCGCGCAGGCCTTGATAAAGGTCATGCCGGCGCTTCTTGGTGATACCTACAAGCAATTGTCGGTCGATGAGCAAGCGCGGTTCGCGTCCCTGATTGCACCAGTCCTGACCGGACTGATTGCGGCATTGTTGCAGATCGTCAGCGTGCTGAGCCTGATTGTCGGGCGGCATTGGCAGGCGTTGTTGTACAACCCGGGTGGTTTTGGTCGCGAGTTTCGCGCCATCCGGATCCCGCTGGGGCCGGCGATGTTGCTGCTGGCGTTGATGCTTCTGGGCCCGAATCTCGGTGCACAGATGGCCATGTTGACGCCGTTGTGCAGCGTACCGCTGGTGTTCGCCGGACTGGCCCTGATTCACGGGCTGGTCGGGCAGAAGCGACTGGCCGGTTTCTGGCTGGTGGGGTTGTACGTCACGCTGCTGCTGTTCATGCAGCTGATCTATCCGTTGCTCGTGGTTCTGGCCATTGTCGACAGCCTGATTGATTTTCGCGGTCGTCACGTGTCGAAAGACACCGATAACGCGAACGGTGAAGGTTAAAAGTTAAGAGGATTTCCACATGCAACTGATCCTTCTGGAAAAAATCGCCAACCTGGGCAACCTGGGCGACAAAGTAAACGTTAAGGCCGGTTACGGCCGTAACTACCTGCTGCCTTTCGGCAAAGCTACCGCTGCGACCGCTGCCAACCTGGCTGCGTTCGAAGAGCGTCGCGCTGAGCTGGAAAAAGCCGCCGCAGACCGTAAAGCATCGGCTGAAAGCCGTGCTGCCCAACTGGCCGAGCTGGAAGTGACCATCACTGCCACCGCTGGCGACGAAGGCAAGCTGTTCGGTTCGATCGGTACTCACGACATCGCTGATGCACTGACCGCTTCCGGCGTTGAAGTGCAGAAGAGCGAAGTTCGTCTGCCGAACGGCACCATCCGCAACGTGGGTGAATTCGACGTGGCTGTGCACCTGCACGCCGAAGTTGAAGCCACCGTACGCGTTGTCGTGGTAGCAGCTTAAGCAACACTTGTCGGCTGGCACCCTCGGGTGCTTGCCGGTAACATCGGGCACGATCCTGTTTACAGGTCGTGCCCTTTGTCTTTCTGGTACTCCCGTTTTCAAACCTGACTCCAAGTGGCCATGAACGAAATCTCCGCTCCCGAGCAATACGACCTGCAAACCGCCGCGCTGAAAGTGCCGCCGCATTCCATCGAGGCCGAACAGGCCGTACTCGGTGGTCTGATGCTGGACAACAACGCCTGGGAACGCGTGCTCGATCAAGTCTCCGACGGCGATTTCTACCGGCATGACCACCGTTTGATCTTCCGTGCGATCGCCAAACTGGCCGATCAGAACATGCCGATCGACGTCGTGACCCTTGCCGAGCAATTGGACAAGGAAGGTCAGACGTCCCAGGTCGGCGGCCTCGGTTACCTGGGCGAACTGGCGAAAAACACGCCATCGGTCGCCAACATCAAGGCCTATGCGCAGATCGTTCGCCAGCGTGCGACGTTGCGCCAGTTGATCGGCATCAGCACCGAAATCGCCGACGCCGCCTTCAACCCTGAAGGCCGCACCGCCGAAGAGATCCTCGATGAAGCCGAACGGCAGATCTTCCAGATCGCCGAAGCGCGGCCCAAAACCGGCGGCCCTGTAGGGGTCAACGAACTGTTGACCAAGGCCATCGATCGCATCGACACCCTGTTCAACACCGCCGACGCAATCACCGGCCTGTCCACCGGCTACACTGACCTCGACGAGAAAACCAGCGGCCTGCAGCCGTCCGACCTGATCATCGTCGCCGGTCGTCCGTCGATGGGTAAGACCACCTTCGCGATGAACCTGGTGGAAAACGCCGTACTGCGCAGCGACAAGGCGGTGCTGGTGTACTCCCTCGAGATGCCAGGCGAATCGCTGATCATGCGTATGCTCTCGTCCCTGGGCCGTATCGACCAGACCAAGGTGCGTTCCGGCCAACTGGAGGACGACGACTGGCCGCGCCTGACCTCGGCGGTCAACCTGCTCAACGACCGCAAGTTGTTCATCGATGACACCGCCGGTATCAGCCCGTCGGAAATGCGCGCGCGGACCCGGCGACTGGTGCGCGAGCACGGCGATGTCGGCCTGATCATGATCGACTACCTGCAGTTGATGCAGATCCCGGGCTCCAGCGGTGACAACCGGACCAACGAGATTTCCGAGATCTCGCGATCCCTCAAAGCCCTGGCCAAGGAATTCAACTGCCCGGTGGTGGCGCTGTCGCAGCTCAACCGTTCCCTGGAGCAACGTCCCAACAAGCGCCCGGTGAACTCCGACTTGCGGGAATCCGGAGCGATCGAGCAGGACGCCGACGTCATCATGTTCGTGTACCGGGACGAGGTGTATCACCCGGAAACCGAGCACAAGGGCATTGCCGAAATCATCATCGGCAAGCAGCGGAACGGCCCGATCGGCTTTATCCGCTTGGCGTTTATCGGTAAATACACGCGATTCGAAAACCTGGCACCGGGCAGTTACAACTTCGACGACGACGAGTAATTCGAACTCAGCGAAGCACCTTGTGTGCTTGTAAGATGCATGGCATTACGCCACAGCATCTTCCTGCCCACGGAGTCAGGCAATTGACAGGTGTCTCAGCCGCGTATGCCTTGTGCCCTGGCGGCTTCCACCGTTAGTCGGGAATCCTCCCATACCTGTCAACTTTGACAGTAGGCGGGTTTTTTGGTGTGCGTTTAAATGGCTCCTCCTCAACAGCAAGGAGCTTGCACCATGACTATTTCGGATACTCAATCGGCGTCGGATAGAAAGCAGTATGCCTTGAACATATGTACTGTCGAACCGGGAAAATCACCGGTAGATCACGTAGGTGGTGTAGGTGGGAGGCCATTTTCTTATGAGGAATTCAAAAACCGGACGGTCGGAGTGAGGGTAAGTACCTTGTCCTCGGTTGGTGAAACTGTCACGGTGACTCTTTTGGGTCCTGGCAAGACGGTGCTTGAGAAGGTCAGTGTTGATGTTGGGCCCAACGAGGCTGTATACCTGATGTTCGGCCACAAATACACGCCCTCTCAGTTTCCTCGATCGACCTTTGAAGGATGGGCTGCCGATGGAGGCGATCCATACGATCAGCGCGGATCGATAGTCTACTTTAATTAAAGAAATCGCCTAACGGACCCTGTCCTGGTGACAGGGATCCTTTAGGTCAAGGAATGCAACTCTCCGGTGATTCATCTTTTCTTGTTCAATCCCTCCCCATAGATACCGCTGAACCCGACTTGCGGGAATCCGGAGCGATCGAGCAGGACGCCGACGTCATCATGTTCGTGTACCGGGCGAGGTGTATCACCCGGAGACCGAGCACAAGGGCATTGCCGAAATCATCATCGGCAAGCAGCGGAACGGCCCGATCGGCTTTATCCGCCTGGCGTTTATCGGTAAATACACCCGCTTCGAAAACCTGGCGCCGGGCAGTTACAACTTCGACGACGAATAACGCGGAGCCCTGTGGTGAGGGGGCTTTTGTGGTGAGGGGGCTTGCCCCCGTTGGGCAGCGAAGCGGCCCCAATGCTCATTCTGCTAAACCGCATCTTCAGTATTTACGACTGCTTCGCAGCCGCGCGGGACGGTGCGCCGATTCGACAAGCCCCCTCGCCACAGTAGGGCGCAGCCAATTTCCGACCACAGTCGTCGGAATTGGTCAAAATTTGTGCTATATTCCGCGCCCGCGAAATTCAATGAAAGCCAACACCGGTTATCGACATGCAAGCAGCCAAGCCGTTATTTGACTATCCAAAATACTGGGCCGAATGTTTCGGGCCAGCGCCATTCCTGCCGATGAGCAGGGAGGAGATGGATCAGCTCGGCTGGGATTCCTGCGACATCATCATCGTCACCGGTGATGCCTACGTCGATCACCCGTCGTTCGGCATGGCGATCATCGGCCGGCTGCTGGAGTCCCAGGGCTTCCGCGTCGGGATCATTGCCCAGCCGAACTGGCAGTCCAAAGACGACTTCATGAAGCTCGGCGAGCCGAACCTGTTCTTCGGCGTCGCGGCCGGCAACATGGACTCGATGATCAACCGCTACACCGCGGACAAGAAAATCCGTTCCGACGACGCCTACACCCCGGGTGGCATGGCCGGCAAACGTCCGGATCGCGCGAGCCTGGTCTACAGCCAGCGCTGCAAGGAAGCCTACAAGCACGTGCCGATCGTACTCGGCGGCATCGAAGCCTCGCTGCGTCGCATCGCTCACTACGACTAC
Organism: Pseudomonas sp. MG-9; assembly: GCF_018729515.1. Lineage (NCBI taxonomy): Bacteria > Pseudomonadati > Pseudomonadota > Gammaproteobacteria > Pseudomonadales > Pseudomonadaceae > Pseudomonas > Pseudomonas sp. MG-9. The sequence continues at coordinate 483,244 of NZ_JAHHZH010000004.1, forward strand.
TGGCAGGATCGCGTGCGCAACTCGATCCTGATCGACGCCAGCGCTGACATTCTGCTGTACGGCAACGCCGAGCGCGCCATTGTCGAAGTGGCCCAGCGTCTGTCTTACGGTCACAAGATCGAAGACATCACCGACGTGCGCGGCACCGCGTTCATCCGCCGTGACACGCCGCAAGGCTGGTACGAAGTCGACTCCACGCGTATCGATCGTCCGGGCAAGATCGACAAGATCATCAACCCGTACGTGAACACCCAGGACACCCAGGCCTGCGCCATCGAGCAAGAAAAGGGCCCGGTGGATGATCCCGAGGAAGCCAAGGTCGTACAGATCCTGGCCAGCCCGCGCATGACCCGCGACAAGACCGTGATCCGTCTGCCGTCCATGGAAAAGGTGCGTAACGACCCGGTCTTGTACGCCCACGCCAACCGCGTGCTGCACCTGGAAACCAACCCGGGCAACGCCCGTGCGCTGGTGCAGAAGCATGGCGAGATCGACGTCTGGTTCAACCCGCCGCCGATTCCGATGACCACTGAAGAAATGGACTACGTGTTCGGCATGCCTTACGCACGGGTTCCGCACCCGGCCTACGGCAAGGAGAAGATCCCGGCCTACGACATGATCCGTTTCTCGGTGAACATCATGCGTGGCTGCTTCGGCGGCTGCACCTTCTGCTCGATCACTGAGCACGAAGGCCGGATCATCCAGAACCGTTCCGAAGAGTCGATCATTCGCGAAATCGAAGAGATCCGCGACAAGGTTCCAGGCTTCACCGGCGTCATTTCCGACCTCGGTGGCCCGACCGCGAACATGTACCGCATCGCCTGCAAGAGCCCGGAAATCGAATCCGCGTGCCGCAAGCCGTCCTGCGTGTTCCCGGGCATCTGCCCGAACCTGAACACCGACCATTCGTCGCTGATTCAGCTGTACCGCAGCGCCCGTGCCTTGCCGGGTGTGAAGAAGATCCTGATCGCCTCCGGCCTGCGTTATGACCTTGCGGTCGAGTCGCCGGAGTACGTCAAAGAGCTGGTGACCCACCACGTCGGCGGGTACCTGAAGATCGCCCCGGAACACACCGAGGAAGGTCCGCTCAACCAGATGATGAAACCGGGTATCGGTACTTACGACCGCTTCAAGCGCATGTTCGAGAAGTACACCAAGGAAGCCGGCAAAGAGCAGTATCTGATTCCGTACTTCATCGCCGCGCACCCGGGCACCACCGATGAAGACATGATGAACCTGGCGCTGTGGCTCAAAGGCAACGGGTTCCGTGCCGACCAGGTGCAGGCGTTCTACCCGTCGCCGATGGCCACCGCCACCGCGATGTACCACTCGGGCAAGAACCCGCTGCGCAAGGTCACCTACAAGAGCGACGGTGTGACCATCGTCAAGAGCGAGGAGCAGCGTCGTCTGCACAAGGCGTTCCTGCGTTATCACGACCCGAAAGGCTGGCCGATGCTGCGTGAAGCGCTGATCCGCATGGGCCGCGCCGACCTGATCGGGCCGGGCAAGAACCAGTTGATCCCGCTGCACCAGCCGGCCACCGACAGCTACCAGAGCGCCCGTCGCAAGAATTCGACGCCAGCCGGCAGCCACAAGGTCGCGAAAGAGGGCAAAGAGAAGACCACCAAGATTCTCACCCAGCACAACGGCTTGCCACCGCGTGCCAGTGACGGTGGCAACCCATGGGACAAGCGTGAACAGGCCAAGGCGGCGGCATTTGCCCGCAACCAGCAGGCGGCCAAGGAGCGCAAGGAAGCCGCGAAAGGCAAAGGGCCGAAGCCGGCTCGCAAGCCAGTGGTACCGCGCTAAGTCGCTTTTTGGTTCAACAGAACGCCAACCTTCGGGTTGGCGTTTTTTTTGGGGTCAAAAAGATCGCAGCCTTCGGCAGCTCCTACATTAGGTCGTGCGTTTCCCAGTAGGCGCTGCCGAAGGCTCGATCTTTTGATCTTCGCCACATTTAGGCGCAACTTCCTCAATCCATTTCCCCGCATCGCCCGATTTTGGTGCTGTACTGCCCTGAGCATTCCGGGAAAGCGCCCAAGCCCCTGCATGGCATAAGTTTTGCGCGCTTTCGAATACGCTTAGGCTCGCAGGAGGCACGCCGTGTCGATTCATGTCGCATTGCATCACGTCACGCATTACCGCTACGACCGCGCTGTCGAACTCGGCCCGCAGATCGTTCGCCTGCGCCCGGCTGCCCACAGCCGCACGCGGATACTGTCGTATGCGCTGAAAGTCTCGCCCGAGCAGCATTTCATCAACTGGCAGCAGGATCCCCAGGGCAACTACCTTGCGCGTCTGGTATTTCCCGAGAAAACCGATGAGTTGCGCATCGAAGTCGATCTGGTGGCCGAGATGGCCGTGTTCAATCCGTTCGACTTCTTCCTCGAGCCCTACGCCGAGAAAATCCCCTTCGCCTACGCCGCCGATGAGCGCAAGGAGCTGGCGCCGTACCTCGAAACCTTGCCGCTGACCCCGGCCTTCAAAGCCTATCTGGACAGCATCGATCGCACCCCGCTGCCCGCGGTGGATTTCCTGGTGATGCTCAATCAGCGTCTCAGCGAAGACATCCGCTACCTGATCCGCATGGAGCCGGGCGTGCAAACCCCGGAACACACCCTCGAACACGCTTGCGGCTCCTGCCGCGACTCGGCGTGGCTGCTGGTGCAGTTGTTGCGCAACCTCGGGCTGGCCGCGCGGTTTGTCTCCGGCTACCTGATTCAACTTACCGCCGACGTGAAAAGCCTCGACGGCCCGTCCGGCACCGAAGTCGATTTCACCGACCTGCACGCCTGGTGCGAGGTGTACTTGCCCGGTGCTGGCTGGATCGGCCTCGACGCCACTTCCGGATTGTTCGCCGGTGAAGGGCATATCCCGTTGGCCTGTAGTCCCGATCCATCCTCGGCGGCGCCGATCAGTGGCTTGGTGGAACCGTGCGAATGCCAGTTCAGCCACGAGATGTCGGTGGAGCGGATCTGGGAAGCACCACGGGTCACCAAGCCCTACACGGACGAGCAGTGGCTGGCGATTCAGGCGCTGGGCCGGCAGATCGACGCCGATCTGCTGGAAGGCGATGTGCGACTGACCATGGGCGGCGAGCCGACCTTCGTTTCCATCGACGACCCCGACGGTGCTGAATGGAACACCGCTGCACTGGGCCCGGACAAGCGCCGGCTCTCCGCCGAGCTGTTCCAGCGCATGCGCAAACACTACGCGCCCAAAGGCCTGGTGCATTTCGGTCAGGGCAAGTGGTACCCGGGCGAGCAGTTACCGCGCTGGTCGCTGAACTGTTACTGGCGTCGTGACGGCGTGCCAATCTGGCACAACAACGCGCTGATTGCCGACGAACAGCAGGACTACGGCGCTGACGGTACGCTGGCCGGGCGCTTTCTGGCGAGTGTCGCCGAGCGTCTGAAATTGCCCGCGCGCTTCGTGTTTCCGGCCTACGAAGACAATTTCTATTACCTCTGGCGTGAGGGCGCGCTGCCGAGCAACGTCAGTGCCGAAGACTCACGACTGGAGGAGCCGCTGGAGCGCGCGCGTCTGCGCAAAGTCTTCAGTCAGGGCCTCGATAAGGTCATCGGCCAGGTGCTGCCGCTGGCGCGCACCGCCAAGGGTGATCAATGGCAGAGCGGGCGCTGGTATCTGCGCGACGAGCATTGCCGCTTGGTGCCGGGGGATTCGCCGCTGGGCTATCGCCTGCCGCTCGGTTCGCAGCCGTGGGTGAAGGCCGCCGAGTATCCGTTCATTCATCCCAACGATCCGAATCAGGACTTCCCACCGCTACCGGACGCGACGCAGCTCAATAGCCATGGCGAGCCTGTATCTGCCGACGAACGCTCGCCGAAAATCGACGAGTCCGCCGACTGGCTGACCCGCACCGCGTTTTGCGCCGAGGCGCGCGAGGGGCGGCTGTATCTGTTCATGCCGCCGCTGGAGCGGGTCGAGGATTATCTGGAACTGGTGGCGGCCATCGAAGCCACCGCCGAAGAGCTGCATTGCCCGGTGCTGCTGGAAGGTTATGAGCCGCCGAGTGATCCGCGCCTGAGTAACTTCCGCATTACCCCGGATCCGGGCGTGATCGAGGTCAACGTGCAGCCGTCCGCGACGTGGGACGAACTGGTCGAGCGCACCGAGTTTCTCTATGAAGAGGCACGGCAAACCCGCCTGACCACCGAAAAGTTCATGATCGACGGGCGCCACACCGGCACCGGTGGTGGCAACCATTTTGTCCTCGGTGGTGCGACCCCGGCGGATTCGCCGTTCCTGCGCCGCCCGGATCTGCTGCGCAGCCTGATCAGCTATTGGCACAACCACCCGTCGTTGTCTTACTTGTTTTCCGGTTTGTTCATCGGCCCGACCTCGCAGGCGCCACGGGTCGACGAGGCGCGCAACGACGCCTTGTACGAGTTGGAAATCGCCTTCGCGCAGATGCCGGAAGTGGGCGAAGAATGCCCGCCGTGGCTGGTGGATCGACTGCTGCGCAATCTGCTGATCGACGTCACTGGCAACACGCATCGCGCCGAATTCTGCATCGACAAACTGTATTCGCCGGACGGTGCCACCGGGCGCCTCGGTCTGCTGGAGCTACGCGCCTTTGAAATGCCGCCGCATGCGCGCATGAGTCTGGCCCAGCAATTGTTGCTGCGGGCACTGGTTGCACGGTTCTGGCGCGAGCCGTATGCGCCGCCGAAACTGGCGCGCTGGGGGACCGAGTTACACGACCGTTTTATGCTGCCGCACTTCATCGAGCAGGATTTCGCCGACGTCATCGTCGAACTCAACAACGCCGGTTATCCGTTGCGTGCCGAGTGGTTCGCCGCGCACCTGGAGTTCCGTTTCCCCAAGGTCGGCGATTACGCGGTCAATGGCATCGAACTGGAATTGCGCCAGGCGCTGGAGCCTTGGCATGTGTTGGGCGAGGAGGGCACGGCGGGCGGCACGGTGCGTTATGTCGATTCGTCGCTGGAGCGTTTGCAGATCAAACTCAGTGGGCTGCCGCCGCAGCGTTACCTGCTGACCTGCAACGGCATCCCGGTGCCGCTGCAACCGACCGGACGCATCGGCGAGTTCGTTGCCGGCGTGCGCTTTCGGGCCTGGCAACCGGCCAACTGCCTGCAACCGACCATCCCGGTGCACGCGCCGCTGGTGTTCGACCTGCTCGACACCTGGATGCAGCGCTCGCTGGGTGGTTGTCAGTACCACGTGGCGCACCCGGGCGGGCGCAACTACGAGACATTACCGGTCAATGCCAACGAAGCGGAGAGTCGGCGCATGGCGCGGTTTTTCCGCATCGGACATACGCCGGGGAAACTTCCGATACCGAACCTGACAATCTCCGACGAGCTGCCGATGACTCTCGATTTGCGACGTTTCTAGTTCGTACGCGCCATGCGGATTTTTCGTATATCCGCGTGTCATGTGCCTGCGTTAGTCTGACCGTTCCTTGCTGTCTGCCGAGCTTTCCATGCCTGACCTGCTAGACCGCTACCCGCGCACCGCGGGCACTTATCACGAACTGCTGGATAACAGCGGCGAAGTGCGCGCGCACTGGCGGCGGCTGTTCGATCAGCTACAGCGCAGCAGCCCGGCGCAACTGGTGCAGCGTCAGGCGTTGCTGGCCCGGCAGATTCAGGAAAACGGCGTCACCTATAACGTCTATGCCGACCCCAAGGGTGCTGACCGGCCGTGGGAGCTGGACTTGCTGCCGCACGTGATCGCCGCCGATGAGTGGCAGCAGTTGTCAGCCGGGATCGCCCAGCGGGCGCGCCTGCTCAATGCGGTGCTGGCGGATCTGTACGGCCCGCAGCGGTTGATCAGTGAAGGACTGTTGCCGGCGGAACTGGTCTTCGGCCACAACAATTTTCTCTGGCCGTGCCAGGGCATTGCGCCGCCGGAAGAGGCCTTTCTGCATTTGTACGCCGTGGACCTGGCGCGCACGCCGGACGGGCGCTGGTGGGTCACCGCGGATCGCACCCAGGCGCCGTCGGGGGCCGGTTATGCGCTGGAAAACCGCACCATCGTGTCCCGCGCCTTTCCCGAGTTGTACCGCGACTTGAAGGTGCAGCACCTGGCCGGATTTTTCCGCACCCTGCAGGAAACCCTCGCGCGTCAGGCGCCCTGTGATGATGACGCGCCGCTGGTGGTGCTGCTGACGCCCGGGCGTTTCAACGAAAGCTATTTCGAACATCTTTATCTGGCGCGTCAGCTCGGTTATCCACTGGTGGAGGGCGGCGACCTGACGGTGCGCGATGCCACCGTGTACCTGAAAACGCTCAGCGGCCTGCGCCGGGTGCACGCGATCATGCGCCGGCTCGACGATGACTTCTGCGATCCTCTGGAGCTGCGTACCGACTCGGCACTCGGTGTGCCCGGCTTGCTGGAGGCGGTGCGGCAGGGGCGGGTGCTGGTGGCCAACGCCCTGGGCAGCGGCGTGCTGGAGTCTCCGGGATTGCTCGGGTTCCTGCCGAAGATCAATCAATACCTGTTCGGCGAAGAGCTGATCCTGCCGTCCATCGCCACCTGGTGGTGCGGCGAGGCGCCAGTGCTGGCGCAGGCGCTGGAAAAACTGCCGGAGCTGCTGATCAAACCGGCGTTCCCCTCACAAAGTTTTGCCCCGGTCTTCGGTCGGGATCTGAATGAACAACAGCGCCAGGCGCTCGCCGAGCGCATGCAGGCCCGGCCCTATGCTTACGTGGCACAAGAACTGGCGCAGTTGTCCCAGGCGCCGATCTGGCAAGCCGAGGACGGCCAACTGCAACCGCGGGCCATCGGCATGCGCATGTACGCGGTGGCCAGTCGTGACGGCTACCGCGTGCTGCCTGGTGGCCTGACCCGGGTCGCCGCCGAGGCTGATGCCGAAGTGGTGTCGATGCAACGCGGTGGCGCGAGTAAGGACACCTGGGTGCTGGGCGAGCGCCCGCCAAGTGGCGAGCAGTGGAAGACACAGCGCAACGTCGGTGTGCACGACCTGGTACGACGTGACCCCTACCTGCCGTCGCGGGTGGTGGAGAACCTGTTCTGGTTTGGCCGTTACTGCGAGCGCTGCGATGACAGTGCGCGATTGCTGCGGATCATGCTGGCGCGCTATGTCGATGGCGACGATCCGCAAGCGTTGCAGGCGGCGGTCGAGCTGGGCGAGCGCCTGATGTTGCTGCCGGAGGAGGGCGAGCTGCCGGAGCGCCTGCTGGCGGCGCTGCTCGGCGAGGACTGGTCGTTCAGCCTGCGTTCCAACCTGCAGCGCTTGCAGTGGGCGGCCTCGCAGGTGCGCGGCAAGCTCTCCCGGGAAAACTGGCAGGCCTTGGTAGAGTTGCAGCGTGAAGCCATGGAGCTGGACACCGACGCGCCGGACTTTGGCGAACTGCTGGATTTTCTCAACCGTCTGGTGATGTCGCTGGCGGCATTGTCCGGTTTTGCGCTGGACGACATGACCCGCGACGAAGGCTGGCGCTTCCTGATGATTGGCCGGCGCATCGAGCGTCTGCAGTTTCTCAGCAGCAGCCTCGCCGCGTTCCTGCGCGGTAGCGCCGCATTCGATCAGGCGGGGCTGGAGTGGCTGCTGGAGCTGGGCAACAGCAGCATCACTTACCGGTCGCGTTATCTGGCGGTGGCGCAGTTGATCCCAGTACTCGATTTGTTGCTGCTCGACGAACAGAACCCGCATGCGGTGTTGTTCCAACTGAAACTGGTGACCCGCACGCTGAAGCGCCTGAACGATGATTTCGGCGTGCCCCGCGAGGCCGGACTGCCGCAATTGGTCGAGCGTCTGGCACGTTTTGATCTGGGCTGTCTGGAAAACTCGCTGTTCGGCGAGTCCAGCGTGCGTGCGGCACTCGATGGTCTGGCGGATCTGCTGCAAGAGATTGCCGAGGCCAGCGGGCAAGTCTCGGATCGCCTGGCGCTGCGCCACTTTGCCCATGTCGATGATGTCAGCCAGCGTACGGTGTCCGTCTGATGAGCGCGCATTACCAGATCTTCCACGATACCTGTTATCACTACGACAGCCCGGTGTCGCTGGCGCAGCAATTGGCGCACCTGTGGCCCCGTGAGTGCACATGGCAGCGCTGCACCGAGCAGCAATTGCTGATCAGTCCGGAGCCGACCACCCGGCGTGATGAACTCGATGTCTTCGGCAATCCGCTGACCCGTCTGGCTTTCGAGCGACCGCACGACGAGTTGCAGGTCAACGCACGGCTCACCGTAGAGGTGCTGGCGCGACCGCTGGCGGACTTCAATCTGTCCCCAGCGTGGGAGCAGACACGCGATGCGCTGACCTACAGCAGCCAGCCGTTGTCCGCCGAGCTGCTGCAGGCTTGTCGATATCGCTTTCAGTCACCCTACGTGCATCTGAAGCGCAGCTTCGTCGAGTTCTCCGAAAGCTGCTTCCCGCCGGGTCGGCCGTTAATGCTCGGCGTGCAGGCCTTGATGCAGAAGATTTTCAGCGAATTCACCTTCGACGCCGAGGCCACTCAAGTGGCAACGCCGCTGGTGGAAGTGCTGGAGCGCCGACGCGGTGTATGTCAGGACTTCGCCCACCTGATGCTCGCCTGCGTGCGCTCGCGAGGGCTGGCGGCGCGTTACATCAGCGGCTATCTACTGACCCAGCCGCCGCCAGGGCAACCACGGCTGATCGGCGCCGACGCGTCGCATGCCTGGGTCTCGGTGTTCTGTCCGGTATTGGGCTGGGTGGATTTCGATCCAACCAACAATGTGCAGCCGGCGCTGGAGCACATCACGCTGGCATGGGGCCGGGACTTTTCCGATGTGTCGCCGTTGCGCGGGGTGATTCTGGGGGGCGGTAGCCATGACCCGGAGGTTCGCGTCACCGTGATGCCACTGGAGTAGCACAGATCAAACTGGAGGAGTGAGCCTGCTCGCGATAGTGGTATGTCAGGCGGTAAAGGGTTTGTCTGACACACCGCCATCGCGAGCAGGCTCACGCCTACAGGGGATTTGGGGGCGATTCGAAAAGGGGGCTGTGAGGGCCAGCGGCTGAACCGCCAGCCCCGTCACAAATCCGCAGGGTCTGATTCGATCATCAAACCCGGTGGGGCTCAGGCGTCGGGTGCCTGATCTTTCGGTGCATCAACATCGTCGTCGTCAGTCGCCACTTCACCCTCAGGGTTCAGTGCCGCTTCTTCAGCCATTTGTTTCTTGCGCTGAAGCTTTTCCTCTTTCTTCTGCTCCTTTGCCAGGTCTCGTTGACGTTTGGCGAAGGAGTAATTGGGTTTGGCCATGGGCGATCCTCTGGGGTCGAAGGTGAGGTTGAGCGGCGCGTATTCTGCCCTGTATCGGTGTCCGGCGGTTAGCCGGGTTTTTGGTCGACCCACTTGGGCGTGACGGTCGGCTTCCACTGATCGAGGGCGTCGAGCAGGGTTTGTGGCGATTCGCTCACTTGCAGCATGTCACGGTGTGGCGCGCGAACGAAGCCTTCGCCGACGATATGGTCGAGAAAAGCGGTGAGTTTGCTGTAGAAACCGTTCACTTCCAGCAGGCCCAGCGGCTTGCCGTGGTAGCCGAGCTGGCCCCAGGTCCAGACTTCGAACAGTTCTTCCAGCGTGCCGAGGCCGCCAGGCAAAGCGATGAACGCATCGCTCAGTTCGGCCATGCGCGCCTTGCGGGCGTGCATGCCGTCGACCACTTCGAGGCGGGTCAGGCTTTTGTGGCCGATTTCCTTGTCCATCAGACTTTGCGGAATGATCCCGATCACTTCACCGCCGGCGGCCAGTGCGGCATCGGCGACCAGCCCCATCAACCCCACGGCGCCACCGCCGTAGACCAGGGTCAACTGGCGCTCGGCCAGCGCGCGGCCAAGGGCTTTGGCGGCTTCGGTGTAAGCCGGATCGGTGCCGGCGTTGGCGCCGCAAAATACACAAACGGATTTGAGAGACATGCCTTCCTCCTGGGTCAATCCGTCACAGGGTAATGGCTGGCACGCCTTGATCCAAGGGCTAGACTTCGCGTTGCGGCGTTTCGCAGGTGCCACTGGCACCACAGGCGTAGGCGGCGAGCAAGCTGCACAACAGGCCGTTAAAGATCATGACAGGCACTCCGTTTCAGTTCAGTGAGATGGCCTGATCATAGGGCTGGCCAGGGAATCTGGCCGTTAGATTGTTTCGATGAGTGTCATAGCCTGAAAGTTGTATACAATTTTTGACTCAAGTCATAGGAACTTGCGAAGATTTCAGGCAGTCTTTCCACCATTCGTGTTTTTGTTAACCCTGCCTTGGAGATTCACCATGTTTTCCAAAGTTGTTGCGGTATCCCTGCTGGCGCTGGCCAGCAGCCAATTGATGGCTGCCGAGTGCAAAACCACCGTTGATTCCACCGACCAGATGTCCTTCAACACCAAGGAGATCGTGATCGACAAGAGCTGCAAGACCTTCACCGTCGAACTGACCCACTCCGGCAGCCTGCCGAAGAACGTCATGGGCCATAACCTGGTTGTCAGCAAAACCGCCGACATGCAGCCGATCGCCACTGACGGCCTGGCCGCCGGCATCGACAAGAACTACCTGAAAGACGGCGACGAGCGCATCATCGCTCACACCAAGATCATCGGTGCCGGTGAGAAAGACACGCTGACCATCGACGTATCGAAGCTGGCCGCTGGCACTGACTACGGCTTCTTCTGCTCGTTCCCGGGCCACATCTCGATGATGAAAGGCACCATTGCTGTCAAGTAATTGATTCAGGCACAAAAAAAGCGTCCTTCCGGACGCTTTTTTCGTTTCTGTAGGAGCTGCCGGAGGCTGCGATCTTTTGATCTTGATCTTCAAAGCCAGATCAAAAGATCGCAGCCTCGTTTCACTCGACAGCTCCTACAGGTTCCAAGACATCTTACGGCGCGAACGGCATGACGCGCTTGTGATGGGTCTTGTTGTAAGTTGCGACGATGATGTCGAACGCTTCCTGGCGTACCGGCTCACCGTGCAGGAAGGCGTCGATCTCGGCGTAGGTCACGCCGTGGGACGCTTCGTCAGGTTTGCCCGGCGACAGGTCTTCCAGGTCCGCGGTCGGCACTTTCTCCACCAGCGACTCCGGCGCGCCGAAGCTGCGGGCAATCGCCCGGACCTGGTTTTTCACCAGACCGCTGAGCGGGGCCAGGTCGCAGGCGCCGTCACCGAACTTGGTGAAGAAGCCCATCACCGCTTCCGCCGCGTGGTCGGTGCCGATCACCAGACCGTGCGCCGCGCCGGCGATGGTGTACTGGGCGACCATGCGCATCCGCGCCTTGGTGTTGCCGAGCACGAAGTCCACCAAGACCGCGTGCTTGCCTTCGAACGCCGCGACTTCACCGGCCAGCGACTTCACCGCCGGGCCGATGTTGACGGTGTGGCGCTCGTCCGGGGCGATGAAGTCCACCGACGCTTGGGCGTCGTGTTCATCGAACTGGGTTTCGTACGGCAGACGCACGGCGATGAACTTGTAGTCGTTGTCGCCGGTGCGCTCACGCAGTTCACGCATGGCGCGCTGGGCCAACAGGCCAGCGGTCAGCGAGTCGACACCGCCGCTGATGCCCAGCACCAGCGTCTTGAGGCCGGAATTGACCAGGCAATCCTGGATGAAGGTAATGCGCCGGGCGACTTCGGCTTGCAGGGCCTTGTAGTCAGCGAACGGCGGCTGCACCTTGAGCTGTTCAGCAATCTCACGCTGTACGGCTTGCATGAATTCACTCCTTGCTAGATAGGCTGGAAACGGCAGGAACCTGGAAAACGTGTCGCAAATAGGCGACGAAATTCGGGTCTTTACAGTGAGTCTTGCCTGGCTCGTCGGAGATCTTCGCCACCGGCTGGCCGTTGCAGGCGGTCATTTTAAGCACGATGCTCATCGGTTCGACACCCGGAATGTCACAGGTCAGGTTGGTGCCGATGCCAAAGCTCACGTTGATCCGATCGTGCAGCGCACGGAAGATCTCCAGCGATTTGGGCAGGGTCAGGCTGTCGGAGAACACCAAAGTCTTGCTCATCGGGTCGATGCCAAGCTTGTGGTAGTGGGCGATGCATTTTTCGCCCCACTGCACCGGATCCCCGGAATCGTGGCGCAGACCATCGAAGAGCTTGGCGAAGAACAGGTCGAAGTCGCCGAGGAAGGCGTCGGTGGTGATGCAGTCGGTGAGGGCGATCCCCAGCAAGCCACGGTATTCACGCACCCAGCAGTCGAGGGCGGCGATCTGACTGTCGATCAGCCGTGGGCCGAGTTGCTGATGAGCCATGATCCATTCATGGGCCATGGTGCCCAGCGGTTTCATGTCCAGCTCGCGGGACAGGTGCACGTTGCTGGTGCCGACGAAACGTCCGGGGAAATCGTGCTTGAGTACGTTCACCACTTCTTCCTGTACGCGGTACGAAAAGCGCCGGCGGGTACCGAAGTCGGCGACCTGCAATTGCGCCAGTTCGTCGGCCGAGGCATTGGCGCTCAACCAATCGAACTTGCGATACAGCTGTTCACGCGCCTGTACCAGCTCGACTTCCCGGTAGCGATAGCGGTTGCGCACTTCGCTGACGATCGCCAGCAGCGGCACTTCATACAGAATCACATGCAACCACGGGCCGCGCAGACGGATGAACAGCTCGCCGTTCTCGATCCCGGTGTGCAGATAGCGCAGGTTGAAGCGGAACAGTCCGAGAAAACGCAGGAAATCCGGTTTGAGGAAGCTGATGCGCTCCAGAAAACTCAACTGGTCGGCGCTCAGGCTCAGTTCGGCCAGACGCTCGATCTGATAGCGAATCTCGGCCAGATACGGGCGCAGATCCTCGCTGTTACGGCAACGGAACTCCCATTCGACTTCGACGTTGGGGTAGTTGTGCAGCACCGCCTGCATCATCGTCAGTTTGTAGAAGTCGGTGTCGAGCAGGTTCTGCACGATGCGATCGGCAAACACACTCTCGCTCATAAACGGGGTCTCCAGGTGCGCCGCGCCTGTGCGCGGTCTCAATCAATGGCGCTAGTGGCGCATATCAGCGGTGGGGATTGCCAGCAATTTTTGGCCCGAACCGGATTTTGCTTGATGTAGGAGCTGCCGAAGGCTGCGATCTCTTGATCTTAAAAAACAAGGTCAAAAGATCGCAGCCTTCGGCAGCTCCCACAGGGAAATCAGTCGTCGTCTGGACTATCAATCTGCTCCAGCATCCACTTCACAAAATCCCGCACCTTGGGCACTTCCGCCGCATGCTCCGGGTAGGCCAGGTAATAGGCGTCGGAACTGGGCATTGCATGCTGCCAGGGAATGACCAGTTTGCCGTCGGCCAATTCCTCTTCCACCAGAAACCGTGGCAGCAGCGCCACACCACAGCCGACCTGGGCGGCGCGGATGCACATATAAAAGGTTTCGAAACGCGGCCCGTGGTAGCTGTGTTCGGTGTGGTAGCCCTGACTGTCGAACCAGTCGTGCCAGGCCTGCGGGCGTGAGGCGTTTTGCAGCAGCACCAGGTCGGTCAGTTGCGTCGGATCAGTGAATGGCTGATCCGGCAGGCTGCCCGGCGCGCAGACCGGCACCAGCTCTTCGCCGAACAGCTTCAGGCATTCGGTGCCGGGGCGTGAACCCTGGCCGAAATAGAACGCCAGATCGCTGCGCCCCTGCAGCAAATCGTCGGCTTCCTGCTCGTTGCACAGGTCCAGATGGATCGACGGATGGCGCAGACGCCAGCCTTTCAGGCGCGGTACCAGCCAGCGGGCGCCGAAGGTCGAGGGCGTGGAGACGCGCAGGACTTCGGTTTCGCCGCCGTAGGAACGCAGGTAATGCGTCGACATTTCCACTTGGGTGAGGATTTTTCGGACTTCCACCAGGTACAAATCCCCGGCCGGGGTCATCTGCAAGCGACGCCGCACCCGGCGGAACAACAAGTGCTGCAACAATTCCTCAAGCTGCGCCACTTGCTTGCTGACAGCGCTCTGGGTCAGATTCAGTTCCTCGGCGGCGCGGGTAAAACTCAGGTGCCGGGTCACGGCCTCGAAGCACTGCAACGCGGTAATCGATGGCAGGTGGCGTTTATTCAGCATGAGTGGTCCTTTTCTTGTCTTTCTATGCGCAGCATGAATAAACGGAATGATATCTCGCGTAAAGGTCGTTTGTTGCCTCGCCATACTGACGCTACAACTAAAGGCCTGCCCGGTCGTGAACATTCGGCCGCACACATTCAGTTTTTCGCTTGAGGAGTGACCCATGGTTGCCGCATTGCTTGATCGTCTTGGTGTGAACCCGGCCCTGTATCAGAACGGCAAAGTGCCGGTGCATTCGCCCATCGACGGCAGCCGCATCGCCGCCGTGAACTGGGAAGGCCCGGCCGAAGTCGAGCAGCACATCAGTCGCGCAGATCATGCGTTCGAACAATGGCGCAAGGTGCCGGCCCCGCGTCGCGGCGAGCTGGTGCGTCAGTTCGGCGAAGTGTTGCGCGAGTACAAGGCTGACCTCGGCGAGCTGGTGTCGTGGGAAGCAGGCAAGATCACCCAGGAAGGTTTGGGTGAAGTGCAAGAGATGATCGACATCTGCGACTTCGCCGTCGGCCTGTCACGTCAGTTGTACGGTTTGACCATCGCCTCCGAGCGCCCGGGCCACCATATGCGTGAAACCTGGCATCCGCTGGGCGTGGTCGGCGTGATCAGTGCGTTCAACTTCCCGGTCGCGGTGTGGGCGTGGAACACCACGCTGGCGCTGGTCTGCGGCAACCCGGTGGTGTGGAAACCGTCGGAGAAGACCCCGCTGACCGCGCTGGCCTGCCAGGCGCTGTTCGATCGCGTGGTGAAGAATTTCACCGATGCTCCGGCGCACCTGTGTCAGGTGATCATCGGTGGTCGCGATGCCGGCGAAGCGCTGGTGGATGACCCGCGTGTCGCGCTGATCAGCGCCACAGGCAGCACCCGCATGGGCCGCGAAGTGGCGCCGAAAGTCGCCGCGCGTTTTGCCCGCAGCATCCTCGAACTGGGCGGCAACAACGCGATGATCCTCGGCCCGAGCGCCGATCTGGACATGGCCGTGCGCGCCATTCTGTTCAGCGCGGTCGGCACTGCCGGTCAGCGTTGCACCACCCTGCGGCGCTTGATTGCCCATGAATCGGTGAAGGAAGAAATCGTCACCCGGCTCAAAGCCGCGTACGCGAAAGTGCGCATCGGCCATCCGCTGGAAGGCAACCTGGTTGGCCCGCTGATCGACAAGCACAGCTTTGAAAACATGCAGGATGCGTTGGAGCAGGCGCTGAGCGAGGGTGGTCGGGTGTTTGGCGGCCAGCGTCAGCTCGAAGAGCAATTTCCCAATGCCTACTACGTGTCGCCGGCGATTGTTGAAATGCCGGAGCAAAGCGATGTGGTCTGCAGCGAAACCTTCGCGCCGATCCTCTACGTGGTCGGTTACAGCGACTTCCAGGAAGCGCTGCGCCTGAACAATGCTGTACCGCAAGGCTTGTCGTCGTGCATCTTCACCACCGACGTGCGCGAGGCTGAGCAGTTCATGTCGGCGGTCGGCAGCGACTGCGGCATCGCCAACGTCAACATCGGCCCGAGCGGCGCGGAAATCGGCGGCGCGTTTGGTGGCGAGAAGGAAACCGGTGGTGGTCGCGAGTCGGGCTCCGACGCCTGGCGCGCATACATGCGCCGTCAGACCAATACCGTGAACTACTCGCTGGAGTTGCCGCTGGCGCAGGGCATCACGTTCGACTGAGGATCGAGGGAAAACGGAAAAGATCGCAGCCTTCGGCAGCTCCTACACAGATGCCGCCAGGCTGCGGTTTTGTAGGAGCTGCCGAAGGCTGCGATCTTTTGGTGGCCCCACAAGCGCATTTGGTTAGGTTTCTGTTGGAGTCTGGCAATGCCGTTACGCGAAGAATGTCTGTGGGAAAAGCTCACGCCGCAAAGGCCGGATAACACCGCGCTGCGGGGCGAGGTCAAAGTCGATGTCTGCGTGATCGGCGCCGGGTTTACCGGGTTGTCGGCGGCGCTGCATCTGTTGGAAAAAGGCAAAAGCGTCTGCGTGCTGGAAGCGCATCGTGCCGGGCACGGCGGGTCCGGGCGCAACGTCGGGCTGGTCAATGCCGGGATGTGGATTGCGCCGGACGAGATCGAGGCCGGGTTCGGCGAGGCGGTCGGCAGTCAGCTCAACCGCATGCTCGGAGCAGCGCCGGCGCTGGTGTTCAGCCTTGTGGATAAATACAACATCGATTGCCAGTTGCGCCGCGAAGGCACGCTGCACATGGCGCACAACGCCAAAGGCGAGGCGGATCTGCGCAGTCGCGAGCAACAATGGAAACGCCGTGGCGCACCGGTCGAACTGCTGACCGGCAAGGCTTGCGAGCAAGCCACCGGCACGCAAAAGATTGCTGCGGCGTTGCTCGACCGCCGCGCCGGCACCCTCAACCCGATGGCCTATGTCACCGGGCTGGCCAATGCGGTGAAGCGCTTGGGCGGGCAGATGTTCGATCACTCGCCGGTCACCCGCCTCGAACGCCAGGGCCAGCAATGGTCGGTGCAGACCGAACAGGGTTCGGTGCTTGCCGAGCAAGTGGTGATTGCCTCCAACGCCTACACCGAAGGCGACTGGACCGAACTCAAGCGCAACTTCTTCCCCGGTTACTACTATCAGGTCGCTTCGGTGCCGCTGACCGAAGACGCTGCCCATGAAATCCTTCCGGGCGGGCAGGGCTCCTGGGACACGCGGCAGGTGCTGAGCAGTATTCGCCGCGACAAGGACGGTCGGCTGTTGCTCGGCAGCCTGGGCAATGGCAATCAGAAACCCACCTGGTTCCTCAAGGCCTGGGCCGACCGGGTGCAGCAACACTACTTCCCCAACCTCAAACCAGTGGAATGGGAATGCACCTGGACCGGGCGCATCGCCTTCACCCCCGATCATCTGATGCGCCTGTTCGAACCGGCACCCGGACTGGTGGCCGTCACCGGTTACAACGGTCGCGGCGTGACCACCGGCACCGTGGTCGGCAAGGCCTTCGCCGACTACCTGTGTCACGGCAATCCTCAAGCGTTGCCGATCCCCTTTGCACCGATGCAGCCCTTGGCGGGTGTCGGCCTGCGCAGTTGCCTGTACGAGGCCGGTTTCTCGCTGTATCACGCGGGCCAGTGCCTGCGCATCGTTATCTGAGTGTTGAAATATGTTGCCGGAAGCGGCGCTTTTCGATGCAGCGACTAGCCTGTAATGGTGCGGGTTGTAGCAGTCCCGCACCAGCAGTGTGCAGTTCGGTGACGCGAGCGGTTACAGGCTGGTTGCACGTCGTTTGGTGCCGCGGTTGCAATGATGGCGCAAGCGGGTTGCGCCTCAGATTTAAAAAGGTTTCACCTTCCGCGGTTTAGACGGTTGCACGCCCAATGAAAATGGGAACGAAACAGTCGAAATAACAAGAAAGCAGCGACTTTTTGAAGAATAAAAAACCGATGGCACGGCGCTTGCTCAGAGCATTCAGTGAAGTGAAGTCGCAGTGCCAACTAAAAAAAACCTTGGAGCACCACCTCATGTCCCAGACGTTTTACAAGAAAGGCTTTCTGGCCCTCGCAGTCGCAACTGCGCTGGGTGTTTCTGCGTTTGCTCAAGCTGATGTGAAAATCGGTGTAGCGGGTCCAATGACGGGCGCCAACGCGGCATTTGGCGAGCAGTACATGAAGGGTGCACAGGCGGCGGCTGACGCAGTCAACGCAGCAGGCGGCGTCAACGGGGAGAAAATCGTTCTGGTCAAGGGCGATGACGCCTGCGAACCGAAGCAGGCGGTGACAGTCGCCAAGGACCTCACCAACCAGAAAGTCGCCGGCGTGGTCGGTCACTTCTGCTCTTCTTCGACCATTCCAGCGTCGGAAATCTACGACGAAGCCGGGATCATCGCGATCACGCCGGGTTCGACCAACCCGCAAGTCACCGAGCGTGGCCTCAGCGCCATGTTCCGGATGTGCGGGCGTGACGACCAGCAAGGCATCGTGGCCGGCGACTACATCGTCGACGTGCTCAAGGGCAAGAAGGTTGCCGTGCTGCACGACAAGGACACCTACGGTCAGGGCCTGGCGGATGCCACCAAGGCACAGCTGGAAAAACGTGGCGTGAAACCGGTGCTGTACGAAGGCCTGACCCGTGGCGAGAAAGACTTCAGCGCCGTGGTCACCAAGATCCGTGCGGCTGGCGCCGACGTGGTCTACTTCGGCGGCCTGCACCCGGAAGCCGGCCCACTGGTCAAGCAACTGCGCACCGAAGGCCTGAAAGACGTGAAGTTCATGTCTGACGACGGCATCGTCACCGACGAACTGGTGACCACCGCTGGCGGCCCGCAATACGTCGACGGCGTGCTGATGACCTTCGGCGCCGACCCACGCCTGCTGCCAGACAGCAAGACTGTAGTGGATGCTTTCCGCAAGGCCGGCACCGAGCCTGAGGGCTACACCCTGTACGCCTACGCGTCGGTTCAGACCCTGGCCGCCGCCTTCAACGGCGCCAAGTCCAACAGTGGCGAAAAGGCCGCCGAGTGGCTCAAGGCCAACACGGTGAAAACCGTCATGGGCGAGAAGGCCTGGGACAAGAAGGGCGACCTGAAAGTCTCCGACTACGTGGTTTACCAGTGGGACAAGGACGGCAAATACCATCAGCTGGAAAAACAGAAGTAAGGGCTGACGCGATCAGTTGATCCCCACCGATCTCCTGTGGGAGTAAGCCTGCTCGTAATGACGGACTGACAGCCAACAGATTTGTTGAATGTTGAACCGCTATCGCGAGCAGGCTCACTCCTACAGGGGGCGATGGTGATCAGGTGGATAGTGTCTGCATTGCTCCGACGTAAATCTGTATTTTTCCTAGAAGAACCGCCCGCTCACCGGTGGGCAGGTTCTCATTGCGTGAGATTGCGTTATGGATGGTATTTTCCTGCAGCAACTGGTCAACGGCCTGACCCTCGGGTCGGTCTATGGCCTGATCGCCATCGGCTACACAATGGTCTACGGCATCATCGGCATGATCAACTTCGCCCACGGCGAGGTTTACATGATTTCCGCTTACCTGGCGGCAATCAGTCTGGCTCTGCTGGCTTACTTCGGTATTGAATCCTTCCCGCTGTTGATGCTCGGTACGCTGGTCTTCACCATCGTCGTCACTGGCGTCTATGGCTGGGTAATCGAACGCGTCGCCTACAAACCTCTGCGCAACTCCACCCGACTGGCACCGCTGATCAGCGCCATCGGCATCTCCCTGATCCTGCAAAACTACGCCCAGATCAGCCAGGGCGCCCGCCAACAGGGTGTTCCGACGCTGCTCACCGGTGCCTGGCGTGTCGACGTCGGCAGCGGTTTCGTCCAGCTGACCTACACCAAGATCTTCATTCTGGTGGCCGCGTTCGTCGGCATGGGCCTGCTGACCTACGTGATCAAGTACACCAAGCTCGGCCGCATGTGCCGCGCCACCCAGCAAGACCGCAAGATGGCTTCGATCCTCGGGATCAACACCGACCGGGTGATTTCCTACGTGTTCATCATTGGTGCAGCGATGGCGGCTCTGGCCGGCGTGCTGATCACCATGAACTACGGCACGTTCGACTTCTACGCAGGCTTCGTCATCGGCATCAAGGCGTTCACGGCCGCGGTGCTTGGCGGGATCGGCTCACTGCCCGGCGCGATGCTTGGCGGGATCATTCTCGGGATCTCCGAGTCGCTGTTCTCGGGCCTGGTCAACTCCGACTACAAAGACGTGTTCAGCTTCTCGCTGCTCGTACTTGTTCTGGTCTTCCGGCCTCAGGGTCTGTTGGGCCGTCCTCTTGTGTCGAAGGTGTAAGCGATGTCTTCAACCACTCAAAAAAACATCGATATCAAAAAAAGCCTGGTTGAGGCGATTCTGGCCGGCCTCATTGCGTTGATCGTGTTCGGCCCGATTGTCGGCGTCGTGCTCGACGGCTACAGCTTCAACCTCGAACCGACCCGCGTGGCGTGGATCATTGGCATCGTCATGCTCGGCCGCTTTGCCCTCAGCCTGTTTCTGCAGACGCCCAAGGGCCTGAAGATTCTCGACGGATTCGAGAGCACCGGTTCCGGCGTGCATGTGCTGCCTGCCGATCACAAATCACGCCTGCGCTGGATCATCCCGCTGCTGATTGTGCTCGCGGTCATCGTGCCGTTTGTCTCCAACTCGTACCTGCTGGGCGTGGTCATCCTCGGGTTGATCTACGTGCTGCTGGGGCTTGGGCTGAACATCGTGGTCGGCCTCGCGGGTCTGCTCGATCTCGGTTACGTGGCGTTCTACGCCATCGGCGCCTACGGTCTGGCGCTGGGTTATCAATACCTCGGGCTGGGCTTCTGGACCGTGCTGCCACTGGCGGCGATCACCGCTGGTCTTGCTGGTTGCATCCTCGGTTTCCCGGTGTTGCGTCTGCACGGTGACTACCTGGCGATCGTGACCCTGGGCTTTGGTGAAATCATTCGGCTGATCCTCAACAACTGGCTGTCGCTGACTGGCGGCCCGAACGGTATGCCGGCGCCACTGCCGACGTTCTTCGGCCTGGAGTTCGGCAAGCGGGCGAAGGATGGCGGGGTGCCGTTTCACGAGTTCTTCGGCATCGCCTACAACCCCGACGTGAAGTATTACTTCATCTACGCGGTGTTGTTCCTGGTGGTACTGGCCGTGCTGTACATCAAGCATCGTCTGGTGAAGATGCCGGTGGGCCGCGCCTGGGAAGCCTTGCGTGAAGACGAAATCGCCTGTCGCTCGATGGGCCTGAACCACGTACTGGTCAAACTCTCGGCGTTCACCATCGGTGCGTCGACGGCGGGTCTGGCCGGGGTGTTCTTCGCTACCTATCAAGGCTTCGTCAACCCGACCTCGTTCACCTTCTTCGAGTCGGCGTTGATCCTCGCCATCGTCGTGCTCGGCGGTATGGGCTCGACCATCGGCGTGGTGATCGCGGCGTTCGTACTCACCGTGGCCCCGGAACTGCTGCGCGGCTTCGCCGAATACCGCGTGCTGCTGTTCGGCATCCTGATGGTGTTGATGATGATCTGGCGACCACGAGGGCTGATCCGCATCAGCCGTACCGGGGTCACTCCACGCAAAGGTGCCATTCACTATGAGAGGACTGCGCCATGAGTGAAGTCGTACTCTCTGTGGAAAAACTGATGATGCACTTCGGTGGCATCAAGGCCCTGAGCGATGTCAGCCTCAAGGTCAAACGCAACTCGATCTTCGCCCTGATCGGCCCCAACGGTGCCGGCAAGACCACGGTGTTCAACTGTCTGACCGGGTTCTACAAGGCCTCCGGTGGCAAGATCGAACTCAACGTGCGCGGCAAGCAGACCAACGTCATCCAGTTGCTCGGCGAGTCGTTCAAGCCGACCGATTTCGTTTCGCCGAAGTCGTTCCTCAGTCGTCTGTACTACAAGATGTTCGGAGGTACGCACCTGGTGAACCGCGCGGGCCTGGCCCGGACGTTCCAGAACATTCGCCTGTTCAAGGAAATGTCGGTGCTGGAAAACCTGCTGGTGGCTCAGCACATGTGGGTCAACCGCAACATGCTGGCCGGCATTCTCAACACCAAGGGCTATCGCAAGGCCGAAAGCGATGCGCTGGATTGCGCGTTCTACTGGCTGGAAGTGGTCGATCTGGTGGACTGCGCCAACCGTCTGGCCGGTGAACTGTCCTACGGCCAGCAACGCCGTCTGGAGATCGCCCGGGCCATGTGCACGCGGCCGCAGATCATCTGCCTCGACGAACCGGCCGCCGGCCTCAACCCTCAGGAAACCGAAGCGCTGAGCGCGATGATCCGGCTGCTGCGTGACGAGCACGATCTGACCGTGGTGCTGATCGAACACGACATGGGCATGGTAATGAGCATTTCCGACCACATCGTGGTGCTGGACCACGGCGTCGTCATCGCCGAGGGCGGCCCCGACGCTATCCGTCACGATCCGAAAGTGATTGCCGCCTATCTGGGCGCCGATGAAGAGGAATTGGTATGACCCGACCGATCCTCGAACTCAAAGACCTCGACGTGTTCTACGGTCCGATCCAGGCCCTCAAAGGCGTGTCGCTTGAAATCAACGAAGGCGAGACCGTCAGCCTGATCGGCTCCAACGGCGCGGGCAAGTCGACGCTGCTGATGTCGATCTTCGGCCAGCCAAGGGCGGCGGGCGGGCAGATCCTCTATCAAGGCGTCGACATTACCCACAAGTCCTCGCACTACATCGCCTCCAACGGCATTGCGCAGTCGCCGGAAGGGAGGCGGGTATTCCCTGACATGACCGTCGAGGAAAACCTGCTGATGGGCACCATCCCGATTGGCGACAAGTACGCCAAGGAGGACATGCAGCGCATGTTCGAGCTGTTCCCGCGGCTCGAAGAACGCCGCACCCAGCGGGCGATGACCATGTCCGGCGGTGAGCAGCAAATGCTCGCCATCGCCCGGGCCCTGATGAGTCGGCCGAAGCTGTTGCTGCTCGATGAACCGAGCCTGGGCCTGGCACCGATCGTGGTGAAACAGATCTTCGCCACACTGCGCGAACTGGCGAAAACCGGCATGACCATTTTCCTGGTCGAGCAGAACGCCAACCATGCGCTGAAGCTGTCGGACCGGGCGTATGTGATGGTCAACGGCGAGATTCGCCTGACCGGTACCGGTAAAGAGCTGCTGGTGAACGAGGAGGTGCGTAACGCCTATTTGGGCGGGCACTGATTCTTCTTGAGTTGTCCACAAGCCCCGCGACGAAAGTTTCGGGGCTTTTTACATTCCAAGTCCATACAGATCCCCTGTAGGAGCTGCCGAAGGCTGCGATCTTTTGATGATGTTTTTGAAGGTCAAAAGATCGCAGCCTTCGGCAGCTCCTACATGGAATCAAGCCATGACATCAAGAACATTCTGAAATTGTGGAAAACAAATTCCCATAGCTGCCAAAGCGCGACATATAGACGCTGCAAATGGCTGTTTTTCCACAGTTTTGACTTGTCCCCGTTTGCTGTGGAGCTGGCTGTGAATAACGTGGGAGTAGCTGGCTGCAGCCCTTATGGAACGTGGTATACAGGGCGATGGGTGTTTTTTGATCAGGCGTTTTTGCTGGAGCCGAAGCCGTCGTTGTCAACCTTTTTATGCGCGTCGCAACACAGGCGATTCCATGTGAACAATCCTGTGGATAAGTCTGTGACTAAACTCTGGAAAGACCGCGCTGAGGGCCGTAGTTACTGGCCTCGCGCAATCACTGTGCTGACCGGTCGGTCGTGCAAAATGCCATGTCCGGCACAACTGCCGCTTCAGGGTCAAGCAAAAAACTTTCTATTTCACTCGCAAAGCCTTGTGTGGCGCGGCTTTGCGCGATTCCACTTGCCCCCGGAAACTGTGGAAGGGACTGTGGATAACGTGCGTGCACATGGCTACAGGCCACGCCGCATATGGCGTAGCGACGATTGATCAATTTTTGATCTGAAACACGTTTGTGGGTTGATGTTGCTCGTCTGTGTCGGGCCGGGCATGCTGGCTGCTGATTTTCTATTCCCATGGCTGCGCTGGCGGCCGACGCAAGGAGAACACGATGTCCAACACCCTGTTTATCACCGGCGCGACGTCCGGTTTTGGTGAAGCCTGTGCCCGTCGTTTCGCCGAGGCTGGCTGGAAACTGGTGTTGACCGGTCGTCGTGCAGAACGTCTGAATGCGCTGTGCGCCGAACTGTCGAAGCAGACCGAAGTGCACGGCCTGGTGCTTGATGTTCGTGATCGCAAGGCGATGGAAGAGGCGATCGCCAATCTGCCGCCGTCCTTCGCCAAGCTGCGCGGCCTGATCAACAACGCCGGGCTGGCGCTGGGCGTCGATCCGGCACCGAAATGCGACCTCGACGACTGGGACACCATGGTCGACACCAACGTCAAAGGCCTGATGTACAGCACCCGCCTGCTGCTGCCGCGTCTGATCGCCCATGGTCGCGGTGCCGGTATCGTCAACCTCGGCTCGATTGCCGGTAACTACCCGTACCCGGGCAGCCATGTGTATGGCGCGACCAAGGCGTTCGTCAAGCAGTTCTCGCTGAACCTGCGTTGCGACCTGCAGGGTACTGGCGTGCGCGTCAGCAACATCGAACCAGGCCTGTGCGAAAGCGAGTTCTCGCTGGTGCGCTTTGCCGGCGATCAGGAGCGTTACAACGCCACTTACGCCGGGGCCGAGCCGATCCAGCCGCAGGACATCGCCGAGACCATCTTCTGGGTGCTCAATGCCCCGGCGCACATCAACATCAACAGCCTGGAGCTGATGCCGGTGAGCCAGACCTGGGCCGGGTTCGCCATCGAGCGTAACAAGGCGTAAGACCGCATGACCTGTGGCGAGGGGGCTTGCCCGCGTCGGGGTGCGAAGCGCCCCCTGCTTTTCAGCTCAAAAGAAGCATGGGCCTGCTGCGCAGTCCAACGGGGGCAAGCCCCC
The DNA here is from genome assembly GCF_018729515.1 of Pseudomonas sp. MG-9. Taxonomy (NCBI): domain Bacteria; kingdom Pseudomonadati; phylum Pseudomonadota; class Gammaproteobacteria; order Pseudomonadales; family Pseudomonadaceae; genus Pseudomonas; species Pseudomonas sp. MG-9. The sequence goes on from NZ_JAHHZH010000004.1 coordinate 507,604, forward strand.
TCGCCACAAAATGTTCCAACCCGGCAATAAGGTAAACTCCTCTCCGACAAACCCCGCCGCACCCCGCGGTTCAAAGGTTTTTAGAGGAGGCTACGTGAGTAACCGAGGTGAGCAGTCGCTGCTCAAACAATCGACCATCCTGATGTTCGCGGTGTCGATCGCCGGGATCGTCACCGGTTTTATTTCTGGTTCGCAATCCATCCTTTTCGATGGTTTTTTCTCGCTGATCGCCACCTTCATCAAAGTGCTGATGCTGATCACCGCCCGGCTGATCGCCAAAGAGAGCAATCACCGCTTCCAGTTCGGCTTCTGGCATCTGGAGCCGATGGTGTTGCTGATCGAAGGCAGTTTCCTGCTGCTGATTGCCATCTACGCATTTCTCAACGGTGTGTTCGGCATCATCAATGGTGGCCGTGAGATCGAGCTGGGGCTGGTGATCATTTATGCGGCGGTGTTCACCGTCGTCGAATTCGCCTATTTCTTCTACGTGCGCCGACGCAATCGCAAGCTCAAGTCGAGCCTGATCCAGTTCGACAACATCAGCTGGCTGGTGGACGCGATGCTGTCGGTCGGCCTGTTGATCAGTTTTCTGGTGGCGCTGCTGCTCCAGGCCCAGGGGTTTGGCGAATGGGCGAAGTTTGTCGACCCGCTGATCTTGATCGTACTGGCGCTGACCATGTTGCCGCCGGCGTTCAAGATCCTTGGCCCGGCGTTGCGCGATGTGCTGGGGATCGCCCCGGACACGCTGGACGACCAGGTGCGGCAGGTGATGGAGGCGGCGAAGGTCGAGCATGGTTTCGACGATTACGTGACCTACGTGCAGAAGCACGGGCGGGCGCGGTTTATCGAGATTCATGTGGTGTTGCCGGCGGATTATGCGCTGAGCAGTGTGGGGCAGCTGGATGCGCTGCGTGAGGAGATTTCGGCGAAGCTGGGCGAGCCGGATGCGGCGCGCTGGTTGACCATCAGTTTTACCGGTGACAAAAAGTGGATTGTCTAAAGTTTGTGTAACGGCCATCGCGAGCAGGCTCACTCCTACAGTTGGAATGTATTTCCCTGTAGGAGTGAGCCTGCTCGCGATGGCGATTTATCTGTTAGCGCAGATATTCGGCTAAACCGCTGTAGCAAGTTGCCAAGTGATAAGGCGTGGTCGACGGCATGTCCTTGCGGCTGACTTCACCTTGCTCATCCCGGCACTCATGCCACCCGCCCGCATGCAGAAAACGCTGCTGCAGCGCCTGCAGCTGGCGCTGCACTGCGGCTTCGCTGTCCGGACGCAAGGTCAGCGCCCGCAGGTATTCCGCCTGAGCCCAGATGCGCTGAGTCGAATCCTTCGGCCGTCCATCCAGCTGCAGATCAAGCATCGCCCGCACCGCGCCGGACGACTCGACGACGCCAAACTGTTCGGTGAAGGCAAATGCCCGGTCCAGCGCTGCGTGCAGCTTCGAACCGCGCAGCAATGGCGACGACTCCAGCAGGAAATACCATTCGAACTGATGCCCCGGTTCGTACCAGTTATCCACAGCGCCCAGCGGTTTCTCCATCAGCACACCGTGCTGCGGATCGACGAAGTGCTTGCGCATGGCTGTGCATAACTCCACCAGCGCCTGCTGCGTTGGCGCGTCTTCGCGCACGGCGAGGGTGGCGAGGAACGCTTCGGCCAGGTGCATCAGCGGGTTTTGCAGCGGACCGGTTTGCAGGGTGATCCAGTCGCGATCCAGGCACGCTTCGTACAAGCCATCGCCGGTGGCGAAGCGGCGGGCGATGACCTCCAATGCGGCGTTGAGCGTGGATTCCACCAGCGGCTCGCGGGACTTGGCCCAGTAATGGGCGCAGGCGAACAGGATGAAGGCGTGGGTGTAGAGGTCTTTGCGCTGATCCAGCGGTTTGCCTTGGGCATCGATGCTGTAGAACCAGCCGCCATGCTCGGCATCGTGGAAGTGCCGTTGCAGCGAGCGGAATAGCGCGGCGGCGCGCACCTCGGCGTTATCCACAACCCCGATCAGGCTGGAAAACAGGTACAGCTGCCGCGCGCAGGCCATCGCCCGATAGCGTTGTGGCGGCAGCGGCTGGTGGGCGGCGTCCAGTGCTTCGTAGGGCAACGCCATGTCGGCGTTCCAGCCCGGGCCTTGCCAGAGCGGCACGATCACGTTCAGAAAGTGCTGTTGCACGTCGCTGAACAGGGCGGTCAATTCGGGCAGGGAGGTGGAGCGGCAAGCATGGGGCATTGGCGGACGTCGTCACGGCTGGGGCGATTGCGCGACATGGTAGCAGAGAGACCGGTCAGAGAGAGGCTGTGTCCGTCAGTCCGCCTTCGCGAGCAATTGAATCGGATCCGCTGCATGACTCTGTAGGAGCTGACGCAGGCTGCGATCTTTTAACAGCCAAAGTCAAAAGATCGCAGCCTGCGGCAGCTCCTACAGGAGAATGCATTCCAATTGTGGGAGCGAGCGTGCTCGCGAAGAGGCCAGTTCAGGCGATAGAGATCAACCGGCCAGCAACCAGGCACCCGTCACCGCCGAAGCCGCTCCGGCCAGGCGCACCAGCGGCGCGGCGGCCTTAGGCAGAAACCGGACCAGCGCATACCCCGCAGCATGCAGAGCAGCAGTCGCCGCCACGAAACCGGCGGCGTACGCCCACGGGCTGCTCATGTCCGGCAACTCCAGGCCATGTGCCACGCCATGGAACAACGCAAACAACGCTGTCGCCACCACCGCCATCACCAATGGCGGACGCACCGCCAGTGCCACTGCCAGACCCAGCGCCAGTACCGAGGCGGCAATCCCGCTTTCCAGTGCCGGCAGCTCCAGCCCCTCAAAGCCGAACAGACCGCCGACCAGCAGGGTGCCGACAAACGTGCACGGCAGCGCCCAGCGCGCGGCGCCTTGCTGCTGCGCCGCCCACAGGCCGACCGCAATCATTGCCAGCAAGTGGTCGAGGCCGCCGATCGGGTGGCTAATCCCGGCGACCAGACCGCTGTCGCCGTGGCCCGGGTGAGCGAAGGCCAGTGCCGGGGTCAGCAGCAGCGCCACGGCGCCGAAAATGCGTTTGAGTGTCATGGGTAAGCTTCCTTGTTGGTCAATGAATCAGGCGACGTTCAGCAGGCCCTGGCGTTCGATGAAGGCGATGATCTCTTCCAGGCCCTGGCCGGTCTTCTGATTGCTGAAGACAAACGGCTTGCCGTTGCGCATGCGTTTCGTGTCGCTATCCATCATTTCCAGCGACGCACCGACCAGTGGCGCGAGGTCGATCTTGTTGATCACCAGCAGGTCGGACTTGCAGATCCCCGGCCCGCCCTTGCGTGGCAGCTTATCGCCGGCCGAGACGTCGATCACGTAGAGGGTCAGGTCCGACAGTTCCGGGCTGAACGTCGCCGAAAGATTGTCGCCACCGGACTCCACCAGAATCAGGTCCAGCCCCGGAAAGCGCCGGTTCAGTTGATCGACCGCTTCGAGGTTGATCGAGGCGTCTTCGCGGATCGCCGTGTGCGGACAGCCACCGGTTTCCACGCCGATGATGCGCTCCGGTGCCAGCGCTTCGTTACGCACCAGAAAGTCGGCGTCTTCGCGGGTGTAGATGTCGTTGGTGACGACGGCCAGGTTGTAGCGTTCGCGCAGTGCCAGGCACAGGGCCAGGGTCAATGCGGTCTTGCCGGAACCGACCGGGCCGCCGATGCCGACGCGCAGGGGTTGTGTGTTCATGTGCTTCTCCAAGATGACAGGCCCTAGGAACGGAACAGACGGCTGTACTGACGCTCATGCGCCATGCACGCCAGGGACAGGCCGAACGCGGCACTGCCGATGTGTTCGGGATTGATGTGGGTGGCGTCCTGCTGCGCCTGTTGCAGCAGCGGCAGCAATTCGCTGGTCAGGCGCTGGGCGGCTTGCTGGCCCAGCGGCAGGGTTTTCATCAAGACCGCGAGCTGGTTTTCCAGCCAGCTCCACAGCCATGCGGCGAGGGCGTCCTGCGGGCTGATGCCCCAGGCGCGGGCGGCCAGTGCCCAGCCGAGGGCCAGATGCGGTTCGGCGCATTGCTCGAGAAAGTTGCGGGCCGGGGTATCGAGTTCCGGCAGACCATTGAGCAACTGCTGCAGCGAGTAACCCATCTGCCGGCTCTCCAGATGCAACTCACGGGTCTCGCGGCTGGCGCGGTGGGTCTCGCAGATAAGCCGCAGCGCCTCCCAGTTTTCGTCGGCGGCCGCCTGACAATGGGCGAGCAGCAGTGGCGCTTCGAAACGCGCGAGGTTGAGCAGCAACTGATCGCTGATCCAGCGGCGGGCGCTGTCCGGGTTGTTCACGCGGCCGTTATCCACCGCCATTTCCAGGCCTTGCGAATAGCTGTAGCCGCCAATCGGCAATTGCGGACTGGCCAGGCGCAGCAGCGCCCAGGCCGGATTCACAGGCGTACGCCGAACTGATGGAGTTTGGGCGCGTAGTTGAAGTCTTCGTCGCCATGCCGCGAATGGTGATGGCCGCCGCCGTAGGCACCGTGTTCCGGCTGGAACGGCGCTTCAATCGCTTCGACCTGCGCGCCAAGCTGTTCAAGCATGGCCTTGAGCACATAGTCGTCGAGCAGGCGCAGCCAGCCATCGCCCACTTGCAGGGCAACGTGGCGGTTGCCCAGGTGATAGGCGGCGCGGGTCAGTTCGAAGGCATTGGCGCAGGTGACGTGCAGCAGTTGCTCGGGACGGGCGCAGACGCGAACGATTCGGCCGTCTTCGGCCTGCAGGCATTCGCCGTCATACAGCGGCGCCTGGCCGCGCTCCAGAAACAACCCGACGTCTTCGCCATCGGCACTGAAACAGCGCAGACGGCTCTTGCTGCGCGCTTCGAAGGTCAGGTGCAACTCGGCGGACCAGACAGGTTGAGGGTCGATTCTGCGGTGAATCACCAGCATCGGAAAGCTTCCAGCAGTGGACTGTAGAGAGGGCTAGAGCAAGGGGCTTGCCAACCGCACGAGATGTAGGAAATCCCTGTCGGAGCGTAGAGGGTGTTTCAAGATGTTGCAGGATTTTGGATGGTTTTGGTGCGTGAAGATTTTTACATGCACCAATTTGTGGCTCATAAAAAAGATCGCAGCCTTCGGCAGCTCCTACAGGTGATTGGTGTAGGAGCTGCCGAAGGCTGCGATCTTTTGATTTTTACTCGGTACTGCCCAGCCCCTGCCAGTGCTTGAGACCGATAAAGATGAAGCGCAGCTGTTGGGTGATCTTCGCTTGCGGCGTCAGATGTTCCGGCAGGGCTTCGGCGGGCGGGTCGATGATGTCCGGCAGGGTGGCGAACACCGATTTGACGATCAGGTCGGCCATCACGCTCAGGCCGGCAGCGTCCAGATGTTGCAGCTTGGGCATCAGCGTCAGGTCGGCTGCGAGGTCGGCGCTGATGTTTTCCCGCAGGCGGCCAATTGCCTGGCGCACCGGCAGCGAGCCGCCGTACTGCTCGCGAGCCAGAAACAGGAATTGCGAACGGTTGGCGCTGACCACGTCGAGGAAGATCCGCACCGAGGCATCGATGATGCCGCCCATGACGAATTCGTTGTGGCGTACCAGGCGGATGGTTTCGCGGAAGGTCTGGCCGACTTCACTGACCAGCACCAGACCCAGTTCGTCCATGTCGGCAAAATGCCGGTAGAAACCGGTCGGCACGATGCCGGCAGTCTTGCTCACTTCGCGCAGGCTCAGGCTGCCGAATCCTCGGCCGCTTTCCATCAAGTGGCGGGCAGCGTCCATCAGGGCGTTGCGGGTCTGTTGTTTCTGTTCGGCGCGGGGCAGCATCGCAAGGGCGTTTTCTTAGGCGGGACAAGCGCCGCACTCTAGCAAATCGGCTTTGCTGGCGTCGAACGGCAGGGGAAAGTCAGCGGAGGGAGAATCCAGTCTTGCAGTGGGTCGGGGCTGAAAAAGTCAAAAGCCCAATCGGGTGATTGGGCTTTTTTTCCAGGCCGCCACGGGCTTAGCTCAAAGCGCTGTTGCGTTCGATCACACGGTCACCACCGCCTTCGGCCAGGGTTTGACCTTGTGGGGTTTTATCGTAGCCATCGGAAGCCAGGGTTTGGCCTTGTGGGGTTTTGTCGTAGCCGTCAGAAGCCAGAGTCTGACCTTGTGGAGTCTTGTCATAGCCGTCTTGAACCAGGCCTTTCTCTTCCAGGCGATCACGACCACCTTCTGCTACCGCTTGACCTTGTGGCGTCTTGTCGTAGCCATCTTGTACCAGGCCTTTTTCTTCCAGACGGTTACGGCCGTTTTCAGCCAGGGTCTGGCCTTGTGGAGTGCGGTCGCTGCCGTCAGCAGCCACAGTCTGGCTGAATACCGAGTGGCTCGATTTCACTTGTGGGGTAGCCTGTTCGGCAGCGGGCAGGGCGAAAGCAGTGCTGGCTAGCATCGACAGGGTAAGGCTGAGCAGTAATTGGCGTTTCATGATGGGTTGCTCCTTGGGAGGGCGATAAAGTGGGTACGAAGCCAATGCTACTCTCGATAAGTCGATATAAAAGTTCATAAACGCAATGGTAATAATCAACAGAATTGATTGTTCTGCCGAGGCGCTCTAGCTCGGGCGTTTGCGGGCGGTGGTTTTGCACCGCGGTGGGTATTTTCGACTCACTCACGCCTCGCAAATGTGCGGGTGGCGGTAACGCTGTTCGACCAATCGGTCAGCATTCGGGCGATTTTTTGCCGTGGAATCTATATTCCGATTAAACCTGCGCACTGTTTGCCAGTCGTAGAATTCATGAGGGCCGCTTTGGCCCGCCGTTTCAGCTGTGCGTCGTGAAGTCGGCGTGCGGTCGTCATCAGGAGTCTTGTGCATGACGCGCACCGGAAAAATCTTCAGTTGGACCTTCGCCCTCCTCGTACTGCTGCTGGCGGTGCTGGTTCTGATCATCGTGTTCTTCGACTGGAACCGGATCAAACCGCCGCTCAATGCCAAAGTCTCGGAAGAACTGCATCGACCGTTCGCCATTAACGGCAACCTCGCGGTGATCTGGCAGCGCGAGCCGGACGAGGGTGGTTGGCGGGCCTGGGTGCCGTGGCCGCATGTGGTGGCTGAAGACCTGACGCTGGGCAATCCGGACTGGTCGAAGCAGCCGCAGATGGTCACCCTCAAGCGTGTGGAACTGCGCATCTCGCCGCTGGCGCTGCTGGCGCAACGGGTGACGATCCCGCGCATCGACCTGACTGAACCCAATGCGCAACTGCAACGCCTGGGCGATGGCCGCGCCAACTGGACCTTCAAGTTCGATCCGAAGGACCCGAACGCCGAACCGTCCAATTGGGTGGTGGACATCGGGGCGATTGGCTTCGACAAGGGCCACGTCACGCTGGACGACCAGACGCTCAAGACCAATCTGGACGTTCTGATCGATCCGCTGGGCAAGCCGATTCCGTTCAGCGAGATCGTCGGTGACAAAGCCGCGAAGACCGCCCAGGACAAAGGCGCTGCGCCGCAGGACTACGCATTCGCGCTGAAGGTCAAGGGCCAGTACCACGGTCAGAATCTTACCGGCCAGGGCAAGATCGGCGGGCTGCTGGCGTTGCAGGACGCGAACAAACCGTTCCCGCTGCAGGCCCAGGCGAAGATCGGTGCCACCAGCATCGAACTGGCCGGCACCTTGACCGACCCGCTCAACCTCGGCGCCCTCGATCTGCGTCTGAAACTGGCCGGCGCCAGCCTCGGCAACCTCTATCCGCTGACCGGCGTGACCCTGCCGGATACGCCGCCGTACGCCACCGACGGTCACTTGATTGCCAAGCTGCATGACGCTGGCGGTGCGAAATTCACCTATGAACAGTTCAACGGCAAGATCGGCAGCAGTGACATTCACGGTGATCTGACCTACGTCGCCAGCCAGCCACGGCCAAAACTCAGTGGCGCGCTGCTGTCCAATCAACTGCTGTTCGCCGACCTCGCGCCGCTGATCGGCGCCGACTCCAATGACAAGCAAAAGGCCCGCGGTGGCGAGAGCAAACAGCCGACGGACAAGGTGCTGCCGGTCGAAGAGTTCAAGACTGACCGCTGGCGCGCGATGGATGCCGACGTCGAGTTCACCGGCAAACGCATCGTGCACAGCGAAAAACTGCCGTTCACCGACCTCTATACCCACCTGAAACTCAACGACGGCGAACTCAGCCTCGAGCCACTGCGCTTCGGCGTGGCCGGCGGCAATCTCGATGCACAGATCCGCCTCGACGGCCGCACCGAACCGCTGGAAGGCCGGGCCAAACTGACCGCCCGAGGCTTCAAGCTCAAGCAGTTGTTCCCGACGTTCGAGCCGATGAAAACCAGCTTCGGTGAACTCAATGGCGATGCCGACATCAGCGGTCGTGGCAACTCGGTGGCCAAACTGCTCGGCGGGGCCAATGGCAATCTGAAGATGCTGATCAACGACGGTGCGATCAGCCGTGAGCTGATGGAACTGGCGGGGCTCAACGTCGGCAACTACGTGGTCGGCAAGATCTTTGGCGACAAGGAAGTGAAGATCAATTGCGCGGCGGCGGATTTCGACATCAAGACCGGTCTGGCGACCACGCGCCTGTTTGTCTTCGATACCGAGAACGCGATCATCTATATCGACGGCACGGCGAACATGGCCACCGAGCAACTGGATCTGACCGTGACCCCGGAGTCCAAGGGCTGGCGTCTGATCTCGCTGCGTTCGCCGTTGTACGTGCGCGGCAAATTCATCAAGCCGGACGCGGGCGTGAAGGCCGTGCCGCTGCTGCTGCGCGGGGCGGGAATGGTCGCGTTGGGCGTGATTGCTGCGCCGGCGGCAGGGCTGCTGGCGCTGGTGGCACCGAGTGGCGGTGAGCCGAATCAGTGTGCGCCGTTGTTGCAACAGATGAAGGCGGGCAAGGCGCCAGTGACCGTCAAACCAACCAAGTAAAGGCAAGAGCAAAAGATCGCAGCCTGCGGCAGCTCCTACAGAGGAATGCATTTTCCTGTAGGAGCTGCCGCAGGCTGCGATCTTTTTGCTTATGCGAAGACGGTCTTCGGTGGTTTACAGGTCTTTCAGAATGTCGGCCATATCATCGGCATGCTCTTCTTCCTGCGCCAGGATGTCTTCGAAGATGCGCCGGGTGGTCGGGTCTTTTTCGCCGATGTACTGAATGATCTCGCGGTAGCTGTCGATGGCGATCCGCTCTGCGACCAGGTCTTCGTAGACCATTTCCTTCAAGGTGTTCCCGGCCACGTATTGGGCGTGGGACATTTTCGACAGCAGGTCCGGGTTGAACTCCGGCTCGCCGCCCAGTTGCACGATGCGCTCGGCCAGACGGTCGGCGTGTTGCGCTTCCTGGGTCGCGTGTTCGAGGAATTCGTCGGCGGCGACATTGGCCTTCAGGCCGTTGGCCATGAAGTAGTGACGCTTGTAGCGCAGGACGCAGACCAGCTCGGTGGCCAACGATTCATTGAGCAAGCGCAGCACTTCCTCACGGTTGGCGCTGTAGCTCTCGGTTACCGCGCCGTTCTCGACGTGTTGCCGTGCGCGTGCGCGCAGGGTTTGTACATCAGACAAATGCAGGTCATCGCTCATTTCGATCTCCAGGAGGCTAATCCAATGGGCGCCACGCTCTACAGGCGTGATCGCGTACCCAAGTTGTGAGTCGTGCGCGATGCAAAAAGTTTTATCGGTTTTACGCGGGACCCGCTGTAGGCGCTGCCGAGGGCTGCGACCTTGGCGTGAGCCCGGACAACACGGCTTCCTCCTGCAACCAGGCAAAAAACGCCCGCACCGGCGGATGCCGCTCGCGCCCCGGCACACACAGCGCGCTGTAACCCGCGCCATCGACCTGCACCTGACCTTTGTAAGGCACCAGCAAGCCGCTGGCGACGCTTGCCGACACCAGAATATTGCTCGCCAGCACCAGGCCTTGGCCGGCAATCGCTGCCTGCAGGGCGTAATGCTCCTCGTCGTATTCGCGGATCGCCGGGTGCTGGTTCAGCCAGTGCTCGCCGGACCGGGCGCACCACGCTGCCCAGCCATGGGCGTAGAGCTTTGAGTTATGCCAGCGCACGCTGATCAGCGCCGGTGTGCGCCGGGCGGCCAGCGCCACCTGCTCCGGCGAGCCGTACACGCCGAACGATTCATCGAACAGGCACAAACCATAGAGATTGGGGTAGTCGTCGAGGCTGTAGCGCAACACCAGATCGACGCTGGCGTCCTGATGCAGGTCGATGACTTCGCAATGGGTGTCGAGCCGCACATTGATGTTCGGGTGTTGCGCATAAAACCGCCCGAGGCGCGGCACCAGCCACAGCGCGGCGAACGCGGCGGTGGTCGACAGCGTCAGGCTGCTGCCACTGCGTTGCGGACGCAGGGTGTCGACGCTTTGCGCCACCTCCAGCAGCGCGCCGTGCAGACTGCGAAACAGCCGCTCGCCACCCTCGGTCAGGCGCACCTGACGCGGCAAGCGCTCGAACAGGGCGACACCGAGCCAGTCTTCCAGCGCGCGAATCTGATGAGAGATCGCCGTGGGTGTGACCGACAGCTCTTCGGCGGCGGCCTTGAAACTCAGCAGGCGCGAGGCGGATTCGAAGGCGCGCAGGGCGGTCAGCGGCAGCGAGGCGAACATTGAGAACTCCATGGATGAAATAGATTCATCCCGACTGATTTTTGCTCATTTGAGGTGATGGCGCTCTGGCGGCAATGTGGCGCCACACACCCACTCAAGTCTAGTCTCAAGGAGTTTCAGATGAGCAAGATTCTTGCGATTCACGCCAGCCCACGCGGTGACCGTTCGCACTCACGACGTCTGGCGGAAAGTTTTCTCAGCGCCTGGCAAGTGCGTCACCCGCAGTCTCAAGTCACCCGCCGTGAAGTCGGACGGGCGCTGATTCCAGCGGTCAACGAGGCGTTCGTGGCGGCGGCGTTTTATCCGGAGCCCGAGGCCCGGCCGTTGTCGATGCAGGCCGATCTGGCGCTCAGCGATCAACTGGTCGGCGAGTTGTTCGATCACGACCTGCTGCTGATTTCCACGCCGATGTACAACTTCAGTGTGCCCAGCGGCCTCAAGGCCTGGGTCGATCAGATCGTGCGTCTGGGCCTGACGTTCGACCACACCCTGGACAACGGCGTGGCCCAGTACACGCCGCTGCTGCAAGGCAAGAAAGCACTGATCGTCACCAGCCGTGGCGGTTTCGGCTTCGGCCCCGGCGGTGAGCTGGAAGCACTGAACCACGCCGATCCGTGGCTGCGCACCGCGCTGGGGTTTGTCGGCATCAACGACGTCACCGTGGTCGCGGCCGAAGGTGAAGAATCGGCTGAACGCACATTCGCGGTGTCGGTGGCCGAGGCCGAGCAGCGTTTGCTCGACCTTGCCCGGGCGTTCTAGATGGCCTGGCTGTTCCTGTTGATCGCCGCCGGGTTCGAAGTGACGTTCGCCATGGGCATGAAATACGCCGAAGGTTTCACCCGCGTGTGGCCGTCGTTGATCACGGTGGTGGCGGCGATTGGCGGGATCTACTTCCTGACCCTGGCGATGCGCGAGTTGCCGGTAAGCATCGCCTATCCGATCTGGACCGCAATCGGCTCGCTGGGCACGGTATTTCTCGGCTTTGCCCTGCTCGGCGAGAGCCTGACCCTGATCAAACTGCTGTCGGTGGGACTGATTGTGGTGGGGGTGGTGGGCCTGAAGTAGGCTGGTCGTGGAGTTGTCATCATCGAGGAGGATGCTTGGCGGGCGTTTTGCACGTCTGGCATCCACTCGCGACCACAAGGATGTTTGCCCATGTCACAAGGTACGGCGACACGTTATCCACTGGTGCTGGTGCCGGGCATGCTCGGGTTTATCCGGCTGCTGCTGTACCCGTACTGGTACGGGATCATCAAGGCGTTGCGCCGCGGTGGTGCAACGGTGATCGCGGTGCAGGTCTCGCCGCTCAATTCCACCGAGGTGCGCGGCGAGCAGTTGCTGGCGCGCATCGACGAAATATTGCGTGAAACCGGCGCCGCCAGGGTCAATCTGTTTGGCCACAGCCAGGGTTCGTTGACCGCCCGTTATGCCGCCGCCAAAAGGCCGGATCTGGTCGCGTCGGTGACCTCGGTGGCCGGCCCCAATCACGGTTCGGAACTGGCCGACTATCTGCAAAAACACTACCCGGCGAACAGCGCGAAGGGCCGCCTGCTCAAGGCGCTGCTGCGTTTTGTCGGCTGGCTGATGGCGCTGCTGGAAACCGGTTACCACGGGCCGAAACTGCCGGTGGATATCCACGCCTCGCATCAATCGCTGACCAGTGAAGGCGTGGCGCTGTTCAATCAGCGATATCCACAAGGTCTGCCCGAAACCTGGGGCGGACACGGACCGAAAGAGGTCAACGGCGTGCGGTATTACTCGTGGTCGGGCACGTTGCAACCGGGCAAGACCGATCGTGGCGGCAATCTGTTTGACGGCACCAATCGCAGCTGCCGGTTGTTCGCGAAAACCTTCGTGCGCGAGCCGGGGCAGTGCGACGGAATGGTCGGGCGGTACAGCTCGCACCTGGGCACGGTGATTGGCGACGACTATCCGCTGGATCACTTCGACATCGTCAACCAGTCGCTGGGGCTGGTGGGCAAGGGCGCGGATCCGGTGCGGTTGTTTGTCGAGCATGCGGCGCGGCTCAAGGCTGCCGGCTTGTAAAAGCAAAGACAAGATCAAAAGATCGCAGCCTGCGGCAGCTCCTACATGGTTTCAGCGCTCATCCACGCGATCACCTGTAGGAGCTGCCGAAGGCTGCGATCCTTTCCATCAGGCAACGCAGACCTTGCGGCCCAACACAGTGGTCCAGCGCTCGGAAAGAATCACCCCGCCCAACGTCAACACCCCGCCGACCAGGTGATACATCGCCAACTCTTCCTTCAACACCACCGCCGCAATCAACGCGGTAATCAGCGGCAACAAGTTGAAGAACAGCGTCGTGCGGCTCGGCCCCAGACGCTGCACCGCTTGCATCCACGCCAGCGGCGCGAGCATCGATGCCAGCAGGCACGCATACAGCACCAACGGAATGTTCTGCACGGTCAGGCCGGTCTTCGGCGAAGCGGCATACAGCGGAAACAGCACCACAATCGCCACCAGCACCTGCAGGTACAGCAACACCAGCGGCGGCAGGCGCAGCTGCCATTTTTTCAGCAAGGTGCTGTAGATCGCGTAGGCCAGGGTGGCGATCAGCATCATCGCGTCACCCAGGTTCACCCCGTGTTGCAGCAAGGCGCCGAGGCTGCCGGACGACACCACCACCAGCACGCCGGCGAACGACAACACCGCGCCGAACAGCGCACCGGCGGTCAGGCGCTGGCCGAGGCTGATGATTGCCATGGCCAGCGACATCAGTGGCATCAGCGACAGAATGATGCCCATGTTGGTCGCGGTGGTCAGGGTCGCGGCGAAGTAGGCCAGGCTTTGATAGACCGCCATGCCGAGCACGCCGAGGACGAAGATCTTGCCCAGATTCGGGCGGATCTGCGGCCAGTGCGCAATCACCGCTTTGAGCATGAACGGCGTGAGCAGCAGGCCGGCCAGCAGCCAGCGGTAGAAACCGATCTCGGCGGGGAAGATCGCCCCGACCGCCAGTTTGTTGATCACGGTGTTGCCGGCCCAGATGAAAATCGCCAGCAGGGGAAACGCGTATTGCATGGGTTAAAACCAGAACGTTGATGAACGCTGATTATCCCCTGTCTGGATGCAGCCCTATACTGCGAATCGGACAACCTGCCTCTGCAACCGGACAGCATGAACAGTAAACACATCGATCTGCTGGATTTCAGCGAACTGCCGTCAGCGGTGTATTTCCGCTACGCCGATTTCAACGCCCATGAATACGCCGCGCCGCACCGGCATCCATGGGGCACGCTGGAGTACGCGGCCCACGGCGTGCTGCACATGGACGTCGACGGCAGCCGCTTCATGTCGCCGCCGCAATACGCGGTGTGGGTGCCGCCGCAGGTCGAGCACAGTTTCTACAGCCACCAGCCGGTCAACTATCGCGCGGTGTGCCTCGATCCCAAGGTCTGCGCCAATCTGCCGGCGCGCGCCTGCACGCTGGCGATCAGCGACATTCTCAAGGCGATTCTCAAGGACTTCGCTGCCCGTGATGTGAAAATCCCCGAGTTCGACGCCGATCAGCGTCTGGCCCGGGTGCTGGTCGATCAACTGCAACAGGCGCCGGTGCATGAATGCTATCTGCCGTACGCGCGCCATCCCGGTTTGCTGGCGATCCTCGACGCGCTGCAGGCCGATCCGGGGAGCAACCAGCCGCTGGCGCACTGGGCGGCGCAGGTGCATGTCAGCGAGCGCACGCTGGCCCGGCAGTTCGTGCGCGAACTGGGGATGAGTTTCGGCGAATGGCGTCAGCGCTTGCGCTATCTGGCAGCGATCGAGGCGCTGGAAAGTACCCGGAGTGTGCAGGAAATCGCCTTCGATCTGGGTTACAGCAGCGGCTCGGCCTTCATCGCCATGTTTGCCCGGCAGGCCGGATGTACACCGGAACAGTATCGGCGCAGCCATCTGGAAGGCAGGAAGGTGTAACAAGATTTGGCTACACTTCAACACAGGCCGCACCCATCGGTGCGGCGACAAGGAGAAAACTCCATGAAGATATTGCGTGTCCCTTTGTTGATGATCGGTCTGCTGCTGTGTTCCCAGGGTTTCGCCGCGACGGCGCAACAGAACAAAATGACGACCTGTAATGCCGACGCTACCGCCAAGAGCCTCAAGGGCGATGAGCGCAAGACTTTCATGAGCACCTGCCTCAAGGCAGCGCCGGCGGCCAACGACGCCAAGACCCTGACCCCGCAGCAGGAAAAAATGAAAACCTGCAACGCCGACGCGAAAACCAAAGCCCTGACCGGCGATGCGCGCAAGACGTTCATGAGTGATTGCCTGAAGAAAAAATAAGATCAAAAGATCGCAGCCTGCGGCAGCTCCTACAGGGGGATTTCGATACTGTAGGAGCTGCCGCAGGCTGCGATCTTTTCGGCGCGACGGGGATGCTGGGCATCTGCTCGCTTCGGCGCCGGATCGCTGGCAGACTGCCAATCCTTTTACGCCGTTCGTTTTGAGGCTGTATGCCAACGTTTTCTGAGCGTCATGTTGTGTTCTGGGTCAGTTGCATCATCATTTTCGGCGGTTTGTTGCTGGTGTTGCCGCTGCGTTTGTTGCCCAGTCTGCTGGCCGGTTTGCTGGTGTTCGAGTTGGTCAATATGCTCACCCCGCAACTGCAACGGCTGATCGAAGGCCGGCGTGCGCGCTGGCTGGCGGTGGCGCTGCTGGGCACGCTGGTGGTCAGTGCGCTGGCGCTGATCTTTGCCGGCGCCATCAGTTTCCTGCTGCACGAAGCGGAAAACCCGGGCGCCTCTCTCGACAAATTCATGGGCGTGGTCGATCGCGCGCGCGGGCAACTGCCGCCGTTTCTCGATGCCTACCTGCCTGCCAGCGCCGCCGAGTTCCGTGTTGCCATCGGTCAGTGGGCAAGCAAGCACCTGTCCGAACTGCAACTGGTGGGCAAGGACGCGGCGCACATGTTTGTCACCCTGCTGATCGGCATGGTCCTCGGCGCAATCATCGCCCTGCAGCGGATACCGGACGTGACCAAGCGCAAGCCGCTGGCCGCCGCACTGTTCGATCGCCTGCACCTGCTGGTCCAGGCCTTTCGTAACATCGTCTTCGCACAGATCAAGATTTCCCTGCTCAACACGATCTTCACCGGGATCTTCCTCGCGGTGATCCTGCCGATGTTCGGCATCAAGCTGCCGTTGACCAAGACCCTGATCGTCCTGACCTTCCTGCTCGGCCTGCTGCCGGTGATCGGCAACCTGATGTCGAACACGCTGATCACCATCGTCGGCCTGTCGCTGTCGATCTGGGTGGCCGTCGCGGCGCTGGGTTATCTGATTTTCATCCACAAGCTCGAATACTTCCTCAACGCGCGCATTGTCGGCGGGCAGATCAGTGCCAAGTCGTGGGAGTTGCTGCTGGCGATGCTGGTGTTCGAAGCCGCGTTCGGCCTGCCGGGGGTGGTGGCAGGGCCGATTTATTACGCGTATCTGAAGAGTGAGTTGAAGCTCGGAGGAATGGTTTAACAGCAGCTTCGAGTTGCAAGCTTCAAGCTACAAGTAAAAGCAGAAGCGAGAGCCGCAGTGGCTTTTGCTTTTGCTCTTACTTGCCGCTTGCAGCTGCCGTTAAACGCCATAGCGTTTACGGGCTTCAATCGCCAGGCCGCTGCCAATGCTGCCAAAGATGTTGCCTTCGACATGTCGCGCGTTCGGCAGCATTGCCGAGACGCTATTGCGCAGCGCCGGGATGCCGCTTGAGCCGCCGGTGAAGAACACGGTATCGACCTGACCCACCGACACGTTGGCATCGTTCAACAGCTGTGTGACGCTGCCGCGCACACGCTCAAGCAAAGCGTCGATGGACGATTCGAACAGGGCGCGGCTCAGTTCCACGCTCAGGCCTGGTTCGATCCGGTCCAGCGGCACGTGGCGGTTGTCGGTGTGGGTCAACTGGATCTTGGTTTCTTCCACTTCCATCGCCAGCCAGTGCCCGGCGCGCTGTTCGATCAGCTTGAACAGGCGGTCGATGCCGCCAGTGTCCTCGATGTCGTAGCGCATGCTGCCCAGCGCCAGGGTCGACTTCTGCGAGTACACCGAGTTGATGGTGTGCCAGGTCGCCAGGTTCATGTGGTGGCTGGTCGGCATATAGGCGCCGCTCTTCATGCGGCTGCCGTAGCCGAACAGCGGCATCAGGCCTTGCAGGCTCAGCTGTTTGTCGAAATCGGTACCGCCGATGTGCACGCCGCCGGTGGCGAGGATGTCGTCGTGGCGGTTGTCCATGCCGCGACGCTCAGGCGACAGGCGTACCAGCGAGAAGTCGGACGTACCACCGCCGATGTCGACGATCAGTACCAGCTCTTCCTTTTCAATGGTCGACTCGTAGTCGAACGCTGCAGCAATCGGTTCGTACTGGAACGACACGTCCTTGAAGCCGAGCTTGCGCGCCACTTCCACCAGGGTGTCTTCGGCTTCCTGGTCGGCCAGTGGATCGTCATCGACGAAGAACACCGGACGGCCCAGTACCACTTGCTCGAATTCCCGACCGGCGGCCGTTTCGGCGCGGCTCTTCAGTTGGCCGATGAACAGCCCCAGCAAGTCCTTGAACGGCATCGCGGTGCCGAGGACGCTGGTGTCGTGCTTGATCAGCTTGGAACCGAGCAGGCTCTTGAGCGAGCGCATCAGCCGGCCTTCGTAGCCCTCCAGGTACTCGTGCAGCGCCAGGCGACCGTAAACCGGGCGGCGCTCCTCGATGTTGAAGAAGACCACCGACGGCAGGGTGATCTTGTCGTCTTCCAGCGCGATCATCGTTTCCATGCCGGGGCGCAGCCAGCCGACGGTGGAGTTGGAGGTGCCGAAGTCGATACCGCAGGCACGGGCTGGAGAGGCGTTGTTCATGTCTTTCGGGTTCCGGTCAAAAAACGGCCGCGCAGTGTATGTCAGTGCGCGACAGATTCGAAGGCCGGTCATCTGCTATTTCACGACTAAGCTTCTTGAAAGTCGCAGCTTCGCCCCAAACTTGCTGGCATGGGCCGGCAGACATACCGGCGGTCGCAAGAACCGTCGCCCACTGCCGATAAACTTCTGTTGCGCCACCCGGTCACAAACTTGAGATCGGTCAACCCGGCACGCGCGAATGAGCGCATGCTGGGCTCGGCGCGAAATCGATAACGGATGGTGATTCCTTCGATGGACTTCAAAGACTATTACAAGATACTCGGCGTGGAGCCGACAGCGGACGACAAGGCGATCAAGGCGGCCTATCGCAAGCTGGCGCGCAAATACCACCCCGATGTCAGCAAGGAAAAAGACGCCGAGGCCAAGTTCAAGGACGCCTCGGAAGCCTATGAAGCGCTGAAAAGCGCCGACAAGCGCGCCGAATACGACGAACTGCGCCGCTACGGTCAGCACGGTCAGCCGTTCCAGGGCCCACCGGGCTGGCAGAGCCGTGGCGGTTTTGGCGGCGGCGGTGGCGACACCGGCGACTTCTCGGACTTCTTCAGTTCGATCTTCGGCAATCGCGGCCCCGGATTCGGTGGCGGCGAAGGTCGGCAACAACGCAGTGCAGGGCGCCGAGGGCAAGACGTGGAAATGGAACTGCCGATCTTCCTTGAGGAGACGCTGTCGGACGAGTCGAAAAAAGTCAGCTTCCAGGTGCCGCAATACAACGCCAACGGCCAGCACGTCAGCAACACCAGCAAGAGCCTGAACGTGAAGATCCCGGCGGGCGTGACCGACGGCGAACGCATCCGCCTCAAAGGGCAGGGCGCGCCGGGCATCGGCGGTGGGGCCAATGGCGATCTGTACCTGACCATTCGCTTTGCGCCGCACCCGAAATTCGATGTCGAAGGCGAAAACCTGATCATCACCCTGCCGCTGGCGCCATGGGAACTGGCGCTGGGTGCCGAGGTGGCTGTGCCGACCCTGACCGGCAAGATCAACCTCAAGGTGCCCGCAGGCAGCCAGAACGGCCAGCGCATGCGTGCCAAGGGTCATGGTCTGAAAAACAAGGCCGGTGAGCGGGGTTATCTGTTTGTACAGCTCAAGGCCGTGATGCCGAAAACCTCGGACGACGAGGTCAAGGCGCTGTGGCAGGAACTGGCGAAGAAAGCCGCCTTCAATCCGCGAGAGAACTTCTGAACCCGACGACGGAGTAGCCCATCATGAGCAGCCCCCTGATCGTTCATCTGGACATGGCAGAATTCTGTGAGGCGGCCGATCTGTCGGACGTCTACGTGATCGAAATCGTCGAGCACGGCATCCTCGAACCTCAGGGCGCGCAGCCCCGGGAATGGCGTTTCACCGACTACGAGCTGAGTCTGGCCAAGCGCGCCGCCAAGTTGCGGCGCGACCTTGAGCTTGAGTGGGAGGGCGTCGCGCTGGCGCTGAATCTGCTGGAGGAAGTGCAGGAGCTGCGGGCCGAGAACCGCATGCTGCGCCAGCGCTTGGGGCGGTTGGTGGTCGAGTAGTCTGTCTGATGTTTCTCGGTTGATTGGTCGGGCCTCTTCGCGAGCAGGCTCGCTCCCACAGTTGATCGCGGTCTTCTGTGGAGCGAGCTTGCTCGCGAAGAACGATTACGCGGTAAGCCTGCTTAAACCTTTCTCGGCAACACCACGCTGAACAGCGTCCCGTCAGCCTCGTTCGAGCTGACTTCGATGGTGCCGCCATGGGCACTCACCACTTCCTTGACGATAAACAACCCCAACCCGAGGCTGGTCGATGGCTGCCCGAGCTCCTCGTCGGCGCTGCGCACCAACGGGTCGAAGATCGTTCCGAGCGCCTCTTCGGGAATCGGTGTGCCGTGGTTGTGCACCGACAGGCAGACGTTTTCGCCCTGAGCACTGATATTGAGGGTGACATCGCGCTTGTTGGCTCCATGCTGCAAGGCATTACCGATCAGGTTCTGCAGTAACTGGTCGATTCGGCCGGCATCCCAGGTACCGCGCGTGTCGCCGTTCACATTGAGCCTCGGATCGCACTCCGGATTGCCGGCGCACGCCTCGGCAATCGCCGCCCGTGCGGCATCGGCCATGTCCATTGGCACCGGCTCGATCGGCAAGGATCGACCCAGACGACCGCGCACCAGCTCCAGCAAGTCGCTGACCATCGCCGCCATGTGCCGAGCGCCACGCTTGATGTGCAGGGCACAGGTCAGGGCATCGCCCTCCAGGCTGGATTTGCGCAACAGCAGTTCAGTGGACATGCTCACTGCCTGCAAGGGCGCGCGCAGGTCATGACCGAGGATGGCGAGGAAGATGTCCCGCGAGTGATTGACCTGTTCGGCGTAGGCGGCGGTCGATTCGGCCAGCGCTTCGTCGATGGCTTCGTTGAAGCGGATCATGTCCTGAAAATAGGCCATGTCCGGGGCTTTGAGGCTGTCGACCCACAGGCGGATCACGCAGGCACGCAGATGACGGAACTCGGAGGTCATCTGCACCAGGTCAAAACCCACGGTGTGGCGCAGCTCGCCATGACTGGCGCCAGCCTCGTCCAGGCTCGGGGTCTTTTCCGGGCCTTCACCCTTGGCTTTGGCGGCCTGTTCGGCAGGGCTCTGCGGCTTGCTCATGTCGCGGGCCGCGGCCCGCAGGATGGCGCTGGCGTGATCGCGCAGGGCCGTGGAATCCAGGTAGTCGGCGGCCGGCGTGATGGTCGCGGCGAACTGTTCCCACTCATCGACGATAGGCTCGATATTGGCCAGGATGAACTCGGATAGACGCATGGGCAGTTCCTGAAAAGAGGTGGAGCGAATCGAATAGTAGTCCCTTTGGCGAGAAATACACGACCGTTTGCGCGGTGGTTTCACACCCGCACGAAAAAGGCCCCGAGACTGTGCGCAAGGCACGGCCCCGGGGCCTTTCTACCGCGTGTCGGCTGCGTCAGAACAGGAAATAACGCTGGGCCATTGGCAGGGTTTCCGCCGGCTCACACCACAGCAGCACGCCGTCGGCCTTGACCTGATAGGTCTGCGGGTCGACGTCGATGTTCGGCAGATAGTCGTTGTGGATCAGGTCGGTTTTCTGCACCTCGCGGCAGCCTTTGACCACAGCGATTTTCTTCTTCAGACCCAGGGCTTCGGGCAGTCCGGCCTCTTGGGCCGCCTGGCTGATGAAGGTCAGACTGGTGGCGTGCAGCGAGCCGCCGTAGCTGGCGAACATCGGGCGGTAGTGCACCGGTTGCGGGGTTGGAATCGACGCGTTGGCGTCGCCCATCAGGCTGGCAGCGATCGCACCGCCCTTGAGGATCAGCGTCGGTTTCACGCCGAAAAACGCCGGACGCCACAGCACCAGATCCGCCCATTTGCCGACTTCCACCGATCCCACTTCATGGCTGATGCCATGGGTGATCGCCGGGTTGATCGTGTACTTGGCGATGTAGCGTTTGGCGCGGAAGTTGTCGTTGCCTTCGCCGTCCTGAGGCAGCGGGCCGCGCTGTTTTTTCATTTTGTCAGCAGTCTGCCAGGTGCGTGTGATGACTTCGCCGACACGGCCCATGGCCTGGCTGTCGGAGCTGATCATCGAGAACGCGCCGAGGTCGTGAAGGATGTCTTCGGCAGCAATCGTCTCGCGGCGGATGCGGCTCTCGGCGAACGCCACGTCTTCGGCGATGCTCGGGTCGAGGTGGTGGCAGACCATCAGCATGTCGAGGTGTTCGTCGATGGTGTTGCGGGTGAACGGCCGGGTCGGGTTGGTCGAACTCGGCAGCACGTTGGCGAAACCGCAGGCCTTGATGATGTCCGGCGCGTGGCCGCCACCGGCACCCTCGGTGTGGTAGGTGTGGATGGTGCGGCCCTTGAAGGCGCCAAGGGTGGTTTCGACGAAACCCGATTCGTTGAGGGTGTCGGTGTGGATCGCCACCTGCACATCGTACTGGTCGGCGACGCTCAGGCAGTTGTCGATGCTTGCCGGGGTGGTGCCCCAGTCTTCGTGCAACTTGAGGCCGATGGCGCCGGCCTTGACCTGCTCGATCAACGGCTCCGGCAGGCTGGCGTTGCCCTTGCCGGTGAGGCCGATGTTCATCGGGAACGCATCGGCGGCCTGGAGCATGCGCGCCAGGTGCCACGGCCCGGAGGTGCAGGTGGTGGCGTTGGTGCCGGTGGCAGGTCCGGTGCCACCGCCGATCATGGTGGTGACGCCGCTCATCAGCGCTTCTTCGATCTGCTGCGGGCAGATGAAGTGGATGTGGGTGTCGATGCCGCCAGCGGTGAGGATCATGCCTTCACCGGCGATCACTTCGGTGCTGGCGCCGATGGCGATGGTAATGTTGGGCTGCACGTCCGGGTTGCCGGCCTTGCCGATCGCGGCGATGCGCCCGTCCTTGAGGCCGACGTCCGCTTTGACGATGCCCCAGTGGTCGATGATCAGCGCGTTGGTGATCAAGGTGTCGACCACTTCGGCCGCGAGCAACTGACTCTGGCCCTGGCCGTCGCGGATCACTTTGCCGCCACCGAACTTCACTTCTTCGCCGTAGGTGGTGAAGTCTTTTTCGACTTCGATCCACAGTTCGGTGTCCGCCAGGCGCACCTTGTCGCCGACGGTGGGGCCGAACATGTCGGCGTAGGCGTTTCTGGAAATCTTCATGTGCTTGCCTTGGGATTCAATTGGATTTGAGACCGCTCGCATAGCTCGCTTTCGCAGCCTCGCTGCGCTCGACAGCTCCTACAGTCAGTGCTCGGCTCGAGACCGCAGAGCATTTGTAGGAGCTGCCGAAGGCTGCGATCTTTTTGGGTTCGCACCGATCTCAGTCGAGATCACCCATCACCCGCCCGGCAAAACCGAACACCCGGCGAAGCCCGGCGTACTCCACCAGTTCGACCTCGCGGCTTTGCCCCGGCTCGAAGCGCACGGCGGTCCCGGCCGGGATGTTCAGGCGCATGCCTCGGCTGGCGGCGCGATCAAAGGTCAGCGCATCGTTGGTTTCGAAAAAGTGATAGTGCGAGCCGACCTGGATCGGCCGGTCACCGCTGTTGGCGACTTTCAGGCTGACGGTGCGGCGGCCGACATTCAGTTCGATGTCGCCGGGCTGGATCAGGTACTGGCCGGGAATCATGGCCGGGCTCCTTGCAGAATCTTGTAATAGAGGGCGGTCGGTCGATAGGTGCCGTGCGGGTCGCAGGCGTAGTCGGGGATTTCGCCGGCTCGGGTGTAACCCAAGGCTTTGTAGAAATCTTCGGCGGGGGAGCCGGCTTCGGTGTCGAGGTAGAGCATGCCGCGCTTGTGCTGACGGGCTTCGAGTTCCAGCGCATTCATCAATTGCTGACCGAGGCCGCGCCGGCGCGCCTGCTCACGCACCAGCAGTTTCTGCACTTCGGCGCGATTGAGGCCGTTGGCCTTCTGACACAGGCCCAACTGCACACTGGCCTGCACCTCTTCGTCCTTGACCACCACCCAGAGCAACACGCTGCCCTTGTTCACTTGTTGCTGCACATCATCGAAATAGGCGCGGGCCTGTGCGGCATCGAGGTCGGCCATGAAGCCGACACTGGCGCCATAGCCCACGGCGTCGAGCAGCAGATCAATCAGGCCCTGACGATAGTGCGCAAAACTTTCCGCATTGACGCGTCGCAGTTGAGCGGGGTTCATCGCGTGTCACTCCTTGTTGGCCACCGGCGGCTGTGCGCCAGGATTGAGGGTCAGTTGCATGAACGTCAGGTCGAGCCAGCGGCCGAACTTGGTGCCGACTTGCGGCATCTGCCCGGTGATGCTGAAACCGACGCGTTCGTGCAGACGAATGGAAGCGGCGTTGCCACTTTCAATGGCGGCGACCATCACGTGTTTGTCACAGGCTTTCGCCCGTTCGATCAGCGAGCTCATCAATTGCGGGCCGAGACCGTTGCCGCGCTGGTCGCTGCGCACGTAGACAGAATGCTCGACGGTGTGGCGGAAACCGTCGAACGGCCGCCAGTCACCGAATGAAGCGTAGCCGAGCACCGCATTGTCGCCGTCGACAATCACCAGAATCGGGTAAGCCTGGGCCTGGCGCGCACTGAACCAGGCCTGGCGGTTACCGAGGTCGACCGCCGACTCGTTCCAGATCGCTGTGGTGTTGAGCACCGCGTCGTTGTAGATGTCGCGGATCGCCGGCAGGTCGGCGTGCAGGGCATCGCGAATGGTGTAAGTCATGGCGCGGCCTCAGACGATCGGTTGGTGGACGGTGACCAGTTTGGTGCCGTCGGGGAACGTCGCTTCGACCTGGATCTCCGGGATCATTTCCGGGATGCCTTCCATCACTTGCTCGCGGCTCAGCAGGGTGGTGCCGAAGTGCATCAGCTCGGCCACGGTCTGGCCATCCCGGGCACCTTCAAGCAGCGCGGCGGAAATGTAGGCCATGGCTTCCGGGTAATTGAGCTTCACACCGCGCGCCAGGCGCCGCTCGGCGACGAGGCCGGCGGTGAAGATCAGTAACTTGTCTTTTTCGCGTGGGGTCAGGTCCATTTGTTTTTCAAATCTCGGCAGAAGAAAGTTAAGTCGTACACCCTGTAGGAGCTGCCGCAGGCTGCGATCTTTTGATGTTGATATCCAGAAGCAAGATCAAAAGATCGCAGCCTGCGGCAGCTCCTACAGGGGATTACAGGGAGATTGCATTTCAGGTGCTCCAGATTCTTGGCGGCTGGGCCTCGCGGCCGAGCAGCGCCGGGCGCAACAGGCGCCACAGGTCGATCAGCCAGGCGCGGGCCAGCAGTGCCTCGCTCGCCAGGCAGCGGGCAACCAGCAACCCCGGCAACTGCGTCAGATCCCCACGCACTTCATGGCTCAGCGAGCGACAACGTTCCAGCAGCTCGGCATCGATTTCACCGGTGACCAACAGCGTCGCAAACACCGGGTTGCCATCCAGGCCGATGGGCGAATCGAGCAACCCGTCATTGCCGCCGATGCGCTGGCGCTCGTGCCAGAGCAAGTGGCCGTCGCGGCGAATATCCAGATGCGCCTGGAAATGCCCAAGGTCGAAGCGTTCGCCACTGGCCGGACGCCCCAGCGCCACCACGTCCCAGTAGAACAGTCGCGCGTCACCCTCAAGCTCGATCGAGGTCGTGAGTTCCGCCTGGGCGGCGCTGTAGACGATGGTTTCCTGTGGCAGCCATTCCAGCGTCGCGCCGGCGGCTACTTTCAGGTCGAGTTGCTGATACGCCGGCCCCGTCGCGCGATACCACTTGGCCGCGCCGGGGCTGGTGATCTGCGCCCAGGCGTGCGCTTCGACGCGGGCGCTGATGTTCAGCCGGTCACCGCCGGCGATCCCGCCCGGTGGGTGGACGATGATGTGCTGGCAGACCTCGGGGCCTTCGGCGTACAGGTGCTTTTGCACCCGCAGCGGGCCGAGGTGCCGGCGTTGAACCGGGCGCGTGCAGTCGCCGAAGCGGGCGTAGGCCAGCTCCAGCTCGGCGTGCCAGCTCGGGGTAAACAGGGCAGTGGGAAGCGCTAGATTCATGGTGTGTAATTATCGTTAGGAAGCTACAGATTAAATCGTTACCAGACCTCGTACACCTTCGGCCTCCATATTTTCCCCGCGACCCTG
The DNA here is from genome assembly GCF_018729515.1 of Pseudomonas sp. MG-9. Classification (NCBI taxonomy): domain Bacteria; kingdom Pseudomonadati; phylum Pseudomonadota; class Gammaproteobacteria; order Pseudomonadales; family Pseudomonadaceae; genus Pseudomonas; species Pseudomonas sp. MG-9. The sequence continues at coordinate 532,630 of NZ_JAHHZH010000004.1, forward strand.
CTGCACGATCTCGCCCCGGGACATCACCAGGTACTGATCGGCCAGCTCCGCAGCGAAATCGTAGAACTGCTCCACCAGCAAAATCGCCATGTCGCCACGGGCCGCGAGTGTCTTGATCACCGCGCCGATCTCCTTGATCACCGACGGTTGAATGCCTTCGGTGGGTTCGTCGAGGATCAGCAAACGCGGGCGGCTGGCCAGTGCGCGACCGATCGCCAGTTGCTGTTGCTGGCCGCCGGAGAGGTCGCCACCGCGGCGCTGCTTCATTTGTAGCAGCACCGGGAACAGTTCGTAGATGAAACCTGGGACTTCTTTCGCTTCGCTGCCGGGAAACCGTGACAAACCCATCAGCAGATTTTCTTCCACGGTCAGCCGGCCGAAGATTTCTCGACCCTGTGGCACATAGGCGATGCCGGCGTGTACGCGCTGGTGCGGCTTGAGCGTGGTGATCGCTTTGCCCTCCCAGTTCACCGCGCCTTCCTTGGCCGGCAACAGGCCCATCAGGCATTTGAGCAGGGTGGTCTTGCCCACACCGTTGCGCCCGAGCAGGCAGGTGACTTCGCCGACCTTAACGTCAAAGCTCAGGCCACGCAGGATGTGGCTACCGCCGTAGTACTGGTGCAGCTTGTCGACTTGAAGCATTTCCAAAATCTCCTCAAATCCCCTGTAGGAGCTGCCGAAGGCTGCGATCTTTTGATGTTGTTTTTGAAGAGCAAGATCAAAAGATCGCAGCCTGCGGCAGCTCCTACAGGGGATGGATCATCAGCGGCCGAGGTAGACCTCGATCACCCGCTCGTTTTCCTGCACCTGCTCCAGTGAGCCTTCCGCCAGCACGCTACCCTGATGCAACACGGTGACGTGGTCGGCAATCGAGCCGACAAAGCCCATGTCGTGCTCCACCACCATCAGCGAATGCTTGCCGGCCAGCGACTTGAACAGCTCGGCGGTGAATTCGGTTTCGGCGTCGGTCATGCCCGCCACCGGTTCGTCGAGCAGCAACAGTTGCGGGTCCTGCATCAGCAGCATGCCGATCTCCAGAAACTGCTTCTGGCCGTGGGACAGCAAGCTCGCCGCGCGATTGACCGAGGTGGTCAGGCGAATGGTCTCCAGCACTTCGCTGATGCGATCGCGCTGCTCGCCGCTCAAACGCGCACGCAGACTGGCCCACACCGACTTGTCGGTCTTCTGCGCCAGCTCAAGGTTTTCAAACACGCTCAACGCTTCGAGCACCGTCGGCTTCTGGAACTTGCGCCCGATCCCGGCCTGGGCGATCTGCACTTCGCTCATCTGCGTCAGGTCCAGGGTTTCGCCGAACCACGCCTTGCCGTGGCTGGGGCGGGTCTTGCCGGTGATCACGTCCATCAGCGTGGTCTTGCCCGCGCCGTTGGGGCCGATGATGCAGCGCAATTCGCCGACGCCGATGTACAGGTTCAGATTGTTCAGGGCGCGGAAGCCGTCGAAGCTGACGCTGATGTCTTCCAGAGTCAGGATCGTGCCGTGGCGGGTGTCGAGGCCCGGACCGACCCGCTGGCCGAGGCCTATCGAGTCGCGGCTGGTGCCTTCATCCTTGTTCGGTTCGACGGGAAAGAACGCCGGTTCCAGCATGAATTCGGCAGTCGCTGTCACTCTCATTGCTCACCTCGTTTTTTCAGCAGACCGATCACACCCTTGGGCAGGTACAACGTCACGACGATGAACAGCGCGCCGAGGAAGAACAGCCAGTATTCGGGGAAGGCCACGGTGAACCAGCTCTTCATGCCGTTGACCACACCGGCGCCGAGCAACGGGCCGATCAACGTCCCGCGTCCGCCGAGGGCGACCCAGACCGCCGCTTCGATGGAGTTGGTCGGCGACATTTCGCTGGGATTGATGATCCCCACCTGCGGCACGTACAAGGCACCGGCCAGGCCGCACAACACGGCGCTCAGCACCCAGACGAACAGCTTGAAACCGCGCGGGTCGTAGCCGCAGAACATCAGCCGGTTTTCTGCATCGCGCAGCGCGGTCAGCACCCGGCCGAACTTGCTCCGCGCCAGGCGCCAGCCGATGAACAGGCTGGTCACCAGCAACAACACCGTGGCCAGAAACAGCACCGCGCGGGTGCCCGGCTCGGTAATGCCGAAACCGAGAATCGTGCGGAAATTGGTGAAGCCGTTGTTGCCGCCGAACCCGGTCTCGTTGCGGAAAAACAGGAGCATGCCGGCGAAGGTCAGGGCCTGGGTCATGATCGAGAAATACACGCCCTTGATCCGCGAGCGGAAGGCGAAGAAGCCGAACACCAGCGCCAGCAGACCCGGTGCCAACACCACCAGACACATCGACCAGATAAAGCTGCTGGTGCCGCTCCAGTACCACGGCAATTCGGTCCACGACAGAAAGGTCATGAACGCTGGCAAGCCATCGCCGGCCGCCTGCCGCATCAAGTACATGCCCATCGCATAACCGCCGAGGGCGAAGAACAGACCATGGCCCAGCGATAGCAGTCCGGCGTATCCCCAGACCAGATCCAGCGCCAGCGCGACGATGGCGTAGCAGAGGATTTTGCCGACCAGCGTCAGGGTGTAGGCCGAAACGTGCAACGCGCTGTCCGGTGACAACAGCGACAGCAGCGGCAGGGCGATCAGCAGCGCGAGAATGACCGCACCGACCGCCAGCGTGGCTTTCGGCCCGGCCTTTTGTGTGGCTGTGACTAACAGAGGCTGGTTCATCAGTCGATCACCCGTCCTTTCAGTGCGAAGAGGCCTTGCGGACGTTTCTGGATAAACAGAATGATCAACGCGAGGATCAGGATCTTGCCGAGCACCGCACCGATCTGCGGCTCGAGAATCTTGTTGGCGATGCCCAGGCCGAACGCCGCCAGTACGCTGCCCGCCAGTTGCCCGACGCCGCCGAGCACCACCACCAGGAACGAATCAATGATGTAGCTCTGGCCCAGGTCCGGGCCGACGTTGCCGATCTGGCTCAGCGCCACACCACCGAGGCCGGCGATGCCCGAACCGAGGCCGAAGGCGAGCATGTCGACGCGCCCGGTCGGCACGCCACAGCAGGCGGCCATGTTGCGGTTCTGGGTGACCGCGCGCACGTTGAGGCCCAGTCGGGTCTTGTTCAGCAGCAGCCAGGTCAGCACCACCACGAACAAGGCGAAGGCGATGATCACGATGCGGTTGTACGGCAGCACCAGATTCGGCAGCACTTGAATGCCGCCGGACAGCCACGCCGGATTCGCCACTTCAACGTTCTGCGCGCCGAACAGCAGACGCACCAGCTGGATCAGCATCAGGCTGATGCCCCAGGTGGCGAGCAGGGTTTCCAGCGGTCGGCCATAGAGATGACGAATCACCGTGCGTTCCAGTGCCATGCCGATTGCCGCCGTGACAAAGAACGCCACCGGCAGCGCGATCAGCGGATAAAACTCGATGGCTTGCGGGGCGTAGCGCTGGAACATCAACTGCACGACGTAGGTCGAGTAGGCGCCGAGCATCAGCATCTCGCCGTGGGCCATGTTGATCACCCCGAGCAGGCCGAAGGTGATCGCCAGACCGAGTGCCGCGAGCAGCAGGATCGAACCGAGGGACATGCCGCTGAACGCCTGACCGAGCACTTCGCCGATCAGCAGTTTGCGTTTGACTTGAGCGAGGCTGGTTTCGGCGGCCGTGCGCACACCCGCATCGGTTTCGACACCCGGTTCGAGCAAGCCTTCGAGGCGGGTGCGGGCTAGTGGGTCGCCGGTTTCACCGAGCAGGCGCACGGCGGCCAGACGCACCGCCGGGTCGGCGTCCACCAGTTGCAGATTGGCCAGGGCCAGGCTCAGGGCGTCGTGAACGCCGGGATCTTTTTCGCCAGCCAGTTGCTGGTCGAGGAATTTCAGCTGCGCGGGTTTCGCGCTTTTCTGCAATTGCTGCGCGGCGGCCAGACGGGTTTTGGCGTCGGCGGCGAGCAATTGGTGGCTGGCCAGCGCGGTGTCGATCAGACCCCGCAGGCGGTTGTTCAGGCGCAGGGTTTTGGCTTGGCCATCGATGGTCAATTCGCCTTGCTGCAGCGCATTGATCAACTCGACACGCGCCGGATCGGGCTGCGCGGCCCAGGCTTCCAGCAGTTTGGCTTGTTGCACGGGGTTGGCGGCGACGAAGTCTTCGGCGTCGCTGGCAAAGGCCATCATTGGCAACAGCAGTGCGATGGCACAGATAAAGCGGTAGAAAGCAGTGGGCATAGTCAGTCGCCTTGACGCGGACATTGTGGGAGCGAGCCTTGTGGCGAGGGGGCTTGCCCCCGTTCGGCTGCGAAGCAGCCGTAAAACCGGAGCACGCGGTGAACTTGAAACACCGCAAATACCGGTCTTGGGGCCGCTCCGCGACCCAACGGGGGCAAGCCCCCTCACCACAAATGTTCATCCCGCAGGGAATCGGATGTCGGGTCGCAAAATCTCATCCGCCCGACACCCAATAGCTCAGTTGCTCTTCACCGCATAATCCGGCTTCTTGTCGTTGCCATCGATAAACGGACTCCATGGCTGTGCGCGGATCGGCCCTTCGGTCTGCCACACCACGTTGAACTGACCGTCGCTCTGGATCTCGCCGATCATCACCGGCTTGTGCAGGTGGTGGTTGGTCTTGTCCATGGTCAGGGTGTACCCCGACGGCGCGGCGAAGGTCTGGCCGGCCAGCGCTTCACGCACTTTGTCGACGTCGGTGGACTTGGCTTTCTCGACCGCCTGCGCCCACATGTGGATGCCGACGTAGGTGGCTTCCATCGGGTCGTTGGTCACCGCTTTGTCGGCGCCCGGCAGATTGTGTTTCTTGGCGTAGGCCTTCCAGTCCGCGACGAACTTCTTGTTCACCGGGTTCTCCACCGACTCGAAGTAGTTCCACGCCGCGAGGTTGCCCACCAGCGGCTTGGTGTCGATGCCGCGCAGTTCTTCTTCACCCACCGAGAACGCCACCACCGGTACATCGGTGGCCTTCAGGCCTTGGTTGGCCAGTTCTTTGTAGAACGGCACGTTGGAGTCGCCGTTGACGGTGGAGATGACGGCGGTCTTGCCGCCGGCGGAGAATTTCTTGATGTTGGCGACGATGGTTTGATAGTCGCTGTGACCGAACGGGGTGTAGACCTCTTCGATGTCCTTGTCGGCCACGCCTTTGGAGTGCAGGAACGAGCGCAGGATCTTGTTGGTGGTGCGCGGGTAGACGTAGTCGGTGCCGAGCAGGAAGAAGCGCTTGGCGCTACCGCCTTCTTCGCTCATCAAATATTCAACCGCCGGGATCGCTTGCTGGTTGGGTGCGGCGCCGGTGTAGAACACGTTCGGCGACATTTCTTCGCCTTCGTATTGCACCGGGTAGAACAGCAGGCCGTTGAGCTCTTCGAACACCGGCAACACCGATTTACGCGACACCGAGGTCCAGCAACCGAACACCACCGCGACCTTGTCCTGGGTCAGCAACTGCCGGCCCTTTTCGGCGAACAGCGGCCAGTTCGACGCCGGGTCGACCACCACCGGTTCGAGCATCTTGCCGTTTACCCCACCCTTGGCGTTGATCTCGTCGATGGTCATCAGCGCCATGTCTTTGAGCGACGTTTCGGAGATCGCCATGGTTCCGGACAACGAATGCAGAATCCCGACCTTGATGGTCTCTGCCGCCTGGACAGTCCAGGTCATGCCCATCGCGGCAATGCTTGCCGTGAGTGTGAAAGCCTTGATCAAACTGCGACGCTTCATTGTGCGATCTCCATGAACGTTAAAATTTTTTATGGTTGGCAGATGCGGACGACTGAAGGTGTGTTTTGCAAGGGCTGTGCCCGGTCGGGATTAGGCAGGGAAATGTCGGGTTAGAGCGGCTGTGCGTTGGTGGGGTGCACCATGAAGGGACGAGTCGCGTGTGACGGTGCGCTCGAATGCGCCAGATTAGGGCGCACTCTGATCCTGTAGGAGCTGCCGAAGGCTGCGATCCTTTGATCTTGCTTTTGATCATGAAAAATCAAAGTCAAAAGATCGCAGCCAGCGGCAGCTCCTACAGTTTTTGGTCTGTGTTGTGTCAGCGGCGGCGCATCAGGCCGATGAAGAACAGGCCGCCAATGGCCGCGGTGGCGACCCCTATGGGCAGGTCCTCGGGGGCAATCATCGTGCGCGCGGCAACATCGACCCACACCAGAAACAGGCTGCCGAGCAGCACGCAGGCCGGTAGCAGGCGGCGATGTTCGGCGCCGACCAGGCGCCGGGCAATGTGCGGCACCATCAGCCCGACAAAACCGATCGAGCCGCTGATCGACACCAGCACGCCGGTCATCAAGGACGCGATCACAAACACCCGCAAACGCACTGCCCGGGCGTTCAAGCCGAGGGTCACGGCGGTCTGCTCGCCGGCCATCAGCGCGTTCAGCGGTCGGGCCATGCCCAGCAGCAAGCCGAGGCCAAGCAGTACGCTCAGGGCCGGCACCGCCAGCAGTTCCCAGCGCGCCAGGCCGAGGCCGCCGAGCATCCAGAACATCACCGCCGAACTGGTTCGGTGGTCGCCCATGAACAGCAGCAGGTTGGCGATCGCCATCATCACGAACGACACCGCCACGCCGCACAGCAGCAAGCGGTCGCTGTCGAGCCGACCTTGGCGATTGGCGATGCCCAGCACCAGAAACATGCTCAGCAGCGCACCGATGAACGCGGCAATCGGCAAGGTCAGCAGGCCGACGATTTCACCGATGTGCAGCACCACGATGACCGCGCCCAAGGTCGCGCCGGAGGTGACGCCCAGCAGGTGTGGATCGGCCAGTGGATTGCGCGTCACCGCTTGCAGCACCGCGCCGATCAATGCCAGGCCGGCACCGACCAATGCGCCGAGCAACATGCGCGGGACGCGGATCAGCCAGACGATGTGTTCCTGCCCGGCGCTCCAACTTACATCGCCGAAGCCGAAGGCCTTGTGCAGCAGAATCCGCCATACGACATCCACCGGCACCCGCGCCGGACCAAAGCCGAGCGACACCACGCATGACATCAGCAACAGGGCGCCGAGGGCGGTCAGCAATAGGGCATAGCGACGGTCGATCATTCGCCGTGGAATCCCTTGGCCAGGGTTTCCACCGCCAGCACGTTATCGATCCCCGGCGTGGCCTGCACGTAAGGGATAACGATGAAACGCTGGTTCTTGATCGCGTCGACTGACTGCAGCGCCGGGTTCTTCAGCAGGAATTCGATCTTCTGCTCGGCGGTGATTTCGCTGTAGTCGACGATCACGATTACCTGCGGATTGCGTTCGACCACGGTCTCCCAGTTGACCCGGGTCCAGCTCGCTTCGACGTCATCGAGAATGTTGCGCCCGCCGGCGGCATCGATCAGCGCCTGCGGCATGCCGAGGCGGCCGGAAGTCATCGCGCGGTCTTCGCCGCTGTCGTAGAGGAACACGCGCGGTTTGTCGGCGGGCAGGTCTTTGCGGATTTCGGCGACCTGCTGCTGCATGTCGGCGATCAGCGCGTTGGCGCGATCCTGCACGTCGAAGATTTTGCCGAGGTTGCGCAGGTCGTTGTAGGTGTCCTCCAGCGTCGCCGCCGGGCGCTTCATCACGAAGGCGCAGGATTCGGTCAGCTCATACACGTTGATGCCCAGCGGTTGCAGGGTCTGCGGGGTGAGATCACCGCCCACGCGCATGCCGTAATCCCAGCCGGCGAAGAAGAAATCGACGTTGGCGTTGAGCAGGGTTTCCACCGACGGATATTTCGCGGCCAGCTCCGGCAAGCCGTCGAGCAGCGACTGCATCTGGGGCGTCACCGACTTCCAGCCACTGACACCGCTGTACCCGGCCATACGCGATTTGAGGCCGAGGGCGAGCATCATTTGGGTCATGTTGATGTCGTGGCTGACCGCGTGTTTCGGCGCCTCGCTGAAGCTCACCTCGCGGTTGCAGCTGTGGATGGTCAGCGGGTATTTCGTGGCTTCGGCCAGGGCTTGAGCACTGCACAACAAAAGAGCGACGCAAAGCAGGGAACGCACAGTCATGGTCGGGTTATCCAGGTGATTCGCGGGTAGCCGTGGAGGGGGTGGGAGTCGATCAGCGCCTCGACGCCGAACACGTCGCGCAGCAGCTCGCGGGTGAGCACCTGTTGCGGCGTGCCGCTGGCGACGATGCGGCCGTGGTTGATCACGTACAGACGGTCACAGAAGGCGGCGGCCAGATTCAGATCGTGGATGCTGGCGAGGGTGCCGATCTGCAGGCGCTTGACCAGTTGCAGCAGTTCGAGCTGATAGCGCGGGTCGAGGTGGTTGGTCGGCTCGTCGAGGATCAACAGTTGCGGTTGCTGAGTCAGGGCGCGGGCGAGGATCACCCGTTGTTTTTCCCCGCCGGAAAGGGTGGCGAACGCGTGGTCTTCGAAGCCGTCGAGGCCGACTGATTTGAGCGCTTGCGTCGCAAGATTTCGATCTTCAACCGTGTCGCCATCGAACAGGCCTTTGTGCGGTGTGCGGCCCATCGCGACAACCTCTTCGACGGTCAGGCCGAAGGCATCAGGGAATTCCTGCAAGACAACGGCGATGCGTTTTGCGCACCAGCGTGAGGATTGTTTCCACACGTTGTGATGATCGAGTCTGACCTCACCGTTTTCCGGTTGGCTGAAGCGATAGGCGCAGCGCAGCAGGCTGGTCTTGCCGCTGCCGTTGGGGCCGATCAAACCGACAAACTCACCGGCGGCCACCTGCAACGAGGCGTCACGCAGCTGGAACTGGTGATGGCAGTGGCCGTGGCCCAGGGGTGTCCAGGCGAGGTTGGTGAGGGTCAGTGAGGTCATCAAATTCTCATGAAGCGATGCTTGCCCCTGTAGGAGCTGCCGCAGGCTGCGATCTCTTTAAAAGCAACAGCAAAAGATCGCAGCCTGCGGCAGCTCCTACAGGGGTTGGGTCAAAAGGTGTAATCCGCCGTGACGAAGAACGATCTCGGCTCGCCGAGGATCCATTGCCGGCCCTCATTGTATTGGCTTTGCGCGTACTGGCGGTCAAACAGATTGTTCAGCTGCAGGCCCAGCGTGGTGTTGCGCAAGGCTTGCCAGGACAGTGTCGCATCGACCACGGTGTAACTCGGCAGTTCATTGCGGTTGGCCATGTCGGCGTAGCGCGCATCGACATAACGCACGCCGGCACCAGCCTTCAGATCATCGCTGAGGTGTTTGTTCAGCCAAAGATTGGCGGTGCGCCGTGGCACGTCCACCGGGCGGTTGCCGTTGTACGACAGGGTTTGCCCGTTGACCACCTCAGAAAAATCATCGTACTTGGCCTTCACAATCGCGGCGTTGGCCTGCAACTGCCAGGCGTGCGGCAATTGCAGATCGAGGCTCGCTTCCAGACCGTTGGACGATTGCTGGCCGACTTGCTGCTTGAGCGTCGGGTTGCCTGGATCGTCCGTCAGCAGCTTCTTCTTGACGATGCGATAGGCCGCCAGGGTGAACTCGCCGCGCTGATCCCAGAACAACTGTTTCATACCGACCTCGGTCTGGCGTGCGGTCGACAGGTCGTATTGTTGCTGGCTCGGGCTCAGGGAAATCAGCCCGCCGATGCCGTCGGTGCTGGTCGCGACCTGCCCGTAAAACGAAGTCTCGGGCGTCAGGGCAAACACCAGTCCGGCCTTCCAGTTGTTGCCGGTCAGGGTCTTGTCGCTCTGACTGTCGTCGATCAGATTGTTGCGATCCACCTGTACGTAGTCGCGGCGCACGCCGGTCACCAGCGACCAGCGCTCGCTCAACTGCGTGCGGTTTTCGGCGAACAGCGACATCTGTTTCGTGGTGCTGTCGAACTGATCGCGGTACGATTGGCGCTTTCGAAATAGCCCGGTTGCGGGTGATACAGGTCCAGCGCCTGGCCGTTCGGCAACACGTCGTTGAATGGCGAGTTGCTGTTGAGCTGGAAGCGGATGCGGTTGTAATCGACGCCGGTCACGGTCTGGCTGTCGAGACCGAACAGCGAGTGCTTGAAGGTGAAGGTCTGGCGGTCGCCGAACTGCTCCTGCTGGTGGCCGATGCCGAAGTAGCCGCTGCGGCTGAGTTGTTGGGTTGCGGTGTCGAAGTTGTAGTTCTCGGCGTTCTGCCAGCGGCGACGGGCCTTGAGGTAGTACAGCTCGTTGCTGGCGCTGACGGCATCGTTGATCTGCCAATCCGTGGTCAGGCGCGTCCACTGATCGTTGTAGTGTTGCTGGTCGTCGCGCACGTTGTAGTTTTTGTTGCGCAGGCTGTCCTGCAACCGGCCGTTGATCAGCGGCGTGCCGAAATAGTTCTGTGGACGCTGGTCGCCAAAATCGTGAGCGAGGGTGAAGGCCAGGTCGTCGGTGGCCTGCCAGCGCAGGGCGACACTGATGAAATCGCTGGACGCGTCGCCGCGATCGATCCAGCCGTTGCTGCGCAGGCGATTGAGATTGAGGCGATAGCTCAGGGTGTCGCTCAGTGAACCACCACTGTCGAGCGCCTGCTGCTGACGGTCATAAGAGCCATAGCCGACGCGCACATGGTTTTCGATTTCACCGCTGAACGGCTTCTTCGCAATCACGTTGACCACCGCACCGGTCGCGCCTTCTCCATACAGCACCGACGCCGGGCCGCGCAGCACGCTGACGCGGTCCGCCGACCAGGTGTCGACCGGGAAAGTCACGGTACCCATGCCGGTGTACATCCGGTTGCCGTCATACAACTGCATCACCGAACTCTGCCCGGTAAAACCGCGTGCCTGCAACGAGGTGCCGCCATCGCCCGGGGTACCGGTGCGGCTGATGCCGGTGCTACGCGACACGGCGTCCTGCACGCTGCGCTCGCCACGGGCGCGAACCTGTTCGCCGCTGAGGCTTTCGACACTGGCCGGGGTTTGCATGGCGCTGAGGTTCAGGCGCGAACCGGCGCTGGTCGGCGTGGTCAGGCTGACGCTAGCGTCGTCGATGGCCGGTGCGCTGATGGTGCCGACGGGCAGCGTCAGCGCCTGGCTGTCGGCATGGGCGTTGTTCAGGCCGAACAGGCAGAGACTGGACAAGAGGTACTTGTTCATCGGGGCGGTGAATCACTTCTTCAAAAGAAAGCCCGCAGCTTTTGGTTGCGGGCAGAACGGCACATTTGCGTTATACAGTAACATTAAAAAATGCCGGAGTTTAAGCCCCGGCAGTTTAAAGATCTGCCTAAAACGCGCATCTCGCCTGCTTCACGATGAAGTTGAGGCAGATTCAGGTTGGCGGCCCAGACGCGACAACAGCAGGCGGTCCAGCAACCAGACCAGCACCAGCGAAGCCCCCACCAGCGGAAAAATCAGCGCCAGCACCAGCATGATCGCCACGCCGGTTTTCCATTTCGGCAGGTCATGGCGCAACGGCGGCACGCCGAACTTGCCCTGCGGTCGACGCTTCCACCAGATCACCACTCCGCTGACGGCGCTGAGCAGAATCATCAGGCAGATCAGCAGCACGACGATCTGGTTGAAGGTGCCGAACATCTTGCCTTCATGCAGCATCACGCCGATTTCCGTGGCCCGCGCCACCGCACCGTATTGCTCGAAGCGCACATCGGCGAGGACCTTGCCGGTGTACTGATCGATATGCAGGGTGGCGTCGTTACGCGGGTCATCGGCGAACACGGCAATGGTGAACACGCCGGTAGCGGTAGTCGGCAAAGTGATGCTGTAGCCTGGCTCGACCTTGCGTTCAGTCGCGATGTTCTGCACGTCTTGCAGGCTGATGGCTGGCGCGGCGGGGCCGTGTTGCATGCCACCGTGGGCCATGTGCTCGGCATGGTCGCCGGACATCGGCATCGGCGTGTTTTCCATCGCCCACGGTACGGTCTGGCGCGCGGCGTTGTTGAGGCTGCCGGCCTCGACGTCGGAGGTCGGCACGTTGTTCCACATGGCGGCCGGGAACACGTTCCACACCTGGGCGTACTGCTTGCCCCAGAACCCGGTCCAGGTCATGCCGCTGAGCAGCATCACCAGCAGCAACGCCGCGCCCCAGAACCCGGTGACGGCGTGCAGGTCACGCCACAACACGCGCCCGCGACTGTTCAGCCGAGGCCACAGAATGCCGGCGGACTGACCCCGCGGCCACCACAGGAATACCCCCGACACCACCAGCACCACGCCCCAACCGGCGGCGAGCTCGATCAGGCGATCACCGACGGTGCCGATCATCAATTCGCCGTGAATGGCGCGGGCGATGGCTTGCAGATTCTGCTTGGCATTCTGCTCGCCGAGGATGTCGCCGTGGTAAGGATCGATGAACACGTTGAGTTCGTGGCCTTCATTCTTGACGACAAATTGTGCGCTGCGTTCGGCGTTGGCCGGCGGCAGGTACTGGGTAATCTGGCCTTGTGGGTAAGCACTCTTGACCCGTTGCAGCAGCTCATCGGCCGGCACTGTGTGATGCGCGGCCGGCACGTTGAGCAGGCTGCTGTACATCAGTGAATCGAGTTGCGGTTTGAACAGGTAAATGATGCCGGTCAGGGCCAGCATCACCATGAAGGGGGCGACGAATAGCCCGGCGTAAAAATGCCAGCGCCAGGCCAGGTTGTAGAAATTCGGTTTGGGCTTTTGCATCACGTGTGCTCCGCTTGGCGAATCATTTTTTTAGATCAAAGGATCGCAGCCTTCGGCAGCTCCTACAGAGGGCGCGCGCTCCCATGTAGGAGCTGGCGCAGCCTGCGATCTTTTGACTTTTTCTTATCAGAAGCTCATATCGACCTTGGTCCAGAGCGTGCGCCCCGGTTCATTGATCGCTTGCGGGTCGTTGGCCGGGTAGCCGAAACCGGCGTTGCCTGCCAGGTTAAGGTGTTCGGCGTAAGCCTTGCCGAACAGGTTGTCGACGCCGGTGCTGACCTTCCAGTTCTTGTTGATCCGGTAGGCGCCGTTGAGCGAGAACACGCCAAAGCCGCCGCTCTTGTCGTAGTCCTTGCCGACCACGTTGCCCTTGTTCTGGTCGATGCGGTTTTGCGCCGCAACCACGCGCCACAGTGCCCCGGCGCTCCAGTTGTCTTCGCTGTAAGTAAGGCCGAAACGCGCATCCAGCGGTGGCATTTGCGGCAGGGCCTTGCCGTCGCTGCTGTTCTTGCCCCAGGCGTAGGCCAGGGTCGCGTCGGCTTTCCAGTTGTCGGTGAGCTTGTACGCAGCGCCAAGTTCGCCGCCCATGATCCGTGCGTCGATGTTTTCCGCGCGCGAAGTGCTCATGCCCATCCTCGTCGGCGTGTAGTCGAACAGGATGTAGTCGCGCACCACGCCGACGTAGCCCGAGGCCCAGGCTTCGAGTTCGGCGGTCTTGTAGTTCACGCCAAAATCGAACTGGGTGGTCTTTTCCGGCTTGATCGAGTCGAACGCATTCAGCGAACCCGCCGGACCGGACTTGGGCGAAAACAGCTCCCAGTAATCCGGGAAGCGCTGCGCGTGGCCGAGGCCGGCGTACAGCGTGGCCGGGCTGTCAGCGAGGTCATGCTCGTAACGCACGAAGCCGCTGGGCAGGGTGTCGGCACGAGTGTCGTCGGCGGTCGGATTCGGCCGGCTCATCATCCCGGAGCCGATGCTCTGCCGATAATCCTTGGCCGAGGCGCGGTCGACCCGGGCGCCGGTGATCAGGCGATCACGGTCGGCGGCGTACCAGGTCATTTCGCTGAACACGCCGTAGTTATGGAAGTCGGCGTCCTTGGTGTACGGCTGATCCTTGTAGGTGTCGATGCCCATGCCGCTGCGCTGGCGATGCTCGTTGGTCTGCGCGTCGAGGCCGGTGATCAACTGGATGTCGGTCCAGCGCCAGGTGGCCTTGATCCGCGCGCCGAGGGTACGGCGGTCGACGTTGGACGCCATGGGCCCGGCCATCATCCCGGTGCCGGACGGCGTGCGCAGGGTGTAGTTGTCCATCACGTGGTCGGCGTAGTTGTAGTAGACCTGCGCTTCGAGTTTCTCCAGCACATCCGTGATGTTGGATTTTTCGAAACGCAGCCCGAGGCTCTCGCGCAGGAACTGCGAACCGTCCATGCCGCGCCCGGCGTAGCGCGCTTCGCCGTCGCCCTTGCCGGCGGTGAGTTCGATCAGGGTGTCGGCATCCGGGGTCCAGCCGAGCGCGATATCACCGTTCCACTTGTCGTAGCGCGACGGCACGTTGTCATGGTTGCCGTCGGGATAGTCGTCGGAATGCGCGGTGTTGCCGATCACCCGCACGTAGCCCAATGGTCCGCCAGCGGCGGCGTCGACCACTTTGTCGAAGCGCCCGTTGGAACCGGCCAGCACGCTGGCATTCACTCGGGTACCGAGTTCGCCGAAGCTTTCCGGTTCACGGTCGAAGAGGATCGTGCCGGCCGATGCGCCCGGGCCCCAGAGCACGGTTTGCGGGCCTTTGATCACCGTGAGTTTGTCGTAAGTCTGCGGCGAGATGTACGAGGTGGGGGCATCCATGCGGCCGGGGCAGGCGCCGAGCAGCATGCTGCCGTTGGTGAGGATATTCAGGCGCGAACCGAACATGCCGCGCAGCACCGGATCGCCGTTGGTGCCGCCGTTGCGCACCAGGGCAAAGCCCGGAATGGTCTTCAGGTAATCGCCGCCGTCGCTGGCCGGCACCGGTTGGCGCGGGTCCTTGGGGTTGGTGACGATGGTCAGCGGCGAGCTTGGGGCGATCGCGGTGATCACCGTCGGGCTGAGTTCTTCGTTGTGCCCGGCGTGGTCATCGGCCAGCACCAGCGGGGACAGCAGAACGCCGCAAAGGACGGCGGTAGCGTGCGAGAAACGAATGCGCGATTCGTTCAAAGCGAAGGACGCCCGAGCGGCGCTCAAACGTGGAACAGCAGAAAACCTGGACATGACAATTTCCATCAAACAGTCGTAAACGACACGGCCGGCAGCCTGGAGCTGTCTTCTTGACCGTGTGCAATCAAAGGTGCGGTGTTTACGCGGCGATGGGCGGGGCGCGGGTGCGGGCGCCGGGGAAGAAGGTTTGCCGGGCATGGCCCAGGCGCGGGGAGGGCGGGGTGAAAGTGTTGACGTGGGCGATGCTGAACGTGGCGAAGCTGCCGCCACCGGTCAGCGCCGGGCAGTTGAACAGCAGGCTGCAATAACCACACTTTTCCCACAGGGCGTGGTGCGAGGATTGCGGCGGACAATGTTCGGCGCTGGGCTGCCCGTCATAACCGCCGTGATCCATGCCCGGCATGGCCATCGACATGTCCATGCGCATCGGCATGGAAGTCGAGGCGTGCTGATCCATCGGCATCGACTGAGAAATCAGCGGGCCGATGAAGATCATCAACATGGCGAACAGGGCGATCCAGCTACCGCGGGTCAGAGCCTGGCTCTGGCGATGCTTGTTGGACGCCCCGGCGCGTTGCAGGCGCACGGGCGTGGTCAGCCGGATCGATTACTGGGCGTGATCGTGCTCGGGCATCGCTTGCGGTGGTTTCTTCTGCACGGCGACTTCGACGGTGACGTTGCCGGCCTTCTCGAAGTGCAGGGTCAGCGGGAAGCGCTTGCCGTCGCTGAGCAGGCTGCGGTCTTTCGGGTTGAGCAGCATCACGTGATAAGCCATCGGCGCGAACGTCACCTTGCCGCCGGCCGGGATCAGCACATTGGGCACCTGCTGCATTTTCATCAGATCGCCCTGCATCACATGCTCGTGCAGTTGCGCTTGGTCAGTGATTGGCGAATCGACGCTGAGCAGACGGTCGTCGGTCTTGCCGGGATTGCTGATCACGAAGTAGGCGGCGACGGTCGGCGCGTTCGGCGGCAGCTCCTGCGACCACGGGTGAGCGATTTCCAGCTCGCCGGCCTTGTATTCGTGGGCATGGGCGAAGCACGCCGGCAGCAACAGCGCAGCGATGACGATGAGTTTGTTCAACATGGCAGATCTCCAGAACGATTTGATACGCAGGTCAATTGCGAGAACAAATCAAACCAGAGGCGAGGCGCGGGGATTGAGGCACGGCCATTGCTGGCGCGGTGTCGGTGTTTGCAACGAGGGTGGCGCCACGCTGCGATTGCTTTCGTAGCGGGCGAAATACAGCTGCGGCGCATGGCCCGGCAACGCCACCAGCGGTGCCGAACCCGAGCAGCACCAGCAATGCTGCATATTGGAATGGGTGTCGTTGGACGGGGCTTTCTGCTCCGGGGTGCCGATGTTGATCGCCACCATCTTCGTCCCGCTGCCGGTGCAGAAACTGCTCCACAGCAATTGTTCGGCCGGTGAATTGGCCGCCTGCGCCATCGCCCCGGTCATCGGCATGGCGAGCATGTTGAACAGCACTGCAAAGCAGGCGATCCAGGCAAATGCGAGCCGGTGTCGGTTCATGGGACAGATCCGTTGGGTGGGCGATCAGGCGCGGCTATTTAGCCTGATCAGGGCCGATAAGTAAAAAGACGTCATGCGGTTTGGTGTCGCAGATCAATAGCAAAGCAGTGTAGCGGTAGAAATTCGCAGTGCCAGAGCCGACCGCCGATCCTGTGGGAGCTGTCGAGTGAAACGAGGCTGCGATCTTTTGATGTTTAACAGCAAGATCAAAGTCGTCCGATCGCGGCCGGTGCCTTCGGCAGCGCCTACAAGGTTTTCAGTGCTAGGAGAGTTTCATTCGTCGTCAGAAACTCCCGATCAACCCCCGGCAACTCCGGCCGCTTCAACACCATCACCGGTACCCCCAACTCTCGCGCCACCTCCAGCTTCGGCTCGGTTGCAGTGCTGCCGCTGTTTTTGCTGATCAGCACATCGATCTGCCGTCGTGCGAACAGCGCACGCTCATCTTCAAGCAGAAACGGCCCACGGGCGCCGATGACTTCGCAGCGTTCGTTGCCGGGGTAGACGTCGAGGGCGCGCAGGGTCCAGAACTGCTCGGCGGGGATTTCGTCGAGGTGCTGCAGCGGTTCGCGGCCGAGGGTGAACAGCGGGCGGCGGAACGGTTTTAGCGCGCGGATCAGTTCGGGCCAGTCGCTGACTTCACGCCAGTCGTCGCCCGGTTGCGGCTGCCACGCGGGGCGGCGCAGGGCCCAGCAGGGGATGCCGGTGAGTTGCGCGGCACTGGCGGCGTTGTGGCTGATTTGTGCGGCGTAGGGGTGGGTCGCGTCGAGCAGCAGGTCGATGCCTTCATCACGAATGAACTGCGCCAGTCCTTCAGCGCCACCGTAACCACCGACGCGCACCTGACAGGTCAGATCGGTCGGCACCCGGCCAACACCGGCGAGGCTGTAAATGTGTTCTGGCCCCAACGTGCGGGCGATGGCCAGCGCTTCAGTGACGCCGCCGAGCAACAGAATCCGCTTCATGCAAAACCTCCGGCGTGGCCGACGATGCCGCCCTGACGATCAATCGCAAACACCTCGACCTGCACCTGTGTCGGCACCACGCTGCGGGCGAAATTCAGCGCATGGCGACAGACTTCATCACCCAGGGCGATGCCCGCCGCAGTGGCCATCGCCAAGGCTTGCTGACTGGTGTTGGCCGCACGAATGCTTTGCTGCAAGACCTCATCGGCGCCAATCGCCGCCGCCCATTCGGCCAGTTGCGGCAAGTCGATGCTCGAATGCCGCGAGTGCAGGTCCATGTGCCCGGCCGCCAGTTTACTGATCTTGCCAAAACCGCCGCACAGGCTGAGTTTATCCACAGGTACTTTGCGCAGATGCTTGAGCACCGCGCCGACAAAGTCGCCCATCTCGATCAGGGCGATTTCCGGCAGGTCGTAGACCCGGCGCATGGTGTCTTCGCTGGCGTTGCCGGTGCAGGCGGCGATGTGCAGGTAGCCGTTGGTCTTGGCGACATCGATGCCCTGATGGATCGAGGCGATGTACGCCGCGCAGGAGAATGGCCGAACAATGCCGCTGGTGCCGAGAATCGACAGGCCACCGAGAATGCCCAGACGCGGATTCATGGTTTTCAGCGCCAGCGCTTCGCCGCCCTCGACGTTGACCGTGACTTCGAAACCGCCGGTATATCCGCTCTCGGCGGCAAGCAGGCTCAGGTGATCGCTGATCATTTTGCGCGGCACCGGGTTGATCGCCGGCTCGCCGACGCCGAGCACCAGCCCTGGCCGGGTCACGGTGCCGACGCCAGTGCCCGCGATAAAGCGAATCCCCGGCCCGGTCATCAGCCGCACTTGCGAATAGAGCAGCGCACCGTGGGTTACGTCGGGGTCGTCACCGGCGTCCTTGATCGTCCCGGCTTCGGCGCCGCCCTCGATCAACCGGCAGAACTCCAGGCGCATCTGCACCTGTTTGCCCTTGGGCAGGACGATCTGCACGGCGTCCGCCGAAACGCCACCGAGCAGCAGGCGTGCGGCAGCGAGGCTGGTGGCGGTGGCGCAGCTGCCGGTGGTCAGGCCGCTGCGCAGGGGCGCGGGATGTTCGGCGGTTTCGTCACGCATCGAGGGGTTTGACCAGATCGAGCAAGGTGATGGGCAGCGCCTGGCGCCAGGTGTCGAATTCGCCCAGCGGCTGCGCCTGGGCGACATGGATGCGGGTCAGTTCACCGCCATGGCGTTCGCGCCAGTTCATCAGGGCCAGTTCACTTTGCAGGGTCACGGCGTTGGCAACCAGCCGGCCACCGGGTTTGAGCTGTTCCCAGCAGGTTTCAAACACACCCTCACGGGTCACGCCGCCGCCGATGAAGATCGCGTCCGGACGCTCCAGCCCTGCGAGTGCCTGCGGTGCGCGACCGCACACCAGTTGCAGGCCGGGCACTCCCAACGCGTCGCGGTTGTGTTCGATCAATTGCTGGCGACCCTCATCCGCTTCGATTGCCAGCGCCCGGCAACTCGGATGCGCGCGCATCCATTCGATGCCGATCGAGCCACAACCAGCGCCCACATCCCACAGCAGCTCGCCGGGCGTCGGCGCGAGGCGGGCGAGGGTGATCGCGCGCACGTCGCGTTTGGTCAGTTGGCCGTCGTGGCGGAAGGCCGAGTCAGGCAGGCCCGCGAGGCGCGACAGGCGCGGAGCATCGGCATCGGCGAGGCATTCGAGGGCGATCACATTCAGGTCGGCAATCGCCGGGGCGTTCCAGTCATTGGCGATGCCGTCGATGCGCCGTTCGGCATCGCCGCCCAGATGCTCCAGAACGCTGATGCGACTGCCGCCGAAACCGCGCTCGCGCAATAACCCCGCGACTGCTGCCGGACTCTGTCCGTCATTGCTCAGCAGCAACAGGCGCACACCGCTGAACAACTGCGCATTCAGCGCGGCCAGCGGCCGGGCCACCAGCGACAGCGTCACGACGTCCTGCAACGGCCAGCCGAGGCGCGCTGCCGCCAGCGCGCAGGAGGACGGCGCGGGCAGGATCAGCATCTCGTCGCTCGGCACCTGCCGCGCCAGGCTTGCGCCGACGCCATAGAACATTGGATCACCGCTGGCCAGCACGCAGACGGCTGTGCCGCGCTGCTCCAGCACCGGGGCGAGGGAAAACGGGCTTGGCCATAACTGCCGTTCGCCGCGAATGCACACCGGCAGCAAGTCCAGTTGACGTTGCCCGCCGACGATCCGCGAGGCGCTCAGCAGGGCGCGCCGGGCATTTTTGCCCAGGCCCTTGAAGCCGTCTTCACCGATTCCCACAACCGTCAGCCAGGGTGTCATGCCGTTCCTTAAATCCAGGAGTGATCTCAAGGGCGGCATGATAACGCGGCTGTCGGCATCTGACGCGGGTCTGTCGTCGAGGCGTGTTGTCCGGGAAGCGGACACTTAATGTCGAGCAAAAATACTTTTTTGAATAAGTGATTTTGCTAGTTTGGGGCGGATTCAAATCTGATGTTTAAAACATCACTCATTCTTTTAGTTAATTAAATGCCAGGATGGCAGGAAGTGATATGGATACCAGCGTTAGTACACGTTTGACTCAGCATGATGCGGTGGCCGTGAACAATATGTTGTTCACCGGTCTGGCAGGTCGGGCAGAGGCCGACAACGCCTTTGTGAAGAATTGCATTTGTCTCGCTCAACTCAAGGCAGACAGTGCCTTCGATAGCAACACTCGGCCGGCAGAGTGGTTCGATTATTTCGCCGGAATCCTCTGGTCATTTGGCTGGAGTCTCGATGAGCCGCCACGGGTGTTGGTGCAGCCGGATTTTTCCGGGAGTGTGCAGGAGGCCTGGCGGCGCTTGGCCGCACCCTTATTGACGCGCACACAACTGACGCAGGTTGAGGCAGGGCTTCGCGCGCTGGAGAGCGATGCGGTGCTTTTGCAACAGTTCTCGGGCCTGGGTGGCAAGACTTTCAAGTCGCACATTTTGCCAGTCAGTCAGGACGCCAGCGGCGACTGGGTGGTGGTTCTCAGCCACATCCGGTTCATCAAGTTGGTGCTGAACACGAACTATCTTTTCTGGCAGGTTCATCAGCCGATGTCGCAACTGGATATCCGCGCCAGAAAAATACTGATCAGGCGCCGGGCCATGGACGCCAATCGTGCAGGCGTGGAGCAAGCCATTCGTGAGGTGGCGTTCAAGTTCGAGGAATACGAACTCTAAAGCGACGGTATTTGTGGCCAGGGCGGGTTTTCCGACCGGCAGGCATTTTCATGCGCTCGGGCAAAGCAGGCATAATGGCGACCTTTCGCCTACCACAGCGCTGTCTGCCAGCCGGTCATCCCTTGAACGAACGCCCGATGTCCACCGCTCTACGCCCCTCGGCTTGTCCGGGGTTGCTGCGTATCGTCCAGGCACTGGATGGCGGTATCTGCCGGATCAAGCTCAATGGCGGTTCGATCAGCGCCGACCAGGCGGATGCGGTGGCTGATGCCGCCGAGCGCTTCGCCAGTGGCGCGATCGAGGCGACCAACCGCGCGAACCTGCAGATTCGCGGCATCGGTGAGCAGTCTGCCGCGTTGATCGACAGTCTGCTGGCCGCCGGTCTCGGGCCGCGCACGGCGGCCGGCGACGATGTGCGTAACCTGATGCTCAGCCCCAGTGCGGGGATCGACCGGCAGATGCAGTTCGACACCCGGCCCTTGGCGGAGCAGATACTCGCGACGCTGCAAGGCCATCCGCGTTTCCATGAGTTGAGCGCCAAGTTCGCCGTGCAACTGGATGGCGGTGAAGCGTTGGCGATGCTCGAACACCCCCATGACCTGTGGCTTTCGGCGTTCCAGCGGGACGGTGAAACACACCTGGCTTTCGGTCTGGCCGGATGTCCGACCGATCCTGCGGTCGGCGCGGTGACGCTGGAAAACGGCCATGCCCTGGTCGTTGCTGTGCTGGAACTGTTTCTCGACCTGGCCCGCCCGGAGCAGACGCGGATGCGCCATCTGCTCGATGAGCTGCCAATGCTGGCCTTTCTCGAGCCATTGCGCGAACGCGTGACGATCAACGCTGCCGTTGACTGGCAGCGCCCTGCGGCAGCGGATAATCTGCGCCTTGGTATTCACCGGCAAAACACCGGTGACTTTGTCTATGTCGGCGCGGTGCCGGCGCTCGGTCGTCTTGACCCGGCCATGCTGCGCGGCGCGGCTCGACTGGCCCGCGAATTCGGCGATGGCAGTCTGCGCTTCACCCCGTGGCAAAGCCTGTTGCTGCCCAACGTCAAGCACACCGACGCGGCGCTCGTGCTGAGCCAGCTGGCGCAATTGCAATGGCTGACTGATGACGGCGAGCCGCTGTCCCGGCTGATCGCCTGCACCGGTTCCAATGGCTGCGGCAAAGGTCTGGCCGACACCAAGCAGGATGCGCGGGCGTTGGCGACGTTGTTGGCGACGGCGCAGGACGTGCATCTGTCCGGTTGCCCACGCTCCTGCGCGGCGGCGCACCGCGCGCCAGCCACATTGCTGGCCGTCAGCCCCGGCCGTTACGACCTCTATTTTCGCGATGCAACGCAGCCGGGTTTTGGCGCGCTGCACGCACGCAACCTTACTATTGAAGCGGCCGCGACCCTGCTCGACGCCCGCTCACGGAGCCCCCTTGATGCTTGATTACATCCGCGACGGTCAGGAGATCTATCGCAACTCCTTCGCGATCATTCGCAGCGAGGCCAATCTGGCGCGCATCCCGGCCGATCTGGAAAAACTCGCAGTGCGGGTGATCCACGCCTGCGGCATGGTCGAGGCCGTTGATGGTCTGCAGTTCTGCGAAGGCGCGGGCAAGGCCGGGCGCGATGCGCTGGCGGCCGGCGCGCCGATCCTGTGCGATGCGCGGATGGTCTCCGAAGGCGTGACCCGTGCCCGCCTGCCGGCCAACAATCAGGTGATCTGCACCCTGCGCGACGACAGCGTGCCGGCGCTGGCCCGTGAGCTGGGCAACACCCGTTCCGCCGCTGCGCTGGAGTTGTGGCGTCCGCACCTGGAAGGCAGTGTGGTGGTGATTGGCAATGCGCCGACCGCGCTGTTCTATCTGCTGGAAATGCTCGACGCCGGTGCACCGAAACCGGCGCTGATCCTTGGCTTCCCGGTGGGCTTCGTCGGCGCTGCCGAGTCGAAAGCAGCGCTGGCGGCTGACAGTCGCGGCGTCCCGTTCGTGATCATGCAAGGTCGGCTCGGCGGCAGCGCCATGGCCGCCGCTGCAGTGAATGCCCTCGCCACGGAGATCGAATGATGCAAGCCAAAGGACGTTTGATCGGTCTGGGCGTCGGCCCGGGTGATCCGGAACTGATTACCGTGAAGGCCCTGCGCCTGCTACGCGAATCCCCGGTGGTGGCGTACTTCGTCGCCAAGGGCAAGAAGGGCAACGCGTTTGGCATCATCGAGGCGCACCTGCAAGACGCACAGAATCTGCTGCCGCTGGTGTACCCGGTCACGACTGAAGTGTTGCCGGCGCCGCTGTCGTACGAGCAAGTGATCAGCGATTTCTACGATGAAGCCGCCGAAACGGTGGCCGCGCATCTGGACGCCGGCCGCGACGTGGCGGTGATCTGCGAAGGTGATCCGTTCTTCTACGGCTCCTACATGTATCTGCATGACCGGCTGTCCACCCGCTACGAAGCCGAAGTGGTACCGGGCGTGTGCTCGATGCTCGGCGGTGCGTCGGTGCTGGGTGCGCCGCTGGTGTATCGCAACCAGAGCCTGTCGGTGCTGTCCGGCGTGCTGCCGCATGATGATCTGAAGCGCCGCCTGGCCGATGCCGACGCGGCGGTGATCATGAAGCTGGGGCGCAACTTCCCGAAAGTCCGCCAGGTGCTCGAAGAACTCGGGCTGGCCGAGCGTGCGCTGTATGTCGAGCGCGCGACCATGGCCAACCAGAAGATCGTGCCGCTGGATCAGGTCGAGCCAATGTCCTCGCCGTACTTCTCGTTGATCATCGTTCCCGGTGAAAGGTGGCAAGGCTGATGGCCCATTCCGCTCCGGCGATTGTCATTCTCGGCAATGGCAGCCTCGCGACCGCACGCAAGATTCAGCAGGTGTATCCGGGCGCGCTGATCCATGGATTGGCCGAACGGGTCGAAGGCGCGGACCGTGTTTATCACGAGTTCGGCGCGACCCTGCGCGAACTTTATCAACAGGACACGCCGATCATCGCGCTGTGCGCCGCCGGGATTGTGATCCGCACCCTGGCGCCGTTGCTGCTGGAAAAAGGTGCCGAGCCACCGGTGCTGGCCGTGGCCGAAGACGGCAGCGCCGTGGTGCCACTGCTCGGCGGTCTCGGCGGAGTGAATGTCATGGCCCGTGAAATTGCCGCTGGCCTCGACGTCGCGGCGGCGATCACCACCAGCGGTGAATTGCGTTTCGGCACCTGTCTGCTCAATCCACCCAGCGGCTATGCCTTGGGTGATCTGGAGCTGGGCAAGCGCTTCGTTTCGGACTTGCTGGCCGGCGAACATGTGCGCATCGAAGGCGCTGCACCTTGGTTGGCGCAAGCACAGTTGCCGCAAGATCCTCAGGCGCATTTGTCGATCCATGTCGGCAGCGCCGAACGGACGCCGGCCGCCAATGAATTATTGATCTACCCGCGCAGTGTCTTGCTGGCGGTCAGTGCCAGTGTGGCGGATTTGCCCCAGGCGATACGCGCGGCGTTGCGTCAGGCGCGAGTCGCCGTTCAATCGCTGGCGTGCTTGCTGGCGCCAGCCACGGAGATGGCCAACCCGACGTTGCGCGAAGCGGCGCTTGAACTGAGTGTTCCGTTGCGTTTTGCCTCCTCCGCCGGCGATGCCAGCGAACTGGCTCGCGCGGCTGTTCCCGGTGCGACGATTATCCCGATCGACGCGAACCTGGCGCTGGCAATCGCCGAACAGCCCCTGGACGTTACGCAAATCGGCCGCCCTCGCGGTCGGCTGGCGGTGATCGGCCTGGGCCCGGGTGCTGCCGAATTGATGGTGCCTGCGGTGAAGGCCGAACTGGCCAAAGCCACGGATGTGCTTGGCTATGAAACCTATGTACGCATGGCCGGCCCGTTTCGACCGGATCAAGTGCTGCATTGCACCGACAACCGCGAGGAGATGCAGCGTGCCCGTCACGCTTTCGAACTGGCGGCCCAAGGGCGTTCGGTGATTGTGGTTTCGTCCGGTGACCCCGGCGTGTTCGCCATGGCCGCTGCCGTGCTGGAAGCCTTGCACGAGTCGAGTGAGCCGGCCTGGCACAGCGTCGATCTGGAGATTCTGCCGGGGGTTTCTGCTTCGCTGGCGACCGCCGCGCAGGCCGGTGCACCGCTGGGGCATGACTTCTGCGTGATGTCGCTGTCGGACAACCTCAAGCCGTGGTCGATCATCGAGAAGCGTCTGGACCTGGCCGCCGCAGCCGATCTGGCGCTGGCTTTCTATAACCCGATATCCCGTTCTCGGCCGTGGCAGTTAGGCCGTGCTCTGGAAATCGTCGCACAACATCGCACGCCTGAAACCCCAGTGGTTCTGGGCCGTGACATCGGCCGGCCCGGCCAGACGCTGCGGGTCACCACACTGGGTGCGCTCACGCCGGAGCAGGTGGACATGCGCACCATGGTGCTGATCGGCTCGTCCACCACCTGCGTTTTCCCTCGCGCCGAAGGTGGCGACTGGGTCTACACACCGCGCTGGTATGGCAACAAACCCCTCTGCTGAACCCTGGCGGCCCGTTCGGGCCGCCTTCATCACCTGAATCCCGCTTTTTTCCCGATTGTTACGGCATTTGTGCGTGTAAGCCTGTTCGGTCATTCGAGTGGGATCGGGTTGTCTGTCCAGGCAGAACTTTAATCCTGCGCTGTAGGACGTTTGACTTATATGTCAGTGTTTTTCAAGTGTGACAACTCATAACTTAAGACGGCTGTTACAAGGTCCGGCTATGACGAGCTTTTTCAGGGCTTTAATGTGTATGTCATTAGTCAGCGAGGCTGTTTGCGTCAAGTCTGTAACAGTGGATGTGCTGTTTGCTCTGTAATTAATTGAATTCCTTGTTGGTTGAGCCGTGTTTGTGTGGCGGGTTAGTTTTGTTTCGGGTTTTTGGTGTTAGTTGGTTTTAGAGACTTTATATGGCGCTCTTTCGATATTAAGTGATGTTGGCGTTCGTCCAGGAACGGCGGCGCCTGTTTGTATTGTTACAAATCGGTGGAATGCACGAATGTCTGAGTGCGCGTGTGGAATCATCATTGTCTAGAGTCGATCCCGGCTATTTATATACGATAAATGGAAGTGTTGTTTATGAGTGAATCCAAGTTCTCGATTGCGGATGGCTATGTCGATTTTGTAGGTCTGTTTAATCGGGAGGACCTTGAGCAGGCCTTAATATCGTACAAAGGTACCGAACAATATGATGCAGTGTTTCGATATTACTTTGGTTGTTTCAATGTGCCGGACTCTTCCCGGTTATTGGAGCCGTTAGGGCTGCTCAAGCAAGCGTTGGGGGCCCTGGAAGGAGGTGCTCGGCGTCGTCGCGCGGCAGAGGCGGAAGCGCCCATGAGTCCTGGTGTCGCCGAGGGGCCTGATCTGGCGGATATCTGCAACAGAGTGGAGGATTTCCAGGCGCGCCTGCACAACAGTCTCGAACAGCTGAAAATACCCGCCACCGAGGTGCCGAAAAATCTGCATTTTGTCTGGCTGGGTGGGGGCGTCGGGGAGGTCCAGCGCGATTACATCAACATTTGGAAGCAGGTGATGGTCGCAGAGGGTTATAACCTCAGTCTCTGGTACGACAGCGACGCGCTGCTGGCCTATGAAACCAACCGGATCATTGTCGAAGCCGCCAAGGCCGATGCCATGCTCAATGGCGGGCAAACCAGTGCCGATGCAAATGAATTGGGCGACCGCTATGAAGAGCGCGCCATCGTTCTGAAGCAGCAAATGTACGCGCACATTACGAAGGCCGTAGAAAGCGGCAGCAGCGCGGATGCTGCCAGAATCGATTTACTGGTTCGAGCCTATGGCCAGGACGAGGCGCGCCTGAACGCCTTGAAAAGCAGTAACCGACTCAGCCTCTTGGCATTGGTCGAAGGGGGGCTGGCACTGCGCGATTTGGCTGTCGCTGAGGCACCGCTGCATTTGGCGGATATCTACGAGCGCGAGATCAGTCTGCGAGGCAATTTTGCGGCGGCTTCCGATGTCGTTCGTGTCGAGGCCCTGATTGCCGAGGGTGGCAGTTATGCCGATGTCGATAATCTACCGCCGTTGCTGGAAAAACTGGGCGGGGTGGATATCCTTGCATTCAAGACTGACGCGCGTCTGGGCGTGCTGCAGTTGATGCTCGACCGCAATCCCGAGTGGATGCCCGGCCGTCAGGCATTGCGCAGCAGGTACACCAATTATTTTGAGCAGATCCCGCTGGAGCATCGCGAAGCACTCGAGCGCTTCGCTGAAAGCCAACCTGAATTGAACCGCGTTTTTCGTCCCCCGGTAGAACGTCTGGTTCAACCGGATGGTCTACGAGCCGTCGCCGAACAAAGTAGCCTGAGCAACGCTTTCCTGATGGCCCATCCCGGGTCAGCGATGCTCAAAACCGTGCGCGAGCGTTTCAGGCTCAATTATGAAATTGTCGATGCCACGGCCCGCCTGGCCGATGAGAAAAATGTTGCCCTCACTGATGCCGAGGCCATGATTGGCCTTGCGCAAGAGGCCGCGACGCAGGTTTTCGGTGCGCTACACAACCTGCCGGAGGAACAAGACCTGGCGGTGTCTTTTCTGGTTCAGGCGGCCGCAACCTACTACAGCGACGGCATCCGCCCCCAGAGCGAGGTGACCATCTATCTGACCGGTCCTGCGGCCATGCGCGATGGCATGATGGACTACGAAAGGACGCATTTTACGTCGCGAACCGCCGAAGCATGGCGAGCGGAGGCTGCAATCCCGGCCATTGCCACCGTCAACCGGGCGACTGAGGAGGAGCTCGATCATTCTTGGAAAGAGAATGAAAGTGACACCGGACAATGGCTGAGCAACGAGGTAAGTCGTTGGCAAGCGGGGCAATTCAAAACCCGTTACGCGGGCGATCTGGCACAGTTGCTCAAATACCGCACCATTGATTTCGCAGAAGGCTGGCCGGTGATCGAGGGGCGTCATGTCGTGTCCACCGACCTGTTGCAGCATCTGGCCGATGAGTTGGGTGAACCGTTCATGCGCATGATGAATAACTGCCATGACGGAGCAGTGACTTTCGACAAGGCTGTCCGACTGAGCTTTGATGAGCGTCAGTCGATCCTCGCGCAAAGTGTTAGTACACGGCCTCCTGGATTGTTGAGCGATCCGCAGACGCAACAGTTATCGATCGATGAACTGCTGAGCCGACTCGCCAAGGGCACGGTCATAGCCAATCAGGTGAGCCCCTTGCAGCGCCTGCTGCTGGCAGCCTTGATCGGCGCACCGGCGGTGGATAACCAGAGCTTCGACGCGGCTCGCCCGCAACTGGAGAGTCTCGCCAATAGCCTCGGCAAGCTGGGGACGGCGGGCCGCTACGCGATGATCGAGCACGCACTGTACCAACGCCAGGCTCCGGCGTTTCTGGCCGGGCTTGCCAGCCCTGTCGATCATCCGCCAGCCCACTCCGAAACCGCCTTGGGGTTGAAAAAAAATGCGCTGGAGCAACCACTGACTTTGCGTCAATGGGGCAAGCACGTCGCCAGAATCCAGCAGGTGGCGAAACTTGAATTCCGTGATCAGGTTGCCGAGCGCGTCGGGGTTGTTATGGGCGGCATTGAAGCGGCCAACACCAAGCTTGTACCGCAAGATTTAATGCTTCAAGGCACAGGGGATGCGTTGGGTGGACGTTGTTATCCACTGGCCTTGGTGATGGCGGCGGCATTGTCGGAGGGAAAGGCTGCGGCCAATACCCTACGCGAGCGATTCTATTTGGGGGTTCTGGAGCCTGAGACAAGCGATTCAGCAATTTTTCTACACAGTCTGGAAGCATTGCGTGGCGTGCAAATCAGCGAGGTGGGCAGCGCGCTGGCGCGCTCGGATCTGAATCAGGTCGTCGACATACTGAGCACCAGAACAATCACCAGCACGCTGATGCTCAACTCCGATAATCACGCCATGCTCGTGGCCAAAACCATTGAGGGCGAACACAGCACCTATCACTTTTACGATCCGAATTTCGGTGTTTTGGAGTTCGATCAACCGGCCGCGTTCAGACGGGCACTGGAGCAGTTCTTCCTTGAACAGAAGATGGCCGGACCCTATGCAGCCTATGGCGATACGGCGCATCCGACCTTCGATCTGATCGAACTGGATGGCGCGCGGGTGTCGAAGGTGGCATTGCCTGGCGCAATTCGGGTCTCGCAACTTCTGCAACCCGGCACATTGCCGGGAGAGTCGCGACGCCCGGTGAGGCAGCGTCTGGCCAGTGCCCGCGGACAATCATTGATGAGTAACTCTCGTCTGGGCAGTTGTCTGCTGGAACTGGACGGTCATTGGTGGGGGCAACAAATCGAGCAAGTGACATCCCGCCTCCGGCAGCAAAATCAGCTGGCACCGAAGCTTGTGCCGTTGTTCGAAACCCTGGAGGTCATGCCGGACGGGGCCTACCGGATGAGCCTGATCAACCCTGAAAACCCTGAGCACCTGGTACGCATCACCTCCGACGACCATCGGCTCTTGCGCATTAAAAACTACCTCTCGGAACGTTTTGCAGCCTTGGCCAACAAACCATCCGTCCCGGGGGACCCCGTCGATCCCACTGATGTGGGTAGCGTTCACACCCTGAACGCCGGCTTCGCCATTCAAGCGCTGATGAATGCGCTGAGGAGACAGGAAGGGCCGGACAAACCCCTGACTATGGCTGTCCGGTTGCACGCCTATGTCAATTACGCGCAATTGGTGCATGGCAACGTTGCCGATGTAGCGGGCCTGGTGGGTTTGGTCCGGCAGGCGCTGGCTGAAGAGAAACTGATTGCCCGTACCGTCGCCCCAGTGGTCAAAGCCGCTGTGGGGCCGAGCGTGGGCGAAGCGACCGGCGGACTGTTGCAACTGGCGAATGTCGGGTTCGACATTTATCAATTGGCGACTGCGGACAATGATGTTGAGCGAGCCCAGTTCGGGACGCAATTGGCCTTCGACTCGGCGAGTCTGGTGTTGTCGTTGGGCGCTTACGCTGCCGGCGCCACAGTCGCCGGGGCGTTCCTGGGCGGGGCAGCCGTGATTCTGGGGGGGCTGGCAGTGGGATTGGCGGCAGTGGTCCAGGGCTTCGCCACCATTGCCGAAGAAGCCAAACAGGTCGGGCTGTTTTTCGATGAAATCGAGAAGGCGCATCGTCAAGGCTATCGATTCGACGGCGCTTTAGGGGCGTGGGTACCGCACTCATCGCTGATCGTCCAGGCGCTGGATCTGGCCGCCGGCAAACTGCTGCTCGACAGCCCGAAACTGTACCCGCTGCGCGACCATTTCGGGGTACCGACCTTTGACGACGATTACGAGCGGGCGATCAACATCCGTCGGGAACTGAACCTGCCTAGCCAGATAAAATTCACTCCGCCCACCGGGCAGATCATCGTGCTGCCCTGCACACCGCAAACCTGTTACAGCTACGAGTACAAGGCGCTGCCCTTCGCCACGCTGCGCCATGACCCCGGGTTCGACACGGCCCGGCG
Source organism: Pseudomonas sp. MG-9 (assembly GCF_018729515.1). Lineage (NCBI taxonomy): Bacteria > Pseudomonadati > Pseudomonadota > Gammaproteobacteria > Pseudomonadales > Pseudomonadaceae > Pseudomonas > Pseudomonas sp. MG-9. The sequence continues at coordinate 562,480 of NZ_JAHHZH010000004.1, forward strand.
CCTGGAGAAAAAGAAAGCGGACGGCGCAAGGCTGTTCCTGTTTTCCTTCTATTCGTTTCCGAGTGAGTACATTCTTTATCGCCTGTTCCCGGTCTATACGCCGACAGTGATCGATGTGCTGCTCGATGCCGTCGAGCGCTCGCTGGTGATACCCGTTCTGCCGCCGGTATGGCACGGAAAAGTCGCCTATCGGGTTCAGGGCGCCGGCAAGCAATGTGCATTGGTGCTCAATCCCGGGGTGAGTCTGACACTTGAGTCACCCAGCATTACTACCTCCCCATGGGTGCTGGAGGCGTCGTGGGCCAACGAGAGCGATGTTGTTCTGGGGGGAGCGGCGGGCCTGCAGATCGGTACCGTCAAGGTGGAGTTCAAGGGCCGGGGACTTCATGAAGTCCTGATCCGGATCGCCAACAATCAGCTGTTCCAGCTTGATCGCGGAAAACGGCAGATGAGCCTCGTCGAGCAGGATGTGCCTTCGGGCATGGATCGGCAGACGTTGCAGGAACATCTCAAGGGACTGGCTCAGGAGCATCGTTTGGTGATGCCGTATACGCCGGTTCATCACTATCTGATTCCGTACGAGGAGCCGAGTGAGCCCCGTTACACCACCGCCTGGTACGACGCGAAGGAGGAACGCCTCCTGTACATCCGCAGCAAGGATGTACTCGCCGCGGATGAAGCGCTGCTAGGAACGGTAGCTGGCGGCTACGGCTATTTCTACGAACCGCAGGGTTTCGTGATTTGGCAAGTCGACGCAGTCACCGGATTGCTCAGTTATCGTTATCGGATACTGCCTAAAGACACGGGAGCCACCATCAAGAGCATTGAGGCGGACGCGCAGGGGGTGATTCATGTCGTACAGGAAATTGCTCGCGAAGGTCAGATCAGCGATGTGTTGGTGTACGTGATCCATGACGGGCAACTGCTGCTGAGTTCGGTCACCCGCGACATGGATCCGGGGCTGGAATCAGTCTTCAGTGCCAGCGACACACTGGCTGACTGGTCGCAGGTGCTTGGCAGCTATTACGTTCTTAGGCCTGTTGTTGACGATGATGACGTTTCCAACGTCGACTGGCAGCCGGCGCCCTTTGTTTCGGTCTGCTGGAAGTTCGAAGCGAATGCACGGGACATGGCCTGGGTTCGCGACAGTGACCATCTGATCATCCGCCCCTCTCCGCGGCGTCACCGCGGGCGCGGCTGGGCCGATTCGATCAAGAACATGACCGACCTGACATTGCTTACACCCGCGGACGGCAGTGATGTGTTTGTCATCTACGACAGGCTCAGGCAGCAGCTGTGCCGTAAGCAACGCACCCTGGTGGAGGGCAAAGGACAGTGGTCCGAAACATGGCGACAGCCGGCGAACCTGCAGAATGTCGAGGCAGTCCAAGGCGGGTACCTGGCGCTGACGTCGGAGGGCCTGTTCTTCAATCTGTCTCCCCAGGGGTACCTGACACTGGGAGGTCTTGGCGAGTCGTGGTTAAAGAATCGGATGTACTGGTGGTCCGCATTGGAACCGCTTGCCCGGCAGTACGCGGCTGAGAGCTTTGCCCTGGTCGGCCTGAGCAACTTCGCCGATAACGCGAAGTTGTGCGCCTGGTACGTCGGCAATCGATTGTTGCTGGCTGATTTGGGCCATGGCAAAGAAGTGCGCCTGCTCAGCGTTACCCCTGATAGCGAAGCCGCCTGGTTATTCGATGTGTCGAGCGGCGAAGTCTATCGTCAGGCGTTCATCGATCCGCAGCGCCTGGAACCTGCATTTGGCGAAGGCTCGCGATTGCTGCTAGCTGATGCGCTACCCGCCGCCGAGCGTGAATGGGCGCCTTGGCAGTTCGCCGAGGTGACGGTTGAGGGAGCCGGACTGCGCGGTACGACACTTGAAGGCGTGGTACTCAAGCTGCGTTATCAAGAACCGGCATTGCTCACCGGCATCACCCATGAGTGGGTCCTGTCTCAGGAGGGGCGAGCGCACGATAACCTCAAACAATTGGTGGACAGCCAACCTCATGAGGCAGTGCTGTCGGTAGAGGATGTTGGCAGTCTGATATGGTTCGTAGTCGATACCGAACGTGTGATTCGGGTGGCAAAAACCGCGCTTCCAGAGTCCTTTGAGCTATTGGGAACGCAACGGCAAACCAACGTATTGCTTCATGAAAACAAGAATGGACTGCTGCTGACTTATCCGGGCAGGGGGCATGCCGGGCCACTCAGTTATGTCTGGCGTAATGCCGAGGTACTGGTCATTGAAGGCCAGAAGCAGGTTGGCGATGTTCTGCCACTGATGCCCGACGACGTCACGACCCTGATTCTGCGCATGGGGCAAGGTGCGGTCAGTTACCTATTGTCGAAGGCTGCCTGGCTGAGGCTTGAGTCGGTGATCCTCGACTGTCGGCATGCGCTGGGCAATGCACAAACGATTCCCGGCAAGTTGATCTGGGAGCTGGATAGTCCTGAAAAACTGTTGCTGAGCATCGTTCAGGAACACTTGGTGATCATTGACCCGGACAGCGGGCACAGCGTGATTTTTCGTGAAGTGTATGCAGCGGATGTCACCTTGCGCGGCGACGCTTTGCTCGGGTTCGAAGGGCATCGACCTTATGCCGTTTCGACCCTGGTGCAGAGGCTGGTCGCTCAACGGAGCGCGCATGACAGTGCAACGCTGGGTGAACTTCTAACGGTATCGACTGCTGAGCTGGAAGGCAGTCTGGTGGGATAGCCTTGAGCTCGTACCGATAAAAAAGGCCGCGAAAGATTCTGTTCGCGGCCTTTTACTTTCGTCAGTGAATTCAGGGAACCAGATAGCCCTTCACGCCGGTAAAGATGATCTGCGCCGCCAGCGCACAGACAAACAACCCCATCAGCCGGCTGACGATCTGCAAACCCTGATCGCCCAGAATCCGCTCGATCCGGTTCGACAGATACAGCACCACGCCGACAGTGAAACTGGCCAGGGCGATGCTCATGATGGCGGTGAGCTTGTCATCCCAGTGTGGCTGGCTGACGCCCATCACCAGCAGGGCACCAATGGTGCCGGGACCGACCGTGAGTGGAATGGTCAGCGGCACGATGGTCACGTCCTGTTGCACGTTATCCGCCTGTACGGCCGGCTTGCCCTGGGCCATGCCCAGCGCCGAGATGAACAGCACACTGCCGGCGCCGATCCGGAAGGCGTCCACGGTGATCCCGAACACATCGAAAATCACTCGCCCGAACAGGTACAGCAGAACGCTGGAAACCAGGGTGGCCACCGCCACCTTCCAGGCCAGGCGCCGCTGTTCCTTGCGCGAGTAACCACGGGTCAGGCTGATGAAGCAGGACAACACGAAGAACGGGCTGTAGAGCACCAGCATCTTCAGGTAAACGCTGAATAACACGTGGAGCATGGGAGCGGCTCGCATACGGAGAGTGATGGCAGCGAGTCTATCAGTCGGTTAGTTGTTTGTGGGGGTGAAAGAGGAGGTCCTGGAAGGAATGTTTTTGGATTGCTTGTTGTTAGTTATCGAGTTTTAGTGGTGGTCTGTTTATCTGGATATCATGTTACAGGTTAAGGTTTGTGGTTGTTTGTTAGTTTGGTTATTGTTGATTTGCAAGTTCAAGAGGAGCTTGTTTATATTTAATAAGGATGTCTGTTGTGCATAATAAAATTATTCGTGAAAGTTATATTTCTGCCTGTATCAAGGCGATTGAAGAGTGCGATGTCGGCGAGCAGTTGACTATTCGTCCTCGTGCCTTGATGGCAGCGGCTGACGAAGTCGAGGCGCCATCCAAAGGTTCCATTGTCGGTGAAGGTGCCCTGGGTTTTTCCGGAAAACTCAGTGCCCAGAATCGTTCTGATGCTGAAAACGCTTTTCTCTTCGCCACCCGTGCGGCGAACAAACTGTACCCTGAAGAACATCAGGGCAAAGAATGGTATCTGCGCTTTCGCGAAGTCATGACCCTCGCGGGCTGGACGCCAGTCAGCAAGTACTACAGTGACCTGCAGGTCGGCGGCACCAGCGTTCGCATGGACAAACTGGTGCTGGAAATTCTCGGTTCGCTGGTGGCCGGTGTGGCCTTGCCGGGTCCGACCAGCGCATTGATGCTCAAGGTCGCGAGTGATGCGATTGGAGCCCTGCAGAAGCGTGATACCGCAGCGCTGACGGCTTATGAGCGCAACCTGTTGGAACAGGGTGTCGGCGGCATTTCGGCGGGCGCGTGTGTCGAAGTCGAAGGTGAAGCCATCATGGCGGTGGGAGCCGTGCGTTTTCAGCGCGGGAGCACATCGACCCAAGTGTTGTTTGTGGACGTCGATGTGCGCAATGTAAACCTGTATCGAGGCGAAACGGTATTTGCCAAAAATACATGGGTTGCCGATGCCGTTCGTGAATCGATCAAAAGCAAACTGATTCCGCATAAAGACCTGATCGTAGACATTGAAATCTGATTGATCCAAATAAGGTAGCCATTGATTGGCTGCCTTATTATTGTCGAGGGCGTTGAAGTGAGTGGCGAATATTCTGTATTGATCATCGGAGCCGCTGTCGTGCTACTGCCGAAAGCGCATGAACCCGCGCGCTATAAGGATTTGATCGAGTCGATGTTGCTCGCGCAGTTGGCGGCCAACAAAAAACTCGAAAAAACTGCGGATATCGACTGGTATAACGTCTACATGGAGTTGCTCGATAACTATTGGCTACGGCATTCGAGAGCACGAAGGGATTGGACTGTCGGAAAAGAAATCAGCGGTTCTGTCGGCGATTGGGTTGTCGCAGCGATGTGCAGCGAAGCGGTGGATAACAGCGGCGCGGTGTCTCTGGCGCTGCAACAACTGACTGGGCTGTCCGGTACCGAGCCGGCGATGGATTTGTTACGCAGGCATATGCAGAAAATCTCCCCGGCGCAATCCGCTGATGGGCCTGCTTGCGCCAAGGCTGTGCGCTTGCTGGTAGCTGTCGCGAACACGCCGACGTCGGTGACAAGTGTCTACCTCGAGCTTCAGACCGGCCAGGTTCTCGGTAGCAACCCTTTGGCTGAGCAATTTCAGTCTGGGGAGGTGCACGGCAGCGTGTGCATGCGTTATGCCGCGGCCTGCTTGTCCGAAACCCTCTACGCGTCGGTACGCGAAGCCATTGCCTTGAAAATCAAGGACAGGCTGGAGGACAACGTTGCGTTGTTGACGTTGGCCGATGAAGTGATTGTCGCAGCCGATTGAGTCTCGGCCGGGCAGGCGCGGTGCGCCCGCTCAAAAGGTCGAGGCGGTGCGGTTCTGCTGATCGCGCTGCGCAACCCAATGTTCAATCAGTTCGCGCAACTGCGACAACTCCACCGGTTTGGCCATGTGTCCGTCCATTCCGGCCTGCCGTGCGCGCTCTTTGTGTTCGGCGAGGATGTGCGCGGTCAGCGCGACGATGGGTGTGCGGATACGCTGGTTGCTGACTTCCCACGCGCGCAGTTGCTGGGTTGCCGAGAAGCCGTCGAGGATCGGCATTTCGCAGTCCATCAGCACCAGGTCGTAACGCTGGGCTTTCATCGCCTGCAGGGCTTCTTCGCCGTTGCTGGCGGTGTCCGGTTGCAGGTTGAGCTTGCCGAGCATGCCGCGAATCACTTTGGTCGAAATCGTGTTGTCTTCGGCGACGAGGATGCGGAAGTCGCTCGGCACCTTGGCTGCTGTGGCAGGCGTGACCACTTGCGGCTGGAACACCACCTGGCCCTTGTTGCGCTGGTTCAATTCGTCGGCCAGCGTGGTCTTGAGCGTATAGCCAGCCACCGGTTTGGCGAGGATGCGCTTGATCCCGGAATTGCGCGCGATGATCTTGCTCGGCGCGTTGCTGATGCCGGTGAGCATGATCAGCAGGATGTCGTGGTTCAGGCTTGGGTCTTCCTTGATCTTGGCCGCCAGCTGCATGCCGGTCATGCCGGGCATGTTCTGGTCCAGCAGCACCACATCGAAGTAGTCACGAAGGTGCGCCTTGGTGCGCAGCAGCGCCAGCGCTTCCTTGCCCGACGGCACGGCGCTGACGTTCAGGCCCCAGGCGCTGCATTGCTGCACCAGCACCTTGCGGCAAGTGTCGTTGTCGTCCACCACCAGTACTCGTGCACCTTGCAGCGGGCCGTCGAGGTCGGAGGTCGGGTGTTCGAGACGGTCGGGGTCCAGCGGCAGGGTCAGCCACAAGGTGCTGCCCTGATTGGCACCGCTTTTGATCCCGAACTCGCCGTGCATCAGGCGGATCAGTTGCCGGGCGATCACCAGCCCGAGATTGCCGCCCAGACGGTTGGCGGAGAGGAAGTGCTTGCTGTGCAGTTCGGCGTGCAGCAGCGCGTCGCGCTCTTCCGCATCCATCGGCTGTCCGCTGTCCTGCACGGCGATGCGCAGGCGCGGTTTGACACTGCGCTCGTCGAGGGCGACGACAATCAGCACCTCGCCTTCGTCGGTTTTCTTCAGGGCGTTTTCCAGCAGGCTCAGCAATGTCTGGCGCAAACGGGTCGGGTCGCCGCTGATGACGCGCGGCACTTGCGGCTGGATGAAACTGATCAGCTCGACGTTCTGCTGTTCGGCCTTGGCCCGGTAGATGCTCAGGCAATCGTCGATCAGCGCGTTGAGGTCGAACTGCACGTCGTCCAGTTCGATCTGCCCGGATTCGAGTTTGGAGATGTCGAGAATCTCGTTGATCAACGTCAGCAGTTCGTTGCCGGCGCTGTGGATGGTTTGCACGTAATCGCGTTGCTTGACCGACAGTGGCGTGCCCAGCAGCAACTCGGTCATGCCCAGCACGCCGTTCATCGGGGTGCGGATTTCGTGGCTGATCTTGGCGAGGAATTCGGCCTTGGCGTTGATCTCGGCGTTGCTCGCGGCGAGGTCGCGGCTGATGCTGAAACGGCTTTCGGTGATGCTGCGCTGACGTTCACCCAAGGCGATGCTCATCAGCAGGCCGCTGACGCAAATGAAGGCCATCAGCGTCATGATCAGGCCTTGCGGTGCCACCAGGGTCAACCCCAGCAGTGCCGGCAGGATGATCAACGTGCCGACGTTGAACACCACCATCGCGGCAACGAACAGCCGCGCCGGACGGTAACCCTTCTGCCAGTGATAGACGCCGACCAGCAGCATGCTCAGACCGGCCAGGGCCACCAGCGCATAGGTGATGATGTTCAGCGGCAGGGTGTTGACGAACAACAGCAGCAGGCTGCAGATCACGATGAACAGAATGTCGCCCAGCAACAATTTGTTCAGCGGGTGCGCGCCGAGCGGGGCGAAGAAGCGCAGGGCGAACATCAGCCCGGCCGGGGCGGTCAGCAGCAGCGCCAGATAAGCGCCCGGGGTCTGGATCGCGTGCCAGTTCGGCAGCCACGGACCGGCGAGGTTGAGCAACAGCAGCAGGCTCAGGCCCAGCAGGCCTTCGCAGATGGCCAGCCACAGGCTGCTGCGCGAACGTGAGTAGGCGTAGCGCACGATATTGTGCAGCAGCAACATGCCGAGGCAGCCGAACAGCAGGCCGAAGATCAGTGTCTGGTTCTGGTTGGCAGCGCTCATCACTGCCGATTGCAGGGTGATGTGCGGGCGCAGCTGATGATCGGAAACCATCCGCAGGTAGACGTCGAGGGGCTTGTCGCTTTGCGGCAGCGGCAGCAGGAAATCGCTGCTCGGCAGCGGCCGTTCGACCTGTGGCTGGTGGGTGCCGGAGGTTCGTTGCTCGATCAGCTTGTCGCCGTCCAGCACGTAAAGGCTGAGGCTGGACAGGTCGGGGGCGAAGATTCGCAGCACTTGTTCGTGCTTGCCCGGCGCCAGTTTGAAGCGCAGCCACAGTGCGCCATCGGGCTCGGCGGCCGTGAGGCGGTCCAGTTCGATGGGGCTGAATTGATTGGTGTAGCGAGTCGAGCGGATGTCGCTCAGTTGCAGGTTGCCTTGATCGTCAAGCAATACCGACCAGCCACTGCCTTGCGCGGCCTGGGCCGGGAGCATGCAGAGCAAGGTCAACAGCGTGACGGTGAAACTTATGGCAATCCTGAGCCAGCGCACGGCGAAATCCCTTCGTAGGTTGATGCCAGAATATAACGATGCGCGGCGGCGGAACAGCCCGGCGAGGGACTGCATCCCGCGCCGGACGTGAAGGACAACTTATTCCTGGGTTTCGCCACGTTCACGGGCAATGGCGCGGTAGCCAATGTCCTTGCGGTAGAAGCAGCCTTCCCAGTCGATGGCGGCGGCCAGCTTGTAGGCTTGCTGCTGGGCTTCGCTCACGCTGGCGCCCATTGCCGTGGCGCAGAGTACGCGACCACCGGCAGTGACCACCTTGCCATCTTTGAGCGCGGTACCGGCGTGGAAGACTTTGCCTTCCAGGCTGGCGGCTGCGTCCAGACCGTTGATCGCTGCGCCCTTGGCGTAGTCGCCCGGGTAGCCGCCAGCGGCCAATACGATGCCGACGCTCGGACGTGGATCCCACTGCGCTTCAACCTTGTCCAGCGCTTGCGCCAGGGCGGCTTCGACCAGCAGCACCAGGCTCGACTGCAGACGCAGCATCACCGGTTGAGTCTCCGGGTCGCCGAAGCGGCAGTTGAACTCGATGACTTTCGGGTTGCCGGCCTTGTCGATCATCAGACCGGCATACAGGAAGCCAGTGTAGACGTTGCCTTCTTCGGCCATGCCGCGAACGGTCGGCCAGATCACCAGATCCATCACGCGCTGGTGCACGTCGGCGGTGACCACCGGGGCAGGGGAGTAGGCACCCATGCCGCCAGTGTTCGGGCCGCTGTCGCCGTCGCCGACACGTTTGTGGTCCTGACTGGTGGCCATCGGCAGGACGTTCTTGCCGTCGACCATGACGATGAACGAGGCTTCTTCGCCGTCGAGGAACTCTTCAATCACGACGCGCGAACCGGCGTCGCCGAACGCATTGCCGGCGAGCATGTCGCGCACGGCGTCTTCGGCTTCGGCCAGAGTCATGGCAACGATCACGCCTTTACCGGCGGCCAGGCCATCGGCCTTGATCACGATCGGTGCACCTTTTTCACGCAGATAAGCCAGGGCCGGCTCGATCTCGGTGAAGTTCTGGTAGTCGGCGGTCGGGATCTTGTGGCGAGCCAGGAAGTCCTTGGTGAAGGCTTTCGAACCTTCCAGCTGCGCAGCACCAGCGGTCGGACCGAAGCAGTCCAGGCCACGGGAGCGGAACAGATCGACCACGCCAGCCACCAGCGGCACTTCCGGACCGACGATGGTCAGGGAAACGTTTTTCTCGGCGAAGTCGGCCAGTTGCTCAAGGGCCAGCACGTCGATGGCGACGTTCTCGCACTTGGCTTCAATCGCGGTACCGGCGTTGCCCGGCGCGACGAAAACCTTCTGCACACGCGGATCCTGAGCCACTTTCCAGGCCAGGGCGTGTTCACGGCCACCGCTGCCAATGATCAAAACATTCATTTCAAAAACCTCAAATTCTGTGGGGCGCTTCCAAACCTCTGCGGACTGAACCTGTAGGAGCTGCCGAAGGCTGCGATCTTTTGCTCTTTCAACAGCAAGATCAAAAGATCGCAGCTTGCGGCAGCTCCTACACAGAGGGAGCGGTGTATCAGTGACGGAAGTGGCGCATGCCGGTGAACACCATGGCGATGCCGGCTTCGTCAGCAGCAGCAATCACCTCAGCATCACGCATCGAACCGCCCGGCTGGATCACCGCAGTGATACCGACCTTGGCCGCATTGTCCAGACCGTCGCGGAACGGGAAGAACGCGTCCGATGCCATCACCGAACCAGCCACTTGCAGACCAGCGTGTTCCGCCTTGATTGCAGCGATACGTGCCGAGTTGACGCGGCTCATCTGGCCGGCGCCGACACCGATGGTCTGACGGTTCTTGGCGTAGACGATGGCGTTGGACTTAACGTACTTGGCGACTTTCCAGGCGAAGATCAGGTCGTGGATTTCCTGTTCGGTCGGTGCACGCTTGGTCACCACTTTCAGGTCGTCGGCACCGATCATGCCGATGTCGCGGCTCTGTACCAGCAGGCCACCGTTGACGCGCTTGTAGTCCCAGGCCGGAACACGATCCGCCGACCATTCGCCACAGGCCAGCAGGCGCACGTTGGCTTTGGCGGCGACGATGGCGCGAGCTTCTTCGCTGACGCTTGGGGCAATGATCACTTCAACGAACTGACGCTCGACGATCGCCTTGGCGGTCTCGGCATCCAGTTCACGGTTGAAGGCGATGATGCCGCCGAAGGCCGACTCGGTGTCGGTGGCGTAGGCCAGTTCGTAGGCCTGACGGATACCGCCTTCGGCGTCCGGGCTCACGGCCACGCCGCACGGGTTGGCGTGCTTGACGATCACGCAGGCTGGCTTGACGAAGCTCTTCACGCATTCCAGCGCGGCGTCGGTGTCGGCCACGTTGTTGTACGACAGCTCTTTGCCTTGCAGTTGGGTCGCGGTGGCGATGCCGACTTCGGCCGGCTTGGCTTCCACGTAGAACGCCGCGCTCTGGTGCGGGTTCTCGCCGTAGCGCATTTCCTGGGCCTTGATGAACTGGCTGTTGAAGGTGCGCGGGAATTCGCTGCGGCCTTCGGTGCTCAGGGTCTCGGCAGCTTGGTTCACGGTGCCCATGTAGTTGGCGATCATGCCGTCGTAGGCCGCGGTGTGTTCGAAGGCCTTGAGCATCAGGTCGAAACGCTGAGCGTAGGTCAGGCCACCGGCCTTGAGGTTTTCCAGAACGTTGGCGTAATCGCTGGCGTTGACCACGATCGCCACGTCTTTATGGTTTTTCGCCGCCGAACGGACCATGGTCGGGCCGCCGATGTCGATGTTTTCGATGGCGGTCGGCAGGTCGCAGCCTGGCTTGCTGATGGTGGCTTCGAACGGGTAGAGGTTAACGGCAACCAGGTCGATCGGCTTGATGCCGTGTTCGTTCATGATTGCGTCGTCGATACCGCGACGACCGAGGATCCCGCCGTGGATTTTCGGGTGCAGGGTCTTCACCCGACCGTCCATCATTTCCGCGAAGCCGGTGTAGTCCGCGACTTCCACTGCAGCAACACCGTTGTCGCGCAGCAGCTTGAACGTCCCGCCGGTGGAGAGGATCTCGACGCCCAGAGCTTCAAGCTCCTTGGCGAATTCGAGGATCCCGGTCTTGTCGGAAACGCTGATCAAGGCGCGGCGGATCGGCAGGCGGGTAGTCTGGTCGGTCATCTCAATTTCCATCAAAAGCAAGGGAAGTCAGCAAAAAAGGCGACCGGTTTTACGCGGGCGCCTTTCTGGTTTGATTGAATGCTTACAGCAGATCGTACTGCTTGAGTTTCTTGCGCAGTGTGCCGCGGTTGAGTCCCAGCAGCTCACTGGCCTTGGTCTGGTTGCCCTTGACGTAGTTCATCACGCTTTCGAGCAGGGGAGCCTCGACTTCGGAGAGCACCAGGTTGTACACATCCGTGACGGACGCGCCCTCAAGGTGGGCGAAATAATTGTGCAGCGCCTTCTCGACACTCCCGCGAAGGGTCTGACCTTCTTCGCTCGGGGTATTGAGGTGCTGTTTCAAATTCACGTTGTCGCTCACGGGTGCTGTTCCACTCACTAAAGTCTCGGTCATCATCGTCATGCGGCCACCCCTTCTTCGTCCCCTGTCAGGCTCTTGTAACGTTCGGCGAAGAACTCCCGAACGTTGGCGCATTGTGTTTCCGTACCATCCAAACGATTGAAGTGGGCGCGAAACTCCCTGGCGCCCGGCAAGGTTGCGAGATACCAGCCCACATGCTTGCGGGCAATACGTACGCCCATCACGTCCCCATAGAAGGCATGAAGTGCGGCCAGATGCTCCAGCAGGATGCGTTCCACTTCGATCAGCTCCGGCGCCGGCAATTTTTCGCCGGTACGCAGGAAGTGTTCGATCTCACGAAAAATCCATGGCCGCCCCTGGGCAGCCCGGCCTATCAGCAGGCCATCGGCACCGGTCGCGTCGAGCACGTAACGGGCCTTTTCCGGCGAATCTATATCGCCATTGGCAAACACCGGGATCGACACCGCCTGCTTGATCGCGGCAATCGTGTCGTACTCGGCAACACCTGTGTACAGATCGGCGCGCGTGCGGCCATGCACTGCGAGCGCGGTGATCCCGGCCTGCTCGGCGATCTTCGCCACGGTCAGGCCGTTCTTGTTGTCGCGATCCCATCCGGTGCGGATCTTCAGGGTCACCGGCACATCCACTGCAGCGACGACGGCCTGCAGGATCTCGGTAACCAGTGCTTCGTCTTTCAATAACGCGGAGCCGGCGGCCTTGTTACAGACCTTCTTTGCCGGGCAACCCATGTTGATATCAATAATCTGTGCGCCCAGCTCGACGTTGGCCCGGGCTGCATCCGCCAGCATTTGCGCGTCACCACCGGCAATCTGTACCGAGCGTGGCTCGGGATCGCCTTCGTGGATCATGCGCATGCGCGACTTGCGGGTATTCCACAGGCTCATGTCACTGGTGACCATTTCCGAGACTACAAGCCCTGCGCCCAAACGCTTGCAAAGCTGACGAAAGGGCTGATCGGTAACCCCCGCCATCGGGGCGAGAATCAAACCGTTCTGCAATGTATATGGGCCGATGCGTACCGCCGACATAGGACTTCCCTGAAGTGGGGCCGGATCATGAGAGTTCGAAAAAGGGTTGGCATGATACCCGCTCTCGATGACTGGATAAAGGCTGAATTGAACAAAATCTGAACAGTTATTCTGTTATTGCCAGCGGTTTGGTTGGCCTGAGCCCAGTCAGAAAACCGCCGTCAAACCTGAAGCGGTGCAGCGGTTCACTCGGGTGAGTGGAAACTCAGGCTGTAATTCACCGCTTTGGGACCTGGATCGAGGATATCCAGCGCGATGTGGATCGGCGTTTGCGGCGGCATTTCCGCCAGGCCTTCGAGGTCGCCGTTGAGGTATTCGCCGGGTTTGAAGCGACGACTGGCGATCAGATGGCCGTTGAGATCGGCGAAGCGCAGCTCCAGCAGCGGGAATGGCTGGGAGAACGTCGCGCGGTTATAGATGATCGCGTCGACCACCAGTGCACCGCTGAATTCCGGATGGCTGCGCACCACCAGATTACTGCTCTTGATCTTGGCGATGTCGACCTTGGACGGCACCGTGCAGCCAATCTGCGGACAGAATTGCTGGAACCACGGACGGTACTGATCCTGACGCGCCAGTTCGTCGAAATGATAGGCGATGTACTGCCCGGCAAGGCCGGCAGCAGCCAGCAGCACCAGCAAACTCCAGAGCAGGCGCCGGCCCCAGGGCGAGCGGCGTTTCTGCCAGTCCAGTTGCAGCGGGTCGTCGGTCAGGTCCTGCAGGACTTCGGCGCGAACGCCGGGTTCTGCGCGGTCACGCTTTTTGCGCAGCGGTTCGACTGACGGCAGTTCGTCATCTTCGGGTTCAGCGCTGGCTGACAGGCGTTCGCGACGGGCATTCGGATCGATCGGATCGTGCAGGCGCAGTTGCGGAATCGGCGGCTCGTCGTCCAGGTCCACCGGTTCCAGCGACAACGAAGGCTCGGTGCGCGCGGTTTTTGCCGGCTCGGGCTCGATGATCTGCTGTTCGGCCTCATCTTCGGGCTCGGGCAGGCGCTCATCATCGCGTGCACTGAACAGGCTGTCGCGCCACACCGTTTCATCGGCTTCAGGGCTGTCACGTCGGGCGCTCAGGGATTCTTCGCGCTGGCGGCCGAATTCGGTGGTCGGCTGGATTTCCCGTTGTTCGAGGCGGGCCAGTTCTTCGTCCAGATCCAGGCTGTCCAGATCCATCTCGTTGGCGTTCCATTGCTTTTGGCTGATGGCGCGCGGTGCGGGCAGGTCGTCGATGGCCGGTGGCTGGATGGGTTCAGGTGGTTGTGCAGCCTGCTCGGCAATCGCTGGCGCGACCGGCGTCACCGCTTCCTTGCCCGCGTGTTGTTCCAGCAGCTGTTTGGCCGCGTTGAACACTTGCAGGCAGGAGCCGCAGCGAACCACCCCACGGGCCACGCTCAATTGAGCATGGCTGACGCGGAAGCTGGTTTGGCAATGCGGGCACTGGGTGACGAAACTGTCGGTCATGCGGCGATCCGGTTTATGCAGGCGGTCATTCTAGCGCCGACGGCCAGTGATACGCACCCAGCCATCGCGATTGGCGATCGGGTCAAGATCGAAGTCCTGCGCATAAGCGGCGGCGACTTCATCGCCCTGTTCGGCGAGGATGCCCGACAGCGCCAGACGACCGCCGGACTTGACCAGGCTGGACAGTTGCGGCGCCAGGGAAACCAGCGGGCCGGCCAGAATGTTGGCGACCAGTACGTCGGCTTTGACCTGCGGCAGATCTTGCGGCAGGTACAGCGGGAACAGTTCGTCGGCAATATTGTTGCGCCCGGCGTTATCGCGCGAGGCTTCCAGCGCCTGCACGTCGATGTCGGTGCCGACGGCTTCTTTCGCGCCGAGCAGCAGGGCGGCGATCGCCAGAATCCCCGAGCCGCAGCCGAAGTCCAGCACGTTGCAGTCTTTGAGGTCCTGACCGTCGAGCCATTCCAGACACAGTGCGGTGGTCGGGTGTGTGCCGGTGCCGAACGCCAGGCCCGGGTCCAGCAGCAGGTTGACCGCATCAGGCTCCGGGGCGGCGTGCCAGCTCGGCACGATCCACAGACGCTGGCCGAAACGCATCGGCTGGAAACCGTCCATCCAGCTGCGTTCCCAATCCTGGTCTTCGATGACTTCGCTGTGGTGCTCCGGCAGCGGGCTGCCGGTCAGCAGTTCCAGATGCGCCAGTACCGGCGCAGGCTCGGTGCCGCCCTCGAACAGGGCCAGCAGATGAGTGTGCGCCCACAGCGGGGTGGTGTTGAGTTCCGGCTCGAAGATCGGCTGATCTTCGGCGTCCATGAAGGTCACCGAAACGGCGCCGACTTCAAGGAAAGCGTCTTCGTAGGTTTCGGCTTGTTCCGGGCTGATGGCGAGGCGTACTTGCAGCCAAGGCATGGCGGGCACCTTTGAAAAAAATATGATTGCAGCCTAGCGGCCAGCGAGAAGCGCGCAAGTTTACGCGAGCGCGCGCGGTTTGTGGGAGAGACTTGAAACGCCATTCCCTTGTAGGAGTGAGCCTGCTCGCGATGAGGTCGGCACATCCAGTACATGTGTCGACAGCACCATCGCCATCGCGAGCAGACTCACTCCTACAGGGGGATGTAATGTGCTGAAACAACAAAGCCGCCCGAAGGCGGCTTTGTCAGGTGCGGGCTGAAGCTTAGTGCTTCTCGCCAGCCAGCTTGTGCTCGAGGTAGTGAATGTTCACGCCCCCTTTGCAGAAGCCTTCGTCGCGGGTCAGATCACGGTGCAGCGGGATGTTGGTCTTGATCCCGTCAACCACGATTTCGTCCAGGGCGTTGCGCATGCGGGCCATGGCTTCGTCGCGGGTAGCGCCGTAAGTGATCAGCTTGCCGATCAGCGAGTCGTAGTTCGGCGGAACGGCATAACCGCTGTACAGGTGCGAATCGACGCGAACGCCGTTGCCGCCTGGGGCGTGGAAATGCTTGACCGTGCCCGGGCTCGGCATGAAGGTTTTCGGGTCTTCAGCGTTGATCCGGCACTCCAGCGAGTGACCGCGGATCACCACGTCATCCTGCGTGAACGACAGCTTGTTGCCAGCGGCGATGCTGAGCATCTCCTTGACGATGTCGATACCGGTGACCATTTCCGAAACCGGGTGCTCCACCTGAACACGGGTGTTCATTTCGATGAAGTAGAAACGACCGTTCTCGTACAGGAACTCGAAAGTGCCGGCGCCACGGTAGCCGATGTCGATGCACGCCTTGACGCAGCGAGCCAGAACTTCCTGGCGCGCTTGCTCGTCGATGCCCGGTGCCGGCGCTTCTTCGAGAACCTTCTGGTGACGACGTTGCAGCGAGCAATCGCGGTCGCCCAGATGGATAGCGTGACCCTGGCCGTCGGACAGGACCTGGACTTCGACGTGACGCGGGTTGGTCAGGAATTTTTCCAGATAGACCATCGGATTGCCGAACGCCGCGCCTGCTTCGGAGCGGGTCAGTTTCGCCGAGGCGATCAGGTCTTCTTCCTTGTGCACCACGCGCATGCCGCGACCACCACCGCCGCCAGCGGCCTTGATGATCACCGGGTAGCCGACTTCACGACCGATGCGCAGCGCCGTCTCTTCGTCTTCCGGCAGCGGGCCGTCAGAACCTGGAACGGTTGGAACGCCTGCTTCGATCATCGCGTGCTTGGCCGATACCTTGTCGCCCATCAGGCGAATGGTGTCGGCTTTCGGGCCGATGAAAGCGAAGCCGGAGTTCTCGACCTGCTCGGCGAAGTCGGCGTTTTCCGCAAGGAAACCGTAGCCTGGGTGAATGGCGGTGGCGCCAGTCACTTCAGCGGCAGCGATGATGGCCGGGATGTGCAGGTAGGACTGAGCGGCAGAAGCCGGGCCGATGCAGACGGATTCGTCTGCCAGACCCAGGTGCATCAGCTCTTTGTCGGCCTTGGAGTAAACGGCGACGGTCTTGATGCCCATCTCTTTGCAGGCACGCAGAATCCGCAGGGCGATCTCACCGCGGTTAGCGATCAGAACTTTTTCCAACTTCGCAGTCATCAAAGGCTCTCCGCAGTTCAAACGATGGTGAACAGCGGTTGGTCGTACTCAACCGGCTGGCCGTCTTCGACGAGGATGGATTCGATCACACCGCTGGTTTCAGCTTCGATGTGGTTCATCATCTTCATGGCTTCGACGATGCACAGGGTGTCGCCTTTCTTCACGGTCTGGCCGACTTCAACAAAGGCTGGCGAGGTTGGCGAAGATTTACGGTAGAAGGTACCTACCATTGGCGAGCGGGCAACGGTGCCGTTCAGCGCAGGCGCAGCAGCGACAGCCGGGGCTGCAGCAGCAACCGGAGCCGCAGCGGCAGGTGCGGCAGCAGGTGCCTGCATTGGCGCAGGAGCGTAGTACTGCTGAGCCGGGGTCTTGCTGTGACGGCTGATGCGAACGGACTCTTCGCCTTCCTTGATCTCGAGCTCGTCGATGCCGGACTCTTCCAGCAATTCGATCAGTTTCTTAACTTTACGGATATCCATGAATCATCAACTCCCAAGGGTCGGTCAGGGGCGTATAGCTTGTTGTTCAAGCTGCTCTAATGCAGCCTCCAAGGCCAGTCGGTAACCGCTGGCGCCAAGGCCGCAGATCACTCCCACCGCTACGTCGGAGAAGTAAGAGTGATGGCGGAAAGGTTCGCGTTTGTGCACGTTGGACAAATGCACTTCGATGAATGGGATGCTCACTCCCAGCAGCGCGTCACGTAATGCGACACTTGTGTGCGTAAAAGCTGCTGGATTGATCAGAATGAAGTCGACACCTTCGCCGCGGGCGGCGTGGATGCGGTCGATCAATTCGTACTCGGCATTGCTTTGCAGGTGCAGCAGATGATGACCGGCTTCACGGGCGCGACGCTCCAGATCCTGATTGATCTGCGCCAGGGTCGTTGAACCGTAAGTGCCGGGTTCGCGGGTGCCGAGCAGGTTCAGGTTGGGGCCGTGCAGCACCAGTAGCGTTGCCATCTGCGTGTTCCTTGTTATGAATGAGCAGTCGTCAGAACCCGGCGACTATGCCGCAAAGGCTTTGTGACTGTCCAGTTCTCTGCAATAGCCAGCACGATGACCGATGTTTGCGCGAAATTTGTGACTGAGTGATTTGATCCGGTCACTGTGGGCAAGCCCTGTAGGAACTGCCGCAGGCTGCGATCTTTTGATCTTGGTCTTTAACAGCAAGATCAAAAGATCGCAGCCTCGTTTCTCTCGACAGCTCCTACAGGGATCGTGATCAGACCCGAAAGGCTTGTACGGCTGTATGCAGTTGCCCACCCAATACCAGCAGGTTCTCGCCCTGTTCCCGGCCTTCGCCGATGCGCAGCAGGTTATCCCCGCCCAATTGATGGATCCGCTCACTGTGATCACGAATCTCGCTGACCGCGCCGCTTTGCTGGGCGGTGATATCGGCAATGCGGATCGCCGTGTCGGAAATGGTCTGGATCGCGCCGACGATTTTATCCAGCGCACCGTCCGCGGCTTGCGCCTGATTGGCCGTGGCTTCGGCGTGTTCGACCTGGGCGCGCATGCCCTCGACCGATTGTCGGGCGGCGGTCTGCAGGCCGGCGATCAGCGTCTGGATTTCCGCGGTGGCGCCCGCCGTGCGTTGCGCCAGTGAGCGCACTTCCTCGGCCACCACCGCAAAACCACGGCCCATTTCTCCGGCCCGCGCTGCTTCAATGGCTGCGTTCAGCGCCAGCAGGTTGGTCTGGTCAGCGATCGAGCGGATCACCGTCAGCACGCCGCCAATGGTCGCCGACTCTTCGGCCAGGTGCTCGATCATCTGCGCGTTGCCTTGCACTTCGCCGACCAGCGCATGCAGGCCGGTGAGGCTCTGGCCGATCACGGTTTGCCCGTGCTCGACGGCCAGCCCTGCATGGCGGCTGGCGTCCGCTGCCTGACGCGCGTCGCCAGCGACTTGCTGAATGGTGGCTTCCAGTTCACCCAGAGAATCACGAATCAGCGCCGTGTCGCCAGCCTGATGCTCGGCGCCCGTGTGCAAGTCATTGCTCAGTTCGGCCAGCGTGCGGCTGCTGCCGGCGACCTGTTCGGCGTTGCCGCGAATGGTTCCGACCAGATCCACCAGATACGCACGCAGACGATTGAGCGACGCTTCGATGTCGTGCAGTTCGCGGTTGGTCTTGCCCAGATGAATGTCGCGACTGAAATCGCCCTCGGCCCAGGTCGACAGCGCCGGGGCGAGGTTGGTCAGGGTGCGGGCGAGGCGCCGTTGCAAGGTGTCGATCAGCAGCGCGATCAGCAGAATCAGGCCAATCATCACGCCTTGCATCAGCCGCACTTCGCCCTGGATCTGCCCGTGCTGAGCGCGCACCACCGGCTCGAGGCCGGCGATGGCTTGCTGCACGGCGGCAATCTTCAGGTGTGTCGCGGTGCTCAGGTCCGTGCGTTTCTGGATCAGCTCGCGGGTGCGTTCCAGCTCCGCCGGGTAGCGCCCCAGCAGGCTGTTGAGTTCGCGCTTGAGGCCGACGCCGGCGTCTTCGGTAGCGGCTTTTTCGCTGCTTTCGATGCCCATCATCGCGGCGAAATCATCACTGCCGGATTCATTCTTGGCGACCACGCCGAGCAGGGGCAGGGCGTCGATGGCCTGGGACTGAGTGCGGATGCTGGCGACTTCACGCTCGACATCGGCGGCCAGTTCACTGCGGCCACTGCTGACCAGTTTGTCGCGGGCCAGCGACAGTTTGCCCAGATGCTGGGAAGCGGCGAGCAGCGGCGCCAGGTACGTCGCGTTGCCGTTGGCGTAGGTATTCAACTGGTCGAGGCTGGCGCTCAGTTCGCGTTCGGCCTGCAACAACAGCGCTTGCGGATCGCCGGCCAGTTTGCCGGCGGCGAGGAGGTCGGTCTTGCTGAATTCTTCGAGGCTCGACAGGCTCGGGCGCAGGGTCTCGGCCAGCGCCGGCGGCAGTTCGCCGAGTTCTTTCTGCAAGTCGTCGATGGCCTGGCTGGCGCTGCTCAGGCGCAGGGCGTCGCCGCTGGCGAGGTAATCCTCGACATTGCGCGCCACGTCATTCTGAAATTGCTGCGACAGACCCAGGTAACGCTCCATCAACAGATACGGACGTTCCAGCGCTTTTTGCGACCACCAGAGCGTCGCGCCGAGGGCTACGCAGACGGCGACCAGCAGCAGAGTGTTGAGATTGGTGAGCAACTTCAGGCGCATGACGGCTACCAACGGCAGGAATGGTAAGCGCCTGAATTTATTGCGGTTCTGTTACAGGGTTATGACCGAGTCGGTGGATTCCGATGAAAAAGTGGCACTTTGCTTTGATTCGCGCGCGGTCTGCACCCGGTTGCGTCCGGCACCCTTGGCGCGGTACAGCGCTTCGTCGGCCTGGCTGGCCATCATCAGGCTGTCGGAGTCCTCGTGCATTTCCACCACGCCGGCGCTGAAGGTGCACCACAAATCCTGCGGTTGGGCCGGGTAGTGGATTTCCGCGAAGCGCTGGCGAATATCGTCGAGCACTTTGTGCGCTGCTTCTATATCGGTGTCGGGCATGACGATGGCGAATTCTTCGCCGCCATAACGGCCGATGAAATCGGTCTTGCGCAGGCGTTGCTTGAGGAACAGCGCCAGGCTCTTGATCACCCGGTCGCCCATCGGGTGACCGTGGCTGTCGTTGACCCGTTTGAAGTGGTCGATGTCGAGCATGGCAAAGCTCAGCGGTTTGTTCTCGCGGCGGGCGCGGAACGAACAATCCTCAAGCAATTGCAGGATGTGTGTGTGGTTGTACAGGCCGGTAAGGCTGTCGCGGACCATCCGTGCTTTGAGATTACGCGCGCGGGCGGCGCGGTTGCGCACGGTGGTGATCAGGTGTCGCGGCTTGATCGGCTTGGTCAGGAAGTCGTCGCCGCCTTCACTCATGGCGTCGAGCTGCTTGTCCAGATCGTCCTCGGCGGACAGATAAATGATCGGTACGCTGACGTAGCGGTCGTTGTGGCGAATGACCTTGGCCAGTTCAGTGCCGGTGCAGGCCGGCATGTACATGTCGAGGATGATCAGGTCCGGCTGGAAATCCGCCAGCTCGGCCATCGCCTGGATCGGTTCGATCAGGGTGCGAGTGACGATGCCGGCGCTGTTGAGCAGGCGTTCGGTGTGCAACGCCTGGGCGCGGGAGTCGTCGATGATCAGCACTTTATAAGGTTCGTACTGGGCGACGCAGGTCAGAACCTCGATTTTCTCCAGCAGGCTCGACGCTTCGAGGGTGCCGGTGAGGAATTCCTGGCCGCCGGCGCGTACCGCGGCGAGGCGGGTCGGGGTGTCGGTTTCGTGCAGGCTGAAGAACAGCAGCGGCAGCGGTTCCTCCAGACCCACTTGCGCTTCCGCAGCAAGCTGCAGGCCGACGCCGGGCCCGCTGAAGTCCACGTCCATGACGATCGCGGCCGGCAAGCGTTCGACCATCGAGGAGCGAAACGCCGACACACTGTCCAGCGCCTGGGCGGTCAGCCCGAAGAATTCCAGTTGCTTGGCCAGCCGCTCGGCGCGGTCGTGATCCTGCAGCAGCACATAGATCGGTTTGCGCAGCGGCGGCAGAAAGGTCTGGTCGAGTTGGTCGCCATGACGCAGGCCGGTGCGCGACAGGCGTTGCATCAAGCGATTGAGGTCGGTGATCAGGCCACTGCTCAGGCGGCCGCGATTGGCATCGACGGCGTCCAGCGACTGGCTGATGTGGTGGGCCAGTTGTGTGTGCTCAGGCTGCTCGAAGCGCTCGGCAAAACGCAGCAGGCGCAGGTTGGCCTCGCTCAATTCGGCGAGGTCGGCAGTGGACCACTCACTGCGTTGCAGGCGTTGCCATATCTCAAGAATCTGACGTGCCTGATGAATTACCCGCTGGGCAAAGTGGTGCTTGAGGCGCTCACGGCTGGGGTCTTCTGGCTCGGTCATATCCTGACTACTAGTTAGGGTGCATGCTGAGATCGACTGGTGGCTCTATGCTAGCACCTCTTTTCCCTTATATGAGTGTCGCGCGTCAATAATCTGCGGTGCTGCACAATTCAGTTTCTGACCCGTTGGTATCGGATTGGACCTGTTCGTCGGGGATGCCCCCGCAAACCGGGTACATGCTGCACATCACCCAGCGAAAAAGCTTTTGTGAACAACGCTGTGGTGCACACCCGCATTCCTCCGTTATGGCTTCGCCCGGACCTTTTCTGATGATGCTGCATCAGGGAAACCCTTAGAAAAATTGCCGGCCCGTGTCGCACCTTCTGTGGATTTTCTGCTTCTCTTCAATGGCGGGTGCCGGCCTCGGCACGTTGTTGTATGGTTGTGGTCGAACCGTTGAACCCAAGTGATTGAAAGGATATCGCCATGCTGGACTGGAAGAACCGCGCGGGCAGCGCGCCTGAACGTGCCGCTGAGCCGAAGTCGGCCGCCCGCAGCTATGTGGGCGGGCTGTTATTCAGCCGCGCGCTGGCCACGCTGATCGGCATTTACCTGCTGGTGACCATCGGCCTGGGCTGGTACTGGAGCCAGGAACCGGCGCTGTTCCCGGTGGCGCAAAACGCCCAGGCGGCCGCCGAGAAAGAAGGCAAGCAAATGGTCGTCGGCTACACCACGGTCGAAACCCTCAAGACCGTTGCCGGTACTTTGCTGAACAAACCGGGCGGTTACATTTCCAACGACCGTTTCCCGCCAGGCCTGTGGATGGACAACACCCCGAGCTGGGAATACGGCGTACTGGTGCAGGTCCGTGACCTGACCCGTGCCTTGCGCAAAGACTTCGCCCGTTCGCAGTCGCAGTCGGCCGAAGACGCCGATCTGGCCAAGGCCGAACCGCGTTTCAACTTCGACAACAAGAGCTGGATCCTGCCGTCGAGCGAGTCGGAATATCAGGAAGGCATCAACTCCCTGAGCCGTTACCAGGCGCGTCTGTCTGACCCGACGCAGAAAAACGCCTTGTTCTATGCCCGTGCCGACAACCTGAACAACTGGCTGGGCGATGTCGGCACCCGTCTGGGGTCGCTGTCGCAACGTCTGTCGGCCAGTGTCGGCCGGGTGAAGCTCAACACCGCGCTGAAAACCGAAGTCCCGGCTGTTGGCGAAGTGCCGCAGGTTGACGAAGAAGTCGTCGAGACGCCGTGGATGCAGATCGACAACGTGTTCTACGAAGCCCGCGGTCAGGCCTGGGCGCTGTCGCACCTGCTGCGCGCCATCGAAGTGGACTTCGCCGATGTGCTGGCGAAGAAGAACGCCACGGTCAGCGTGCGCCAGATCATCCGTGAACTGGAAGCGTCGCAGGAGCCGGTCTGGAGCCCGATGATCCTCAACGGCAGCGGTTTCGGTGTATTGGCTAACCACTCGCTGGTCATGGCCAACTACATCTCCCGCGCCAACGCCGCAGTGATCGATCTGCGTCAACTGCTCAATCAGGGCTGAGTCATGGTCGATAGCGCCAAAGAGGCGGCGCACCGCGTCGCCTCCGATGCCGAACAGATCGCCTGGGTCGACGAGCAGGACAACCTGCTCGGCGCCTTGGTGCGGGCCGATTTGCGTGAGCGTGGCCTGATCGGTCGCGGCACCTACATCATGCTGTTCAACTCCGCCGGTGAGCTCTGCGTGCATCGGCGTACCTTGAGCAAAGCGATCTATCCCGGTTACTGGGACGTAGCGGCCGGCGGTATGGTGCAGGCTGACGAGACCTACGCCGAGTCGGCTGCCCGTGAGCTGGAAGAGGAGCTGGGCGTGAGCGGAGTGGAACTGACCGCCCACGATCATTTCTACTTCGAAGACACCGGCAATCGCCTCTGGTGCTCGGCGTTTTCAGCCGTGTGGGACGGCCCGCTGAAACTGCAGCCGGAAGAAGTCCTGGAAGCGCGCTTCATTCCGGTCGAGCAAGTACTGCTGGAAATCGAGCAAAAGCCTTACTGCCCGGACTCTCTGGCAGCGTTGAAGCGCTATCTGAAGGCTCAGCAAAGCGGCGTCGCAAAGAACACATAAATTGGCGCCGATTGGCTCTTAGCAATTGCGCTTTTTGCCGTTACACTGCGCGACCTTTTCAAGCTGCACCGAATGGTTTGACGTGGGCCTGCTGACCCACTGTAGGAGCTGCCGAAGGCTGCGATCTTTTGATCTTGTTTTTCAAGAGCAGGATCAAAAGATCGCAGCCTTCGGCAGCTCCTACAGGTCAGCAGTCTCGTTGCCAAATTCCGGTGCAGTAGCGCTGCCCCTGCCTGAGTGGGGCTTCGCGGTCGATAACCTTGCCCAAGGTTGCGATCAGTCTTTGTCCTCCCAAGAGGATTGCCGGTGGCCAAAAAAGCCGCATCCTTCGCCGCCCTTGGTGGCCTGGTATTTTCCACCGACGCAGGTCGTCATTGCCCGGAATGCAGTAAGCCGGTGGACGCCTGTATCTGCAAACAAACCGTGATCCCGGCCGGCGACGGCATTGCCCGCGTGCGTCGCGAGAGCAAGGGCCGTGGCGGCAAGACGGTGACCACCATCACCGGTGTGCCACTGGCCGAAGATGCCCTTAAAGAGTTGGCGACAACGTTGAAGAAACGTTGCGGCACCGGTGGGGCGTTGAAGGACGGGGTCATCGAAATCCAGGGCGATCATGTCGAGCTACTCTTGGCAGAGCTGATCAAGCACGGTTTCAAAGCGAAGAAGTCCGGCGGCTAGCAGCCTCTGTGAAAACCACCCGCGGCTTGATCCGGTTCTGCAATGTTCAGCGCCGGCGTCGTCTCCATGGTTTTCACAGAGCCTGTTCATACCGGTTTCTAAACTACACGCGGTCAGCGCGGTCTACCGCCGCGCTGACGAACCGTCATTTTCATTCTTTAGACTGCGCCGGCCTGAGATCAGGCGACGCACTATGACTTCTTTATAGGGGACTTCGATGTCCGTACGACGCACACGCAAAGACGATGGCAGCCAATGGACAGTTGCGGACAGCCGCAGTGTTTACGGGATTCGCCATTGGGGGGCCGGGTATTTCGCGATCAATGACGCCGGTCGCGTCGAAGTTCGTCCGAACGGCCCGAGCAGCTCGCCTATCGACCTGTTCGAACAAGTCGACCAACTGCGCAAGAGCGGCTTGTCCTTGCCGTTGCTGGTGCGTTTCCCCGACATCCTGCAAGACCGCGTCCGTCAGCTGACCGGTGCTTTCGACTCGAACATCGAGCGCCTGGAATACCAGAGCAAGTACACCGCGCTGTACCCGATCAAGGTCAACCAGCAGGAAGCGGTGATCGAGAACATCATCGCCACCCAGGATGTCTCCATCGGTCTGGAAGCCGGCTCCAAGCCTGAACTGCTGGCCGTGCTGGCGCTGGCGCCGAAGGGCGGCACCATCGTCTGCAACGGCTACAAGGACCGCGAGTTCATCCGTCTGGCGCTGATGGGCCAGAAGCTCGGCCACAACGTGTTCATCGTGATCGAGAAAGAATCCGAAGTTGGTCTGGTGATCGAAGAGGCCGCCTCGCTCAAGGTCAAGCCACAGGTCGGCCTGCGCGTGCGTCTGTCGTCGCTGGCTTCGTCGAAATGGGCGGACACCGGTGGCGAGAAATCCAAGTTCGGTCTGTCGGCGGCGCAACTGCTGTCGGTGGTCGAGCGCTTCCGCGTGGCCGGTCTGGATCAGGGCATCCGCCTGCTGCACTTCCACATGGGTTCGCAGATCGCCAACCTCGCTGACTACCAGCACGGTTTCAAGGAAGCGATCCGTTACTACGGCGAGCTGCGCAACCTGGGTCTGCCGGTCGATCACATCGACGTTGGCGGCGGTCTGGGTGTCGACTACGACGGTACCCACTCGCGCAACGCCAGCTCGATCAACTACGACATGGACGATTACGCCGGTGTGGTGGTCGGGATGCTCAAGGAGTTCTGCGACGCGCAGAGCCTGCCGCACCCGCACATCTTCTCCGAAAGCGGCCGCTCGCTGACCGCGCATCACGCGATGCTGGTGGTGCAGGTGACCGACGTCGAGAAGCACAACGACGAAATCCCGCTGATCGAAAACAAGGAAAACCTGCCGGAAACCGTGCAGTGGCTGGTGGACCTGCTCGGCCCGACCGACATCGAAATGGTCACCGAGACCTACTGGCGCGCCACCCACTACATGAGCGATGTGGCGTCGCAGTACGCCGACGGCAAGCTGACCCTGGCCGAAAAAGCTCTGGCCGAGCAGTGCTACTTCGCCGTGTGCCGTCGCCTGCACAACTCGTTGAAGGCGCGTCAGCGTTCGCACCGTCAGGTGCTCGACGAACTCAACGACAAGCTGGCCGACAAGTACATCTGCAACTTCTCGGTATTCCAGAGCCTGCCGGACACCTGGGCGATCGATCAGGTACTGCCGATCATCCCGCTGCATCGTCTGGACGAAGAGCCGCTGCGTCGCGCCGTGCTGCAAGACCTGACCTGCGACTCCGACGGCAAGATCAACCAGTACGTCGACGAGCAGAGCATCGAGACCAGCCTGCCGGTTCACGGTCTGAACGAGGGCGAAGACTACCTGCTGGGCGTGTTCCTGGTCGGCGCCTATCAGGAAATCCTCGGCGACATGCACAACCTGTTCGGTGACACCGACTCGGTGAACATCTACCAGAACGCCGATGGCAGCGTGTACCACGCCGGTATCGAAACCCACGACACCATCGAAGACATGTTGCGCTACGTGCACTTGTCGCCGGAAGAACTGATGACTCACTACCGCGACAAGTGCGCCAGTGCCCGCATCAGTGCCAGCGAACGCACGCAGTTCCTCGATGCCCTGCGTCTGGGCCTGACCCGCTCCTCCTACCTGTCTTCCTGAGATCAGGTGCGCTCCCGTCGGGTTGTCCGAAATTTTTCCGCAGGCTGTGGAAAATTCGGATGACCCGGTGGGACATCTCCCAAAAACCTCGCGAAATGTTGGGCTAACTGCACCAGCAAAGTCATCCGGTCTGCTTTTCGCGTAGGTCATTTCCTAAGTTGTACTTCAGCTCTCTACTCGGCCATGGCTCTCGGCGAGAATCCCCGGCCGCCCCTCCTGTAGAGATCCGCCCATGTTCGATTCAGTCAACGAGCCGTCGTTTCGTCTCGATGTAGCGGGGCTTTCCGCCTCCTTCGAGGTGCTGGCCTTTACCGGAAGCGAGGGCATCAGCGAACCCTTCGCCGTTGACATCGATCTGTTGGTCGATGACCCGCACCTGGACCTTGCCAGCCTGCTGTATCGCTCGGCGTTTCTGCAGTTCGGCCCTTTGAACAATGGTCTGAACGGCCAGTTGCAGGGTGTCGTCCAGCATGAGCACGGTGAGGGTTCCCGGCTGTGCCGGGTGACGCTGGGGCCGAAGCTCCGTTGTCTGCAGCTGCGTTTCAGTCAGCGGATTTTCAGTAGCCAGAACGTGCCGCAAATCCTCGCGCAAGTGCTCAAGGAACACGGGATTGTCGGCGTGCAACGGCGCTTCGATTTGCGCAGCGAGTACCCGGTCCGGACCTTTTGCACCCAGTATCGCGAATCAGACCTGCAGTTTGTGCAGCGGCTGTGTGCGCAGGCGCGAATCCACTATTACTTCGAGCACAGGCCTGACGGGCACTGTCTGGTCTTCGCCGATGATCCACCGCGTTTGCCCGTGGTCGACTCCGCACCCACAGTGCGTCGCTGGCAAGTACAAGTGGACGCCGGAGATATGCACGAACGTCCCGCCGGAACCCAAAGGGCCGAAGGCCACAGCGAACTGCCGACCTTGCGCAGCGCTCAGTGGCTGGCGCTGAGTGGATATCCGTTGGCCGAGTGCAACCGCCATTGGTTGCTCAGCCGGATCGAACATCGCGGCGACCCCGCCAGCGAACCGTCGTACAGCAACCGGATTTTCGCCACAGCCCAGGCGCCACTCCCGACACTGGCGAATACCTGTGCCAGGCCGCGCATGCACAGCCTGCAACGGGCCTGGGTGGTGACGGTTGACGAACCACAGCCCGATGACCTGCGACCGGTGGCCGTGCAGTTCGATTGGCTGTATCAGGGCGAGGGCGCTGCCGCCAGCCACTGTTGGCTGCCGCTCGCACCGGCATTGAGCGAGACGGCGCTGGCGTCATTGCGCGAAGGCGTCGAAGTGGTGGTGAGCTTTCTGGAGGGCGACCCGGATCAACCGGTAATCAGCGGGGTCTTGCAGGTGTCGGCCGTGCTCGAAGACGACGATGAGGCTTCGCTCCCCGTACTGCCGGACGAACTGCCCAGCGCAGGCCTGATGCAATGGCTCAAGTCCGAAGAGCCGCTACTGCTGTTGTGCCTGATGCCCGGCGGAGGCAGTTACAGCCACTGCTCCGCGTCAATCTGCAGTTGCCGACTGGTCGCGTCGCTGGATCAGGGCGGCGCCACTTGAGCGGCGTGGGATTTGTCCAGCAGGCGAACTGGCTGTTACTCGACGGCGCCGATGCGCAGCAGGCGCTGGCGACACTGCGTCAGGGCTTTGCCGGGGTGCGTTGCACGCGGCTGTTCGACGGCACCGAGTTTCAGGCCGTGAGCGAGCACGGTCCGCTGCTGGTCGATTTGCATGAGTGCCCGGCATTGGCCGCGTTGTGTCACCACGATCCGCAGACCTGGCGCGGTCTGCTGATCGCCAGCGAGGCCTCTGAGCAGACCCTGCTGAGCCACCTGCAACGGATGCTGAGCGTTTCCTTCGGGCTCAACCACCGCGCCTTGCTCGGTTACTACAACCGCCAGACGGCCAGCTACTTCTTCGATGCCTGCGATGCCGCCGACCTGAGCCGCTGGCTCGGGCCGATCCGCCTGTTGCGCTGGTTCGGTGGCACTTGGGCCGACCTCGCCATTGGCAGTCAGGGCTGGCAGCAATTGCGCAACCCGCAATGGGCGGTCGAACGGCTGGGGATCGACGAAAGTCTCACCCGTCGTCAGCGTGAGCGCTTGCAAAGCTGCCTGCTGGAACAGCACATCTGGCGCTGGTGCCAATCGGCGGCAACTGACTATCCGACGATGGCTTCCCATGTGCAGCAGGGGCTGGCGTTGGGGTTTCGCGAAAGGCCGCTGCTCGATGACTGGCTGTGGCTACGCTTGCAGCATCCGCGTGCGCCATTGCTGTCGGCGCCGGACGGACTGAGTGCGTCAGCGCGGCTCGAACAATTGCGTCAACGCTGGCAACGCGATCAGCCCTGAGCATGGCGGCCGCTGAACCAGCCGTCATTACGCCGCAGCCACAGGGCCAGTGCGCCGAGGGTCAGACTGCGCAGCACCATGAACAACAGGAAAGATATCCACAGACCGTGATTGCCCAGCCCCTGCAACGCCCAGGCGAACGGCAGCAGCAGGGCGACGGTCAGCAGCATGCCGTTGCGCATTTCCCGCGCGCGGGTGGCGCCAATGAACAGGCCGTCGAGCAAGTAACTCCAGACCGCAATCAACGGCAACACCGCCAGATACGGCAGATAGATGAACGCGGTGTCGCGCACGCTCTGGATGTCAGTCTGCATTTCGATGAACAGGTGCCCGGCCAGCAGAAACAGCGCGGCGAAACCGAGGCTGGCCAGCAGCGACCAGCCCCCGGCCACCACCAATGAGCGACGCAAGGCGAGGCGATCACGGGCGCCGATGGCGTGTCCGCACAAGGCTTCGACCGCATGCGCCAGACCGTCCAGCGCGTGGGCGGTCAGCAACAGGCCGTTGAGCAACAGGGCATTGGCCGCCACGGTGGCATCGCCGAGCCGCGCGCCTTGCACGGTGATCAGGAAAAATACCGATTGCAGCGCCAGGCTGCGAATGAAGATGTCGCGGTTGACCGCCAGCAGCGGGCGCCAGCTCTGCCACACCTTCAGCGCCGCCCAGGCGATGTGCCCGGGATAGGCGCGCAATGCGTCTCGGGTCAGCCACAGGCCGAGCAGGGCACCGCTCCACTCGGCGATCACCGAGGCCCGGGCCGAACCGACCACGCCCCATTCCAGACCCATGACGAACCACAGGTTGAGAGCTATGTTGATCAGGTTGGTGCTCAGCAGAATCGCCAGCGGCGCCCGGGCGTTCTGGGTGCCTAGAAACCAGCCGACCAGGGCGTAACTGGCCAGCGCCGCCGGCAGCCCGAATAACCGGGTGTGGAAAAAGTCGCGGGTCAGTTGATCGAGCTCGGCCGACGGCTGCATGAAATGCAAGGCCACGCCGCTCAACGGCACGCCCAGCGCGCCGAGCACGATCGCCAGCCCCAGGGCCAGCAACAAGCCCTGCAACAGTATCTGCCGCAACGCCGCACCATCGCTGCGCCCGGCGGCCTGCGCGGCAAACCCGGTGGTGCCCATGCGCAGAAAGCCCATGGCCCAGGCGAGAAAGGTGTAGAGGCTGGCGCCGACTGCCACGGCGCCCAGTTGATGGGCGTGGGGCAGGTGACCGATGACGGTGCTGTCGACCAGCGCCACCAGCGGCACGGAAATATTGGAAAGAATCATCGGCGCGGCGAGCGCCCAGACCTTGCGGTGAGTCGGGCGGTCGCGCCAGTCGGCAATCAGGTTGGACATGCGGGCTCCTTGGAGGAGCGGGGATTGTAGCGATTCATCTGGTCTGACACGCAATCCATTGCAGGCGAAGCCTACAGGGAGGCTGTGTCAGTGGATGATCCAGCTCAGCAACCACAACCCCAGCAGCAGCCAGATGATCCCGGCAATGATCGACGCATTCATGAACGCGCGGATCGCCGACCACAACAGCATCAAGCCGACGATCAGCGCGAGAATGCTGATGATCGAGGTGTCCATACCCAGCGTCTTGGCCAGGCCGTCGACAAAGTTGCCGCCGGCGTTGCTCAGAATGTTGAACAGGCCGCTGAGCCCATCGACGATAAAGCGGATGATCGAGCCGAGTGCCTGGCCGAGCCATTCGAAAAAGCTTTCTACCTGCATGTGTGCATCCTGATGAAAGAGCTGAGCCTTGGGCCACAACGGAGGTGGCCGAGTTCCCTGTCAGGAGTATGGCTCAATGCTGCGCCGAACGGAAAACCTGTAGGAGCTGCCGCAGGCTGCGATCTTTTGATCTTGATTTTCAAGGGCAAGATCAAAAGATCGCAGCCTGCGGCAGCTCCTACATGGGCCTTGCCTTCAGGACGTATCCCCCCGAAGCTATACGCCTTCAGGAGAACCCGATGAACCTTGTTGAACTGACCGAACGCCTGCACGCCATTCGCGACCGCAATGACTGGCGGCAATTTCACAGCCCGAAAAACCTGGCCATGGCCGCCAGTGTCGAGATGTCCGAACTGGTGGAGATTTTCCAGTGGCTGACTGAAGACCAGTCGCGCCAGTTGCCGGCGGACAAGCTGGCGCATGCCGGGCAGGAAGTCGGCGACATCGTGCTGTACCTGTTGCTGCTGTGCAGCGAGTTGGGGCTGGACATGAATGAAGTGGTGCGCAGCAAGCTCGCCGACAGCGAACGGCGGTTCAACTGATGAGCGACCGGCATTTCGATCAGTTGGCGACCCGGTTCGCCGAAAAAATCTACGGCGGCGCCAAAGGGGCGATTCGCCTCGCAGTGCTGCAGGCCGACCTTGCCGAAGCGCTGCCGGAGCGGCCGTTGCGGGTGCTGGACATCGGTGGAGGCCTGGGCCACATGTCGCTGTGGCTGGCCGAACGCGGCCACGAAGTGACCTTCACCGAACCGGCCGAGCCGATGCTCGAAGGCGCCCGTCAGCGCTTCGCCGAGGCCGGGCAAACCGCGAGGTTCATTCAGGCACCGTGGCAGGAGCTGCTCGGTCAGCTCACTGAACCGTACGATCTGGTGATCTGCCATGCCGTGCTCGAATGGCTGGCCGAACCCCACGCGATCCTCCCGGTGCTGCATCAGCTGACCAAACCCGGCGGCTGGCTGTCGCTGGCGTTCTACAACCGTGATGCACTGATTTATCGCAACCTGCTCAAGGGCCATTTCAAGAAAATGCGCAAGAACGTCATGGCCGGCGAAAAGCAGAGCCTGACCCCCCAGCAGCCGCTCGATCCACGGGAACTGGCGACGCAACTCGAAGGGTTGTGGCAGGTCGAAAGCCAGAGCGGGGTGCGGGTTTTTCACGATTACATGCCGGTGGAATTCCAGGCCCGCGCCGAACTGGCGGACTTGCTGGAAATGGAACTGGCGCACCGTCGTCACCCAAGCTTCGCCGGGCTTGGGCGTTACTTGCACTGGATCTGCCGGCCGATCTGATCGGAGCACGACATGAAAGCACAATCGGGGTTATTGCTGATCTGTCTGGGGTTGGCCGCCTGTCAAGGCAGCAACCCGTACGTGGCGCAATCGCGGCCCCTGCCGCCAGCGCCGCCGCAAGCCGCGACCACCTTCGACCGCAGTGCTTATCCGGCGCCACCGCGCGATTACGGGCGCTATCGCAGTTGGGCCTGGCTCAACGGGCAACTGCCGCCGGGCACCGCGTGGGCGGATTCTGCGCAAGTGGCCGAGGCGGTCAGCAATGCCCTCGACCAGCGCGGCTTGCGCCCGTTGCACGACAATCGTCCGGCCGACCTGTTGGTCAGTGCCAATATGCGTCTGGAAACCCGCTTGCGTCAGGTGCAGGACGATTACGGTTACGGCGGATACAGTGGCTATGATCGATACGGGCGCGGTTATGGCATGTACAACAGCGTGCCGATTGTTCGCACCTATCAGGAGCAGGTTGTCGTGGTGCAGGTCAATCTGTTCGACGCCGGCACTGGTCAACCGGTGTGGAGCGCCAGCGCCGAAACGGCCAGCCAGGGAAGCCAACTGGTGCGCACCGACGCCATTCGCGAGGCTGTGGAAAAAGCCATGTCAGCCTATCCGCCCAGCTAAACTCTATGTGAGAACACTTCGCGGGTTCAGGCCTTCAACCGGAGAAAACCATGTTCCGTCGTCTCGCTTTACTGGTCATGGCCGCGTTGCTCAGTGCCTGCGCCGCCCACCAGGTCAACCATGACTTCGATGCCAGTCGCGACTTTGCCGCGTATCGCAGCTGGAGCTGGAAAGACCCCGCCCTGCAATACCGCCCGGATGATCCCCGGATCAAAAGCGATTTGACCGAGCAACGTATCCGCCAGGCCGTCAGCGACCAGCTCGACCAGCGCGGCTTGCGTCCTGCCGCCGCAGGTACCAAGGGCGACCTGAGTGTGCAGACCTACCTGATCGTCGAGGATCGCCAGCAGCAAGTGACCACCAACTACGGCGGCGGTTGGGGTGGCCCGTGGAACGGTTACTGGGGCGCGCCGATGTACAACGAAACCCGCAACATCACCTACAAGGTGGCGACGATCCAGATCGACCTGCTCGACGGCAAGGACGGCAAACTGGTGTGGCGCGGCAGTGATGAGCAAATGCTCAGCAGTACGCCCAGTCCACAGGATCGCAGCAACGCGATCCGCGAGACGGTCGGCCGGATTCTGGCCAACTATCCACCGCGCTAAGCCGGTTTGAAGAATGGGAGCCCAGCGGCTCCCATTTTTTTGCCTGACACAAATCCCCTGTAGGCGTGAGCCTGCTCGCGATAGCGGTCTGTCTGCCACATAGTTGTTGGATGGGTCACCGCCATCGCGAGCAGGCTCACTCCTACAAGGTTTTGCACTGTAGGAAATGGCGCGTTGCCACTAGTCCCGTCTACACTCAAATCCACCATCGGAGGTCGCGCTCGGCAACATGCCGGCAAAGGAGTGCGCCATGTCGCCTCGTTCGCAGTTCAACGGTCCGGCCCGGCAACACGGGGCGATCGGGTTGATGGCGGCTGCCACCCTCAGCCTGGCGCTGGTGCTGATGCTGCTGGTGGTTGACACCGGTCGGCTGTACATGGAGCAGCGCAAGTTGCAGCGGGTGGTGGACAGTGCGGCGCTGGAAGCCGTCAGTCGCGGCGGCAACTGCCAGTCAGGCCTCAGCGCAGCCACTTATGCCGGGCAAAGCGCTGTACGCAACGGCTACGTCGTCGATAGCAACAACACCCTGGCGACCACCTGTGGCAGCGTACAGACCGCGGCCAGCGGACTGCGCACGTTCACCGCCGATGCGACCCGGTCAACCGCGGTCAAAGTCGCGGCCAGTCGCACGGTGACCACCAGTTTTGCCGGTGGCGTACAAGCATTGTTCACCGGCTCAGCGGTCAGTCTGACCACCACGCTGAATGCCTCGGCCGTTGCCGCCCAGCCGACCCCGACGGTGGCACAACTGAACATCCGCAGCACGCTGGCGAGCATCAATACTGCGCAGTCGAACATTCTCAATCCACTGTTCTCCGGCTTGCTGGGCGGCAACGTCAACCTCACGGCAGTGGGCTGGGATGGCCTGCTCAATACTGACATCAACCTGCTCAGCTACCTCAACCAACTGGCGATCAACCTCAACGTGGCCGCCGGCAACTATACGCAGCTACTCAATACCCAGGCCACGGTCACCCAACTGATTCAGGCGGCCGCGACGGTGGTGCAGCTCAATGGCGCGACGGCCGAGGTGATCACCGCGTTGGGGCAATTGCAGGTCGCGGCGGCCAACGCCGCCCCGGTCAAGCTCGGCGACATCCTGCAGTTGCAGACCGGCACCACGGCGGCCGGGCTGGATGCCAACCTGCAGCTGCTGCAATTGATTCAGGGCGTGGTGCAGTTGGCCAACAGCAAAAGTGCGGTGGCCGCGACCTTGCCGATCAGCGTGCTGGGGCTGGCGAACGTCACGGTACGGGTCAAGGTGATCGAGCCGCCGCAGTTTTCGGCGATTGGCGATCCGGCGCGGGCCAAGGCCAACCCGTTGGGGCCGGACCGGATTTATGTGCGCACGGCGCAGGTTCGCACGATGCTCTCGGTGGATCTGCCTGTATTGAGTGGGGTTGCCGGGCTGACCAACGCGGTGCTGGGCCTGGTAGGTGGGCTGACCTCGACGCTCAATGCTTTGCTCGGCCTGAATCTGGTGGCAGTGCTTAACTCGGTGGTATGCATTGGCTGTCAGCAACTGGATCCACTGCTTTTGCCGTCGCCGAGAATCGATATCAGCCTGGATGCCGGTGGTGCTAAAAGTTATGTCACCGATTACAGCTGCCCGACCGGCTCCACCGGTAACAAGAGCCTGACCGCACATACCATTACCTCGATTGCCGACCTCAAGCTCGGAAAGATCGACCCAACCAATGCTTTCTCATCCTCAGCCGAGCCGACGGTCACGCCGTTACCGCTGATCGATCTGGGCATCGCGACATGTTATAGGGTCGTCGGGCTTGGCAGCTGTGATCCTAATTCGCATATTCAATACGGTGCCGGCGGCATCGCAATCATGCTGGACACCAGCGTTGCGCAAAACTCGCAGGACTTGTTGTTTTCCAGTGGTACGCCATTCGCGACACCTGCCAACCTCAAACTGCCGCCAAGCGTGCAATCAGCTGCGCCGACTACCAATATCGTCGGCAGTCTCAGCAACACGTTGGCGGGGATCAACCTGATCGTATACAGACCGCAGGGCAGTAATCCACTGGGCGCAGTTGTGACTGACGTCGCCTCATTGATCAGTGATGTCTCCAATCACCTGTTGCCTGTGGTGACTAACCTGCTCAGCCCATTGCTCGACCCATTGCTCAACAACCTGCTCAAGTCCCTGGGCATCAACCTGATGGACGTCGACGTCGGCGCCAACATGACCTGCGGCCAGACCGGCAAGGCCTATCTGGTGATCTAGACGTCCGACGCCACCGGCAGCTCGATGCAGAAGCGGGCGCCCTCCACCGAGTTGCGCACGCTCAAATGGCCGCCCATGTTTTCGATGATGCCGTAGCTCACCGACAGGCCCAGCCCGGTGCCGACACCCACCGGTTTGGTGGTGAAGAACGGTTCGAAAATCCGCTCCAGCAAGCGCGGGTCGATGCCGCCGCCGTTGTCCTCGACCCACAGCCGCACCGTGTGCTCATCGCGTTCGGCGTAGATCGAGATCCATGGCTTGAACGTCGAGTCTTTCTCGCGTTTGCCGAGCAGTGCATCGCGGGCGTTGACCATCAGGTTGATCAGCACCTGTTCCAGCTGATCGACATAGCCGCGCACTTGCACGGTAAAGCCGGTTTCGCTGATGTGCAGATCCACGCCCTTGCCGCGCATGCCTTCGGCCAGCAGCGACAATGTGCCTTCGATGGCCGAGGCCGGGTTGAACAGTTGCTGCTCGATCTCCGAGCGGCGACCGAACACGCGCATGTGATCGACCACTTTCGCGGCACGCTGCACCTGGGCGTCGATGCGCTTGAGTTTATCGGTCAGGTAGTCGATCTGCGCGTCGCCGTTGCTCAGGCGCTTGAGCACGTTGACGATGGCCATGCGCATCACGTTCAGCGGCTGGTTGATTTCGTGGGCCAGGCCGGTGGCCATTTCGCCGAGGGTGGCCATTTTCGCGCTTTGTGTGAGTTGCTGCTGCGAGCGCCGCACTTCGGTGTTGTCACGGCCCACGGCCTGCACTTCGAGCAGGCGCCCGTGCTCATCGAACACCCCGCGATCGGACCACACCCACCACGCATGCTCACGCCCGGGCAGTTGCAGGCTGATTTCCGCGGTGCTCACCGGCAGCTCCGGGGTCAGCAGCGCCAGGCGTTGCACGAAGGCGGCGCGTTGCTCGTCGGACATCCAGCTGCCCAGATCGACCCCCGGCAATTGCTCCGGCGTGCATTCCAGATAGGTCGCCAGCGGCCGGTTGCCGAAGGTCAGGGTCAGGTCCGGGCGATAGCGGCAGATCATTGCCGGCGAGTCTTCTACCAGAATTCGATAGCGTTCTTCGCTGTGCCTGACCTGTTCGGCAGCGAGGGTCGCTTCGGTGACGTCCAGCCACAGGCCGACGGCTTCGACCGGCAGGCCAAGGTCATTGCGCAGCAGCTTGGCTTCGTCGAGCAGCCAATGGTATTCGCCGCGCGTGTCGCGCAGGCGATAACGCGCGCGCACCGAGCCTTCGCGCAATAACTGTCGGGTGCGGGTGAAATACAGTTCGCGGTCTTCGGGATGAATCAGCTGCACCCAGTCGGCGGCGCTGCACTCGTCCGGTGTCCAGCCCAGCAGAGGTTCCAGGCTGGCACTGAAGAAGGCCGGGATCAGTGCGCCTTCGACGTAGCGCTGGACATAAATCACCGCCGGCGAACTGGCGATCAGGTTGTCCAGTCGTGCATGGGCGGCTTCGGCCCGTTGCTGCTGGTTCCGGGTGTCGCTGATGTCGAGCATGAACCCCACCAGCCGCCGATGCTCACCCGTGCCGGCGACCTGCCCCTGCACGCGATACCACTGCGGTATTTGTTCGCGGTCGCTGCGGTGCAGACGAACGCTCAGCGTCAGGGGCTCGCCGTGCAGTTGCAGGGCGTGCAGGCGGCTGCGCAGTTCTTCGCGATCGGCCGGATGAATCAGCGCCAGCCAGTCTTGCAGCGGGATTCGAGCTCTGTCCGCCGGCAACACGTCGAGCAGCGACGGGGCCAGCAGCACGTCGTCACCGAGCATCTCCCACCAGCCGGTACCGAGCAGGGTTTGCAGCGATTCGAGCCGCTCGGTGTAGTGATGATGCTGCTGGTCACGCAAGCGGCTGAGCAGTGGGGCTGCCAAGGCACTGGTCAGTGACATCCAGTCGCGGTCGCTCAGGTGTGGCGCGGCAACGTCCACGGTGTAGAAGCCGCAGAGCAGCCACGCCATTACCCCGCGATCATCGCTGTAGGGCACAGCGAACCCATCGGCGTTGCCGAACGTGGTTTCCACTCGCGAATGTTCGTACAGCCCATGATGGGCGCCGAGACGCTGCGGCGCGCTACCGTTGAGGCTGTCGAGCGGTGTGCCCAGACGCTGGCCGTCCTGCCACAGCATCGGGGCATCGTGGGCGCGATACTGTTCGAAGATCTGCCAGCCCTGTTCCTGTTCGTCGAGCAGGGCGATGGCCAGGCACGGGATATGCCAGCGCTGGGCGATGGCCTGCAATTGCTCGCTGACCACCACCGGCAGGCGCGTCAGGCTACAGACGCGCAGGTGCTCGCTGATCTGCCCGGCGAGGGCCTGACAGGCGTCGCGATTGCGCGCTTGCTGGCGCTCGAGCAGCAGGTCACCGATGTCCATCAATTGCAGTACCCAACCCTCGGCCAAGGGCTGCACCCAGCCGCGCAAATGCAAGGTCTGATCACTGAGTCCGGGGAAGTCCAGGTCGAGCATTTGCCCTTGCCAGTCTTGCGGGCGGCCCTCAATCGCCAGTGTGCTGTGCGCCAGTAAATAAGCCGACAGCGGCAACGGTGACTCGTGGGGCGGCCGTTGGGCCAACTGTTGGCGCAACGGCCCGGCCACCTGCAATACGCAGCCTTCGTTGTCCAGGTGCAGGTGCAGGCCCAGCGCAGGAGAGCCGAGAAGGTCGGGCAATTCGCTGGCAGGCGTCGGCGCGCGTTTGAGCAAGCGTCCGAACAGATTGTCGCCGGAGGTCAAAATTTCAGGCTCGACGTGGCAGTAAGGTTGGCGGGCAGGCTCGGCACCGCACCCACGCCCGGCAAGACCAGAAACGGGATGACCTGATTGAGCTTGCTGGTGGGGTAATTGACGCTGACTGTCAGCGTGCCTTGAGTGGCGTCATACACCGCCGAGGTATCGACGCCGACCACCAGGTTCAGCGTTGATGGCACCCACTGCAATTGCTGGGTCAACGCGGCGTTGGCGGTACTCACCACCACGCTGGCATAACCGGGGGTATTGGGGTCGACCGCGACGCTGCGGCGCACCGCTTCGGACGTCGCCTCGTTGAACGTCTGCATCAATACAAACGGCAGGCTGTAGCTGACCAGTGCGTAGAACACAGCGAAAAAAATCACGAATACCAAGGCGAATTCGATCGCCACTGCGCCTGCCTGTGATTTTGCGAAGCCGGTTTTCATGACTGCGTCTACCCTGACGTTCACTGCGTAGTATCAGCATAGAATCAATCAGCAAAATCGGACGGGATTTAACCGGATGCAGAGTTTAGTTCTCCTGATCTGGCTGGCCGTGTGCGCCGCCCAGGATGCCCGGCAACGGCGTATTTCCAATGTTCTTACGTTCGGTGCGGGGGCGCTGGCGTTGATCCATCTGTTGCTGACTGGCACGACCTGGCTCGGGACCGATGCGCAGGAGGGGCTCTGGGCCGGCGTGATTGCCCTGGCGTTGACGCTGCCGGGGTATTTCATGGGCCGCATGGGCGCAGGCGATGTGAAATTAATGACAGCCCTGGGCCTTGCGACGAACGGTTTATTCATTCTTTGTACGTTTATCGGCGCGGGTGTCGCCAGTTTGCTGTGGCTGCTGATCGCGCCAAGAGTCTGGCTTCATACGAGTCAAGGGCTTAGAGAACATCTTCGATATATGGAGCCGGGAGTGTCAAAGAAGCAGCCTTTTGCACCGTTCGTGCTGGTGGGAGTACTGCTGTCAGTGCCTTGGATCCATTAGTCGCAACTTGCCACTAGTCCTATGTACATAGTCGGAAAGTGCGTCTACTTTCAAAGGAAGTCGTTACACCGCCAAAGTGCAGAAAAAGTCAGCTTTGGCCCGAGCAATGGAGTGGTTCGTGAACAAGCTTACGTCTGCGGTAAAAGTGCTCGTGGTCGATGATCAACCGTTGATTGTCGAGGAGTTGTGCGAGTTTCTCGAAAGCAGTGGTTACCGCTGTGTGCCATGTGAATCCAGTCAGCAGGCGATTGAACGTTTCAGCCAGGACGCGGAAATCGGCCTGGTGCTGAGCGATCTGCATATGCCGGACATGAATGGCATCCAGTTGGTGCAGGAGCTGCAACGTATCGGCGGCAAACACCGGGTGTTCGAAGCGATCATGCTCACCGGTCGGGCCGATAAACAGGACGTGATCAAGGCTCTGCGCGCAGGGATTGCCGACTACTATCAGAAACCGGTCGATCTGGATGAACTGCTCGAAGGCGTGAAACGTCAGGAAGCGGCGCTGCAGGATCGGCACAAGAATGTGCAGTTGGGTCATCTGAACCAGAAGCTGCAATTTCTTTCCGAGTCCATCGACGATCTCTACCAGGACCTGGACAAGGTCCGGCGCAATCCGGCGGCGGTGGTCAGCGACATGCTCGGCGGCGAAGGCGCAGGCGCCGCGCAGGAGATTCCGGCGATCTTCAATCAGTTGTCGCCACGGCAACTGGATGTGGCGCGCCTGGTGGGCAAAGGGCAGACCAACTATCAGATCGCCTGCGAGTTGGGCATCACCGAAAACACCGTAAAGTTGTACGTCTCGCAGGTGTTGCGCCTGACCCACATGCACAACCGCACCCAGCTGGCACTGGCGCTGTCGCCGAGTGCTTCGGCGGCTCGTCAGCGTGTAACCGCACACTGATTTCGATTGCCTGTCCATCCCGGACAGGCAGTCAATTCTGCCAAAAACACCTCGCCTGAATTACTCTGGCTACGTCTTCGGTTTGGGGAACAGATTGTCCAGGGTTTCCAGCAGGCGCACGTGGTAGATCGGCTTGCGAAACAGGTCCAGCACCTGCAGGCGCAGCATGTCGCTGACGTCCTCCATGTCGGCGTGTCCTGACGTGACGATCACCGGCAGATGCTGGCGCGAAGTGTGCTCGCGCAGGCGCTTGATCAGCGACATGCCGGACTCTTCCGGCATGCGCAGATCGGTGATCACCAAGGCGATATCCGGATTGCGGGTGAGGTGGTGCAGGGCGAGCTTCACCGAAGTCGCGGTGTGGCAGGTAAAGCCCTCGCCCTCCAGTAACTCGGCCAGCTCAAGCAACGCATCCTCTTCATCGTCAACCAGAAGCAACTGTTGGCGGGGGAGTGAGGAAGCATTCATGGGCAATCCCTGAGAAGCTGAAAGTGCAATCGAGTGTAGCGCGACATTCGCCTGACGCGACTCACATCAGGGGGTCTGCACCGGAGCCGTTTGCGCAGTGCCGCCGAGCGCCACCAGAACGTTGTTGAAAATCGCAAAGATCTTCGCGCCCAAAGGTGTGATGAACACAACGACGACGACCGCCACCATAGCCACCACAATGGCGTATTCGATGGCTGATGCAGCCTCTGTGCTTGCCAGAAACGACCTCAGGCGCAATATCAGGTATTCAAGGAACATTGACATTCTCCTTCGTAACGGCGGGTGATCGGACTTACGAAATCCGATGAGTTGCCAGTGCCTGAGCGCTGCTGAACGTCAGCATGGGCACGAGCACTGGAAGAGGGGAAAGGTTTTGATCAGGGCGTCGTTCTGACCTGTGCCGTGCCACCGAGCTTGGTCAGCACCACGTTGAAAATGGCCAGCACCTTGTCGCCGATGGGCGTTACGAATACCACGACAACGACCGCCACCATTGCCACCACGATCGCGTATTCAATGGCAGACGCACCTTCTTCGCTTCTGCACAGCAGCCTGGCCCTGGCCAGTAGATAGTCGATGATCATCCGAAACATATGTCCACTCCTTCGCGCCTCTGGCGCCGATCCAACGCTACAGCGGCATGCTTGCACCGTGCTATCAGAGCATTGTCAACAAACCCTCGGTCAACAACTGTAAGAACGGATTAATCACAAAGGATTAACCGGATCGTTAGTCGGGCCGCTCCCTACAGTTAATTGGCCAGGACTCATACTTTAGTGAGTTATTTTCCTGTCAGTAATGGCGTTTTGGCACGGATCAGCTAGCTTGGAAATAGCGAAATAGTTGCATGTTCATAGCTGCCTGATCGCGAAAAATTCTCTCATCGGAAGTACAGGTCGTCGGTGCAGCAGGAAAGGGAGAGCCGTCATGAACAGTCGCGTCACCATGGGTCTTGCAGCGGTGCTGTTGCTGGGTGCAATCATCGTCGGTTACTGGGGTCTGGTTCTCAGTCGGCAACCGGCTCCCGTCGCCCAGGCGCCTGCTGCCCCGGTGGTCGTTATGGAAAAAACCGTCGCCGCCGCCGAAGACCAGACCCGTCAGCCAGTGGTCGTGCTGTTGCACGATGTTCCGCCTTTCACCCCTCTTACAGTTGCCGATGTGGCGCTGGAAAAACTGCGCAGCGCCCCGGCCGGCAGCCTTTCCAGTGTTGATCAAGCGGTGGGGCGCACGCCGTGGCGGCACCTCAGCGCCGGCACCTGGCTCAATGATCAAAGCTTCGAAGCCGGCGGCGCGCTGGCGCGGATGATCCACAGCGATGAGCGCGCGCTCACCGTGGCCGTGGACGAGGTAATCGGTGCCGCCGGGCAATTGGTTCCCGGCGACTACGTCGACGTGCTGCTCTATCTGCGGCAGGACGCGAGCAATCTGCAGCAGTCGGCGCAGATTGTGGTGCCGGCCATGCGCGTGCTTGGCGTCGGTGACCAATACGGTCTGACCAACGATGGCCAACCTGCCAACCCGGCCCTGAGCGCCGACGACAAACTCAAACAGGATCAACGCCGGATCGCCGCACGCACTGTAGTGCTGGCGGTGCCTGAGCAATTGCTGAGCCGGATGATGCTCGCCACCCAGGTCGGCACGTTGCGCCTGGCCGTACGCAGCAGTGAGGAGCAGCGTCTGGCGAAATACTGGGCCGGTGAAAAGCAGTCGCCGGCGCACCTGGACAACGCCAACAGCCAACTCTTCCAGTTCACGCAACTGGCCCTGGGCGCCGCGCCGAAAGCGCCGGCCATTGGCGGCCATGCGCGGACGCCGATGGAAGTGATCCGCGGCAATCAGGTTACCCAACAAGTCCCATGACTGAGCAAGGATCCACGTGCATGCAGAGTCGATTTCGGCCGCTATTAAAACCTGTAGTCCGGGCCTTGGTACTGATGGGACTGTCGATAAATGCGGCCATGGCGGCCACGGGCAATTGCTCGGCACTGGGTCGTATGCCACCGGTGATCGAGATCGGCGAAGGGTTCCAGCAGGACATCCAGTCACCCGTGGCAATCACCCGGGTGGCCATTGGCGACCCGAAAATCGCTGATGTGCACGACACCGGCAGCGCGTCGTTTTTACTGACCGGCGTGGCCCCCGGCGCTACCAGCCTGATGGTCTGGACGGCATGTTCCAGTGAACCTCGCCAGAGCATGGTCTTCGTACAAGGCAGTGCCACCGCCGCATTGACCAGCGCCAACCGCATGCCTTCCGATGATCCGACGCTGCCCTCGCAGGTGCAGACCGATATTCGCTTCGTTGAAGTCAGCCGCACCAAACTCAAGGAAGCCACCGCTTCGCTGATTGGCACGCGAGGCAATTTCCTGTTCGGCTCCCCCGGTACTTTGCCGCCCATCGACGGCGTGCCGACGCCGAGACTGCCGGTGGACAACGGCCTGTTCAACTTCTCGTGGATCGGCGGCAAGACCATGGCGATCATCAACGCGCTGGAAACCAGTGGCTTCGCCTACACCCTCGCGCGGCCGAGTCTGGTGGCACTGAGCGGGCAGAGCGCAAGCTTTCTGGCCGGGGGGGAAATTCCGATTCCGGTGCCCAGCGCCGGCAGCGACAACGTGTCGATCGAATACAAGGAGTTCGGCATCCGGCTGACCCTGACCCCGACCGTCATCAGCCACGACCGCATCGCGCTGAAAGTCGCACCGGAAGTCAGCGAACTGGATTTGAGTAACGCCGTGCAGATCGCCGGTACCACTGTGCCGGCCCTGACTATCCGCCGTACCGACACCAGCGTCTCGCTGGCCGACGGCGAAAGCTTCGTGATCAGCGGCTTGATCAGCACCACCAACAGTTCACAGGTGAACAAGTTTCCGGGACTGGGCGATATCCCGGTGCTCGGCGCCTTTTTCAAAGGTTCGCAAATCAAGCGCGAAGAGCGCGAACTGCTGATGATCGTCACTCCGCATCTGGTCCAGCCGTTGGCGGCCGATGCGCAACTGCCGTCGCTGCCGGGAGAAAAACTGCGCAACTACGACCCGAACTTCTACCGCATGTTCTTCCTGGAAAACGGCAACTTCGACAAGCGCAGCGGACTGTCCCAATGAACCAGAACCTGAGCCAGACCTTTCTTGCGATCACCCGTAACAGCACTGATCTGGAGTGGCTGCAAGGCGCTCTCGCGCCGCTGGGCCAAGTGGTGAGCGCCGGGGCCGGGAGCCTGGATGAGCTGCTGGCGTTGGTGGACGTCACCTTTGCCAGCCTGGTGTTCGTCGGCCTCGACCGTGACCATGTGGTGGCGCAGAGTGCGTTGATCGAAGGTGCGCTGGAAGCCAAGCCGATGCTCGCCATCGTTGCGCTCGGCGACGGCATGGACAATCAACTGGTGCTCAACGCCATGCGCGCCGGCGCCCGGGATTTCGTGGCGTACGGTTCGCGGGCCAGTGAAGTCGCCGGGCTGGTGCGACGCCTGAACAAACGTCTGCCACCGGTGACGGCCAACACCCAGCTCGGTGGCCTCACCGTGTTGTACGGCGCACAGAGCAATTCCGACGGTGCGTTGTTGACCAGTCACATGGCGCAGGTGGTGCAAAAGAGTGGGCAGCAAACTCTGCTGCTGGATCTGGGCCTGCCCCGTGGCGACAGCCTGGCATTGCTCGGGCTCGAGAGTTCGTTTCATTTCGGCGATGCCTTGCGTCATTTGCGCAGGCTCGACGCCACGCTGATCGACAGCGCCTTCACCAGCACGGACGCCGGCTTGCGGATTCTGGCGTACGCCAGCAGCGACGAGCCGCTGGAAAGCACCAGCGCCGCCGAGCTGTACATGTTGCTCAGCGCCCTGCGCCAACACTTCCAGCACATCGTCGTGAACCTCACCGGGCAGTCCGAGAGCGAAGCCTTGCGCACGTTTGTCAGCCATTGCGACAAGCTGCTGTGGTACACCGATCAGAACGTGCTCAACTGCCGCCGCAACCTTGTGGTGCTCAACCTGTGGCGCGAGAAGGGCATGAAGCTCGACCACGCGCGTCTGCTGGTGGACGGCTATCTGGGCAACGTTGCACCGGATGCCGAGACCCTGGGCAAAACCTTCAATCTGGAAGTGATCGCGGTGTTGGCCGCCAACGCCGAAGTGCGCCTGAACGCCAAGAACCAGGGCGTCAGCCTGTTCGAACTGGCCCCGCGGGAAAAACTCACGCAGAGCCTGCGCACCCTCGGCGAGCTTCTGGCCAAGCGCTCCGAAGGCCTGGCCAAACCCAAGGTCACTTGGTTCGACCGCTTGCGAGGCACCTCATGAGCGCAGAAAAACTGTTCGGCGCGGTGCCGCACGGCGCGGTCGGCAA
The DNA here is from genome assembly GCF_018729515.1 of Pseudomonas sp. MG-9. NCBI lineage: Bacteria > Pseudomonadati > Pseudomonadota > Gammaproteobacteria > Pseudomonadales > Pseudomonadaceae > Pseudomonas > Pseudomonas sp. MG-9. The sequence continues at coordinate 607,077 of NZ_JAHHZH010000004.1, forward strand.
TACCGATCACGAAGGGCTGAAACTGGTCCTGCACCGCTACATCATCGACGCCATCGAAGAGTCGGGAAAAAACCTGCTGGAAGGCTCGCGCCAGTTGCTGGCGCAGTTTGTCACCGACAAGGCCGCCGAATACATCGCCCGCTTGCACCTGGCGATTTCCCGTTATGAGATGGAGCGCCTGGCTGAGGAAATCGTTGACGAACTGACCGGCTTCGGTCCGCTGGAAGTGCTGCTGCGCGATCAGTCGGTGACCGAGATTCTGGTCAACGGCCCGCACCGGGTGTTCATCGAACGCGATGGCGTGCTGCATCAAAGTGACTTGCGTTTTATCGATGCGCATCACGTCGAGCGGGTCATGCAACGGATTCTCGCGCCGCTCGGGCGACGCCTCGACGAGTCTTCGCCGATGGTCGATGCGCGCCTGCCGGACGGCAGTCGGGTCAACGCGATCATTCCGCCGATCGCCCTCGACGGCCCTTGCCTGTCGATCCGCAAGTTTCGCAAGGACATGCTCAAGAGCAGCGACCTGATGGCGATGCAGACCATCGATCTGGCGATTTTCGAGTTTCTCCAGGAGGCGGTGGGCAAGCGCTGCAACGTGCTCATCAGCGGCGGTACCGGCACCGGCAAAACCACGCTGCTGAACATTCTCAGCCAGTTGATCAACCCGCACGAACGGCTGGTGACCATCGAGGACGTCGCCGAACTGCAGCTCGGCCACCCGCACGTGGTACGTCTGGAAACCCGTCCGCCGAATGCCGAGGGTCATGGTGAAGTGAAGGCCAGTGACCTGATTCGCAACGCCCTGCGCATGCGCCCCGACCGGATCATCCTCGGCGAGATTCGCGGCGTCGAAGTGGTCGATGTGCTGACCGCCATGAACACCGGGCACGACGGCTCGATGAGCACCGTGCACGCCAACAATGCGCAGGATGCGTTGCTGCGCCTGGAGACGCTGGTGGGGCTGACTGGCCGCTCCATCGCCGAGCGCACCTTGCGCCAGATGATCTGCGCCGCCCTCGACGTGATCATCCAGCTGACCCGCCTGCCCGATGGCCGGCGCTGCGTCAGCGAGGTGGTGGAAGTGGTCGGCATTCGTGAAGACGTTTACGTCACCAACACCCTGTTTCGCCTTGATCGACGTACCGGTTTCGGCTTCCTGCGCGAAGCGGTCAATCCGGCGGGCGACAAGTTGCGGCACGAGACGAACCTGGGCTGACAGCATGGAACTCGCATCATGATCGGACCGGCCATTCTCATCCTGCTTTGTCTGATCCTGCTCGGGCTGTCGATCTGGTTGTTCCTGCGCGGCATCCACAAGACCAGCAACGAGCGCGTGCTCAACCGCCTCGCGGCGGGGCAGCCACAACTGGCCGCGCAGAAGCCGACCTGGGTCGGGCTCGAGCGGATGTTTTTGCGCGCCGGACTGGGGCGGCCCAACGAGCGCTTCGGCCTGTGGCTGACGCTGTGGGGTGTGGCGATTGCCCTCGGTTATCTGCTGGCGAGCTGGATCGGTTTGCTGGCGATGCTGTTGGCGCCGCCGCTGATCTTGCGCCTGTACATTTCCTGGCTGTACCACCGCCGGATCAGACGCATGATCGAGCAGTTGCCGGCGTTGCTCGACCACACCGTGCGCAGCCTCAAGTCCGGACGCACCCTGAGCGATGCGGTCATGGGCAGCATCGAGGCGAGTGACGATCCGCTGAAAGAAGCCATGGGCCGGGTGCAGCGCAACGTGCAACTGGGCGTCAATCTGCCGGATGCGGTCAGTGACCTTGCCGAACTGTATGAACAGGACGAGCTGCGCATGTTCGCCCTCGGCCTCAAGGTCAACCATCGCTACGGTGGCAATGCCAGCGAGTTGCTGGAGAACCTGATCAAGTTGATCCGCGAACGTGATCAGGGCGCTCGGCAACTGCGCGCGCTCACAGGCGAGACGCGCATGACCGCCTGGGTGCTCGGTTCGCTGCCAGTGATCCTGGTGAGTTACTTCATGCTGACCAACCCCGGCTACATGCTCGGCATGTGGCACGACTCCGGCGGCCAGACCATGTTGATCATCGCCGTGGTGTTGCAAGTGACCGGTTGCCTGGCGCTGTGGCGCATGTTGCGGAGTATTTGAAATGGTTTATCTCGCCGCCCTGATGCTGTTGCTCGGCGCCCTGTTGCTGGTGGTCAACCATCTGCTGACGGAGCGGCGTCGGGTGCGCCAGGTCAACCAGCGGTTGCAGGGACATCTGGCGCGCGAGAGCCGCTTCGGCCATTGGCTGCGCGCATTGGGCAACAGCAAGTTCGGTCAGCGCTCGGTCAGCATCGACAGCGAAACCCAGACCTTGCTCAGCCGCCTCGGCTGGCGCCGCGCCAGTGAGCGCTCGCTGTACGCCGCCTGCCAGATCGGCACGCCACTGCTGATGCTGGGGTTGGCAATTTTTCTGCAGGAAGTGTTTTTTCCTCACGCGGCCAATCGCTGGATAGTGCCCATGCTCGCCACCGGCGCCGGTTATCTGCTGCCCAAGCGACTGCTGGCGTACGCCGCCGGGCGTCGGCAGAAAACCATTGCCGTGGAAATCTCCACGTTCATCCCGCTGCTGCGCATCCTCTTCGAATCGGGGATGGCGGTCGAACAAGCCTTGCGCGTGCTCAGCAGCGAGGGGCAAAAACTGCTGCCGGAACTGACCCGCGAGCTGCGCCTGATTCTGGCGCGGGTCGACTCGGGACTCGAGCTGGGACAGGAACTGCACAAGACCTCGGTGATGCTCGCGGTCGATGAGTTCACCGACACCTGCGTGATCCTGCAACAGCTGATTCAGCAGGGCGGCGGGGCGATGAAATCGCTGTTGGCGCTCAAGCAATTGCTCGACGACCGACGCCTGACCCGACTGCAGGAATATATCTCGAAGATGTCCGCGAAGATGTCGGTGGTGATGATGCTGTTTCTGTTTCCTGCTTTGCTGATCGTACTGGCCGGCCCGGGATTCACCGCGATTACCCGGGCATTTGCAAACTGACGTTGGCTCACGGAGAGCATTTGATGAAAGCACTGATTGTCGTGGCAAGTCTGTTGATGCTCGGTGGTTGCGCCACCGACGGTCAGGCGCCGTGGTCGGCGCTGCTGGCGCCGACCAGTTGCAGCAAGCTCGATTCCGAACAGGAACTGGCCCTGAACCTGGCCGACGACCTGGCCAACGACGGCAAGCTGCACGCCAGCCTGGCCAACCTGCAAAGCCTGCCCGACAACCTGGTCGAGGTGCGCCTGCGCAAGGCCAAGGTCTACCGCTTGCTCGGGCGCAATGAGGCCGAGCCGTTATATCGCGGACTGCTCGGTACGTGCCTGACGGCGGACGCCGAGCATGGTCTGGGTCAGCTCTATGCGGCCCGTGGCGATAACGCTCAGGCCCTGACGCACTTGCAGCGCGCGGTGCGTCTGGCGCCAACCAATGAAAAGATTCGCAACGACCTGGGCGTGGTCTACCTCAACCAGTTGCGCCTTGAAGACGCCCGTTTCGAATTCCTCACCGCCATCGAACTCAAGCAGAACGATCAACTGGCACCGCTGAACCTGGTGACCTTGCTGCTCTATCAGAACAACTGGCAGCAAGCCGCCGAAATCGTCAGCCGCGCGCACCTGACGCCGGAGCAATTCTCCGAAGCCCAGAGCCGTGCGGAAAAACTCAAGGTACCGGCCAAGGCCCCGGCGGCGGCCGGCAATCAGGTGGCGGTAGTGGCTGACCCACAACCGTCGACGCTCAAGTGACACTCCGGGAGATCACCATGAACACCTTGCACCGCGTGTGCTGCCTGACCCTGCTCAGCCTGCCGCTTGCAGCCCAGGCAATCGACGCCGGCCCGGCCTCGGCGCAGCAACAGGAAACCGAAGGCTGGCTGGTGCTGCAAAGCCGCAACCAGGCCGCTTCGCCCAAACCGCAAACCGCCACGGCGACCGAGAGAGAACTGGCGATGCAGCGCTGGTTGAAGAAGTACAAGTACGAGATTCCGGACTTTTACGACCCGGATGCCGGTGGCAAGATCGAGACCAAAAACTAGCTTGAGGGCGACACCTGATCCAGCGTTGATCACAGGCGAGGCCGGCTCTCACTCATGACCTTGTGAGAGCCGGCCTGGCCTGTGATCGACGACTTACAACTGATAGCTGAAACTGATGCTGTAACGCGCCCGGCGATTGAACGTATCCAGCGCTTCATCCGACATCGGCTTGGCGGCCTCCAACGCAATGTTGTAGTACTTGGCATCGCCAAAACGCAGCCCCACCGCCGCTGATGACAGGTCGTTGCTCTGCACCTGCAGTTTGTTGAACCAGGTTTTGGAACGGTCCAGCACCACGTACGGCTGCAGAATGCGCACCCAGTTGCCGTCGCGATTGAAGCTGTAGTTGACCTCGTAAGCCGCCCCCCAGCCCTTGTCACCCGACGCTTGATCATCCGGGTAGCCACGGCCGAAGTTTTGCCCGCCAAACACCGCGCGCTCGCTGTCGGGCAAGGTGTCGTCGCTCCAGTACAGGGCGGCCGACAGCACCCCTTGCCAGTTGTCGAAGAACTTGTCGCTCTGCACCCCGGAGAGGCGCAGGCGCAGGAAGTTCAGGTCCAGCGCCGGGTTGTTGGAGTGCGCGCCCATGCTGTCGAGGCCTTGATACAGGCCGCCACTGAGAATCCGTAGCTGCCGGGTATCGGCCTTGCGCCAGTCGCCTTCGAACGCGAGGGCGCGCACGTTGGTGCGCTCCTCGATACTCACCGGGTAGCCGACCACGTCGTAACGGTTTTTGTCATCCACCGCGTACAGCCGCGCTCCACCATTGAGCAGCTCGTTGGATGCCGCAATGAACGGGTGGCTGACGCCGATGGAGTAACGATCGTCCTCCTTGTGCGGCTTGAGTTCGAAGCCGTCGCTGGTGAGCACGTTGGTGCCCGGGTCGGCCCGGTAGCGAGAGGCGAACAGGCTCAGTTGCGTGCCTTCGCTGTTGAGGAACTGGTTGTAGTCCAGGCGGTAGTAGTGCTCGTGATCGTCCCCCGGCGGAAACAGCCCGCTGAGGGTCAACTGCTCGCCCATGGCCGTCTGAGAATTGCTGCTGACGCCCAGCAGTGCCTGAGTGCCGTTGCGATTGTCTTCGGTGGTGTTCAGGCTGCTGGTGAACGCTTTGCGGCTGGCCTGGGCCACCAGCGTGGTGGCGCCGTCGGTGGTGCCGGGCGGCGGTACTTGCGCCTGAAGGGTCACACCGGGGATGCGGGTCATCAGCGTGGTGTAGCGTTCGAACGTCTTGCGGGTCAGCGGTCGTTCGGCCTGGATTTTTGCTGCCAGTTCGTCGAGCAGACCTTTGACCCGACCGACATCGCCCTGCACCTGAACATCGCGCACATAGCCCTCCACCAATACCACCCGGGCCACACCGCCATCGAAGCGCTGTTGCGGCAGGAAGGCATAGGACAGCAGGTAGCCGTCCTTCTGATAGCGACGGGTGATGTTGCGTGTGGCTTCGATCAGATCGGCCAGGCTGGTCTGGTGGCCGATCAGGGGTTTGTAGACTTCGGCCAGTTCGTTGAGCGGGTAGATCGTGCCGCCTTCGATCTGCACGGTTTTCAGATTGATTTTTGTCTCCATCAGCAACGGTTGCGCTGCGGCCGCGCCAGGTTCTGGGACTTGCAGGGGCGTGGCGGCCGGACGATAGGCATCCGCCGGCAGGTTCGGCACGGGTAGATTGCGAGTGGTTTCGTTGCTGTTGAGAAAGCTGGGAAGGGTGTCGGCGAGGGCGGCGGAACTGATACTGAGGAACAGCAGGGATGCCATTACGCGCATAGGACACTCCATGGTCAGATCACAGCGCTGGACTGAAGTTCTTCTAAGAAAAAAGCGGAAGACTCGTGGGAATCTTCCGCCTTCAACCAAGCGTAGGCGCTGTAGGTGAGGCCGTCGAATCGGCCAGGTGCAATTTAATGTGTGACGCCACCCAGAGTGCCGGTCAGGCCTCCGAGTACACCGCCCAGGCCGCCGGTGGTGCCGCCGGTGTTGGTTGTGCTGGTGGCGGTATTGAGCAGACCGCCGACCGTGCCGACGACCCCGCCGACCGCACCGGCAGTCCCGCCACTGGTTGTGCCGGTACCGCCGTTGAGCAGGCCGCCGACCGAGGCGACAGTGCTGCCGACATTGTTGACCACCCCACCGACTGCAGTTGTCACCGGGTTATTGGTGGACGCAATGGTGGTGCCGATGCTGCTCACCGCGCCGCCGACCTGACCGGTGAGACCGGCGACCGGTGCGCCCAGGCCCGTTGTGGCGCCGACTTGTTGGGTGACGCTGGTGACCGCGCTGGTCACCGGATTAAGCGCTGCGCCGACGGTGGCACCGACGGTGGCCAGCGGCGAAGTGGTCGCGGTGATCGGTGTGCCCGAGCCGCCGAGCACAGTGTTGACCGAGGCAATGGTGTTGCCCAGCGAGGCGGTGGTGACGCCAGCGGCGCTGACCGTGCCGTTGGTGTTACCGGCGTTCAGACCGGAACCGACGTTGACCACTGCACCGCCGACGGTTTGCAACAAGCCCGTACCGCCCAGGCCACCGCTCAGTCCACCACCGGAAGTGGTGCCGTTGTTTGCCAGCCCGCCCGCTGTGCTGACGGTGGTGCCGACGTTGCTCAGGGCACCGCCAACGGTGTTGGTCAGGGCATTGCCGCCGCCCGCGCCTGTGACCTGACCGCCGAGGCTTTTCACCGCGCCACCGACCTGGCCGATGACGCCATTGAGCGGAGCGCCGAGGCCGGTCGTGCTGCCCACTTTGTTAGTGGTGCTTTCAACCATCGCAATGACTGGCACCAGACTGTTGCCGACATTCTTGGTCACCGAGCCGAGTGGGCCGGTGGTGGTGGCCAGACTCAGGGTGTCGCCGAGCATGGTGACTTTCTCGCCGACGCCGTCGAGCACGGGTGCGACTTTGGTGACCACGCCGCCGACGACCGGAACACTGCCGGTGGCGGTCGCCAGTTTGCCGCTCAGGTCCGAAACACCAGTGCCGACATCCGCGACCACGCCGCCAACCGATGACGCGGTAACGCCCAAGCCATTGTTGACAGTGCCCAGTTTGCCGATGCCGTTGGTCACGCCATCACCCAGGGTGCTGACGACGTTGCCGGCGGTGTTGGCCGCGCTTTGCACGACGCCACCGACCACCGGAACGGTGCTCAACGAGTCGCCGACCTGGCCGACGCCATCGCCAACGCCGCTGACAGTTTTGCCGACATCCTGTACCAGAGTTGTCGTTACCAGTGGGGTAGTGGTCGGGGTGGTCGGCCCAGTCGGATCAGTTCCGCCTGTACCCCCCGTGCCGCCTGTACCTCCGGTTCCTCCAGTGCCGGTGCCGCCTGTGCCGCCTGTGCCAGCGGTACCACCTGTGCCTCCGGTACCACCTGTGCCTCCGGTACCACCTGTGCCACTCGTCCCACCGGTTCCTCCGGTACCACTGGTTCCGCCAGTTCCGCCAGTTCCGCCAGTTCCGCCAGTGCCTGCGGTTCCTCCGGTTCCGGAATCCGAGCCGCCAGTTCCGCCAGTTCCGCTGGTACCACCGCTGCCACTGGTTCCACCGCTGCCTGCTGCCGCGCTGTCCGGGGAAGAGCTGCCGGAACTGCTGTGATGGCCGCCACCGCCGCTGCTGCAGCCCGCGATACCAAGGGAGAGGATCAATGCCAGCGCTGTCGCCGATTTGCACCACACTTGAGTTTTCATGATTGAGATTCCTTGCACCTGTCACAACGTTCGTTGCATTCGATGGCTCACCGATCTGTCGTCGGTAATGCCTCGTCCGTGGTGCCAATCTCGATCGCGTCGCGGGTTCCCGCCATTCTCAAGTTGGTATTAACGCCTTTATATATAGGGCGCGGCGCAGCGCCTAAGGACTAATACCCAGGATATAAAGGCGCAAAAAAAAGCCTTTAAAATCAAGGCTGGATTTTTTTAGGGCCCTGTGTCGGGCGCGGAAAAACTTAAGTGATATATACACAATTTACAGGTTTGGCCGCCCCGTGACGGCCAGAAAACCTTGTGGCGAGGGATCAGGCGATCGGCTGCCACTGCCCGACCATGTGCTCCAGATCCCCGGCACCGATCAGGCGCAACTCACCGCTCGACCCCGGCGCACTGGCCAACAGTGAAACCGCACTGGGCAAGCGCACCGGTTTGCGAAAGTGCACGGCAATTTCAAGGTTGGCCTTGGGCAAGTGATCGGCGAGTGCCGCGAGGGTTCGCGCCTTGTTCCACAACCCGTGGGCGATGGCAGTGGGAAAACCGAACAGCCTGGCGCTGGCGGCGCTCAAATGAATCGGGTTGTAGTCACCCGAGACCTTGGCGTATTGCCGACCGATGTCGGCCGGCGCTGTCCACTGCGCCACTTGCGTCAACACCTGGGAGGTCTCCCAACTGCGCTCGACGGGTTCGCCATCAAGCTTCACGCCGCGACAGAGCATCTGGCTTTCCGCTTCCCACAGCGGCCCGAGTTGGTCATCCAGGGTGGTCAACACCTCTAAGGTCGCGCCTTTGGAATGCGGTTGCAGGTTGTGCACCCGGACACCGACTTGCGCACGACTGATCCCGCCCATCGGGCGCAATACGCGAATGCGGTTGCTCAGGTGAATCAGTCCCAGCAGCGGGAATGGAAAGTCTTTTGCCGTGAGCAATTGCATCTGCAGAGCGAATGCCAGGATATGCGGATAAGTCGGCGGCAACAGGCCGTCATCAGCAAAGCCGCAAACCTTGCGATAGGCCGCCAGTTTCTGCCCGTCGATGTCGACCCAACAGCGCAAACCGTCGTCGGGCAGTTGGGTGCCGGTGATTTTGCGCCGGGTTGCGGCCCGCGCATACAGGCCGGGCAAGCTCGGTTCACGGTCGAGGGTGTGCCATTCAATGCTCATGTCTACGCCCCCAGAACACTTTGTCCACAGACCCGCAGCGCCTGGCCGGTGAACGCGCCGGTGCCCGGTTGCGCCAGCCACGCGACGGCTTCGGCGACATCTTGCGGCAAACCGCCCTGGCCCAACGAACTCATGCGCCGCCCGGCCTCACGCAGGCCGAAAGGGATGTGCGCGGTCATCTGGGTTTCGATGAAGCCCGGCGCCACCGCGTTGATGCTGATGCCGCGTTCGAGCAGTGTCGGCGCCCAAGCCTGGGCCAGGCCGATCAAACCGGCCTTGCTGGCCGCGTAGTTGGTCTGCCCGCGGTTGCCGGCGATGCCGCTGATCGACGCCAGCAGAATCACCCGCGCATCGTCGTGCAGGGTGCCGCTGTCGAGCAGGGCCTTGGTCAGCACCTGCGGGGCATTGAGATTGACCGCCAGCACCGCATCCCAGAATTCCGGGGTCATGTTGGCCAGGGTCTTGTCGCGGGTGATGCCGGCGTTGTGCACCAGAATATCGAGGCCGTCCGGCAGTTGTTCGATCAGTTGCGCGGCGGCGTCTTCGGCGCAGATGTCGAGGGTGATCGCCCGGCCACCGAGGCGAGCGGCGAGGGCTTCCAGATCGGTTTTGGCCGGAGGAACGTCAAGCAGAATCACCTCGGCACCATCGCGGGCCAGGGTTTCGGCAATCGACGCACCGATCCCGCGTGCCGCGCCGGTGACCAGCGCCTTGCGCCCGGCCAGTGGCCGAGTCCAGTCGCTGACTTGTGTGGCGCAGGCGCTCAGGCGAATCACCTGTCCGGAGACAAACGCACTTTTTGGCGAGAGGAAAAACCGCAGCGGGCCTTCCAGCTGGTCCTCGGCGCCTTCTCCGACATAGATCAGTTGCAGCGTACCGCCGCTGCGCAGCTCCTTGGCCAGCGAGCGCGAAAAGCCTTCGAGTGCCCGTTGCGCGCTGGACGCAAAGGGCTCGCGCAGGGTTTCCGGGGCGCGGCCGAGAATCACCAGATGCGCGCTGTGGTCGAGATTCTTCATCAGCGGTTGGAAGAACTCGCGCAGCTGTTTGAGCTGGTCGGTGTGCAGCAGGTCGCTGGCGTCGAACACCACGGCCTTGAGTTTCGGCCCGTGCCCGGGGATCCACGCAGTGGCCATCGAAGGCTCGGTGCCGTAGCTGTAGATCGCATCGGTCAGGCGGTTGGCGAACGCATTGACCCGTTCAGCCAGCGGCCCGCCGCCGATCAGCAGCGCACCGTCCACCGGCCGCAGGCGTCCGGCCTGCCAGCGTTCCAGCCGCACCGGCGACGGCAGGCCCAAAGCCCCGACCAAACGGTGGCCGATGGACGAGTTGGCGAAGTCGATATAGCGGTCAGACATGGAACGCTCTCCAAAAGTTGGGGTTCAAAGTGTGGACTACCAACGGCAATCAATCGTTCGATCCACGCAATAAGGCCTACGCTAGAACAGCAGAGTAGTTGGCCGCCGAGGGTTTTGTGGCCGAACACAGATTCAGTAACAACGCTGAACCCTGTAGGAGTGAGCCTGCTCGCGATGAGGCCAGCACATTCGGCATTGTGGTTGGCTGACCCTCCGCCATCGCGAGCAGGCTCACTCCTACAAGAGATTCAGGTGAATTCGACCATTTGGAAAAGGAGCTTTTTCATGAGTCAGCTGCGCCGCGTCGCCATCATCGGTGGTAACCGTATCCCTTTCGCCCGCTCCAACGGGCCGTACGCCACTGCCAGCAATCAGGTGATGCTCACCGCAGCCCTTGAAGGCCTGATCGAACGCTACAACCTGCACGGTCTGCGCATCGGCGAAGTGGTGGCGGGTGCGGTGCTTAAATTGTCACGGGATATGAACCTGACCCGCGAATGCGTGCTCGGCTCGCGGCTGTCGCCCACCACCCCGGCCTATGACATCCAGCAAGCCTGCGGCACCGGGCTGGAAGCGGCGCTGCTGGTGGCGAACAAAATCGCCCTCGGCCAGATCGATTGCGGCATCGCCGGCGGTGTCGACACCACTTCGGACGCGCCGATCAGCGTCAGCGAAGGCCTGCGCAAGATTCTGCTTCAGGCCAACCGCGCCAAGACCACCGGCGACAAACTGAAAACCTTTCTGCAATTGCGACCACGACACCTGATCCCGGAGTTCCCGCGCAATGGCGAGCCACGCACCGGTCTGTCGATGGGCCAGCACTGTGAGCTGATGGCGCAGACCTGGAACATTCCCCGTGAAGAGCAGGATCAACTGGCCCTCGAAAGCCATCAAAAACTCGCCGCCTCTTACAGCGAAGGCTGGCACAACGACTTGATGACGCCGTTCCTCGGCCTGACCCGCGACAACAACCTGCGCCCGGACCTGACCCTGGAAAAACTCGCCGCGCTCAAACCTGCTTTCGAAAAAAGCGCCAAGGGCACGCTGACGGCGGGCAACTCTACGCCGCTCACCGACGGTGCGTCGTTGGTGCTGTTGGCGAGTGAGGAATGGGCGAAGGAACGTGGCTTGCCAATCCTCGCCTATCTGCGCGATGGCGAAGCGGCGGCGGTGGATTTCGTCAACGGCGCCGAAGGTCTGTTGATGGCGCCGGCGTATGCGGTGCCGCGTTTGCTGGCGCGCAACGGGCTGACCTTGCAGGACTTCGACTACTACGAAATTCACGAAGCGTTCGCCGCGCAGGTGCTGTGCACGCTCAAGGCCTGGGAAGACCCCGAATACTGCAAGACCCGCCTTGGCCTGGATGCACCGCTGGGCTCGATCGACCGCAGCCGGCTGAACGTGAAGGGCAGCTCACTGGCGGCGGGGCACCCGTTTGCCGCGACCGGTGGACGGATCGTCGCCAACCTGGCGAAACTGCTGGATGCGGCGGGCAAGGGCCGCGGGCTGATCTCGATCTGCGCAGCAGGGGGGCAGGGCGTCACCGCGATCATCGAACGCTAAAAGATCGCAGCCTGTGGCAGCTCCTCCAGGGTGCTCGGCGATCTCATGTAGGAGCCGCCGCAGGCTGCGATCTTTTGATCTTGAATCTTCTGGACGCTGCCGCGTGTCAGATTCTGTCGCAAATGCCTTTGGCTGCCGATAACAACAAGCAAGGTGGGCTCGGCTATGATCGGCAACGGTCGATTATTTCGGCACAGTGTGTGCATCCACAGGGTTCACAGGTCGGCAACCCCTCCCCGTAGCGCGAGGATTGCCGTATAACGAGTGACATTCGCGTGTTTGGTAATAAAGGACCCACAATAAAAGCTGATGAAGACTCCAAAACGCATTGAACCCCTGATCGAAGACGGTCTGGTCGACGAAGTGCTGCGCCCACTCATGAGTGGTAAAGAAGCAGCTGTTTATGTGGTGCGCTGCGGTAACCAGTTACGTTGCGCGAAGGTCTACAAGGAGGCGAACAAACGCAGTTTCCGCCAGGCAGCCGAGTATCAGGAAGGCCGCAAGGTGCGTAACAGCCGGCAAGCCCGGGCGATGGCCAAGGGCTCGAAGTTCGGTCGCAAAGAGACCGAGGACGCTTGGCAGAACGCCGAAGTCGCGGCGCTGTTCCGTCTGGCCGGTGCCGGTGTGCGAGTGCCCAAGCCGTACGATTTTCTCGATGGCGTGCTGCTGATGGAACTGGTAGCCGACGAATACGGCGATGCCGCACCGCGTCTGAACGACGTGGTGCTGGAACCGGATCAGGCCCGCGAATATCACGCGTTCCTGATCTCGCAGATCGTGCTCATGTTATGTACCGGTCTGGTGCACGGTGACCTCTCTGAGTTCAACGTGCTGCTGACTCCGACAGGTCCTGTGATCATCGACCTGCCACAGGCGGTGGATGCGGCGGGCAACAACCACGCGTTCAGCATGCTGGAGCGGGATGTGGGCAACATGGCTTCGTACTTCGGGCGCTTTGCCCCGGAGCTGAAACAGACCCGCTACGCGAAAGAAATGTGGGCGCTGTACGAAGCCGGCACCTTGCACCCCAACAGCGTGCTGACCGGTGAGTTCGACGATCCGCAAGATCTGGCCGACGTCGGCGGCGTGTTGCGTGAGATCGAAGCGGCGCGTCTGGATGAAGAACGCAAGCAGGCGATCCGTGCGGCGGATGACGAGCCCAAAGGCAAGTCCGACGAACCACCACCGCCACCGTGGATGCAATGACCGCTTGAACAGAAACCCGGCTCCGGCCGGGTTTTTTGTGCCTGCTCGAAAACGCCGCAAGTCCCCTGTAGGAGTGAGCCTGCTCGCGATGACGGTGTGTCAGGCAACACTTTTGCTAAATGACACACCGCCATCGCGAGCAGGCTCACACCTACAGGGGTTGTGGTGTTCTGGAAGTGCGTGTGGGATCTTGTCAGCCCCCGCACACTCAAGGATTGAATGTGAACGCTCGCCTTATTGTCACCGCCCGGCTGATCTCCGACTTCGGTGCCTTCCTCAACATGGTCGCGCTGGCGACTTACGTCTACCTGCTGAGCAACAGCGCCATGAGCGTCGGGATCTTTCTGGCCAGCCGTGTTGGCGGGGGGATTTTTGCCAGTCTGGTCGGCACGCGATTCTATCGGCGCTGGAATGGCCGGGTGCCGCTGATCGCCTTCGATCTGTTGCGCGCGGCGCTGCTCGGCGGGTTATTGATCCTGCCGGTCAGTCAGCAGGCCTTGCTGTTGCCGGTGATCGCCTTCGGCCTGGGTTTTGGCAACTCGATGTTCGCCATCGGCCTCAACAGCCAGTTGCCGCGATTGATCGAACCGACGCAGTTGCTGAAAACCAATGCCTGGATCACCTCGGCGTCATCGGCGGCGATGGTCGGTGGCAGCCTGGTCTCTGGTTTGCTGGTGGCGGCATTCGGTTTCGAAACAGTGTTCGCGCTCAACGCGCTGACCTATTTGCTGGCGGCGCTGTTGATCGCACCATTGCGCTTCGACGCATCAGTAATCAACGTACAATCGGCCAGCGAACAGGGCGAATGGTCTGCCCTCCGGCAGGGCCTGCGCAGTGCTCCGGTGGTCGCGGCGATGCTCGCCGTAACCATGGCCGACACTCTGGGCAGCGCTGCGCACAACGTCGGGTTCCCGATCATTTCCAGACTGCTGACACCCGATTCGGCCAGCACTACGCTGGGCCTGATGCTGGCGGTGTGGGCCAGCGGCAAACTGCTTGGTGCGCGGATTGCCAGTCGCCTCGAAGGCTCGGACAACCGCCATCTGGAGCGCCGGTTTTTCTTCGGCGTGGCGTTGATGTCCTGCGGTTTTATCCTGATGTTCCAGCAGCACAGTCTCTATGGTCTGTTGCTCTTTTCATTGCCGGCGGGGTTGGGTGACGGTTTTTCCGAGGTCGGCCTGATGTCGCGCCTGCAACGCGAACCGGAGCATCTGCGCCTGCCGATCTTCAGCTTCCTGACCTTGTTGCAAATGACCGGGTTCGGCATCGGTATGCTGATTGCCGCGCCGTTCTATGGCTGGTGGACGCCGGGTGCCGTGGTCCTGTTGTTCCACGGCATCCCGCTCGGCACCTTGTTGACGGTGAAGGGGCTGGCGCTCAGGCGCGAGCGGGTTGCGCGCAGCAGCCCGACGCCAGTTCCTTGAGGATCGGGCAATCGGGGCGCTGGTCGCCGTGACAGTGCTCGACCAGGTCCTGCAAGGTGTCGCGTAGCTCGCCGAGTTCGCGGATCTTCTGATTCAACTCGTCGATGTGCTGACGGGCCAAGGCCTTCACATCGGCACTGGCGCGTTGGCGATCCTGCCAGAGGGTCAGCAACTTGCCGACCTCCTCCAGCGAGAACCCCAGATCCCGCGAGCGCTTGATGAACGCCAGCGTGTGCAGATCGTCGTCGCCGTAAATCCGGTAGCCGCTGTCGGTACGATGGGCAGCCTTGAGCAAACCGATCGACTCGTAATAGCGGATCATTTTCGCGCTCAGGCCACTGTGCCGGGCTGCTTGGCCGATGTTCATCGGTGCTCCTCCAGATCCTTCGGTTTCCAGGTTTTCAACAGTAGCGCATTGCTCACCACGCTGACGCTCGACAGCGCCATCGCCGCGCCGGCCAGCACCGGGTTGAGGAAGCCGAACGCCGCCAGTGGAATGCCGATCAGGTTGTAGACGAAGGCCCAGAACAGGTTCTGGCGGATTTTCGCGTAGGTCTTGCGGCTGATCTCCAGCGCCGCCGGTACCAGCCGTGGATCGCCGCGCATCAAGGTGATGCCGGCCGCGTGCATCGCCACGTCGGTGCCACCGCCCATGGCAATGCCGATGTCCGCTGCGGCGAGTGCCGGGGCGTCGTTGATGCCGTCGCCGACCATGGCCACCACACCGGTTTTCTTCAGTTCGGCGACGGTGGCGGCTTTGTCGGCCGGCAGCACCTCGGCGTGCACGTTCTGGATGCCCAAGGCTTCGGCGACCACTTTTGCGCTGCCGCGGTTGTCGCCAGTCAACAGATGGCTGTGGATACCTCGGGCGGCCAGTTGCTGCACCGCTTGCAGCGCGCCGGGCTTGAGTGTGTCACCGAAGGCGAACAACCCGAGCACACGCGGTTCAGGGCTTTGCTCAATCAGCCACGACAAGGTCCGGCCTTCGCTTTCCCAGGCCTTGGCGGACTCGGCGAGGTTGCCGGTGCTCAAACCGCTTTCTTCCAGCAAGCGCCGGTTGCCCAGCGCCAGACGCCGACCCTCAAGATTGCCGGCAATGCCTCGGCCGGTCAGGGATTGGCTGTCGCTGACATCCGGCACGCTCAGGTCGCGCTCGGCGGCCGCGTCCAGCACCGCTTTGGCCAGCGGGTGTTCACTGCCGCGCTGCAAGGCACCGGCCAGTGTCAGCAGGGTATTTTCGTCGCCGTCCAGCGCACTGAAATGCGCGATGCGCGGGGTGCCGGAAGTCAGGGTGCCGGTCTTGTCGAAGACTACATTGTCGACTTCATGGGCGCGTTCCAGCGCTTCGGCGTCCTTGATCAGAATGCCGTGGCGCGCCGCCACGCCAGTGCCGGCCATGATCGCCGTCGGGGTGGCGAGGCCGAGGGCGCACGGACAGGCGATCACCAGCACGGCGACCGCGTTGATCAACGCGGTCTCCATGGGCGCGCCGTACAGCCACCAACCGATCAGGGTGGCGAGAGCAATCAGCAACACGGTGGGCACGAACACCTGGCTGACTTTATCCACCAGTTTCTGGATCGGAGCTTTCGCCGCCTGGGCGTCTTCCACCAGCCGGATGATCCGCGACAGCACAGTTTCTGCGCCGAGGGCGGTGGTGCGCACCAGCAGACGACCTTCACCGTTGATCGCACCGCCAGTGACCTTGTCGCCGGGCTGTTTCGGTACCGGCAGGCTTTCGCCGCTGATCAGCGCTTCGTCAGCGTGGCTCTGGCCTTCCACTACTTCGCCGTCCACCGGGAAGCGTTCGCCGGGTTTGACCAAGACCTGATCGTTCAGGCGCAGGGCGCTGATCGCCACATCTTGCTCGCGGCCGTCGATCACTTGAATCGCCCGTTCCGGGCGCAAGGCTTCGAGGGCGCGGATAGCACTGGCAGTCTGGCGTTTGGCGCGGCTTTCGAGGTATTTGCCGAGCAGCACCAAGGCGATCACCACCGCCGACGCTTCGAAATACAGATGCGGCATGCGCCCGGCAGCGGTCGCCCATTCGTACAGGCTCAGGCCATAACCGGCGCTGGTGCCGAGGGCGACCAGCAAGTCCATGTTGCCGGCCCCGGCGCGCACGGCTTTCCACGCGGCGGCATAGAAACGTGCACCGAAAATGAACTGCACCGGCGTGGCAAGGGCGAATTGCACCCAGGCCGGGAGCATCCAGTGAATGCCGAACGGTTGCAGCAGCATCGGCAACACCAGCGGCAAGGCCAGGGCGATCGCGCAGATCAGCGCCCAGCGCTCATGTTGCAGGCGTTGTTGCTGGTTATCGTTGGCGGGATGTTCGGCTTGCCAGACACTGGCCGAGTAACCGGCCTTGCTCACGGCGTCGAGCAGCGACTGTGGATCGACCTGACCGAGCAATTCGAGGTGCGCGCGTTCGTTGGCGAGGTTGACGCTGACGCTTTTAACCCCGGGGACTTTGTTCAGGGCGCGTTCGACACGGCCGACGCAGGAGGCGCAGGTCATGCCCTCGATGCTCAACTCGACAGTCTGCTGCGGCACGCTGTAACCGGCGTGCTCCACCGCCTCCATCAACGCCGGCAAGCTGTCGCCGGGGGCCTGGACGCGGGCCCGCTCGGTGGCGAGATTGACGCTCACGGCACTGGCACCGCTGACTTTGCTCAACGCCCGCTCGACACGCCCGGCGCAACTGGCGCAGGTCATGCCGGCAATCGGCAGATCGAAAGTGATGGAATCGGACATCGGTCGTACTCCCTGTAGTAGATACCTACAAGGATCAACCTTGCCATGCGGGCAAGGTCAAGCGCAAAAGATCGGACGATCGCTGCCCGAGCCTTCGGCAGCTCCTGCATTGGAATGCAATCCCACCTGTAGGAGCTGCCGAAGGCTGCGATCTTTTACTGGCGACTCAATATTCGAGGGCGGCAGGTCGCAGGTACATACCTTTGGCAGATGCCGCGATCCGGTACTTCACCACGTCTCCGGCCTTGAGTGTGATTTCCTGAGCCGGTGGTGCCAGCATGCCTGGCTTGCAACCCGGGACCTGACTCGGCTCAAGCTTCAGGCGTATGGAAAACGTGCCATGTTGCAGGTTGAACGAGGTGGACTGCTCCTGCAGCAGGCGCCCGGCAAACTGGTCCTGAATGTACACGCCGATCTCGCAGGACGTCGGCACTTCCAGGCGCTCGCGCGAGATGATCAGAACCGCGTAGTCCTCACCGGTCGCATTGGCCTGGGGCAGGGCGGCAAAGAGGCTGAGCAAGCCAAACAGGCTGAAAGCTGACCAGCGCATGGCTGAATCTCCTGAATTTGAGTCATTGATGCGCGCAGCTTGGCTGAGCGCGACGCCGAATGCCAGCCCGGCAGTTTTTTGCAGAACTTGACCTTGCCATGGTGGCAAGCTCGACACTGCCGGCAACCTCACTCAAAGGAGTCAATCCATGCAAGTGTTCAACGTTCAAGGCATGTCCTGCGGTCACTGTGTCAAAGCCATCACCAATGCGCTGCAGGCCAAGGATCCGGCAGCCAGCGTACGGGTTGATCTGGCGGCCAACGAAGTCGGCGTCGAGAGTTCGCTCAGCCCCGAGCAGGTGATCGAGGTCATCAGCGAAGAGGGCTACCAGGTAAAATTGGCCGGATGATCAAAAGCAAAAAGATCGCAGCCTACGGCAGCTCCTGCAAGGTATTGGTGTGGCTCCAGTAGGAGCTGCCGAAGGCTGCGATCTTTTGATCTTTGCAGGCAAGCTCCACAGTGCAGTTCGTCTGACTTTCTAATAGTTAGCGAGCTATCGGAATGTTCAAGGCGTCCCGGCGCGGCTAGACTGTCGGGCTGCCGACTTCAATCCCACCTGGATGCCTGATGAACTTCCGTACCATTCTGATTCTCGGTGCCCTGAGCGCCTTCGGTCCGCTGGCGATCGACTTCTATTTGCCGGCGTTCCCGTCGATGGCGTTGGCCTTTGGCACCGATGAAAAACACGTTCAGTTGACACTGGCAGCGTATTTCGCTGGCCTGTCGATCGGGCAGTTGCTGTATGGCCCGGTGGCCGACCGTTTCGGTCGGCGTGTGCCGCTGCTCGTCGGCGTCGGCCTGTTCACGCTGGCCTCGCTGGCGTGCGCCTACGCACCGAATCTGGAGTGGCTGATCGGCGCACGCTTCGTCCAGGCCTTGGGCGGTTGTGCGGGGATGGTGATTTCCCGGGCGGTGGTCAGTGACAAGTGCGATGCCGTCGGTTCGGCCAAAGTCTTCTCGCAATTGATGCTGGTGATGGGCCTGGCGCCGATCCTGGCACCGCTGCTCGGCGGTCTGTTGGTCAACACCACGGGTTGGCAATCGATCTTCCTGGCATTGACCGGCTTCAGTGCCCTGGCTGGCCTCGCCGTGGCGCTCGGCCTGCCGGAAAGTCTGCCGGATTACGTGCCGCGCCAACCCTTGTCCGGGGCGCTGCGCCAATACGGGCGCTTGTTCGGCGACCGGGTGTTCCTCGGCCACGCCCTGACCGGCGGCATCGCGGTCGCCGGGATGTTTTCCTATATCGCCGGTTCACCGTTCGTCTTCATCAAACTCTACGGCGTGCCGGCCGAGCACTTCGGCTGGCTGTTCGGCGCCAATGCAGCGGGTTTCATTCTGGTGGCTCAGGTCAACGCGCGTCTGCTGGCCAAGCGCGGTCCGGCGTTCCTGCTGGCGCGCGCGGTGTGGGTGTATCTGTTGGCGGGGGCGACTTTGCTGGCGGTCAGCGCGTTGCACACCGAGGCGTTGTGGCCGTTGTTGATTCCGCTGTTCGTGTGCATCGCCAGCCTCGGCTGCATCCTGCCCAATGCCTCGGCGTGTGCGATGAACGGCCAGGGTGCACGCGCCGGCAGTGCCTCGGCGCTGATGGGCTGTCTGCAGTTCAGTGTGGCGTCCGGTGCGGCGTCACTGGTGGGGATTCTGCACGACGGCAGTGCCATGCCGATGGCTATCGTCATCAGCTTGTGTGGATTGCTGGTGGTGAGCGTCGCGATGTACACCCGGCGTTTGCAGAATGCCCGGGCGTTGGCGCAAGCACAGGCCGAAGCCTGATGACTCAGCCGGCGGCGCGTTGCTGTCCGGGTTGGGGAATCTGATGGGGCGCGTGCAGGCGCGCTTCGAGGGTGCGGGTGAAGGCGAGAGCCTCGGCTTCACTGCGAAATGTCACGGCGTGCTGGTCCAGACGAACCTGCCATTGGGACTTTGCCACTTCTTTTATCAGGATCTTCATTGCTGACCTCCCTTGTGTAAAAGATGCATCGCAGAGGTTTCGAGTGTAGACCTGAATACGATCGGATTTGTGACAACGATCAAGCATCTGACTGACGGCAAAAATCAGCGCCAGCCCTTGGAGGGACTGGCGCTGATGACGACTTTCGGATTCTCAGAAACTTTCTAAAACAATTTTGCCCTTGGCCTTGCCGCTTTCCAGCAGCTCGTGCGCGCGACGCAGGTTCGCCGCATTGATCGTGCCGAAATGCTCGCCCACGGTGGTCTTCAACGTTCCCGCATCAATCAGCGCGGCCACGCGGTTGAGCAGGTTGTGCTGCTCGATCATGTCCGGGGTTTCGAACAGCGAGCGGGTGTACATGAATTCCCAATGCAGCGACAGGCTCTTGCGCTTGAGTTTGGTCACGTCCAGCGACTTCGGATCGTCGATCAACGCCAGTTTGCCCTGCGGTGCCAATGCCTCGATCAGTTGATCGAGGTGATGCTCGGTCTGGGTCAGGCTGGCGACGTGGGTCACATGGTCGATTCCGGCGCGTTTGAGTTCTTCGCTCAGTGGCTGGCTGTGGTCGATCACCAGATCGGCGCCCAGCGCCGTCACCCAGTCGCGAGTTTGCGCGCGGGACGCGGTGCCGATCACTTTGAGCCCCGTCAACTGCTTGGCCAACTGAGTGAGGATCGAGCCCACCCCACCGGCAGCGCCGACGATCAGCAGGCTCTGGCCTTCATCGGTTTGGCCTTCGCGGACCTGCAGGCGCTCGAACAGCAGTTCCCAGGCGGTGATGGCGGTCAGCGGCAGGGCGGCGGCTTCGGCGAAACCGAGGGACTTGGGCATGTGGCCGACAATGCGCTCATCGACTACGTGCAGCTCGCTGTTGCCCCCGGCGCGAGCGATGGAGCCGGCGTAAAACACCTTGTCACCGGCCTTGAACAGGGTCACTTCGCTGCCGACGGCCTTGACCACACCGGCCACGTCCCAGCCCAGCACTTTCGCCGCGCCGTTTTCCGGCGCCACGTTCTGCCGCACTTTGGTATCGACCGGGTTGACCGAGATGGCTCTGACTTCCACCAGCAGGTCGCGCGGCCCGGCGACCGGTTCTGGCAGTTCGATGTCCTGCAGGGATTTTTCGTCGCTGATCGGCAGGGAGGCGTAATAGGCGATGGCTTTCATGACTTGCTCCGTAACGGTAATAGAAGAAGGGCTCGGTGGCTCAAGCCGTGATCAATTTCGATGGACAGATCATTAGCTATTTCTCGGCGCGATAAAACCGGCTAAAAGAGCAGTCTCTTTCAATGATTTTTTGATAATCGAGGCTGAGAATGCTGCGTTTCGATGATTTGCAGTTGTTCGTCCGCGCGGCGGATCTGGGCAGCCTGTCGGCGGCGGCGCGGGTCATGGACATGTCTGCTGCAGTGGCCAGTGCGGCACTCAAGCGCATCGAACAGCAACTTGGCGCCCGTCTGCTGGCCCGCTCGACCCGCAGCCTGCGCCTGACCGCCGAGGGTGAAGGCTTTCTCGAATACGCCCGCGTCGCCTTGAGCCAACTGGACGAGGGACGGCGCTACCTGTCCAGCGCGCAGGATCAGGTCTGCGGGATCCTGCAGTTGTCGGCGCCGTCGGACTTCGGCCGCAACCTGTTGCTGCCGTGGCTCGACGAGTTTCAGCGCGAACATCCGAAGCTGACGGTACGTCTGCTGCTGGGTGATCGCATCGCCGACCTGTTCCGCCAGCCGGTGGACATCGCCTTGCGCTACGGCGAGCCGGAAGACTCCAGCCTGGTGGCCCTGCCTATCGCGCCGGACAATCGCCGCGTGCTTTGTGCATCGCCGGCGTACCTGGCGCGTCACGGTGAACCGCGCCAGCTCGAACAACTGACGCAGCACAATTGCCTGCTGTACATGCTCGGCAGCCGGGTGCATGACCGTTGGAGTTTTCATGATGGCAAACGCGAGATCGGCCTGACCGTCAGCGGTGACCGCTTCAGTGATGACGCCGACGTGGTGCGGCTGTGGGCGGTGGCGGGGGCGGGAATCGCCTACAAGTCGTGGCTCGATGTCGGGGCGGACGTCCTTGCCGGGCGTCTCAAGGTGTTGCTGCCGCAATTGCAGTGCGAGCGTGCTCCGCTGAATCTGTTGTGCGCTCATCGCGCACAATTGAGTAAGCCGGTGAACCTTCTAAGGGAAATGCTCGCCAGCCGATGCGCCGAACTGAGTAGTCAATTTCCGCATTTCCCGAAAGTTGATCATTAGTCGCAGGCAATTAGCGAAATTTCACTCAGGAACTATCACCATTCGTGTCAGCCACGGCGCAGGAAGCGGCGTGCATCCCGCTTATACTAGCGACCGCCTCAAACCTGCACCGATAACCGGCCAGGACCGAATCAGGCCGGTTCCTCCAGAGCCGGGTCAGCGGTGCGCAAACACCGCAGACACGCCATTGACGGGTGCTGCACCACCGGCCGGCCTTGCTCCGGTTGATGGCGTTTTACGCGTCTTGGCCGACGACACATTACTGGTCAAGATGTCTTCGAGCAGTAGACGATACGATTCAACAGGGAGTGAATACATGGAACATGCACCTTGCATCAGCCAGATCGCCACGCTGCTGGCCGACCCCAAGCGCAGTGCGATGATGTGGGCGTTGATGGATGGCGCGGCCCGCCAGACCGAGGAGCTGGCGCTGCTGGCAGGGTTGTCGCCATCGTCTGCCAGTGCGCACCTGGGGCGCTTGTCCGCCGGCGGTCTGTTGAAAGTCGAGGCCCGTGGGCGCAAGCGCTTTTTCCGCCTGGCCGCCCCGGAAATCGCCGCAGCCATCGAAGCGCTGGCCAGTGCCACGATCGCCAGTGCACCGCGCGACATTCCTCACGTATTCAAGCGCTCGACACCGATCGCCAATCCTCAGACCGCACCGTCTTCGCTGCTGCGCGCGCGTTTTTGCGATGACCATCTGGGTGGCACGCTGGCCGCCGATCTGTATCAGCGCCTGCTCGATGCCGGCTGGATCGAACAGATCGAGCAGCGCGTCATGGTGACTCTCAAGGGGTCGACGCAACTGGCCAACCGGGGCGTGTTCATCCAGGCCCTGGCCCATCGCAAGGCTCAGGTGGCGTGCGCCTGTCCGGACTGGAGCGAACGGCGTCCGCACCTGGGGGGCGCGCTCGGAGCGGCGCTGCTGCAGCTGTTCATGCAGTCCGGCTGGCTGACGCTGCCCAAGGACTCGCGTGCCTTGCAGGTGACCCCGGCCGGACAACGGGAAATTCACCGTTTTGCCAAGGAAACCGAGCTGGAGTTGGCGTAACAGAGCGTTCGCCGGCTGCCAGTTGGGCGTGGGCGTCGCCGGTGACTGCGAACAGGTCGTATCCAGAAAGTGCGCTGAACCGTTATCCCGCACACTCGATCCGCACACATTACGGAGGGGGAGACGGGCCATGGAGACGCGACACTTCAGCGCGGCAGAACGACTGGAGCGGCTGCCGCTCAGCGGTTATCACCGCGTCATTTTCATCATCATTGCCCTGGCGTTCTTTTTCGACTCCATGGACCTGGCGATGATGACGTTCCTGCTCGGTTCGATCAAAAGCGAGTTCGGTTTGAGCAGCGCACAAGCCGGGTTGCTCGCCAGTTCGAGTTTTTTCGGCATGGTGCTGGGGGCGTCGCTGTCGGGCATGCTCGCCGACCGTTTCGGGCGCAAACCGGTGTTCCAGTGGAGCATCGTTCTGTGGGGCGTAGCGAGTTACCTGTGTTCAACCGCGCAAACGGTCGAGAGCCTGACGCTGTTCCGCATCCTGCTGGGGATCGGTATGGGCATGGAGTTTCCCATCGCGCAGTCGATGCTGTCCGAGCTGATTCCGGCCCGGCGGCGAGGGCGTTATATCGCGTTGATGGACGGTTTCTGGCCGCTGGGTTTTGTCGCGGCGGGTGTGTTGTCCTACTTCCTGTTACCGCTGATTGGCTGGCGCGACATCTTTCTGGTGTTGGCGGTGCCAGCGGTGTTCGTGCTGGCGATCCGTTTCTTCATCCCCGAATCACCGCGCTGGTTGGAGCAGGCCGGGCGGCACGAGGCGGCGGACAAAGTACTGGGCGCGATCGAACAGCGTGTGCGCACATCGCTCGGGGTCGCGACATTGCCTGAGCCGGTGCGCTTGCCACGGACGGTGACGCCACCGGGCAACTTCTTCTCGGCCCTCAAGCAGATCTGGTCGCCGCAATACCGCCAGCGCACCACGATGATCTGGAGCCTGTGGTTCTTCGCCTTGCTCGGTTTCTACGGACTGACGTCGTGGCTCAGCGCGTTGCTGCAACAGTCGGGTTTTGCCGTGACTCAGTCGGTGTATTACACCGTGCTGATTTCGCTGGGCGGGATCCCCGGGTTTCTGATGGCGGCGTGGCTGGTCGAACGCTGGGGGCGCAAGCCGGTGTGCATCGTCACCTTGCTCGGCGGCGGGGTGATGGCGTTTCTTTATGGTCAGAGTGCGGTGTTCGGCGGCAACGTCGCGTTGCTGATCGGTACCGGTCTGCTGATGCAGTTCTTCCTGTTCGGCATGTGGGCGGTGCTCTACACCTACACGCCGGAGTTGTACCCGACCTCGGCGCGGGCCACAGGCTCGGGCTTCGCCTCGGCGATTGGGCGTGTCGGCTCGTTGCTGGGGCCGCTGGTGACCGGCTTGGTGTTCCCGATAACCGGGCAGGGCGGGGTGTTCGCCTTGGGGGCGCTGTGCTTTGCGATTGCGGCGGGGGTGGTGTGGCTGTTCGGGATGGAGACGCGCGGCAAGACGCTGGAGGAGCTGACTGAAACCCAAGCCGCCGGCTGAACACAAATCCAATTGCAGGAGTGAGCCTGCTCGCGATGGCGGTGTGTCAGATACAGATGTTTCGACTGACACAACGCCATCGCGAGCAGGCTCATTCCTACAAAGCGTTATGCGCTGAGGCTTACGGTTTTACCAGACGCGCATCCAGGCTGTTCTGCGCCAGGCGCTTGGCCTGATCCTGGGTCATGCCCAGGTGTTCGTGCAGCGCATGGAAGTTCTCGGTGACGTAACCGCCGAAGTACGCCGGGTCATCGGAGTTCACCGTGACCTTCACCCCGCGTTCGAGCATGTCGAGAATGTTGTGCTGCGACATGTGATCGAACACGCAGAGCTTGGTGTTCGACAGCGGGCACACGGTCAGCGGGATCTGCTCGTCGATGATCCGCTGCATCAGGCGTTCGTCTTCGATGGCGCGCACGCCATGGTCGATACGCTGGATTTTCAGCAGGTCGATGGCTTCCCAGATGTACTCCGGCGGGCCTTCTTCCCCCGCGTGGGCGACGGTCAGGAAGCCTTCGTGGCGGGCACGGTCGAACACGCGCTGGAACTTGCTCGGCGGGTGGCCCATTTCGGAACTGTCGAGGCCGACGGCGACAAATGCGTCACGGAACGGCAGCGCCTGATCGAGGGTTTTCTGTGCTTCGTCTTCGCTCAGGTGGCGCAGGAAGCTCAGGATCAGACCGCTGGTGATGCCCAGTTGCTGCTCGCCATCCTTGAGTGCGGCGGCGATGCCGTTGAGCACCACTTCGAACGGGATGCCCCGGTCGGTGTGGGTCTGCGGGTCGAAGAACGGTTCGGTGTGAATCACGTTCTGCGCTTTGCAGCGCAGCAGGTAGGCCCAGGTCAGGTCGTAGAAATCCTGGGAGGTGCGCAGCACGTCGGCGCCCTGGTAATACAGGTCGAGGAATTCCTGCAGATTGTTGAAGGCGTAGGCCTTGCGCAGGGTTTCGACGTCGCTCCACGGCAGGGCGATCTTGTTGCGTTCGGCCAGGGCGAACAGCAGCTCGGGCTCCAGCGAGCCTTCCAGATGCAGGTGCAGTTCAGCCTTGGGCAAGGCGTTGAGCCAGTCGTACATATTCTTTTCTCATCAGGTGCAATGACGGCATTCTACAGATGCTCGCCGAAACAATTGGCAAAACCTGACCAAGCGATCCATCAGACCGCTTCCTGCTCGCGACGATAGGCGTAGGTATCGGCGAAGCGCGAGAGCAGGAATTGCGCGCAAGTGGTGGTCGGATATTTCGCCGGGTGCTGTGCGTCCTGGCAACCGGGCAGGCATTCGATGCGGGTGTCCGGGTGTGGCTCGGCGAAGAACGGCATCGAATAGCGATCCACCCCCAGCGGGCTGATCACTCGATGCGGTGTCGAGCGATAACGGTCGTTGCTCCAGCGCGCCATCATGTCGCCGAGATTGACCACGAAGGTGCTGTCAATCGGCGGCGCGTCGATCCATTCACCGTTGACGTTCTTTACTTGCAGGCCGCCGGCGCTGTCCTGATAGAGCAACGTGATGCAGCCGTAATCAGTGTGTGCCCCGGCGCCTTGCTGCTCGGCGCTGCTGGCGGTGTGGCGCGGCGGGTAGTGGATCATGCGCAGCACGCTGACCGGTTCAACGAAGCGTGAATCGAAGAAATCGCGCTCGATGCCCAGCGCAATCGTCATCGCCCGCAACAGGGTTTGCGCGAGTGCCTGCATGTCGAGGTAATGCTGCTCCATCAACGCCTCCCAGCCTGCTTGCGCCGGATGGCGATTGGGCCCGCGTAGCGGTTTTTCCGCGAGCACGTCGGGATGATCTGCCGGCAGGTGCAGGCCCATGTCGAAGGTTTCTTTGAGGTCGCTGGGTTTGTCCGGGTCGAGCTGCTCGGTGGCGATGGCGCCGTAGCCACGGTGGTGACGGGTCTGGGTGATGTCGATCTGGAGTTTTTCTTCTGCCGGTTGCGCAAAAAAGCGCTGCGCGTGATCGAGCAGGGCGGCGATGCGCTGAGCGGAGATCGGATGACCCTTGATGTAGAAGAAGCCCCATTCGCGGCAGGCCTGGTCGATATGCGCGGCGACGGCGGGCCAGGCGTTTTGGTCGTTGGTGTAGAGCGGGCTGATATCGATGATTGGAAGCTGATCCATATGCAATCCTGGAGAACGCTGAAGAGCCATTGTAGGAGTGAGCCTGTTCGCGATAGCGGAGTGTCAGATGCAGATATCTCGACTGACACTCCGCTATCGCGAGCAGGCTCACTCCTACAGGGGATTTGTGTTTTGGCTGGAGGGTTACTTCGGCATCTCGGCCTTCATCCCTTCCACGTAATAGTTCATCGACGCCAGTTCCGCATTCGTCGCGCTCACGCCCGCCGGGATTTTTTCCACGCCAGCCTGATCCTTGATCGGCCCGGTGAACGGCTGCAACGCGCCGCTCTTGATGTCGGCGATGATCTGTTCGGCCTCGGCTTTCACCGGGGCCGGCACCAGGTCGCTGATTGGCAGCTCAACCGTGCCTTCCTTCAGCCCGCCCCAGTAGTCCTGCGACTTCCAGGTGTGGTCGATCACGCTTTGCGTGGCTTGAATGTAGTGCGGTGCCCAGTCGTTGACGATCGAAGTCAGCACCGCTTTCGGGCCGAAGTGCGCCATGTCCGAGGCGTATCCCACGGCGTACACGCCACGCCGTTCGGCCGCCTGGATCGGCGCCGGGCTGTCGGTGTGCTGGAACACCACGTCCACGCCCTGGTCGATCAGCGCGTTGGCGGCATCGGCTTCCTTGCCTGGGTCGAACCACGAGTTGACCCACACCACCTTGATCTCGGTGCCGGGGTTGTACTTGTTCAGGGCCAGCTGGATGGCGTTGATATCGCGGATCACTTCCGGAATCGGGAACGAGGCAACGTAGCCGATCTTCTTGGTCTTGGTCATCTTCGCCGCGAGGAAGCCGCCAACGTAACGGCCTTCATAGGTGCGGGCCAGGTAGGTGCCGAGGTTCTTGTCCTGCTTGTAGCCGGTGGCGTGTTCGAAGGTCACCTTGGGAAACTGCTTGGCGACTTTCAGCGTCGGGTTCATGTAGCCGAAGGAGGTGGTGAAGATCAGGTCATAGTTGTCCTTGGCCATGTTGCGGATTACCCGCTCGGCGTCGGCGCCCTCGGCAACGTTCTCGACGTAATTGGTGGTGATCTGCGGGCCGAACTTTTCCGCCAGCGCCTTGCGCCCCTGTTCATGCTGATACGTCCAGCCGTGGTCGCCGATCGGGCCGATGTAGACGAAACCGACCTTCAGCGGATCGGCGGCGCTGACGCTCAGGCTGATCCCCAGACCGATGGCGGCGCACAGCAGTTTGTGCAGCGGACGTATTTGCATGAATTGGAACTCCATTTTGTTGTGTGTGGTCAGGGCCAATGCAAATTGCTGACCAACAGGACAACAAAGCAGAAGATCGCAGCCTTCGGCAGCTTCTACAGGGGAATGCGAAACCTGTAGGAGCTGCCGAAGGCTGCGATCTTTTCAGCGCCGGAACCAACGCAGTGCAAGCCAGTGGATTCACGCTATCGGCTGGTGCGCTAAGGTGTAACGAAACGTTAGCGCCGCCCCGCAGTCAGTAGCTCATTCGAACCTCTCGGCAAAAAGGCCCGTCATGTTCACGATCCTCAAGCAAGAAAGCTTTCTGTTGCTGGCGGTGATTGCCGCATGCATCGCCTACCCGCTGGAACACTGGATGATGCACAGCGGGCAGATTGTCGCGCTGATATCCGGCCTGGTGCTGATCGCCTTCATCGTCGCCGCCTCGATGCGCGTCGCCCATCACGCCGAACTGCTCGCGGAAAAAGTCGGCGACCCCTACGGCACGATGATCCTGACCCTCGCTGCCGTGCTGGTGGAAGTAGTGATCCTGGCGATCATGATGAGCAACGAAGCGTCGCCCACGCTGGTGCGTGACACGATCTATTCGGCGGTGATGCTCGACATCAACGGCATCCTCGGCCTTGCTGCGCTGATGGGCGGGCTCAAGCATGGCGAGCAGTCGTACAACGATGATTCGGCGCGCAGCTACAGCGTGATGATCCTCACCGCCATGGGCGTGTCGATGGTGGTGCCGGAGTTCATTCCGGCGGCCAACTGGAAGATTTATTCGGCGTTCACCATCGGCGCGATGGTGGTGCTTTACGCGTTGTTCCTGCGCATGCAGGTCGGCCCGCACAGTTACTTTTTCAGCTACAGCTACCCGGACAAGCGCCGCAAGAAAGAACCGGTGGAGGAGGAGCCGAAACCGCTGAGCCTGGCGTGGTCGATCGGCATTCTGGTGTTCGGGGTGGTGGTGATCGGCGCACTGGCCGAAGTGATGTCCAAGACCCTCGATCTGGGCCTGGAAGGCACGGGCGCACCGCCGGTGATCACGGCGATTCTGGTGGCGGCGATTTCGGCGGCACCGGAGATTCTCACCGCGTTGCGCGCAGCCTTGGCCAACCGCATGCAATCGGTGGTCAACATCGCCATGGGGGCGTCACTGTCGACGGTGATCCTGACGGTGCCGGTGATGGAGGCGATGGCGCTGTACACCGGCCAGCCGTTTCAAATGGCGATGACCCCGGTGCAGACGGTGATGATCTTCATCACGCTGATCGTCAGTGCGATCAACCTGAACGACGGCGAGACCAATGCCATCGAGGGCATGACCCATTTTGTGCTGTTTGCGACGTTTATCATGTTGTCGCTGCTGGGCCTCTAGACCCACCACAAAACAATTGTAGGAGTGAGCCTGCTCGCGATAGCTGAGTGTCAGTCGAGATATTCATATCTGACACACCGCAATCGCGAGCAGGCTCACTCCTACAGGGTTTAACCAGCGGTGGATCAGGTCCCGGCAATCAACTGTCGAGCCGCCTGGCTGTGATCAGCGATCAGCCCCTTCAGATCCAGCCCTTCGACCTGGCCGTCAACGACGCGCCACTTGCCACCAATCATCACCCGATCCGCGCGATCCGCACCGCACAACAACAGCGCCGAAATCGGATCATGGCTACCGGAGAAGCGCAGCTCATCGAGCTTGAACAACGCCAGATCCGCCTGCTTGCCCACCGCCAGTTCACCAATGTCGGTGCGCCCCAACAGGCTCGCCGAACCTTTGGTTGCCCAGCCCAACACGCGTTCCGGGGTGATCTTTTCTGCGCCATAACGCAGACGCTGGATGTACAGCGCCTGCCGTGCTTCGAGGATCATGTTCGACGCGTCGTTGGAGGCCGAACCGTCCACACCCAGACCAAACAACGCGCCGGCATCGGTCAGCTCGATGCTCGGGCAGATACCGGAAGCCAGGCGCATGTTCGAGCTCGGGCAATGACAGATACCCGTGCCGGCCTGGCCGAGGCGGGCGATTTCGTCCGGGTTGAAGTGGATGCCGTGGGCCAGCCAGGTGCGCGGGCCGAGCCAGCCGACGCTGTCCAGATAATCCACAGTGCGCAGGCCGAAACGCTGCAGGCAGAAATCTTCTTCGTCGAGGGTTTCCGCCAGGTGTGTATGCAGGCGAACGTCGAGCTGGTTCGCCAGTTCGGCGCTGGCCGACATGATTTCCGGGGTCACCGAGAACGGCGAGCACGGCGCCAGGGCGATCTGGATTTGCGCACCGTCGCCGCGCTCGTGGTACTCGTGAATCAGGCGCTGACTGTCGTCGAGAATCACCTGGCCTTCCTGCACGGTCTGCTGCGGTGGCAGGCCGCCGTCCTTCTCGCCGAGGCTCATCGAGCCGCGAGTGAGCATGGCGCGCATGCCCAGTTCGCGTACGGTTTCGACTTGCACGTCGATGGCGTTTTCCAGACCGTCCGGGAACAGATAGTGATGGTCGGCAGCGGTGGTGCAGCCCGAGAGCAGCAGTTCAGCCAGCGCGACTTTGCTGGCGAGGGCGAGTTTTTCCGGGGTCAGCCGCGCCCACACTGGGTACAGGGTTTTCAACCACGGGAACAACGGCTGATTGACCACCGGCGCCCAGGCGCGAGTCAGGGTTTGATAAAAGTGATGGTGGGTGTTGATCAGGCCCGGCAGGATCACATGCTCGCGGGCATCGAACACTTCGTTGCACGGCGCGGACGGTTGTTGACCGGCTGCCAGCACTTCGACGATGACGCCGTCTTGCAGCACCAGACCGCCACGGGCATCGAGCGCGTTGGCCGTGAAAATGGCGAGGGGATTTTTTAACCAGGTACGGGTCGCGGGCATTTTGCCGGCTCCTCTGAAAGTGGGGTTCAGGGTTGCCAGCTCAGTGTTGCCCTGTCTGCTGATCCAGGGTCGCCGCTTGGGCGAGGCGCGCAGTTTCAAACAAATCGCCGGATCGGGCAAGCCCAACCCGACCGCCAACGCATCACCCCCTGTAGGAGCTGCCGAAGGCTCCTACAGGTATCTGGGGATTTCAGAGGTCTCGTGTGCTTACCAGGGAATGGTTTCACCCTTGTAGTTGATGAAGTGATGCCCGCCCTTGCCGGTATACGCATTCACCTGATCAATCAGCCCACGCGTGCTGGTGTCGACATCGAGGTCGGCACCTTCGCCGCCCATGTCGGTCTTCACCCAACCCGGGTGCAGCGACAGCACGGTGAGTTTCTGCTCGCCCAATTGCGTGACGAAGCTGTTGGTCATCGAGTTCAGCGCGGCTTTGCTCGCCTTGTACAGCGCCAGCTCCGGTGCGTCGGGTACGGTGACGCTGCCCAGACCGGAACTCATGAACGCCAGCACGCCGCTGCCATCGCGGATCTGCCCGACAAAACGTTGTGCCAGATTGATCGGCGCTACGGCGTTGGTGAAGAACAGCTGGCCGACTTCGGCCAGTGTCGCGCCACCGGGTGTCTGGACTTCCGGGCCTTTGACCCCGGCGTTAACGAACAACAGGTCGAAGGTTTCGCCCTTGAGTTGCTGACTCAGGGCGATTACCGCCTGCTGGTCATCCATGTCGAGTTTCTCGATGCGCACACTGCCCAGCGCTTGCAGCGCCTCAGCCTTCTGCGGATTGCGCACGGTGGCGGTCACCTGCCAGCCATCGGCCAGCAGGGTTTTCACCAGCCCGAGGCCCAAGCCACGGGAGGCGCCGATGATCAGTGCGTTTTTTGCCTGGGACATGAGGGATTCCTTGAAAGTTACGGTTCACGGATTCAATGGACACGCCTGACCGAGCCGTTGTTGCAACGCTCGTCGCAACACATCGAGCCGGGTCTCTAAAGAGGTATTGACCTTGGAGCATACTCCAGGCTTTACCGTGGTTGCTCCTCAAATTTTGGAGCATGGATGATGTGGACTTCGACGCAGTATCGCAATGTGGTGCGCGGCAGTGCCTGGTATGACCTGATCGTTACAGCGGCGTTTGCCACGCCGTGGAGTTTCGCCGCGTTGCATGGTTTTTTGACGTCGCTGGAATTGCCCGGTGAACTGCCGGCGTTCGCGCCTGCGCACATGCTGATGGCGAACCTGTTGGGTTCGGTGGTTTGTGTGTGGGCGGTGCTGCGCATTCGTGATCCGCAGGCGCTTTATGGGCGCTATGACGCGGTGGCGCGGTTTCTGTTTGCGGCCTGGCAGGCGTATGCCTTGGCCCATGGCGCCAGTTCACTGTTGGTGGTTTTTCTGGTCTTCGAGTTGGCGTGGGGCATCGCTCAGACGCTACCCATTTGTGGCGAGGGAGCTTGCTCTCGCTCGGCTGCGTAGCAGTCGTAAATCCTGAGTGCGAGGTCTTCCAGGCTCAATGTTGAGGGCCACTTCGCGCCCCAGCGGGAGCGAGCTCCCTCGCCACAGGTTTTGTGTCTGCCTAATGCCCTGCCTGCCACGGCTGCCCCAACGAAACCGGTGCATACAACCGAGTTCGAACGGCATCGCGCGACAACAACACCAACACCACAATCGTCGCCACATACGGCAGCATCGCAAGCAGACTTGACGCAATCGCCAGCCCCAAGCCCTGCGCCACCAGGTGCAGGATGCTGGCGAGGCCAAACAGATAGGCTCCGAGCAACAAACGCCACACCCGCCAACTGGCAAACACCACCAACGCCAAGGCGATCCAGCCACGTCCGGCGGTCATGTTCTCGGCCCACATCGGCGTGTACGCCAGCGACAGATACGCCCCGGCCAACCCGGCCATCGCCCCGCCGAACAACACCGCGAGGGTACGCACGGTCAGCACCGGCAAGCCCATCGCGCTGGCCGCATCCGGGTTCTCGCCGACCGCCTGAATGATCAGCCCGACACGACTTTTGATGATCACCCACGCCACCAGGGCAAACAGCGCGAACGACAGATACACCAGCAGATCCTGAGCAAACAGCATGCGCCCGATCAGCGGAATCTCACTCAAGTAAGGAATCGCCATCGGCTCGAATCCGGCCAGCGGCTTGCCGACCCACGCGGCGCCGACAAAGGTTGAAAGCCCCACACCAAAAATCGTCAGTGCCAGTCCGGTCGCGACCTGATTGGCATTGAACACCAGCGCCACCAAAGCGAACAGTGACGACAGCAGCATCCCCGCGAGCATCGCCAGCACCACGCCGAGCCACAGGTTGCCGGTATTGAGCGCGACGATGAAACCGATCACCGCGCCGAACAGCATCATCCCTTCCTGGCCGAGGTTGAGCACGCCGCTCTTCTCGCAGATCAGCTCCCCCAGCGCAACCAACAGCAGCGGCGTGCCGCAACGCACCATGGCGTAGAAAATATTGCTCAACAGATCGATATCCATCACAGCGCTCCGGCGGTTACGGCAGTGGTCGACGTGCGCCGTGCCCAGCGCAGTTTCAGGCGTGGCCGATAGAGAATCAGCACGTCACAGGCGAGCAGGAAAAACAGCATCATTCCCTGAAACAGTTGGGTGATCGCTTGCGGCAAATTGAGGGTCATCTGCGCACTTTCGCCACCGATGTACAGCAGCGCCATCAGCAGGCTGGAAAACAGAATGCCGAGCGGATTGAGCCGCCCGAGAAACGCCACCGTGATCGCTGCGTAGCCGTAGCCCGGCGACACTTGCGGCACCAACTGGCCGATCGGTCCGGTCACTTCGCAGACCCCGGCCAGCCCGGCCAAACCACCACTGATCAGTAGCGCGAGCCAGATCAGACGCTTCTCGCGAAAGCCGACGAACCCCGCCGCGCGCTTGTCCAGCCCCAGCACTTTGATCTGGAAACCGACGAAGCTTTTCTGCAGCAACACCCACACCGCGACCAGCGCGAGCAGGGCGAAATACGCCCCGGCGTGCACCCGCCCATCCTCCATCAGCAACGGCAAGCGACTGGCGTCACCGAACATCGCCGACTCGGGAAAGTTGTAGCCGGCCGGATCCTTCAGTGGCCCGTGTACGCAGAACAGCAACAGGTTCAGCGCGATGTAATTGAGCATGATGCTGGTGAGGATTTCGTTGGCGTTGAAGCGCGTGCGCAACCACGCCGTCAGCCCGGCCCATGCGGCGCCGGCGAGGGTGCCGGTGAGCAGAATCAGCACCAGCGCCCAACGGCTTTGCATATCGATGATGTTCACCGCCAACGCACTGCCGGCGAGTGCACCGAGCAGCAGTTGACCTTCGGCGCCGATGTTCCAGATTCGTGCTTGATATGCCACGGCCAGGCCGAGTGCGCAGAGCAGAATCGGCAGCGCCTTGACCAGTAATTCGGAGACGCCATACAAATCGCTGATCGGTGCAATCAACAGCGTGTGCAAGGTTTGCAGCGGATCATGGCCGAGGGCGATGAACAGCAGCGAGCCGCAGCCCAGTGTCAGCAGCGCCGCCAGCAGGGGCGAGCACCACAGCATCAGGCGCGATTGCTGACCACGGGGTTCGAGGGAAAGCAGCATGTGGGGAAACTCCGTCAGAGCGTGGCCGATGAAGGCGCGTCGTTGAATTGCCCGGCCATCCAGCCGCCGACATCGCTCAGCAAGGTGTCGGTGGTGTTTTGCAGGGGCGACAGGCGTCCGGCGCACAAGGCACCGAGGCGGTCGCTGATCTGGAACAGTTCGTCGAGGTCTTCGGAAATCACCAGAATCGCCGCGCCGGCATCACGCAAGGCGATCAGCGCCCGATGAATGGTGGCCGCCGCGCCAACGTCGACGCCCCAGGTCGGGTGCGCCGCGACCAGCAGTTTCGGTTGCTGGAGGATTTCCCGGCCGAGGATGAATTTCTGCAGGTTGCCGCCGGAGAGACTGCGTGCGGCGCTCTGGCTATCCGGGGTTTTGACCCCGAAGCGCAGAATGATCTGTTGGGCGAGGGCGTCGACTTTGCCGCGCTCGATCAATCCGTGGCTCACCAGCCCTTGTTGAAAAGCGGTGAGCAGGGCGTTGTCGGCCAGGCTCAATTCCGGCACCGCGCCGTGGCCCAGACGCTCGGCCGGAACAAACGCCAGTCCGAGTTTGCGTCGCGCATCCGGACGCAGATCAGCGACCGCTTGATCAGCAAAACGAATCGTTGAGGCGCTGTCGCGGGGCAGCGGTTGTTCGCCACTGAGCAGGGCGAGCAATTCGTCCTGGCCATTGCCCGCGACCCCGGCGATGCCGACGATCTCCCCGCTGCGCACTTGCAGGTTGATCTCGGCCAGCGAGCAGCCGAACGGATCGGGGTTATGCCAACTCAAGCCGTTGACCTGCAAAAACGCCGCGCCACCCTTGACCTTCGGGTACTCGCCAATCAAGGCCGCCGCTTCGCCGACCATCAGCTGCGCCAATTGTTGGTCCGAGCACTCGGCCGGCACGCAATGCCCGGCCACCCGTCCGCCGCGCAGGACCGTGGCGCTGTGGCACAACGCACGCACCTCACCGAGTTTGTGGCTGATGAACAGAATGCTGCAGCCCTCGGCCGCCAGACGACGCAGGGTGGTGAACAACTCGTCGGCCTCCTGCGGGGTGAGCACCGATGTCGGTTCGTCGAGAATCAGCAGGCGGATGTCCTGCATCAGGCAGCGGATGATCTCCACCCGTTGCCGTTCGCCGATCGACAGGCTGTGGACAAGTCGCTCCGGCTCCAGCGCCATACCGTAGCGGCGCGACACTTCACGAATTTTCGGCTCCAGTTGTTTCGGCGTGCCGGCCTTGGCGCCCATCGCCAAGGCAATGTTCTGCGCCACGCTGAGGGTTTCGAACAGCGAAAAGTGCTGGAACACCATGCCGATCCCCAACTGCCGGGCCTGCGCCGGGTTGCGAATATTCACCCGCTGGCCCTGCCAGAGCATCTCGCCCATATCGGCCTGGGTGACGCCGTAGATGATCTTCATCAGCGTACTTTTCCCCGCGCCGTTCTCGCCGAGCAGGGCGTGGATTTCCCCAGGGGCGATGCTCAGGTCGATGGCGTCATTGGCCAGACAACCGGGGTAGCGTTTGCTGATGTGGCGCAGTTGCAGGCGCGAGGTAGGATCGGTGGTCGTAGAAGGGGTGTGCATGACAGGCTCGTCTGGCTTGGCGTTGTGCCTGTGGATAAAGCAATTTCCTGGCCATTGAGTCAGGAACGCCCGCAACCGCTGTTGCTACGCGCCGGCAATAGAGCCCCCTGCTAAAAAACGCCAGGCGGGTGGGCACCAATTCGGAGCAAAGCTGTTGATCCGGCTCCACTTTTGCACTGTGACAAACTGGTTAAAAAACGAGCAACCGCTGCGAAGCTATGCAGAACCTGCGACTGCGCCAGCCATGAACGGGTTATCCACAGGTTGTTCCACAGTATTTGTGCGCAAGCCGCCTGGCCGGGCATAAGCGCTGCGATGCTTTCTTCTAATGGTGATAAATGTAGCTAACCGATTGTTTCTGTATGGAATTTTCGTTTCGTCGAGAGAATTGAACGAAAAATGAACAATCCGCGCAAAGCCACGTGACAGAAGGGTTACAGCGGAATGTGCTCAGGTTATCCACAGTCGGGTGCACAGCAGGTGTGGGCAACTCTGGGGAATAAGGGGAAACGGGGATGCCCTAAAAGATCGCAGCCTTCGGCAGCTCCTACAGGTCGGCGTATTCCAATGCAGGCGCTGCGGCACGCTGCGATCTTTTGATCTCGCTTTTAACGTTGAAGCAGAATCCGCCCCCGGCTCACATCCGCCAGTTGCGTCTGCAGCAAATCAATCTGCGCCTCACCCACCGCCAACTGCAATTCGACGCCGTTGGCGGTGAAGTTTTCTTCCACCACCAAACCACCCAGATCCGCCACCCGCAGCTTCACCAGCGGTAACTCGGCAAAGCCGCAGGCACAGCGCAGCGGCACGCGGCTGATCAGCTCGATTTTTTCCGCGTTTTGCAGGCACTTGTTCGCGCCGCCGCCATAGGCTCGGGCCAAACCACCGGTACCCAGTTGAATACCGCCATACCAACGGATCACCAGCACCGCGACCTGATCGCAATCCTGCGCTTCGATCGCCGCCAGAATCGGTCGCCCGGCGGTGCCACCGGGTTCGCCATCGTCGTTGCTGCGGTACTGGTTACCGAGCTTCCACGCCCAGCAGTTGTGCGAGGCGTTCAAATCACTGTGCTGTTCGAAAAACGCCTGCGCCTCGGCAGGGCTGCCGATCGGCGTGGCGAAGGTGATAAAGCGGCTCTTGCGAATCTCTTCGCGGTACTCGCAAAAACCGCTGAGGGTGAAAGGCATAAAACGTCTTATACAGAAGGAGTGAGGCCGCAGCCTTTGAGGATGATCCGGATCAGGTTATTGCCGGCGTCTTCCATGTCTTGCTTGGTCAACTTGCTGCGCCCGCTGACCCGGCAGATTTGCGTGGCGAAGTCGGCGTAATGCTGGGTGCTGCCCCACAGCAGGAAAATCAGGTGCACCGGATCCACCGGGTCCATCTTGCCCGCGTCGATCCAGGCCTGGAACACTGCCGCGCGCCCCTGGAACCAGGCGCGGTAATCCTGATTGAAATATTCGCTCAGGCATTCGCCACCGCTGATCACCTCCATGGCGAAAATCCGCGAGGCCTGTGGCTGGCGGCGGGAGAACTCCATCTTGGCGCGGATGTAGCGGGTCAGCGCCTCGGCCGGATCGTCCTCGGCGGTCAGGGTGTTAAAGGTGCTGTCCCACAGTTCGATAATGTTGCTCAGCACCGCCACGTACAACCCAAGCTTGTTGGTGAAGTAGTAATGCAGGTTCGCCTTGGGCAACCCGGCATTCTGGGCGATGGTGTTCATGCTGGTGCCTTTGTAACCGTGACGGGCGAACTCGTCTTCGGCGGCTTTGAGGATGGTCTCTTCGTTCTTCTGACGAATGCGGCTGGCGGGTTTGCCGCCGTGAGCGGGAACTTCAAAGGTCATAGGCACTTCCGGTTTGTCTGTGGGCGCAACCAGTTGCGTTGATAACGCACCCACAGGCATCCGACAAGTCCTGATGCAATAAAACCGTTACGCCTGTTCGATCTTGTTCAACGATGCGACGGACGCGACGGCCGGGGCTTTCGCCTCCGGCAGCAACAGGCAGAGGAGGATCGCGGTCAGCCCGCCGCTGGTGATCGCCGAGTCGAACAGGTTCTGCACCAGTTTCGGCATCAGGTGCAGAAGGTTCGGTTGCGCGGCAATGCCCAGGCCGACCCCGAGCGAGGTGGCGATGATCAACATGCTGCGCCGGTCCAGCGGCGACTGCGCGAGAATCCGCACCCCGGCCGCCGCGACGCTGCCGAACATCACCAGCGTGGCGCCGCCGAGTACCGGTTTCGGGATTTGCTGCAGCACCGCGCCGATCATGGGAAACAGGCCGAGACAAAACAGGATTGCGCCGATGTACAGCCCGACGTAGCGGCTGGCGACACCGGTCAACTGGATCACGCCGTTGTTCTGCGCAAACGTGGTGTTGGGGAAGGCGCTGAAGGTGGCGGCGATCATGCAGCTCACGCCGTCGCCCAGTACGCCGCCGCGCAAGCGGCTTATATAAGAAGGGCCGCTGATGGGCTGGCGGGCGAGCATGCAATTGGCCGTGAGGTCACCGACGGTTTCGATGGTGCTGATCAGATAAATCAGCGCGACGGGCAGGAAAGCCGTCCAGTCGAAGCTGAAACCGAACTTGAATGGTGCAGGAAGACTGACCAGCGGCAGGTCAGGCAATGCCTGTGGAACCAGTTTCCCACTGAACCACGCGGCCAGGCTGCCAAGCAGCAGTCCGATAATGATTGCCGACAGCCGCACCCATGGCGTGTTCGAGCGGTTGAGCAGGATGATCGTCAGCAACACGAACACCCCCAGCGCCAGATTGCCCGGCGCACCGAAGTCCGGCGCATTGAAGCCGCCGCCCAGATCGGTGATGCCGACCTTGATCAGGCTGATGCCGATCAGGGTAATGACGATCCCGGTCACCAACGGCGTAACGACTCTGCGCAACTGGCCAATGAAGCGGCTGAGGACGATCTGCACCACGGCGCCGAAAAAGCACACGCCGAAGATCATCGCCAGAATGTCCTCGGGGCTGCCACCGCGCTGCTTGACCAGAAACCCGGCGGACAGCACGGCACCAAGAAAAGCAAAACTGGTGCCCTGCAAACAGATCATCCCGGCGCCGATACCGAACGGGCGGCGCGCCTGAATAAAAGTGCCGACCCCGGACACCATCAGCGCCATGCTGATCAGGTACGGCAGGTGCGCGGTCAGGCCGAGGGCCGAGCCGATCACCAGCGGCGGGGTGATGATGCCGACGAAGCTGGCGAGCACGTGCTGCAGGGCGGCGAGGATCGCGGCGGGAGGTTTGGGGCGGTCGTCGAGGCCGTAGATCAGTTCGCTGGACGGTTCAGAATCTGGCTGCATGGATTAAGGCTTCTTGTTGAAGGATCGGGGTTGATCCTGCTTTGCAAAAAGCTGTCCACTTGCTCAACTTTATCGGCTGAAGACCCGCAAACGTAGGAGCTACCGAAGGCTGCGATCTTTTGATCTTGTTTTCAACGCGTCGCCGCCAGACTCTCTAAAAAGCTTTCCAGCACCAAATGAGGGCGCCGCCCCTTACGCGTGACCGATGCCAGACTCAAATCGTAAAACCGCGTTCCTGCTTTTAAAGCACGCAACCGCCCCTGTTGCACCCAAAGACTGGCGTAGTGGTCCGGCAGATAACCGATGTAGCGCCCGGTCAGAATCAGAAACGCCATGCCCTCACGGTCAGACGCACTGGCGGTGCAATTGAGCGCCTGGTAATGCGCCTGAATCTCCGCCGGCAAACGAAACGTCGGGGCAATCGCGTCCTGACTATTAAGACGCTCATCATCCAGTTGCTTGTCATCGACATAAAACAGCGGATGACCCACCGCGCAATAAAGCAGCGAGCGTTCGCTGTATAACGGCTGATATTCCAGCCCCGACAAGGCACTGGCCTGCGGCACTACACCGACATGCAGGCGGCCGTCGAGCACGCCTTGTTCGACTTCATTGGGCGCAATCATGCGGATCTGGATCTGCACGTCCGGGCCACGCTCCTTCAATTGGGCGAGGGCGTGAGTGATGCGCATGTGCGGCAGGGTGACGAGGTTATCGGTCAGGCCGATGATCAACTCGCCGCGCAGGTGCTGGTGCAGGCCGTTGACCTCGGTGCGGAAACTTTCCAGCGCACTTAACAGTTGCAGCGCCGACTGATAAACCTCGCGACCTTCTTCAGTCAGGGAGAACCCGGCGCGACCGCGTTGGCACAAGCGCAGGCCGAGGCGCTGTTCGAGATCGCTCATCTGCTGGCTGATCGCCGAGCGGCCAATGCCGAGCACGGTTTCCGCCGCCGAGAAGCCGCCGCATTCCACCACGCTGCGAAAAATCCGCAGCAGGCGGATATCAAAGTCACTGACCTGGGCCAGCGGATCGGGGCGACGGCTGCTCATGTTTTTATTCTCAATGTTTAGCAGGGTTCTAACTGAAGGTTAGAAAAGTTGGATTTCACCGACTTTATCGCCGTGGCAATTTAGCTGCAACAACGCTTTCTATCTCCCTGATGCTTATGCCCTGCGAGGTTTTGCCCGATGAACTTGCCTGAAAACGCGCCGTCGCCACTGGCCAGCCAACTGAAGCTGGACGCGCACTGGATGCCGTACACCGCCAACCGTAACTTCCAGCGCGATCCGCGTCTGATCGTCGGTGCCGAAGGCAGCTGGCTGTTCGATGACAAGGGGCGCAAGATCTACGACTCGCTGTCCGGTCTGTGGACCTGCGGCGCCGGGCACACCCGCAAGGAAATCCAGGAAGCGGTCGCCAAGCAATTGGGCACCCTCGATTACTCGCCGGGCTTCCAGTACGGCCACCCGTTGTCGTTCCAGTTGGCGGAAAAAATCACTGATCTGACCCCCGGCAACCTGAACCACGTGTTCTTCACCGACTCCGGCTCCGAGTGTGCCGACACCGCGGTGAAAATGGTCCGTGCCTACTGGCGTCTGAAAGGTCAGTCGACCAAAACCAAAATGATCGGCCGTGCCCGTGGTTACCACGGCGTGAACATCGCCGGTACCAGCCTCGGCGGCGTCAATGGCAACCGCAAGCTGTTCGGTCAGGCGATGATGGACGTCGATCACCTGCCACACACGCTGCTGGCCAGCAACGCCTTCTCCCGTGGCATGCCGGAGCAGGGCGGTATCGCCCTGGCCGATGAGTTGCTGAAGTTGATTGAGCTGCACGACGCGTCGAACATCGCGGCGGTATTCGTTGAACCAATGGCCGGTTCCGCTGGCGTACTGGTTCCGCCACAGGGTTATCTGAAACGTCTGCGCGAGATCTGCGATCAGCACAACATCCTGCTGGTGTTCGACGAAGTGATCACCGGTTTCGGCCGCACCGGTTCGATGTTCGGCGCCGAGAGCTTCGGCGTGACCCCGGACCTGATGTGCATCGCCAAGCAAGTGACCAACGGCGCGATCCCGATGGGCGCGGTGATTGCCAGCTCCGAGATCTACCAGACCTTCATGAATCAGCCGACCCCGGAATACGCTGTCGAATTCCCGCACGGCTACACCTACTCGGCACACCCGGTGGCGTGCGCCGCAGGTCTGGCGGCACTCGACCTGTTGCAAAAGGAAAACCTGGTACAGAGCGTGGCCGACGTCGCGCCGCATTTCGAAAATGCGCTGCACGGTCTGAAAGGTTCGAAAAACGTCATCGACATCCGTAACTACGGTCTGGCCGGTGCGATCCAGATCGCGGCCCGTGACGGCGACGCCATCGTGCGCCCATTCGAAGCCGGTATGGCCCTGTGGAAAGCCGGGTTCTACGTGCGCTTCGGCGGCGACACCCTGCAGTTCGGCCCAACCTTCAACAGCAAACCGCAAGACCTCGATCGTCTGTTCGACGCGGTTGGCGAAGTGCTGAACAAGCTCGACTGATTTTCCTTCTATATATACCTAAAAAACAGGCGTCTCTCGCGGGCGGCTGTGGACAAGAATTCAGGAGTTACTCGATGAGCGTTATCCCGCATTTGATCAATGGCGAACTGGTGACCGAGAACGGTCGCGCGGTTGATGTGTTCAACCCGTCCACCGGTCAGGCGATCCACAAGCTGCCACTGGCCACCCGCGAAACCATCCAGCACGCGATCGATGCCGCCAAGGCTGCCTTCCCGGCCTGGCGCAACACGCCACCGGCCAAACGCGCCCAAGTGATGTTCCGCTTCAAGCAACTGCTGGAGCAGAACGAAGCGCGTATCTCGCAATTGATCAGCGAAGAGCACGGCAAAACGCTGGAGGACGCCGCCGGTGAGCTGAAACGCGGTATCGAGAACGTCGAGTTTGCCTGCGCCGCCCCGGAAATCCTCAAGGGCGAATACAGCCGTAACGTCGGCCCGAACATCGACGCCTGGTCGGACTTCCAGCCGCTGGGCGTAGTGGCCGGTATCACTCCGTTCAATTTCCCGGCGATGGTGCCACTGTGGATGTACCCACTGGCGATCGTTTGCGGCAACTGCTTCATCCTCAAACCGTCCGAGCGTGACCCAAGCTCGACGCTGTTGATCGCTCAACTGCTGCTGGAAGCCGGCCTGCCGAAAGGCGTGCTGAGCGTGGTGCATGGCGACAAGACCGCGGTAGATGCGCTGATCGAGGCGCCGGAAGTCAAAGCGCTGAGCTTTGTCGGCTCGACGCCGATTGCCGAGTACATCTACGCCGAAGGCACCAAGCGCGGCAAACGTGTTCAGGCACTGGGCGGGGCGAAGAACCACGCAGTACTGATGCCGGATGCGGACCTGGACAACGCGGTCAGCGCACTGATGGGCGCGGCCTACGGTTCCTGCGGCGAACGTTGCATGGCGATCTCGGTCGCGGTGTGCGTTGGCGACCAGGTGGCAGATGCGCTGGTGGCGAAACTGGTTCCGCAGATCAAGGCGCTGAAAATCGGTGCCGGCACTTCGTGCGGTCTGGACATGGGGCCGCTGGTCACTGGTCAGGCACGTGACAAGGTCAGCGGTTATGTCGATGACGGCGTGGCGGCGGGCGCGACCCTGGTGGTCGACGGTCGTGGCTTGAGCATTCCAGGCCATGAAGACGGCTTCTTCCTCGGTGGCTGCCTGTTCGACAATGTCACTCCTGAGATGCGCATCTATAAGGAAGAGATCTTCGGACCGGTGTTGTGCGTGGTTCGGGTCAACAGCCTGGAAGAGGCGATGAAGCTGATCAACGATCACGAATACGGCAACGGCACCTGCATCTTCACTCGTGACGGTGAAGCGGCGCGCCTGTTCTGCGACGAGATCGAAGTCGGCATGGTCGGTGTCAACGTGCCGCTGCCGGTACCGGTGGCTTACCACAGTTTCGGCGGCTGGAAGCGTTCGCTGTTCGGCGACCTGCATGCCTATGGCCCGGATGGTGTGCGCTTCTATACCCGTCGCAAAGCCATTACTCAGCGCTGGCCGCAGCGTGCGAGCCATGAAGCTTCGCAATTCGCGTTCCCTAGCTTATAAGGAGAAGGGCATGACGAAGGCCGACCTCTAGAGGTCGGCCTTCGTGTTTTCGGGCTTTTTTGGCCGATATGACAGAAATGTGAAAATAGCGGTTGACGGCAGATTCTGGAGGTCTATAATTCGCCCCACTTCCGGCGCAGTCGAAACGGAAAACTCCTTGAGATTCAATGAGTTATACGATTTTCGACAGTGACTTGCTTCAGTTCATCGAGGCCT
>NZ_JAHHZH010000005.1:0-402386 GCF_018729515.1 Pseudomonas sp. MG-9
ACTGAATGCACCCAATCCCACTGTAGGAGTGAGCCTGCTCGCGATGGCGGCCTGCCAGCCGACCAATCTCCACTGAATGCACCCAATCCCACTGTAGGAGTGAGCCTGCTCGCGATGGCGGCCTGCCAGCCGACCAGTCTCCAACTGAATGCACCCAATCCCACTGTAGGAGTGAGCCTGCTCGCGATGGCGGCCTGCCAGCCGACCAGTCTCCAACTGACCACACCCAATCCCATTGTAGGAGTGAGCCTGCTCGCGATGGCGGCCTGACAGCCGACCAGTCTCCAACTGACCACACCCAATCTCCTGTAGGAGCTGCCGAAGGCTGCGATCTTTTGACCTTGGCTTTTCAAAATCAAAAGCCAGATCAAAAGATCGCAGCCTTCGGCAGCTCCTACATTGAGTCTGGTTGTGTTTAAGGGTGTGGGAGA
Organism: Pseudomonas sp. MG-9; assembly: GCF_018729515.1. Lineage (NCBI taxonomy): Bacteria > Pseudomonadati > Pseudomonadota > Gammaproteobacteria > Pseudomonadales > Pseudomonadaceae > Pseudomonas > Pseudomonas sp. MG-9. The sequence goes on from NZ_JAHHZH010000005.1 coordinate 432, forward strand.
AAACCAGAACCTTCCCACAAGGTTTTCAGGTTGCCCGTCGGAAGCGCGATCTCTAGCCTGAGTTTGTCGCTGCAAAAATCAGCGACCGGGTTTCGCAGCCCGGTTAAACTTCAGACGCACAGCGTCCACCATCCGAAAGCGGGCGTTTTTTATGCCAGTGTCATGGCGGTTGTGCGCGGGATACCTTCGGGTATGCCGGGTGCCTGAAGTCCCGGTCTGCGAACCTGCGTACAGCTGCCACCCTACATTCGTTTCGCAGCGAACTGTGGCGGCTCCACTACTTCAGGAGTTCCACCATGTTCAAACACACCCCCAACCCCCCAGAGCCCGAAACCACCCCGGAACGGCCCACCGATCCCGTTTCCCCCTACGCCTTCCTCGATTCAAGAAAGCTTCACGATGCGGCCCTGCGTGCCCTTGATCATTATCTGAAGCCTGCGGATAAACCGCCAAAACCGGTCGGCCATCCCAGCACAATCTTCACTGTCCTCCCCGAAGTCGATTCTGAAACCCTGTTGGCCCATGCCTGTGAAACACTGGCCTCGGCCAATGTCATGGCCGCTGAGTTGGCGTTTACCTTGAGCGGTCCGACGTGCAGTTAGTTGCTTGGCATCCAGCAGATGATTTCGCTCGCTGAGCTGTCGGTTAACCGCGTCCTCGATCAAGTCGATCCGCAAGGCTGACCCACAATAAAAAGCCCGCTGACCTTCACAGGTTCAGCGGGCTTTTGCGTGCAGCGGCAAAAATTACAAAGTGCCGAACACTTTCTTCGCCAGCCCGGTCGCGGCGGCAGCCGGGTTTTTGCGGATGGTTTCTTCCTGTTTGCCGATCATCTCGAACAGGCCATTGAGCGCTTGCTCGGTGACGTAGTTTTCGACGTTGGCGCTTTTCGCATCCACGACGCCCAGGGTCGCAGCCTGGCCCGCGAAGCTGTTGTATTTCTGCGCGACGCCGACTTTGTCGGTGGCTTGTTTGACGATCGGCAGGAACTTGGCGCGGATCTGTTCGCGGCTGGTTTTGTCCAGGTATTGGGTGGCCGAGTCGTTGCCGCCGCTGAGGATGCCTTTGGCGTCGGCCACGGTCATTTTCTTCACGGCGTCGACGAGGATCGGCTGGGCCTGGGTCACGGCGTTTTCCGCGGCTTTGTTCATCGCGGTTTCGAGTTCGTCGACCTGGGCGCCCATGCCGAAGGCTTTCATCTTGCCGGCGACTTTGCCGAGTTTGCCCGGCAGTTCGATTTTCACGTCCGGGTTGTTGCTGAAACCGCCCGGGGTGCCCAGTTGTTTGACGGCCAGTTGCGCGCCTTGGGTCAGGGCGTCCTTGAGGCCGCCGGTGGCGTCTTGTTGCGACAGGTCGCTGAGTGACAGCGCCAGCACGTTGGCGGAGATCATCAAGCCCGCGCACAGGCCGGCGAAGCGAAGAGTAGGGCGGAACATGGCAGCTTCCTTGATAGACAATTAGCGAATCGCGTCGACGCGGATTTTCAGCGGCTGCGGGTCGTTGCCGTCCAGTTGTACGGCGTGGTTTTCGGTGGTGATGAACATCAGCTCGCCGTTGACTTCGATGCGCGCGCTGACCGAGTAGCGGTGGCCGGGTTTGACCTGCGCCGGATCGTAGCTCAAGTGAAACGGCAGTGGCACCTGGCCTTTGACCGGGCCTTTCTGTTCGTCGAGCACCACGGCCGGGGTGTCGGCCAGCGATACATCCTGCAGGCTCACGCTCAGGGTTGCGCTCGGTGGCAGGGCGATGCGTTGCAGGTAGAACACTTCACCGTCGAGGCCGACCTTGCCAGCGGGGTTGGTTGATTGGCAAGCGCTGAGCAGGGTAGCGGCGGCAAGCAGAGTCAGTTTTTTCATGGTGTTCTCCATTCAATTGCAGGAGTGAGCCTGCTCGCGATAGCGGTGTGTCAGACGACAGTGATGCCGACTGACACGACGCCTTCGCGAGCAAGCTCGCTCCCACCAGGTTTGCATCAGGTCTCGGGTTGAGTGATGACCTGATCGGCAGCGTCTTCACTGCGATGCAACGCGACCTGGCGGATCGACAAACGAATCTCCGCCGGCAACACGCGCTTGGCCGCACCTTCGGCGAGTTCGCCAAGCAGTTCGTGATAACTCAGTTTGCCGGCATCGTCGCGGCGCAGCACGTCGAGGTCGAGCATCGTTTGGATGAAGTGACGGAACAGGCTCTTGTCGAAAAACTCCGGGGCGTTGAGGCCATGGAGGATCGACAGGCGCTGAGCCATGACTGTGCACAGGTCTTCCAGTTCTTCGGCGCTGATGGTGTTCTGACCGGCGTTGAGCAGCAAGGACACGGTCATGTAAAAACGCTGCAAGGTCTGGGCGATGCTCTTCGACAGCAGCGTCAACAGCACGAAATGCCGCGAACTTGGCGCCGGGCGCAGATAGACGTCTTTCTCGAAACGCAGCAGGCCTTGCTCGACGAACGCTTCCAGCCACTGATCGACCACGCCGTCCAGTTCGTCCAGCGTCCAGCGAATGAATAGTTCTGACTGCAAGTAGGGATACAGCGCGCGGGTGTAACGCAGGATCTGTTCGCGGCTCATGCGCGAGGTGCTCTGGAAGAAACTCGCCAGCAACGCCGGCAACGCGAAGATGTGCAGCACGTTGTTGCGGTAGTAGGTCATCAGGACGGCGTTCTGCTCGTCCAGGTACAGAATCTTGCCCAGCGCATCGTTCTGTTCGGCCAGCAGGTCCATGTCCTTCACGTGCTCGATCAGCGCACGGCCGTCGCCTTCCGGCAAGGTGGTGTGCGGCGAGTACGGTACTTTGCGCAGCAACGCCAGGTACAGATCCAGCACCCGTGCCATGGCACGATCGTCCAGCGCCAGACGCGTGGTCGAGAGCAGCGCCAGCGCCACCAGATTGACCGGATTGATCGCCGCGGCCTCATTGAGATGCTGCGCGACTTTTTCGCCGAGGCGGTTGGTGGTTTCGTTGAGCCACGCCGGTTTGTACTGCGGGCCGAGCTCCTGCTGGCGCCAGCCTGGCTGTTCGCTGTCGAGGAATTCCGCGAGTTTGATCGGCTCGCCGAAGTTCACCGCCACCTGCCCGAAACGCTGCTTGAGCGCGCCGATGACTTTGAAAATGTCGAAGATCGATTCTTTCTTCTTGCTCGCGCCACGCAGTTCGCCGAGGTAGGTGCGACCTTCCAGCACGCGCTCGTAGCCGATGTACACCGGCACAAACACGATCGGCATCCGCGATGAACGCAGGAAGCTGCGCAGGGTGATCGCGAGCATGCCGGTTTTCGGTTGCAGCATGCGCCCGGTGCGCGAGCGGCCGCCTTCGACGAAGTATTCGACCGGGAAACCTTTGGTGAACAGGGTGTGCAGGTATTCGTTGAACACCGAGGTGTACAGCGGATTGCCCTTGAACGTGCGGCGCATGAAGAACGCGCCGCCACGGCGCAACAGGCTGCCGATCACCGGCATGTTGAGGTTGATCCCGGCGGCGATGTGCGGCGGGGTCAGGCCGTTACGAAACAGCAAGTACGAGAGCAGCAGGTAGTCGATGTGGCTGCGGTGGCACGGCACATAGATCACTTCGTGACCCTGGGCGACCTTCTGCACGCCTTCGATGTGATTGACCTTGATGCCGTCGTAGATCTTGTTCCAGAACCAGCTCAGCACCACTTCGAGGAAGCGGATCGCGGTGTAGGTGTAGTCCGAGGCGATCTCGTTGCCGTAGCGCAGGGCCTGGGCCTTGGCTTTTTCCGGGGAGATGTTTTCGCGTTCGGCTTCATCGAGGATCGCCTGCTTGACCAATGGCTGGTTGAGCAAGCCCTTGACCAGATTGCGCCGGTGGGAAATGTCCGGGCCGATCACCGCCGCCTTCAGGTTGCGGAAGTGCACGCGCAGGACGCGCTGGGCCATGCGCACAGTGCGTTCGTGGCCCTTGTTGTGCTCGATCAGTTCACGCAGATGGATCGGCGCCGAGAACTGCACACGGGTCTTGCGCCCGAGGACGATGATGCTCAGCAGTCGACGCAGGCGACCGGTGACCGCCCAGCTGTCGGCGAACAGCAGCTTCCACGGACTGTTTTCGCTGTCCGGCGACTGGCCCCAGAACACGCTGACCGGAATGATCTGCGCGTCTTCGGCAGCGTTCTGCGTCAGGGCGCTGACCAGGCGGGTCAGGGTCGGTGGCGCGCCGCGCTTGTCCTGACGGCCGAGCCAGTCCGGGTCCGGCGTCAGGTAAAAGAACGCTGCCGGTTCGATCAGTGGACCGACCGACACCGGCAGCACCGGACGCGGCAGGCCGGCCTTGGTGCACTCGGTATCGACCACCGCCAGATCGGTGAGCGAAGGATTTTGCAGGACGTAGAACACCGGACGACTGCGGTCGAGGTTGAGGGTGAGCGACGACTGGTTGATCGTCTCCGAGCGAACCCAGAGGTACAACAGTCGGCGCAAGGTGCCAAACACTAGACGGCGGAACGGGGAACGGGTCATACGGCTTCTGCGTGAGTGAATAAAACCGAGCAAGTGCTCGGGCGGTCGACAGTTTGCCGTATTCGCCGAAAATCGGCAAAAAAGCGGCGAAGTAAACTCCTGTTGAGAGTTTTCGTGCCTGTCATATACTCGGCAATCTGTCGCCGGGGCCCTTTATGGACGTCGGGCGCAGTCTGACGTTCCGCAAAGGCTTTCCTGCGAAAAGCCTGTTCAATAATAAAAAAGGAGTATGAACAGATGGCAACACGTGAAACCGGCAATGTGAAGTGGTTCAACGACGCCAAAGGCTACGGCTTCATTCAGCGCGAGGACGGGGTGGACGTGTTCGTGCACTACCGCGCGATCCGCGGTGAAGGGCACCGGTCGCTGACTGAGGGCCAGCAGGTTGAGTACGCGGTGATCACCGGCGAAAAGGGTTTGCAGGCGGAAGACGTTGTAGGCCTGTAACTTTCAAGATCAAAAGATCGCAGCCTGCGGCAGCTCCTACAGGGGAATGCATTCCAAACTGTAGGAGCTGCCGCAGGCTGCGATCTTTTGCTTTTAAGCGGTTTTCCAGGTGATCTCTTCTTCACCGTCTTCGCTGATGCGAATCCAGCGATCGGCGGTCTCTTCACCTTCTTCCTCGACCCACGTCCCCGGCGCGCAACGTACTTCGACGTTCAGCGCGGCAAAGGCTGCGCGAGCGCAGGCGATGTCGTCGTCCCATGGGGTCGCATCGCTTTCCAGATACAGGCTGTTCCACTTGCCGACGGCTTTTGGCAGCCAGGTCACTGGGATGTTGCCGGCCTTGCACTTGTAGGTCTGGCCTTTCTGTACCCAGTCGCTGCACGGGCCCAGCGCTGTGCTGAGCCAGGCGGAAATGGCCTTGTGGTCGACGTCGGCGTCTTTCAGGTAAATCTCGATATCCGGTTGGCGCATGGATGTCCTCACTGCGGGTCTGAAAAATCCATTCGCGGATTTAGCCGGCCCCGGGCACTCGCCCGAGACCAAAAGTTATTGAAGAACGAAATAATCGTAGCGCATCGACACGGTGGTCACGAACGGCTCGGCCTGTTCGATCACCGCGGCGCGGCGTTCGGCACTGGCGCGCCAGCCGTGAGGTGTCATCGCCAACAGGTTGGCGCGATCCTCGGGCTTGTCCAGTGTCAGTTTGAATTCCAGGGTTTCACTGTGCGCCAGCGCCATGCCTTCGGGCACCAGGGCCAGATGCTTGTCGTCGGTGTATTCGCGCACTTCGTCGTACAGCCGTTCGCGCAGTTCCATCAGGTGGCCGCTGGTCGGGCCGACCTTCATCAGGCCGCCACCGACGCTGAGCAGACGTTTGGCTTCTGCCCAGTCCAGCGGACTGAAAACGCTGGCGAGAAACTGGCAACTGCCCGACGCCAACGGCACGCGGGCCATGCTGGCGATCAACCAGGTGATCGCCGGATTACGTTTGCAGGCGCGTTTGACGGCTTCGCGGGAGATGTCCAGCGCGTAGCCATCGGCATCCGGCAAGGCCTCGGCGATTTGCGCGGTGTAGTAACCCTCGCCACAACCGATATCGACCCAGCGCGCTGGCGCGTAACCCGCCGCCAGCTCGGCCAGACGTTTGGCCACCGGCGCGTAATGCCCGGCATTCAAGAAGTCGCGGCGAGCCTCGACCATCGCCTGATTGTCGCCGGGATCGCGGCTGTTCTTGTGCTGCACCGGCAACAGGTTCAGGTAACCCTGACGCGCACGGTCGAAGCGGTGGCCGGCGGGGCAGACCACGCCATTGTCCACGGTGTTCAGCGGTTCACTGCAGATCGGGCACGCGAGCATCAGGCGAGCAACTTGATCAGGGTCTGGTAGTAAATCTCGGTCAGCACGTCGAGATCGGCCGCCAGCACGCGCTCATTGACCTGGTGAATAGTCGCGTTGACCGGGCCCAGCTCAACTACTTGCGTACCCATGGTCGCGATGAAGCGGCCATCGGAAGTGCCACCGCTGGTGGACGCCTTGGTCTCGCGGCCGGTGATGTCGCGGATGCTCGACGACACTGCGTCGAGCAGTGCGCCCGGCTCGGTGAGGAACGGCAGGCCGGACAGCGCCCAGTCGATGTGCCAGTCCAGACCGTGTTTGTCGAGGATGTCGGCCACGCGTTTTTGCAGGCCTTCGACGGTGGATTCGGTGGAGAAGCGGAAGTTGAACACCGCCACCAGATCACCCGGAATCACATTAGTCGCGCCGGTGCCGGAGTTGACGTTGGAAATCTGGAAACTGGTCGGCGGGAAGAAATCGTTGCCGTGGTCCCAATGCTCGGCGGCCAGTTCGGCCAGTGCCGGCGCGGCGAGGTGGATCGGGTTCTTCGCCAGATGCGGATAGGCCACGTGACCCTGCACACCGCGCACGGTGAGTTTGGCGCCGAGGGAGCCGCGACGACCGTTTTTCACCACGTCACCGACCAGCGTGGTGCTCGACGGTTCGCCGACGATGCACCAGTCCAGACGCTCGTTGCGCGCCGCCAGACGTTCAACCACAGCCTTGGTGCCGTGGTGCGCCGGGCCTTCTTCGTCGCTGGTGATCAGGAAGGCGACCTTGCCTTTGTGGTTCGGGTAATCGGCGACGAAACGCTCAGCGGCCACGGTCATCGACGCCAGGCTGCCTTTCATGTCAGCCGCGCCACGGCCGCAGAGCATGCCGTGTTCATCGATGACGGCGTTGAACGGGTCGATCTGCCAGGCGGTCACCGGGCCGGTCGGTACCACGTCGGTGTGGCCGGCGAAGCACAGCACGGGGCCTTCGTCGTTGCCGTGGGTGGCCCAGAAGTTATCCACATCTTCGATGCGCATCGGCTCGAGGGCGAAACCGGCATCGCCCAGGCGCTGCATCATCTGCTTCTGGCAATCGGCGTCAATCGGCGTCACGGACGGACGGCGGATCAGGTCGATGGCGAGTTGGAGGGTCGGCGAAAGGTCGGCGTGGGCCGTCATGTAATAACTCCGGGGTGCGCACGGTAAACCTGTAGGAGCTGCCGCAGGCTGCGATCTTTTGATTTTGTTTTTTAGAATCTACAGCAAGATCAAAAGATCGCAGCCTGCGGCAGCTCCTACAGGATGTGTTGGCATTGAAAAAGGCGACCATTCTAATGCAAAACGGCGACCCGAAGGCCGCCGTTTGACGTTCAACAATAACTGATCAAGCGGCGGCCTGTTCAGGCTCCGCCGAAGGTTTTGGCAGCGACGACAGGAACGCCATGATCAGCGCCGCGACGTATGGCAGCGACTGCACCAGCAGCATCGCCACCCAGAAGCGCATGTCATTGCTCGGAATGCCTTGCACCAGGTAGATCCCCAGCGCCGCGCCCCACAACAGCAGCATGATGAACAGCTCTTCCCGCGCTTCGGAAATCGCCACCCAGAAGCCGTGGTTGTCGGCGTTTTTCGGCGTGCGGAAGAACGGAATGCTGCTGGTGAAGAAGCCGTACAGCACCGCTTTGGCGATGGTGTGCGACAACGCCAGGCCAGCGAGCGCCGCGCAGAACGCATCCTTGAGGTTCACGCCGACGGCGCGACGGTACAGGAAGATGATCTTGCCGACCTTGAACACGAACAGCGCCAATGGCGGGATTGCGAAGATCAGCAGCGGCGGATCGACCCGTTGCGGCACGATGATCATCGCCGCCGACCACAACAACGCGCCGACGGTGAAGAAGATGTTCATGCCGTCCGCCACCCACGGCAGCCAGCCCGCGAGGAAGTGGTAACGCTGGCCACGGGTCAGCTCGGTGTCCTTGCCGCGCAGCAGGCTGCGGGTGTGACGCTTGATGATCTGGATCGCCCCGTAGGCCCAGCGGAAACGCTGTTTCTTGAAGTCGATGAAGGTATCCGGCATCAGGCCCTTGCCGTAGCTGTCGTGGTAATACGCCGCCGACAGGCCTTTTTCGAAGACGCGCAGACCCAGCTCGGCGTCCTCGCAGATGCACCAGTCGGCCCAGCCCAGTTCTTCCAGAACCGAACGGCGGGTCATGGTCATGGTGCCGTGCTGGATGATCGCGTCACGGTCGTTGCGGGTGACCATGCCGATGTGGAAGAAGCCTTTGTACTCGGCGTAGCAGAGCTTTTTGAAGGTGCTTTCGTTCTGGTCGCGGTAGTCTTGCGGCGACTGCACCACGGCGATTTTCGGATCGGCGAAGTGCGGCACCATGTGCTTGAGCCAGTTCGGGTGCACGCAGTAGTCGGAGTCGATCACCGCGATCACTTCGGCGTCCTTGGCGGTGTGCGGAATCAGGTAGTTCAGCGCGCCGCCCTTGAACCCGGCCAGGGGCGATACGTGGAAGAACTTGAAGCGCGGGCCCAAGGTTTCACAGTAGTCGCGCACCGGCTCCCACACGGCCGGGTCCTTGGTGTTGTTGTCGATGATCAGGACTTCATAGTCCGGGTAATCGAGGGCGGCCAAGGCGTCGAGGGTCTGTTTGACCATCTCCGGCGGCTCGTTGTAGCAGGGCACGTGGATGGACACTTTCGGTCGATAGCTGGAATCGCCCACCACCGGCAGGAACTCACGCCGACGCTTGTGAATCCACACCGCCTCGGCCAGTTCGTGCGCCTCGGTCAGCAACACGATGAACACCCCGAGGGCACCCAGCGCCAGCAGGAAACCCACCGTCAGGCTGAACCACGTGCTGTATTGCTGGCTGTAGTCGTAACCGATCCACACCAGCACCGAACCGCAGAGGAACGCGATAAAGGTCAGGAAGGTACGGCCGCGCTGACGCAGCGCCGAGCCGTCGATCATCAGCAGGGTCAGCGACAGCAGCGCCAGCACCACCGAACCGATGGCCAGCACGCGCCATTGCGGAATCGCCACCACCGGGCCTTCGAAGTTGAATTTCTGCTGACGCGCGGCGTTGAACACGCCCCAGTAAGCGCCCACCGAACCTTCGTCACTGGCCTTCCACGGCTGGTCGAAGGCTTCGATCACGAAGTAGTTGAAGCCCTGGCGATTGAGTTTGTTGACCAGCGTGCGCAGGTAGATCGCCTGATCCGCCGGCGACGCATCGGCGCCACCGCGCATGCGACCGTTGCTCGGCCAGCCGACTTCGGACAGCAGCAGCGGTTTTTTCGGGAACATCTTTTTCAGGTCGCGGGCGCGGTCGAAGACGAACTGCCCGGCCTTGTCGACCGGAATGAACTCCCAGTACGGCAGCACGTGCGCGGCGATCAGGTCGACGTGTTTGGCCAGTTCCGGGTGTTCTTCCCAAACGTGCCACTGCTCGGAGGTGGTCACCGGCACTTTCACCGCTGCGCGCACGCGATCAAGCAGCACGCTCAATTGTTCGGCGGTGATTTCCTTACGGAAGATCGCCTCGTTGCCGACCACTACGCGAACTACGCTGCGCGAGGTGTTGGCCAGTTCGATGGCGCGCTGGATTTCCCGCTCGTTGCGTTCCTGGTCGGGGCTGATCCAGATCCCGAGGGTCACGCGCAGACCGAACTCTTCCGCCAGTTTCGGGATGTCCTGCAGGGAACCGTCGACCGAGTAGATACGGATGTTGTCCGTCAGCTTGCTCATGATCTCCAGGTCGCGGCGCATTTCATCGTCAGTCGGATATTGATCCTTCTGTGGGAATTGTCCCTGCTGGAATGGCGAATAGGAGAAACCGGAGATCTGCTCCGGCCAGTTGGGCGCGGAGACCGGGCGGTTGATCAGCGCCCAGAAACCGGTGAACAGGGCGGCGATTGCCAGAACCACCACCAGGTTGAGACCAAATTTACGCGATGACATAGCTATTTCGGGTTCCAAAGGCTGTGGAACGAAGGAACGGATCGGCTTACGCCAAAAGGGCGCGAATCCTACACTGGCACTCCACTGGTCGTACACCAGACAAGGAAATGCCGGATATTGGGCATCCGACTTTGACTTAAGTTCTTACACTTGTAGCTTGAAGCTTAAAACTTGTCGCTGCGTAGCCCTATAATGCGCGCCGGTTTTTGGGGTAATGGTCATGAGTACAGAAGATCCGCGGTTTGCAGGCATCGCCCGTTTGTATGGCATCGAGGGCCTTGAGCGCCTGCGTGCAGCCCATGTGGCGATCGTCGGCGTCGGTGGCGTCGGTTCCTGGGCGGCGGAAGCCATGGCCCGCTGTGGCGTGGGCGAAATTTCGCTGTTCGACCTCGATGATGTCTGTGTCAGCAACGCCAACCGGCAGTTGCACGCGCTGGACAGCACCGTCGGCAAACCCAAGGTCGAAGTGATGGCCGAGCGCTTACGCGGAATCAACCCGGACTGCACGGTGCATGCCGTGGCCGATTTCGTCACCCGCGAGACCATGGCCGAGTACATCACGCCGAACATCGACTGCGTGATCGACTGCATCGACGCGGTCAACGCCAAGGCTGCGCTGATCGCCTGGTGCAAGCGCCGCAAGATCCAGATCATCACCACCGGCGGCGCCGGCGGGCAGATCGATCCGACGCTGATTCAGGTCTGCGATCTGAACCGTACCTTCAACGATCCACTGGCCTCGAAAGTGCGTTCGACCCTGCGTCGCGACTACGGCTTCTCGCGCACCGTGACCCGCCATTACAGCGTGCCGTGCGTGTTCTCCACCGAACAGCTGCGCTATCCGAAACCGGACGGCAGCATCTGTTTGCAGAAGAGTTTTGTCGGCGATGGCGTGAAGCTCGACTGCGCCGGCGGGTTTGGCGCGGTGATGATGGTCACGGCGACGTTCGGCATGGTCGCGGCGACCAAGGCTGTGGACAAGATTGTGGCGGGAGTTCGGCGGCCAGCGGATCGGGTCAAGCCGCAAGCATGATGCAGGGGCTGATGACCTCATCGCGAGCAGGCTCACTCCCACATTTGCAACGCATTCCCCTGTAGGAGCTGCCGAAGGCTGCGATCTTTTGATTTTGCTTCAACAAACAAAGTCAAAAGATCGCAGCCTTCGGCAGCTCCTACAGGGTGGTGGCCAGTTCGTTCATGCGCTTGAGTACGGCATTGAGGCCATTGCTGCGCGACGGCGACAACTGCCGCGACAGCCCCAACTGATTGAACCAGTCCGGCAGATCCACCTGTTGCAGTTCATCTGCCGATAAGCCGTTGACCCGCAACAGCAACAACGCCACCAGCCCGCGAATCATCCGCGCATCGCTGCTGGCGCTGAACTGCCAGTGACCCTCGCGCAATTCCCCCACCAGCCACACCTGACTCTCGCAGCCATGCACACGGTTGGCCTCGCACTTGTCCGCATCATCCAGCGGTGGCAGGCGATCGCCAACCTGCATCAGCAACCGTGCGCGTTGTTCCCAGCCGGCGGCATTCTGGAAGGTTTGCAGCGCTTCGGCGGCGGCCAGCGGCAAACTCATCGCAACAACTCCAGGGCCTGATCCAGCGCTTCGAAGAAGCGTTCCAGATCCTCGGAATCGTTATACAGCGCCAACGACACACGAATCGCTCCGGCCAGCTCAAGGCTTTTCAGCAACGGCATGGCGCAGTGATGTCCGGCGCGCACGGCGATGCCTTGCTCGGTGAGCAGATGCGCCAGATCGGCGTTATGCACGCCTTCGACGACAAAACTCGCCAGCGCCAGTTGCGGTTTGCCCAGCAGGCGAATGCCGTTGCGGGCGGCGAGGCCTTGCAGCAGATAGTCGTGCAGCGCGGCTTCGTGAGCGGACACCGCGTCCTGATCGAGCCCGGCCAAATAGTCGAGGGTTGCACCCAATCCGATAACGCTGGCAATCGGCGGCGTGCCCGCCTCGAAACCCAGCGGGGCAGGACGGAAACGCGCGTCGTGATAATTGGCTTCCAGCACCATTTCGCCGCCGAACTGCCACGGCTTCAGTTGCTCGAGCGCCTTGTTGCGCCCAAACAGCACGCCGAGGCCATCCGGGCCGTACAGCTTGTGGCTGGAAAACACATAAAAGTCGCAACCCAGCGCCTGCACGTCGTGGCGACCATGCACCACACCTTGCGCGCCGTCGACCACGGTCAGCGCGTTCTGCGCCTTGGCCATCGCCAGCAGCGCCGGCAACGGTTGCCAGGCACCGAGCACGTTGGACAACTGACTGACTGCCAGCAAGCGAGTGCGCGGGGTGATCAGGCGGACGGCGGCGCCGAGGTCGATCACGCCGTCGGCGTCCAGCGGCAGGATCACCAGTTTCAGGTCGCGACGCTGCGCCAGTTGCTGCCACGGCAGCAGGTTGGCGTGATGCTCCAGGGCGCTGATGACAATTTCATCGCCCGGGTGGAAAAGATGCTCCAGGCCATACGCCAGGAGATTCAGCGCACTGGTGGCGCCGTGGGTGAAGATGATCTGCCCACTATCACCAGCATTGAGCCACTGGGCAACCTTGAGCCGGCTGTCTTCGAACGCCTGTGTCGCATGAGCGCCGGGCAGATGCTGCGCACGATGCACATTGGCCGCGCCGTTGGCGTAGTAATGCGTCAGTGCGTCGAGCAGGGCCTGAGGTTTTTGCGTGGTGGCGGCGTTGTCCAGATAGGTCTGGTCTTGCCGTTGCAGGGCGGCGATGGCCGGAAAATCGGCGCGCCAGGGGGAGGGAATCATCATCTGTTCAGCCCTGTGAACTTGGGCGGGTGTACGTCAGACTTGTAGGAGTGAGCCTGCTCGCGATGGCGTTCTTGAATACGCCAAAAGCTTCGCGAGCAAGCTCGCTCCCACAGGTGCTAACAGCACTTAGTTGTGAGCGTGCAGCGCTTCGTTCAGTTCGATCGCCGATTTGTGGGTTTTGCACTCCACGGCACCGGTTTCTGAATTGCGACGGAACAGCAGGTCAGTCTGACCGGCCAGTTCACGCGCCTTCACAACCTTGACCAGGTTGTTGTGCTCGTCCAGCAGCGCCACCTTGGTGCCGGCGGTCACGTACAGGCCCGACTCGACGGTGTTGCGGTCGCCCAACGGAATACCGATACCAGCGTTGGCGCCGATCAGGCAGCCTTCGCCGACCTTGATCACGATGTTGCCGCCACCCGACAGGGTGCCCATGGTCGAGCAGCCGCCACCCAGATCCGAACCCTTGCCGACGAACACGCCAGCGGAAACGCGGCCTTCGATCATGCCCGGGCCTTCGGTGCCGGCGTTGAAGTTGATGAAGCCTTCGTGCATCACGGTGGTGCCTTCGCCCACGTACGCACCCAGACGCAGACGTGCCGCGTCAGCGATACGCACGCCGGCCGGTACCACGTAGTCGGTCATTTTCGGGAACTTGTCCACCGAGAACACTTCCAGCAGCTCGCCGCGCAGACGGGCTTCGAGTTGCAGTTCGGCCAGTTCGCTCAGGTCGATCGCGCCCTGGCTGGTCCAGGCGACGTTCGGCAGCAGCGGGAAGATCCCGGCCAGGCTCACGCCGTGCGGCTTGACCAGACGATGGGACAGCAGGTGCAGCTTCAGATACGCCTCAGGCGTCGAGGTCAGCTGTGCGTCTTCGGCCAGCAGGGTGGCGACCAGCGGCTTGTGGCTCTCGGCCAGACGGGTCAGCAGCTTGCCTTGAACGGCATCGATGCCTTTGACCGCTTCAGCCAGTTGCGCAGCCTGCGCAGTGGTGAAAGTGATGGCCTGGTTGCCTTCGGTGTAACCGAGGATCGGCGCAACGGCGGCGACCAGTTCGGCCGACGGGTTGAGCAGTGGCTGGGCGTAGAACACTTCCAGCCAGGCGCCTTGACGGTTTTGCGTGCCGACACCAAAGGCGATGCTGAACAGGGAATTGGACATGTGAATACCTCTAGCAATAAGTGACGGGCTGCTTTACTTGAGTGCGGCCGCGTAGATGTCTGGCTTGAAGCCAATCAGGGTTCGGTCACCGAGATCGAGCACCGGGCGCTTGATCATCGAGGGTTGAGCGAGCATCAGTTCGATGGCTTTCGACTGGTCGAGATCGGCTTTACGTTCGTCGTCGAGTTTGCGAAAGGTTGTGCCTGCACGGTTCAACACCGTTTGCCAGCCGTGCTCGTCACACCATTGGGTCAGGTGTTCACGGTCGATACCGGCGGTTTTGTAGTCATGAAAGTCGTAGCTGACAGCGTGTTCATCGAGCCAGGTGCGCGCCTTCTTCATGGTGTCGCAGGCTTTGATGCCGAAAAGGTGCAACGTTTTACTTGAAACGGTCAAGGAATCGCCCCCTTTACAGGTGCTGGAAAAAAATGGTGTCGGATTATGCCATGACCAAAGCGTTTCGGGCGCCCGGCTTCATTACCCTGCACAAATCCCTGTAGGAGCTGTCGAGTGAAACGAGGCTGCGATCTTTTGATTCTGTTTTTAAACATCAAAAGATCGCAGCGTGCCGCAGCTCCTACACGGGGATCAGTGTCGGCGTGCGACATAGGTGCAAACCCCAGACGCATGCTAAGCGGCTAATATGGCAGTTCAACGCTGTCGATTGTCTGAGATTTACGCTTTATGCAAACCGCTTATACCGTCCTGATCCTGCTGATGCTGGTCAGTGTCTCGCGGCTGGTCGGACGGGTCATCCCGTTGCCGCTGCCCCTTGTGCAAATCGCTGCCGGTGCCCTGTTGGCCTGGCCGACACTGGGCCTGCATGTGGCACTGGACCCCGAACTGTTCCTGTTTCTGTTCCTGCCGCCGCTGCTGTTTTCCGACGGTTGGCGCATGCCCAAGCGCGAGTTCTGGCAACTGCGCGGCCCGATCCTGACGCTGGCCGTCGGTCTGGTGCTGTTCACCGTGGTCGGCGCCGGTTATTTCATTCACTGGCTGTTGCCCAGCATTCCGCTGGCGGTGGCCTTCGCCCTCGCGGCAGTGCTCTCGCCGACTGACGCCGTGGCGGTGTCGGCCATTTCCCAGAACCGTTTGCCGACACCGCTGATGCACATACTGCAGGGCGAAGCGCTGATGAACGATGCGTCGGGTCTGGTGACGTTCAAGTTCGCCTTGGTGGCGGCGGTGACCGGGGTGTTCTCGCTGGCCAATGCCAGCCTGACGTTCGTGCTGGTGGCGGTCGGCGGGTTGGCGGTCGGCGTGGCGCTGAGCTGGCTGGTCGGGCGCTTGCGTGCGTGGATGATCGCTCGCGGCTGGGACGATCCGGCCACTCATGTGGTGTTTATGTTGCTGCTGCCGTTCGCCGCCTACGTGCTGGCCGAACGACTGGGCGCCTCGGGCATTCTTTCGGCGGTGGCGGCGGGGATGATGCAGAGCTGGCTCGATCTGTTGCCACGGCAGACCAGCACCCGCCTGCTCAATCGCAGCGTCTGGTCACTGCTGGAGTTTGCCTTCAACGGTCTGATCTTCCTGCTGCTCGGCCTGCAACTGCCGGACATCATCAAAGCCGTGGTCAGCCACGAACCGACGCTGTGGCCGACGTTGCTGTACCGCGGCCTCGACGTGGTGGCGATTTTCCTCGCGCTGGTGCTGTTGCGCTTTATTTGGGTGCAGAGTATCTGGCGTCTGTCGGTGCTGCTGCGGCGTTTGCGTGGCAAGGGTGACCTGACGCAAGTGCCCACGGCGCGTTCCTGCTGGTTGCTGACCGTCGGTGGTGTGCGCGGGGCAGTGACGCTGGCGGGTGTGATGTCGGTGCCGATGTTGATGGGCAGCGAGGCGTTCCCCGAGCGTGACCTGCTGATCTTCATCGCCGCCGGGGTGATTCTGTTGTCGCTGATTTGCGCCTGCATCGCCTTGCCGTTGCTGCTGCGCGGCATCGAAAAAAGCCCGGACGACAAGCGTCGCCAGGAAGTACGCGATGCCTGGCGCAAGACTGCCGAGGCGGCGATTCATGCACTGGAAACCGAAGAAGTCGGCCCGCAGGATGCTGCGCAGGCCGCGCTCTCGGCGGAACTCAAGGCGCGGATCATGTCCGAGTATCGCCATCAGCTCGAAGTGTTCAACGACTCGGCCGAAGCCCAGGCGCTGGCGTTTCAGATGGATCTTCTGGAGCGCCGTCTGCGTTTGAAGGCGCTGCGTGCGCAGCGTCTGGAGCTGTATAGCCTCAGTCGTCAGCACCAGATCGGTGATGACGTGTTGCGTGAGGTGTTGGGTGAGCTGGATTTGAGTGAGGCGAATCTGGGGCAGGTCAAATAGCCTGCAGGATTGCCCGCGCCAGAGCGTCTGGCGCGGGCAATCGATGATTATTTGTGCCGCGTGATGAAGGCGCGAATACGTTCGGCAGCTTCGACGCATTCGGCCAGTGGCGCGACCAGTGCCATGCGCACCCGACCGGCCCCCGGATTCACACCGTCCACTTCGCGGGACAGGTAAGAGCCTGGCACCACGGTCACATGTTCTTCGGCGAACAGATCCCGGCAGAACGCCGCATCGTCACCTTGCACATTCGGCCACAGGTAGAAGCTGCCGTCCGGGCGCTGCACGTCCATCACCGGGCTGAGGATTTCCAGTACCGCGTCGAATTTCTCGCGGTACAGCGCGCGGTTGGCGCGCACATGCACTTCATCATTCCACGCGGCAACGCTGGCCAGTTGGGTTTGCACCGGCATCGCGCAGCCGTGGTAGGTGCGGTACAGCAGGAAGCCCTTGAGGACGTCGGCGTCACCGGCGACGAAACCGGACCGCAGACCCGGCAGATTGGAGCGTTTGGACAGGCTGTGGAACACCACGCAGCGCTTGAAGTCCTTGCGGCCCAGTTCGACGCAGGCGCTGAGCAGGCCCGGCGGCGGAGTCTGTTCGTCGAAGTACAGCTCGCTGTAGCACTCGTCGGCGGCGATCACGAAGTCATATTCGTCAGCCAGGGCGATCAGTTTTTTCAGCACATCGACCGGGATCAGCGCGCCGGTCGGGTTGCCCGGCGAGCAGAGGAACAGGATCTGGCAGCGTTTCCAGATCTCAGGCGATACCGCGTCGAAGTCCGGGTTGAAGCCGTTTTCGTCCAGGCACGGCAGGTAGTGCGGCTTGGCGCCGGCGAGGAACGCGGCGCCTTCGTAGATCTGATAGAACGGGTTAGGGCTGACCACCAGAGCGTCTTCGCCACGGTTGACCACGGTCTGGGTGAAGGCGAACAGCGCTTCGCGGGTGCCGTTGACCGGCAGCACGTTGCGCGCCGGGTCAATCCAGCCGCCTGGCACGCCGAAACGGCGTTCGCACCAGCCGGCAATGGCTTCACGCAGGGCCGGGATGCCGAGCGTGGTCGGGTACACCGCCATCTGATCCAGATTATTCGCCAGCGCTTCGGCCACAAAGCTTGGGGAGCGATGTTTCGGCTCGCCGATCGACAGCGCGATCGGGCGTTTGTCCGGGTTCGGGGTCACGGTGCCGAGCAGGGCGCGGAGCTTTTCGAACGGGTAGGGCTGGAGCTGGTTCAGAGCGTTGTTCATGGATGCCTCGTTCAATGTGGAGAGAAAACTCTGATACTGACCAATGCACAAAATCTGTAGGAGCGAGCCTGCTCGCGATGAGGGCTGCACATTCAACATCCATGCAAGCTGATGTGCCGCTATCGCGAGCAGGCTCGCTCCTACAGGGGTTTTGATTAACAGGCTGGTATCGGAGTGATCCTTCCCATCGGGGTAATGGATTAATTCAATTCAAATACTGATGCGCGATAGCTTGATATCCGGTTCCTGATTGACGCTCAGTTGTTCAACGATTGCATCCTGCAAGCGGCTGCACAGCAGCGGGTCGGAGAGCGGCTGGTTGTGGGCGTCGGTGATGAAGAACACGTCTTCCACCCGTTCGCCCAGGGTCGCAATCTTGGCGTTCTGCAGTGACAGGTCGAACTCGAGGAAGATCCCGCCGATACGCGCCAGCAGGCCCGGGCGATCCGGTGCGGTGAGTTCCAGCACCGTCACCGGACGCTGGGCATCGTTGTGGATTGTCACCTGCGGCGCAAAGGCGAAGTGCTTGAGCTGGCGCGGCACCCGGCGCTGGATGATCGTCGGGTAGTCGTCCGGGTTGCGCAGGGCTTCGGTCAGGCCGTCGCGAATCTGTTTGATTCGTGCCGGGTTGTCACCGATGGATTCGCCGTCGTTGTCGAGCACGATGTAGGTGTCGAGGGTGAACTGGCTGCTTGAGGTGATGACCCGGGCGTCGTGAATGTTCAGGTTGAGCTGGTCCATCGCGGCTACGGTCACGGCAAAGAAGTCGTGCTGATCCGGGGCATAAATGAAGATCTGCGTGCCACCCTCGAATTCGCGCTGGGTGGTTTCCTTGATCAGCACCAGCGGCCCGCCATCGGCCGGTTGCTGCAGGATCGCGTCGCTGTGCCAGGCCACGTCGCCGGCGGTGTGACGCAGGAAATAGTCATCGCCCAATTGCGCCCACAACTGCTCGACGTCGTCCGGGTCGGTGCCGCCGCGCACCAGGATGTCCAGCGCCGCGCTCTGGGTCTGGCGGATCTGCTCTTCGCGATCCACCGGGTTTTCCAGGCCACGGCGCAGGGCACGCTTGGTCTCGGTGTAGAGCTGGCGCAACAGACTGGCGCGCCACGAGTTCCACAGCGTCGGATTGGTCGCGTTGATGTCGGCCACGGTCAGCACGTACAGATAATCCAGACGGGTTTCGTCGCCGACGATCTGCGCGAAATCGTGGATCACCTGCGGGTCGGACAGATCCTTGCGCTGCGCAGTGGTCGACATCACCAGATGGTTCTGCACCAGCCAGACGATCAGGCGGCTGTCCCATGTGGGCAGTTGATGGCGCTGGCAGAACGCTTCGGCATCGACCGCGCCGATGTCCGAGTGATCGCCATGCCGGCCCTTGCCGATGTCGTGGTACAGACCCGCCATGTAGATGAGTTCGGGTTTGGGCAGTTTGGCCATGAGCTTGGCGGCCAGCGGGAATTTTTCCGATACCTGGGTGTACTGCAACTTACGCAGGTGTTTGATCAGGTTCAGGGTGTGCGCGTCCACCGTATAGATGTGGAACAGGTCGTGCTGCATCTGCCCGACGATGAAGCCGAACTCCGGCAGGTAGCGTCCGAGGATGCCGTAGCGATTCATCCGGCGCAGGTTGCGGTGGATGCCGATCTTGCACTTGAACAGCTCGATGAACAGGCTGGTATTGCGGATGTCGTTGCGGAAGTTGTCGTCGATCAGATGGCGGTTCTCGCGCAGCAGACGAATGGTATCGGCGCGCACGCCTTTGATTTCCGGCTGCTGGGCCATCAACACGAAGATCTCGAGCATGGCGAACGGCGTGCGACGGAACACGTTGTCGTTGCGCGCCTCGATATAACCATCATGCAACTGGAAGCGCGAGTTGATCGGCTGCGGCGGCGCTTCGTCTTCCGGGGCGAGGATGACTTCCTCGAAATGCTGAATGATCAGGTCGCTGAGCTGGGCAATGCTCATCACCACGCGGAAGTACTGCTGCATGAAGTTTTCGACCGCCTGTTTGGCGTCGTCGCCTTCAAAGCCCAGCAGGCCGGCGATGGTTCGTTGATGATCGAACAGCAGGCGGTCTTCGGAGCGACCGGCAAGCATGTGCAGGGCGTAGCGCACTTTCCAGAGGAATTCCTGGGAGGAGGCCAGCAGCGCGTTTTCGCTCTCGACCAGAAAGCCTTCGCCGGCCAGAGCGCGCAGGTTCAGGGTGCCGTACTGACGACGGGCGACCCACAAAATGGTCTGGATATCCCGCAGGCCGCCGGGCGAGCCTTTGACGTTGGGTTCCAGGTTGTATTCGGTGTCGTTGTACTTGTGGTGACGGGCCTTCTGCTCGGCGCGTTTGGCCAGGAAGAACTCCTTGGCCGGCCACATGTGTGCGGTGCTGGTGACGTCGAGCATGCGCTGACGCAGACGCTCGGGACCGCAGATGGTGCGGCTTTCCATCAGGTTGGTGACCACCGTCAGGTCGGCCCGTGCTTCCTCGGCGCACTCATCGACCGAGCGTACGCTCTGACCGACTTCCAGGCCGATGTCCCACAGCAGCGTCAGAAAACGCTCGATGGAATCACGGAAAACTTCGTGATCGGCGCTGTCCAGCAGGATCAGCAGGTCGATGTCGGAATACGGGTGCAGCTCACCCCGGCCATAGCCACCGACCGCGACCAGCGCAATGTCGGCGTCTTCGCTCCAGTTGAACTGCTCCCAGGCCTTTTGCAGGATGTTGTCGACGAACCAGGCACGGTCTTCGATCAGCCGGCGGATGTCACGGCCATTGCGAAAACGCGTGTCGAGCACCTCGCGAGCCTGGCGGATCGCCTTCTTGAACGCCGCAATGGGACTCGCTTTCAGGGCCAGTTCAGCCTGGAACTGGCCGCGGTCGAAGAGTTCGGGATCCACCTGCGGCATCGATTGGCTTTCCTTCTATAAAGGCTGGGAGCGTTCTTGAAAGGCTGGGAGCGTTCTTGGATCAGGCCGAGACGCGCGGGATGGTGTCGTCGGCGCGCAGGGTGAAGATCTCGTAGCCGGTATCGGTTACCAGCAGGGTGTGTTCCCACTGAGCCGAGAGCTTGCGGTCCTTGGTGATCGCGGTCCAGCCGTCGCCCAGCACCTTGGTGTCGGCCTTGCCCTGGTTGATCATCGGCTCGATGGTGAAGGTCATGCCGGCCTTCAGTTCCATGCCGGTGCCGGCGCGACCATAGTGCAGGATCTGCGGTTCTTCGTGGAACACCTTGCCGATGCCGTGGCCGCAGAACTCGCGAACTACCGAAAAGCCGTTCTTTTCAGCGTGCTTCTGGATGACTTCACCGATATCGCCGAGGCGGCAGCCAGGTTTGACGATTTCGATCGCCTTGTACATGCATTCCTGGGTGATCTGCGACAGACGTTCGGCCCAGACCGGCACTTCACCGACGTGGAACATGCGGCTGGTGTCGCCGTGGTAGCCGTCCTTGATCACGGTGACGTCGATATTCAGCGTGTCGCCGTTTTTCAGCGGCTTTTCATTCGGAATGCCGTGGCAGACCACGTGATTGATCGAGGTGCAGATCGACTTCGGGAAACCCTTGTAATTGAGCGGGGCCGGGATAGCCTGCTGCACATTGACGATGTAGTCGTGGCAGATCTTGTCCAGTTGATCGGTGGTCACGCCCGGTTTGACGTGTTCGGCAATCATTTCCAGCACATCGGCGGCCAGTTTGCCGGCGACACGCATGCCAGCGATGTCCTCGGGGGTTTTGAGGTTGACGGTCATACAGGCTCTCTCTGCGCTCGGCGGCGCTTGCTGATACGGATTGGGTGGCAAGTGTTTGTTTTGCGACCCTGAAAAACCCGATTCTAACAGACGAAAGGCGCAAATCCGCGCCTGCGTGCATCGTCTCTCTCTATACAATGGTGTGCCTGAAGGCGATTCCAAGGGGGCTGCGCCCATGTCCTTGGTGCGATTACAGATTCCGGGTTCCGTTTCTGCGCACCCTGTGGTATAAAATGCGCCGCTTTCCGGGGATACCCCGAAAAGCTTAAATCCACACACGTGTCGACACGATGACCTGGGTGCTTTTGGCTTTATGCCACTGGTTGGTCATTGGGATACGTGGAGGCCAAACCCGACTTATTAAGGAACTATCATGTCCCAAGTCAATATGCGCGATATGCTGAAGGCCGGTGTGCACTTCGGTCACCAAACCCGTTACTGGAATCCGAAAATGGGTAAGTACATTTTCGGCGCGCGTAACAAGATTCACATCATCAACCTTGAAAAAACCCTGCCAATGTTCAACGAAGCTCTGACTTTCGTAGAGCGTCTGGCCCAGGGCAAAAACAAGATTCTGTTCGTCGGCACCAAGCGTTCCGCTGGCAAGATCGTTGCTGAAGAAGCAGCACGTTGCGGTTCGCCGTACGTCGATCACCGCTGGTTGGGCGGCATGCTGACCAACTTCAAAACCATTCGTGCTTCCATCAAGCGTCTGCGTGACCTTGAAGTACAAGCCGAAGACGGTACTTTCGCCAAGCTGACCAAGAAAGAAGCGCTGATGCGCTCCCGTGACCTGGAAAAGCTGGATCGCTCCCTGGGCGGCATCAAGGACATGGGCGGTCTGCCTGACGCACTGTTCGTGATCGACGTTGACCACGAGCGCATCGCGATCACCGAAGCCAACAAGCTGGGCATCCCGGTCATCGGCGTTGTCGACACCAACAGCAGCCCGGAAGGCGTTGACTACATCATCCCAGGCAACGATGACGCAATCCGCGCTATCCAGCTGTACATGGGTTCGATGGCTGACGCAGTGATCCGTGGTCGCAACAATGTTGCTGGCGGCACTGTTGAATTCGCAGCTGAAGAAACTCAGGCTGCAGCTGAGTAATTGACGCCCTGGCGTTGACTCAGTAAGCAAAAAGGGGGCTTGGCCCCCTTTTTGCCACCTCGAAAACCATTTGTCGGCGGCGCAGCTACAGCTTCTGTAACGTGCAGCAGCTACAAGGTGGGGCTCGGGACGAATTGAACGCCCGTTCGATCGGGTGGAATGGTTGAAAACCTATCCAAGAGGAATTTGAAAATGGCAGCAATTACTGCAGCGTTGGTTAAAGAACTGCGCGAGCGTACCGGCGAAGGCATGATGGACTGCAAGAAAGCCCTGGAAAAGGCTGACGGCGACATCGAAAAAGCCATTGATGACATGCGTGCTTCGGGCGCGATCAAGGCTGCGAAAAAGGCTGGCAACGTTGCCGCTGAAGGCGCAATCGCAATCAAGGACGACGGTAAAGCTGCCGTTATCCTGGAAGTGAACTCGCAGACCGACTTCCTGGCTCTGCAAGACGACTTCAAGAACTTCGTTGCTGCCAGCGTTGAAAAAGCCTTCGCTGACAAACTGACCGACGCTGCTCCGCTGATCGCTGCTCAAGAAGCCGCTCGCGAAGCACTGGTTGCCAAAGTAGGCGAGAACGTCAACATTCGTCGTCTGACCCGTATCGAAGGTGACGTTGTAGGTTCGTACCTGCACGGCAACAAGATCGGTGTTGTGGTGGCTCTGAAAGGCGGTGACGTCGAGCTGGCCAAAGACATCGCGATGCACGTAGCTGCCAGCAACCCTGAGTTCCTGCTGCCTTCGCAAGTTTCGGCTGAAGCGATCGAGCGTGAAAAAGCTGTGTTCATGCAGCTGAACGAAGAGAAGATCAAAGGCAAGCCAGAAAACATTGTTGAGAACATGGTCAAAGGCCGTATCAGCAAGTTCCTGGCAGAAGCGAGCCTGGTTGAGCAGGCGTTCGTCAAGAACCCTGAAATCAAGGTTGGCGAGCTGGCCAAGAAAGGCGGCGCAGAAATCGTTTCCTTCACCTACTTCAAAGTAGGCGAAGGCATCGAGAAGCCGGTCGACAACTTCGCTGAAGAAGTTGCTGCCCAGCTGGCTGCCGCCAAGCAATAAGACGGTTTTTCAACTGTCGCCCGAAAGAGGCTGCCCGCTCACGCGCGCAGCCTCTTTTCAGATGGGGTTACCAATTTTTAATTGGTTTCCACTTGGAACTGACTTACAAAGCCATGTTCCGATGGCGCTGAAGCAGCGCCAAGCTAGAGTGAACGCCAGCTGTAAACAGCTCGCAAAGAATTTTTAAATACGCCGCAGGAGAGATTCGCAATGGCTCAGCAGGGCAGTGGTTATCAGGCTCGCTATAAACGCATTCTACTCAAGCTTAGCGGCGAGGCCCTGATGGGCTCGGAAGAGTTCGGGATCGATCCGAAAGTCCTGGATCGCATGGCGCTGGAAGTCGGCCAACTGGTCGGCATCGGTGTACAGGTCGGTCTGGTGATCGGCGGTGGCAACCTGTTCCGTGGCGAGGCCTTGAGCAAGGCTGGCATGGATCGGGTAACAGGCGACCACATGGGCATGCTGGCCACTGTGATGAACGCCTTGGCCATGCGCGATGCGCTGGAACGTGCCAATATCTCGGCCATCGTGATGTCGGCCATTTCCATGGTTGGTGTTACTGATCACTATGATCGTCGCAAAGCGATGCGCCACCTGAACTCCAAGGACGTCGTGATTTTCGCGGCCGGTACCGGCAACCCGTTCTTCACCACGGATTCGGCAGCCTGCCTGCGTGCCATCGAAATCGATGCCGACGTCGTGCTGAAGGCGACCAAGGTTGATGGCGTCTACACCGCTGACCCGTTCAAGGACCCGCATGCCGAGAAGTTCGATCATCTGACTTATGATGAAGTACTGGATCGCAAGCTGGGTGTAATGGATCTGACAGCAATTTGCCTGTGCCGCGACCATAAGATGCCGCTGCGCGTATTCAACATGAACAAGCCTGGCGCCCTGCTGAACATCGTACATGGCGGCGCTGAAGGAACCCTGATCGAGGAAGTTCAACAATGATCAACGAAATCAAGAAAGACGCCAAAGAGCGCATGCAGAAGTCGGTGGAGTCGCTGTCCCACAACTTCGGTCGCATCCGCACCGGTCAGGCGCACCCAAGCATCCTGGAAGGCGTGATGGTTCCGTACTACGGTGCTGACACCCCGATCAAGCAAGTGGCCAACATCACCGTCAAAGACGCCCGTACCCTGCAAGTCGTTGCCTTCGAACGCAACATGCTGGGCGCCGTCGACAAGGCGATCGGCAGTGCAGGTCTGAACCTGAACCCGACCAACCTGGGTGAACTGCTGCTGATCAGCATGCCGGCTCTGACCGAAGAAACCCGTCGTGGCTTCACCAAGCAGGCGCGTGACGTGGCTGAAGATGCCCGTGTTGCCGTGCGCAACATTCGTCGTGACGCGAACAGCTCGCTGAAGGATCTGGTCAAGGAAAAAGAGATCAGTGAAGACGAAGAGCGTCGCGCTACCGGCGAAATCGACGACCTGACCAAGAAGTTCGTGGCTGAAATCGACGCGAAGCTGGCAGAGAAAGAAAAAGACCTGATGGCCGTATAAGGGTCGCGTTTCAATGGAAAAGACCAAGCAGTCTGCGCCGTCCGCGGTGCCGCGCCATGTCGCGATCATCATGGATGGCAACAATCGCTGGGCGAAGAAACGCTTCATGCCGGGTGTCGCCGGGCATAAGGCAGGCGTGGATGCTGTGCGGGCAGTGATCGAGGTGTGCGCCGAAGCCAAGGTCGAAGTGCTCACCCTGTTCGCCTTTTCCAGCGAAAACTGGCAGCGCCCGGCCGATGAGGTCAGTGCCTTGATGGATTTGTTCTTCAAGGCGTTGCGTCGTGAGGCCAAGCGCCTCAACGACAACAACATCAGTTTGCGCATCATCGGCGATCGCTCGCGCTTCCACCCTGAGCTTCAGGCGGCGATGCGCGAGGCCGAAGCCATGACGGCCGGGGCGAACCGCTTCATCCTGCAGATCGCCGCCAACTACGGCGGTCAGTGGGATATTGCACAGGCTGCACAGCGTCTGGCGCGTGAAGTTCAGGCCGGGCATCTGCGCCCGGAGGACATCACTCCGGATCTGCTGCAAACCTGTCTGGCGACGGGCGACCTGCCGTTGCCGGACTTGTGCATCCGCACCGGTGGCGAGCACCGCATCAGCAACTTCCTCTTGTGGCAACTGGCCTACGCCGAGTTGTACTTCTCCGACCTGTTCTGGCCGGACTTCAAACACGAAGCCATGCGCACGGCGCTGGCCGATTTCGCTTCACGCCAGCGTCGTTTCGGTAAAACGAGCGAGCAGGTCGAAGCTGGAGCCCGGGTTTAATGCTTAAACAACGAATCATCACTGCGCTGATCCTGCTGCCGATCGCTCTGTGCGGGTTTTTCCTGCTCGAGGGTTCCGGTTTTGCGCTGTTCATTGGTCTGGTCGTAAGCCTGGGGGCCTGGGAATGGGCGCGTCTGGCGGGCTTCACCGCGCAGTCGTTCCGTGTTGGCTATGCCGCTGTCGTCGCGTTGATGCTGTTCGTCATGTACGTCTTGCCGGGTCTTGCCCCTTGGGTGTTGGGCGCTTCGGTGTTGTGGTGGACGGTGGCGACGTACCTGGTGCTGACGTATCCGCGCTCGAGCGAGCACTGGTCCACGGCGGCCACCAAACTGGTGATCGGCTTGCTGATCCTGCTGCCGGCCTGGCAAGGGCTGGTGCAGATCAAGCAGTACCCGCTGGGTAACTGGCTGATCATGGCGGTGATGGTGCTGGTCTGGGGGGCCGATATCGGTGCCTACTTCTCCGGTCGGGCCTTCGGCAAACGCAAGCTGGCGCCGCAAGTCAGTCCGGGCAAAAGCTGGGAAGGTGTTTACGGTGGTCTGGCGCTGAGTCTGGTGATTACCGCTGTCGTCGGTCTGGTTCGCGACTGGACCGTGGGTGAACTGCTCAAAGGTCTGGTCGGTGCTGCATTGATCGTCTTTATTTCGGTAGTGGGCGACCTCACTGAAAGCATGTTCAAGCGTCAGTCCGGCATCAAGGACAGCAGCAACCTGCTACCCGGTCATGGCGGTGTGCTTGATCGCATCGACAGCCTGACCGCTGCGATCCCGATTTTCGCTGTGTTGCTGTGGATGGCCGCACCGTGAGCCGCCCGCAACAGATTACCGTTCTGGGGGCCACCGGCTCGATCGGTCTGAGCACCCTGGACGTCATCGCTCGTCATCCTGAGCGTTATCAGGTTTTTGCTTTGAGCGGTTTCACGCGCCTGAGCGAGTTGCTGGCCTTGTGCATTCGTCATGTGCCGCAATTTGCGGTAGTGCCGGAAGCGGCGGCGGCTCGCGGTCTTCAGGACGATTTGCGGGCTGCCGGTCTGTCCACTCGCGTGCTGGTAGGGGAGGAGGGCCTGTGTCAGGTCGCTTACGCTCCTGAAGTCGATGCCGTGATGGCGGCGATCGTCGGCGCCGCGGGCCTGCGTCCGACCCTGGCGGCGGTGGAGGCTGGGAAGAAAATCCTCCTGGCCAATAAAGAAGCGTTGGTGATGTCCGGCGCGCTGTTCATGCAGGCTGTACACAAGAGCGGCTCGGTGCTGCTGCCGATCGACAGCGAGCACAACGCAATCTTCCAGTGCATGCCGCAGGATTTTGCCCGTGGCCTGGGCGCCGTCGGCGTACGACGGATTTTGCTCACGGCTTCGGGCGGGCCTTTCCGTCAGACGCCGTTGAGCGAGCTGGCGCATGTTTCGCCTGATCAGGCGTGTGCGCACCCGAACTGGTCCATGGGTCGCAAGATCTCGGTGGATTCGGCCAGCATGATGAACAAGGGCCTGGAGTTGATCGAGGCGTGTTGGTTGTTCGACGCCAAACCTTCGCAGGTCGAGGTGGTGATCCATCCGCAGAGTGTGATTCACTCGTTGGTCGACTACGTGGATGG
The DNA here is from genome assembly GCF_018729515.1 of Pseudomonas sp. MG-9. Lineage (NCBI taxonomy): Bacteria > Pseudomonadati > Pseudomonadota > Gammaproteobacteria > Pseudomonadales > Pseudomonadaceae > Pseudomonas > Pseudomonas sp. MG-9. The sequence continues at coordinate 27,954 of NZ_JAHHZH010000005.1, forward strand.
CTCGGTGTTGGCACAGTTGGGCAACCCTGACATGCGCACCCCGATTGCCAATGCACTGGCTTGGCCTGAGCGTATCGACTCGGGTGTGGCACCGCTGGATCTGTTTGCCATTGCGCGCCTGGATTTCGAGGCGCCGGACGAAGAACGCTTCCCTTGTCTGCGCCTGGCGCGACAGGCGGCCGAGGCGGGTAACAGCGCGCCGGCCATGCTCAATGCGGCCAACGAAGTGGCGGTCGCGGCGTTTCTCGACGGACGCGTGGGTTATCTGGAAATCGCGAGTATCATCGAGGATGTGTTGAATCTCGAGCCTGTGGTTACGCTGGAGCATCTGGATGCGGTGTTTACCGCAGACGCGAAAGCGCGGATTCTGGCCGGGCAATGGCTGAGTCGTCACGGCCGATAGCTGTTGCAGCACCATGGCGTCACGCGACACTGAACAGGATTGCGGAGAAAGTAGATGAGCGCGCTCTATATGATTGCCGGCACCCTGATCGCTTTGGGTGTGCTGGTCACCTTTCACGAATTCGGCCATTTCTGGGTCGCGCGTCGCTGTGGCGTCAAGGTTTTGCGTTTTTCCGTGGGCTTCGGCATGCCCCTGTTGCGCTGGCACGACAAGCAGGGCACCGAGTTTGTCGTCGCCGCGATTCCGCTGGGCGGCTACGTCAAAATGCTCGATGAGCGTGAAGGCGAAGTGCCGGCCGACCAGCTTCATCAGTCCTTCAATCGCAAATCGGTTCGCCAGCGTATCGCCATTGTCGCGGCGGGGCCGATCGCCAACTTCCTGCTGGCCCTGGTGTTTTTCTGGGTGCTGGCCATGCTCGGCAGCGAGCAGATCCGCCCGGTCATCGGTGCCGTCGAATCCGGCAGCATCGCGGCCAGGGCCGGTTTGAGTGCCGGCCAGGAAATCGTCGCCATCGATGGTGAGCCGACGTCCGGCTGGGCTGCCGTCAATCTGCAGCTGGTCCGGCGTCTGGGGGAGAGCGGTTCCCTGCAGTTGCTCGTGCGCGAGCAGGATTCGACCGCAGAGACTCCTCGCGAGCTGGCGCTGGATCATTGGCTCAAAGGGGCCGACGAGCCCGATCCGATCCGCTCGCTCGGCATTCGCCCATGGCGTCCGGCCTTGCCTCCGGTGCTGGCCGAACTCGATCCAAAAGGTCCGGCGCACGCCGCTGGTCTGAAAACCGGTGACCGTCTGCTGTCGCTCGACGGCCAGGCGCTGGGTGACTGGCAGCAGGTGGTCGATACCGTTCGTACGCGTCCTGATACCAAAATCATGCTGCGCATCGAGCGTGACGGTGCTCAAATCGACATCCCGGTGACCCTGGCGGCACGCGGCGAAAGCAAGTCGCCGAGCGGTTATCTCGGGGCTGGCGTAAAGGCCGTAGACTGGCCGCCGGAAATGATCCGCGAAGTCAGTTATGGTCCGCTGGCCGCGATTGGCGAGGGTGCCCGTCGTACCTGGACCATGAGCATCCTGACGCTGGACTCACTGAAGAAAATGCTGTTTGGCGAGCTCTCGGTAAAAAACTTGAGTGGGCCGATAACCATTGCTAAAGTGGCGGGCGCTTCTGCCCAGTCGGGCGTTGCTGATTTCCTGAATTTCCTTGCTTATCTGAGTATTAGCCTGGGGGTTCTGAATTTGCTGCCCATTCCTGTACTGGATGGGGGGCATTTGTTGTTTTATCTGATTGAGTGGGTGCGTGGTCGCCCCTTGTCGGATCGGGTGCAAGGTTGGGGGGTGCAGATCGGTATCAGTTTGGTGGTCGGAGTGATGTTGCTTGCTCTGGTCAATGATCTGGGTCGACTGTAAAGCTTCGCTGAATTGCGAATCTGCCGCATTTTGCGGCAGTTTGTTTATTGCCAGTTGGAATAAGAAAGGACTTCATGAAACGTCTGCTGCTAACTGCGGTTCTCACCGTATTGATGATCGCCGAAGTTCACGCCGAGTCCTTCACTATCTCTGATATTCGCGTCAACGGCCTCCAGCGGGTCTCCGCGGGTAGCGTGTTTGGTGCCTTGCCGTTGAACGTCGGCGAGCAGGCGGATGATCGTCGCCTGGTGGAATCCACTCGTGCGTTGTTCAAAACCGGTTTCTTTCAAGATATCCAGCTGGGCCGCGAAGGCAACGTTCTGGTGATCACGGTCGTCGAACGTCCGTCGGTCGCCAGTATCGAGATCGAAGGCAACAAGGCGATCTCCACTGAAGACCTGATGAAAGGCCTCAAGCAGTCCGGTCTGTCCGAAGGTGAAATCTTCCAGCGCGCCACCCTTGAAGGTGTTCGTAACGAGCTGCAACGTCAGTACGTTGCCCAGGGCCGTTACTCGGCAACGGTCGATACCGAAGTGGTGTCGCAGCCGCGTAACCGCGTTGCGCTGAAAGTGAAGATCAACGAAGGCACCGTGGCTGCCATCCAGCACATCAACGTGGTGGGTAACACGGTCTTCCCTGATGACGACCTGATCGACCTGTTCGAGCTGAAAACCACCAACTGGCTGTCGTTCTTCAAGAACGACGACAAGTACGCCCGTGAAAAACTGTCCGGTGACCTGGAGCGTCTGCGTTCCTACTACCTGGACCGCGGCTACATCAACATGGATATCGCTTCGACCCAGGTGTCCATCACCCCGGACAAGAAGCACGTCTACATCACCGTCAACATCACCGAAGGCGAGAAGTACACCGTACGTGACGTCAAACTCAGCGGTGACCTGAAAGTTCCTGAAGACCAGATCAAGTCGCTGTTGCTGGTGCAGAAAGGCCAGGTGTTCTCGCGCAAGCTGATGACCACCACGTCTGAACTGATCACCCGCCGCCTGGGTAACGAGGGCTACACCTTCGCCAACGTCAACGGCGTACCGCAGCCGCATGACGACGATCACACCGTGGACATCCTGTTCGCCGTCGACCCGGGCAAGCGTGCCTACGTCAACCGCATCAACTTCCGTGGCAACACCAAGTCCGAAGACGAAGTGCTGCGTCGCGAAATGCGTCAGATGGAAGGTGGCTGGGCTTCGACCTACCTGATCGATCAGTCCAAGACCCGTCTTGAGCGTCTGGGCTTCTTTAAAGAAGTGAACGTTGAGACGCCGGCTGTTCCGGGTGTCGACGACCAGGTGGACGTGAACTACGCCGTTGAAGAACAGGCTTCCGGTTCGATCACCGCCAGCGTCGGTTTCGCCCAGAGCGCCGGTCTGATCCTCGGCGGTTCGATCACCCAGAACAACTTCCTCGGTACCGGTAACCGCGTCAGCGTCGGCCTGACCCGCAGCGAATACCAGAGCCGCTACAACTTCGGTTACGTTGACCCGTACTGGACCGCCGATGGCGTGAGCCTGGGTTACAACGCGTTCTATCGCACCACCGACTACAAAGATCTCAACATCGACGTAGCCAGCTATGCGGTAGACAGCCTGGGTGCCGGCGTCAACGTTGGCTACCCGATCAGCGAGACTTCGCGCCTGACCTTCGGTCTGTCTGCTCAGCAGGACAAGATCAAGACCGGTCAGTACACCGTTGACGAGATCTTCGACTTCGTTAACAAAGAAGGCGATCAGTATCTGAACTTCAAGGCTTCGGCTGGCTGGTCCGAGTCGACCCTGAACAAGGGCGTATTGCCGACCCGTGGTCGTTCCCAGAGCCTGACCCTGGAAACCACCATTCCGGGCAGCGACCTGTCGTTCTACAAACTCGACTACCGTGGTCAGTTGTTCCAGCCGATTACCGAAAACTATACCCTGCGTCTGCACACCGAGCTGGGTTATGGCGACGGTTATGGTTCGACCGACGGCTTGCCGTTCTATGAAAACTACTATGCTGGTGGTTTCAACTCGGTTCGTGGCTTCAAGGACAGCACCTTGGGTCCTCGTAGTACTCCGAGTCGTGGTCAGGGGGTTACTGGTAACGTCGGTACGATTGCCGACCCCGATCAGGATCCATTGCCATTCGGTGGTAACGTGCTGATTCAGGGCGGTGCTGAGGTCCTGTTCCCGCTGCCATTCGTGAAGGATCAGCGTTCGCTGCGTACTTCGGTATTCTGGGATGTGGGTAACGTATTCGACTCCAAGTGCCAGAAGACGACTAACGCGACCGTAGGCTCCACGTCATCCACGCAGTGCAACGACATCAGCCTGAGCAACATGGCCAGTTCCGTTGGTGTGGGTGTGACCTGGGTCACCGCACTGGGTCCGCTGAGTTTTGCTCTGGCGATGCCGGTCAAGAAACCGGATAACGCTGAAACTCAAGTGTTCCAATTCTCCCTCGGCCAGACGTTCTAAGCGTCTGACCCAAGATAACGACAATGGATTTTGTAGGAGTGCATCGTGCGTAAGTTGACTCAATTGGTTCTCCTGGCCTCCGTACTGGTGGCAGGCCCGGCGTTCGCCGACATGAAAATCGCCGTTCTGAACTATCAGATGGCGCTGCTCGAATCCGACGCGGCCAAGAAATACGCCGTGGATGCCGAGAAGAAGTTCGGTCCGCAACTGACCAAGCTCAAGACGCTGGAAAGCAGCGCCAAGGGCATTCAGGACCGTCTGATGGCCGGTGGCGACAAAATGCAGCAGGGCGAGCGTGAGCGTCTGGAGCTTGAATTCAAGCAAAAGGCTCGTGACTTCCAGTTCCAGTCCAAGGAGCTGAACGAAGCCAAGGCTGTTGCCGACCGCGAAATGCTCAAGCAACTGAAGCCGAAACTGGATAGCGCAGTGGAAGAAGTCATCAAGAAAGGTGGTTTTGACCTGGTGTTCGAGCGTGGCGCAGTAATCGATGTCAAGCCTCAGTACGACATCACGCGCCAGGTTATCGAGCGCATGAATCAGCTGAAGTAACCCATGACCGTGACTATCAAGCTCGGCCAGTTGGCCGAGTTCCTCGGCGCCACCCTGCGTGGCGACCCCGAGACGCAAATTACTGGGCTAGCCACCTTGCAGGAGGCTGGCCCAGCTCAGTTGAGCTTTCTGGCAAATCCTCAATATCGCAAATACCTGGCAAGTTGCCAGGCGGCTGCGCTGTTGCTCAAAGAGGCCGATGCCGACGGTTTTGCCGGCAACGCGCTGGTGGTGCCGGATCCTTACCTGGCTTACGCACGCATCTCGCACCTGTTCGATCCCAAGCCAAAAGCCACTGCGGGTGTTCATCCCACGGCGGTGATTGCGCCGGATGCGGTGGTTGATCCAAGCGCCAGCATTGGCCCGTTCGTGGTGATCGAAGCTGGTGCGCGCATCGGTGCGCAGGTCACCCTGGGCGCCCATTGCGTCATCGGTGCCCGCAGTGAAATCGGTGAGGGTGGCTGGCTCGCTCCGCGGGTGACGCTGTACCACGACGTGCGCATCGGCAAGCGTGTGGTGATCCAGTCCGGTGCCGTGCTCGGCGGTGAAGGCTTCGGTTTTGCCAACGAGAAGGGCATTTGGCAGAAGATCGCCCAGATTGGCGGTGTCACCATCGGCGACGATGTCGAGATTGGCGTGAACACCGCCATCGACCGTGGTGCGCTGGCCGATACCGTGATCGGCAACGGCGTGAAGCTCGACAACCAGATCCAGATCGCCCACAACGTCCAGGTCGGTGATCACACTGCCATGGCGGCGTGCGTCGGGATCTCCGGCAGCACCAAAATCGGCAAGCACTGCATGCTCGCCGGTGGCGTCGGCCTGGTCGGGCATATCGATATTTGCGACAACGTTTTCCTGACCGGGATGACCATGGTGACTCACTCGATTACCGAACCGGGCGCCTACTCTTCCGGCACAGCCATGCAACCAGCGGCCGAATGGCGCAAAAGCGCGGCACGCATCCGTCAGCTCGATGACCTCGCGCGACGTTTGAAGCAGCTGGAAAAGCGCGTTGGGGAAGTGACCCCCGGCGGCAATGCTTCATCTGATGGCTGATACCATTTCCATATCAAGTGTGCACAGCCTCTAGACTGCCTCCTTGATTTGCTAGAGGAGTGCGCGTCAGTCGCGCTCCCAATCTTTACATAGGCTTCCCCCCGAAATGATGGACATCAACGAGATTCGCGAATACCTGCCTCACCGTTACCCGTTCCTGCTAGTGGACCGGGTGGTGGAACTGGACACTGAAGGCAAGCGCATTCGCGCCTACAAGAATGTCAGCATCAATGAGCCATTCTTCAATGGTCACTTCCCGGCGCATCCAATCATGCCGGGCGTGCTGATCATCGAAGCGATGGCCCAGGCTGCCGGGATCCTCGGTTTCAAAATGCTCGACGTGAAACCGGCTGACGGCACCCTGTATTACTTCGTCGGTTCCGACAAGCTGCGCTTCCGTCAGCCGGTTCTGCCGGGTGACCAGTTGATCCTCGAAGCCAAGTTCATCAGCTGCAAGCGTCAGATCTGGAAGTTCGAGTGCCAGGCTTCGGTCGACGGCAAACCGGTCTGCTCTGCTGAAATCATCTGTGCGGAACGCAAACTATGAGTTTGATTGACCCTCGCGCAATCATCGATCCGTCGGCCGTTCTGGCTGACGGCGTTGAGGTCGGCCCGTGGTCGATCATCGGCGCAGGTGTGGAAATCGGCGAGGGCACCGTGATCGGACCGCACGTGGTCCTCAAAGGCCCGACCCGAATCGGCAAGCATAATCGTATCTACCAGTTTTCCTCGGTAGGCGAGGACACGCCCGATCTGAAGTACAAGGGCGAAGAAACCCGCCTGGTGATCGGTGACCACAACGTCATTCGCGAAGGCGTGACCATTCACCGTGGCACCGTGCAGGACCGTTCGGAAACCACGCTGGGCGATCACAACCTGATCATGGCCTATGCCCACATCGGGCATGACAGCGTCATCGGCAATCACTGCATTCTGGTCAACAACACCGCGTTGGCCGGGCATGTGCACGTCGACGACTGGGCGATCCTTTCCGGGTTCACCCTGGTTCACCAGTACTGCCACATCGGCGCGCACAGCTTTTCCGGTATGGGCACCGCAATCGGCAAGGACGTCCCGGCGTTCGTGACCGTGTTCGGTAACCCGGCCGAAGCGCGCAGCATGAACTTCGAGGGTATGCGTCGTCGCGGTTTCAGTGAAGACGCCATCCACGCCCTGCGTCGCGCTTATAAAACCGTGTATCGCCAGGGGTTCACCGTGGAACAGGCGCTGGCCGAACTGGCCGAACCTGCTGCGCAGTTCCCGGAAGTCGCGGTGTTCCGTGACTCGATCCAGTCGTCGACTCGCGGCATCACTCGCTGATCATGGCCAATCTGCGTATTGCGCTGGTGGCGGGCGAAGCTTCCGGTGATATTTTGGGCGCCGGTCTGATGCGCGCCCTCAAGGCGCAACATCCGGCGGTCGAGTTCATCGGCGTCGGCGGCCCGTTGATGCAGGCCGAAGGCCTGACGTCCTACTTCCCCATGGAGCGTCTGTCGGTCATGGGGCTGGTTGAAGTGCTCGGGCGGCTGCGCGAGTTGCTCAAGCGCCGCAAGGACCTGATCGCCACGTTGATTGCCGAGAAACCGGATGTGTTCATCGGCATCGACGCTCCGGATTTCAACCTCAATATCGAACTCAAGCTGCGTCAGGCCGGGATCAAGACCGTGCACTACGTCAGCCCGTCGGTATGGGCGTGGCGGCAGAAGCGCGTGCTGAAGATTCGCGAAGGCTGCGATCTGATGCTGACGCTGTTGCCGTTCGAAGCAAAATTCTACGAAGAGAAAGGCGTGCCGGTTCGCTTCGTCGGTCACACGCTGGCCGATACCATTCCGTTGCAGGCTGATCGCGCCGCTGCGCGTGCCGAATTGGGCTTGCCCGACGGTCCGCTGGTTGCCTTGATGCCGGGCAGTCGCGGTGGCGAAGTCGGGCGTCTGGGTGCACTGTTCCTCGACACGGCCGAGCGCCTGCGGGCCATGCGTCCAGGCTTGCGCTTCGTCATACCGTGCGCGAATGCCGAGCGTCGCGCTCAGCTCGAGGAGCTGCTTGCGGGTCGCGACTTGCCGGTAACCCTGCTCGACGGCAAGTCCCATCTGGCGCTGGCGGCGTGCAACGCGGTATTGATCGCCTCCGGTACGGCCACGCTAGAAGCGTTGCTGTACAAACGGCCGATGGTCGTCGCGTATCGCCTGGCGCCGCTGACGTTCTGGATTCTCAAGCGCATGGTCAAGAGCCCGTACGTGTCGCTGCCGAACCTGCTGGCCCAGCGCCTGTTGGTGCCGGAATTGTTGCAGGATGATGCAACGGTCGAGGCGCTGGCGCAGACCCTGTCGCCGCTGATCGAAGGCGGCGAAGAGCAGACCCGTGGCTTCGACGAGATTCACCGCACGTTGCGGCTGGATGCTTCCAATCAGGCGGCGGACGCCGTCCTCAACCTGATCGGTCAATCACGATGAGCAAGAAAGCTATGCAGATGGGCCTGGATTTCACCTTGGTCGCCGAAGTCGAAGAACTGGTGGCCGGCGTCGACGAAGTCGGTCGCGGCCCGTTGTGCGGGGCGGTCGTGACGGCGGCGGTGATCCTCGATCCGAACCGGCCGATCCTCGGTCTCAACGATTCGAAGAAACTCACCGAAGCCAAGCGCGAGAAGCTCTACGACGAGATCATCGAGAAATCCCTGAGCTGGTGCATTGCCCGCGCCGAAGTCGAAGAAATCGACGAGCTGAACATCCTGCACGCCACCATGCTCGCCATGCAGCGCGCGGTGGCCGGGCTGCATGTGCAGCCGAAACTGGCGATGATCGACGGCAACCGCTGCCCGAAACTGCCGATGCGCGCCGAAGCGGTGGTGCAGGGTGATGGCAAGGTGCCGGCTATCGCTGCGGCGTCGATTCTGGCCAAGGTCAGTCGCGACCGTGAAATGGCCGCGTTCGAATTGATCTACCCGGGCTACGGCATCGGCGGCCATAAAGGCTACCCGACGCCCGTTCATCTGGAAGCGTTGGCACGGCTGGGGCCAACGCCGATTCACCGGCGCTCGTTCGCCCCGGTGCGTCAGGCTTACGAGGCACTCGAAGGCCTGACGCAGGTTTAGTCGCAAGGCTGATGTTTTGTTCGAGGCCCGGTACAATCCGGGCCTTGTTGTCTCTATGTAACTGGACAGGATCACTATGCCGGCTTCATTCGTTCATCTACGCCTGCACACTGAATACTCCCTGGTCGACGGGCTGGTGCGGATCAAGCCACTGGTCAAGGCGCTGACTGGCATGAACATGCCGGCTGTGGCGGTCACCGACCAGAACAACATGTGTTCCCTGGTCAAATTCTATAAAAACACCATGGGCGCAGGCATCAAGCCGATCTGCGGCGCCGACCTGTGGCTGTCGAACAAGGATCCGGACGCACCGCTGAGCCGGATCAGTCTGTTGGTGATGAACGCCAAGGGCTATCGCAATCTCACCGAGTTGATTTCCCGCGGCTTCATCGAAGGCCAGCGCAACGGCATGGTCATCGTCGAGCGTGAGTGGGTTGCCGAAGCCAACGAAGGCCTGATCATGTTGTCCGCTGCCAAAGAAGGCGAGATCGGCATGGCCATGATCGGCGGCAACCCGGCCGAGGCCGAGGCGCTGGCGCGGGAATGGATGGCAGTGTTCCCGGATCGCTTCTATCTGGAGATCCAGCGCACCAATCGCCCCAACGATGAAGAGCAACTGCACGGCGCAGTGGCCCTGGCCGATAAGCTCGGCGCGCCGCTGGTGGCGACCAACGATGTGCGTTTCATCAAGCAGGAAGACTTTGCCGCCCACGAAACCCGCGTGTGCATCGGTGAGGGCCGCGCCCTCGACGATCCGCGGCGTTCGAAGAATTACAGCGATCAGCAATACCTCAAAAGCGCCGAGGAAATGGCCGAGCTGTTCAGCGACATTCCCGACGCGATCGAAAACACCGTCGAGATTGCCAAGCGCTGCAACATTGAAGTGAAGCTGGGCACGCACTTCCTGCCCAACTTCCCGATTCCCGATGGCATGACCATCGACGAATACTTCCGCAAAGTCTCTTTCGACGGTCTCGAAGAGCGCCTCGCGGTGCTGCTGCCCAAGGACACCACCGAAGACTACGAAGCCAAGCGTCAGGTCTACGTCGACCGGCTGAATTTCGAGCTGGATATCATCATCCAGATGGGCTTCCCCGGTTACTTCCTGATCGTGATGGACTTTATCCAGTGGGCCAAGAACAACGGCGTACCGGTGGGGCCAGGCCGGGGGTCGGGTGCCGGCTCGCTGGTGGCTTACGTGCAGAAGATCACGGACCTGGATCCGCTGGAATACGACCTGCTGTTCGAACGTTTCCTTAACCCGGAACGGGTTTCGATGCCCGACTTCGACGTCGACTTTTGCATGGATGGTCGTGACCGGGTGATCGACTACGTGGCCGAGAAGTACGGTCGCAACGCGGTCAGCCAGATCATCACCTTCGGTTCCATGGCCGCCAAGGCTGTGGTGCGCGACGTGGCGCGGGTGCAGGGCAAGTCCTACGGCCTGGCGGATCGTCTGTCGAAGATGATTCCGTTCGAAGTCGGCATGACCCTGGAAAAAGCCTACGAACAGGAAGAGATCCTGCGTGACTTCATCAAGGTCGATGAAGAAGCGGCAGAAATCTGGGAGATGGCGCGCAAGCTTGAAGGCGTTGTGCGTAACGTCGGTAAACACGCCGGTGGTGTGGTAATCGCCCCGACCAAGCTGACCGACTTCTCGCCGATCTACTGCGACGAGGCCGGTGACGGCCTGGTAACCCAGTTCGACAAGGACGACGTGGAGGCGGCCGGTCTGGTGAAGTTCGACTTCCTCGGCCTGCGGACCCTGACGATCATCGACTGGGCGCTGAAAACCATCAACCGCGACCGCGCCAAGGTTGGCGAAGCGCCGCTGGACATCGCGTTTATCCCGCTCGACGACAAGCCGACGTACAGCCTGCTGCAGAAAGCCGAAACCACAGCGGTGTTCCAGCTTGAATCGCGCGGCATGAAGGAGCTGATCAAAAAGCTCAAGCCCGACTGCCTGGAAGACTTGATCGCACTGGTGGCGCTGTTCCGTCCGGGCCCGCTGCAGTCCGGCATGGTGGACGACTTCATCAACCGTAAGCACGGTCGCGCCGAACTGGCGTACCCGCACTCGGACTACCAGTACGAAGGCCTCAAGCCGGTACTGGCGCCGACATACGGCATCATCCTGTATCAGGAACAGGTGATGCAGATCGCCCAGGTCATGGCCGGTTACACCCTCGGTGGTGCGGACATGCTGCGTCGGGCCATGGGTAAGAAGAAACCCGAGGAAATGGCCAAGCAGCGCGGCGGTTTCATTGAGGGTTGCGCGACCAACAATATCGATGCCGACCTCGCCGGTAACATCTTTGACCTGGTAGAGAAATTCGCCGGTTACGGCTTCAACAAATCCCACTCCGCTGCCTACGGTCTGGTGTCCTATCAGACCGCCTGGCTGAAAGCTCACTACCCGGCGCCGTTCATGGCCGCGGTACTCTCGGCGGATATGCACAACACCGACAAGGTCGTGACCTTGATCGAGGAAGTGCGCACGATGAAGCTGCGCCTCGACGCGCCGGACGTGAACACCTCCGAGTTCAAATTCACGGTGAACGACGACGGCCGCATCGTGTATGGCCTCGGTGCGATCAAAGGCGTCGGCGAAGGCCCGGTGGAAGCAATCACCGAGGCGCGTCAGGAGGGGCCGTTCAAGGACCTGTTCGACTTCTGCGCCCGGGTCGACCTCAAGCGCATCAACAAGCGGACGCTGGACGGCTTGATCCGCAGCGGTGCACTGGATCGCCTCGGCCCGTACTTCCACGACGAGCAAAAGGCTTATCAGGCCAATATCGACCGCAACCGCGCCGTGCTGCTGGCGGCGATGGAAGAGGCGATCAAGGCTGCCGAGCAGACGGCTCGCACTCATGACAGTGGCCACGCCGACCTGTTTGGCGGGTTGTTCGTCGAAGAAGATGCCGACGTTTATGCAAGCCACCGCAAGGCCAAGGAGCTGACCCTCAAGGAACGTCTCAAGGGTGAGAAAGACACTCTGGGCCTGTACCTCACCGGTCACCCGATCGACGAATACGAAGGCGAGATTCGCCGTTTCGCCCGTCAGCGCATCATCGACCTGAAACCGGCTCGCGATACCCAGACGGTCGCCGGGATGATCATTGCCCTGCGGGTAATGAAGAACAAGAAGGGCGACAAGATGGGTTTCATCACCCTCGACGACCGCTCGGGGCGGATCGAGGCGTCGCTGTTTGCCGATGCATTCCACTCCGCGCAGTCGCTGTTGCAGACCGACGCGATGGTGGTGGTCGAAGGCGAAGTCAGCAACGATGACTTCTCCGGCGGCCTGCGCCTGCGGGTCAAGCGGGTGATGAGCATGGAGGATGCGCGCACCAATCTCGCCGAAAGTCTGCGTTTGAAGCTGCAGACTCAGGACTTGAAGGGTGATCAGCTACGCTGGTTGGGCGAGCTGCTCAAGCGTCACCGCGGGGCGTGCCCGATCACCATGGAGTACACCAGCCCCGATGCGAAGACCTTGCTGCAGTTCGGCGAGACCTGGCGAATCGACCCGGCGGATGCCTTGATTCAAGCCCTGCGTGACCAGTTCGGGCGAGACAACGTCTTCCTCCAATACCGTTGACCGGCAGGTGCCATCATTGCACCTGTCCACAACCTGAATTTTTAATCTCGACCTCAGCGCGCCTCTCCCTTAAGGTAGGGCGCGAATAGACAACCGGCCGGCCCAAGCTCACTTGGGACACGACCCAAGACGGACGCCTATGAACCCGAATTTTCTAGATTTCGAACAGCCGATCGCCGACCTGCAAGCCAAGATCGAAGAGTTGCGCTTGGTCGGTAATGACAATTCGCTGAATATCGGCGATGAGATCTCCCGCCTGCAGGACAAGAGCCGCACGCTGACCGAAGACATTTTCGGCAAGCTGACCAGCTGGCAGATCGCTCGCCTGGCGCGTCACCCGAAACGCCCGTACACCCTGGACTACATCGAGCACATCTTCACCGAGTTCGACGAACTGCACGGTGACCGTCACTTCTCCGACGACGCGGCCATTGTTGGCGGCGTGGCACGTCTGGAAGACCAGCCAGTGATGGTGATCGGTCACCAGAAGGGCCGTGAAGTGCGCGAGAAGGTACGCCGCAATTTCGGCATGCCGCGTCCTGAAGGCTACCGCAAGGCCTGCCGTCTGATGGAGATGGCCGAGCGTTTCAAAATGCCGATCCTGACCTTCATCGACACCCCGGGTGCCTACCCGGGCATCGACGCCGAAGAGCGCAACCAGAGCGAAGCGATCGCCTGGAACCTGCGCGTGATGTCGCGCCTGAAAACCCCGATCATCGCCACCGTTATTGGTGAAGGTGGTTCCGGCGGTGCACTGGCCATCGGTGTATGCGACCAGCTGAACATGCTGCAGTATTCGACCTACGCGGTGATCTCGCCGGAAGGTTGCGCTTCGATTCTGTGGAAGACCGCCGAAAAAGCGCCGGACGCTGCTGAAGCGATGGGCATCACCGCTGAGCGCCTGAAAGGCCTGGGCATCGTCGACAAGGTGATCGGTGAGCCATTGGGCGGCGCCCACCGTGATCCGGCCGCTGCCGCTGCCTCGATCCGCGCGGAGCTGAGCTCGCAACTGGCGATGCTGAAGAAGTTCGACAACGAAGCGCTGCTCAAGCGCCGTTATGATCGACTGATGAGCTACGGTCTCTAAGTCGACGGAAGTACCCCTGTAGGAGCTGCCGCAGGCTGCGATCTTTTGATTTTGCTGTATCAAGATCAAAAGATCGCAGCCTGCGGCAGCTCCTACAGGGTTCTTTATGAAGCGAACCATCTCTATGAATTCTTCGAAGAGTGATTTGCCGTCGCGGCTTATGTTGAGCCTTGAGCCTTGGCGCAACGCCGCTCATTGGCGTATCGCTTTCTCCGGCGGTCTCGACTCCACCGTCCTGCTGCATCTGCTTGCCGATCTCGCCCAACACCATTCCCTGCCGGCGCTGAGCGCCATCCATATCCATCACGGCCTCCAGGCGGCGGCTGATGCGTGGCCGCAGCATTGTCAGTCGGTCTGCGATGCGCTGGGCGTTCCTTTGCAGGTCGTTCGGGTGGCGGTGCAGCCCGGCGCCAGCCTTGAACGGGCGGCGCGGGAAGCGCGTTATGCGGCGTTCACCTCGCTGACCGAGGCGGGTGACGTGCTGCTGACCGGGCAGCACCGTGACGATCAGGCCGAAACCCTGCTGTTTCGCCTGATGCGCGGTGCCGGCGTTCGCGGTCTCTCGGCGATGCCGGCGCAGCGACCGTTGGGGCAGGGCACGCTGCTGCGGCCATTGCTCGACGTCACGCGTGCCGAGCTTGAAACGTACGCCCTGGCGCATCAACTGAGCTGGATCGAAGACCCGTCGAATGAAGATCGGCAATTCTCCCGCAACTACCTGCGTCATCAAGTGCTGCCTCGATTGACCGAGCGCTGGCCGCAGGCGCAGGCGAGCATGGCCCGCAGCGCGGCGCATCTACGCGAGGCGCAAGGCTTGCTCGATGAGCTGGCGCAGATCGACCTGGCGCAAGCCGCTACGCCGAGTGAGTTTCACTGGCTGGGCTTGCCGTCGCTGGCATTGGCACCGCTGGCAACATTGTCCGCCGCTCGTCAGCGCAACGCGCTCAGCCATTGGCTCGAACCGCTGACCCGGCTGCCGGACACTGACCATTGGTCGGGTTGGACAAGCCTGTGCGACGCCGCCAACGATGCGTCCCCGGTCTGGCGCCTGGCCGATGGCCAATTGCACCGCAGCGCCGGCCGGATATGGTGGCTGAGTGGCGACTGGCTGCGTGTGCCAGCGGTCAGTGCCGAGTGGCGTGACCCGTCGACAGCGCTACGCTTGCCGAATAACGGGCGTGTCATGTTCAGCGGGCAGACTCCCGTCGGGCCGTTGCAGATTCGCTATCGGCAGGGCGGCGAAGTGATGCATCTGGCGGAGCGCGGCCACCGCGATCTCAAGCGCCTGCTCAATGAGCGCACGGTGCCGGCCTTCGTCCGTGGCAGATTGCCGCTGCTGTTTCGCGGCGAAGAATTGCTCGCGGTGGCGAACCTGCCGGGCCTTGACGGGCATGGGCAGGGCGGCTGGAAATTGCATTGGCAGCCAACAGACGAAGATCAAGGTTTGAGATGAAAGGGGCATTCCGGTAGACTACGCTCCCTTCTTGATACAACTTCTGTGGATTCGCCTGAATTGCAGGAGTTGCCGATTACCAAGCAGTCTTTGCTGGGCGATTCCAAAAAATGTGTAGCGAGCAACGTACCGGTGTTTCATCTGCCGGTCTGTCCCAACGCGGCGGTTTTTTTGAAAGGTGCACTGTGATTAATGCAGGTGATCGGGGGCTTCGGCCTTCCTTCGCTTTCCCCGGCGGCTCGTACCGCTTTAACGCAGACTTCTAGGGTTTTTCATGACGCGCTACATATTCGTCACGGGCGGTGTTGTTTCTTCATTGGGGAAAGGCATTGCCTCGGCTTCATTGGCGGCTATCCTGGAGGCGCGGGGGCTTAAGGTCACCATGCTGAAGCTGGATCCGTACATCAACGTCGATCCAGGCACCATGAGTCCGTTCCAGCACGGTGAAGTGTTCGTCACCCACGACGGCGCCGAGACCGACCTGGACCTGGGCCACTACGAGCGGTTCATCCGCACGACCATGACCCAGAACAACAACTTCACCACCGGCCGTGTCTACGAGCACGTGCTGCGCAAAGAGCGTCGTGGTGACTACCTGGGTGCAACCATCCAGGTGATTCCGCACATCACCGACGAAATCAAGCGCCGCATCATCAAGGGTGCCGGTGACGCTGACGTGGCGATGGTTGAAATCGGTGGCACCGTCGGTGACATCGAATCGCAACCGTTCCTCGAAGCCATCCGCCAGTTGCGTTTCGAAGTCGGCGCCAAGCGCGCGATGCTGATGCACCTGACGCTGGTGCCGTACATCGCCACCGCTGGCGAAACCAAGACCAAACCGACCCAGCACTCCGTCAAGGAACTGCGTTCGATCGGCCTGCAGCCAGACGTGCTGGTGTGCCGTTCCGATCACCCGATCGATGTGTCCTCGCGTCGCAAGATCGCGCAGTTCACCAACGTTGAAGAACGTGCGGTGATCGCGCTGGAAGACGCCGATACCATCTACAAGATCCCGGGCATCCTGCACTCGCAGGGTCTGGATGATTTTGTTGTCGAGCGCTTTGGCCTGCAATGCGGCAGTGCTGACCTGTCCGAGTGGGAAGCGGTGGTTGACGCCAAGCTGAACCCGGAACACGAAGTCACCATCGCGATGGTCGGCAAGTACATGGAGTTGCTGGACGCCTACAAGTCGCTGATCGAAGCGATGAGTCACGCCGGCATCAGCAACCGTACCAAGGTCAACCTGCGCTACATTGATTCCGAAGACATCGAGAACCAGGGCACTGCGCTGCTCGAAGGTGTCGACGCGATTCTGGTACCGGGCGGCTTCGGTCTGCGTGGCGTTGAAGGCAAGATCACTGCCGTTCAGTACGCTCGCGAAAACAAGGTTCCGTACCTGGGCATCTGCCTCGGCATGCAAGTGGCGGTCATCGAGTTCGCCCGTAACGTGATGGGCTGGAAAGACGCCAACTCCACCGAGTTCGATCGCGCCAGCGGCCACCCGGTCGTGGGTCTGATCACCGAGTGGGAAGACGCGACCGGCGCGGTTGAAGTGCGTACCGAAGCGTCCGATCTGGGCGGCACCATGCGCCTGGGCGCTCAGGAATGCCTGCTGGAAGCCGGCTCCAAGGTGCACGATTGCTACGGCAAGGATGTGATTGTCGAGCGTCACCGTCACCGCTACGAAGTGAACAACAACCTGCTGCCACAAATCATCGAAGCCGGCCTGAAAATCTCCGGTCGCTCCGCTGACGCCGCGCTGGTTGAAGTGGTCGAAGCCCCGGATCATCCATGGTTCGTCGCTTGCCAGTTCCACCCTGAGTTCACCTCGACGCCACGTGACGGTCACCCGCTGTTCAGCGGTTTCGTCAAGGCAGCGTTGGCACAACACCAGAAGAAGGCGTAACCCGATGGCACAGAAGATCATCCGCGTTGGCAACATCGAGATCGCCAACGACAAACCCATGGTGCTGTTCGGCGGCATGAACGTGCTGGAAAGCCGCGACATGGCCATGCAGGTTTGCGAAGAGTACGTGAAGGTCACCGAGAAACTCGGTATCCCTTACGTGTTCAAGGCCAGTTTCGACAAGGCCAACCGATCTTCTGTGACCTCCTATCGTGGTCCTGGCCTGGAAGAGGGCATGCGCATCTTCCAGGACATCAAACAAGCCTTCGGTGTGCCGATCATCACCGACGTCCACGAGCCTGACCAGGCCGCGGTCGTCGCTGAAGTCTGCGACATCATCCAGCTGCCGGCCTTCCTGTCGCGCCAGACCGATCTGGTCGTCGCGATGGCCAAGACCAATGCCGTCATCAACATCAAGAAAGCCCAGTTCCTTGCGCCTCAGGAAATGAAACACATCCTGAACAAGTGCGTGGAAGCGGGTAACGATCAACTGATCCTCTGCGAGCGTGGTTCGAGCTTCGGCTACAACAACCTCGTGGTGGACATGCTCGGCTTCGGCATCATGAAGCAGTTCGAGTACCCGGTATTCTTCGACGTGACCCATTCGCTGCAAATGCCTGGCGGTCGTTCCGACTCCGCCGGCGGTCGCCGTGCACAGGTCACCGATCTGGCCAAGGCCGGCATGAGCCAGTCGCTGGCCGGTCTGTTCCTCGAAGCGCACCCGGACCCGGACAACGCCAAATGCGACGGCCCTTGCGCCTTGCGTCTGGACAAACTGGAGCCATTTCTGGCCCAGCTCAAAGCTTTGGACGAACTGGTGAAGAGTTTTCCGACGGTAGAAACCGCGTAAAGCTCATTTCTCCGGTAAAGTACCGCACGATTTGTCGCACATGCCCTCGGGTATGTGCGTTGTCGTCTGCAAGCTGCCCGCTGCACACCACTTGCCGACGGTAAAAAGATTTCCTCTAGCTGCGTCGTTTTCGTCAACTTTGGAGTGTTTACAACAATGGCAAAAATCGTCGACATCAAAGGTCGTGAAGTTCTCGACTCCCGTGGCAATCCCACCGTGGAAGCGGACGTGCTTCTCGACAACGGCATCATCGGCAGCGCTTGCGCGCCGTCCGGTGCATCCACTGGCTCGCGTGAAGCGCTCGAGCTGCGTGATGGCGACAAGAGCCGTTACCTGGGCAAGGGCGTGCTCAAGGCGGTAGCCAACATCAACGGTCCGATCCGCGATCTGCTGCTGGGCACCGACCCAAGCGACCAGAAAGCCCTGGATCACGCGATGATCAAGCTCGACGGTACTGAAAACAAGGCAACCCTGGGCGCCAACGCCATCCTCGCCGTGTCCCTGGCAGCGGCCAAGGCGGCTGCACAGGATCAGGACCTGCCGCTGTACGCACACATCGCCAACCTGAACGGCACTCCGGGTGTGTACTCGATGCCGGTGCCGATGATGAACATCATCAACGGTGGCGAGCACGCCGATAACAACGTCGACATCCAGGAATTCATGGTGCAGCCGGTTGGCGCCAAGACCTTCTCGGAAGGTCTGCGCATGGGCACCGAGATTTTCCATCACCTCAAAGCTGTGCTGAAGGCCCGTGGCCTGAGCACCGCCGTTGGCGACGAAGGCGGTTTCGCGCCGAACCTGGCGTCCAACGAAGACGCGCTGAAAGTGATCTCCGAAGCAGTGGCCAACGCCGGTTACAAACTGGGCACCGACGTGACCCTGGCGCTGGACTGCGCAGCCAGCGAATTCTACGAAGATGGCAAGTACAACCTGTCCGGTGAAGGCCAGGTGTTCACCGCTGAAGGTTTCGCCGACTACCTCAAAGGCCTGACCGAACGTTATCCGATCATCTCGATCGAAGACGGTCTGGACGAGTCCGACTGGGCTGGCTGGAAGATCCTCACCGACAAGATCGGCGAGAAGACCCAACTGGTAGGTGACGACCTGTTCGTGACCAACACCAAGATCCTGAAAGAAGGCATCGATAAAAAGATCGCCAACTCGATCCTGATCAAGTTCAACCAGATCGGCACCCTGACCGAAACCCTGGAAGCCATCCAGATGGCCAAGGCAGCCGGTTACACCGCAGTGATCTCGCACCGCTCGGGCGAAACCGAAGATTCGACCATTGCCGACCTGGCTGTGGGCACCTCGGCTGGCCAGATCAAGACCGGTTCGCTGTGCCGTTCCGACCGTGTTTCCAAGTACAACCAACTGCTGCGTATCGAAGAGCAGTTGAATGGCAAAGCCAAGTACAACGGTCGCAGCGAGTTCCGCGGCTGAGTTGTAAATGGTAAAAAGACACCGGATTGTGTCGGAAAAGTCGTGACAGCGATGGATTTGCCACTAATCTGATGCCTTATATGCACAAGCCTGGATCTTCCAGGCTTCGTGCTATCAGATGTTTCAAAGTTTTGGCGTGGCTGTCTTTTTTCACTGGATACCTGATATTCGATGCGCAGTCCTTACTGGTTGTTTCTCGTTTTGCTCTTGCTGCTGGCCGGTCTGCAGTACCGCCTGTGGGTGGGCAATGGCAGTCTGGCGCAGGTCGCCGAGCTGAATCAGCAGATTGCTGATCAGCACGCCGAGAATGAAGGCCTGCTGGAGCGCAACCGAGTGATGGACGCTGAAGTCAGCGAGCTGAAAAAAGGCATGGAGACCGTTGAAGAACGCGCTCGCCATGAGCTGGGCATGGTCAAGGACGGTGAAACCCTTTACCAGCTGGCCCAATGATCGATTCTCTGCCGGCCTTCTGGGCCGTGATTCCTGCCGCGGGCGTCGGTGCCCGAATGGCCGCGGACCGTCCCAAGCAATACCTGCAACTGGGCGGACGCACAATTCTCGAACACAGCCTCGGCTGTTTTCTGGATCACCCAAGCCTCAAGGGGCTGGTGGTCAGTCTTGCTGTTGACGATCCTTATTGGCCGAACCTGGCGTGCGCCGGTGACTCGCGTATTCAGCGGGTTGAGGGGGGCGCCGAGCGTTCTGCTTCTGTGCTCAACGCCTTGCTGCATCTGCATGCACAAGGTGCCGACGATGAGGATTGGGTGCTGGTGCACGATGCGGCGCGGCCCAACCTGAGTCGCGACGATCTCGACAAGCTGCTGGCCGAGCTGGCGGATGACCCGGTAGGCGGTCTGCTCGCTGTACCGGCGCGCGACACGCTGAAGCGGGTCGACAAGCGCGGTCGCGTGGTCGAAACCGTTGACCGCAGCGTGATCTGGCAGGCCTACACGCCACAGATGTTCCGCCTCGGTGCTTTGCATCGGGCGTTGGCGGACAGTCTGGTGGCCGATGCGCTGATTACCGATGAGGCCTCGGCGATGGAGTGGGCCGGCTTGGCGCCGCGTCTGATCGAAGGGCGGGCGGACAACCTCAAGGTCACCCGGCCGGAAGATCTGGAGTGGTTGCGTCAGCGTTGGGCTAATCGCCGCTGAATTTCTGTGGTGCCTGTTGAATCGCCATCGCGAGCAGGCTCACTCCTACATTTTGAGATGCGTTCCCCTGTAGGAGTGAGCCTGCTCGCGATAGCGCATTTACAGCCAACCCAATACTCATTCCTGATACTCAGGCCGCTCAGCCAACCCTGCCTTCAAGAAATCCACCAGCTTGCGCACCTTCGGCGACAAATGCCGCTGCTGCGGATACAACGCCCACACCGCGGTATTCGGCGGTTGATGCGCCTCGAGCAACGAAATCAGCGCCCCGCTGTGCAAATGCTCAAGCACGTAGTAGTCCGGCAACTGACACAACCCGACCCCTTGCAGCGCCGCGTCCAGCACCGCTTGCCCACTGTTGCAACGCCAGTTTCCCTGCACGCGCTGGGAAAATTCCCGCCCGTTCTGTTCCAGTTGCCACAGATCCGAGCTGCCGATCAGGCAATTGTGCCGACTCAGTTCCGACAAACTGTGTGGGCGACCGTACCGTTCCAGGTAGGACGGTGACGCGCACAGGTACATGCGCCGTGGCGCCAGCCGAGTGGCGACCAGTCGCGAATCCTGTAGCCGACCCAGGCGGATCGCCAGATCCAACCCCTCATGCACCAGATCGAGTTGGCGATTGCTCAGTTCGATGTCGACGCGCAATTGCGGGTATTGCCCCATGAATCGCGTCACCAACGGCACGATGAACCGCTCGCCATAGGCCACGGCGCAGGTCATGCGCAGCATGCCTTTTGGTTCACTGGTCAGGTCGCCGACGGCGCGCAGGGCTTCTTCGCGACCGTCTTGCAGGCGTTGGCAATGCTGCAGAAAGGTCTGTCCGGCCTCGGTCAGGGTGACACGGCGAGTGCTGCGGTAGAGCAGACGTGTCTGCAAACGCTCTTCCAGCCGTACGATTTGTCGACTGATGTGTGAGGAAGAAACTCCAAGGCGTTCTGCCGCAGCGGTGAATTGGCTGCATTCGGCGACGGCGACGAACTCGTCGATGCCTTCCCAGCGGTTTTCGGACATCGGGATTATCCCTGTGTGGCAATAATGTTTTGCTTTTGTCCTGATTATTCATCAGATAGCGCTGTACTACACTGCCGGTCTGGTTTTTTTATTCAATGGATTCACTGGAGAGTCAGCATGATCAAGTCGCGCGCCGCCGTTGCCTTCGAGGCCAAGAAGCCGCTGGAAATCGTAGAAGTCGATGTCGCCATGCCGAAGGCCGGTGAAGTGTTGCTGCGCGTGGTGGCTTCCGGGGTTTGCCACACTGACGCCTACACCCTGTCCGGTGCTGACCCGGAAGGTATCTTCCCGTCGATCCTCGGCCACGAAGGTGGTGCGATCGTTGAGGCCATCGGCGAAGGCGTGACCTCGGTCGCCGTCGGTGATCACGTGATTCCGCTGTACACCCCGGAATGCGGGCAGTGCAAATTCTGTAAGTCGGGCAAGACCAACTTGTGTCAGGCAATTCGCGCCACCCAGGGCAAAGGTCTGATGCCGGACGGTACTTCGCGCTTTTCCTACAAGGGCGAAACGATTTTCCACTACATGGGTACCTCGACCTTCTCCGAGTACACCGTGCTCCCGGAAATCTCCGTGGCGAAAATCTCCAAGGATGCGCCGCTGGAAAAGGTCTGCTTGCTTGGTTGCGGCGTGACCACCGGTATCGGTGCGGTGCTCAACACCGCCAAGGTCAAGCCAGGGGACACCGTGGCGATCTTCGGTCTGGGCGGCATCGGCCTGTCCGCCGTGATCGGCGCGGTGAAAGCCAAGGCTGCGCGGATCATCGCCATTGACATCAACCCGGCCAAGTTCGAAATCGCCAAGCAGTTGGGCGCTACTGACTGCGTCAATCCGAAGGATTTTGATCGGCCGATCCAGGAAGTGATCGTCGACATGACCGACGGCGGCGTTGACTTTTCCTTCGAGTGCATCGGTAACGTGCAACTGATGCGCGCAGCGCTGGAGTGCTGCCACAAGGGCTGGGGCGAATCGGTGATCATCGGCGTGGCCGGTGCCGGTCAGGAAATTTCGACCCGTCCATTCCAGTTGGTGACCGGTCGCGTCTGGCGCGGTTCGGCGTTCGGCGGCGTGCGTGGCCGTACCGAACTGCCAAGCTACGTCGACATGGCCCAGAGCGGCGAAATCCCGCTGGATACGTTCATCACCCACACCATGGGCCTGGAAGACATCAACAAGGCTTTCGACCTGATGCACGAAGGCAAGAGCATCCGTACCGTCATTCATTTCTAAAAGCAGCCTCAAGTTACAAGCTTCAAGCTGCAAGTCAGGCCGCTTTTGCCTTTTCTTGAAGCTCGAAGCTTGCCGCTTGCAGCTGGGAGAATCCCCATGAGTCTGGAAAACATCTCCTGTCAGAAAAGTTTCGGCGGTTGGCACAAGCGCTATCGCCACCGCTCCGAGGTGCTCGGCTGCGACATGGTGTTTGCCGTGTACCTGCCGCCGCAAGCGGAGCAGGGCGGTCAGTTGCCGGTGCTGTACTGGTTGTCGGGGCTGACCTGCACAGACGAAAACTTCATGCAGAAGGCCGGGGCGATGCGCATGGCAGCCGAACTCGGTCTGATTATCGTCGCGCCGGACACCAGTCCGCGTGGCCCGGACGTGCCGGGTGATCCGGATGGCGCCTGGGATTTCGGCCTCGGCGCCGGGTTCTACCTGAATGCCACGCAGGAACCGTGGTCGCGGCACTATCGGATGCATGACTATGTCGTGCAGGAATTGCCTTCACTGGTTGAAGCGCATTTCCCGGCATCGGACAAACGCAGCATCAGCGGCCACTCCATGGGCGGTCACGGTGCGTTGGTCTGCGCGCTGCGCAATCCGGGGCGTTACCAATCGGTGTCGGCGTTTTCGCCGATCAACAACCCGATGGATTGCCCGTGGGGGCAGAAAGCATTCTCCCGCTATCTGGGTGAAGACCGCTCCAAGTGGAAAGAGTGGGATGCCTGTGCGCTGATTGCCGAAGCCGACGAGAAATTGCCGCTGTTGGTGGACCAGGGTGATCGCGATGATTTCCTTGAAAACCAGCTCAAACCCGAAGCCCTGCAACAAGCGGCAAAACAAGCGGGTCATCCGCTGACGCTGCGTCTGCAACCGGGTTATGACCACAGCTATTTCTTCATCGCAAGCTTCATTGACGACCACTTGCAGCATCACGCACGCGCCCTGGGGGGTATTCTCAGTTAGTTTCCACTCCGCGCCGGGTCTGCTGTTTTGCAGGGCAAGGCGCGAGAAGCGTGGTTTGGTTGTTCCAAATAAGCTTCGAGCAACGCAGCCCTGCAAAACAGCAGGCCCGGCCCTTCGGGTTGTGCCTTAAAGCGTGCCATGCTGCGTTGCATGCCTTGGGAAGGGAACAACCATTCCCAGCGGCCTGCGCCTTGCCTGGCACGCTTTAAGGCGACAACGCGGAGGGGAAACTAATTGAGAACACCCCCCGGGTTAATGCAGGTAGAATCACGCCCTGACAAAAATCGGGGCGTTTTTTTTATGCGTATTGGCCACGGCTACGATGTGCACCGTTTCGCTGAAGGCGATTTCATTACTCTGGGCGGCGTGCGCATTGCACACGGCTTCGGGCTGCTCGCTCACTCCGACGGTGACGTCCTGCTGCACGCCTTGAGCGATGCCTTGCTCGGCGCGGCTGCGCTAGGGGATATCGGCAAACACTTTCCGGACACCGACCCGCAATTCAAGGGTGCCGACAGCCGCGTGCTGTTGCGCCATGTGGTCGCGCTGATCCACGCCAAGGGCTGGAAAATCGGCAATGTCGACAACACCATCGTTGCCCAGGCGCCGAAAATGGCCCCGCATATCGAATCGATGCGCGCGTTGATCGCCGCCGATCTTCAAGTTGAGTTGGATCAAGTGAACGTGAAAGCTACCACCACCGAAAAGCTTGGCTTTGTCGGTCGCGAAGAAGGCATCGCCGTGCACTCCGTCGCCTTGTTGCTGCGCGCATGAACGAACTGCAATTGCTCGGCCCGCGAGCCTATGGCGAACCCCTCGGTACCGCAGTACTGAAAGCCATCGCCGAAGATTTTCAGGTCGACGAAGTGCTCGACATCCCGTTCAGCGGCGATGGTGAACACCTGTGGATCTGGGTGGAAAAACGTGGCCTGAACACCGAGGAAGCGGCGCGCCGAATTGCCAAGGCAGCCGGCGTGTCCTTGCGTACCGTCAGCTATGCCGGGCTCAAGGATCGTCAGGCGCTGACCCGCCAGTGGTTCAGCGTGCAACTGCCGGGCAAGGCTGATCCGGACCTGTCGGCGGCGGAGAACGATACGCTGAAGATCCTCAAGACCACGCGCCACAAGCGCAAGCTGCAACGCGGCGCGCATTCGGCCAACGGTTTTACCCTGCGCCTGACCCAGTTCGCCGGCGACAAGGAGGCGATCGAACAGCGTCTGCAGTTGATCGCCAAGCAAGGCATTCCCAATTATTTCGGCGCCCAGCGTTTCGGCCATGACGGCGGCAACGTCGTTGATGCGCGTGCGTGGGCGGCGCGCAAGGCTCTACCGGAGCAGCGCAATGTGCGTTCGCGGCTGCTGTCGACGGCGCGCAGTTTTCTGTTCAATCAGGTCTTGGCGGCGCGGGTTGCCGACGGTACCTGGCAGCAGGCGCAGGTGGGCGATCTGCTGGCGTTCACCGACAGCCGTAGTTTTTTCCCGGCCGGTGAAGCCGAATGCAGCGATCCGCGTCTGGCGATTCTCGATCTGCACCCCACCGGTCCGCAGTGGGGCGAAGGTGACTCACCGGCTGCCGGCGCTGTCCATGATCTGGAGCAGGGGATTGCCGAGCGCGAGGCCGACCTGCGCGATTGGTTGATCAATGCCGGAATGAGCCACGAACGTCGCATCCTGCGGCTGCCCATTGGCGGGTTGTCGTGGCATTATCCCCAGCCTGACATTCTGCAACTGGAATTCGTCCTCCCGGCCGGATGCTTCGCCACCGTATTGGTGCGCGAACTCGTTGATCTGGTGCCGGTGGGGCAGACGGACAGCCCATGCGTATTCTGATTTCTAACGACGATGGGGTAACCGCACCCGGTCTCGCCGCGCTTTATGGTGCGCTGGCGGATTACACCGAATGCGTGGTTATCGCCCCGGAGCAGGACAAAAGCGGCGCCAGCAGTTCGCTGACGCTCGACCGTCCGTTGCACCCGCAATACCTGGCCAACGGTTTCATCAGCCTCAACGGTACACCGACCGACTGCGTGCACCTGGGCCTCAACGGCCTGCTGGAGCGCGAGCCGGACATGGTGGTTTCCGGGATCAACCTCGGCGCCAATCTGGGCGATGATGTGCTGTATTCCGGCACCGTGGCGGCCGCCCTCGAAGGGCGCTTCCTCGAGCGCCCTTCGTTCGCGTTCTCGCTGGTCTCGCGGCAGGTGGATAATCTGGCGACAGCGGCCCATTTCGCGCGCAAACTGGTCGAGGCCCACGCCGGGCTGGACCTGCCGCCGCGCACGGTGCTGAACGTGAACATCCCCAATTTGCCGATCGAACACATTCGCGGTATTCAACTGACCCGCCTGGGCCATCGCGCCCGTGCCGCGGCACCGATGAAAGTGGTCGATCCGCGTGGCAAGGCCGGTTACTGGATCGCCGCTGCCGGCGATGCCGAAGATGGCGGCCCGGGCACTGACTTTCATGCGGTGATGCAAGGTTATGTGTCGATCACGCCATTGCAGCTCGATCGCACCTTCAACGATGCCTTCAGAAGTCTCGACGGCTGGCTGGAGGGACTGCGCTGATGGCTCGTGAACACGAAGACAGAATGCGCAGTGGCATCGGCATGACGTCGCAGCGCACGCGCGAACGTCTGATCCAGCGTCTCTATGAAGAAGGCCTGTCCAACGCCAAGGTGCTGGAAGTGATCCGCCGTACGCCGCGTCATCTGTTCGTCGATGAAGCACTGGCACACCGTGCCTACGAAGATACTGCGCTGCCGATCGGCCACAACCAGACCATCTCCCAGCCTTATATGGTGGCGCGCATGAGCGAGCTGCTGCTGGAGGCGGGCCCGTTGGACAAGGTGCTGGAAATCGGCACCGGTTCGGGCTATCAGACGGCGGTGCTGTCGCAACTGGTTGAGCGGGTCTTTTCGGTCGAACGCATCAAGGTCCTGCAGGACCGGGCCAAAGAACGCCTGGTCGAACTCAACCTGCGCAACGTGGTGTTCCGCTGGGGCGATGGCTGGGAAGGCTGGCCGGCACTGGCACCGTATAACGGCATCATCGTCACGGCGGTCGCCACCGATGTGCCGCAGGCGTTGCTTGATCAACTGGCTCCGGGGGGGCGGATGGTGATTCCGGTCGGCTCGGGGGAAGTGCAGCAATTGATGCTGATCGTGCGTGAAGAGCACGGCTTTTCCCGCCACGTTTTGGGCGCGGTGCGCTTCGTGCCATTGCTCAACGGCCCGTTGGCCTGAGCATTTGTTTACAGGCGCTGAATTCCTTTCGCTGGACTCGGTCTTACACCGGCAGCAAGGAGTTAAACGCTACGAATTGTCCACGGGCAAACGTGTGCGTGAAGCGTTTTCGCATCTTTAACGGTAAAGCCTGTGCGGCCCGTTATACTTGCGACACTGCTTGCCGCGACACGGCATTCCACATATTTCAGCCACCACAAAGGGAGCGGCGGGTGAGTCTCACAGTCATTGCGCAGCGTATGGGTAACACGAGCTTTCAGCGCCTGGTGACTGGCCTTGTATTGAGCACCTTGCTGGTCGGTTGCTCCAGCACCAAATCGAGTAACGTACGAGTAGTCGATCGCAACGGTGCGGCGGCCCAGCGTCCAGCCGTCACGACCGGGCAATATGTAGTCCGTCCGGGCGATACGCTGTTTTCCATCGCTTTTCGCTACGGCTGGGACTACAAAGCCCTCGCGGCGCGGAACAATATTCCTACGCCGTATACGATACATCCGGGTCAGACAATTCGCTTCGATGGCCGCACCGGTTCAACGCCGACAGCAGTGGTGAGCAACAGCAGTTCCTCGCCATCTTCGTCGAGCAAAACCACGGTAATCCGGCGCCAGGCGAATGGCACGACGACCACCACAGTGACCGGTTCCGGGGCCGGTTCTGCGGGGGCTGCACCGTCCGTCGCCAACAAACCGGCCCCGGTTCCACTGCCTCCACCGGGCCCGGCCCCGACCGGCTGGGGATGGCCATCTAATGGCATTCTGATTGGAAAATTCTCTTCAAACGGTAGTTTGAATAAAGGAATTGATATCGCCGGAGATTTGGGACAGCCTGTTTTAGCTGCGTCTGATGGGACGGTGGTATACGCCGGGAGTGGCTTAAGGGGCTACGGCGAATTAGTCATCATCAAACACAGCGAAACCTACGTCAGTGCTTACGGTCACAACCGTCGGCTGTTGGTTCGGGAGGGACAGCAGGTCAAGGTCGGACAGACAATTGCCGAAATGGGGTCAACGGGTACAGACCGGGTGAAACTGCATTTTGAGATTCGCCGACAAGGTAAACCTGTAGATCCGCTGCAGTTCCTGCCAAGACGTTGATTTGTAAGCCAGCCTGTTCCGTCGCGTAGAGGGGACAGGCTCCAGCGCTGCCAAGGATAAAGGCGTCGCTTGAGCTTGGGGTCGAACTCACCAAAGGACTATAACAATGGCTCTCAGTAAAGAAGTGCCGGAGTTTGACATCGACGATGAGGTTCTCCTTATGGAGGCCGGCATCGATTCGGAATCTTCGATGTCGAATGATGAAGGGGCTGCTCCACCTTCCGTTCGTTCCAAATCCAAACACTCCGCTTCACTTAAACAACACAAGTACATCGACTACACGCGGGCACTCGATGCCACGCAGCTGTATCTCAACGAAATCGGCTTTTCTCCACTGCTCTCTCCCGAGGAAGAAGTTCATTTTGCGCGCCTGTCGCAAAGTGGCGACCCTGCCGGGCGCAAGCGCATGATTGAAAGTAACCTGCGGCTGGTCGTCAAGATCGCCCGGCGTTACGTCAATCGGGGGCTGTCGCTGCTGGATCTGATCGAAGAGGGCAACCTCGGCTTGATCCGCGCAGTGGAAAAGTTCGACCCCGAGCGCGGCTTCCGCTTCTCGACCTACGCAACCTGGTGGATTCGTCAGACCATCGAGCGCGCGATCATGAATCAGACCCGGACCATCCGGTTGCCGATCCATGTGGTCAAGGAACTCAACGTGTACCTGCGGGCTGCACGGGAGCTGACGCAAAAGCTCGATCACGAACCTTCACCCGAAGAAATCGCCAACCTGCTGGAAAAACCGGTGGGCGAGGTCAAGCGCATGCTCGGCCTGAACGAGCGGGTTTCTTCGGTCGACGTCTCGCTGGGTCCGGATTCGGATAAAACCCTGCTGGACACCCTGACGGATGACCGTCCGACCGATCCATGCGAACTGCTGCAGGATGACGACCTGTCGCAGAGCATCGATCAATGGCTCTCGGAACTGACCGACAAGCAGCGCGAGGTGGTCGTACGCCGCTTCGGCCTGCGCGGCCACGAGAGCAGCACGCTGGAAGATGTAGGCCTGGAGATCGGCCTGACCCGGGAGCGGGTGCGGCAGATCCAGGTGGAGGGCCTCAAGCGCCTTCGTGAAATCCTCGAGAAGAATGGCCTGTCGAGCGAGTCGCTGTTTCAGTAAGCGCCTCTGACGACCGCCCACAAAAAGCCCCGACTGGTTCGGGGCTTTTTGTTGCCTGTTCGAGCACCGAACGGGATCTCCTGTGGCGAGGGAGCTTGCTCATGCTGGGGCACGAAGTGGCCCCGCTTTAGGGCCCGTTGCGCCGCCTAGCGGGAGCAGACTCCCTCGCCACACCATTCATCCCCAGACATACGGTCGGCAATTCCATCGTTTGTAGTCTCGCGGTGTAAGCCTTGGCTTACTCTTTCGTAAGTGTTCCCTATTTTTACAGGACGGTAGACGTCTATTGTTCGATGGCTTGTAGTTTAACTAATTGATTTTCATGCATATTTTTAAATATGAAGTGCTTATTACAGTCCCTTTTGGCTGTCTGGGGCGATTGCTCTCGGCAGGGAACTCTTTAGTATCAGCACTGTGTCGACGGACAGACACGCCCTTCAAGGATGAGGGGAAAGGACATCGCGGGATGCGATTCATCAGGACGATGAAAAGGAATACAGGGAATAGGGAAAAAATGTGGGCGGGTCAAACCGCCCCTTTTTTTTGCCCGTAAAAACTCAAGGCAGAGACGAAAAAAAGGCCCGCAAGGGGCCTCTTCAGAACGCGTGACAGATCAGCGTTCGAGGTCTTTGATCTTGCCTTTGACGCCATCCCACTCTTCGGCATCCGGCAGCGATTCTTTCTTCTCGGTGATGTTCGGCCAGATTTCGGCCAATTCAACGTTCAGTTGAATGAACTCCTGCATCTCTTCCGGAACTTCGTCCTCGGAGAAAATGGCCACGGCCGGGCATTCTGGTTCGCACAGGGCGCAGTCGATGCACTCATCCGGGTGAATTACCAGGAAGTTCGGGCCTTCGTAAAAGCAGTCCACCGGACACACTTCTACGCAGTCGGTGTACTTGCACTTGATGCAGTTGTCGGTGACGACGAAGGTCATTTCTAATTTTCTCCTCAGGCGGCGGCAGCGTTGCCCCTTCACGGTTGGGGTCGCCAGGTTCGGGAGCGATGTCTGCCAGCCAGGCTATTAGCCAGCAGCATCCCAAACCGCGCGAGATTCTAACAGCTTGAAGCCGTTTGCGTTATATCCGGTTCTTCGGTGCTTAGATCCGGTTCTTAAGTGCATATAACAATTCGAGTGCTCGACGCGGAGTCAGGTCATCGAGATCCACTTTCGCCAACTCATCCAGCACCGGATGCGGCAGGCTGGCGAACATGTCGCTCTGCTGCGGGGCGGCCGGCTTGCCTTTGACGGCAGGCTTCGGCGCCTCATGTGGCAATGCGGTGTCTTCCAGTCGGCTCAGGTGCTCACGGGCACGCACGATCACTTCGCTCGGTACGCCGGCCAGTTGCGCCACGGCCAGACCGTAGCTCTGGCTGGCAGGCCCCGGCAACACGTGGTGCAGGAACACGATGCGCTCGTTGTGCTCGGTGGCGTTGAGGTGCACGTTGGCCACCAACGGCTCGGCTTCCGGCAACACGGTGAGTTCGAAATAGTGCGTCGCAAATAGAGTATAGGCACGCAGGTGCGCCAGACGCTCGGCCGCCGCCCATGCCAGCGACAGACCGTCGAATGTGCTGGTGCCGCGACCGACTTCGTCCATCAGCACCAGGCTGCGTTCGGTGGCGTTGTGCAGGATATTGGCGGTTTCACTCATTTCGACCATGAAGGTCGAACGGCCACCGGCCAGGTCATCGCTGGAGCCGATCCGGGTGAAGATCCGGTCCACCAGCGACAATTCGCAACTGGCCGCCGGCACGAAGCTGCCGATATGTGCCAGCAGCACGATCAATGCGGTTTGCCGCATGTAGGTGGATTTACCGCCCATGTTCGGACCGGTAATCACCAGCATTCGGGTGTTGTCATCCAGGCTCAGATCGTTGGCCACGAACGGCGTGGTCAGCACTTGCTCGACCACCGGGTGACGACCCTGAGTGATGCGCATGCACGGCTCGCTGACGAAACGCGGGCAGTTCAGGTCGAGGTTCAGCGCACGCTCGGCCAGGTTGCTCAGCACGTCCAGCTCGGCCAGTGCACCGGCAGTGTCCTGCAGGGGTGGCAGCTGGCTGATCAGGTCTTCCAGCAGCGCTTCATAAAGCATCTTCTCGCGGGCCAGGGCACGGCTTTTGGCCGACAGCGCCTTGTCTTCGAATTCTTTCAGTTCCGGGGTGATGAAGCGCTCGGCGCCCTTGAGCGTCTGGCGACGGATGTAATCCGCCGGCGCGGACTCCGCCTGTTTGCTCGGCAACTCGATGAAGTAGCCGTGGATGCGGTTGTAACCGACTTTCAGGTTGGCCAGGCCAGTGCGGGCCTTCTCCCGTGCTTCGAGGTCGATCAGGAACTGGCCGGCGTTTTCGCTCAGTGATTGCAGCTCGTCGAGTTCGCTGTCGTAACCGGTTTTCAGCACGCCGCCGTCGCGGATCACCGCTGGCGGGTTGTCGATAATGGCTTTTTCCAGCAGCGCCGCCAGTTCCGGGTAGGTGCTGGTGGTGGTCGCCAGGCGTTGCAGGTGCGGCGCCTCAAGGTCGGTCATCGCCACTTGCAGTTGCGGTAGCGCGCCGAGGGCATCGCGTAGACGCGCAAGGTCACGAGGACGCGCGTTGCGCAGGCCGATCCGCGCCAGAATCCGCTCGATGTCGCCGATTTCCTTGAGTTGTGGTTGCAGCTTTTCGAAGCGATAACCGTCGAGCAGACAAGTGATCGACGTCTGCCGCGCCAGCAGCACGGTCAGATCGCGCAGCGGACGGTTCAGCCAACGGGTCAGCAGACGGCTGCCCATCGCGGTCTGGCAGCGATCGACCACCGATTGCAGGGTGTTGTCGCGGCCACCGGCCAGGTTGGTGTCGAGTTCGAGGTTGCGGCGGCTCGCGCCGTCGAGTACCACGGTGTCGTCCAGGCGCTCATGGCGCAGGCTGCGCAGATGGGGCAGGGCGGTGCGCTGGGTTTCCTTGGCGTAGGCCAGCAGGCAACCGGCGGCGCCGATGGCCAGAGTCAGGGTTTCGCAACCGAAGCCTTTCAGGTCTTGCGTGGAGAACTGCTGGCAGAGACTTTTCAGCGCCGAATCGCGCTCGAAATCCCACGGCGCACGACGACGCACGCCACGGCGTTTTTCCGCGGGCAGGTCTTTCGGCCAGTCGTCCGGGATCAGCAGTTCCACCGGGTTCACCCGTTCCAGCTCCGCCAGCAGGTTTTCCCAGCCCTTGATCTCGAGCACGGTGAAGTTGCCGCTGGTGATGTCCAGCACGGCCAGGCCGAACAGGCGCTCGTCGCCCAATACCGCCGCGATCAGGTTGTCGCGACGTTCATCCAGCAACGCCTCGTCACTGACCGTACCCGGGGTGATGATCCGCACCACCTGACGTTCCACCGGACCCTTGCTGGTGGCCGGGTCGCCGACCTGCTCGCAGATCACCACCGACTCGCCGAGCTTGACCAGTTTCGCCAGGTAACCTTCCGCCGCGTGGTATGGAATCCCGCACATCGGAATCGCCTGACCCGCCGACTGACCGCGCGCGGTCAGGGTGATGTCGAGCAACTTGGCAGCCTTCTTCGCGTCTTCATAGAAGATCTCGTAGAAGTCGCCCATGCGATAGAACATCAGCTGATCCGGGTGCTGATTCTTCAGGCGCCAGTACTGCTGCATCATCGGGGTGTGGGAGGACAGGTCGGAGACGGCTTTATTCATCGGATTGTCAGGCAACTCGTTAAAAGATGTAGGGCAAAAGCGGGGGCGACGGCCGGGCTTTTCCGCGATGGGCGCAAGGTTACCATGGGTGGTCTGCTCGACGCAGGCACGACGGTCCGCTGACACATTTCTGCGTTTAATGGTGATTTATGCACGTTTTATGCAAATCAGCATTTGTCTTCCGAAAAAACTTCAAGCACTATGCGCGTTATGCAAAAACGCAACGTATCCTCCGTCTTAAGAGCACTGCTCGACCAGCACGGGATCTCCCCCACGGAGCTCCACCGTCGCACCGGCGTGCCTCAATCAACGCTCTCGCGGATTCTCAGCGGGAAGATCGTCGATCCTTCGGATAAACACATATCGAAGATCGCCGAATACTTCAATGTGAGCACCGATCAGTTGCGCGGCCGCGCAGACCTCGCGACCGTGACCGGTGGCGCGCGTGATGACGTGCATGCGGAACTCAAGGACATAAGCCTGTGGGACGACGATACCCCTGTCGATGATGACGAGGTGTCGGTGCCCTTTCTTCGCGAGGTTGAATTGGCTGCTGGATCAGGAAGATTCGTCATTGAAGAGAGCGAACGCTCTAGCCTGCGCTTCGGCAAGCGCAGCCTGCGCCATAACGGTGTGCAGTTCGACCAGGCCAAATGCGTGACCGTACGCGGCAACAGCATGTTGCCGGTGTTGCGGGACGGCGCCACCGTCGGTGTAAATGCGGGCAAGTGTGGTATCGGCGACATCATCGATGGCGACTTGTACGCGATCAATCACAACGGTCAGTTGCGCGTGAAGCAACTCTACCGCCTGCCCACCGGTATCCGTCTGCGCAGCTTCAACCGCGATGAGCATCCGGACGAGGACTACAGCTTCCAGGATATGCAGGAAGAGCAGATCGTCATCCTCGGTCACGTCTTCTGGTGGGGCATGTACGCCCGCTAACCTGAACCCCCTCAGATAGAACCCGCCCTTGGCGGGTTTTTTTTCGTCTGTACAAAAACCTCCAACCCTTGAACGGCGTGGCTTTCATGCGTCCGTGCATTTCTCGTGCATAAATAAATGCATTTGCGCATTGACTGTATATGCATTCATGCATATCCTTGCCACCAAGCCGCTCGACAAAGCGGCTGGCAACAACAGCTCTTTAGTTCCACAAGAACAGGCAGCGATGAACCGGCCTCAACGGTTCAGAGGGTTGGCAACTGACCCGGGTGTGCAGCGTAAAGCACCAAGAGCAGTTATCCGGCGGGCAGGGACCGCGGTCGGAAAAACAATTTGAATGGACTCGTACCGCGCCAGTAGCGCCGAAAAGTCAGCTTCCTTTTTTGAACACAGGATTTAAAGGAAGGCGAAGGAGCGCATTACTGAAAAGCCCGGCTCTAGCGCCGGGCTTTTTGGAATGCCTACCTGAAGAGACATCGCTTGAACCCAACACACAACACTCATCAACTAAAAACAGGAGGCGTGACATGACAAACGAGCAACAAGCGTTGGCAGACATGCCGATCTGGCTGGTCATCCTTCTCGCCGTAGTGGGCGGGGTGTCCGGCGAGATGTGGCGCGCCGACAAGGAGGGCGCTCGCGGCTGGCCATTGCTGCGGCGTCTGGCCCTGCGCTCCGGCGCCTGCATGATCTGCGGCGTGTCGGCAATCATGCTGCTGTACGCCGCCGGCATGTCGATCTGGGCCGCTGGCGCCTTCGGCTGCTTGACGGCCATGGCCGGGGCCGACGTAGCCATTGGTCTTTACGAGCGCTGGGCGGCCAAGCGCATTGGCGTTTGCGAAGTACCGCCTGGTAATACAAACAAGGAGTAAAGAGGCGTCACAGCGGTATTTGAGAAGGAGTTCAATTCATGCTGAGCGATTTTCGTTGCGGTAAATGCAATCGTTTACTTGCAAAAGTAGATGCATTTCATCAAGTGCAAATCAAATGTCCTCGGTGCAGGACATTGAATCACACGAAGACCCGAGGTCTCGTCAGCCCGCCTGTGAGCGATCCAACGCAGCATTGACTGCCCACAATAACCAATCGGTCAATAGGTGAATATATGGCTACGCTACCACGCTACCCGTTTACTACGAACGGCAGTTCGATTTTGCTGCCTCTGCATGAGATGTCCGCTGGGCAATATCTTGAATCACCGGACAAGCGCTTCAAGTTAATTGTCCAGCCCGATGGCAATCTGGCCATTTACGAGGGGGGCAATACAGTTTGGGTGGCGATTGCCGGTCAACCGTATACAAGTTCCGGAAAGCAGATAGATAACTCAAAAATTTATTTCTACCTGATGTATTACGCGTTTCTCAATGATCCAACGCGCGGCCGTATGTGGGGCACTGCCAACAGCACGCCGCTTAACGCTGATATTTGGGCAGCTTACAATCGGGCCTATCTGTCTCTGCAAAATGACGGCAATCTCGTCGTGATCGACTCGATCCCGGTCTGGGCAAGTAACTCTGCCATCCCGATCAGCCCCTCTGTGGAATCGACCTATATTCCAGCCGGGACGACTCTCGAAGTTGATCGACGGTATGTGGTCGGTGGTACTACGCTGGTCTTCCAGTCGGACGGTAATCTGGTTGTTTCGAACGGACCGCTCGGTGTTCTTTGGGCGAGCTGGACACAGAACAAGGGCGCTACTCGTGCCGTGATGCAGGATGACGGAAATTTCGTGATCTATGGCGCGAACAATACGCCGCTTTGGTTTACCGGCACGGCTGGTCGTCCTGGGGCGATTGCGAAAATTCAGGCAAATGGAAGCTTCTCCATTGTCAGTGAAAAACCCGTCTGGGCTCGATTTGGTTTTACTCCAACTATTTTGCCGAAACGTGTTTACCACTGGGATAACAGCACTTGGAGTTTGCCTCTGAGTAAAGTTCTCTGGACCTTCTGACGTACAAATAATGATGTATGCCCCGTGTAGCAACGGGGCTTTTATATTTGAGTGTTACTCCGCCATGTGGCGGTTTTATTCTCGTTGGCAGCCGATAAAAAGCCACGTTGGCCCAGCCATCTCACACCATCATCGCAATCAGCCATCCCCCCACGTTTTTTGCCTGCAACTCCTGCGGCGGGACTGCGCGTGGACATTTGAAAAGGAGGTCATGCATGCCCGCACCGATCCAGCAGCCGTCGCAACTGTTCACGGCGATGGCGGCAACCTTGCGCAACAGCGCCGGCCTGAATCTGCAGGTTGGCAGTCACGACGACTTCACGGCACCTGGCGCTCAGGCCTGGGCGCTGATCGACTTCGACCGCAATGCACCGGGAGCACGTGCCGCTGACGGGCGTATCGCCCACATCATGAGCGTATCGCTGCAAGTCATCCCGGCCGTTTCTGCCAGCGCTTTCGCCGCCTGCGATCTGATCGCCGTGCTGAAAAA
This sequence comes from Pseudomonas sp. MG-9, assembly GCF_018729515.1. Lineage (NCBI taxonomy): Bacteria > Pseudomonadati > Pseudomonadota > Gammaproteobacteria > Pseudomonadales > Pseudomonadaceae > Pseudomonas > Pseudomonas sp. MG-9. The sequence continues at coordinate 64,140 of NZ_JAHHZH010000005.1, forward strand.
CCTGATCACCGACAACCGTTGGGGCCTGCCCGGCGATCAATGCGATCTGCCGATGAACATTGATGGTTTGCCGTCAGTGCTGATTCGCGCCGACCAGCCATACAAGGCGTGGACGCTGACCTTCACCCAAACCCTCTACCTCGGCCCGACCCTGCTCGACGATCCGCTCGGTACGCCGAAATTCGCCCGCACCTGGGAAGTCAGCGACATCGACGACCCCGACCAATACACCGCGCTGGAGGCCTGATTGATGTTCGACGCATTACTGCGCATGCAACTGGGGCCGATCATCGAGCGGCTGGCGGAAATGGAAGCGGAAATCGACGACCTGCACCGACGTGCCGAGAGTTTCTGTCGCATCGGCGTCTGTCAGGCGGTCGATGCGGCGAGCAATACCTGCCAGGTCAGCCACGGTGGATTGCTGACGCCGGCCATCAAGTTCTTCAACCCGAGTGCCGGCGCCCAGAGCGAGTCGCGGATTCCCACCGTGGGCGAGCAGTGTCTGCTGTTCAACTATGGCAGTGGTGAAAGCGGAGCGCAGAGCGTGGCGTTGTTCGGCCTGAACAGCGACCGCTTTCCGCCGGTCGCGACGGTACCGACGCTGACGCGTCGGGTGCATGTCGACGGCAGCGAAAGCGGCTACGACGACGCCAGCCACACCCTGCACTGGCAGAACGGGCCGGCAGCTTTCAGCGGTTCCCGCGAATCGCTGGAACTGAGCATCGGCCCGGCGCGACTGGCCATGACGTCGCAGCTCATCAGCCTGCAACTGGGCGAAGTCGGCCTGACCATCGACGCCTCCGGCGTGCACTTCAGCGGCCCGTTGGTGGATCACCAGGGCCGCGTCATCAGTCCCTGAATCAAGAGCGTCCCATGATCGGAATCGATAGAGACAGCGGGGCCACGGTCGACGACTGGCTGCAGTTTGTGCAGCGCGCGACCCGGGCCCTGACCACGCCGCTGGGCACCCGGCAAAAAAGGCCCCTTTATGGCTCGCTGATCCCCACGCTGCTGGGGCAGAACCTTGGTGACGACGTTCTGCTTCTGGCCCAGAGCCACGCAGCTCAGGCGTTCTACAACACGCAGAACGGCATCAGCGATTTTCAGCCGAGCGTGATCGTCGCCAGCCGCCAGGGCGCCGGTCTGCTGCTGCGTTTCGCCGGCACCTGGAAAAACCGACAACAGACTTTCGAGGTAGTGACATGAGCATGTTGATCCCCGGCCAGAACCAGTTGGCCGAACCGGCGCTGATCACCGTCGACGCCTTCGAAGACCTGCTCGCCGAGTTCAAGACCTTCGTCGTCGAATACGTCGGCGCCCGAGCGCCCGACAGCGCGGCGAAACTCAAGACCAGTCTGGACAACGAAAGCGAACTGCTGACCCTGGCGCTCGAAGCCTTCTGCGTGCGCCTGCAAACCCATGAACGCAAATACAACGCTCGCATCAAGCAGATGCTGGCGTGGTGGGCGACCGGCAGCAATCTCGATGCTCGGCTGGCGGACATGGGCCTGGAGCGGCAGTTGCTCGACCCGGGCGACCCGGCGGCATTTCCGCCGGTACCGCCGATTTATGAAAGTGACGACGACGCCCGGTTGCGTTATTACCTGGCGCCACACGCCCCGGCAGCCGGTTCGCGGATGCAGTACCGCCGCGAGGTGTTCACCCTCGGTGAACGACCGACGGTGAAGGTCGAATCCAGCGATGCCGGTGTGGTGAACGTCACTTATACCTTCAACCCGGACGGCCTCGCGGCGCAGGTCAAGGACGGCAATGGTCGGCGCACTGCGCCGGGCGAAGTACAGGTCACCGTGCTTGCGCGGGACGGTGACGGCATGCCGTCCGAGGCATTGCTTGCAGGCGTGCGTCAGCACTTCGCCCGACCCGATGTACGACCGGAAACCGACCTGGTCACGGTCAAGGCTGCCGACATTCAGCGCTACAAGATTCGCGTGGTGGCGAAGATCAATTCCGGCCCCGACTCGGGCCTGACCAAAGTCGCCGCGCAGCAGCAATTGCAGGCTTACGCCGACAGTTGTCATCGCCTCGAAGGCCGGGTCGATCCGAGCTGGATCGACTACACGCTGCACAGCGCCGGCGCCGTGCAACTGCAGATTCTTGAACCGCTGAAGCCGATCGTGACCAGCGCGTTTCAGGCGCCGTACTGCGAGGCCGTCGAGGTCGAGGTGCTGACACTATGAGTGAGCCAACTCAACGTCCGACGCTGCTGCCGGCCAACAGTTCGGCGCTCGAACGCGGTCTGGATCTGGGCTTCGGTGCACTGCTGGATCGCATCGCGCCGCCGTTTCCCGAGTTGATGAACCCGAGCGAAACACCTGTCGCGTTTCTGCCCTATCTGGCAGCGGATCGTGGCGTCGCCGAGTGGAGCAGCGCTGCACCGGAAGCGGAAAAGCGCCTGACCGTCGAACTCGCCTGGCCCACCGCGCGCCAGGCCGGCACTCGCAAGGCACTGGAAAACGCGGCCAAGGGCTTGCAACTGCGCCCCGATGTCCGCGCCTGGTACGAACAGACGCCGCCCGGCGTGCCTTACAGCTTCAGCGTGCGAGCGTTCAGCGACCAACCCTACAGCGAAGAAATCGACGCCCGTCTCGACCGACGCCTGGCCGATGCCAAAAGCGAACGGGATGTGCTGTCGGTGTCGGTGGGTTTGAGCGCGTTCGGCAGTCACTCCATCGCCGCCGCGACTTTCTGCGGTGAGCTGACGACGATCTATCCGGTGTTCATCGAAGGGCTTGAAACCTCTGGCGAGGCGTTCATGGCCGCCGGTATGTACACCGTCGAAACATCCACTATTTATCCTCAGGGGGCCTGAATGGCTGACTATTACACCCTGCTCACCAACGCAGGGATTGCCTACGAAACGGCGTGCAAGGCCGCGGGCGTGCCGATCAAGTTGACGCAGATTTCTGTCGGCGACGGCAACGGATCGGTCTACAACCCGGCCGCGACTGCCACCGCGCTGAAACGCGAAGTCTGGCGCGGGCCGCTCAATGCACTGTTCCTGGACGAGAAAAACCCGAGCTGGTTGCTCGCCGAAGTCACTATTCCGCCAGACGTCGGCGGCTGGTACGTGCGTGAAGCCGGGCTGTGGACCGACACCGGGATTCTCTACGCCATCGTCAAATACCCAGAGTCGTTCAAACCGGTTCTGGCCACGTCAGGCTCGGGCAAAGAGTTCTATATTCGCTCGATTTTCGAGACCAGCAACGCGTCGCTCGTGACGTTGTTGATTGATGACACGGTGGTCAAGGCGACTCGTGCTTGGGTGGCTGGGTATGTGGCGGATGAGCTTGCCAAGCTCGATTCCAAGCAATCGGTACGTGTTGCCACTACGGGTAATATTGCGCTGAAAGCTTCACAAACCGTTGATGGTATTGCCGTCATTGCGGGTGACAGGGTGCTGGTGAAGAACCAGACATTATCGAAAGACAATGGACTCTACGTTGTCACAAATGAAGCTTGGGTTCGGACAAAAGATGCAGACACGAATCTGAAGGTCACCTCAGGCTTGTGCGTGTCTGTAGAGCAAGGCACAACTCAGGCCGATACGATCTGGCAACTGGTTACCGATGGCCCTGTAGTGCTTGGCACTACTACTTTGGTGTTTCAAAACATCACCTTCGGTTTTGCACCGCTCAGTTCACCGGTGTTCTCCGGTAGCCCGACAGCGCCAACGGCTAACGTTTTTAGCAATGATGATGTTCTGGCAACTACGAAGTTTGTCCAACGAGCGCTGGGTAGTTACGCCGGCCAGACAAACTATGACTCCGATACCCAGTTGACCGTTGCCGACGTCGGCAAACTGTCGATCTTTACCACTGCAGGTTCGACGGCGACGCTGCCCGATTGGAACAGCGTGCCTCCGGGGGGCTTGGTACATCTGACAACCACTGGGGGGCTAACCGTCAAGACCCGGGCAGGGGAAACCTTTGGAGCTGTAAACACAACCAACTTGACTAGCGTTGTGCTCCAACCAGGCAATTTTGCGGTTTTCCGGCGCTTGTTGCTTGGTCCTGGCTGGAGTCTGGATTCGGGGGATACTGCGCTGAAATATTCTCCGATGTTTTCCACCAACGGGGCAACAGTGGGATATATGAAACACCCTGGCGGAGCGATTGAACAATGGGGGATAGGGACGACGAATGCAGAGGGCTATGTTTACATCACCTATCCCTTAGCTTTCCCCTCGAGCATGCGCTCAATCAGTTGCCTTCATGGGGGTACCATGGCGTTGATGGGCTGCGTTGTTTACGACTCTATCGAGAAGACCGGATGTACTCTTCGAGTCCAAAACGGCAGTAATGGGTCTTTAGCCGGTTGGGCCGTTTACTGGCGAGCGATAGGGATTTGAACATGACAGACATTATTTTATTCAGCCCAAGCACATGTGGTGCTTACCTTCCAAATGTCCATGAACTCGATATTCCAGACGATGTGGTACCGGTGTCCCTGCTAAATTGGGAGGCGCTGCTTAACGAGTTAGCGACAACGCCAAAAAAAATCGGAGCGGGACCGGATGGTCACCCCATCCTAGTCGAGCCTCCACCGTTTGACAGAGAGACTTTGCAGTCCATAGAACTCGAATGGCGCAACGCGCAGTTGGCATCAACCGATACTCTTGTTTCAAGGCATCGAGACGAATTGGAGGGAAGCGGCCTTACCACGCTGACCGCTATGCAGTACTCAGATTTGCAAACGTATCGACAGCGGCTACGTCAGTGGCCGCAACGCGAGGAGTTTCCTTCGAATCAATATCGTCCCCCTATGCCTGATTGGCTTATCGAAAAGACTCAATAAACACCCCGCACCCCCAAGACGTTTCTTGCCCGCTTAAAACAATTCAACACCTAACAAAGCCCCTCCCCGAGGGGCTTTCCCGTTTATGGAGAAACGAAAAATGGCAACCCGCCAAACCTACACCGTGCTCGTCCCATTCCCCACCGGCGGTGGGCACTGGTCGAGCGTCGGTCAAGACCTTGATCTGCTCGACGTTGAGGCCAGTGCCTTGCACAGCGCCGGTCGACTGGAACTGAAAACACCCTCCACCCAGGCCAAAAAGGCCGCTGCCAAGAAGGCTGACTAACTATGGCTGAGGTTCTGAACTTCGAGCACAACGGCATTACCGTCAATGCCACCGAATCCCCCGAGGCCATGGGTGGCCTGGGTGACAACGTCATCGGTCTGGTCGGCACTGCGCCGAAAGCCGATCCGCTGATTCCGCGTAACGCGCCGTTCCGCATCAATAGCTTCACCACCCATGCGCTGCTCGATCCGACCGGTTCGGAAGAGGGCACGCTGTACCACGCGGTTTACCAGATCCTCAAAGTGGTCAAGGTGCCGGTCTACGTGGTGATCGTCGAAGCGGGCGCGACCCCGGCCGACACCGTTAACGCAGTGATCGGCGGCGTCGAGCCGGCGACTGGCCGCAAGCTCGGTCTGGCGGCGCTGGGCAGTGTCCCGGAAGACCTGACCATCATCGGCGCGCCGGGCTTCACCGGCACCAAAGCGGTGGCCAGCGAGTTTGCCTCGTTCGGCAAGCGCATCAAGGCTCGTGTGGTGCTGGATGGCAAGGACGTGTCCGTCGCCGATCAGGTGCTGTACAGCCAGGAACTGGGCGGCGCCGATCTCGGTTTCGACCGTTGCCTGGTGGTGCACAACATGCCGGCCGTGTACTCGAAAGCGGCGAAGAAAAACGTCTTTCTCGCACCCTCCAGCCTGGCGATTGCTGCGCTGGCCAAGGTCAAGCAGTGGGAGAGCCCGGGCAACCAGGTGACGTACGCCGAAGACGTTTCCCGCGTCGTTGAGTACAACATCCTCGACACCTCCACCGAGGGCGATCTGCTCAACCGCTACGGCGTCAGCTACTACGCCCGCACTGTGCTGGGTGGCTTCTCGCTGCTGGGTAACCGCTCGATCACCGGCAAGTTCATCAGCTATGTCGGCCTTGAAGATGCGATCAGCCGCAAGCTGGTCAAGGCCGGCCAGAAAGCCATGGCCAAGAACCTGACCAAGTCGTTCATGGATCAGGAGGTCAAGCGCATCAACGACTGGCTGCAAACCCTGGTCGCCGACGAGACCATTCCTGGCGGCAGCGTGTACCTGCACCCGGAACTCAACAGCGTCGAGAAGTACAAGAACGGCACCTGGTACGTGGTCATCGACTACGGCCGCTACGCGCCGAACGAACACATGGTTTATCAACTCAACGCCCGCGATGAAATCATCGAGCAGTTCCTGGAGGACGTTCTCTAATGTTTACCAACCGCGTAAGACAGGCCATCGCGGCCACCCTGCAAGGCCTGCCGTTGTCGGCGACCGTTGAGGAATTCACCCCGCCGAAAATCGACTTCGACATGGAAAGCATGACGGGCGGGCGCTTCATCGTTGAGGAAATGGCCAAGAGCGCCAAGGCGCTTAATGCTCAGATCAAGCTGCAAGGCACCGGTGCTGAGGTGTTGCTGGCGATGGGCGTGAAACTGGGCGACGACATCCTGCTGAACGTGCGTGAAGCCGGTCAGGATCAGGACGGCAACACCTGGTTCACCTATCACACCATCGGCGGCAAGCTCAAAACCATGGGTGAAGACGCAATCAAAATGGGCGGCAAAGCCCTGACGACACTGGACTTCTCCTGCCGCACCTACAACCGCCTGGAAAACGGCATCCCGGTGATCGACATCGACGTGCGCACCCAGAAGTTCGTGCTCAATGGCGTCGACATTCTCGGTGATGCGCGTCGTGCGGTGCTGATGCCGTAATCCACGGCACACCACAAACCCTGTAGGAGTGAGCCTGCTCGCGATAGCGGGCTTTCAGTCACATCGAAGTTGCATGTGCTGTCCTCATCGCGAGCAGGCTCGCTCCTACAAGGGAATAGCGATACCTCCAAAAAAAGAACCACCAAGGAATTCATACATGTCGTGGATGCCACCCAAGCATGACCTGCTGTCGCCGATCACCGGCGACGACGGCTCGCAGATTGAGCAGATCCAGCTCAAGCCGCTGTTTTACGCCGCGCAGAAAGAAGCGCTGGAACGCGCCGGCGATGATGAAGACGATCAGTTCTTCGAACTGGCGCTGCTCGCCACCGGCCTGTCGGTCAAGGAACTCGACCAACTCAAACGCCCGGACTACGTGAGCATCGCCCAGTACGTGCACGAGATGTCGACACGTCCGGCGTCGTACTTTCTGGCGCAGGTCGAAGACGCGGAACAATCCGCCGATCCCGATCAGGTGCAATTGCTGCAACCGCTCGCTGTGACCGGCCGCACTGTGACCTCGCTGTCACTGGAAATGCCGGCACTGCGCGCCACCAAAGTGATGAAGAAACTGAAAACGGCCAAGGAACGCGCCGAGTTCATCACTGCCCATTGCACCGGTCTGATGATCCCCGATCTGGCCCGGATGAGCGTCCCTGACTGGACCCAATTGCAGGTGCGCATCGACGATTTTTTAAACCAGCCGGCGGCCTACTTTCGGAACGCGACATCGAAGTAATCCTCGATATCGTCCCGCTCATTTACTCGGTAAGTGAGGCGGAGATTCTGGAGTGGGACGCCGAAAAGGCGTTGCGCCGCTACGACATAGCGATCACTCGCCTTGGCGTGAAACAGGAGTAGAGCGGCATGGCAGAGAGTAAAAATGCGCTCATGTACGCCGATGAGAGCACAAGTGCGGCGAATCGTAATCTCAGCTTGGTTACCGCAAACACGAACTTGGCCAAGGATTCAGTGGCCGGCCTCAGACAAACGTTGACGACCGCAAGTGACCGCATTCTTTTGCTGACGACAGCCATCGATTCGTTAAACCTGACACTGGCGAGCAAACGTGATTTGTCGCAGAGCATGGCCAGCAATATCACTGGATTGTCTGAGCAAAAGAGTTCGCAGAAGGTGGCTGGTGCTACACCTCCCGACTCGCTTAAAGCAGCGGTGGCTATGGATTCTGCCGCTGCAGCCTTGAGCGATGCAGCCCGAATCAGTCGGACTCAAGGCAAGGAAGCGGCTCATGAGAGTCTGATCATGGCCAGCGCACCGCTGGTGGCTGCCGGTGGGACCACCGGGGTTGAGTTGGTCAATGCCGCGGCACTGGGTGCCAAGGCGGGGGTCGGCCTCGACTTGCCCAATGCCTCGGACAAAAAGTTCGAGCTGCTGAAGTTTGCTGATGACGCCGCGATCACCGCATCGGCATTCAAGGTGCCTGGGTTACAAGCCGCCGAGATGATGGCGGTCTGGCGCACTTCGATGAAGTTGACCCGCGATGAGGCTGTCGATCTGGCGGATGCGGCCCATCACCTAGGCAAAATGACTGGCGATGTAAACGCGGCAGACATCGGTTCTGTCTTGCAGCAATCGGGTGACGCGGCAATTGCCGCGGGTTTTCAACCCGAACAGTCTGCAGCATTGTCGGCAGCATTACTCAACACCGGAACGAAGGAAGGCGAAGCTGGCGCTGCGCTGAAGAGCATTTCCACTGCCTTGAGTAAAGGAGGCCAGGTCTCTGCCGTCGAGCAGGGTGCATGGAAGCAGTTGGGGCTTGACCCCAAGGCAGTGGCTGCTGCGATGCGTGATCCGAACAAGGACAATGCGCAAGGTGCATTGTTATCGGTGTTGGCGGCATTGAACGCCAGACCGCCAGAGCAACGTGCGGTGTTAGCCCGGACGTTGTTTTCAGATGGCGGTGACGCCGCGCAAAAGCTCTCGCAAAATCTGAGTGAGGTGAATGAAGCCTTCTGGCAGGTCAAGGACAAGCGCCAATATGCAACGTCGGAACTGGGCGAGAAGAGTTCGGTAAGACAGGCTGCTCTCGCGCTTTCCAACACCTATCAAGGGCAGCTGAACATTCTCAATGCCCGAAGGGAACGGCTGGACGTCGCTAAAGGCAACGCGCTGGACCCCTCAAGCGACACGCTGGCCTCCGCTGGTGTCGACAAGCTCAGTGAACTGACTGAAACCTATCCGAAAACCGCTGGCGTGGTGTTGACGGTGAGCGCGTTTCTCAAACCGTTGTTCGATCATGCGCTGGATGCCATTGGTAGCGAGATCAAGGATCGGTTTGGCAAGAAGGTCGTGGATAAGGGGCTGTCCGTTTTCACCGGTGCAGCCACAGGAACGGCGGAGGGGGCAGCTGCTGGCACCGGTTTGAAGATCCTTGAGCAAACCTCACGGGTGCGGGCCCCGCTTTTGGAGTCGACCACCGCTGCCATGCGCCCCCTGTCACGCGCAATGCCCTGGCCTGTAAAAACCGTCGCGGCCCTCGCAGGCCTGGCGGCGGGGGTGGCCAGCGGTGACGAAACCCAGATAGCTAAAAGCGTCGGCGCGGCGGGCGGTGGAATGGCTGGCGCTCTCGCAGGTTCTGCTTTCGGCGCATCACTCGGAGCCGTGGGTGGCCCTCCCGGCGTGGCCATAGGTGGCCTGCTTGGTGGATTGCTTGGCGGTTGGCTGGGCACTGAGGGCGGTTCCCTTCTGGGCGAAAAACTCGGCAGTGCCGCACCGGACAAACTCGAAGCACCGGCTCAGGTAAGTCAGGCGTTGGCCAGCGCCCAGGTACCCTCGGTGCCAGCCACCTACGCGCCCACCGTTCAGGTGTATTGCAGCGATCCGGGCAGTGCGGAAAAGATCGGTCAGTTGGTCGACTTTCACCTGAGATCTCAATTCAGCAACGAATTTACCCCGCTGATGGGTAGCCATTCCCTCGCCACCCGCCGTGACGCAGCCCTGACCGATGGAGTCGCCACATGAAACAGCAAATGGCACTGGGCAGTTTCATCTTCGGCCTCTCGCGCAACTTCGCCTACAGCACGCTGGCGCGAAAGTCCGACGGTGGCTGGACCGAAATACAGATCCTGACCAGCAAACCCAAATCCAGTCAGACCGGGCAGAAAGCGGAAACGCTGACCATCAGCGGCACCTCGATGTATGCCGTGGCCATGGATCGACTCGATGAGTTGCGCGCACTTCAGGCACTGCGTGTGCCGCTGCCGTTGATTGACGGTATCGGTCGCAACTGGGGCCTGTGGCGGATCAACAGCATCGACGAAAACCAGAGCGAGGTCATCGATGACGGCACCGCGATGGTGATCAAGTGGGTGGTCGGATTAACGGAGTTCAACAATGCGTAAGGTAAGAAGCGTGGCCGGTGATTCGGTGAATCTGCTGCTTTACCGCGAAACCGGTCGCAGTGATGACGCCGCCGAAGAGGCCCTGTGGAAACTCAACCCGACCTTGGCTGAACACGGTCCGATCCTGCCCGCAGGTGTATGGGTCGTACTGCCGGAACTCGATTCGAAACCGGCCGTGATCAAACCGGTCACGGCCTGGGATTAAGGAGGACGCATGGCACTGGGTTTTACCCCGACGGTAAAAATCTACGGGGCTAATTCGGCCCTGCTCAATCAGCGCCTGATCAGTTGGGAACACATCGATGCAGCCGGTTTCGAGTCCGATCAGCTGACCTTGACGATTGATCTTGAAGGCCTCGAAGGGCTGCCGAACCTGGGTGGGAAAATCGGCCTGGAGGTCGGTTACCTGGAGTCGGGAATGGTCGACAAGGGCCAATTCAAAGTGACGCGCCTGACCCCGACCCTGTTTCCGTTTCGCCTGACCCTGGTGGCCACGGCGGCACCGTTCAGCAAGGATGATGAAACGGGCTTCAAGCAACGCCGCACGGCCAGTCATGGCCCGACCACATTGGGTTCGCTGTTTCACGAGCTGGTGTCGAGCCATGGCTTTTCACCGCGCGTCGCGCCCGAGGTGTCGATGATCAGGATCGAGCACGTCGACCAGTCCAACGAAACCGACATGAGCTTTCTGACGCGCCTGGCGAAAAAGTACAACGCGGTGACCAAACCCTACGACAACGTGTACGTGCTGGCCCGTCCCGGCCAGACCAAATCGTTGTCGGGCCAGGTGCTGGCGGACGTGACCTTGTCGGTGACCAGCAACAACCGTCCCGGCGATCACGCGTTCGTCAGCGCCACGCTGGAGGAATCTGCCCGCGAGCAGACCAAGGGTTGCAAGACCTGTTTCTGGGATGGCGCCGCGGGTGTGTTGCGCTGGGTCGAAACGGGGCTGGCGCCGTTCAAGACCCTCCGCCAGAAGCAACCCAGCGAAGCTGATGCCATTGCCGTCGGCGAAGGCGAAGTGCGCAAGATGCTGCGTCAGAAATACAAGGTGAAGATCACCTGTCCCGGCGACCCACGGCTGACGGCCGAAGGCCTGGTGCTGCTGGATGAGACCTGGCCGGACTTCATGCGCGGACGCTGGTCGATCGACAAGGTCACCGCCAGCGGCAATCGCGAGAACAGCTATCGCTGCGTGATTGATGCCAGCTGTCTCGATCCCAAGGCCGAGTCCAAAGACTGATTCAGCAGCGACACGAATCCCTTGTAGGAGTGAGCCTGCTCGCGATAGCGGTGCCACAGTCAAAATCAATGTGTCTGACCCACCGCAATCGCGAGCAGGCTCACTCCTACAGGGGCCTGTGGTCATTTTCATAATCTGGAACACCACCATGAAGATCACCCCGATCCTCACGCAGCTGCGTGCGCAATGCCCTGGCCTTGCCAACCACATTGCCGTTGGTATCGATCTGGCCTTGCTGCAAGGCAACGCCGATCTGCCGACACCTTCGGGCCATGTGCTGCCGCTGGCCGATCTGGCCAGCAACAGCTCCGCGCAAAACCTCATCGCCCAACCGATCCGCGACCGCTTCGAAATCGTCCTGGCGCTGGATGCCAGCGACGGCACAAAAGCGCTGGATCTGTTGCACGACCTGCGTGCCGAACTGTGGCGCGCGCTGGTGGGGTTCAAGCCGGGCACCGACTACAGCGCCATCGTTTATGACGGCGGCGAAATGATCACGATCAACAGCAGCCGCGCCTTCTACCGGCTGCGCTTTTTTGCCGAGTTCCAGCTCGGCCGCAATCTGCCCGGTCAGCCTGCGGAGAGTTGGCACGAACGTGAACTGGACGGTTTGTCGTCCTTTACCGGGGTCACCGTGCGGGTGGATGCGATCGACCCGGCCGACCCCAACCTGAAACACCCGGGCCCAGACGGGCGCGTGGAACTGACTTTCTCTGGAGACGTAACCCCATGAGCAATCGCATCACCGTACTGCCGGCCGCTGGCCGTGCCGTGCCTGACCCGGAGGCGGGCGATCTGCTGCCCAAGGAAGGCCGTGAAGTGCTGGACAGCGCCTGGTGGCGCCGGCGTCTGGCCGACGGCGATATCACACTCAAAACCGCAAAAGCGGCTAAACCACAGGGAGCCAAATAATGGCGATCGGATTCAGCAACATCCCCGCGGACATTCGTGTACCGCTGTTCTATGCCGAAATGGACAACTCGGCCGCCAATAGCGCGAGCTCGACCCTGCGTCGTCTGATCGTCGCTCAGGTCAACGACAACATCGCCGCGACTGAAGTCGGCAAACTGGTGCTGGTCTCCAGCGTTGCGCTGGCAAAAAGCATTGGCGGTCAGGGCTCGATGCTCGCCTCGATGTACGAGACCTTCCGCAAGGCCGACCCGATCGGTGAGATCTGGTGCCTGCCGCTGCACAACACTGAAGGCGCCATCGCCAAAGGCGTGCTGACCCTGACCGGCACCGCGACCCAGGCTGGCGTACTCAACCTGTACGTCGGCGGTGTGCGTGTGCAAGCCACCGTGGTCAACGGTGCCACCGCTGCCCAGGCCGCCACTGCACTGGCACAGAAAATCAACGCCACGGCCGATCTGCCGGTGAGCGCTGCGGCTGCCGAAGGTGTGGTCACCCTGAATGCCAAATGGACTGGCGACAGCGGTAACGACATCAGCCTGCAGTTCAATCGCCTGGGCAAGAGCAACGGCGAAGAAACCCCGGCCGGTCTGACCGCTGCGATCACCGCCATGACCGGCGGCGCCGGCGTGCCGGATCAGATCGCGGCGGTTGCCGCACTGGGCGACGAACCGTTCGAGTTCATCGCACTGCCATGGTCCGATCTGTCGACCCTCAACACCTGGCAAGCGGTCATGGATGACAGCACCGGTCGCTGGTCCTGGGCCAAGCAACTGTTCGGTCACGTCTACAGCGCCAAGCGCGGCACCGTCGGCACGCTGGTCGCAGCAGGCCAGGCGCGCAATGACCAGCACATGACCATTCAGGCGCTGGAGCCGGGCGTACCGCAACCGTTCTGGGTACAAGCTGCAGCACTGGCTGCGCGCACCGCGGTGTTCATCTCCGCCGACGCCAGTCGCCCGACCCAAAGCGGCAGCTTGCCGGGCGTTGACCCAGCACCGGCGAGTGAGCGTTTCACCCTGACCGAGCGCCAGTCGCTGCTCAACTACGGCATCGCCACTGCGTACTACGAAGGCGGTTATGTGCGCATCCAGCGTTCGATCACCACCTACCAGAAGAACGCTTACGGTCAGGCCGATAACTCCTACCTGGACAGCGAAACCATGCACCAGTCGGCGTTCATCGTGCGTCGTCTGCAAAGCGTGATCACCAGCAAGTACGGTCGCCACAAACTGGCGTCCGACGGCACCCGTTTCGGCGCCGGCCAGCCGATCGTGACGCCAGCGACCATTCGCGGCGAGCTGATCGCGCAATACGCCAAGCTGGAACTGGAAGGCCACGTGGAGAACGCCGAGCTGTTCGCCGAGCACCTGATCGTCGAGCGCGACGTGCAGGACCCGAGCCGCGTGAACGTGCTGTTCCCGCCGGATTACATCAACGGTCTGCGCGTGTTCGCACTGCTCAACCAATTCCGTCTGCAATACGACGACGCGGCCTGATCGCCGCGTTTGACCGTAAGCATTCAGCCCACCTCGCGTGGGCTTTTTATTTGAAGGGAGTAACACCATGGGTCAAGTGATTGCAGGCACCTGCTACGTCAAAGTGGACGGTGCACAACTGACTATCAACGGCGGCTGCGAAGCCCCGCTGATGGCCGTCAAACGCGAAACCGTCGTACCGGGTTTCTACAAGGAAACCGACGTCGCGCCGTCGTTCAAAGTGACCGCGCTGCACACCGCCGACTTCCCGCTGAAGAAGCTGATCGAAGGCACCGACATCACCGTCACCTGCGAATTCAGCAACGGCAAAGTCTACGTGCTGGCCGGTGCCTATCTGGTCGAAGAGCCGGTTTCCAAGGGCGATGACGCCACCATCGAACTGAAGTTCGAAGGCATCAAGGGGACTTGGCAATGAGCGGCGCCGTGAAGCTTCAGGTTGCGATCGAAGCTCACGGCGAGCCCCTGACCGAACTCGTCCTGCGTCGTCCGACGGTGCAGGAAGTGCGAGCGATCAAGGCGCTGCCGTACAAGATCGACAAGAGCGAAGAAGTCAGTCTCGACATGGACGTGGCGGCCAAATACATCGCCGTGTGCGCCGGTATTCCACCGTCGTCGGTCAACCAGCTCGATCTGGCTGACCTCAACGCGTTGAGCTGGGCCGTTGCGAGTTTTTTCATGAGTGCGGCGTCGGAGCCATCACCGACCTGATCGCAGTCGCCTATGACCTGGCCTGGTTCTGGAAGGTTGACCCCGAACAGATGATGGCCAGGCCACTGGATGTGCTCCGCGAATCGCTGGAGCACGCGCAACGGATCAATGCGATGCAGCAGGTGCAGTGATGGCAGACGAAGAAAAGCAAGTGAAGACTCCGGTGCTGATCACGGGCATCGATGAACTGTCGCCAAAACTCGGCGCCCTTCGGGCAAAGGTCGAGAGCTTCAAGAAAAATCTCGAGCAGACTGGCCTCGGCAAACTGGATATCAGCGGTCTGTTCAAGGGCGGCAGCGTGATCACGCCGTTCGTGGACGGGATCAAATCGGCGGCGGCGTTTCAGGGCAAGTTGACCGAAGTCAGCGAGACGGCGAAAACCGTCGACCTGCCTGCTGCGCCGAAAGTCGCCGCGCAGAACATGAACGTGTTCAGTGCGTCGATGGAAAAGGTGTCTGCCGCTGTCGACGCGGCTTTGGTGCCGGCAGTCGGGGCGGTGGTGGTCGGGCTTGAGCCGATGATGACTCAGGTCGGCAGCCTGCTCGCCGACAATCCGAAACTGGTGGAAGGACTGGCGGCGGGGGCCATCGCCTTCTCGGCGATGCAAACCGCGGTCACCGGGGCGACGCAAGTGGTCGATGTCATGAGCATGGTGCTCAAGACCAATCCGATCATGCTGATCGCCATGGGCATTGCTGTGGCGGCGGGGCTGATCGTGGCCAACTGGACGCCGATCAGCGCGTTCTTTACGGGTATGTGGGAAAGCGTGAAAAACGCCGGGGCGAATGCCATGGCGATCTTGCGCTCGGTGCTCGACTGGCGCCCGCTCGATACGCTGGCGGCGCTTTGGCAACCGGTCACGGAATTCTTCTCGGGAATCTGGGACAAGGTCAAAGCGGTCACCCGCCCGGTGATCGACTTTTTCAAAACGGTTTTCTCCTGGACCCCTTACGGCATGATCCTGGAAAACTGGGGGCCGCTGACAGGGCTGTTTTCGGCGATCTGGGAACTGCTCAAGGCCTTGAGTGTGCCGGTGATGGCGTTCCTCAGAAACCTGTTTGATTTCTCGCCGATGCAGATGATCAACAGTGCGTGGGGTGGTGTTGTCAGGTTCTTCGAACCGATGTTCAGCGGCCTGCGAAAAGTCGCGCAGCCGGCTAAAGAGTTTCTGGTGTCGTTGTTCGACTTCTCGCCCATGCAGATGATCACCAGCGCCTGGGGCGGTGTCGTTGCGTACTTCCAGCCGATGTGGACGACGCTGCAATCGGCCGTGCAAGGCACCCGGGATGCGTTGCGGACGCTGTTCGATTTTTTCCCAATGGAAATGATCACCAGCGCCTGGGGTGGTGTCATGGGATTTTTCGAACCGATGTGGACGGCACTGCAAACGTCGGTGCAGCGGGTCAAAGGCTTTTTCACCAGTCTGTTCGAGTGGTCGCCGCTGGAGCAGATTGCGCAGTACTGGCAGCCGGTCGGCGAAGTCTTTTCGGCGCTGTGGGATGTTGTGCTGGCGGCGTCTGCGCCGGTCGTGGACTTTTTGCACACCCTGTTCGAATGGAAACCTCTGGATCAGATTATCGAGAGCTGGGGGCCGATCATCGGGTGGTTCGGCGAGTTGTGGCAAAAGCTGCAAACCGTCATCGCGCCGATCAAGGAGCTGTTCGACGGTGGTTTTGCCGGGTTGATCGCCAAGGTCACCGGCAAGGTCGAAACCCTGACCCAAGCGCAGCGCCAGACCAATGCCGAAGGCAAGGGTGAGCTGGCGC
Source organism: Pseudomonas sp. MG-9 (assembly GCF_018729515.1). Classification (NCBI taxonomy): domain Bacteria; kingdom Pseudomonadati; phylum Pseudomonadota; class Gammaproteobacteria; order Pseudomonadales; family Pseudomonadaceae; genus Pseudomonas; species Pseudomonas sp. MG-9. Next base: position 80,403 of record NZ_JAHHZH010000005.1, read on the forward strand.
CGGCGTTCTTTGGCGCGAGTCCTGCGCCTGCTGGAAACGGCGCGTTGCAAAGCGGTTCGTTGCCACAATCCTCCAGTGCCCTCATCCAGCAAAGCGCCGCCAACAACCGCACGCAACTCGAAGGCGGCCTGACCGTACGCTTCGAAAATGCGCCGGCAGGGCTGCGTACCGATCAACCGCAAACCAATCAACCAGGGCTGGCGCTGTCTTCGCGCATCGGCTATCGCTCGCTGTCGGCAGGAGGTTCCAATGAACTGGCGTGACCGTTTGTTGCCGGCATCATTTCGTGGTGTCGGGTTCTGGATCGATCAGGCGAAAACCCCGGTCGGTCGCAAAGGTCAGTTGCACGAATACCCGCAACGCGACCTGCCGTATTTCGAGGATCTGGGCCAGCAGGCCAAGACCCACGATCTGACGGCGTTCATCATCGGCGCCGATTGCCTGGAGCAGCGTGACAAGCTGCTCAAGGCACTGGAGGCGGGCAGTGGCGAGCTGGTGCATCCGTGGCTTGGGCGCCTGCAAGTCAAGGTCGGCGAATGCGACATGACCCACACCCGCCAGGACGGCGGGCTGGTGACGTTCAGCCTGAAGTTCTATCCCGACCGGCCGCTGTCGTTCCCGACCGCCACCGTCAGTACGCAGAAAGTGCTGTTGGCCAAGGCCGATACGTTGCTGGGGTCGGCGGTGGCGCGCTTCGAGCAGGCGATGACGTTGATCAAGGCTGCGCGGATCGGCATCGCCAATCTGCGCAACAGCCTGACCGGGGTCTATGAGGTGATCAAAGAGCAGCTCAAACCGCTGATCGAGCAGTACAAGCAAATCACTGAACTGGTCAAGGCCGTGAAGGAGTTGCCCAAGGAAGTGGCGACGGAGTTCAAGGGCTTGCTCGGCGATATCAAGGAGCTGAAGGCGTTCGCGAAGGAAGGCTACCGTGGCGTGATTGCCGACGTATCTCAACAACTCGAAGCCATCCGCAAGGCGGATGCACCGAAGATCACCACCGGCAAGGACACCAACGCCGCGGCGCAAGCCATGGCGGATCTGGTGCAGGACACGATGCTGGTCAAAGTGGCGCAATGGGTAGCGTCGATGCCGGTGGCGACCCCGACAGTAAAACTGACATCGACACCTTCGGTGGCGCATCAGGCGGATCAACCGGTAACCCGTCAGGAAGTACCGGTGACCGATGAGATGAAGGCGCTGCAGAAGGCGATCGGGGTGGCGATTGACCCGATGCTGGACAAGGCCGATCCCAAGCACCACCAGGCAATCAACGATGTGAAGGACGCGCTGATTGCGCATCTCAAGGCTGTGGCGTCATCCGGTGTGCGACAGGTCACTAAATCGTTCCAGGAAAGCCTGCCGGCGCTGGTTGTGGCCTACAAGCAATTTGCCGATGCCACACGGGTGACTCAGGTGACTCAGAGCAACGCGATGAACCATCCGGGCTTTTCACCCAACGACGTGAAAGTGTCCAGGGAGTGAGCCATGAGCGAGATGGATAACCATGTCACGTTGACCGTCGACAACATGGAATATGGCGGCTGGAAAAGCGTGGAAATCACCGCCGATCTGGAGCGCCAGTTCCGCACCTTCAAGCTCGACATCACCTGGCAATGGCCGGGGCAAACGGTGGACAAACCGATCAAGCCCGGCGACCCGTGCGAGGTGAAAATCGGCAACGATCTGGTGCTCACCGGCTACGTGTTCAAGGCGCCGATCCACTATGACGGGCGGCAGATCAGTCTGAGCATCGAGGGCAGCTCCAAGACTCAGGATCTGGTTGATTGCGCGGCCACCAACCGGCCGAATCAATGGCAGGAGCAACCGTTGCTGAGCATCGTGCAGGCGCTGGCGATGGACTACTCGCTGATGGTGGTCAATCAAATTCCCGAGACCGCGCGGCTTGCCAAGCACACCATCGTGCCGGGCGAAACGGTGTTCCAGTCGATCGACCGTCTGCTCTCGCTGTTCCGGGTGTTCTCCACGGATGACGAGCAGGGCCGGCTGGTGCTGGCCAAACCCGGCAGCGGTGGGCGGGCCAGTGATGCGCTGGAGCTGGGCAAGAACATTCTGTCGGCCAACGCGCCGATGGATCAGAGCCAGGTGTTTTCCGAATACCGGGTGATCGGCCAGCAGAAAGGTTCGGACAAGAAGAGCGGGGCGGCGGTCAGCGAGGTTGAATCCAGCGCGGCCGACCTGAGTTTCAAACGTCGACGCACCACGATCATCAACGAGGGCACCGCGCTGACGTTCGAACTGGCCCAGCAGCGCGCCCAGTGGGAAAGTGCCACGCGCATGGGCCGGGCGCTGACCACCACCTATCAGGTGCAGGGCTGGCGCCAGTCCAACGGCGATCTGTGGCGTCACAACACGTTGGTCAAGGTCAAGGATCCGGTGCTGGGGTTCGATGGCGACATGCTGATCTCGAAAGTGACGTATTCGCTGTCGGCGCAAGGCTCGGTGACCACCCTGCAAGTGGCGCCGCCGCATACTTTCGATGCCAATCCCAGCCCTTCTAAAACAACCTCATAGGCCCGGAAAAGATCGCAGCCTTCGGCAGCTCCTACAGGTGTACGCCGATCTTATGTAGGAGCTGCCGAAGGCTGCGATCTTTTGACCTCGGCCCGTTTCTTACAGGAACCAAGCATGAGCCTACTGACACGCCTGCTGGCGCGCGGCACTGTCGTGCTCGCCAACTCGGCATCCAAGCTGCAATCGCTGCAAATGCGCCTCACCGCCGGCGAGGTGAACGACGACATGGAGCATTTCGAACCCTACGGTTTCACCAGTAACCCGCTGGCCGGCGCCGAAGGCATCGTCACGTTTCTCGGGGGCGATCGCTCCCACGCCATCGCCCTGGTGGTCGCCGACCGCCGCTATCGCCTGCAGTCGCTGGCCTCTGGTGAAGTGGCGATCTACACCGACGAGGGCGACAAGATTCACTTCAAACGCGGGCGGATCATCGACATTGAAACCGCCACGCTGAACATCCGCGCCAGCCACGCTGTGAACTTCGACACACCGGTGATCAACCAGACCGGCAAGATCGTGTCCACCGGTGATCAACTCGCCGGTGGCATCAGCCAGATCAAACACGTGCACGTCGGCGTGCAGGCCGGCAATGGCCAGACCGGTGCGCCGGCGGGAGGCCAATGATGCTCATCAGCCAGAACCTCCACGCCGCACTGACCCGCGCCGTGCTCATCAGCCTGTTCACCTGGCGTCGCGCCGCCGATGACGACGCCCTCGACGACGAGGAGCGCTTCGGCTGGTGGGGCGACAGCTTTCCCACCGTCGCCGACGACCGCATCGGCTCGCGGCTGTGGCTGTTGCGCCGGGTCAAGCTGACCCGACAGACCCAGATGGACGCCGAGTTCTATGCCCGCGAAGCCCTGCAATGGCTGATCGACGACGGCCACTGCAGCGCCATCGACATCATCAGCGAACGCCTCGACGCCCAGCGCCTGAACCTGCGCACGGTCTTGACCCTGGCCGACGGCGAGCGTCTGGACATCAACCCCGATAACAGTTGGCAGGTGATCTATGCCGTTTGAAACCCCTTCGCTGCCGGTGCTGATCAAGCGCACCCAAAGCGACCTGGCCGGCGATTCGCTGCGCCAGTCCGATGCGCAAGTGCTGGCCCGCACCCTCGGCGGCGCTGCTTATGGCCTCTACGGTTATCTCGACTGGATTGCCGAGCAGATTCTGCCGGACAAGGCCGATGAATCGACCCTTGAGCGCATCGCTGCCCTGCGTCTGAACCAGCCACGCAAAGCTGCGCAAGTCGCCACCGGCAGCGTCAGTTTTACCGCCACCGCCGGTGCCGTGCTGGATGTCGACACGCTGCTGCAAGCGAGCGATGGCCGTACCTACAAAGTCACCACCGCACGCACCACCGTCAATGGCAGCAACACCACCACCATCGCCGCGCTGGATGCCGGCAGCCTCGGTAATGCCGACGCCGGGCTGGCGTTGAATCCGGTGCAGCCGATTACCGGCGTCGTCGGCAACAGTTTCGTGGTGCTGGCGCCGGGCCTCAGCGGCGGTGTGGCGCGGGAAAGTCTGGAATCGCTGCGCTCGCGAGTGATCCGCTCCTATCGCGTGATCCCGCACGGCGGCTCGGCCAGTGACTACGAGACGTGGGCGCTGGAAGTGCCGGGCGTGACCCGCGCCTGGTGCCGTGGCGGCCTGCTCGGGCCGGGCACGGTGACGGTGTTCATCATGCGTGACGAAGACCCGCAACCGGTGCCCAACGATGAGCAGTTGGCAGAGGTTCAGGACTACATCGAACCGCTGCGTCCGGTGACCGCGGAAGTGCACGTGCAGCGGCCGATTCAGGTGCCGGTGGTGTATCGCTTCAAGAGCGTCAATCCGGACACCACCGCCGTGCGCGCCGCCGTTGAAGCGCAGTTGCGCGACCTGCACAACCGCGAGGCCGATCTGGGTGTGCCACTGTTGATCAGCCATATCCGCGAAGCCATCAGCAGCGCCGGTGGTGAGTACGATCACACGCTGACCGCACCGGCCGCTGACGTAGCGGCCGGTCAGAGCGAACTGCTCACCTTCGGAGGTTGCGTATGGGGGGCATAAGAACCGCCGCGCAATACCAGGCGCAGCTGCGTGCGCTGCTCCCCAGCGGTCCGGCGTGGGATCCGGAGCGCGTCCCGGAACTTGAGGAAGTGCTGCAAGGCGTCGCCGTCGAACTGGCACGCCTCGACGCCCGCGCAGCCGACCTGCTCAACGAAATGGACCCGGCTGGCGTCAGCGAACTGGTGCCGGACTGGGAGCGGGTGATGGAGCTGCCCGACCCGTGTCTGGGCGCCACCCCGCTGTTCGACGACCGCCGCCTCGCCGTACGCCGCCGATTGCTGGCGGTCGGCAGCCAGGCCGTCGGTTACTACCTCGACATCGCCAAAAGCCAAGGCTACCCCAACGCCAGCATCACCGAACTCGAAGCCCCACGCATGGGCCGCTCGCGTTTCGGCGCGGCGCACTGGGGCACCTGGGAAGCGCAGTTCATGTGGACCCTCAACACCGGCGGTCGCCTGCTGCTCGGACGGCGTTACGGCGCGAGCTACTGGGGCGAGCGCTTCGGCGTCAACCCGGGCTCGGCGCTGGAATGCCTGATCCACCGCAGTGCGCCGGCGCATACCAAGGTGCACATCAATTATGACTAGGGAGGAATGACAGGATGGATTATCCGAAGAGTGCGCCCAGTTCCGGATTGGTGAACGGGAAGTTTGCCGATGAGAATCCGCTGACCGGTACGCCGGGGTCGCTGATTTCCTCCAGTTGGGGCAATGGAGTGACCGAAGAGTTACTGAACGTTATTCGCGCAGCGGGGCTGGTGCCTTCCGAGAGCCAGTCAGATCAGTTGCTCAAGGCACTCAAAGTGGTGCTGACTCAGGACGCGCTGCCTCTGGCTGCACTGGCATTCCCGACTGTGGCCACGGCTGATGGACGCATCCCGGTGACTGCGGCTACCGGAGCGACGGGTGGAACCGTGTCGGTGCCTGGCGGTGTGCTGGTCAGCCTCTGCGAAGAAGTGTCTGCTGGCATGACCGCCCGCCCGCGTGCGCTGTTCACGCCGGTATGGGCATCGCCTGCACTGGATATCAACAGCACGTATTTCCTGCGCATGCAGGTTCGTGATGGGTTGCTGGTTTGCTATACGCAGAAAGGCGTCGATACCGACGTCATTCCAGCCGCGATGAAGGGCGGTACCGGCAGTAGCGGCGGTGGTTTCGACTCCACCTGTATCGACATGCTGGTGGCCAAAATCGTCACCACTGGAGCGGGTACGCTGCCCAAACTGACGTTGTTGGCAAACAAGGCCCGGCTTGAGGCTGTCGGGGTCTGGTCGGGTGCCAATGGCAACTACTCGGTGACCTTGAACTGGGCTCGAAAGCCTCGTGCCTACATTGCCGGGATTTTTGACTTTGATGACAACGTCAAAACCGATTACGGCGTGATCAGTGAGGATACCGGTGTCAATTTCGTAGGCACGCAGTTCATGCCTGCGGGTGGGTTTACTGATCGTTACATGGGGCGCGTGGCCATTGCTGCGTGGGCACAGAACCTGACGACTTCAGGCCTGATGAACGCCCGTGTGCGATGGGAGGTTTGACGATGAAAGCGATGATTGAAAATGGAGTAGTGACCGCTCTTGTGACGGGTGATGTCGATTGCGGCGTTGTGGTACCGGCTGGCACGCCGGTGTCCGCCGGCTGGGCCTACAAGGACGACACCTTCAGTGCGCCGGCCGGCGCGCCAGTGACGCAAGACACCGCAACCCGTTCGGAGCGTCTGTGGCGGACGGCGAGGCTGAGCGAATCGGACTGGCTGGTGAGCCGCCACCGCGATGAACTGGATGCTGGATCCGACACCTCTCTGAGCAGCAAGCAATTCTCCAGGTTGCTGGCCTACCGCCAGGCACTGCGCGACTGGCCTGTTGCCAACGATACCACTGACGCAGAGTCTCGCCCGCAACCGCCCAAGTGGCTGGCGCGAATATCACTACGGCCTCTTTGACGCGTTTTTTGTCGAAGACTCGTAGTCATCCTTCTGCAGCACCCAAGCCCACTTCAGCGTGGGCTTTTTATTTTCAGAAAACAGCCCGCTGCAGGCTCGCAATCGCGATCGTCCTGACGCGGTTGATTTGTTTTTTCAGAGGAACGAAAGACCTATGGATTATCCAAAAAGCGTCCCCAGCGTCGGTCTGGTCGATGGCCGCTTCGTCGATGAAAACCCGGTGGCGGGCACGCCGGGATCGTTGATTCCGGCGGTGTGGGGCAACAGTGTGACTCAGGAAATTCTGAGTGTGATTACCGGTGGCGGGTTGGTGGCTTCCGAGGCGGATACCGGGCAGTTGTTCAAAGCGATTCAATCGATTGTTGGCAATGCCAGTCCGATGCGTTCGGTGATTACTCGGGTTGGAGTGTCCAGGTCATTGACCATTGAAGAGTTGGGCTTGGTTCTGATCGACGCCGGGGCCAGCGCACTGACCGTCAGTCTGCCTCCAGCCAATACCAGCTTGGGGGTGCGTGACGTCATTGTGCGGCGCGTCGATAACAGCGGTAACCGCTTGATCGTAAGAAGTGCAAGCGGCGATGCGATCAAGTTTCACACCCACCTGAATGCTTCGGGTTATCCGTTTCTCGTATTGATGGGAGCCGGTGACTGGTGGCATTTGCGCAGTGATACAGCGGGCAATTGGTGGCCAGTCGGTCGTCTGGATGGCTCTTCACTTGGGCACATAGCCTTTGAGACCACATTGGCTGTACTGCCCGGTGGCTATGCCGCGCTGAGTGGTTCCTTAATGAACCGCGCGGAATGGCCATGGCTTTGGGACCACGCGCAGCAGTCGGGGATGTTGCGTTCTGAAACCGATCGCGGCGGTGCGTGGACGCCAGGAGACGGCGCCACGACTTTCCGCTTGCCAGAAGCCCGTGGTGAGTTTCTGCGCGTACTAGCCGAGGGCGGTCTGGTCGATACCGGTCGGGCGCCGGGGTCTTGGCAAAAAGGCTCTTTGGTTCAGGGCGACAATGGCATTGGCGACAATATTCTGTTCGCGACACACATCGGTACCCAGAAGACCCAGTTGGGTTTCGATATGGGTAACTACGTCGATTACGCGGGCGCCACCGTCAAATACATCACACCTTCAGAGCTGGTTTCCCCAATCACGGATGCTGATTTGCTGAACCACGGTGGTATTACGCGCCCTCGCAACATCGCCTATCCCGGGCGCATCAAACTTATCTGAGGTACGTCATGTTCAATTATCTATTTGATGGCTCGGGCGCTCTATCCGGCCCCGTCGAGTTTCCCGTTACGCCCGGAATCGGGATTCAGCTTCCCGCCAACGCCGTCGAACTGACGTACGAGTTGCCCGAGCCGGAAGCCGGTCGCAGCTGGGCGCTCATCAACGGCGTACCTCGTGAAGTGATTGACCGGCGTGGTGTGGTTTATCGCAAGGACGGCGGCGCGCAACAGATCTGGAGCGAACTGGGTGAATTGCCTGACACCCTCACCGCACAGCCGTGGCCAGGTGAGTTCCATGTCTGGCGCGACAACGCCTGGGTGCTGGATGAGCAGGCTCGCTTGTCGAGCGTGAGACAGCAATGTCTCGACAAGCGCGACGCACTGCTTCGCGACGCCGTCCTGCGCATCGCGCCTCTGCAATACGCCGAAGACATCGGCGATGCCAACCATGATGAGCAACTGCTGCTGATCGAATGGAAGCTCTACAGCGTCGAGTTGAACCGTATCGAACAACAGGTCGGTTTCCCCGTTGAAATCAGCTGGCCGGTGGTGCCCGGAACGACGGTAAACACCTGATTCACACACACAAGGAGAATTACAGTGGACTATCCAAACAGTGTCCCGAGTGCCGGACTGGTCAACGGCCGGTTTGTTGATGAAGACCCGATTGCCGGCAAACCGGGATCGTTGATTCCGGCCAGTTGGGGCAATGGCATTACGCAGGAGTTGCTTAATGTCATCCAGGCCGCCGGCCTCACCGCGTCAGAAGCCAAGACCGATCAGCTGCTGACTGCCTTGCGCAGCAACCGATTGTTTGCAACACCGCCACAGTTCGATAACAGCCAGAACGTCGCCACCACCGGGTTTGTGAACCGCAGCGGTACGCAGTTTTCCGGTTTCACGACCTATACGACCAGCGCCGCCCTGACAGCGGCTCAAGCGGGCGGAGTAGTGAGTTTCTACAGCAGCACGGCGGCCACCGCTACGATGCCGGTTACCACCAGTGTCATGAGCACAAGCACGCTGACCATCCTTAATCTTGGCACCGGTGTGCTGACGATCAACCCGGCGCCCAATGACCGTATCGTCAGCAGCAATACGGTGGGGGCGCTGGTACTGGGTATCGGTGATTCCGCGCAGTTGTTCCGCACAGGCAACGACTGGCGCCTTTACGGCGGCTCGGTCAGCGACCGGTTCGCTTCGGTTCATTCCGGTGTCTTTGGCGACGCCGGCTATCAGCGGTTTGCGAGCGGTGTGATCGAGCAGTGGGGATCGGCAGTTTCGGATGCCAACGGCGATATCAATGTCGTATTCCCTATCGCTTTCCCCAATGCATTCAGCAACATCGTGGCGACTCATGCCGGGGGCGATAGCGCCATGGTTATTCTGAATGGCAACCCGGCGGCAAACAAATTCGGGTGCCATTTGAAAATACGCAGCTATCTCGGCACGGTCTCTGCCGGCTGGACTGTCCACTATCAGGTGAAGGGTTATTGAATGAACGTCTACAGTGTTCTCTTCAGCGCCAGCACCCGGGGCGTTTATGTACCGGGTATCCATTTGTCGGACATTCCCGACGACGTTATCGAAATTCCCCAAGCCTACTGGACCTCGCTCCTGCAACAACTGTCGGTCTCGGCAAAAGTCATTGGTGTGCGGGCGGATAACGGCTTTCCAATTCTCGTCGACCCGCCGCCGCCTTCTGCAGAGGAAGCCGCCGACGCTGAACGGCATTGGCGCACCGCGCAACTGGCCGCCACCGACGGTCTGGTGGCCCGTGACCGCGATGAGCTGGAGGACGGCGGCGGTACCACATTGACCACTGAGCAATACAGCGAACTACAAACCTATCGTCGTCAATTGCGTGACTGGCCGCAGGGGGCTTTCTTTCCGTTCAGCGAGCATCGGCCGGTGGCGCCGCGTTGGTTGGCTAGCGCGCTGTAGGTCTTCAGGGATGCTCAAATGGATTATCCAGAAAGCGTTCCCGGCGTACAGCGGGTGAACGGCAAGTTCGCCAATGAAGATATCGTCGCCGGTCTGCCCGGATCACAGTACCGAACAACACCCTGAAAACTCTGGCAAAAAAATGGCTGGGGGCCGTTGTCCGCCAACCATGATTCAATCGGAGCATCCAGGGAGGATCGAGCATTATGCAAATAACTGAAGACAACCTTAAAACCATCATGCCAAACGCCCGCAGCCAAGCGGGCGTTTTTGTTTCTGCGCTCAACAGCGCCATGGACAACCACCGCATCGACTCGCCCAAACGGGTCGCTGCGTTTCTCGCGCAAATCGGCCACGAGTCGGGCCAGTTGCAATACGTGCGTGAACTGGGCAACAACCAGTACCTGAGCAAATACGACACCGGTACTTTGGCTTTACGTCTGGGCAATACGCCGGAGGCTGACGGCGACGGGCAAAAATATCGTGGTCGCGGGCTGATCCAGATCACCGGTCGCAGCAACTATCGTCAGTGCAGCCTGGGTCTGTTTGGCGACGAGCGTCTGCTGTCCTTGCCGGAGTTGCTGGAACAGCCGCAATGGGCGGCCGAGTCTGCCGCGTGGTTCTGGGAGCAGAACGGTTTGAACGAACTGGCTGATCGCGACCAGTTCAACAGCATCACCCGCCGAATCAACGGCGGGTTGAATGGCCTGCAGGATCGCCTCGACATCTGGGCACGGGCGAGGGCGGTGCTATGCCAGCCCTGAACGTCTGGCGGCTGATCGGTCTTTTGCTGCTGGCCGGTGGCTCGGCCGCGCTGGCCTGGCAGTTTCAGGATTGGCGCTACGGTCGCCAACTGGCCGAGCAGGCGCGACAGCAGGCCGACACCCTCAATCAACTGACCTCGGCTGCTGCCACCGCGCAGCAGGCCGAGCAGGACAAGCGTCTGGCCCTCGAGCAACGCCTCGCGACCAGTGAACAAACCCACTATCGAGCCATGAGCGATGCCCAACGTGATCAGGATCGCCTGCGCGATCGTCTTGCCACTGCTGATCTGCGCCTGTCAGTCCTCATCGACGCAGGCGACGCTGCCCAGGGCTGCGGGCTGCCAGCCACCGCCAGCACCGGCGGCGTGGATCATGCAACCGTACGCGCCCGACTTGACCCGGCGCATGCTCAACGAATTATCGCCATCACCGACACCGGCGACCGCGGACTGATCGCCCTGCAGGCGTGTCAGGCCTATGTCAGAGCGCTGGCGCCCGAACATTTTGAATGAGTCTGTGTATTGAAAGCGCAACCGGCTCGTGTACGGTGGTAGTCATTCCACCCGATCCGGAGCGCACCGTGAAAGAGATCACTCAACTGGCTGCCGAGCTTGGCCGACGTCTGCAATTGCTCAATGCCCACGTCACCACCGCCGAATCCTGCACCGGTGGCGGGATTGCCGAAGCGATCACGCGCATTCCGGGGAGCTCGGCGTGGTTCGAGGCCGGTTACGTGACGTACTCCAACCGGCAGAAAACCCAGCAATTGAATGTCCCCGCCGAACTGTTCGGCACGGTGGGGGCGGTCAGTCGCGAGGTGGTCGAGTCGATGGTGCGTGGCGCGCAGAAAAACAGCCTGGCACGGTTTGCCGTGGCGGTCAGCGGCGTGGCCGGGCCCGACGGCGGTACACCGAACAAACCGGTGGGCACGGTGTGGCTGGCCTGGGGAGTGGGCGACGCGGTTTCCAGCGAGGTCCAGCACTTCCCCGGTAACCGCGACGAAGTCCGCCGACAAACGGTGAAGGCCGCGCTAGAGGGGCTTCTGCGACTAGCGGCACGAGAAATCGAAAATCAGGGGTAGGCGATCCGCGAACGCTGTGGAATAATACTGGCTACTTATACAGGTGTTGGCCGTCAGGCCTTATTGATTACGTGAGGACTTTAATGGACGACAACAAGAAGAAAGCCTTGGCTGCGGCCCTGGGTCAGATCGAACGTCAATTCGGCAAGGGTGCCGTAATGCGTATGGGCGATCAGGACCGTCAGGCGATCCCATCCATCTCCACTGGCTCTCTGGGTCTGGACATTGCACTCGGCATCGGCGGCCTGCCAAAAGGCCGTATTGTTGAAATCTACGGTCCTGAATCCTCCGGTAAAACCACACTGACTCTGTCCGTGATCGCCCAGGCTCAAAAAGCCGGCGCGACCTGCGCTTTCGTCGACGCTGAACACGCCCTCGACCCTGAGTACGCCGGCAAGCTGGGCGTCAACGTCGATGACCTGCTGGTGTCCCAGCCGGATACCGGCGAACAGGCGCTGGAAATCACCGACATGCTGGTGCGCTCCAACGCAGTAGACGTGATCATCGTCGACTCCGTGGCCGCGCTGGTACCGAAAGCTGAAATCGAAGGCGAAATGGGTGACATGCATGTGGGCCTGCAAGCCCGTCTGATGTCCCAGGCACTGCGTAAAATCACCGGTAACATCAAGAACGCCAACTGCCTGGTGATCTTCATCAACCAGATCCGCATGAAGATCGGCGTGATGTTCGGCAGCCCGGAAACCACCACCGGTGGTAACGCGTTGAAGTTCTACGCGTCGGTCCGTCTCGACATCCGCCGCACCGGCGCGGTGAAGGAAGGCGACGAAGTGGTCGGCAGCGAAACCCGCGTCAAGGTTGTGAAGAACAAGGTCGCTTCGCCGTTCCGTCAGGCCGAGTTCCAGATTCTTTACGGCAAGGGCATCTACCTCAACGGTGAGATGATCGACCTGGGCGTGCTGCATGGTTTCGTTGAGAAGTCCGGCGCCTGGTATGCCTACGAAGGCACCAAGATTGGTCAGGGCAAGGCCAACTCGGCCAAGTTCCTGGCAGACAATCCGGAAGTTGCTGCCAAGCTTGAGAAACAACTGCGTGACAAGCTGCTGACCCCAGCACCTGACACCAAGGCTTCGCCGGTCAAAGTGACCGAAGACGACTTGGCTGACGCTGATATCTGATCGCAGCGATGACCACCGCCGTACTCGATACCCTCGTCGCGGTGCGGCGAACCGCCATGGACCTGCTTGCTCGACGCGAGCATGGTCGAGTCGAACTGACGCGTAAACTGCGTCAGCGTGGCGCTGAGGCGCAGATGATCGAAACAGCCCTCGACCGTTTGACGGAAGAGGGCCTGCTTTCCGAAGCCCGTTACCTTGAAAGCTTTGTTTCCTACCGTGCCCGCTCCGGCTACGGCCCTTTGCGCATTCGCGAAGAGCTGGGCCAGCGCGGTTTGCAACGCGCCGATATCGAACTCGCCCTGCGAGAAAGCGGTATCGACTGGCAGGAGCAGCTTCGGGATACGTGGCAGCGCAAGTTCTCCGGACACTTGCCCATTGATGCCAAGGAACGGGCCAGACAAGGGCGGTTCCTTGCGTATCGGGGCTTCTCAATGGAGATGATCAACCGCTTGTTCAGCGGCAGAGGGATGGACGATTAAGACGGTTAAATAAAAACGGCCCGCTATGAAAATAGCGGGCCGTTTTTTTTGCCTTCAAATAACCTTCGAGGGCTCACGTGTGTGTTGAGTGGTCTGCTGTCTGGTATGGGCCCAGTTTTCCGGGAGGTTGATGTAATCCACCAGTTCCCTGAGTCGGCCATGATCCCGGGCATTGAACGCGAAGGCCAACCGCACCAGATGGCTGTACTGTGCTTCGTCGTGTTCCTCGCCGCTGTAGGCGTGTTGATGGAACTGGTCACTCAGACACAGATCGGCGAAAGCCTCCTGCATATGCTCCAGCGCTTGATCGCTGAGCTTGTGATTCATGCGGATCACGAACTGGCGCTTGAGCCAGCGGCTGGAGTGGAAGTTGCTGTAGAACTGGTTGATCTGCTCCACCGCCTCGTCGACGCTGTAGACCAGCCGCATCAGTTTCAGGTCGGTCGGCAGGATGTAGCGGTTGTCTTCGAGTTGCTGGCGAATGAAATCCAGTGCGCCTTGCCAGAACGTACCGCCCGGCGCATCCAGTAACACCACCGGTACCAATGGGCTTTTACCGGTCTGGATCAGCGTCAGTACTTCCAGTGCCTCGTCCAGTGTGCCGAACCCGCCAGGGCACAGCACCAGCGCATCGGCTTCCTTGACGAAGAACAGTTTGCGGGTGAAGAAGAAATGAAACGGCAGCAGGTTGCCGGTGCCGTTCACGGTCGGGTTGGCATGTTGTTCGAAGGGCAGGGTGATATTGAACCCGAGGCTGTGATCGCGGCCGGCGCCTTCATGCGCGGCAGCCATGATCCCGCCACCGGCCCCGGTGATGACCATCATGTTCGAGCGTGTCAGGGCCGCGCCGAGTTCCCGGGCCATTGCATACAGTGGATGCTCGACCGGTGTGCGTGCCGAGCCGAACACGGTGACCTTGCGGCGTCCCTTGAACTGTTCCAGCACCCGGAACGCCTGCTCCAGTTCGCGCAGGGCCTGCAGGGTGATCTTGGCGTTCCAGCGGTTGTGATCTTCCTGGGCCATGCGCAGCACGGTCAGGATCATGTCGCGATAAATCGGCAGATTCGGGCTGTTGGGGGAAACCTGGTTGAGTTGTTCTTCGACCTTGCTGATGAGGTCGGGGCCGCTTTCCTGAAAATGACGGCTGAGCAGGTCATTCGGTTGGTAAGGCATTCAACGTCTCCTTCTGCACAGAGCTTGCGGCTCTGACGTGCGGCGTCAGTGCCGCGCTGCAAAAAAAACACACACACTCGGCAGCTCCTTTTTCTGCCGTGAACAAGTGATCGGGAATACTTTGAATCTAGACCCTCGTGGGCCATTGCGCTGAGTTGATCATTACGCCGCGAAGTCTTTTCTGGCAACCGTTGGTTGTCGATGGGCAAAGGGCGTTCACCGCTCGTCCGAACGTGCGCCGTAGAGCAATAGCTCTGATTTACTAACTTACAGGCACCGTACGACAGCTTTAAGTCAGCAACCGTACCCAAGGTGCGCGCTTTTCAAGGATTCGCGGGTAGCAGGCAAGGAGGCGGTATAGATGGTCAGAGTGGTTCTGGAGATCGATACGCAGCTGTATCGGATGCTGAAAGCATCAGCCGAGACCAATCAAGTGAGTCTCGAAGAGGAGTGCTGTCGTCGGTTGGCAGGTGGAGAACGACGTTCTCGCTACTTGCAGGCCCTGGTGGCCGAATTGCGCGCCGAGGATGAACAGCGGCGCGCCAATACCGGATGATTACTTCTTCTTCGCCGGGGCCGCTTTCGGGCAATCGGAATCCTGATAGCTGGCCGAGCCGATGGCTTTGTTGGTTTTATATTCACTGAAGTCGTAACGCATGATCGCGCCCTTGGCCATCAGCTTGCGGTACGACGGGTTACTGCACACCGAAGCACCCAGCTGGAAATACACGGCCTTTGGATCAGCACGCATTTTTTCGGCGTGGCTGGCTTGCACGCTCAGGTGGTTGATCAGGGTAACGCCCTCAACGGTGTAGCCCTGATCAAGAATGTCTTCGTTGATCGCCCGTGGCGTGCCGACGCTGCTTTGTTCGGCGACGTTGCGCAGTTCTCGGTTCAGATTCTGCTCTTTCAAGGACGCCGCTTGTGCGCTGAAGGACAACGCCAGCGCGATGGCGGCGGTGGGAACGATTAGGCGCAGCATGAAACTCTCCTGATTCAGTGACTGGTGGTTCGACCAGCCCTGTGGCTGTGCGTTCAGTGGCGCCGGATTATAGGGGAGCCGGTCGGGACGGTACAGGTTTGCGCTCGCCGCTCTGGTAAACTGCCGGCCTTTATTGCCTTGCCGAGTGCTGTGCGTGTCGAGTTTCCCTGCTGTGGTGCGTCGTCCGTGACCAATCATGCCCCCAACGCCGTAGCCCGCCTGCGCGACCAGCGCGAGGACGAGGGCATCAAGCCGATTCAGGCCCGTGGTTTTCGCTCCGAGCGCTGCCGCGACTGCCGGGTGATCATCAGCCATTGCCTGTGCGCCTGGCGACCGACGGTCGAAACCCGTTCCGGCGTGTGCCTGATCATGACCGGCAAGGAAGTGTTCAAACCGAGCAACACCGGCTGGCTGATCGCCGACGTGGTGCGCGACAACCACGCGTTCATCTGGTCGCGCACCGAACCCGACCCGCAGATGCTGGCGCTGCTCAATGACCCGCAATGGCAGCCGTACCTGGTGTTTCCCGGCGAATACGTCGAGCCGTCGCGGGTGACCAACACTGTCGCCGTCGATAGCAACAAGCGTCCGCTGTTCATTCTGCTGGATGCAACCTGGACCGAGGCGCGCAAGATCTTCCGCAAGAGTCCGTATTTCGATCGTTTGCCGATTCTCAGCCTGTTGCCTGACAAACTCTCGCGCTATCGCCTGCGTCGTTCCACCCGCAGCGAGCACCTGTGCACCGCCGAAGTCGCGGCGTTGTGCCTGGAACTGGCAGGGGACAGCGATGCCGCTTCAGCGCTGGACGCTTATTTCGATGTGTTCAGCCAGCATTACCTGGGCGCCAAACAACAGTTGGACATGAACGAGTCGACCCCGGCCCACGCCGAGTTGTTGCCTTATATACGAAAGCCGCAAGCGGTGTTGGCCCCATAGTGGCCCATACTTCATACAGTGGCGGCCGTGCTGCTTGACCACCCCGGCTTCGCTGGGCATGCTTGGCGCCGATTAGGGTGCGGCCAAGGTTTGAAACGCCGTGTTTGCAAGTGATTGGCGTTGAACGTGCCCCTTTGGATACCGCTGTGCGGTGGTATCTTGAGTTGCTTTGGTGAGGCCCGAATGCGTCGGGTCTGCCATCAAAAACAGGATCATTTGAAAAATGGCCACATACGACATCCTGATTGCCGATGATCACCCTCTATTTCGTAGCGCATTGCATCAAGCGGTGACTTTGGGCCTTGGCCCGGATGTACGACTGGTGGAGGTGGCGAGCATCGCCGAACTGGAAGCGCGCCTGACCGAAAAGGCTGACTGGGATCTGGTTCTGCTGGACCTGAACATGCCCGGCGCTTTCGGGTTTTCCGGGTTGGTCATGCTACGCGGCCAGTACCCGCAGATTCCGGTGGTGATGGTCTCGGCCCAGGAAGAGGCTTCGGTCATGGTCAAGTCCCGGGAGTTCGGTGCCAGTGGCTTCATTCCCAAGTCCAGCGACCTGAGCGTGATCCAGGAAGCGGTGCGCAAAGTGCTCGATGGCGACGTGTTCTGGCCGCCGCAGGCGTTCGAGGCGGTCAAAGTCTCCGACGAGGCCAAAGCTGCCAGCGATGGCCTGGCCAGCCTTACCCCGCAGCAGTTCCGCGTATTGACCATGGTCTGTGAAGGCTTGCTGAACAAGCAGATTGCCTATGAGCTGAACGTGTCCGAGGCAACCATCAAGGCCCACGTCACGGCGATCTTTCGCAAGTTGAACGTGCGCACCCGGACACAAGCTGCATTACTTCTGCAACAACTTGAGTCAATTCCGAGCCAATAATGGCCGGCGTCTTCACGCTTTTTTGACTTTTGTTGCTCTAGCTTTCCCACTCCTTTTTGGTTGGTTTTTACTTTATGTCACCTTTCAAGGGCCAGACCGGCCTGAAACGTATCCTCAACGCTTCCGGTTATTCGCTGGACGGCCTGCGCGCAGCCTTCACCGGCGAAGCGGCCTTCCGCCAACTGGTGCTGCTCAATGTGGTTTTGATTCCGCTGACGTTCTTCCTGAATGTCAGCCGTGTCGAACAGGCTGTGCTGATCGCAGTCTGCCTGCTGGCGTTGATCGTCGAGTTGCTGAACTCGGCAGTAGAGGCGGCCATCGACCGCATCTCCCTGGAGCTGCATCCACTGTCCAAGAACGCCAAGGACATGGGCAGCGCCGCGCAATTCGTGGCCCTGAGCATGATTGCCCTGGTGTGGGCGGTGATTCTGCTTTAAGCGATACTCGGCAACACGATCTCGTCGCTGCGCTGCACCCCGGCGGTGAAAGCGCGGCACAGCTCGAGAAACTCGCGCATGGCCGAGGTCTGGTATTTCTGTTTGTGCCAGATGAAGTAGAACTGCCGGGACAGATCCAGATCCGGCGTTTCCACCGCCACCAGACTGCCGCGCCGAAAGGCATCGCGCAGTGCCAGCCGCGAGATGCAGCCAATCCCCAGCCCTGATTCCACTGCGCGCTTGATCGCTTCGGTGTGTTCCAGTTCCAGACGGATATTCAGCGCACTGCGATGGTGACGCATGGCCTGATCGAAGGTCAGCCGCGTGCCAGAGCCCTGTTCACGCAGAATCCACGCCTCATGCGTCAACTCTTCCATGGTCGCGCTGCCGCGTTGGGCCAGCGGATGTTGCGGCGCACAGAACACCACCAGCTCATCCTCGACCCAACTCTGCACTTCGATGTCCGGATGGCTGCAATCGCCTTCGATTAGACCCAGATCAATTTCGTAGTGGGCGACCTGGTGCACGATGTTGGCAGTGTTCTGTACGTGCAGCTTCACCTGACTTTCCGGATGGCGCTGCATGAAGCCGCCGATCAGCAAGGTCGCCAGGTAATTGCCAATGGTCAGCGTGGCGCCCACCGACAGTGAGCCGAAGCCGGATTTGCCATTGAGCAGGTCTTCGATTTCCTTGGACTGGTCGAGCAGGGCCACCGCTTGCGGCAACAGCTGCTTGCCGAGGGCGTTGAGGCTCAGGCGTTTGCCGGCGCGATCGAACAGCTGGCAGCTGGACTGGCGCTCCAGTTCGGTGATCGAGGTGCTTGCCGCCGATTGCGAGAGGTTGAGCAGACCCGCAGCACGGGATACGCTTTCCTGCTGGGCGACGGCGACGAAGACTTGCAGTTGACGAAGAGTAAATCGCATATCGATATAACCGATAACCCTTATCTTAATAATCCAGTTAACAGATATTGTCGTCGCTATTAGAATGCGATGCAATTGCGCACTGTCGGCCGCAAAGGCGAGCGCAGACCCAATATCCAGGAGTCCCACGTACATGAGCAACATGAACCACGAGCGTGTCCTCAGTGTTCACCACTGGAACGACACTCTGTTCAGCTTCAAGTGCACCCGCGATCCGGGCCTGCGCTTCGAGAACGGTCAGTTCGTGATGATCGGCCTGCAACAGCCCAACGGCCGCCCGCTTATGCGCGCTTACTCGATCGCCAGCCCGAACTGGGAAGAGCATCTCGAGTTCTTCAGCATCAAGGTGCCTGATGGTCCGCTGACGTCGCAGCTGCAGCACCTGAAGGAAGGCGACGAGATCATCATCTCGAAGAAGCCTACCGGCACCCTGGTCCTCGACGACCTGAACCCGGGCAAGCATCTGTACCTGCTGAGCACCGGCACTGGTCTGGCGCCATTCATGAGCGTGATCCAGGACCCGGAAACCTACGAGCGCTTTGAAAAAGTGATCCTGGTGCACGGCGTGCGTTACGTCAACGAAGTCGCCTACCGCGAATTCATCACCGAGCACCTGCCGCAGAACGAGTTCTTCGGCGAAGCGCTGCGTGACAAGCTGATCTACTACCCGACCGTGACCCGCGAGCCGTTCGAGAACCAGGGCCGCCTGACCGACCTGATGCGCAGCGGCAAGCTGTTCAGCGACATCGGTCTGCCACCGATCAACCCGCAGGACGACCGCGCGATGATCTGCGGCAGCCCGAGCATGCTCGACGAGACCAGCGAAGTGCTCGACAGCTTCGGCCTGAAGATCTCGGCGCGTATGCGCGAGCCGGGTGATTACCTGATCGAGCGTGCGTTCGTCGAGAAGTAAGCACCACGAAAAAGCCCCCATTGCCGGCGAAGGCAATGGGGGCTTTTGTATGCCCGAAACATTTCCTTCATGCCTGCCACAATCCATGTAGAGCGATACTTCAGGCGTTGGCAGGGATCACTTCCAGCACGCGGATCTGCTCCGGCGTCGGGTAGTGCCAGCGTACGTCCAGATCCCAGAACTGCGCGCCGTACTCGCGCTCCGGCGCCGGCGTTTGATACGCCGGACGCGGATCCTGCGCCAGGCACTGCTCGATCAACTCGACCAAGGGCTCACCAAGGCGCTGTGCATGTGTGTGCGCCTGTTGCAGCGAGGCGTCCGTCCACTGCACGGCGATCAGCTGTGGCGCCGCGCTGGCGATGCTGTTGGTGGCGTCAGCGATGATGTCGGCGTAAGGCACATAGGGTTTGATGTCGAGAATCGGCGTGCCGTCGAGCAAGTCTATTCCCGAGATGAACAGCCGATTGGCCTCGACCTTGTCCAGCTTCACGACTGACTGGCCGATGCCATTGGGACGGTGGGTGGCGCGGGTGGCGAACACGCCCATGGACTTGTTGCCGCCCAGCCGTGGCGGGCGCACTTTCAGGCGCGGCTTTTCTTCCAGCGCCTGATGAAACAGGAACAGCAGCCAGACATGACTGACCTGCTCCAGACCTTGCACGGCGTCACCCTGATCGAACGGCGCCACCAGTTCCAGCACGCCACGGGCGGCGGGGGCCAGTTGCGGCTGGCGCGGGATGGCGAACTTCTCCTTGAAGCAGGAGCGCACGAAGCCGATAGGAGAGACGCTGTAAGTCATCTTCCGCGATCAGCCGCGAACGCGCAGAGTCAGGCCCTTGAGGAAGTTGCGCAGCAACTGGTCGCCGCACGGGCGGTAGTTGGTGTGGCCGACCTTGCGGAACAGCGCGCTCAGCTCAGGCTTGGACACCGGGAACTCGGCAGCCTTGAGGATGGCGTGCATGTCGTCTTCTTTGAGTTCGAAGGCCACACGCAGCTTCTTCAGGATGATGTTGTTGGTCACCGGCACTTCGATCGGCTGCGGCGGACGGCTTTCGTCCTTGCCCCGCTTGAAGATCACCAGGCCATCGAGGAAGTGCGCCATGACTTCGTCCGGGCAGCGCACGAAGCCTTCTTCGTCTTCTTCTTTCTTGTCGAGGTACGCGACCACGTCTTTCAGCTCCGCGTCCATGCCGCCGAGCTTGATGATCTCGATGACTTTCTTGTCGCTGATGTCGAGCATGTAGCGCACGCTGCGCAGTACGTCGTTATGAATCATGTGGGCAATCCTGATATTTCGTTGTGGGCAACGCGCAGGCGCGTTGCCGGAATGTGTGGCGGCTACAGAGGCGTCAGAACTTCTCTTTGCCGGACAGGTAGCGCCATTGGCCGACCGGAACCTTGCCGATCGACACGCCGCCGATGCGGATGCGGCGAATACCGATGACCTTCAGGCCAACCGCTTCGCAAAACTGGGCGATGATCCCCGGTTGCGGGTTCTTCATGGCGAAGCGCAGACGGTTTTCGTTCTGCCAACTGGCCTTGACCGGCGGCAGCTCCTTGCCCTTGTGGGTAAGGCCGTGCTGCAGGCGATTGAGGCCGTGAGCGACCATGTCGCCTTCGACTTCAACTACGTATTCCTGCTCGATCTTGGCCGCGTCGGCGGTGAGCTTGCGCAGCGCTTTCCAGTCCTGAGTGAACACCAGCAGGCCGCTGGCGCCGGGTTGCAGATCGGCACTGGCGGTCAGGCGCAGGAAGTGCCCGCGCAACGGACGTTTGCCGTAGCGGTGTTCTTCGCTGAGGGTGTCGGCGCCGAGCGTTTGCATGGCGGTGTCGACGTCCATGCCGGCCGGCACGTTGAGCAGCAGGGTGACTGGCTCGGGCGCGGTGGCCTTGGCGTCCTTGTCGAGCTCGACTTTCTGGTCGCCGACCTTGAACTGCGGCTCGTCGATCACTTCGCCGTCCACGGTGACCCAGCCGCCCTCGATGAACAGCTCGGCCTCCCGGCGGGAGCAACCAACCAGTTCGATGAGGCGTTTGGAGAGGCGAATCGGGTCAGTCATGACAGGGCCGTAACAAAAAAGGGGTGGGCATTGTACCTGCCTGGCGCCGGTTAAGCCCGGTTCCATTTCACGGTGTGGCTTTTTGTAGGAGTGAGCCTGCTCGCGATAGCCATCTGACATTTGACATGGATGTTGGCTGATCTGGCGCTATCGCGAGCAGGCTCACTCCTACATGGGTTTTTTTTGTGGTGTGTCAGGCATGGTTTGAGCGCTGTTGATTCTGACGCAAGCGCATATGCAGCAACGGATACGGCTGGCCCATGCCATCGACTTCCGAGCGACCGATCACTTCAAAACCTTGCTTGAAGTAAAAGCCCAGTGCCTGCGGGTTCTGTTCGTTGACGTCCAGTTCATCGGCGTTCAGGTGCTGCATGGCGTAGTTCAGCAGTTTCTTGCCCAGCCCCTGACCCCGATGGGCGGGATCGATGAACAGCATCTCGATCTTGCCCGCCGCGACCCCGGCGAATCCGGTAATGCGCTGCTGATGATCCTTGGTGCAGATCAACATCACCGCGTCCAGATAACGGGTGAGCACCAGATTGCGCAGCAACTCGATGTAACTGTCCGGCAGAAAATCATGGGTCGCGCGGACCGAGGCCTCCCAGACCCGGGTCAGTTCCTGATAATCGCTGAGTTTCGGCGTGTGAATGACCGAATGCTGACGCATGCCCGATGGCCTCATGTTCGTTTCAAGGGAGTCCGTCCCCCGCTAAACGATAGCCGTAAAAAAGCCCCGCATCTCGTAAAAAGAGCGGGGCTTTTCAAATTCAGTACAACGTCTGCAGGAGCTGCCGAAGGCTGCGATCTTTTGATCCTTGCTGTTAAAAGACAAAGTCAAAAGATCGCAGCCTGCGGCAGCTCCTACATCAGTCAGGCGTCAAATCTGTTCAGCCCACAGGTCGTATTCGTCGGCGTCAGTCACCTTGCACCAGACCTTGTCGCCAGGCTTGAGGTTGCTGCCGTTATCGATGAACACATTGCCGTCGATTTCCGGGGCATCGAAGAAGCAGCGGCCGACCGCGCCTTGCTCGTCGACTTCGTCCACCAGCACTTCGATCTCGCGGCCGATGCGCATCTGCAGACGGGCCGAGCTGATTGCTTGCTGGTGCGCCATGAAGCGCTCCCAACGGTCCTGCTTGACGTCGTCCGGGACCACTTCCAGGTCCAGGTCATTGGCGGGCGCGCCGTCTACCGGCGAGTACTGGAAGCAGCCGACGCGGTCGAGTTGGGCTTCGGTCAGCCAGTTGAGCAGGTACTGGAAATCTTCTTCGGTCTCGCCCGGGAAACCAACGATGAAGGTCGAACGGATGATCAGGTCCGGGCAGATTTCGCGCCAGTTCTTGATCCGCGCCAGAGTCTTGTCTTCGAACGCCGGGCGTTTCATCGACTTCAGCACTTTCGGGCTGGCGTGCTGGAACGGGATGTCCAGGTACGGCAGGATCTTGCCGGCGGCCATCAGCGGGATCAACTCGTCAACGTGCGGGTACGGGTAAACGTAGTGCAGACGAACCCAGACGCCCAAGGTGCTCAGCGCTTCGCAGAGTTCGGTCATGCGGGTTTTCACCGGCGCGCCGTTCCAGAAACCGGTGCGGTATTTCACGTCGACGCCGTAAGCGCTGGTGTCCTGAGAGATCACCAGCAGCTCTTTGACGCCCGACTTGACCAGACGCTGGGCCTCGTCGAGTACGTCGCCGACTGGACGGCTCACCAGTTTGCCGCGCATCGACGGGATGATGCAGAAGCTGCAGCTGTGGTTGCAGCCTTCGGAAATCTTCAGGTACGCGTAGTGACGCGGGGTCAGCTTGATGCCTTGCGGCGGCACCAGGTCGATCAGCGGGTTGTGATCCTGACGCGGCGGCACCACTTCGTGCACCGCGTTGACCACTTGTTCGTACTGCTGCGGACCGGTCACGGCCAGCACGCTCGGGTGTACGTCGCGGATGTTGCCTTCTTCCACGCCCATGCAACCGGTGACGATCACCTTGCCGTTTTCCTTGATCGCCTCGCCGATCACTTCCAGCGATTCAGCCTTGGCCGAATCGATGAAACCGCAGGTGTTGACCACGACCACGTCGGCGTCCTGATAGGTGGACACCACGTCATAGCCTTCCATGCGCAGCTGGGTCAGGATGCGCTCGGAGTCGACCAGTGCTTTCGGGCAACCCAGAGATACGAAGCCAACCTTTGGATTGGCCGGCGCAGGAGTGGTGGACATGTCTAACCTCGGTGTTTTGTGACGCCGCTTTCCTGATGCGAAAAGCCGACGGACGGGCGCTTGAAGGGCGCCTCTGATCAAAAAGTGCGCAATTCTAGCGGTGAGCAACGCACTTGACCAGCTTTATGCAGGGAAATACGACGAGTGCTGCGCTATGCTTCGCGCCGTTGAGCTTTACCAATTTTTTACAGTCAACAAAACGTCTGTAACAACGGGTAAAACAGCGCATGCTGCACCACAAAGCATAGTGCTTCATTTAAGAAGCCGGTTCTGAGAAGTAGGAGTGTTGGATGGGTCAGGCAAGTAGTCAGGCGGCGGGCGCCGAGCATTCGGCTGCAAAACCGCTGAGCATGCTGGTCGCGGCAGTCGGGGTGGTTTACGGCGACATCGGCACGAGCCCGTTGTACACCCTCAAAGAAGTGTTTTCCGGCGCGTATGGCGTGCCCGTCAATCACGATGGGGTGCTGGGCATTCTGTCGTTGATCTTCTGGTCGCTGATCTGGGTCGTCTCGATCAAGTACATGATGTTCGTCCTGCGCGCCGACAACCAGGGCGAGGGCGGCATCATGGCGCTGACCGCACTGGCACGTCGTGCGGCGGGCAAGCGCAAGAAGTTGCGTTCGTTGCTGGTGGTTTGCGGGCTGATCGGTGCGGCGCTGTTTTATGGCGACAGCATGATTACCCCGGCGATTTCCGTTTTGTCGGCGATCGAAGGCCTGGGCCTGGCATTCGATGGAATTGATCACTGGGTGGTACCGCTGTCGCTGGTGGTGCTGGTCGGGTTGTTCCTGATCCAGAGCCACGGTACGGCGCGGATCGGCATTCTGTTCGGGCCGATCATGGTCACCTGGTTCCTCGTCCTCGGCGCCCTCGGCGTCTATGGCATCAGCCACACCCCGGACGTACTACACGCACTGAACCCGGTCTGGGCGGTGCGTTTCTTCATGGTGCATACCGGCATGGGCGTGGCAATTCTCGGCGCGGTGGTGCTGGCGCTGACCGGTGCCGAAGCGTTGTATGCCGACATGGGCCACTTCGGCCGCAAGCCGATTGCCCGTGCGTGGTTCCTGCTGGTGCTGCCGGCGCTGGTGCTGAACTACTTCGGTCAGGGCGCTCTGCTGCTGGAAAACCCGGAAGCGGCACGTAACCCGTTCTACCTGCTGGCGCCGAGCTGGGCGCTGATTCCTCTGGTGGGATTGTCGACGCTGGCAACTGTCATTGCATCGCAAGCGGTCATTTCCGGCGCGTTCTCCCTGACCCGTCAGGCGATCCAGCTCGGTTACATCCCGCGCATGTACATTCAGCACACCTCCAGCGACGAGCAGGGCCAGATCTACATTGGCGCGGTGAACTGGGCGTTGATGGTTGGCGTGGTGCTGCTGGTGCTGGGCTTCGAATCCTCCGGCGCTTTGGCCTCGGCCTACGGCGTGGCAGTCACCGGCACCATGCTGATGACCACCATTCTGGTGTCGGCGGTGATGCTGCTGCTGTGGAAGTGGCCACCGATCCTCGCGGTGCCGGTGCTGATCGGTTTCCTGCTGGTGGACGGCCTGTACTTCGCCGCCAACGTGCCGAAGATCGTCCAGGGCGGTGCATTCCCGGTAATCGCCGGTATCGCCTTGTTCGTGCTGATGACCACCTGGAAGCGCGGCAAGCAATTGCTGGTCGAGCGTCTCGACGAAGGCGCGCTACCGCTGCCGATCTTCATCAGCAGCATCCGCGTACAACCGCCGCACCGGGTGCAGGGCACGGCGGTGTTCCTCACCGCGCGCTCCGACGCCGTGCCTCACGCGCTGTTGCACAACCTGCTGCATAACCAGGTGCTGCACGAGCAAGTGGTGCTGCTGACCGTGGTCTACGAAGACATCCCGCGTGTGCCGTCATCGCGCCGCTTCGAGGTTGAGGCCCACGGCGAAGGCTTCTTCCGGGTGATCCTGCACTTCGGCTTCACCGATGAGCCGGACGTGCCGCAGGCGCTGAAGCTGTGTCATCTGGATGATCTGGATTTCAGCCCGATGCGTACCACGTACTTCCTCAGCCGCGAAACGGTGATTGCTTCGAAGCTTGAAGGCATGGCGCGTTGGCGTGAGGCGTTGTTTGCGTTCATGTTGAAGAATGCCAATGGCAACCTGAGGTTCTTCAATCTGCCGCTGAACCGGGTGATTGAGCTGGGGACGCAGGTGGAGATGTAGTCCTGCATCAACTGAAAAGCCCCCGTCAGCCTTGCGGCTGGCGGGGGCTTTTTTGTGTCTGTGCATAAACTTCAAATCCACTACAAAATCCCCTGTGGGAGCGAGCTTGATGGCGAAGACGTAGTGTCAGTCGAACACTTCAGATCAAAAGATCGCAGCCTTCGGCAGCTCCTACAGGTTTTGCATTCCATGTAGGAGCTGCCGAAGGCTGCGATCTTTTGATCTCTGTGTCTCTACAGGTTTTCAGACAGATTGGATTCGGTCTTCGTCCGCGCAGGTCGTGGGATTAGCGCTTGGATCACGTCATCAATCAAAGCCTTGCCCATCACCGTCAGGTAATGCGCGGCCCAGGCATGGCGGTCGGTGTCTGTGTTGTAGGCGGCATCCTCGGCGAAGGATTTGGCGAGGCACAGCAGGTCGGACGCTTGTGACAAGGCATCGGCGATGGGGATGCCGGAGCGAACGTTGAAAAACGCTTGATCCGAGTTGTAGAGGAAAGGGGTGAAGCCGACGGTTTTAAGGTGTGCGAGTCCGTGCTGATCAGTTTCGGTCATCGTGTTACTCCTTGGTTCGAAGTGCCGCGACTTTCGTTACCACGCGAAAGGGAGGCAGCTGTACGCAGGGTGGTAAACCGGGAACCAAGGAAACCGGCACGCCCGAAAGCGTCCCACGCACAGCCGCCAAAACTCGATGAGCTTGCTGTCGTGTTGGTTTCTCCGGGTTACCACACCCGATCGCTGAATGAGTCAGCGACGTCCGGAGAGTATCCCGTCAAAAAACAGCGCAACAGGGCAGCAAGCCGCTCAAATATGAGATTCGGAGTTTGCCTACAAGGTCTGTGGGCGTCATCCGATATTGCGAAACCAGACGTAAACGAAACTAAACGTTGCTGGCGATTTTGTGGGTATTTGTTCGGTAGATGAATGAGTGTGAAGTTGACGATTCGATAATGCCAATTAAGCAGGTGTCCACGTTTTATGGAATGTGGACACTTGGCGTTTTTAGCTTCCTGAAGAGTCAAGAGATTTACGGTACTGCACAAAAATCTCGAATCCAGCGCCATCCCTTGTAGGAGTGAGCCTGCTCGCGATAGCGGTGTGTCAGTTGGCAAATAGGTGGCTGACACTCCGCTATCGCGAGCAGGCTCACTCCTACAGGGGAACGAGTTCATCATCCGAGATGTAAAAAAGCCCCCGTAACGGTGAAGTTGCGGGGGCTTTTTGTGAGGCGTTTTAGATCACTCTTCGGCGACCGAGTCCTTGCTCTGGCGTTTCTCGATCAAGTCCACCAGCCGCTTGGCCAGCGCCGGGTAGTTCTCGTCGAAGTGGTGGCCGCCGGGCAGTTTTACTGCTTCGCCCACTGCAGTCTTGTCGGTGCAGCCGCTTTCATCGGTTTCTTCTGCGCCATAGATGCACACCACTTTGGCGGCTGGCAGCTTGGCCATTTCCGGGCCGGTGGCGGCTTCTTTGCCGGCGTTGCCGAGCCAGCCTTCGACTTCGATTTCGAAGCTGCCGGTGCGGGCGAAGGCCAGCAGGATGATGGCGTCGACGCGCTGCTGCTCGGTGTCTGGCAGGCGGTTGTAGATTGCCGGCAGGACGTCGGCACCGAACGAGTAACCGGTCAGGATGAAGCGCTTGGTGCCCCATTTCTGGCGGTAGTGCTGCATCAGTTCGGTCAGGTCCAGCGCGCTTTGCTCCGGGCTCTTGTGCTGCCAGTAGTAGCGCAGGGTGTCGATGCCGACCACCGGGTAGCCGATCTTGGCCATCTCGCCGGCCACGTCGCGGTCGAGGTCGCGCCAGCCGCCGTCACCGGAGAGGAACAGGGTCACGGTGTCTTTCGCCTGACCGGCCGGCACTTCAACCACCGGGATCGCCAGACCGCCGTTGGCCTTGTCGCCGCCGACGAGGATCTTGCGCAGTTCGTTGTTCAGCACTTGCGGCAGGTTGATGTCATAGTCGCTGATGCTGGTTTCGGCGTTCGGTTGATCGCGTACGAAACCAGCGCTGGTGTCGTCCGGGTTGTCGTTCCACGCCACCAGCCAGTGGCCATGAGCCGCGGATTTCGGCAGCAGGTGCGTGCAGCCGGGTTTTTCCAGCGCCAGGTCAACCGAGATGGCCTGGGCCTTGTCGTCCTTCTGCTCGGACAACCAGCGCCAGGCCAGCACGGCGCCAGGGCCGATACCGCTGACCAGCGTGGCCGGGCCATTCAGTTCGCGCAGGCCGGTTTGCAGGGCGCGGCTCTGTTGCAGGCAGTCCTTGGGCAGAATCACCTGAACGATCTGCGCCGAGGCGCTGCGGCTCAGGGTGCTCAGTTGGTTGTCGGTCAGCTTCTGGTCGTCATTGACCGCCACCAGCACCTGCGCCTTGGGCTGGGTGCCCGGGATCACGCGGGTCATGACCGTGCCGTCAGCGGCAGTCAGCGGTTGCAGCGTCGGTTGGGGGGCCGGACGTTTGAGGTACCAGTAACCGCCGCCGGCAATCACGGCCAGCACAATCAGTGCGGCCAGGATGTACTTCAGGGAGCGTTGAATCATCAGCGTTTCACCAATCCAGTCAAGCCGCCCGCGATCAGGGCAGCAGTATCGGCCAGCGCCACCAGCGGATCGAGTCCGGCGGGCACGGCCATATAACGGGGTTCCCAGTCAGGCTGGAACTTGTCTTTGAAGCGGCGCAAGCCTTGGAAGTTGTACAGCTGCTCACCACGGCGGAAGACCATCGAGCCCAGACGCTGGGTCAGCGGTGCACCGCGCCGGGGTTGCAACCCCGACAACGGCACCATGCCCAGGCTGAAGCGCGCGTATCCGTGACTCTTATAGTGTTGAATCAGGCCGACCATCATGAATTCCATGGTCAGCTTGGGGGCGTCCGGGTGCGCGCGCATCAGGTCGAGACTGGCCAGGTCATGGCTGTAGGTCTCGAGCAGGTTGGCGAACGCCACCGGGCGGCCTTCGAAGCGAATCACCGCAATGCGGAAATGCTTCAGGTAATCGTCGCTGAAGCGGCCGAGGGAGAAACCTTTCTCACGCACGTTCTTGCCGGTCAGCCACGCATCGGAAATCACTTTGAGCTCGTCCATCGGCGCCTGGCCCGGCTCGTGGATTTCCAGCGACAGACCATCGCGGGTGCCACGGTTCCAGGTGTAGCGCAGATCCTTCATCTCTTTGCCCTTGGCTTCCAGGTCAAAGCGCTGCAGATCGACCCGGGCTTCTTCGCCGAGCTTGATCGCGGTCAGGCCGATGTCCATGTAGTACGGCAGGTTCTCTGCGCGAACTTGATAGAACACGGGACGGGTGTGATGAATGTCGCACAGGTCGCGGAACTGCCAGATCATCTCGGCGCGCTGCTGGCCGGGGCCGATCGGGTCGTACAGCGCCACCAGGCTGCGACCACGGCGGGCGTACATCAGAAACGCCTCGTCGTTGGGGTGAAACAGCAGCGCCTTGTCACCGGTCAGCGCGAGGCCGCCATCGGGTTGCGAGGAGGCCATCAGAATCTTCGCGGCGCGATCGAGTTCGTCCGGGGTCGGCAGATGGATCACCGGGCGAGCGGTGCGCAGCAGCCAGGTCAGGGCGATCACCAGCAACAACACGGCCGCGCCGAGCAGCGAGCGCAAGCCACGTGGGGCGTCAGCGTCGAGGGTGAACTGCCACCACAGTTGATGGCTGTACGGTACGTCCTGATAGGCGAACAGCAGCAGCCAGGTCGAAGCGCCCAATACGCAGAGGCTGGCCACCAGGTACAGCGGCGAGAACGGCAGTTCGGTCAGGCGACTCGGGCGATAGAACGAGCGGCGGAACACCCCCAGCAACGCGGCGGTGAGTGTCATCAGCGTGGCTTCTTCCCAGTCGAAGCCTTTGAGCAGCGAGAGCAGGGCGCCGACCAGCAACAGAATGGTGGTCAGCATCCACGCGGCCGACAGTCGGCGGCGCAGGCCCTGGGCGAGCAGCAGGCACAACACGCCGATCAGACTGGCGCCGAAGTGCGAGGCGTCGACCAGACGATGCGGGATCAGGAAACCGATGTGTTCCAGGCGAGTGTCGATCTCCGGGGTCGCGCCGGAAAACAGCAGCACCACGCCGGACAGGAATACCAGTACCGCCAGAATCGGCGCTGCCAGACCCGACGCCGCACGCATGGTCTGGGTCTGGAACAGGCGCTGGCCTTCGTTGATCAGTAAAAACACGCAGGCCACCAGCAGCGGCAGCACCACGTAGATCAGGCGATAGAGCAGCAGAGCAGCAGCCAGTGGCGCGGCACCGAGCGTATCGGCGAACGCGGCCAGCAGGATCGCTTCGAAAACCCCGACACCCCCCGGCACATGGCTGAGGACCCCGGCGGCCAAGGCGAGCAGATACACCAGCAGGAAGGCGCCGAAGGGCGGAGCTTCCGGCAGCAGCAGATAGAGCACGGTGGCCGCTGCGGCGACGTCGAGGGCGGTGATGATCAGTTGCAGGAAGGTCAGGCGTCGGCCCGGCAGGCGCAAGGTCCGGCGGCCGGCCCTGACCAGCAGGTTGTCGCGGTACGGCTGCTCCGGCAGGCGTCGACGATAGATGCCGATCGCCAGAATCGCGCCAAGCCCCAGCACCACCATGGCAATCGTGCCGAGCAGGCCTTCCGACAGGCCCAGGGCGGCGGAGGCGGCGGGCAGGTTGCTCAGGGTCGCGAGGGCAGCCAGCGGTGGCAGGGCGCAACCCAGCGACAGGCTGGCGAACAGGGTCATGTGTGCGACTTCCGACGCCCCCAGACCATGACGTGCATATAAACGGTAGCGTACCGAGCCGCCGGACAGCAGCGACAGGCCAATGGCGTTGCCAATCGCAAACGCAGTGAAGCCGCCCAGTGCCAGAGTCCGCGGCGGCAAGGTCACGCCAGCATAGCGGCTGGCCGACCATTCATAGCCCAGCAATATGATGAAGCCGACGACCGTCGCCCCCACTGCGCCGAGCAGGGCCGGTTTCGGCACGGCCAGGATCGAGTCATGCAGGGCGTCGAGATCGAGCTCGCTCAGCAGATGGCGACAGGCAATCAGCGCAATGGCAAACAGCAGCAACGTGACCGCCAGACCGATCGGTTGACGATATTTGCTTAACCGATCCAGCAAGCGCAGGCGCTCGGGTTTGATCGGATGGTCTGCTGTGACGGTGTCTTGTGAATCAGACGAGTTGGCGCGCATCAATCACCTCTTGGATTGTGCGCGACAGGATGGAGGTATCCAGCCAAGTTACCAATCCCTGTAGAAAAAAATAATCACAAAATACTACGCCTCTCATCGGGTATCGGCGAGGGCGGGTCATGGATTGCAGACGTCTTGCGTGCGACTCAAGCATAGTCGCAACTCGGCGGGTCTGATGATCCTGAGCGTTTCACTGCAGCGTGACAGATCATTGTTGCGAAAGGACTTTTTCCACAGATACAAAAAAGGCCACTCTTTCGAGCAGCCTTTTTTGATGTTTGGTTGCGGGAGCCGGATTTGAACCGACGACCTTCGGGTTATGAGCCCGACGAGCTACCAGACTGCTCCATCCCGCGTCTGTGTGGCGGCATTCTACAGGCGAACGGCGGGGTGTCAACCGCTAATCCCGTAAAGGGTCAAATAAGTGTGTATTTGCGTCAAACTGTCGCAGCCGAGCGGTAAGTTTCGGAAATGCAACGAATTCCTGTTTGCTCAAGGCGCTTGGTGCGCAAGCTGGTGTGAAAAACAGACAGGCACAAAAAAGGCCACTCTTTCGAGTAGCCTTTTTTGATGTTTGGTTGCGGGAGCCGGATTTGAACCGACGACCTTCGGGTTATGAGCCCGACGAGCTACCAGACTGCTCCATCCCGCGTCTGTGTGTCGGCATTCTACAGAGGATCGCTGGGCTGTCAACCTTGAATCTGGATAAATCTGTTCCTGTTCAATCGGTTAGCGCTATTTCTACTTTGGGCGAAGGGCGCGCAGGGCAGGTGGGGCAAGGCTTTCAGCTCTATCGGATAGCGTTTTTCGATTGAGAAAATAAATTCACCGGTCTTTTCCTACGGTCTAGAAAGAACATTCAGACTACTGGTGCTATATACAGGTGTCAGTGAGATACTGCGGATCCGGCTCGCCATGTTTCCTTTTCTGTCATGACCCAGCGAAAAATCATCCACGTCGACTGTGACTGTTTCTACGCCGCCATCGAGATGCGCGACGACCCGAACCTGGCCGGTAAGCCATTGGCGGTGGGTGGGTCGGCGGATCGGCGCGGGGTGATTGCCACCTGCAACTATGAAGCGCGGGCGTATGGTGTGCGGTCGGCGATGTCGTCCGGGCACGCCTTGAAGCTGTGCCCGGACCTGACCATCGTCAAACCGCGCATGGACGCCTATCGCGAAGCCTCGAAGGAAATCCACACGATCTTTCGCGATTACACCGACCTGATCGAACCGCTGTCGCTGGACGAAGCGTATCTCGACGTCTCCGACAGCGCGCATTTCGGCGGCAGCGCCACGCGCATCGCGCAGGACATTCGGCGGCGAGTGTCCAATCAGTTGCACATCACCGTTTCTGCCGGCGTCGCTCCGAACAAGTTTCTGGCGAAGATCGCCAGCGACTGGAAGAAGCCCAACGGGCTGTTCGTCATCACCCCGGATCAGGTTGAGGATTTTGTCAGCGGTTTGCCGGTGAGCAAGCTGCACGGTGTCGGCAAAGTCACCGCCGACAAGCTGGGTAAGCTCGGCATCGTCGACTGCCTGCACTTGCGCGAGTGGGACAAGTTGGCGCTGGTGCGCGAATTCGGCAGTTTCGGTGAGCGGTTGTGGAGTCTGGCCCGTGGGATTGATGACCGGCTGGTGCACAACGACAGCCGCCGTCAGTCGATCAGTGTCGAAAATACCTACGACGTCGATCTGCCGGACCTGCGCAGTTGCCTGGACAAGCTGCCGGAGCTGCTGGAAACCCTGAAAACCCGCATGGAGCGGATCGACAGCAGTTATCGACCGGGCAAGCCATTCGTCAAAGTGAAATTCCACGACTTCACCCAGACCACACTGGAGCAGGCCGGGGCAGGGCGGGATCTGGGCAGTTATCAGTTGATGCTGACGCAGGCGTTCAATCGGGGAGGCAAACCGGTGCGCTTGTTGGGGGTGGGGGTAAGGCTGGAGGATTTGCGCGGCGGGTTTGAGCAGATGGAGTTGTTCGAACGGTGAATCTTAAAAACAAAAGATCGCAGCCTTCGGCAGCGCCTACAGGGAAGCGCGATCCTCTGTAGGCGCTGACGAAGGCTGCGATCTTTTATCGGGCCTTAGTTCGGTCCCGGATCTGCTACCAGGCGCCCGGCATCCTTGGTCAGCGACTTGAGAAACTCAGCCTGCAACTCAGGATCGTTGCGCGTCAGTTCGATCAGGCTTTGTTCCAGCTCGCTGGCCTCTTCTTCCAGACCCAGTTCCGACAGACGTTTGACCCGGTGTACCCACTGGCTCACTTCGTCGTCTTCCAGGTCGTCGTAAATCAGCCCGTGCGCTTCCAGCAACTTGCTGCGCAGGTGGCTGCTGATGGCCAGGGACGAATCGCTGTGCACGTCATCCTTGCCGTCCTCGACGCTGATCTGCAGCTTGCCGATATGATTGAGGTCATTTTCGGCGAACGGGCTGTCCAGCAGGTTCAAGCGCAGGACGCCGTTGCGATCAGTGGTCATGTCGAACGTCTGCTTGCCAGCCTTGACCTGCACCGGACGCTCGCTCCACGGCAGGCTCGAATACTCCATGCGCTTGTCGCGCTGGACCTCATCGATACCGGCCAGGTTCTGTTGCGCGCGACCATGGGACGGCACGTTCATGAACGGGTTGATCCCGGCAATGCCGTAGCTCAGCCAGTCCTTGGTCACGCTGTCCGGCAGGTTGCCCAAGGCGAACACGTTGACCACATTCGCGCCGACGCCGGCCACCACGGCCACCGCGCCCAGCGGAATCTCGTAGATTTCGCGCCAGGGTTGGTAAGGGGTGTAGCGATCGTAACGACGGGTAACCTCGAACTCGGTGACTTCGAAGGTCTTCTGTTCGTTGATTTTCACGCGTCGCTGCGGCAGCTCAAGCATCTTGGGCTCACCGACATCGATCTGCAGGCTGTGATCGAGCAATTTGCGCTCGACCCGCTCTTCGTGCTCGCTGCGCTGTGACATTTGATTGGCACAGCCGCTGACCAGCAGGGCGCCGCACAAGGCGGCGCCACCGAGGCCCAAGGTGTTTCGCTTGAACATGAGGTCTCTATCTGGATTCAGCGGCGGATACGGGCCTGAAGGAAGGACACCACATCGGTGACCGGCAGCGCTTGCGCTTCGGACTCGGTACGGCTCTTGTATTCCAGGTTGCCATCGGCAAGACCGCGGTCGCTGACCACGATCCGGTGTGGAATGCCGATCAGCTCCATGTCTGCGAACTTGATGCCCGGGCTGGTTTTCTTGTCGCGATCGTCCAGCAGCACTTCGAAGCCCGCCGCAGTCAGTTCTGCGTACAGCTTGTCGGTGGCTTCGCGCACTTGCTCGGTTTCATAGCGCAGCGGTACCAGGGCGATCTGGAACGGCGCCAGGGTGTCGCTCCAGATGATGCCGTTTTCGTCGTTGTTCTGCTCGATGGCAGCTGCCACCACGCGGGAAACGCCGATGCCGTAGCAACCCATTTCCAGGGTGACCGGCTTGCCGTTCTCGCCCAGCACTTCGCACTTCATCGCCTTGCTGTACTTGTTGCCCAGCTGGAAGATGTGCCCGACTTCGATGCCGCGCTTGATTTCCAGGGTGCCCTTGCCGTCCGGGCTTGGGTCACCGGCGACGACGTTACGCAGGTCGGCAACGGTCGGAACCGGCAGATCACGCTCCCAGTTCACGCCGAAGTAGTGCTTGTCGTCGATGTTCGCACCGATGCCGAAGTCGCTCATCAGCTCGACCGAGCGGTCGATGATGATCGGCAGTGGCAGGTTCAGTGGGCCGAGGGAACCGGCGCCGGCGCCGATGGCGTCACGCAGTTCGGCATCGGAAGCCATGACCAGCGGGCTGGCAACGCCCGGCTGCTGGGCAGCCTTGATTTCGTTGAGTTCGTGGTCGCCACGAATCACCAGCGCGATCAGCTTGCCTTCTTCCTCGGCGTGGACGATCAAGGTCTTGATGGTCTTTTCAATCGGCAGATTGAATTTTTCCACCAGCGCGGCAATGGTCTTGGTGTCTGGCGTATCGACCAGGCGCAGCTCTTCGGTCGGTGCAGGACGCGAGGTTTCGCGTGGCACGGCTTCGGCTTTCTCGATGTTCGCCGCGTAGTCGGAGCCGTTGCTGAAGACGATATCGTCTTCGCCGGACTCGGCCAGTACGTGGAACTCGTGGGAGCCGGCACCACCGATCGAGCCGTTGTCGGCTTCAACCGGACGGAATTTCAGGCCCAGACGCGTGAAGATGTTGCAGTAGGCTTCATGCATGCGGTCATAGGTGATCTGCAGCGACGCCTGATCTGCGTGGAAGGAGTACGAGTCCTTCATGATGAATTCGCGGCCACGCATCAAACCGAAGCGTGGGCGGATTTCGTCACGGAATTTGGTCTGGATCTGGTACAGGTTGATGGGCAGCTGTTTGTAGCTGCTCAACTCGTTGCGCATCAGATCGGTGATCACTTCTTCGTGGGTCGGGCCCGCGCAGAAGTCGCGACCGTGGCGGTCTTTGATGCGCAGCAGCTCAGGGCCGTATTCTTCCCAGCGCCCCGATTCCTGCCACAGCTCGGCCGGTTGGGTGCTCGGCATCAACACTTCAAGCGAGCCGGCGGCGTTCATTTCTTCGCGAACGATGGCTTCTACCTTGCGCATTACCCGCAAGCCCATCGGCAGCCAGGTGTACAGGCCCGAAGCGAGTTTGCGGATCATGCCGGCGCGCAGCATCAGCTGGTGGCTGATCACGACCGCATCGGAAGGCGTTTCTTTCTGTGTGGCGAGCAAAAATTGACTGGTGCGCATGGTTGGCCGTTGTCGGTTGCTATGACTGGAAATGACGGAGCAGTGTACCGGCGAGAGTTGCCGACGTACAGGATTGCGCTCGGCGGTGAGGCTCAACGGCGGGAATCCTCCCGCCGTATATGAAATGTCCTACGACTCTTCCGCGACAGAGGTCGGTAAAGGCTCGGGCGTGGGTGTCGGGCCTTCGCGGCGATTTTCCTGGAACCAGTGCAGGGCAATCAGCAGCAGGGTCGGTACGCCGAGCAGCGCCGTGATCATGAAGAAGTTGTGGTAACCGAACTTCTCGACCATCACCCCGGAGTAACCGCCCATCAGGCGCGGCAGCAACAGCATGATCGAGCTGAGCAGGGCGTACTGGGTGGCCGAGAACTTCAGGTTGGTCAGGCTTGACAGGTAGGCGACGAACGCCGAGGTCGCGAGCCCGGAACTGAAGTTGTCGAGGGAAATGGTCACCACCAGCATCTGCAGGTTCGGGCCCATGTCGGCCAGCATCACAAACAGCAGGTTGGTGGCGGCCGACGCCACGCCGCCGATGAACAGGATCGGCAGGATGCCGAAGCGCACGATCAGCAGGCCACCCATGCCGGCGCCGACGAGGGTCATGATCAGGCCGAAGATCTTGCTGACGCTGGCAATCTGATCCTTGGTGAAACCCTGGTCGATGTAGAACACGTTGGCCATCACGCCCATCACCGTGTCGGACATCCGGTAGGTGGCGATCAGCCCAAGCAGCAGCAGCGCCTGCCAGCGGTAGCGCAGGATGAAGTCGTTGACCGGGGTCAGCACCGGCGCCAGGCCGCGACGGCCCATGGTCGACAGGCACAGCCCGGTGAGCAGGGTATAGAGGATGGCGCGCAGGAACGCGCGGTCTTCGAGCAGCAGGTCGAGCGGACTCATGGTGCCGAACAGCACGCTGGCGAAATCAGTGTTGTAGAGCTGGGTGAACATTGCCGGAACGGACACCAGCAGCACGATCAGCACGAATACCGAGGCCAGTTGATGCACAAAACTGTAGCGGCCGGCCTGCAACTGCGTGCGCAGCGGCACTGGCGGTTCGCGCATCAGCAACGAGGTCAGCAGGGCAGGGACCATCAGTACGCCGAACAGGGCGTAGGTGCCGGTCCAGGCCGAATGCTGATAGTTGAAACCGGTGGAGCCGAAGCCCTCGGCGAAGAACAGTGCGCCCGCCGTGGCCAGCAGGGCGGCGACGCGATAACCGGACATGTAACTGGCGGCCAGCGCGGCCTGACGGCTGTCGTCGGCGATCTCCAGGCGATAGGCGTCGACCGCGATGTCCTGGGTGGCGGAGGCGAAGGCGACGACGACGGCAATGGCAATCAGCCAGGACAGATGCTTCTGTGGATCACAGAAACCCATGCCGATCAGGCCCAGGATCACCAGCGCCTGCGAGAGCACCAGCCACGAACGGCGGCGCCCAAGCTTGCCCAATAAAGGCAGGCGCCATTGGTCGAGCAGCGGTGACCAGACCCACTTGAAGGCATAGGCCAGGCCGATCAGGCTCGCGTAGCCGATGGTTTCACGGGCCACGCCGGCTTCACGCAGCCAGACGGAAAGCGTCGAAAATACCAGCATGTACGGCAGGCCGGCAGCGAAACCGAGCAACAACAGCACGAGCGTCGAAGGACTGGCATAGGCGGCGAGCGCGGCGCGCCAGGTTTTACGGGGCATGGGCTGAAGTCTGCCTCAAGATTGCGAAAACAAAGCGCGCACTCTAACCGCTGTGCTCTACCGGACGCCAGCCATGGCGCTGAATATCCACACGATTGTTCAGGACGGTAATGCCTTCAGCGCGCAATCTTGCCCGTTGCTCGTCCCCCGAAGGGCTGCCCACCGGCAGGCTGATCCGACCGCCGGCACCCAATACACGGTGCCATGGCAGTTTGGTGTCACCGGGCAACTGACTCAGGGTCCTGCCGACCCAGCGGGCGGCGCGCCCCAACCCCGCCAGTTCGGCCAACTGACCATAGCTGACCACCTTGCCTTCAGGTACTTGGGCGAGGGTCGAATAAAGCGCTGTGCGTCGGATTTGCGCTTCGTTTTCGTCGGGTTGGATTGGCTCTTTCACCTGTGCGGTTCCTGAACAACGATCGTGTCGATGCGTTGAAGGGTAATCCGTCGGCGGGCAGATGAGAAATGAACTCAATGGAAATCGTCCGGTCAGTCCTTGTCAGGGCTTTATTCCTACGGATAATGCCGACCTTTTTTGCAATCCTGAGCCTTCGATTCGCTTATGTTGTCCAGAACCTTGCTGTGCCTTGCTGTCTTCAGTGCGTCCACGCCCCTGCTTGCCGATACCGTCTGGTTGAAGAACGGTGACAAGTTGAGCGGTAAAATTTCCCTGTTCGACGGCGGCAAATTGCTGATCCAGACCCAGTACGCGGGTGCGGTCACGATCGACTGGAAACAGGTCAAGACCCTGGAGAGCGATCAGGAGTTGCTGGTCAAACAGGACGCCTACACCGGTGAAAAAGCCAAGTCGTTGACCGCCGCCGATGACGGCAAGGTCACCCTGGCCAATGGCGAGGCGCCGAAAACCGTGGAGCTGGCGAGCATTCAGCAGATTCTCAAGCCCAAACCGGTGGTCGAGGATCTGGTGTGGAAGGGCAACGTCGGCCTGGCCTTGGATTATCAGCGCGCGGAAAAGGATACCGACGACTACGACATCGACTTCAAGACCTCGGCTCGTCATGGTCGCTGGCGCCATACCGCTGAAGGCGAATACAACCGCGAAGTACAGGACGAACAGGTCACCACCAATAACTGGCGCGCCGAATATGCACTCGACCGCTTCATGACCGACAAGTGGTTCTGGCAGGGTCGTCTGAACTACAAACGTGATTACGTTGAAGAGCTGTCGCGTCAGCGTGTGGTCGGTACCGGTCCGGGTTACCAGTTCTGGGACGACGAACTGGGTGCGTTCTCGCTCGGCTCGCTGCTTAACCGTACCGATTACGAGTACAGCGATGGCGGCAAGGACAATTTCTACTCGGTCGCCATGAAGTGGGACTACAACCGCTACCTGATTGGCAAGAAGGTCGAGTTCTTCACCAATGGCGAACTGGGCAAGCCGCTGTCCGATGTGGCCGACTACGCGCTGGATGCCGAGATGGGCCTGCGCTACAAGGTTACCGACTGGGCGTCGCTCAACCTCAAGGCCGAGCGCGACATCATCAGCGGTACCAAGGATGCGGACTTGAACAAGACCCGCTACACCGCAGGGTTTGGCGTGGCTTGGTAAGGCACAGGCAAAAGGTCGCAGCCTTCGGCAGCGCCTACAGAGGATTGATGTATCTGTAGGCGCTGTCGAAGGCTGCGATCTTTTTTGCGCCTGGAAAAACACACGCCCACAAAAAAGCCCCGCTTTTGAGGGCGGGGCTCTTTTCTAAAGAAGCTACAAGTTAGATAACTTGTACTTCTTCAGCTTGCATGCCTTTCTGACCGCGGGTAGCGATGAAAGAAACCTGTTGGCCTTCTTTCAGGCTTTTGAAGCCGTCGGATTGGATAGCTTTGAAGTGAACGAACAGGTCGTCACCGGATTGTGGGGTGATGAAGCCGAAGCCTTTTTCATCGTTGAACCACTTAACGGTACCGGTTTGGCGATTAGACATGGTGTAACTCCTTGAACAAAGATAACTGCGACTCAGGAAGAACCCTGGCCGAGACTGAGTGCAAAGAGCAGGAAAAATTCTTGTAGATGGTTGGATCGAAATTCAACATATCGTGTAGAGATTCTCAGTGACACAAGCAGCACAGTGGCGCCACCTTAACCCTTTTTCCGGAACGTGCCAATGCTTCTTGCGAAGGTTTCGCTGTTTTAAGGATCGGCGGTGTGACGGTTCGTCGCCAGAGCTCGTATTTCCAGGCTGTTCGGCGAGAATTGCAGCGCGCACTTTGAACCCGGCGGCGCGCCCGGTAAGATGCCGGACAGATTTTTTCCACCTCGCTATTCAGGACACCCGCCATGAGCATCAAATCGGACAAGTGGATTCGCCGCATGGCGCAGGAACACGGCATGATCGAGCCTTTCGTCGAGCGCCAGGTGCGCGGCAGCGACGACAGCCGTGTGATCTCCTACGGTGTGTCGAGCTACGGCTACGACGTGCGTTGCACCAACCACTTCAAGGTGTTCACCAACATCAATTCGGCGATTGTCGATCCGAAAAACTTCGACGCCGGCAGTTTTGTCGACATCCACAGCGACGTCTGCATCATTCCGCCGAACTCCTTCGCCCTGGCCAGCACCGTCGAATACTTCCGTATTCCGCGCAATGTCCTGACCATCTGCCTGGGTAAAAGCACCTACGCGCGTTGCGGCATCATCGTCAACGTCACCCCGCTCGAGCCTGAGTGGGAAGGCCACGTGACCCTGGAATTCTCCAACACCACCAACCTGCCGGCGAAAATCTACGCCAACGAAGGCGTGGCACAGATGCTGTTCCTCGAATCCGACGAGCAATGCGAAGTCTCCTACAAGGACCGTGGCGGCAAATATCAGGGCCAGCGTGGCGTGACCCTGCCGCGTACCTGATCCGTCCATCTGACAGTTCGCGGGAATTCTTTGGCGGGCAGACACTCTATGGGGTGTACTGCCCGTTTTTGCCTCTGGCAACGCGGGCCTTCGCCGAGGAGGGTTCCATGAAGATCGATCCGCATATCACCGCCGAACTGGCAAGGCTTGAGCCCAATCAGGTTGGCGTTTTGGCCTGGTCGTTGCTGGCACAGCCGTCCATCAGCATGGCCGGCGGAATTCCCGGTCAGCCTGATCCCGATACCCCCAACGAACAACCGACCGAGCCGGGCGAGCCGACCCTTCCGGACGAGCCGCCACCGGCGCCAGTCGCCTGATTGCTAGCCCATGCATGGCCAGTCAGTCGAGGTCTGTCAAAGACTTCAACTGACTGGCCATATTTCGTTATCGCCGACGACAAAAATCCTGCAATGGGCGTCCTTCTCCACCGGATAACCGCCGGTAAAGGCGCCAAAGGCCGGCAACAGACTCAAACGTTCACCCAGCCGGAAACACGCCAGGCGCAAGCTTTGCCGCCCCCGACCATGGAGTCGGTACACCGGATGTACATGCCCGGCCAGTACATGGCGTTCGGGATGTGGATCAGGCTCGTGTTGCAAGGCAAATGGCCCGATCAGCAGCGGCTCGGGCACTACCCTGATGTTCAATGATGCCGGAGGATCGCCAGCGCGCTTGTCGTGGTTGCCGCGAATCAGCGTCATCGGCAAATCGACGTGACGTGCGCGCCATTCGGCCAGCGCATTCAAGGTGCCCACGGCATGCGAGCCGGGGCCGTGCAAGAAGTCACCGAGGAAAATCAGCTGCCGGCACGGCAGTTTCGCCAACAACTGGTCGAGAACCTCGATGTTCGCCGCCGTGGTACCCAGTGGCACCGGCTGACCGAGACGACGATAGGCGGCGGCCTTGCCAAAATGCACGTCGGCGATCAGCAACGCCTGTTGCGCCGGCCAGTACAGGGCTTTTTCCGGCAGCAGCCAGAGTGCTTCGCCCGCCAGGCGTACCGGATAACCGCTGCTCATCAGGCGTTACCCTTGTCGGCGGATTTCTCCAGGTCGCCGACCATGCGTCTGATGCGATCGGCGAGTTTTTCCGAACTCATGCTTTCACGCATGCGCTCCACCAGCAGTGGAAAACCGAGCGGCGTCGGGCGTTTGATCAGGTGCATATCCAGTTTCATCCGGTTGATCCGCTCCAAAGTCTGTTCCAGACGACGAATATCCAGCTCCTCGCGCAGGACTTCTTCCCCGGCCTGCGCCAGCAGCAGGTTGTCGGCGTCATATTGCTTGAACACTTCGAAAAACAGCCCGCTGGAGGCCTGCACCTGGCGAGTGCTTTTCGGCGCGCCGGGGTAGCCGGCGAACACCAGCCCGGCGATCCGGGCGATTTCGCGAAAACGTCGCAGCGCCAGTTCGCCGGCATTCAGGCTGGCCAGCACATCCTCGAGCAGATGCAGAGGGCTGAGCAGCGCTGCATCAAGTTGCTCAGACCAATCGACCGGCGTGGCGCTGAGCAACTCCAGCCCGTAATCGTTGACCGCGATCGAGAACGTCAGCGGCTGGCGCTGGCTCACGCGCCACGCCAACAGGCTGGCGAGCCCGAGATGCACTTGGCGCCCGGCAAACGGGTAAAGGAACAGGTGCCAGCCTTCGCGGGACTTCAGCACCTCCACCAGCAGGCTGTCGGCGCTGGGCAGGCCCGACCAGCGCGCCTGGGTTTGCAGTAACGGTTGCAGCGCGTGCATTTCCGGTCCGGCGAACTGTCCCTGCGCCGCCGCACTGAAACGGCTGACCACGGCCTCGGCCAGTTCGTTGGAAAGTGGCATCCGTCCGCCATTCCAGCGCGGTACGGCGGCTTTTTTCGCAGTGCTGCGTTTGACGTAGGCGGTCATGTTTTCCACCCGCACCAACTCCAGCAGACGCCCGGCAAACAGAAAGCCGTCGCCCGGTTTCAGTCGCGCAATAAAGCCTTCCTCGACGCTGCCCAACTGCTTGCCGCCGCCACCCTTGCTCCAGAACTTCAGGTTGATGCTCGCATCGCTGACGATGGTGCCGATGCTCATGCGATGCCGTCGGGCCAGACGTGCATCGGGTACGCGCCACACACCATGTTCGTCCGGCTCGACCCGGCGGTAATCCGGATAAGCCGTCAGAGAAAGTCCGCCGTGGCGTACGAACGCCAGCGCCCAGGCCCAGTCTGCCGGCGTCAGGTCACGATAAGCCCAGGCGCCACGAACTTCTTCGTACAGCTCTTGCGCAAGAAAGCCACCGCCCAGAGCCATGCTGACCAGATGCTGCACCAGCACATCCAGCGGTTTGTAAGGTGACAGGCGCGGTTCGAGGCGCCGTTGCTCCACGGCATCGCGCGCGGCGGCGGCTTCGATCAGCTCCAGGCTGTGGGTCGGCACCAGCGTCACCCGCGAGGTGCGCCCTGGCGCGTGACCGGAGCGCCCGGCTCGCTGCATCAGCCGCGCCACGCCCTTGGCCGAACCGATTTGCAGCACTCGTTCCACCGGCAGGAAGTCCACGCCCAGGTCCAGACTCGAGGTGCAGACCACGGCTTTCAGAAGGCCGTCCTTCAACGCCTGTTCCACCCAGTCGCGGGTCTCGCGGGA
The DNA here is from genome assembly GCF_018729515.1 of Pseudomonas sp. MG-9. Lineage (NCBI taxonomy): Bacteria > Pseudomonadati > Pseudomonadota > Gammaproteobacteria > Pseudomonadales > Pseudomonadaceae > Pseudomonas > Pseudomonas sp. MG-9. Next base: position 123,387 of record NZ_JAHHZH010000005.1, read on the forward strand.
CAGTGAGCTGTGGTGCAGCGCAATCAACCCGGCCCAGTCCGGCCGTGCGTCCAGTAATGCCTGATACCAGATTTCCGACTGCGCCCGGGTGTTGGTGAATACCAGGCTGCTGGCGCAGGCGTCGAGTTCGGCAACCACTTGCGGCAGCATCTTCAGACCGATGTGCCCGGCCCAGGGAAAGCGCGCGATGGCCGGTGGGATCAAGGTGTCGACCTTCAGCGCTTTGTCGCTTTGGCCCTGCACCGTCACGCCGCCGCCCTGTGGGATCAGTACTTGTTCGGCGTGGGACTGATTACCGAGGGTGGCGGAAACGCCCCACACGATCAGATCGGGTTGCCAGTGACGCAGGCGGGCCAGCGCCAGTTGCAGTTGCACACCGCGCTTGTTGCCGAGCAATTCGTGCCATTCATCGACGACGATCATGCGCAGGCTCGACAGCGCGGTTTTTGCATCGGCGCGGGCGAGCAGCAGGGTCAGGCTTTCCGGGGTGGTGATCAGCGTGGTCGGCAGGCGTCGGCCCTGACGGGCGCGTTCGGCGCTGCTGGTGTCGCCGGTGCGCAGGCCGATGCTCCACGGAATCTGCAAATCGCTGACCGGCGCTTGCAGGGCGCGGGCGGTGTCCGCGGCAAGGGCGCGCATCGGCGTGATCCACAGCACGGTCAACGGTTCGGCGGGCGCTTTGCGTTTTTGGGGGGCTGCGGCGGGAGGCTTGATGCGGGCGAAGCGATTGAGCGCCGCGAACCACACCGCGTAGGTTTTACCGGCCCCGGTGCTGGCGTGAAGCAGCCCCGACTGACCTTTTTTGACGGCGGCCCACACCTGCTTTTGAAAGGCGAACGGCATCCAGCCGCGGGCGCTGAACCAGGTTTTTGCGAGGTCGGGGGATGTCGGCATACCGGCGGCGTGCGCTCTGAAAGTCTTCTTTCAGTGACCGCGTGGCAGGCCGACAAGTTTGATTTTTCAGGTATGCACGGTGTGCTTTTTGTAGGAGTGAGCCTGCTCGCGATGACGGTGTGTCAGTCAGCATTATGTTTACCGAAAGACCGCGATCGCGAGCAGGCTCACTCCTACAGGGTTTTGCGTTTGGCGCTACTTGAGGTTACCGCTGAGGAACTGCTTCAGCCGTTCGCTCTTCGGGTTGCCCAGCACGTCTTCCGGCGCGCCTTCTTCTTCCACCAGCCCTTGATGCAGGAACAACACCTGGCTGGAAACCTTGCGCGCAAAGCTCATTTCGTGCGTCACCATGATCATGGTCCGGCCTTCCTCGGCCAGCCCCTGGATCACCCGCAGCACTTCGCCCACCAGCTCCGGATCGAGCGCCGAGGTCGGTTCGTCGAACAGCATCACTTCCGGCTCCATCGCCAGCGCCCGGGCAATCGCTACCCGCTGTTGCTGGCCGCCAGAGAGAAACGCCGGGTACTGATCGGCGACCCGCGCCGGCAGGCCGACCTTGTCCAGGTAACGCCGGGCGCGGTCTTCGGCTTCCTGCTTGCTGCAACCCAGCACCCGGCGCGGGGCCATGGTGATGTTTTCCAGCACGGTCATGTGGCTCCACAGGTTGAAGTGCTGGAACACCATCGCCAGCCGCGTGCGCAGGCGTTGCAGTTCATTCGGGTCGGCGACGTGCATGCCGTGGCGGTCGGTGACCATGCGGATCGCCTGGCCGTCCAGGCTCATGGCGCCGTCGTTGGGTTGTTCGAGAAAATTGATGCAGCGCAAAAAGGTGCTTTTGCCCGAGCCGCTGGCGCCGATCAGGCTGATCACGTCGCCAGTCTTGGCCTTGAGCGAAACGCCTTTGAGCACCTGATGGTCGCCATAGCTTTTGTGCAGGCCTTCAACGGTCAATTTGTACATGAGACAGACATCCTCAAGGCGAAAGTAGGTAGCCGCTGCGATAGGCTTCGGCGCCCGCCACGTGGGCGATCACCATGCCGGCAGTGGCCATGCGTCGCAGCGAGCGGGCGTACATCACGCCGGCAGCGGTGCAGCAAATGGGGGTTACCCGATCACTGATCGGGTCGATGATTTCGGCGATCTGTTGCCCGGCTTGCAGGTATTGCCCGGCCATGGCGGTGTACACCAGCAAGCCGCCCACCGGCGTGGTCACCGGTTCGACGCCGGCCAGTGGCGTGGCAGGGAATGGCAAGGACGGCTGCGGCCTGGTTTCGCCGACAATTGCATCGAACTGGATCAGGTAATCGATCAACGCCTGGCAATCACGGCTGGCCATCGGGTGATTGACGTCACCCTGGCCGCGCAGCTCCACGGTCACCGAAAAACTGCCCAGCGGAATGTCGAAGTGTTCGCCGAAACGCTCCTTCAGTTGCCACCAGAGCAGGGTGAAGCATTCGTCGAACGACTGGCCGCCGGAGTCGGTGGCCAGCAGGCTGGCCTGGGCTTCGATGTAGCGCGCCAGCGGTTCGACCTGCGGCCACGCCTCGGGGGTGGTGTAGAGGTGAACCACCGATTCGAAATCGCAGTGCAGGTCCAGCACCATGTCGGCATCGCACGCCAGCCGTTGCAGGGTCAGGCGCTGGGATTGCAGTTGCGTGGCGGGTATCTGGCGGGCGAGGGCGTTGCGCAGGCTGGCGCGGATCAGCTCAAGGTTGCGTTGCGGGTCATCGCCGAGCTTGCCCTCGATGTCGTTGCCGATTTCTTCGCTGAGGTCGACGAACCAGCGATTGAAATTCTGCCCGCTCTCCATTTCGTAACGGCCCAGCGGCACATCCATCAGCACTTGTTCGAGGCCGACCGGATTGGCCACCGGCACCAGCACGATCTGGCTGCGCAGGCGCCCGGCGGCTTCCAGCTCCGCCAGGCGCTGCTTGAGGTGCCAGGCCACCAGCATGCCGGGCATTTCGTCGGCATGCAGCGAGGACTGGATGTAGATCTTGCCTTGGGCCTGCTCCGGGCCGAAGTGGAAGCTGTGGATCTGTCGTGCGGTCCCCGGCACCGGGGCCAACAGGTCATGAATCTGGTGTCGCATTACAGGTTTTCCTAGTGGGTCGGCCCGAGGAAGGCCAGCCATCGGCGTTCGGCGAGGCGGAACAGGCCGACCAGCGCAAAGGTTATGGTCAGGTAGATCAGCGCGGCGATGCCGAACGACTGGAAGGTCAGGTAGGTCGCCGAGTTGGCGTCCCGCGCCACTTTCAGAATGTCGGGAATGGTCGCGGTGAAGGCCACGGTGGTCGAGTGCAGCATCAGGATCACTTCGTTGCTGTAATACGGCAACGAACGGCGCAGCGCCGAAGGCATGATCACGTAGGCGTACAGCTTCCAGCCGGTCAGACCGTAGGCCTTGGCCGCTTCGACTTCGCCGTGGTTCATGCTGCGGATCGCCCCGGCGAAAATCTCCGTGGTGTAGGCGCAGGTGTTCAGGGCAAACGCCAGGATCGTGCAGTTCATCGCATCGCGAAAGAAACTGTCGAGCAGCGGCTGCGCGCGCACGGCGGCGAGGCTGTAGATGCCGGTGTAGCAAATCAGCAACTGGATATACAGCGGCGTGCCACGGAACAGGTAGGTGTAGAACTGCACCGGCCAGCGCACATAGAAGTGCGAGGAAACCCGGGCGATCGACAGCGGGATCGACACCAGGAAGCCAATGAAGATCGACGCGCTGAGCAGCCACAGGGTCATGGCCAGCCCGGTGATGTTGGTGCCGTCGGTATAAAGGAAGGGTTTCCAGTATTCCTGCAGGAGTTCGATCATCGTACGGCCTCCCGTGCGCCGGCGGCGTAACGGCGTTCGAGCCAGCGCAGGATGACGTTCGAAGCACTGGTGATCAGCAGATAGATCAAGGCGGCGAGTACCAGGAAGTAGAACAGTTGATAGGTGCTTTTACCGGCGTCCTGCGCGGCCTTGACCAGATCGGCCAGGCCGATGATCGACACCAGCGCGGTGGCCTTGAGCATCACCATCCAGTTATTGCCGATGCCCGGCAGGGCAAAGCGCATCATTTGCGGGAAGACCACGAAGCGAAAGCGCTGGCCGCGTTTGAGGCCGTAGGCGGTGGCCGCTTCGACCTGACCGCGTGGCACAGCGAGGATCGCCCCACGGAAGGTTTCGGTGAAATACGCCCCGTAGATGAAGCCCAGGGTGATCACCCCGGCGGTAAAGGAGTCGATCTCGATGTAATCCCACTCCATGACGTCGGTCAGCGCGGTCAGCCAGGTTTGCAGGCTGTAGAAGATCAACAGCATCAGCACCAGGTCCGGCACCCCGCGAATCAACGTGGTGTAGAGCTGGGCAGGCAGGCGCAGCAGTCTGGATTTCGACAGTTTGGCACTGGCGCCCAAGAGGCCGAGCAACACGGCCACCAGCAGCGACAACGCCGACAATTTGATGGTCATCCAGGTGCCTTCCAACAGCAACGGACCGAAGCCCTTGAGGCTGAAGGCGGAGAGCCCCAGATTTTGTAAGAGGTTTTCGAACATAAATCAGCAACCTGAGCGGATGGAAAAGGCGCCCATCGAGTGATGGGCGCCGGGGCATTATTTGCCGCTGTACAGATTCAGATCGCCAAAGTGTTTCTTTTGAATCTCGGCGTATTTGCCGTCATCGTGTAACGCTTTGATACCTTTATCTAAAAGCGCCTTCAGCTCTTTGTTACCTTTCTTAATACCGACAGCGGTTTTGGCTGGCAGCAATTCGCTGTCGACCGGCTTGCTGACTTCGTAGCCGGCGCCATCCGGCGTCTTCAAAAAGCCCAGTTCGGCTTGCAGCATGTCCTGGATCGAGGCGTCGAGACGGCCGTTTTTCAGGTCGGCGTACACCTGATCCTGGTTGGCGTAAGCCTGGATTTTCACCCCGGCCTTCTCCAGTACGGCCTTGGCGTAGGCTTCCTGAATGGTGCCTTGCTCGTAACCGACGGACTTGCCTTTGAGGGACGCGACGTCATCGCTCAGGCCGGAACCCTTCTTGAACACATAGGAAGTCGGGCCGGAGAACAGCTCGCTGGAGAAGTCGATCGCCTTTTCACGGGCCGGGGTCACGGTCATCGACGAGATCACACCGTCGAATTTGTTGGCGTTGAGGCCCGGAATCATGCCGTCGAAGTCGCTTTCAACCCACTTGCACTTGACCTTCAGCTCGGCGCAGATCGCGTTGCCCAGGTCGATGTCGAAGCCCACCAGGCTGCCGTCGGCCGCTTTCGACTCGAACGGTGCGTAGGAAGGATCAACGCCAAAACGCAGCTCTTTGTATTCCTTGGCCAGCGCGGAGCCGGCGGCCATGCACAACGCCAGTGCAGAAAGGGTCAGCAATGCTTTTTTCATTATTCAATCCCTAAGAACCAATATGAGCGCTTGTGGCGCAGAATTATTGTTACTGGAACGCGTACGACCTATAGAAAGTAGCAATTTCCGAACCAGAGTCCCGAACAAGTGTTTTAAAAGGTTGGGATTGAGGGATGCGGAAGGGATTGGTGCATGGAAATGGACATTGTCGATACCTTGCACCAATGCAGGTCAACGACGAGTTTTCTGTAGAAAGTGAAGCTTTGTGGCGAGGGGGCTTGCCCCCGTTGGGCAGCGAAGCGGCCCCGGGCTATTCCAGTAAAATCGGGCATCCAGGGTTTACGACTGCTGCGCAGCCGAACGGGGGCAAGCCCCCTCACCACAGGTAATCTCAGTTAGCCAAAGATCAGTGTCCCGGAAAACCGGGTCAGGCCAGCAGATCCTGCAGTGTCGCCAGGCTATCGGCTTCATCCACGCTCTTGTCTTGGCGCCAGCGCAGCATCCTCGGAAAGCGCACGGCGATCCCGCTCTTGTGCCGCCGCGACAGGGCGATGCCTTCGAAACCCAGCTCGAACACCAGGCTCGGCTTGACGCTGCTGACCGGGCCGAATTTTTCCACGGTGGTCTTGCGCACGATGCTGTCGACCTGGCGCATTTCCTCATCGGTCAGCCCCGAATACGCCTTGGCGAAGGGCACCAGCGCCCGTTGGCTGGACTCGGGCGGGCCGTCCCACACCGCAAAGGTGTAATCGCTGTACAGGCTGGCGCGTCGACCATGGCCGCGCTGGGCGTAGATCAATACGGCATCGACGCTGAACGGGTCGACCTTCCACTTCCACCACACGCCCATGTCCTTGGTCCGGCCCACGCCATACAGCGCGTCGCAGGCCTTGAGCATCATGCCCTCGACCCCCAGCCGCCGCGACGCTTCGCGCTGGCGCGCAAGGTCTGACCAGTCGCTGCCGGTGAGTACCGGCGAGGGCAGTAACACCGGGGTGTTACTTCGGGCGATCACCTGTTCCAGTCGCGCACGCCGTTCAACCTGCGGGCGGTTGCGCCAGTCATCGCCCTGCCATTCCAGCAAGTCGTAGGCGAGCACCACCACCGGCACCTCTTCGAGGATCTTCTTGTCGAGGGTCTTGCGTCCGATACGTTGCTGCAGCAGGGCGAACGGTTGCACGGCCGGCGGTGTGCTCGATTGTGGATCGAAGGCGTCTTCGGTGGTCGGGTGGGTGCTTTTCCAGACCACGATTTCGCCATCGATCACCGTGCCATCCGGCAAGCCGTGCACCAGAACGTCCAATTCCGGGAAGCGCTCGGTGACCAGTTCCTCACCCCGCGACCAGACCCACAGTCGCCCGTCACGCTTGACCACCTGCGCGCGGATGCCATCCCACTTCCATTCCACCTGCCAGTTGCTCGCCGGCCCCAGCAGCGCTTCAAAGTCTTCCACCGGTTGCGACAAGGCATGCGCGAGGAAGAACGGGTAGGGCTGGCCGCCGCGCTGGGCGTGTTCGTTCTCGGACTCCGGAGCGATCAGTTTCAGGTAGCTGGCGGCATTCGGCCGGTTCGACAGGTCGGTGTAACCCACTAGCCGCTGCGCCACGCGTTTGCTGTCGAGGCCGGCCATCGACGCCAAAGCACGGGTGACCAATAGTTTCGACACGCCGACACGGAAGCTGCCAGTGATCAATTTGATGCACAGCATCAGGCTCGGCCGATCCAGTTGCGCCCACAGCACGGGGAGCTGGCGGGCGAGGTATTCCGGGGTTTCACCGCGCAGCGGCAGCAGTGTGTGTTCGATCCATTCGGCAAGGCCTGCGTCGGAGCTGTGCGGGTTTTCCGGCAGCACCAGCGAAATGGTTTCCGCCAGATCGCCGACCGCCTGGTAACTCTCTTCGAACAGCCACGGCGGCAGCCCCGAGATCTCGACGGCCAGCTCACGCAGGATGCGCACTGGCACCAGTTGTCGCGGACGCCCGCCGGACAGAAAGTACACCGCCCATGCCGCATCCTGCGGTGCCGCCTGGGCGAAGTAGGTTTGCATCGCCGCCAGTTTGGCGTTGCTGGACGTGGTGGCGTCGAGTTCGGCATACAGCTCGGCGAAGGCTTTCATGCTTGCACCTCGGCGATGGCCGGCTCGACGCCAATGTTTTCCTCTTCGTCGTCGCCGTATTCGGTGTTGAATCCCTGCGCATCCAGGCCTTGTTCGCGCAGATGGCGCACCAGCACGCCAATCGAGCCGTGGGTGACCATCACGCGCTCGGCGCCGGTCTGGTTGATGGCCCACAGCAGGCCGGGCCAGTCGGCGTGATCCGACAGCACGAAGCCGCGATCCACGCCACGCCGCCGGCGAGTGCCGCGCAGGCGCATCCAGCCGCTGGCGAAGGCGTCGCTGTAGTCACCGAAACGGCGCATCCAGTTGCTGCCGCCCGCTGAGGGCGGGGCAATGACCAGCGCCTGACGCATGATCGGGTCGGATTTTTTCACATCGCCGGCGTAGAGGGTCGGCGGCAGGTACACCCCGGCCTCGCGGTAGACCCGGTTTAGCGGTTCGACCGCGCCATGGCTGAGGATCGGCCCGAGGCTGGCGTCGATGCCATGCAGAATTCGCTGGGCCTTGCCGAACGAATAGCAGAACAACACGCTGGCCTTGCCGGCGGCGATGTTCGCCTGCCACCACTGGTTGATCTCGCTGAACACGTGGGCTTGCGGCTGCCAGCGATAGATCGGCAGGCCAAAGGTCGATTCGGTGATGAAGGTGTGGCAACGCACCGGTTCGAACGGTGCGCAGGTGCCATCGGGTTCGACCTTGTAGTCGCCGGAGGCGACCCAGACTTCGCCGCCGTATTCCAGGCGCACCTGGGCCGAACCGAGCACATGGCCGGCGGGATGGAAACTCAAGGTCACCCCGTGGTGGGTCAGAGGCTGACCGTAGGCAAGCGTCTGCAGGTTGATGTCCTGACCCAGACGCGCACGCAAAATCCCTTCGCTGGCACTGCTGGCAAGGTAGTGCTGGTTACCGCCACGGGCATGATCGCCGTGGGCATGGGTGATCACCGAGCGTTCGACCGGGCGCCATGGATCAATGTAGAAATCCCCGGCAGGGCAGTACAAACCTTCGGGGCGGGCGATAACAAGATCCATGTCGTTACCAGAATGGAGGGGCTTGTTAGCTATGAGGTTGGCGGGAGTCTGGAAGTTCTATCGAGTTTTTATGTGGGGCGAAAAGCAAAAGATCGCCGCCTTCGGCAGCTCCTACAGGATGTTCACCATTCCCATGTAGGAGCTGCCGAAGGCTGCGATCTTTTGATCTTGCTCTAGAGCTTATTTACCCGGAGTAAGGGTCAAACGCGTCTTGCCATACACCCGGTCAAAGTTCTGCGGCTGCATCGGCAAGCCGATGTACTGGCTCTTGAGCCACGCATCGATGCCGTTGAGGTAGTTCGGGCTGGCCGGGTTGCCGGACTGGCCGGTGCCGTTCTGGCCCATCAGCGGCTCGGTCTGGCTGAAGTCGACGATGAAACGCATCGACGGCGCGCGGGTGGTATTGAAGTCCTGACCCCAGGCAAACGCCGCAGTATTGAGCGTGGTGTGATCGCCACCGGCGGCCAGCGGACCGCGAACGGTCTGGCCGTTGGCGTTTTTCCACGTGTAGCTGTGCAGTTTGCCCCACTGCCAGGCCTTGTGATCGCCACCCAGCTGGCTGTCGCCGGCGCTGATCGCCGCCGCCAGGCTGCGGGCGAGGATCACCGCTTTGTCTTCTTTCTGCGGGGTGCGGATGTCATCCCAGAACGGGCTGTCTTCGCGACCGAGCAGGTGATCGGCTTGCGCCGCGTAGGACAAGTCGCCATTGGCGATAAAGGCTTTCCACGCCGGACTCGACTCTGGGCCGAGTTCGTCGAGGAAGATCTGCTTCATGCTTTCTTGCAGGAACAGTTCATAGATCGCCGCATCGGCCGACGTCGCGCTGAGCTTGCCGTCGAACGCCATCAAGCGGGTAAACGTCTCGCGGGCCTTGCTGCGATCGGCTTCCGGCAGGGCATCAATCGCCTGTTTCAGCGGCTGCTTCATCCCCGGGGCTTCGAACATCTTCTTCAGCTTGCCGGCAAATGTCGTGGTCTGGTCGTATTGCATGGCGATCACGCTGCGACCGTCCTGTTTGCCACTGCCAGCCAGTTCGGCCAGGCGCTCGCCACGCTCCGGCGCGGCCCAGGAGTTGGACAACTGCATGCCGTAGCCGTGAGGAATCACCCGCTGGTTGGCGGTGCCGAGCCAGCCCTGGGTCGGATCCTGATCGTACGGGTGCAGCATTGGGTCGGCGTAACCGTCCCAGTCGTAGCGACCTTCCCAGCCCGGTGATGGCAGCAGGCCTTCGCCTTCGCGACGGTTCGGGAAACGCCCGGTGACCTGCCAGCCGATGTTGCTGGCGTCGGCAAACACCATGTTCAGGGCGATGGCGCGGATCTCTCGGCTGGCGTCCGAAGCACGTTCAACGTTTTGCGCGCGGGTCAGGTCAAAAAACGCGTCCAGCGATTTGTCGTCGGTGAAGCTCGGGGTTTGCAGGGCCAGGCCAAAACCGTTGCCTTGCGCCGCCGCTTGGGCACTGTTGAGCAGTGCACCGTGACGGGTTTCGTACACCGCTTCGCGAATCGGCCGCTGGCCTTTGACGAAATAGGTTTCGTTGCGCACGCCCAGTGGCTGCCATTTACCGTTGACCTCGTAGGTCAGGCTGCTGCCCTGACGGCGGATTTTTTCCAGGAACAGGTCCTGGTTGTCGCCGAGCACACTGGTGGCACTCCACGCGACTTTGCCGTTGAAACCACCGAGGACCATCGGCAAACCGGCCACCGTGACACCGGCAGCCTGATATTTCGGCGCGCGGATCTGCACGAAGGTCCACAGCGACGGTGCCGCCAGTGGGCCATGGCTGTCGCTGGCAAGAATGCTCTTGCCGCTGCGGCTGCGTTGCGGGGCGATGGCCCAGTTGTTCGACGTGCTGGTGCCGAGCAGATTTACCGCCGCCAATTGTTGGCGGGCGTTGCTCAGTTCGCTCAGGCCGGGGATCTGCCCGTTGAGCTTGAGGCCTTGCAGCTTGTCGGCCTCGGCCAGTGGCAGGTTTTCGTCCGGGGCGGACGGGGTCAGCCAGGCGAGTTTGTCGGTGGTCACGGTTTGCGCCAGCACCAGCGAGGAAATCTCTTCCGGCAGGTTGGCCGACTGGCTGAAGTTCAACAGCGCGAACATCAGCGCCGAGTCTTCCGGTTTCCAGTATTGCGGCTTGTAGCCGCTGGAGGCGAGGTCGCCCGGCAGTTTGTCGGCATAGCGGAACAGGTAGGCGTTGACGCCCCGCGCATAGACTTCGAAGAAGCGCTTGAGCCGTGGCGACGAGGCCTTGTACAGCTCGTCGGCGCTTTTCTTCAGATTGACCGCGCGCATGTAGCGGTCGGCGTCGAGCATCGACGCGCCGGACATTTCCGCCAGACGCCCCTGGGCCAACAGGCGCAGGGTGACCATCTGGTTGATGCGGTCGCTGGCATGGACGTAGCCGAGGGTGAACAGCGCGTCGTGGAAGCTGTTGCTTTCGATCAACGGCATGCCCATGGCATTGCGTCGTACCGAAACGTTCTGCGCCAGGCCCTTGAGCGGTTGCACGCCGGAGGTCGGCGGGAGGGTGTCCTGAGCGTTCCAGGTCTGGCAACCGGACAGGCTCAAGACACCGGTCACTGCTGCGGCAACGCCGAACCGGGGAAGAAAATGTGTAAGGGCTGGCGAGGCCATGGCAAAGCTCCTGCGGGGGTGTAGAGGCTGGGGGCGCAATAAAGCCGCTACGTTAGTGAGCAGGAGGTGGCCGCGCAAGCGGGGCGAGTGGTTATTTCTGTATTTGTCTGACCAACAGCAAATCAGCAGAGATCACAGTGTTTTTGTGGCGAGGGAGCTTGCTCCCGCTGGAGTGCGAAGCGCTCTCAAACCATTCACCGCGATTTATCAGAAAAATACGCTGTCTGGATAACGACTGCTGCGCAGCCGAGCGGGAGCAAGCTCCCTCGCCACAACAACGATCCATCCAGATATCAGGGTTTCGGCGGGTTGATCTTCTGCACCAAGGCATACGCGTTCACCGTCGCCGGGCGATCCTTGATTGGGTTGAATCAGAGCTTGCTCACCCCGTGGCGGTGATGCTGAAGTGCGGGAAACTCAATGACCCTGCGTGAGACAAATCGCCATGAAGCTTCAGACCAACGCCGCACTGATCATCATCGACCAGCAACAGGGCATTCTGGAGCCGCGCCTGGGCCGGCGGAATAACCCACAGGCCGAAGAGCGCATGCTCGATTTGCTGGGGGAATGGCGTAGCAGCGGGCGTCCTGTGATTCATGTGCAGCATCTGTCGCACTCGCCGGACTCGGTGTTCTGGCCCGGGCAGTCAGGGGTGGAGTTTCAGCCACGGTTTTTGCCGCAGGACGGCGAATGGCTGATCCAGAAACAGGTGCCGGATGCGTTTTGTTCGACTGGGCTGGAGGCCCGGTTGCGTGAGGCGCGGATCGGGCAGTTGATCATTGTTGGTGTGGCGACCCACAACTCGGTGGAGTCCACAGCGCGCACGGCGGGCAATCTGGGGTTTGATACGTGGGTGGCGGAGGATGCGTGTTTCACTTTCGACAAGGCCGATTATTTCGGCACACCGCGTTCAGCCGAAGAGGTGCACGGGATGTCGCTGGGGAATTTGCACGAGGAGTATGCGACGGTGACCGGGAGTGCGCAGATTCTGGCGGCCGGCTGAAGGTTTTTGGTGAATGTACCGTCGGTATCGCCGAGCCGGCTCACTCCTACAGTTGAACGCATTTCATCTGTAGGAGTGAGCCGGCTCGCGATAGCGATGTTTCAGGCGAAGAAGGACTTCGCCCAAGGCATCAAGCGCCGTGGCACTTCTTGAATTTCTTGCCGTTGCCGCATGGGCAAGGGTCGTTGCGGCCGACGTCTTTCAGGGCGTTGCGCACCGGTTCCTGGTGGGCGTGGCCGCAGTTCGGGCCGTGGACATGGCCATGGTCTTGATCATGATGATGGTCATGATCGTGGTTGCAGTCAGGGCCATGGACATGAGGTTGCTGAGTCATCGGTTGTGCTCCGGAATTAAATCGGCGGGGATTATCACGCCATTGCGCTCCAGGTGCACGTAGTGGGCGATGAATAAACCGGTTTCCATCTCGCCTTGCAGTCGATAAGGCACCTGCTGGTGCGGACTCTTGAGCATTTTCACCACGTCCTTCACCCGCGGCCACAGGTTGGTGCGGATCGGTATCCGGTAGAACGCGCTGCTTTTGGGCCCCACGGTGATCCAGTGTTCATGCTCGCCTTCGGCCAGCAACATATCCGCCAGATGAATGCGATATTCCATGCCGCGCACGGTCAGGTCGCTGTCGTTGGGGTTGTCGATGCGAAAGTGCAGGATGAATTTCTGCTCAAGCAGCTTGGCCCGCACCACCTCGACTTTCACCAGGTGGACGGCGGGGTCGACGCTGTCATCGCTGAACCACGAGGCGCAACCGCCCAGATTCAGGATCAGTGTCAAAGTGAAAAGCTGGAATGTGCGCCAACGACCGAGCATGGTTGAACTCCCTTTGCAGCCAGTCTAGACGCTAAAAAGAGCGCAGCCTGCGGCAGTTCCCACATAAGTCGCATACCCCTGTAGGCGCTGCCGCAGGCTGCGATCTTTTGACCTTATGCGCCGAAATACCCCGCACAGCACTTCTTGAACTTCTGCCCGCTGGCACACGGGCAACTGTCGTTGCGTCCCAGCTTCAACTGCACGGTCGGATCGATGAAGTACCAGCGCCCGCTGTTCTGCACGAACGATGAGCGCTCGCGGTGGCTGTGTTCGCCCTGGCTGTCGTGCCAGCGTGCGGTGAAGGTGACGAAGGCGTGCTCGGGCTGGCCGCCGAACACTTCCGAGCTTTCGACCTCAAGGCCGAGCCAGGTGCTTTGTGCGCTCCAGGCGCTGATCGACTGGCGATCCAGACCCGTCTGCTGAGCGGGCAGGGTGGTGGCCACCAGATAATCGATCAGCCCCAGCACGTAGGCGCTGTAGCGCGAACGCATCAGGGCTTCGGCGCACGGCGCCGGGTGGCCGGCGTGATAGTGGCCGCAGCAGGCTTCCAGCGGGTTGCCGCTGCCGCACGGGCAAATGGCTGTACTCATTGCATTACCACCAGTATTTCCCGAAATTTTCCGGATTGGCCCAGAACCGCGAGTTGAGCCAGTCGGGGACTTGTTTGTAGTCAAGCAGATCGTAGGTGAACAGGGTCAGCACTTGATCGTCGCGCTGGAAGCGTTCACTGGCTTGCAGCGCCAGTGAATAGAAATCGGTTTCCTGCCAGCCGCTCGCCGTCAGGTCCGCCAGCACCGCGATGCGGCTGGCGTTGAGGTTGCGGATTCCGCCCAGCAAATTCAGGCCCTCGCGCTTGGGCAGATGCTCCAGGCAATCGACCACCAGCGCCAGGTCAAAGCGCCGCGCCGCGAGTTCGGCGGGCAACGCACCGGGTTCGGCGTGGGCGACGCAGCAGTCCGGGTGCGCCTCCTTGAATGCGGTGAGCGCCGGAAATTCGCTGGCGCCGATCAGCAGCAAACGCGCCGGGGCATAGCGATCCAGTAAAGCAGCCAGCGCCTGTTGCGGCGTGCGCGAAGAAATGGCGACGTTCATCGAAGCTCCTCAATCAGATCGCCAAGACTAGCGCGCCAGACGGATCCGGCCTAGACCCCGGTTTGCCGCATCTGGCAAAAGTGCCGAATCACTGTGAACACGGTCCCAAATGCCAGCGGCCTATTGCTGGCGGAGATTAAAACTCCGGTCTTTACTCCGTGAATCGGTTCTAAGCCGATCCCTCAGGAGAAAACCAGATGAGCATAGTTCGGACAGCATTACCTTTGATTCTGCTAACCAGTGTGTTGACTGGTTGCGCAGGTTTGCAGAAAACCGACTGGCCGACCTGTGCGGCGGTCGGTGGTGTGGTCGGTGCCGGTCTCGGTGCGACGGAAAGTTCGGCGTGGGCCGGCTATGGCGCATTGTTGGTCGGTGGTACCGCAGCCGCCTATTGCTGGGTGCACGGTGATGGCGACGAAGACGGCGATGGTGTGCCGGACAGTCGCGACAAGTGCCCGCATACGCCTAAAGGCGTGCAGGTCGATGCTGACGGCTGCCCTCCACCTGCCCCTGCGCCAGTGGTAGAAGAGGCTGTTGTGGTCAAGGAAGAAACCATCGTCATCCGCGATGTGCACTTCCAGTTCGACAAAGCCACCCTGACCGGTTCCGATAAACAGGTTCTGGACAAAGTCGCCACGCGCCTGAAACAAGAGTCGTCCACGGCGCAACTGACCGTGACCGGTCACACCGACAGCGTCGGCAGCGATGCCTACAACAAAAAACTGTCGGATCGTCGTGCGCACTCGGTGGTGGAATACCTGATCCAGCAAGGTGTGCCGCGTGCCAGCTTCGTCTCGGTATCGGGCATGGGTGAAAGCCAGCCAGTGGCGGATAACAAAACCGCTGACGGTCGCGCACAGAACCGTCGTACCGAAATCAAAATCGTCCGCTAGCCCCTCTCGCATCCGCGGCTTGTGCAGTCGCGGATGCGGGTCTTTACTCCTGTGTAACCGGTATGGGCCGGTGACACAGGAGCTTTCACAATGACTGTTTTCTCAAGGTCCGTCTTGCCGGTGCTGCTGCTAGGCAGCTTGCTCACCGGTTGTGCTACCCACAGCGATGGCGATGCCCCCCTCAATCAACGTACGTGGCCGATCTGCAGCCTGATAGGCGGGCTGGTCGGTGGCGGTCTTGGCGCCATCGAAAGTGGCGGCTGGGCCGGTGGCGGCGCGGCGCTGGGGATTCTGACTGGCGGGCTGATCTGCTATGCCCAGGATGGCGATGAAGACGGCGATGGCGTATTCGACCGCCGCGACCGTTGCCCTGACACCCCGGCCAATACCCCGGTCGATCATCGCGGCTGCCCGTTGCCGCAATATCCGGTCACTGCAAAAGCCCCCGAGCCTGCGCCGCAATCGGAAGTCATCACCCTCAGCGACGCGGGCAATGTGTTGTTCGATTTCGACAAGTCGGACCTGACTCCGGCCGCCAAGGCCCAGCTCGATACGCTGATGGACAAGCTGCGCAATGCCGACGTGGTCAGCATCAAGGTCATCGGCCACACCGACAGCAAGGGTTCGGATGCCTATAACCAGGCGTTGTCGCAGCGGCGCGCCAGCAGTGTCGCGGCGTATCTGCTGAGCCAGGGCCTGGAACCGGGCAAACTGACCAGCGAAGGGCGCGGCGAGAGCGAGCCGGTGGCCGACAACGCGACGGACGAGGGACGGGCGAAAAATCGTCGGGTGGAGTTGCATATCAATCGCTAAGACTTGTCTGTAGTCCGCAGGCTAGAGCTGCCGGGCGACGATCATCGTCGAGCCGGCAGCCATCCGACGGCTGACAAAAGTTTTTTCATTTACCCCTCTGGCTTATCCCCCGCCTAAGCCGTTACTGTGCGCCCAAAGAATAATTCCGAGACGGGGGAGCGTATGAAGGTTTTCTGGGGGCTGGGGCGCTTGTTGACCCTGCTGTTCTGGTGCGTGGTGGTGGTCAATCTGCTGGTGCCGTTTGTGCATCCGTTGCATTTGCTGGTCAATCTGGCCGGTGCCCTGTTGCTGGCACTGCATGTTCTGGAATTGCTGTTCTGTCGCCTCAAGGGGCGTCCCAACCCGTGGCGTGACCGTCTGCGGATCCTGTTGTTCGGCGTATTTCACCTGCAAACCATCCCGGCCCCGGCCGCTCCGGAGGCTTCTTCCCATGCGTAAACTTTGCCTGCTCGCTGCATTGATCAGTCCCCTGGCCTGTGCCCAGGTGGTCAGCGTCGAACCCAACTCGCTGATGCGTCTGCCCAACACCGCCAGCACCTTGCAGCTGGAACGGCTGGAAGTGGCCGACTACGGCACGCTGCTGATTCCTTCCAACGTGATCGAGCTGACCGTCGGCGAATTGCGTCTGGGCCACGAAGCGCGCATCGCAATCGTCCCCAGCGAACAGGCGCTGGACATGAAAGTCAGCCGTGCGCAGTTGTCCGAGGGCAGTCTGATCACTGCTCGCGGCGCGCCGGGCACTTATGAAAAAGCCGCCCGCGCCGGGCGCAACCTGAATTTGCAGTTCAAGGCGTTGAGCGCGCCGAAGTTGCTGGTTGATGCCCGTGGCGGTACCGGAGCACCGGGTTTTGTCGGCCTCGATGGCGGTAACGGTGAAGATCCGGGTTGCACCTGGGGCGAGGCCGGCCACGGTTTTGATGGCAGCAACGGCAGCGACGGCCAACCCGGTGCTCCGGGGGCGCTGGTGCGCCTGGAGGTGCCGCGCGAGTTTCCGGCTGAGCTGATCAAGGTCAACGTCGCTGGCGGTGCCGGTGGCCCGGCGGGTGTCGGTGGCAAGGCGGGCAAGGGCGGCAAGTCCAAGGGCTGCCTGGTGTATCGCGCCGATGGCGGCAAGAACGGCAAGGCCGGGGCTGATGGTCAGCCTGGGCCAGTGGGGGCGGCGGGTGCGGTGACCGTGCAACGCCTCTAAATAACAGCGCTACTCACAACCGTGGTGAGGGAACTTGCTCCCGTTGCGCTGCGAGCAGCTCCAAATCAGCTGACGCGTTCAATCTGAAGAAACGCGGTATCTGGGGTGGGGCCGCTACGCGACCCAGCGGGAGCAAGCTCCCTCGCCACAAAAAGTGTTTGTCTTCAGCCGCTCAGAACATCGGTCGAGCGGCGGCAATCGCCACCAGCACCAACCCGACAATCAAGTTAATCCCCACCACCCGGCGAATCCGCCCCAGCACCGCCGCACCCGCCGGCCAGTCCTTGGCTTCAACGGCCTTGCGCAACTCTGGCAGCATCAAGCCCTGAATGCGGATAAACAGCGCCGTCATCACCACATACAGCCCCATCATCACCTGCACGTACTTCGGCGCGGTCTCGAACCCGATGTGCTGCAAGTGCAGCATGCCCACGCCGCTGATCGGCAACAGGATCACCGCGACCCAGACCCAGCGGAAAAAACCTTGAAACACTTCCACCCACAAGGTCAGGCGGGCGGGGCCGTCGAGAGCCTTTACTGCCGCCGGGCGCAGGACCATCCAGGCGAAAAACATGCCGCCGACCCAGACCAGGGCGGACAGGACATGCAGCGGATAAACGAGGCTAAAAGGTGTCATTGGGGTACTCCGTTCTGCGCGGGATCGATTCGCGGGGTATGATAGCCGCCGATCCGAACTACTGAAAATTTATCCAGCGTTTTTACGCCCGACACTCAATGATCAGCACTGAACTCAAAACCACGATCCAGGGCGCCTACTCGCGTTTTCTTGAAGCCAAGAGCCTCAAGCCGCGATACGGCCAGCGCCTGATGATCGCCGAAGTCGCCAAAGTCCTCGGGGATATCGACACCGATGACGAAGGCCGGCGCAGTGGCGACCCCGCGATTGTCGCGGTGGAAGCCGGCACCGGTACCGGCAAGACCGTGGCCTACAGCCTGGCGGCGATTCCCACGGCGAAGCTGGCTGGCAAGCGCCTGGTGATTGCCACCGCGACCGTGGCCCTGCAAGAGCAGATCGTCTACAAGGACTTGCCCGACCTGATGCGCAACAGCGGGCTGAACTTCAGCTTCGCGTTGGCCAAGGGCCGTGGCCGCTACATGTGCCTGTCCAAGCTCGACATGCTGCTGCAGGAAGGCCATGCGCAAACCGCCACTGCGCAGCTGTTCGAAGAAGAAGGTTTCAAGATCGAGGTCGACGAGGCCAGCCAGAAGCTGTTCACCAGCATGATCGAGAAACTCGCCGGCAATAAATGGGACGGCGACCGCGACAGTTGGCCCAACGCCCTCGAAGACGCCGACTGGGCACGCCTGACCACCGATCACAGCCAGTGCACCAACCGCCATTGCCCGAACTTCGGCCAGTGCGCTTTCTATAAAGCGCGCGAAGGCATGGGCAAGGTCGACGTGATCGTCACCAACCACGACATGGTCCTGGCTGACCTGGCCCTGGGCGGCGGTGCGGTGCTGCCGGATCCGCGCGACACCATTTATGTGTTCGACGAAGGCCATCACCTGCCGGACAAGGCCATCGGCCACTTCGCCCATTACACGCGCCTGCGTTCCACCGCCGACTGGCTGGAAACCACCGCCAAGAACCTCACCAAACTGCTGGCCCAGCATCCCTTGCCGGGGGATCTGGGCAAGCTGATCGAACAGGTGCCGGAGCTCGCGCGGGAGATCAAGACCCAGCAGCAGTTCATGTTCACCGCGTGCGAGCAGATCGCCGACTTCAAACCCGGGGAAGACGTCGAAGGTCGCGAGCGGCCCCGTCATCGTTTCGTCGGCGGGGTGATTCCCGAGCACATGCGCGAAATGGGCATCGAGCTGAAAAAAGGCTACTCGCGTCTCAACGATCTGTTCACCCGCCTGACCGACCTGCTCAAGGAAGGCATGGATGGCGAGGTCAACATCGGCATTGCCAGCAATCAGGCCGAAGAGTGGTATCCGCTGTTCGGCAGCCTGTTGTCCCGCGCCTCGGGCAACTGGGAGCTGTGGACCGCGTTCACCGCCGAAGACCCGGAAGACAGCCCGCCGATGGCGCGCTGGCTGACGCTGGCCGAAAGCGGTTCGCTGTTCGACATCGAGGTCAACGCCAGCCCGATCCTCGCCGCCGAGACCTTGCGCCGCAGCCTGTGGAACGTGGCCTACGGCTGCCTCGTGACGTCGGCAACCCTGACCGCGCTGGGCACCTTCGACCGTTTCCGCATGCGTGCCGGCCTGCCGAAAAAAGCCGTCACCGCCGTGGTGCCGAGTCCGTTCCATCATGCCGACGCCGGTGTGTTGCGGGTCCCGGACCTGAAGGCCGACCCGCGTGATGCAGCCGCCCACACCGCGGCGATCATCCGCGAGTTGCCGGATCTGGTCGAAGGTTCGCGCGGTACGCTGGTGCTGTTCTCTTCGCGCAAACAAATGCAGGACGTGTTCGATGGTCTCGACCGCGACTGGCGCAAGCAAGTGTTCATTCAAGGCAACCTGTCGAAACAGGAAACCCTGAACAAACACAAGGCGCGGGTCGATGGCGGCGATTCCAGCGTGCTGTTCGGCCTCGCCAGTTTCGCCGAAGGGGTGGACTTGCCGGGGGCGTACTGCGAACACGTGGTGATCGCCAAGATCCCGTTCTCGGTGCCGGACGATCCGGTCGAGGCCGCGCTGTCGGAGTGGATCGAAGCCCGCGGCGGCAATCCGTTCATGGAAATCTCGGTGCCCGACGCTTCGCTGAAACTGGTTCAGGCTTGCGGGCGTCTGCTGCGTACCGAAGAAGACCGCGGCACCATCACCTTGCTCGATCGGCGGCTGGTCACCCAGCGCTATGGCAAGGCGATCCTCAATGCGTTGCCACCTTTCCGTCGTGAAATATCCTGAGACAACGGTGGGCAGTTTTGCCCGCCGCGCTGTCTATCTCTCTGCCATGCTTTTCCATTGGCCTTTTGGTCGTTAGGGAGAACTCCGTTCTTATGATTCGCCGCTCGTTGCCTGCCGTGTTTGCCTTGATCTTCGCCACCCCCTTGCTGGCGGCGCCTGCCGGTCAGCAGACCCTGTTCAACTTCGTTCGCCCCGCCGACGTGGTGAAAGTCGTCACCGAAAACACTGACCTGCCACAAGCCAACGCCGAGCAAACCCCGGAAGGGGAAGTGCTGCGCCGGGTGACGTTCAACCCGGTAGCTCGCCCGACCCTGCGCCTGACTCCGCAGGCCGGTGCCTGGGACTGGTCGCAGTCGGACATGATGAGCCTGCGCCTGCAAAGCGCAATGAGCTGGGCCGTGACGGTCTACGTACAAATCCAGAGCAATAACGGGCAGACGCTGACCAGCCGCGTCGACCTGCCGGCCGGTCCTGCGCAAACCCTGCTGGTGCCGCTGGTGGCGACCTCGCCACTGAGCCAGGGCATGAAGGCCGGGCCGCCGATGCCGATGACCGTCGACGGCCAGCGGATTCTGCTGGCCAGCAGCAGCGGTGAAATCGACCGCAGCCAAGTGGTGTCGGTGAGCCTGTGGATGGATCAGCCGAAAGCCGCGCAGAGCTTGCTGCTCGAACGTTTCGGCGTGCAGGACGGTGACGCGGTGACCCGGGCCGTCTACGGCAATCTGGTGGACGCTTACGGTCAATCGACTCGCAGCAAATGGCCGGAAAAAGTCAGCAGCGATGAACAACTGAAATCTGCCGCTGCCAAGGAAGAACAACAGCTGAAAACCTGGCTGGCCGAGCGCGAAAAGTCCTCGCTGGACAAGTTCGGTGGCTGGAGCAAAGGCCCGGCGTTCAAGGCCAGCGGCTTTTTCCGCACCGAAAAGCGTGACGGTCGCTGGTACCTGGTGACCCCTGAAGGGCATCCGTTCTATTCGCTGGGGGTCAACACCGTCAGCCCGCAGGTCAACCAGACGTACGTGGCCGGGCGTGAGTGGATGTTCGAATCCCTGCCCAAGCCTGACGAGCCGCTTGCCAGCCATTTCGGCGAGGGCGACAACCGTGGTGGCAACGGCGCCGATCAGGGCCGGGGCTACAACGCCGGGCGCTGGTACGATTTTTACGCGGCCAACCTGCAACGCCTGTACGGCGAGCCTTGCGCCGCGCAGACCAAAGCCGAACCAACGGCCGAGCCGACAGCGGCCACGCCATGCAAAGCCACGGTCGACGAACAGAAGTGGACCACGCACACCCTCGATCGCCTGCAAGCCTGGGGCTTCAACACCGTCGGCAACTGGAGTGCCGACTCGCTGGGCGATGCCGAGCGGGTGCCGTACACCTTGCCGCTGTCGATCGTCGGTGATTACACCAGCATCAGCACCGGCACCGACTGGTGGGGCGGCATGCCTGACCCGTTCGACCCGCGTTTCGCCATGGCCACCGAGCGCGCCGTCGCCATCGCCGCCCGCGATCATCGGGACGATCCGTGGCTGATCGGTTACTACGCCGACAACGAACTGGCCTGGGCCGGTCTCGGCACCGATCCGCAATCGCGCTACGCCCTGGCCTATGGCACGTTGAAAATGACCACCGACGTACCGGCCAAACGTGCGTTCCTCAAGCAACTGCGCGACAAGTACCGCAACCAGGCGGGCCTGTCGAAAGCGTGGGGCATTGATCTGCCGGCATGGGAGTTGATGGAAGACCCGGGGTTCGTGCCGCCGCTGCCGAATCCGGAACACCCGGAAATCGAAAACGATTTCAAATACTTCCAGAAGGTGTTTGCCGATACCTATTTCAAGACCATCTCCGATTCGCTGAAATGGCACGCGCCGAATCAGCTGCTGCTCGGCGGGCGTTTCGCCACCAGCACCCCGGAGGCCGTGGCGTCCTGCGCGCAGTACTGCGACGTGTTGAGTTTCAATATGTACACGCTGAAACCGCAGGACGGCTATGACTTTGCCGCTTTGCGCGCCCTCGACAAACCGGTGCTGATCACCGAATTCAATGTCGGTTCGGCTGACCGTGGCCCGTTCTGGGGCGGCGTGACGCCACTGGCGAAGGAAGAGGATCGCGGCCCGGCGTACGCCAATTTCCTAAAACAGGCGTTGAGCGAACCGTCGATTGTCGGCGTGCATTGGTTCCAGTATCTGGACCAGCCGGTGACCGGGCGTCTGCTCGATGGCGAGAACGGGCACTTTGGTCTGGTGGGGATTACCGATCTGCCGTATCAGGGCTTTGTCGACGCCGTGCGCAAGAGCAACCTGCAGGCGCTTGATCAGTTGGGCAAGGAGGCTGAGAAAGCCTCTAAGCACGAAGCCGAAGGCGGCAGGAAAGGTGAGGCAGGCAAAGGTGCGGGAGCAGGGCACGCGGGTGGGCACTCGGGGAATGGTCATTAATCTGTGATGCGCTAAAAGATCGCAGCCTGCGGCAGCTCCTGCAGAGGAAAGCGATCTCATGTAGGAGCTACCGCAGGCTGCGATCTTTTGACTTGGCTTTTAACCGTCTGGCCCGCAGCTGTTCCCAAATCCCTCAAGGGCTGGAACAATGCGGGCCACTTTGTAGAGCGTTTTCGCGGGGGAGTTGCGGGTGCAGATTCAGGGACATTACGAGCTTCAGTTCGAAGCGGTGCGCGAGGCTTTCGCGGCACTGTTCGATGATTCCCAGGAACGCGGCGCAGCCTTGTGCATCAAGGTCGGCGGAGAAACTGTCCTCGACCTCTGGTCCGGTACCGCCGACAAGGACGGCACCGAGGCCTGGCACAGCGACACCATCGCCAACCTGTTCTCCTGCACCAAGACTTTCACCGCGGTCACCGCGCTGCAACTGGTGGCCGAAGGCAAACTGCAACTGGATGTACCGGTTGCCCGCTATTGGCCGGAATTCGCTGCCGCCGGCAAAGAATCCGTCACCCTGCGCCAACTGCTCTGCCATCAGGCGGGTCTGCCGGCCCTGCGCGAGTTGCTGGCGCCAGCCGCCCTTTACGAATGGCAAACCATGGTCGACGCCCTCGCGGCCGAAGCACCCTGGTGGACGCCGGGCACCGGCCACGGGTATGCCGCCATCACCTATGGCTGGCTGGTCGGCGAATTGCTCCGTCGCGCTGACGGTCGCGGGCCGGGCGAGTCCATCGTCGCCCGTGTCGCCAAGCCGCTGGGCCTGGATTTTCACGTCGGACTGGCTGACGAAGAGTTCTACCGCGTGGCGCATATCGCTCGCGGCAAGGGCAACGTCGGCGACGCTGCCGCCCAGCGCCTGTTGCAGGTGACCATGCGCGAACCGACCGCCATGACCACCCGTGCCTTCACCAATCCGCCGTCGGTGCTCACCAGTACCAACAAACCGGAATGGCGGCGCATGCAGCAGCCGGCCGCCAACGGTCATGGCAACGCACGCAGTCTGGCCGGTTTCTACGCCGGTTTGCTCGACGGCAGTCTGCTCGAAAGCGAAATGCTCGAAGAACTGACGCGCGAACACAGCGTCGGTGAGGACAAGACGCTGCTGACCCGTACCCGCTTCGGTCTGGGCTGCATGCTCGATCAGCCGGACATGGCGAACGCCACCTACGGCCTCGGTCCGCGTGCGTTCGGTCATCCGGGGGCGGGCGGTTCGGTGGGTTTTGCTGATCCTGAGCACGATGTTGCGTTCGGTTTTGTGACAAATACCCTTGGGCCGTACGTCTTGATGGATCCGCGCGCGCAGCAACTGGCGCGGGTACTTGCCACTTGTCTGTAAAGCGTTACGTGAGGTTCCAGATTTGGAACCAGATCCGGTTTTTTGATTCAAAGCGTCTGTTTATCCGGGCAAAAGAGCTCTGATCTTTCATTACTTCACTTTGTGGATTTTCAATGTCGTCCAAAAAAACTCTCGCCCTGGCCCTGTGTGTTGCGATTACCGGTTGTGCACAGACTCCTAAAAACGATGCGGACGGTGGCAGTTGGTGGCCGTTCGGATCTTCCGACAAAGTGGCGGCCAAAGAGCCGGCACCGGCTCCAGCCCCGCTCAAGCCTGCTGCCACCGCACCTGTGGCCAAGACTGAAAGCAGCAGCCATTGGTACTGGCCGTTTGGCGGCTCCGATGATGCGGCGGCCAAGGCTGCTGTGAAACCCGAAGTAAAACCAGAAGCCAAACCGGCTGTAGTGGCCAAGGCCGATGCTGACACCGGCAACAAGTGGTGGTGGCCGTTCGGCGGCAAAGACCAATCCACTGCCAAAGTGGTGCCGATGCCTGACCCGAAAGTCACCCAGGCCTGGCTGGATGACTACGAACCGCGCCTGCGTGCGGCGATCAAGGACAGCAATCTGCAACTCGAACGCCGTGACAACGTGCTGGTGGTGATCGCGCCGGTTGAAGGCTCGTTCAACCCGAAGCGTCCGGCGATGCTGCTGCCGGTGACCCTCAGCCCGTTCACCAATGTCGCGAAAATCCTCGAAGCTGACCCGAAAACCGCGGTACTGGTACTCGGTCACAGCGACAACACCGGCGCCGCGCCGGCCAACGTCAAACTCAGCCAGGAGCGCGCCCAGTCCGTGGCGGCGATCTTCCGTCTGAGCGGCCTGCAGCGTGATCGCCTGATGCTGCGCGGCATGGGCGGCGATGCCCCGCGTGCGGCCAACGACAGCGCTGAAGGCCGTGCGCTGAACCGTCGTGTCGAACTGCTGGTGACCCCGCAGAACACCATGGTTGCCCTGCTGAGCAAATACAACATGCCGGCGCCAGCGCCGACCACGATGATTGCCGCACAGGACGTCAAGCCTGCAGCCAAACCGGTCACCCCGGCGCCGGCTGCTTCGAAAGCCGCCGTACCTGCGAGCAAAAAGGCTCCAGCGAAGAAAGCTGCCGCCAAGGCGCCAGCGAAGAAAGCGGCGACCAAGGCTCCGGCGAAAACGCCTGCCAAGAAAACCGCTCCGGCCAAAGCGGCGACCACAGACAAGAAAGTCGCCGCCACCGATACTTCCAAGCAGTGATCCGCTAACGAAAAGGAATGCGCCATGACCCAGGCTCTGGCAGATATGCGTCGTGATTACACCCGGGATGGTCTGACCGAGGCGCAAGCCCCGGGCGAACCGTTTGCGCTGTTCCACCAGTGGTTTGCCGACGCGGTGAAAACCGAACAGGCGCCAGTGGAGGCCAACGCCATGACCCTGGCCACGGTCGATGCGGATGGTCGACCGCATTGCCGCATTCTGCTGCTCAAGGGCCTGGACGAGCAGGGTTTCACCTTCTTCACCAACTACGACAGTGCCAAGGGCCAGCAGCTGGCGGGCAACCCGTTTGCCGCCATGACCTTCTTCTGGCCGACCCTGGAGCGCCAGGTGCGCATCGAAGGGCGTGTGGTGAAGGTCACGCCTGCAGAGTCCGACGCGTACTATCAGGTGCGTCCGCTGGGCAGCCGGCTCGGGGCCTGGGCCTCACCGCAGAGCAGGGTGATCAATGGGCGTGGCGAGCTGGAAGATCTGCTCAAGGCCACCGAGCAGCGCTTCAGCGATACTCAGCCTGACTGCCCGGAACACTGGGGCGGTTACCGCCTGCTGCCTGAGCGCATCGAATTCTGGCAGGGGCGTCCAAGCCGTCTGCACGATCGCCTGAACTATCGTCAGCAGGGTGCCAACTGGATTCTTGAACGTCTGGCGCCTTAAGCAGTCTACCGAGCGGGATAGCCTGCCGCAGCGGCCTCAAGCCATTTCGGTAGGTCCCGACGCTTGATCTTCTGCACGCGGGCATGCGCCAGTTGTTCGAGCATGAAGGCGCGTTTGCCTTCATCCTTGCCCGCCAGGGACAATGCCAGGTCACGATCCATCCAGCGTTTGATTCGCACGTACAGCCACCAATGGAAGTACAGACCGGCGACGGTGGTGACGAAAATGATCAAGTAATCCATGAAAATCCTTGGGGTGGCCGGGCAGGTTGGGCGATTTGGCGCTACTGTTGGGTGGGGCTGCAGGCGCCTGTACCGGGCCTGAATAAAACCAAGTTTATCCGGGCTGTGTCGTGACAGGCGTCAAGCAGCGGGGTTTAATGAACACCTGTTCTTTTGGAGTTGATGCTATGCGTAAGTCTGTTCTGCTGGTTGCTTCCTTTTCCACGATGGCGATGTTGCTGACCGGCTGCCAGTCGAGCCTGACCGGTGACTCCTACTCCCGTGACGAAGCGCGTCGTGTGCAGACGATTCGCATGGGCACCATCGAATCCCTGCGTCCGGTGAAAATCGAAGGCACCAAGACCCCGATCGGCGGCGCTGCAGGCGCAGTGGTCGGCGGTGTCGGCGGCAGCGCCATCGGTGGCGGCAAAGGCAGCATCGTGGCGGCGGTCATTGGCGCCGTGGCCGGTGGTCTGATCGGTTCGGCCACCGAAGAAGGCCTGACCCGCACCCAGGGCGTGGAAATCACCGTGCGTGAAGACGACGGCAGTATGCGCGCCTACGTGCAACAGGTTCAGGAAAACGAAGTGTTCCGTGTCGGTGAGCGCGTGCGCATCTCCACCGTCGGTGGCACCAGCCGCGTTTCGCACTAAGCGGCAACGAGCGGTAAAACAAAACCCCGATCAGGTGACTGGTCGGGGTTTTTATATATTTACCGGGTGCTCACGTTACACGTCAGCTGGAAAAAGCACTGAGGGTCATGAACTTTTTTGGCGAGTAATTTTTCCAACGCCTCAAGCTGATGCACTTCAAGATCGTAGCCTTCCCAGCCCCATTGTTCTTCCGTCCAACCCATGATGAGTTTTATTTTTTCATCATGTCCGCACGGAAGCTTTTCCTCGAATACGAGAAGGTCAGTCGTTTTGTCGAAGGCCTCAATGATGTAGATCATGTGCAGTGCTACCAGTTGTCGCTGTACTCAAAAGCAATTTGATAGTCGTATATGTCCATCGCGATAGGGTGCTGAAAAAAAGGCTGAATAATGTCGACCCAGTGTCCTAGGACATTGAATCCTCCATTGTTGATATTGTTTTCCACTGGGATCCCCAATGCATTTAGTACGGACTCATCGTCGCCTAAATCCTTGGACAATTCCTCGCCTTGGCCAATGGCGGTTCTCTTGTCGTACCACTCCAAAACTATTTTCAGTCCCATCATTACCTCACAAGTATTTTTTTCGGATGCTTCTTTCAGGCTTGGGATCTTCTCGTCGTTCCCCTGTCGCAGGGTCAAACGCTCCCAAATGGGCTCCATCACTTGCACGATATTCTTCCAGTTCACCGTGCATTGAGTCCCATTCGTAAATTCTCTTGCCCTTGGCATCTGTCCATCTTTTTCGAAGTCCTCCACCACCTTGTACCGGATTCATTTTTTTGGCGGTCTTCAGACCGGGGAACGCGGTGATTTCTTCTGTTTTCGGAGGTTGATGATAGCTATGTCCCGCGGTCGCTAAACCTTTGCGCGCCTCGTTGATTACGATGTAGAGCGGTTTGACACCCGAGCTCACCGGAAACACCAGAATGAAATCCCGGTACTCTGGCGGATAAACCGGATTCACCAGAATTCCGTCCGCCGCTTTCGTTGGCGGATAAACCCAGATGTGCGGTGCCTGCGGTGCAGCCTCCAGCGCGGGAATACCAAGGATGTCCGAGCCATC
The DNA here is from genome assembly GCF_018729515.1 of Pseudomonas sp. MG-9. Taxonomy (NCBI): domain Bacteria; kingdom Pseudomonadati; phylum Pseudomonadota; class Gammaproteobacteria; order Pseudomonadales; family Pseudomonadaceae; genus Pseudomonas; species Pseudomonas sp. MG-9. The sequence continues at coordinate 150,710 of NZ_JAHHZH010000005.1, forward strand.
CACAGCAGGCGTCCAGAGCAGTTCTACGCCTTCGCCCAAGTCAGCAATGAACTGGCTGCCACGCAACTTGAACTGCACGACATCGACCATTTCCCAATCGCGGTTTTTACCGGTGTAGAAGCCATAGCCCTTCAGAGTACCGTCGGCCTGCTGTTCGACCCTCAGCCGAACACGCGTTCGCGCCTGTTCAAGTCCGCGCAATTGCTCATCGGTATACAGCGCACTGTCGCCAAGGCTCGATGGCATGAACAGCGCCACCAGACCCACCAATGGCGTAATAACCGCGCTGGGTACAATCGCGGGCAGCGCTTCAAAAGCCGAACCTGCCAACGCAAAACTGCCAAACCCTGCCGGGATGGCAGTTGCACCGATTTTCTTGAGATGAAATCCACCGGTCTCATCAGCCTCGCGAGCACCGAGCAGAATCAGGTCGCCGTAGTCTTTCAAACTATCGGTCGGCACCATCCCCGAAGGGTTGGAGTAATCGATGATCGCGTCCGGCAATTTGCAGGATTTGGCAAACACGCACCCGGCACGCACTGGATCAGGCTTTTTGGCCGCCATCTCGCGGCTGCGCTCGAAGGCCTCCTGCCGCGCCAACATGGCGTCGTAAGCGTTTTGTCGGGATTCGCGTTCGGCCAGTTCAGTGGCCGTCATGTAGCGGTAGGTGACGTGATGACCGTCGCCCGCCGGTGGGTTGGGAACCCGGGGAATGTCCTTGTTGCAAGCCACTGAGCGTCCTTTCGTTCATCCATCGACAGCCCTTCGAAAGGGCTGCACGACGTTAACGAAGCAGGCAAAGGGTGGCTGTAGGACGCGTCTCTAATGAAGTGTGGATTGTTCGCTATTGGTCAGGCAGGGCAGAACCTGTGGCGAGGGAGCTTGCTCCCGCTGGGGAGGGAAGCCCCCCCAAAAAGCGGGGTCTGCTGCACAGCCCGGCGGGAGCAAGCTCCCTCGCCACAACAAAACCAATCACAGGTGTTCTATGCAGGTAGATCCGTGCTCCGGCGACTTGCCGCCGCCGTCACCGCATAACCGAGCAACGCCGCCAGAATTGATCCGGTCAGGATGCCCATGCGGTCCATCCCGGCGTAGTCGCTCACGCCCGGTTCAAAGGCCAGCGAGCCGACGAACAGGCTCATGGTGAAGCCGATGCCGCAGAGGATCGCCACGCCCAGCACCTGACCCCAATTGGCGTCCTGGGGCAGGGCGGCGATGCCGATTTTCACCGCCAGCCAGGTCAGGCCGAACACGCCGATGGTCTTGCCCAGCAGCAGGCCGATGGCGATGCCCATCGGCACGTGATGGGTGAAGCTTTCGACAGTCACGCCGCTCAGTGACAGCCCGGCGTTGGCGAACGCGAACAGCGGCAGAATGCCGTACGCCACCCATGGGTGCAGCGCGTGTTCGAGGGCCAGCAGCGGCGACGGCTCGGCATTTTTGGTGCGCAGCGGAATGCAGAACGCCAGCGTGACACCGGCCAGCGTCGCGTGGACACCGCTCTTGAGCACGCACACCCACAGGATCAAACCGATGATCATGTACGGCCCGAGCTTGACCACGCCGAGCCGGTTCATCGCCACGAGTGTCGCGATGCACGCCGCCGCCAGCCCCAGCGACAGGGTCGAGAGTTCGCCGGAATAGAAAATTGCAATGATCACGATGGCGCCGAGGTCGTCGATGATCGCCAGGGTCATCAGGAACAGCTTCAGCGAGACCGGCACGCGTTTGCCCAGCAGCGCGAGTACACCGAGAGCGAAGGCGATGTCAGTGGCGGTCGGAATCGCCCAGCCGTCGAGGGCTGGCGGGTTGTCCCGATTTAGCCACCAGTAAAGCAATGCCGGCACGACCATGCCGCCAATCGCTGCGGCGCCCGGCAAGACGATCTGCGACGGTTTCGACAGCTGCCCGTCGAGCACTTCGCGCTTCACCTCCAGGCCGATCAGCAGGAAGAACAGCGCCATCAGCCCGTCGTTGATCCACAACAGCAGCGGCTTGGCGATTTTCAACGCGCCGATCTGCGCCACCACCGGGGTGTCGAGCAGGCCGGTGTAAAGCCAGGACAGCGGTGAGTTGTTGATGATCAGGGCGAGGATCGCGGCGGCGATCAATAGCAGGCCGCTGGCCGCTTCCAGCTGAAAGAAACGGGTGAAGGTTCTACGCAGCGGCAAGGTCGCTCTCCATCAACATTCCCAAAGGTCTTACACCCGGACACAAAACCCGTACCGGGTGACACTTGCACAGAGCCTAGCAGTTGGCGGATATATTGAGCCTCAGCTGTATCTGTGAGCCTTGTAGGTTTTTTCCTATGCTGGGTGACTGAGCCTGTGACGAGGCGATTCCTGCCCGATTCGACGAGAGCATGACCATGAGTGACAACCGACAGTGGGCCCGCGAAGCCATCCGCATCATCGAAGCGGACTTCCAGCGCAGCGCCGACACCCACCTGATCCCCTTGCCGCTGCCAGGTTTTGCGGGCATCGAGTTGTACTTCAAGGACGAATCCAGTCATCCCACCGGCAGTCTCAAGCATCGCCTGGCCCGATCACTGTTTCTGTACGCGTTGTGTAACGGCTGGCTCAAGCCCGGTGCGCCGGTGATCGAGGCCTCCAGCGGTTCGACGGCGATTTCCGAGGCGTATTTCGCGCGCATGCTGGGCCTGCCGTTCATTGCGGTGATGCCCGCGACCACCTCCAAAGAGAAGATCGCGCAGATCGCTTTCTACGGTGGCCAGAGCCATCTGGTAAAGGATCCGACGCAGATTTACGCCGAATCCGAGCGTCTGGCCCGCGAGCATGGCGGCCATTTCATCGATCAGTTCACCTACGCCGAGCGGGCCACCGACTGGCGGGCGAACAACAACATTGCCGAGTCGATCTTCCAGCAGATGCGTTTCGAGAAGCACCCGGAGCCGAGCTGGCTGATTTCCAGCCCGGGCACGGGCGGCACCACCGCGACGCTTGGCCGCTACGTGCGCTATCGCCAGCATTGCACCCGGGTGTTGTGCGCCGATGCCGAGCGTTCGGTGTTCTTTGATTTCTACCAGACCGGTGACGCCAGTCTGCGTCTGGACTGCGGTTCGCGGATCGAAGGCATTGGCCGGCCACGGGTGGAAGCGTCGTTCCTGCCCAAGGTGATCGATGCGATGGTCAAGGTGCCGGACGCCTTGTCGCTGGCGGCCATGCATTATCTGGCGCAGCGCCTGGGGCGGCATGTCGGTGGGTCGAGCGGCACCAACCTGATCGGCGCGCTGATGGCGGCGCAGCAGATGAAAGCGGCGGGGGAGTCGGGGTCGATCGTGGCGATCCTGTGCGATGGCGGCGAGCGTTATGCCGACACCTATTACGATCAGGACTGGCTGAAGGCGCAGGGTTATGAATTGGAGGGATTGATCGCGGCGGTGGCGGCGAGTGCCGAACGCGGTGAGCCGCTGCCGACTTCAGTGTTGCGCGCCAATATCTGACACACCCCAATCAAATGTAGGAGTGAGCCTGCTCGCGATAGCGGTGTGTCAGTCAACATTTATGGTGTCTGACACACCGCTATCGCGAGCAGGCTCACTCCTACAAAGGTTATGTATCAGTCAGTAAGGCCGAGGATGTCGCGCGCCACGGCCTCGGCAATGCGAATCCCGTCCACACCCGCCGAGAGAATCCCGCCCGCATAACCCGCGCCTTCGCCGGCCGGGAACAGACCCTTGACGTTCATGCTCTGCAGCGACTCATTACGCGTGATGCGCAGCGGCGATGAGGTACGGGTTTCGATCCCGGTCAATACCGCGTCATGCAGCGAATAACCGCGAATCTGCTTCTCGAACGCGGGTAGCGCTTCGCGGATCGCTTCGATGGCGAAGTCCGGCAGTGCCAGGGCCAGGTCGCCCAGGGCCACGCCCGGTTTGTACGACGGCTCGACTTCGCCCAATTCGGTCGACGGGGTGCCGTTGATGAAGTCGCCGACCAGTTGCGCCGGCGCCTTGTAATCGCTGCCGCCGAGGATGAACGCGTGGGATTCCAGACGCTCCTGCAGCTCGATGCCAGCCAGCGGGCCGCCCGGGTAATCGACTTCCGGGGTGATGCCGACGACGATCCCGGAGTTGGCGTTACGCTCGTTACGCGAGTACTGGCTCATGCCGTTGGTAACCACGCGGTTCGGCTCGGACGTCGCCGCCACCACGGTGCCGCCCGGGCACATGCAGAAGCTGTAGACCGAGCGGCCGTTCTTGGCGTGGTGCACCAGTTTGTAGTCGGCGGCTCCCAACTTGGGGTGGCCGGCGTATTTGCCCAGGCGCGCACGGTCGATCAGCGATTGCGGGTGTTCGATGCGGAAACCCACCGAGAACGGTTTGGCTTCCATGAACACGCCACGGCTGTGGAGCATGCGGAAGGTGTCACGGGCACTGTGGCCGAGGGCCAGGACCACGTGTTTCGAATGCAGGGTTTCGCCGCTCGCCAGCTCGACGCCGACCAGTTGGCCGTCGTCGATCAGCACGTCGGTGACGCGCTCCTGAAAACGTACTTCGCCGCCCAGGGCACGGATCTCTTCACGCATGGTCTCGACCATGCCGGTCAGACGGAACGTACCGATGTGCGGTTTGCTGACGTAGAGGATTTCTTCCGGCGCGCCGGCCTTGACGAATTCGTGCAGGACTTTACGCCCGAGGAACTTCGGATCCTTGATCTGGCTGTACAGCTTGCCGTCGGAGAACGTGCCCGCGCCGCCTTCACCGAACTGCACGTTGGACTCGGGGTTGAGCACGCTTTTACGCCACAGGCCCCAAGTGTCCTTGGTGCGCTGACGGACTTCGGTGCCGCGCTCGAGGATGATCGGTTTGAAACCCATCTGTGCCAGCAACAGGCCGGCGAAGATCCCGCATGGGCCGAAACCGACCACGATCGGGCGCTGGCTCAGGTCGCTTGGCGCCTGACCGACGAATTTGTAGCTGACATCCGGTGCCACGTTGACGTTACGGTCGTCGGCGAACTTGCCCAGCACCTTGGCCTCGTCGCGCACGTTGAGGTCGATGGTGTAGATGAAGCACAGTTCGGAGGACTTTTTGCGCGCGTCGTAGCTGCGCTTGAACAAGGTGAAATCGAGCAAATCATCGCTGGCGATGCCCAGGCGCTGCACGATAGCGGCACGCAGGTCTTCTTCGGGATGGTCGATTGGCAGCTTGAGTTCGGTGATTCGTAACATGGCGAGGATCCGGGTTCGCGGGGCGCACAACTGCGCCAGGGCGTTTGAAGGCCGCGATTATAAGCCGCAAAGGCCGGATCCGGTGAGGCTAAAACGCTCAGTCGTTGCGCGATCCGCCGAAATACCCGCAACCGCGCTGCACCTTGCCGTCGATGCGCAGTTCGGCGCTCATGTGCTGCACGCTGCCGGTGCTGCTGTCGACGCAGCGTTGCGGTGCGACCCACAACTCGATGCGCTGGTTGTTGGCTTCGCTGCTCAGGTTGAAGCGGCCGTCGCCCAGTTGTTCTTCGACATAAGGCACCGCCAGCGCGGGTTGGCCTTCTCGGTCGATGACCATGCCCTTGCCGCTGACTTTGACGTTCCACTCAGGCGTGTGGCCGGCGGCACGCAGGATCAACAGCTTGAAGTTCGGGTCATCGCATGCGGTGCCGGAGCGCTCGACGCGATACAACTGGCCGAGGTCGAGCCGGTCGCCGGCGATTTTTCCGCGCACGTCGGCAAACAGCTTGCCTTGCTGATCGGCGAGGGTCGCGGCCTCTTGCAGCACGCTGGTGCCGCCGATGTCGTTGACCACGTATTGACGTTGTTCGCCACACGGCTGAAACACCAGTTCGCCGTCGGCCGCCGTCAATTGCCCTTGCATGCGGGTTTGCCCGACATGGGCAGCGCTTTCACGCGGGCCATCAAGCAATTGGCAGGCGGCGAACAACGGCAGCAGGGCAACAACGATCAACGAACGGGCAACACGCATCTTCGGCTCTCCAGACAAGTGCCGCCACGTTACGCAGGCTGACAATCAAATGCAAAAGATCGCAGCCTTCAACCCACGTGAAAGGTCTGGCCGGTTTGCAGGCCTTCGACACTTTTCGCGTAGGCCAACGCCACATCCGCCGCAGGTACCGGCTTGTAGCCACGAAAGTACGGGGCATAGCTGCCCATGGCTTCCTGCAGCACGGTCGGGCTGATCGAGTTCACCCGCAGACCGCGCGGCAGTTCGATCGCGGCAGCCTTCACGAAGCTGTCCAGTGCACCGTTGACCAGTGCCGCCGAGGCGCCAGAGCGGATCGGGTCGTGGCTGAGCACGCCGGTGGTGAAGGTGAACGAGGCGCCATCGTTGGCGTATTCGCGACCGATCAGCAGCAGGTTGACCTGGCCCATCAGCTTGTCTTTCAGGCCCAGGGCAAAGCTGTCGGCGTTCATCTCGCCCAGCGGGGCGAAGGTTACGTTGCCGGCCGCGCAGACCAGCGCGTCGAACTTGCCGGTTTGCTCGAACAGTTGGCGAATCGAGGCGCTGTCGCTGATGTCGACCCGCAAGTCGCCGCTGCTGCGACCGATGCGAATCACTTCGTGGCGCTGGCTCAGTTCTTTGTCCACGGCCGAACCGATGGTGCCGGCGGCACCGATCAACAGAATCTTCATGGGCTGTTCCTCAATGGGTTGAACGAGGTTTCAGTCTAGAGTGGTTTTTTCTGCGGATAAGCGCACTAATAGGCAACCTTTGGTTTTCAAATGGAAACAATCCATGAGCGAAATGGATGATCTGGCGGCGTTTGCGGTGTTGATCGAGGCGGGCAGTTTTACCCTGGCGGCGCAGCAATTGGGCTGCAGCAAGGGCCAGTTGTCCAAGCGCATCAGCCAGTTGGAAGCGCAGTTTTGCGTGGTATTGCTGCAACGCACCACCCGCCGTTTGAGCCTGACGGCGGCGGGTGCCGCATTGTTGCCGCAAGCCCAGGCGCTGGTGGTGCAGGTGGAGCGGGCGCGTCAGGCGCTGGCGCGCTTGAAGGATGACATGGCCGGGCCGGTGCGGATGACGGTGCCGGTATCGCTGGGGGAAACCTTCTTCGACGGATTGCTGCTGGAGTTTTCGCAACAATACCCCGAGGTGCAGATCGAGCTGGAGCTGAATAATCACTATCGCGATCTTTCACGGGATGGCTTCGATCTGGCAATCCGCACCGAGGTGGCCAATGACGAGCGCCTGGTGGCCAAACCCTTGCTGGCCTGGCAGGAAATGACCTGCGCCAGCCCGGCCTATCTTGCACAGTTTGGCGAGCCGCTGACTCCGCAAGAGCTGGTCGAACACCGTTGCCTGCTCAACAGTCACTACAGCGGTCGCGAAGAGTGGCTGTATCACCAACAGCATGAACTGCTCAGGGTACGGGTTTCCGGTCCGTTCGCCAGCAACCACTACAACCTGCTGAAGAAAGCCGCTCTGGCCGGCGCCGGCATCGCCCGCCTGCCGTCGTACCTGTTGCAGACGGAACTGGCTGACGGGCGTTTGTGCTGGTTGTTGCGGGACTATCAGACCCGACGCATGCCGATGTACCTGGTGCATCCGTATCAGGGTGGTTTGCCCAAACGCACGCAAGTACTGGCGGATTATCTGATTGGCTGGTTCAAGCGCAGTGGCGAGGCGCTGGATCGCCTTCAGCGCTAACCGTCCTTGTTAACCCATTCCCTGTAGGAGGAGCTGCCGAAGGCTGCGATCTTTTGATTTGGTTTTTTACAAGCCAGATCAAAAGATCGCAGCCTTCGGCAGCTCCTACATTGAAATCAGCGGTTGTAGTGTCTGGCAATCAGATGATCGATCGACAATTTCCCCGGCCCGGTCGCCATCAGGTACAGCAGCACCGCCGCCCAGGTGCCGTGAGTCGGATAGGCATCCGGGTACACGAACAGCTGAATAGTCAGGGTCATGCCCAGCAGCGCCAGTGCGGAAAACCGTGTGGCGAAGCCGATCAGGATCAGCACCGGAAAGAAGTGCTCGGCGAACGCTGCCAGGTGTGCGGCGATTTCCGGTGACAGCAGCGGCACGTGGTACTCGCTTTTGAACAGTGGAATGGTCGAGTCCGCCAAGTGTGGCCAGCCGAGTTGAGCGGTGCCGTCGATCAGGTCAATGGCCAGGCCTTCGACCTTGGTCTGCCCGGACTTCCAGAACACCGCGGCAATCGAAAAACGCGCGATGAAAGCGATCAGGCTATGGGGGATTTTCTCCAGCAGCGCAATGGCGTGGGCGATGAGGTTGTTCATGGCGATTCCTTGTCATTCAGGTCAACGATGGCGTGGTGCGCAATCAGCAGCGCGAGGGTGTGGCTGAGGTCGAATGGCGGGCTGTTTTGTGCGGCTGCCAACAGCGGCTGGCCATCGAGCAGGTGACGCAGAAACGCGCTGGCGCCGGGTTCGAGGGCCAACACCTCGACGTCGAGACCGTTGCGCAACACCAAGGCGTGTTGTCCGTGGTGGATGTCGATGCCGGCCAGCGTTGCATCACCCTGATGCGCGGCCCAGATCGCGACCACGGCGTGGTTCGAATCCAGCAGGTGCAGGGACGGATGAAGCTTGATGCGCAGCTCGCTCAGCCCATCGGGCTCGGCGAGTGCTGCGGTGATCTGTTGCGGGTGCACCGGCAGCGCATCGGCGGCGTGATAGGCACAGGTGCGCAGGCGTTCCAGACGTGCCACATCGGCCAGATACGGCACGCTCGCGGCCGGTTCGAAGGCGTCGATGAAGGCTGGCAGCGCTTCGCCATAACGACTCATCAACGGGCTGTGTGGTGGTTGCTGTTGGACGAAAACGGCAGCCATGGCGCGGAAGAACTCCTCGCCGACCAATTGCTGCACCACCGGATAACTGTCCGCCAAGGCATTGATCAATGAACCCTGCACATTGTTGCGGTACACCGAAAATCGGCTGGCCGGATCGGCACCGTTGGCGCAGCACAAACCCTCGGGGCAGGGCCGTTGCGGGTCGAGCAGGGCGGCAGCAAAAGCCGCTTGAGTGCTCATGACCGGACTCCCGCGTCGAGCAATATTTCGTCGGCCTGCCGTGCCTCGGCCAGCAACACATTGAACGCTGGCAGTTGATTGTCGCGCTCGATCAGAGTCGCCACCGCGCCGGTGCGGTGCAGCGCTTGCCGGTACAAGGCCCACACCGCTTGATCGATCGGCGCACCGTGATCGTCGATGAGCAAGCGCTCGCCGAGGCTGTCGTTGTCTTCGGCAAATCCGGCCAGATGAATTTCGCCCACGGCCTGCAACGGCAGGGCGTCGAGGTAAGCCAGTGGATCGCGTTGATGATTGATGCACGAGACGTAGACGTTATTGACGTCCAGCAGCAGACCGCAACCGCTGCGCCGCACCACTTCGGCGATGAAGTCCGGCTCATCGATGGTCGAGCGCTGGAACGCCAGATAGGTCGCCGGGTTTTCCAGCAGCATCGGGCGCTTGAGGGTGTTCTGCACCTGGTCGATGTGCGCGCAGACCCGGTTCAGGGTCGGCATGTCATAGGCCAGCGGCAGCAGGTCATTGAGAAACACCGGGCCGTGGCTCGACCAGGCCAGGTGTTCGGAAAAGGATTGCGGTTGATAACGCTCGATCAGCTGCTTCAGGCGTTGCAGGTGCTGAACGTCCAGTGGCCCTTCGGCCCCGATGGACAGTCCGACGCCGTGCAGTGACAGCGGATACTGCTCGCGGATCAAACCGAGAAAGTGATGAAACGGACCGCCGTCCACCATGTAGTTTTCGGCGTGGACTTCGAAGAAACCGAGATCCGGTAGCGAACCGAGCACTTCACGAAAGTGCCCGGTCTTGAGCCCCAGCCCGGCACGGCGCGGGAGCCCGGGGAGGGCTGCCTGAGTGCGGGTCGGGACAGGTTCGTCGAGGGTGAACATGATCGTCACTCAGGCTGGCCGTGGATCAGGACTTGGCTTTGAACGCTTGCATCTGACCGAAACCGGTCGGCGAGGTCTTGCTCTCGGTGGTGGCACAGGTGCCTTTCGGCACGAGTTTCCAAGCGTTGGCCTGGTAGTCCATTTTCGACGTACCGGCGCAGGTGGTGCCTGCACCGGCGGCGCAATCGTTGTGACCTTTCATGGCCACGCCGAAGCATTTCTCCATGTCGGCATCAGCGGCGTGGACGGTTGATATGGCGGCCATGCTCAGGGCAGAGCCAAGGGCCAGAACCAGGGCGGTAGCGGACAGGGTGCGGGTGGTAGCAGTCATGATGTTTCTCCAGGTTTGAGCTTGGGTTTTGCAAGCGAAGTGCGCTTGCTTACCCCACTAGAGAAAGCTCATGGCGATGCGTTACAGCCGACCCGAAACTTTTTTAGAAATTTTTCAGAACCCTGTATTCCCCCTGTGGGAGCGAGCCTGCTCGCGAAGGCGTAGTGTCAGACGCCATTGATGTTCAATGACCCACCGCATTCGCGAGCAGGCTCGCTCCCCCAGTGATTGTGTTCACTCCCTCCTGTTCTATAGTCATTTCAACGGCCACGTTGACAGGCCGATTTACCAGGACGGTATCTCATGACGAAGGATCGCTCAGACTCTGCTGCGCTATCGCGCAAGGTTTCATCGTTTGCTCTGGCCTGCACGCTGCCCCTGTTGCTCTCCACGGTTCACGCCCAGCCACACCCCGATCCACTGGACACGCTCACGCGCATCAACCACAACTACAACACTCTCAAGGACAACTGCCAGGAACCCGACACCGGCGCCGCGCGCGGGCTGTATTACTGCAGTGGCGTGACCTTGCGCATGGTCAACGACGGGCCGTTCAATCCGTGGGATTACAGCCCCTACGCGATCAAGATTGGTGCGACGTCCTATTCGTGGATCCGCAAGGACCTGAGCACGCGGATTCTCATCCACCCGGCCGGGTTCATCCTGCGCACGCCCACCGATGCGGCGGCGCTGAAGCTGCCGGTCAAGGAGCAGGGCTTTACCTGCATCTATGCCTTCGATGGCGGCACCGGGCCGGAGCGCAAGTGGTACGGCTGCGGTTTCTTTGACAGCCGCGAACCGCCGCGCGCTGCGCAAGGCACGATGAACAACCGCAATGCCGCGCTGGCCTATGGCACCTGTGCCGAGGCCGGGGTGACCACCGCCGAGCAATGGACGCAGAAATACACCGGTCTGATGAAAGGGCCGATCCAGTACGGTCAGTGCTCGTGGAACGCGGAAAAACCCGGCGACTGGCAGGCGATGATCCGGGTGCACGAGTCGCGCCCGAACACGACCAACAAAGACCCCTTTGCCTTCAGTGCCCAGGTCAACGAATTCATGTTGAAGAACGCCACCGCGACCAACGACGGCAGCGAAAACATGAAGTACATCGACGCCTTTATCTACAACGTCAACAGCACGCAGAACTTCGCCACGCGCGGTGATCAGGCTCCGCCGAAACCGGAGAACGGCCTGAACAGCGCGCGCAATTTCCAGAAGAAACTCAAGGCCCAGGGCTACAGCGTGCCGATCCTGCGCCTGGATTTCACCCAACCTGCCGAGCGGCGTTTCAGTTATGTCGCCGCCGATCAGGCAATCGACGAGATGGTCGTGGCTGGCGCCCCGGCGCCCAAGTACATCGCGGATGCCGTGTGGATCGAGCGTTACGACCCGGGCACCCGGAAAAACGAATGGTCGCTCAAGGTCACGCCGACGGCGCAGGGCAAGGCGGCTCAGGCCACTGACCAAGAGGCCGTGTACAAGGAATTGTTGGCCCTGCGTGGCACTGACAGCCAGTGGCGCGACAACGAGAAAGCGGCGGGCAGCATGCGTCAGCAACTGAGCTGTCTGGTGCAGAACTATCCGGTCAAGACCGAGTGGAATCTGGAGCCGTTCCGCCCCGTGGTCAGCCCGCAGGACGCGGCGAAGGCCGGTTGCAATCCGGTGCCGGTCCAGGCCCCGCAATACATCGCCTCCGCCGACTGGATCAAACGTTACGACCCCGGCACCCGCCAGGATGAATGGAGCCTGAGCATCGTGCCCACCGCGACGGGGCGCGCCTTGCCCAACGATCAGGCCGGGGCTTTGTACGATCAGTTGTTCGCGCTCAAGGGCGCGGACAGCAACTGGCGTGACAACGAAAAATCCGCCGGCAGCATGCGCCAGCAATTGAGCTGCGTGCTGGTCAATTACCGTAACAAGACGCCATGGAATCTGGAGCCGTTCAGGCCGGCGTTGTCGGACAGCGAAACTCGCGCCGCGGGTTGCAACCCGGTCCCGCGTTGAGTGTGTGTGTTGGCTAATCAAGGAGATGCAAGCCATGAAGAAAAGTCTGATCAGGACCGTTCCACTGCTGTTGGTACCGCTGCTGTTGCACCCCGCCTGGGCCAATGCCGAGTCATGTGCCGAGACGCTGAAAAAGGTCGAAACGTTGTACAACAACACCGTCGACAGTTGCGGGCAGGACCCCGCCTCGGACTGCTCGGGGCTACTGGTGCGCGGCACGCACCGGGCTGATCCGGCCAAGGGGCAGAAATGGGACGTGTGGAATCCCAGCCCGAAAGCCGTGGAGCTGGGGACGTTTGCCGCCTCCTACATGCGGGCCGACGGCATCAGTTATGAAGACCCCGGCATGAGCACGCAGAACGGTTATCTGATTACCCCTCGGGATCTGGTGCGCGACCCGGAAACACCGGTGCACGTCTATTGTGCGTTTCCCAACGATGCCTGGACCGACTTTCGCAACGACCGTGGCTGTGGCGACAACAAAAACACCGCCCCGACCGAGGCGGTCTGCCAGGCCATGAAGCCGCCTGTTTCGACGCCGAATGCCTGGGTCGCGCACTTTACCCAGTACAACAACAATCGGCAGCAGGACCAGTTGCAGTGTGGCTTCAACATGCGCAATCCGATGAGCAGCAAGGAACGGGTCGACGCCTTTCGCAACTTCATGGGCGCGCGCAAAGTCATCAACAGTCGTGAGTTTCAAACTCAGACCGAACTGCGCCTGGGCAATCCGAAAACCGATGAACTGCCGGTGCTGGCGTTCTTCTACAGCGATCAGCGCGGCCTGAACGACGCGCTGGCCAATCAAAAGGACTACAAGGCCAAGACCGGCAAGGACCGCAATATCATCAAGATCGACTTCCCGAGAACTCCGGTCGCCAAGGCCTCGTTCTCGTGCATCCAGACCTCGACACCGACTGAACCGAAGTTCTGCGACAAGTACATCGAGTCCAGCACCTGGGTACAACGTCCCGATCCGAAACTGGGGCCGAACACCTGGTCGCTCACGGTAGTGCCGACCGCGTGCGGCCGCGCGATCAAGGATGACCAGACCGACCGGATGTTTGCCGAGCTGTACAACAAGCACAAGGACGATCAGCAGTGGCGCGAGTACAGCGTCAATGGCGGCTCGTTGCGTCGGCAGATGGTCTGCCACCTGGCGGCGGTCTACGACGGCAAGCCTGTGAGGAACAAGCCTGAGTGGAACCTTGAGCCGGCACGGCCTTATGTCGATCAGGCGACGGCGGTGGCGCAGCACTGCAATCCGTATTAATTCCCTGTAGGAGTGAGCCTGCTCGCGATGGCGTCGTGTCCGACACAGTGATGTTGAATGACACACCGATATCGCGAGCAGGCTCGCTCCCACAGGGGATCGGTGTTGAATTCAAAATACAAAAAAACGGCCTGCGAAGGCCGTTTTTTTGTTCAGCGAAAAGCATCAACCGCCCAGATACGCCTCGCGCACTTTCGGGTCGGTCAGTAGCGCTTCACCGGTGCCTTGCATCACCACACGGCCGTTCTCCAGAACGTACGCACGGTCAGCGATTTTCAAGGCCTGGTTGGCGTTCTGCTCGACCAGGAACACCGTCACACCGTCCTTGCGCAGTTGTTCGATGATGTCGAAGATCTGCTGGATGATGATCGGTGCCAGGCCCAGCGACGGCTCGTCGAGCAGCAGCAGTTTCGGCTTGCTCATCAGCGCCCGGCCGATGGCGAGCATCTGCTGTTCGCCGCCGGACATGGTGCCGCCGCGCTGGTTGAAGCGTTCTTTGAGGCGCGGGAACAGGCCGAGGACCTTGTCCATCTGCGCCTGATAGTCGCCCTTGTCGGTGAAGAAACCGCCCATGGACAGGTTCTCTTCGACGGTCAGACGGGCAAACACCCGACGACCTTCCGGCACCACCGCGATGCTTTTACGCATGATCTGCGACGAGTCCTGGCCGACCAGTTCCTCACCCATGTAGCGGATGCTGCCGCTGTGCGCCTGCGGTGAACCGCAGAGCGTCATCAGCAGCGTGGACTTGCCGGCACCGTTGGCGCCGATCAGGGTCACGATCTCGCCCTGACGGACTTCGACGTTGACGCTGTGCAGGGCCTGGATCTTGCCGTAGAAGGTGGAAACGTTTTCGAACTGCAGCATTTACGCTTCCCCCAGGTAGGCTTTGATCACTTCAGGATTGTCGCGGATCTGATCCGGCGTGCCGTCGGCCAGAGGTGTGCCCTGGTTGATCACGACGATGTGGTCGGAAATGCTCATGACCAGTTTCATGTCGTGTTCGATCAGCAGCACGGTCACGTTGTGCTCCTCACGCAGCACGCTGATCAGCGCCTTGAGGTCTTCGGTTTCCTTCGGGTTCAGACCGGCTGCCGGTTCGTCGAGCATGAGGATCCGTGGGCGGGTCATCATGCAACGCGCGATTTCCAGACGCCGTTGCTGACCGTAGGCCAGGGTGCCGGCGGTACGGTTGGCGAATTCTTTGAGGTTGACCTTTTCCAGCCAGTACTCGGCGAATTCCATCGCCTCGCGCTCGCTTTTGCGGAACGCCGGGGTTTTGAACAGGCCGGACAGGAAGTTGGTGTTCAGGTGACGGTGCTGGGCGATCAACAGGTTCTCGACCGCCGTCATGTCCTTGAACAACCGCACGTTCTGGAAGGTGCGCACCACGCCTTTGAGGGCGATCTTGTGCCCCGGCAGGCCCTGAATCGGCTCGCCGTCCAGCAAAATGCTGCCGCCCGTTGGCTGATAGAAACCGGTCAGGCAGTTGAACACGGTGGTCTTGCCGGCGCCGTTCGGGCCGATCAATGCAACCACCTGTTTTTCCTTCACGGTCAGGGCCACGCCATTGACCGCGAGCAAGCCGCCGAAGCGCATGCTCAGGTTTTCGACTTTCAAGATCTCGCGGCTCATTTTCGCAACTCCATGTGTGGGCGTTGCATCGGCAGCAGACCTTGTGGACGCCAGATCATCATCAACACCATCAGCGCACCGAACATCAACATCCGGTATTCGCTGAACTCACGCATCATTTCCGGCAACAGGATCATCACCACGGCGGCGAGAATCACGCCCAGCTGCGAGCCCATGCCACCCAGCACAACGATGGCGAGGATGATCGCCGACTCGATGAAGGTGAACGATTCCGGGGTCACCAGGCCCTGACGGGCGGCGAAGAAGCTACCGGCGAAACCGGCGAAGCTCGCCCCCAGGGTGAACGCCGACAGCTTGATGATCGTCGGATTCAGACCCAGTGCGCGGCAGGCGATTTCATCTTCACGCAGCGCTTCCCACGCACGGCCGATCGGCATGCGCAGCAGACGGTTGATGATGAACAGCGCCGCCAGCGCCAGCAACAACGCAACCAGGTAGAGGAAAATCACCTTGTTGATCGAGTTGTATTCGAGGCCGAAGTACTCGTGGAAGGTTTGCATGCCTTCCGCGGCTTTGCGTTCGAAGGTCAGGCCGAAGAACGTCGGTTTCTCGATGTTGCTGATGCCGTTCGGACCGCCGGTGATGTCGGTCAGGTTGCGCAGGAACAGACGGATGATCTCGCCGAAGCCGAGGGTCACGATCGCCAGGTAGTCACCGCGCAGACGCAACACCGGGAAGCCCAGCAGGAAGCCGAACGTCGCCGCCATCAGGCCGGCAATCGGCAGGCAGATCCAGAAGCTCAGGCCGTAGTAGTGCGACAGCAGCGCGTAGCTGTAGGCGCCGACGGCGTAGAAGCCGACGTAACCCAGGTCGAGCAGACCGGCCAGACCGACCACGATGTTCAGGCCCAGGCCGAGCATCACGTAGATCAGGATCAGCGTTGCGATGTCTACCGCGCCACGGGAGCCGAAGAACGGCCAGACCAGCGCACCGAGGATCAGCGCGATGATGATGTAGCGTTGAGTGGTCGGCAGGGTCAGGAAGTTGCTGGCCTTGGCCGGGATCAACGGCAGGCCCGGCGAGGATTTCCACGCCTTGCTGATCTGCTGGTTGAACAGCACCCGCAGGAACATCAGCACCGAGCACACGGCGATGGTCGCCAGAATGGCCGGGCTGGTGCCGTGCACTTCGAGGTTGATGCCGACGATGGTCAGTTTCAGACCGAGTACCGGGTAGGCCACAGCCCACACCAGCAAGGCACTGAACAGTGCCTGTTTAAGATTCCTAGTCATACTTTCTCAACCTCCGGACGGCCCAGAATGCCGGTCGGACGGAACAACAGCACCAGAACCAACAAGCCGAAAGCCACGACGTCCTTGTACTGGTCGCCGAAGATATCGGCACCGAACGCTTCCGCCACCCCCAGCACCAGCCCGCCGAGCATGGCGCCGGGGATGCTGCCGATACCGCCCAGTACTGCGGCGGTGAAGGCCTTGAGGCCGACGAGGAAGCCGGCGTTCGGGTTGATCACGCCGTACTGCATGCTCAGCAGCACGGCCGCGACGGCCGCCAGCGCAGCGCCGATGACGAAGGTCAGGGCGATGATGTTGTTGGTGTTGATGCCCAGCAGGTTGGCCATCTTGATGTCTTCGGCACAGGCGCGGCAGGCGCGGCCCAGGCGAGAGCGGGAGATGAACAGCGTGAGGCCGAGCATGGCGACCAGGGTCACCACGAACACCACGATTTGCATGTAGGAAATCAGCACTTCATGTGCGCCACCTGGCCCGATGGAAATGTTCCCAGGGATCAGGTTGGGGATGGATTTGTCCTTGGAGTCTTGCGCCAGCAGAACCGTGTTCTGCAGGAAGATCGACATACCGATGGCGGAGATCAGCGGGATCAGACGGTTGCTGCCGCGCAGGGGGCGGTAGGCGATCCGTTCGATGCTGTAACCGTACGAACTTGTCACGACGATGCTCGCGATGAAGGCAGCGGTCATCAACAGCGGGACGTTGTCGATTCCCATCATGGCCAGCCCGGCGATGGCGATGAACGCCACGTAGGAACCGATCATGTACACCTCGCCGTGGGCGAAGTTGATCATTCCAATGATGCCGTAAACCATCGTATAGCCGATGGCGATCAGGGCATACGTGCTGCCAATGGTCAGGCCATTAACCAGCTGTTGGAAGAAGTGATAGAGGTCAGGCATTACAACGCTCCTAAAAACCTGATACGCATTTCACTGGTGGAGTCATTTTCCCGCCCGGCCCCGTGGATCTTTATCCACTTCGAATCCGGGTTTTGCCAGCGAACCGCTGATGACGGTTTTGAGATTTTCAGGTGGGGAGACTGGCGGATCACGCCAGCGCGGCCCATACATTCGTAAAACAAAGCCCACGGCACGCCGTGGGCTTTATTGGCAGTCAGTCAGGGCGCGCCTTACTGAGGCGAAACTTCAGTTTTTGGTTTGCCGAAGTGCCACTCGTAAACCACAAATTTGAAGTCCTTCAGGTCGCCCTTGGCGTCGAAGCTCAGGTCGCCAGTCGGGGTCTTGAAGGTGCCGGCGTGAATGGCTTCAGCCACTTTGGCAGTGTCTTCGGATTTGGCCGCGGCAATACCGCCGGCAATCACTTCAACCGCCGAGTAGGAAGGGAACACGAACGGGCCGCTCGGGTCTTCTTTCTTCGCCTTGAATGCATCTGCCAGGGCAACGTTGGCCGGATCCTGGTCAAAGGATTTCGGCAGGGTCACCAGCAGGCCTTCGGAGGCGTCTTTGGCGATCTGCGAAATGGAGTCGTTACCCACGCCTTCCGGACCCATGAACTTGGCTTTCAGGCCTTTTTCCTGGGATTGACGCAGGATCAGACCCAGCTCCGGGTGGTAGCCGCCGTAGTAAACGAAGTCGACGTTGGCTTGCTTGAGTTTGGCGATCATCGAGGAGAAGTCCTTGTCGCCGGCGTTGACGCCTTCGAACACGGCGACTTTCACGCCTTTCTTCTCCAGGGTGGCTTTGACAGCGGTGGCGATGCCTTCACCGTATTGCTGTTTGTCGTGCAGCACAGCAACGATTTTCGGCTTCACGTGGTCGGCGATGTAGTTACCGGCGGCAGGGCCCTGGGCGCTGTCCAGACCGATGGTGCGGAAGACCATTTTGTAACCACGGGTGGTGATGTCCGGGCTGGTGGCAGCCGGGGTGATCATGATCACGCCTTCGTCTTCGTAGATGTCCGAAGCAGGCTGGGTGGAGCTGGAGCACAGGTGACCGACCACGAACTTGACGCCGTCGTTGACGACCTTGTTCGCGACCGCTACGGCTTGTTTCGGATCGCACGCGTCATCGTATTCAACGGCTTCGAGTTTCTTGCCGTCGACGCCGCCCTTGGCGTTGATTTGCTCGATGGCCATTTTCGCGCCACTGAACTGCATGTCGCCGTATTGGGCTACAGGACCGGTTTTAGGGCCGGCGATACCGATCTTGATGGTGTCAGCTGCGAACGAATGGCTGGCAACCCCGGCCAGAACCATAGCGGCAAACAGTTTGGAAATCTGCTTAGTAGCCTTAGTCATAGTGCTCCACTCTTACTGTTGTATTTTTTTTGAGTTCTGGCGCCGTAGCAGCAGAACCGGGTCAGATATCTTTGCGATACCCTCCGGAAATGCCCCCGGCAACTGTACCGGTACAGTGTAGAGCGCCGGTTGTTGGCCTGGGAAGCTGGCGCCAGGGGGCAAAACTTGTGGGTGTCGCATTTTTGAATGAAAAAGACAGAATTGCGGCGGGGCTTTCGTGGGGCTTATGCCCCAAACAGCAGCATTCCTTGGCGTTCCTGCTCTTTTCGTTCGGTGAAGCCATTTGCAACCGGGTTTTGCTGCCGGACCACCGACGTTATCATTCGCGTCGATTTCTTTTCCGGACAGTCCCATGAATCAAGAACCTAGCACCCTCTATGCCAAGCTGCTTGGTGAAACCGCATCTATTACCTGGAAAGAGCTGGAGCCGTTCTTCGCCAAGGGTGCCCTATTGTGGGTCGACCCGGCCCTGGATTTGATCGCCGCCGCCGAAGCCGTGGCCTCGGATGATGGCGAGAAAGTCGCCGCCTGGCTGGCCGAAGACAAGGTCGCCAAGCTGTCTGAAACGCGGGCGCTGGATATTTTCGAACGCGATCCCGCGCTGTGGGCGGTGGTGGTCAGTCCGTGGATTCTGATCCAGGAAAGGGCGCAGGTCTGAGCGGTTGCACCTTGATGGTGCGTGCTTCGTCTGTAGGAAAGTGTGTAGCCGAGTAGCGTGATGGCACGTTGCCGTAGAGAAACGCCACAAGCGTGGGTGGCATAACGGTGACGTAAACGTAACGGGCACAGTTTATTGAGCAGCCTAACGGCTGCTTAATTGTTTCTGAATGCTGGATTGGTGGGATTTGCGCGGCCTGAAAGGGCCAATCGCGAGCAGGCTCACTCCTACAATGGAAATGCGTTCCCCTGTAGGCGTGAGCCTGCTCGCGATTGCCGCGACTCGGTCTGTGATCAGACCGAGTAAGTCTTGCCGGTATGGTTATTGAGGGAAATAACCTTGGTCTTGCCGATGCGGTGACGGTAGATCTCGCGCAGGTACTTGATCGCCTTCTTCACGCAATCACGCGACAGGCGAATGTCGTTGATCGAGACGAACTTGTCCTTGTCGTTGATCAGCTCGCGGTATTTCTTCTCGTACATCGGCTTGATCGCGTACCAGTTGGTGTCGAGGATTTTCGCCGGGTTCTCGAATTCGTTGAGCAGGTCGTCGATGCGCTCTTCGTCGAAGTCTTCATGAATGATGAAGTCGAGAATCGAATTGTCCAGGGTCTCGTCGAAACGGTACGGAGTCTTCGCAAAGCAGCGCTTGATGAACGCCACGATCAACGTCAGGAAGTCGTCCGACAGGCACGGGCTCTTGGCGATCAGGGTGGTCAGCGACAGGTTGGCCGACGCACCGATCACCAGCGCATAACGCTTGAGCGTGGTGTTGGGGAACAGGCTGTTGAGGTGGGTCTTCAACCGGTTCAGGTCCATGTACGACAGCTTGTAGTCTTTGGGCAGCGAGACGATCGACACCACCGACGAGCAGTTCTTGAAGAAGTGCAGGTCGTGCAGGGCGGCAGCGTCATAGCCGGAGTTCTTGTACTGCTCCAGCGACGCGCGATAGCGCTTGGATTCGATCGGCAGCAGGCTGATGCCTTCGATCGCCTGGGTGACCTTGTTGAAGTGCGGCAGGTCGATCGAGCGGAAGAACAGGTCGTCGATGTTCAGGCGCTGTGGTTCTTTGTCGAACACCTTGAACTTGTCGCTGCTCGGCGGCGGGGTTTCCGGCACCACCGATTCGGCGTAGGCGATCGCCACCGGGCCGGCCAGGCTCATGAACAGGTCGTTGGCATCCAGGCGAATGGTTTCGCCGATGTCGATGCCGGCGCGGCGGAAGTAGTTCTGGTCGTAATCGGTGGTCACCGCCTGCGCGGTCAGGATGTTGAAGATCTGCTGCGAGATGTACTGGTTGGCGTGCTTCTCCATCGCATTGACATCAATGTTCTGGATGTTGCCGTCATCGCTTTCTTCGGCGTAGCGCATGATGTCGTTGGAGATCAGCATCATCGCGTTCCATGGGCGGATGCGGCCCATGACGCTGGCTTCACTGCTGTCTTCATTGGCGAAGTTGTAGGAGAAATCCCATTCTTCCGACAGGTATTTGCACAGCAGGCGTCCGGCGTTGATGTGCAGCGCCTCGGACATTTCACTGCGGTGGTCGGAAATGTTCGGCAGCACGCAGATGCCGCTGGTGAAGATCGGCTCGAACACGAACGAATGCCCGCTCTTGCCGTCATGCTCGTCCATCGGCTTGGTGTCGAACGTCTTGTTCATGTACGAGTGCTGCTGGGCCAGACCGAATTCCGAGGCCATGCCCGAACCGGTACCACCGCCGGCACTGAAGATCGAGAAGTACAGGCGCGACTGGTTGGCCTTGATGCCGCAGCTGTCGATCAGGTACGAGTGGATCATTTTCCAGTCGGGGCTGGAAAAACGCTGGGTGTCCTTGTTGAGGATGATCTTGGCCAGGTACTGGCCGAGGATCGGCGCGTTACCGGCGCCACCGGCGTGGACTTCGGACAAGTCCATGATCTTCATTTTGCTGTAGTCGCGCAGAAAGCCGCTTTTCTCGCCCTTGCGCGAAAAACGGATGCGCCCGGCGATGTCCTTGTCGAGGTCGCCGAGCATCACCAGCGGTTCCACCAGGAACACGGGTTTGCTCGATTTGTTCGGGCCGATGCGCAGGTTGTGCTTGATCCACTGCGCCGGGCTGTAGCCCTTGTCGGCCAGACGCCGGTCCGTCGCACGGTCTTCGTTGTTGAATTCGTTGAGGTAGAACTTGCGGGCGTTGTACACCAGCTCCGCGACGTCGAGGGCGATGTTCGAACCGCAGCGACCGAGGCCGATCAGGCACACCGACGGAAACTCCTGATCGTTGTGCTGCTCGTTGTCACCTTCCAGGTGCGGCGGGCGCGGGAACACCAGATCACGCAGGCCGTCAAGGTTGTCGAGGATGCGGTCAGTGTTGGTTTCGGTGTAGTACAGATATTGGTGAGTGCCCAGCGGGCGCGAAGGAGGCAATGGCTTCATCGGAGCCGGGCTGTTCGCCGCAGGGCTCAGGGGCAGATCGGATACCGCGGTGGCCGGATTGTTTTTAGAAGTCATTGTGCGCCATATACCTGGACAGGGTTGGCTCGGCGACCGTTGTCATCGAGCCTCACGGAAAGAGAATCTCGCGTCTTTGACTGCGCGTATTTGGCCCGGGCGTCAGGGGCTTGGCCTGATCGTCGCGCGGGGGAATCCTTTCCTGATCGTTCATGAATCGGCCATCATTCGGTGATCTTTAATCGAAAAGAGGCAAAATGATGTCAACGCTACCTTCGTTGGGATTTGCCGGAATCGGCTTGATGGGACTGCCGATTTGCCGCCGTCTGCTGGCGGCGGGATACCCGCTGACCGTGTGGAATCGCAACCCGGACAAGTGCGCGCCACTGGTCGAAGCTGGCGCCCGGCAAGTAGCGACCCCGGCCCAATTGTGCGAACACGCGGAGGTGGTGATGCTCTGCCTGGCCGACACGGCGGTGGTGCGCGAGGTAGTGTTTGGCGCCGGCGGTGTCGCTGAAGGTGCGAAAAAAGGCCAGTTGCTGGTGGATTTCTCCAGCCTGGAACCGACCGCTACACGTGAAATGGCCGCCGAGCTGGCGCAGAACACCGGCATGAGCTGGCTCGATTCACCGGTGTCCGGCGGCGTGGTCGGCGCCGAGGCGGGCAGCCTGGCAATCATGGTTGGCGGTGAAACGGCGGATCTGGACCGGGTGCGCCCGGTGCTGCTCAACCTCGGTCAGCGTGTCACCCACATGGGCGGCATCGGCGCCGGACAAGTGACCAAGGCTTGTAATCAGATGATCGTCGCCTGCAATGCGCTGGTGATTGCCGAAGTGGTGGCGCTGGCCGAACAGGCCGGGGTCGATGCCAGCCTGATCGCTGAAGCGCTGGCCGGTGGTTTTGCCGATTCGAAACCGTTGCAGATCCTCGCCCCGCAAATGGCCGAGAGCCGTTTCGAACCGGTGAAATGGCATGTGCGCACGTTGCTCAAGGATCTCGATACGGCGGTTAAATTCTCTCGCGAACAGGGCTCGGCCACGCCGATCAGCGGATTGGCCGCACAACTGATGCGCCTGCATGGGGCGCAGGGCTTTTTGCAGAAGGATCCAGCGACACTGATACAAATGTACCGCGCGCCAGACTCAACGGATTGACCGCGTGGACGTGTTTGCGTTGGTTGATTTCTTCCAGCACGGGGCGTAATTCGTCCAGCGGCACCGGGCGGCTGAGCAGGTAACCCTGAATGAAGTCGCAGCCCGAGCGCTCAAGAAACTCGTACTGCTCCAGGCTTTCCACGCCTTCGGTCACCACCTGCAGATGCAGGGTGTGGGCCATGACGATGATCGCCTGGACGATCTCCATGTCGGCGGTTGCCGTGGGAATGTCGAGGATGAACGAACGGTCGATTTTCAACGTGTTCAGCGGCAGGCGCTTGAGGTAGGCAAGCGACGAATAGCCGGTGCCGAAGTCGTCGATCGACAACGACACACCGAGGGCGCGGATTTGCCGCAACAACACCAGGGTGTTGGCGATGTTGCCCATCAATGCGTTTTCGGTGACCTCCAGTTCCAGCCGTTCCGGCGCGACCCCGGCGCTGCGCAGCGCGCTTTCGATCTCATCGGCCAGCTCTTCCCGGGCGAGGTTGAGTGGCGAGCAGTTCCAGGCGATTTTCAGTTCGTCGCAGCCATGGCGCGTCAGTTCGCCAAGGTCCGCGCAGGCCCGGCGCAGCACCCAATTGTCCAGCTCGGCGATCAGGCCGTTGGTTTCGGCAATCGCAATGAAACGGTCCGGGGCCAGCAGGCCGTGCACCGGGTGCTGCCAGCGGATCAACGCTTCGAGTTTGGTCACCCGGCCGGTTTTCAGTTCGAAAATCGGTTGGTAATACAGGGTCAGCCCGTGTTCTTCGCGCAGGGCCTGGCGCAGTTCTTCTTCCAGTTGCAGTTCCAGGCTGGCGCGGGTCTTCATGTTTGAACTGAAAAAATGCAGGCCGTTACGTCCGGCCCCCTTGGACTGATACAACGCCAGATCCGCGTGCTTGAGCAGTTCTTCGCAAGTGGTGCCGTCGTCGGGAAACAGGCTGATGCCGATGCTGGTGGTCATCACCATGCGCCGTCCGGCCAGCTCGATCGGCTCCTTCATTTTCAGCATGATCCTTTGCGCCATGTTGCGCGCTTCCTCGCGCTCATGCAGGCCGATCAGGATGCAAAACTCGTCGCCACCGAACCGTGCGACCACGTCATCATGGCTGCGCACCGAGCTTTTGATGTGATTGGCGATGACTTTGAGCAGGGCGTCGCCGGCGTCATGGCCGAGACTGTCGTTGATTCGCTTGAAGTGATCGATATCGAGAAACATCACCGCGAGCATACCGCCTTCGCTGGTTTTCTGGTTGAGTTTCTCGGCGAAGATCTGGTTGAAACCGCGACGGTTGATCAGGTTGGTCAGGGCGTCATAGTTGGCCACTTGTTGCAGTGACATCCGCGCCTGATCAAGCTGGCTGAGCAGGGCATTGACCCGGCGCAGGTCGTGCTCCTTGCTCTGCAGTTTCTTGTCGGCCAGCGCCGCACTGATTGCGCTACCCAGAATCAGCAGGATGATCAGCGCGACCGTCAGGCCCAGTTGCAGGTGATTGGTTTCGGCACTCAGGGTCGGCGCGGCGCCTTCGGGCAACACCAGGCGCATTGCGGCCATGCCGGTGAAATGCATGCTGATGATGCCGGCGCCGAGGATCATCGCAGCGGTGTATTTGAGCAATTGATGAAAACGCCCGCTGCCTTCACGCAAGTAACCGGCGACCCACAGTGCGGCGAAGCTGGCACCGACCGCAATCACGATCGACAGGCAAAACAACAGTGGCTGGTAGTAGGCATTGGCCACCGAGTGCATCGCCGCCATGCCGACATAGTGCATGCCGGCGATGCCCAGACCGATGATGATGGCGGTTTTCAGGTAGTGCACCAGGCTGGGCTGCGGCCCACTCAAGGTGTGCATCGCCAGCCACGAGGCGAGCAGGGCGATCAGCAGGGAAAACAGGGTGATCGCCAGGTCGTAGTGGATTTCGATCGGCGCCTGGAACGCCAGCATGGCGATGAAGTGCATGGCCCAGATGCCGCTGGCCAGGCAGGTGGCGCCGATCCAGCGCCACACCCGTCGCGAACCCGGATCTTCGGCGTGACCGACCCGCTCGGCCATGTCGAGGGTGGCAAAACTCGCGGCGCAGGCGACCAGATAGGCCACCAGCACCAGCAAGGGATTATGTGTGCAATCGAGAATGACCTGCCCGCTCTCCGGCAGCTCGGTAACAAACTGCAAACCAAGCCACTCCATAGCATGCCCCGTCTCTGAAGTCGTCCCTACTGCGTCATCAACGCAGGCGAATGAAAGCAGTATAGAGGCGGTTTTTGCCGTGCAAGCGATAGTGGCATATTGCAGTCAACGATTTCGGCATGAGCCTAATAGCGATTGGTGCTAAGCGTCAGGCGCTCTGGTCGTAATGGATCTGGTTCCATTCCGGGTCGAGAGGTGGCAAGCCGAAGCGCGCCCGGGCGGCGTCGCAGTCGACGTTCTGTTCACCGTTCTCCCACGACGCCTCGAACTCGCGGCAGGGGCTGGAGCGCTGCTCATAAATCGAGCACTGCACGTTGCTGCCCACTTCACCGACCAACGCTGTACAACGCGGTGATTTGCAGTCGGTGCCGTTCATCGCCACCCGACTGGGGGTGATCTGTGTCACCAGTTCATCGGGCACCGTACCCCCGGAGGATGAGCATTCACCCCAGAAAAAAGACACACGAAAATGGGAACAGCAGGCACCGCAATTCAGACACGGACTGACTTCGGACATTAGGGAGGGTATCAAAGGGGTTGATCGGCGAATCCGGACGGATCCGGCGGCTATTCTAGACTTCGCCATGAACTTGGGAAGGGGGGCGCGAAAGTATTTTTTTGTAGCCGGGTTTTGCCGTGAAAGCCCCGGTTTATGGGGGATTTCAGTGTTATCAAGGGCTTACGTTTCGTTACAGTGCCATGGCCCGTCATCAGGCTGACGAATGATCACAGACAGCCCCGTCAGGCGTGTCTAGATTGCAGGTTCCGGGCTCGGATGCGACGGCAGTGAAGCCCTATAACAATAAAGAGACGGACCCATGCAGAACTCGACCCAAGCGGCGAATGCCTGGCGCATTCTGTTCCTGTTGTTCCTGGCCAACCTGTTCAACTTCTTCGACCGCACCATTCCGGCGATCATCATCGAGCCGATCCGCATGGAATGGCACCTCAGCGACTTTCAACTGGGGATCGTCGGCACCGCGTTCACCCTGGTGTATGCGATTGCCGGTCTGCCGTTGGGGCGCATGGCCGACACCGGTTCGCGCAGCAAACTGATGGGCTGGGGTCTGGCGACCTGGAGTGCGCTGACGGCGGTCAACGGACTGGTCGGCAGCTTCTGGAGTTTCCTGCTGGTGCGCATGGGCATCGGCATTGGCGAAGCCAGTTACGCACCGGCGGCCAACTCATTGATCGGCGACCTGTTCCCGGCGCACCGCCGGGCTCGGGCCATGGGCATTTTCATGCTCGGTCTGCCGCTGGGGCTGCTGCTGGCGTTTTTCACCATCGGCGCGATGGTCAAGGCGTTCGACAGCTGGCGCGCGCCGTTCTTTATTGCGGCGGTGCCGGGGCTGATCCTCGCGGTGTTCATGTTCTTCATCAAGGAGCCCAAACGCGGCGCGGCAGAAACCGTGCAGGTGTCCCAGGAGAAAGTCGACAAGCCGATCCGCCGCGTGCTCGCCGTGCCGACGTTCCTGTGGCTGGTGATGGCAGGTTTGTGCTTCAACTTCGCCACCTACGCCTGTAACTCGTTTCTGGTGCCGATGCTGCAGCGATATTTCCTGATGCCGTTGCAGGAGGCGGCGGTGGCGACCGGGGTGATTGTCGGTATCACCGGGTTGATCGGCCTGACCCTCGGCGGCTGGATCGCCGACAAGATCCATCAACGGATCGCCAACGGCCGGCTGCTGTTTGCCGGCTTCAGCCTGATCATTTCGACCCTGTGCACCGCGTGGGCACTGCATGCCGGGCGCGTCGAGATCGGCGTGTTCGTCGCGGTGTTCAGCGTCGGCTGGCTGTTTGCCTATAACTTCTACACCTGCGTGTACACGGCGATTCAGGACGTGGTCGAGCCGCGCCTGCGGGCCACGGCGATGGCGCTGTTCTTTGCCGGGCTGTACCTGCTTGGCGGCGGACTGGGGCCGGTGGTGGTGGGCGCCTTGTCCGATCACTTTGCCCAATCGGCAATGCTTTCGGCGGGAGCGGAACAGATGACCGAGGCGTTCAAGGCCGTGGGACTGCATGACGCCATGTACCTGATACCGGTGGCGCTGTTCTTTACCATGGTGTTTCTGTTTCTCGCGGCGCGGTGTTTTGTGCGCGATGCGCAGCGGATGAAGGAGGGACTGGTGGCGGTGGTTGAGCCTGATGTTGCAGCGGCGACTGCTTAAGATCAAAAGATCGCAGCCTTCGGCAGCTCCTACATTGGAATGCGATCCTCTGTAGGAGCTGCCGAAGGCTGCGATCTTTGTTTTTTGCCCTGAACAAAAAGGCCCGCATCACTGCGGGCCTTTTCATTTATAGCGGTGGAGCAGAGGGCTTAACCCGCCACCAACACCCGGATCGCTTCCAGGCGCAGCGCCGCTTTGTCCAGCATCGCCAGACCCTGTTCACGCTGCTTGCGCAACGCATCCAGTTCGCTGTCACGCACGGTCGGGTTGACCGCTTGCAACGCGGTCAGGCGTGCCAGTTCTTCGTCGGTGTCGGCGGCCAGACGACGACGGGCCTCGGCCACGCGTTCGGCGTGACGCGGGGTGATCTTGTCTTCACCGGCGTTGATCCGTGGCGTCAGCTGATCGCGCTGGGCCTGGATGAACTTGTTGGCGCTGGCACGCGGCACGCTTTCGAGTTGATCGTTCAGGGTTTCGAACGAGACCCGTGGCGACAGGTCGTTGCCGTTGGCGTCGAGCAGGCAGCGCAGGGCGGCCGGCGGCAGGTAGCGGCCCAGTTGCAGCGAACGCGGCGCGACCACTTCGCTGACGTAGAGCAGTTCCAGCAGCACGGTGCCCGGTTTCAGCGCCTTGTTCTTGATCAGCGCGACGGCGGTGTTGCCCATCGAGCCGGACAGAACGAGGTCCATGCCGCCTTGCACCATCGGGTGTTCCCAGGTGATGAACTGCATGTCTTCGCGCGACAGCGCCTGGTTGCGGTCGTAGGTGATGGTCACGCCTTCGTCGTCGCCCAGTGGGAAGCTGGCGTCGAGCATCTTCTCGCTCGGCTTGAGGATCAGGGCGTTTTCCGAATGGTCCTCGCTGTCGATGCCGAACGCGTCGAACAGGGTTTCCATGTAGATCGGCAGGGCGAACTGGTCGTCCTGCTCAAGGATCGCTTCGACCAGCGCGTCACCTTCGCCAGCGCCGCCGGAGTTGAGTTCCAGCAGACGGTCACGACCGGTGTGCAGCTCTTGTTCCAGGCGCTCGCGCTCGGTGCGTGCTTCGTCGATCAGCGCTTGCCACTCGCCATCATCCGCTTCTTCGAGCAGCGGCAGCAGGCGTGGGCCGAACTGATGCTGCAAGGCGTTGCCGGTCGGGCAGGTGTTGAGGAACGCGTTCAGCGCTTCGTGGTACCACTGGAACAGGCGCTCTTGCGGGCTGGTTTCCAGATACGGCACATGCAGCTCGATGATGTGCTTCTGGCCGATCCGGTCGAGACGACCGATGCGCTGCTCGAGCAGGTCCGGGTGCGACGGCAGATCGAACAGCACCAGGTGATGAGCGAACTGGAAGTTGCGACCTTCACTGCCGATTTCCGAGCAGATCAGCACCTGCGCGCCGAACTCTTCGTCGGCGAAGTAGGCGGCGGCGCGGTCACGCTCGAGGATGTTCATGCCTTCATGGAACACCGTGGCCGGGATGCCGGAACGTACGCGCAGAGCGTCTTCCAGATCCATCGCGGTTTCGGCGTGGGCGCAGATCACCAGCACTTTGGTGCGCTTGAGCATTTTCAGCTGATCGATCAGCCACTCGACGCGCGGGTCGAATTTCCACCAGCGCTCTTCTTCGCTGGCGTCCGGCTGGGCCTGGAAGCTGACTTCCGGGTACAGCTCGGCGTGATCGCCCAGCGGCAGTTCGAGGTATTCGTCCGGGCACGGTAGCGGGTACGGGTGCAGTTTGCGTTCCGGGAAACCCTGCACTGCGGCGCGGGTGTTACGGAACAGCACGCGGCCGGTGCCGTGACGGTCGAGCAGCTCACGCACCAGACGGGCGCTGGCTTCGGTATCGCCATCGTTGACCGCCGTCAGCAGGGCTTCGCCTTCGTTGCCGAGGAAACCGTGGATGGTCTTGTGCGCTTCCGGCGACAGGCGCCCCTTGTCGAGCAGTTCCTGAACGGCTTCGGCCACCGGGCGATAGTTGTCGCTCTCGGCGCGGAACGCGGCCAGGTCATGGAAACGGTTCGGGTCGAGCAAGCGCAGGCGGGCGAAGTGGCTGTCCTGACCGAGTTGTTCCGGGGTGGCGGTGAGCAGCAGCACGCCGGGAATCACTTCAGCCAGTTGCTCGACCAGCGAATACTCGGGGCTGGCTTTTTCTTCGTGCCAGACCAAGTGGTGTGCTTCGTCGACCACCAACAGATCCCAACCGGCGGCGAACAGCGCGTCCTGAGCCTTCTCGTCTTCGACCAGCCACTCCAGCGCGACCAGCGCCAACTGGGTGTCTTCGAACGGGTTGGTGGCATCGCTTTCGATGAAGCGTTCTTCGTCGAACAACGCCACTTGCAGGTTGAAGCGGCGGCGCATTTCCACCAGCCACTGGTGCTGCAGGTTTTCCGGAACCAGGATCAGCACGCGATTGGCGCGGCCCGACAGCAGTTGGCGATGGATCACCAGACCGGCTTCGATGGTTTTACCCAGACCCACTTCGTCCGCCAGCAGAACGCGCGGCGCGATGCGGTCGGCGACTTCACGGGCAATGTGCAGCTGGTGCGCGATCGGTTGCGCACGCACGCCGCCCAGGCCCCAGAGCGAGGACTGCAACTGGCGGCTGGTGTGTTCCAGGGTGTTGTAGCGCAGGGAGAACCACGCCAGCGGATCGATCTGCCCGGCGAACAGACGGTCGCTGGCCAGACGGAACTGGATGAAGTTCGACAGCTGGGTTTCCGGCAGGGTGACCGCTTCGTTCTGCCCGTTGAGGCCGTGATAGACCATCAGCCCGTCGACGTCGTCGACTTCGCGCACGGTCATCTTCCAGCCTTCGAAGTGAGTAATGGTGTCACCCGGCGAGAACCGCACGCGGGTGAGGGGCGCATTCCGTAGCGCGTACTGGCGGGTTTCGCCAGTGGCCGGGTAAAGCACGGTCAACAAGCGGCCGTCCTGTGCCAGAACGGTGCCTAAACCAAGCTCTGCTTCGCTGTCACTGATCCAGCGTTGCCCCGGTTGATACTGCTGCGCCATGCTGCCTGACTCCCACCTTGAAAAAGCGGGCTATCTTAACGGAATGAGGGCCCGAGGCCAAAGGATTAGGAGCAGTTGCGAGCTTTTAGCTGCAAGCTGCAAGTCGAGGCAGGTGGCGGTCATGCGTCGGTTTTTCGAAGGCGTGCGGCACCTGTGAGTGCCAACCCGGTCACAAGTTTGCGACCAGCGGCTCAAGCCAGCTTCGCCCAAGCCGATAGCCTGCTGACAGGAGACCCTTTATATGCTGCCACCGATGCTCCCCTTGAGCGCTGTGCCGATCACTTCCCAGCAGGATCCGATTCGCCAGCGGCCGGACATCCCTCCGGTGGTGCCGGTGCAGGAAAGCTCCAACGAAAGCACGATCGACCTGCAAAAACGCGATCCGGAAGAGGATCGACTGCTGGCGCGCGAAGAACAACGCCGCCAGCAGGAGCGTGATCGCCGCCGACGCGAAGCCGACGAAGACCCGGAAGAACACCTCGCCGTGCCTGGCACCGAACTCAATGCCGACAACACGGTGCCGGTGGTGCCGCTGATGGAAGATCAGCCGCGTCAGGGCTTGTGGGTCGATATCGAGATCTGAATCGGTTCATTTACATGAATTGTTGTAGAGCGGTGGCTGGTCAGCGCTGACGTCAGGCGGCATGATTGGCGCAGTCCTGCCGGCGATGCGGCAGTTGTGATTTCTTCAAGCGATGCGCCCAACGCCATGAGCCAAGATGACAAACTGATCGACCTCAGCACTGAACGCGCCAAGCGTGTGCATGACCTCAACGAGAAACGCCTGAACGAAGTGCGCAAGGCCTTCGAACAGGCCATGCCGCTGGGAAAAACCCAGAAAAAGCCGAAAAAGAAACCGAAAAAGCGTTGATCTCCCTCCGCATCCGTTGATGCAGGTCAGTTATTTTCCCGCCTTTACCTTCTGTGTTGACCGGACTTGATCCTGGTCAATTTCTGCGCCTGCGTGATTGGTTAACTTAGTTCCATCGCAGCAAAGCAGGGGCCGGGAGGCCACAGTCATGTTTTTCGATAACGTGGTGTTTGCCGGGGTTCTGACCGTGGGGCTCATGGTTCTGTTTTTTGCAGGGTTTGGATTTTTTATCTGGAAGGATGCGAATAAGCGCAAGAAGTAGGTCTTTCTGGATTTGATGAGCACGCAAGGCATTTTGGGCAACTTCGGTTGCCCTTTTTTTTGTCTTCTTGGCGGCCTTTGGGCCGACCAGGCTCTTGGGGTTCTGGGTGAATATCCGTTTTTGTGGGTGTTGCTGATTACGGTTCCGCCCTTACGGCGGGTCACCTTTTTCAAACGCCAAAAAGGTAACCGAAAAGGCTTGCTCCTGCGTTCGGCCCTCGCAGGCTCGGGTTCCTTCGCTGCGGGATCAATCCGGGCGCAGCGGCTCCGGTTTGCTTCGCTGCACCTCCTTCCGCTGTGTACGACTGCGTCGTACGGTCGCTGCGCTCCCACGCCCGGATCAATCCCTCCACTCAGCCTTCCGACGTCGCCTTACAGATCAAGAGCTGCAGCCGAGCTTGCGCTCATCCTGTTGAGTGGTGAAGAGCTTGCGTTCGGCTTTTGATCTTCTGTAGGAGTGAGCCTGCTCGCGATGGCGGCCTACGAGCCGACCAATTTCTTGGCGCTGAAAAATCTCCTGTAGGAGCTGCCGAAGGCTGCGATCTTTGGGTTTTGATCTCATGCCCCTTCGGCACACCGTAGCTCGGGAACCCCGAGCCCCAGCGAGCGGGTCGTACGCTGGGGCTTAAGATCAAGAGCTGCAGCCGAGCTAACGCTCATCCTGTTGAGTGGTGAAGAGCTTGCATTCGGCTTTTGATCTTCTGTAGGAGTGAGCCTGCTCGCGATGGCGGCCTACGAGCCGACCAATCTCTTGGCGCAGATAAATCTCCTGTAGGAGCTGCCGAAGGCTGCGATCTTTGGCTTTTGATCTCATGCCACTTCGGCACACCGTAGCTCGGGAACCCCGAGCCCCAGCGAGCGGGCCGTACGCTGGGGCTTAAGATCAAGAGCTGCAGCCGAGCTAACGCTCATCCTGTTGAGTGGTGAAGAGCTTGCATTCGGCTTTTGATCTTCTGTAGGAGTGAGCCTGCTCGCGATGGCGGCCTACGAGCCGACCAATTTCTTGGCGCTGAAAAATCTCCTGTTGGAGCTGCCGAAGGCTGCGATCTTTGGCTTTGGTTTTTGACCTTCAGCCCCTTCGGCACACCGTAGCTCGGGAACCCCGAGCCCCAGCGAGCGGGCCGTACGCTGGGGCCTTAAGATCAAGAGCTGCAGCCGAGCTAACGCTCATCCTGTTGAGTGGTGAAGAGCTTGCGTTCGGTTTTTGATCTTCTGTAGGAGTGAGCCTGCTCGCGATGGCGGCCTACGGGCCGACCAATTTCTTGGCGCTGAAAAATCTCCTGTAGGAGCTGCCGAAGGCTGCGATCTTTGGCTTTTGATCTCATGCCCCTTCGACACACCGTAGCTCGGGAACCCCGAGCCCCAGCGAGCGGGCCGTACGCTGGGGCCTTAAGATCAAGAGCTGCAGCCGAGCTAACGCTCATCCTGTTGAGAGGGGCGGCTGCGCCGCATGGGCTTACACAAATCAAAACTGTAGGAGCCAGCCTGCTGGCGATGGCGGCCTGACAGCCGACCAATTTCTGGCAGGAATGCTCAATCTTTGTGGGAGCTGGCTTGCCAGCGATGGCGGTCTACGCTCCGACCAAGCTCTAACTGAGCGGCCTCATTCCAACTGTGGGAGCTTGCTCGCGAAGGCGTCCAATCTGCCAATTAATCTCTAACTGAATACGTCCAATCCCATGTAGGAGCTGCCGAAGGCTGCGATCTTTTGATCTGCTTTGGCTTTGGCTTTTGATGTGGCTTTTGATCTTCAGCCCCTTCGGCAGGCCGAGCGAAGGTGTTCATCAGGGGAGAGGCGCGCAGCCGCATACATCGAGAGCAGGTGCAGCGAAGCAAACCGTAGGCGATGCCCCCTGATGGACACCGTAGCGAGGTGCCGAACGCCGGGGCAAAGCCTTTTGGGTTATTTTTTCGCTGGGCCGGCATTCCGGCGTTTGGAAAAAGTGACTCGCTGTAAGAGCAAAACCGCCAGCGGCAACACCCACAGCAACGGATATGCTCATAAATCCAAACCCAAAAAAAAGCGCGATCCTTAAGAATCGCGCCTTTCTCATGTGCTGCGGTTTATCAACTACCCAACGCCTTCGACGCCAGCCAGAACAAACCAGCCGACAGCGCCACAGTCGCCGGCAGGGTCAACACCCAAGCCAGCAAAATGGTGCGCACGGTGCCACCTTGCAGACCGCTCTTGTTAGCAACCATGGTGCCCGCCACGCCCGAGGACAGGACGTGGGTGGTCGACACCGGCAAGCTGAAGATGTTGGCCAGGCCGATCATGCTCGCGGCGGTGATCTGGGCCGACATGCCTTGGGCATAGGTCATGCCTTGCTTGCCGATCTTCTCGCCGATGGTCAGTACCACGCGTTTCCAGCCGATCATGGTACCCAGGCCCAGGGCCAGGGCGACCGCCAGAATCACCCAGAACGGGGCGTATTCGGTGGTGGTGGTCAGGTCTTTGCGCAGTTTGTCCAGGTCAGCCTTTTCACGGGCTTCAAGGCCTGGCAGCTTGGCGACTTTCTTCGCGGTGTCGTCCAGGCACAGCAGGTAGCGACGGACTTCGATGCGGCTGTCGGCCGGCAGCGAGTGGTAGTCCGAGACACCTTTAAGCGTGTGCAGCAGGGCGGAAATGGTCGGTTCGGTCTGCTGCGGGTTGCAGCGGAATTTCTCCGGCAGGTCGCCTTCTACGCTTTTGCCCAAGGCCAGGAACTCGCCGAGGGTGGAGGCGTTGCGCTGGTAGAACTGGCTCAGGTGCAGGGTCGCATCGCGAGTGCGTTCGATCTGGTAAGTGGTGCTGTTCAAGTCGAGGACGAACTGCGCCGGCACGATGCCGATCAGTACCAGCATGATCAGGCCGATGCCTTTCTGACCATCGTTGGAACCGTGCACGAAGCTCATGGCCATCGCCGACATCACCAATACCAGGCGATTCCAGAACGGCGGGTGCTTCTTGTCGTCGATCTTGCGGCGCTGTTCCGGCGTCTTGTGCATCTTCGACAGCGGGCGCCACCATTTCAGGCCGATCAGCACCAGGGCCGCGACCAGAAAACCGGCCATTGGCGAGAACACCAGCGAGGCGCCGATGTCGATCGCTTTCTGCCAGTTCACGCCGTCGGCCAGCGGAATGTCGTTGATCAGGGCGTTGGCCAGGCCGACACCGAGGATCGAGCCGATCAGGGTGTGCGAACTCGACGCCGGGATACCGAAGTACCAGGTGCCCAGGTTCCAGGCGATGGCTGCGGCGAGCAACGAGAACACCATCGCCAGGCCATGGCCGGTGTTCACATTGATCAGCAGTTCCACCGGCAGCAGGTGAACAATGGCATACGCCACGCCAACGCCGCCCAGCAACACGCCGAGGAAATTGAACACACCGGAGAAGAACACCGCCAGGTGAGGCGGCATGGCTTTGGTGTAGATAACAGTGGCTACCGCGTTAGCGGTGTCATGAAATCCATTGATGAACTCGAAGGCGAGGACAAACGTCAGGGCGAGCAAGAGGCTCACAAGCACCCAAGCATCCAGTCCGCTGAATAAATCGATCATGAAGGTTTTCTGACCCGGTCATAAGGGGGCGCGATTATGCCAGAAAAGACTGGAAATCGATCCCCTACCTGCTCATCGGTTGCCTACTTCAACGAATTAAATTGTTGCAAGGTGCAATGGCCGAGTGTTTTGCAGGGTTTTGCAAGTGACTGATTAGCTTATAAAAACAGCGATCGACCGAGGGTTTTGCCGAGGCCGGAGACGGCTCAAACGCTTGTGTGAAATATCTCTGAAACCTGTACGACACGCTCCATTACCGTGCAGGACGGGGAATTGGCCGCTGCCCGCGGGTAGCGGGCGCGCAAGGCATCGTCGCGTCACCGCGCTTGTAACCGGTGCCGACGCAGACCCTCGAAAAACTCAGGATCGCCCGTTCATGGCTCTTCGGTTTTGAGTTCTTCTTCCATCTTTTTCAGTTCTTGCTGGAAAACCTGATCCTGAACAGTGGGGCGTTTGCGCCATGCCTTGCGTTCCGGTTCGGGTTGAGCGGCGTAGGTGGTGACTTCCCCGCCGTAAACTTCCTTGTAACGTTGTTCCTGGCGCTCAAGTTCCGCGCGCAGTTCGTCTTTCGTCACAGTGCTACCTGTTTGAGTTGAGATAAATGTCTGGTGAAACGCACTGCAACGAATCGATTGAGCGAGTCCACCGACAGGCAATACCCGGACAGGCATTGGTGTTATCGGCAGGGCGATCAAGACTTCCATGTTGCAGGCGGCTACGGCACCAGATTAAAACTGACGCAGCATCAGTTTCCTGTTTCAGCGAGTGCTGGATTTGCATGAATCATGCGCGTCAGCGCTGGCCGGGGCTGTCGGCGATTGGCATCGCGTCGGCGGGTGGCGGTCTCGGCGAATAAACCGGGCGCCACTGAGATGCATTATAGCGGTCGATTCGGGAATGACTATCTTTGCCAAGTTAAAAACGGTTCCGGATGTGTGATTGTTTTGTGACTGACGTTTTTTATCGGTAGTTGCAGTCGGGCCAAACCGTTATTGGCCCGGTGTTGTGTTTTTGGCGTCATTAAGTCGAACAACTAAGGATCGATTCAGCGGCTCGACAAAGTTGAGAAAATATTTCCTGGAGGCCGAGCGCGGTCGCAGCAGGCGATTGCGATAATCGGTCGGCGGTTCGATAATCGCCCAATCTTGGCGCTCCGGCCCTTGTGCATCTGCCGGTGAGCCGCTTGTATAGCCATTGATCCGTGCCGGAAAAAGGACAAGAAATGAACGATCAAATGCGCAACTCCTTCACCTCCGTGGCGCCGCCGATCGTCGCTTCACCGGCCAAGCGTATTCAGGCGCTGACGGGCGACCCGGATTTCATGACCTCGCTGGCCCGTGGCCTGGCGGTGGTGCAGGCGTTTCAGGAGCGCAAGCGGCACCTGACCATCGCACAGATCAGCCACCGCACGGAAATTCCCCGCGCTGCCGTGCGCCGTTGCCTGCATACGTTGATCAAACTGGGTTACGCCACCACCGATGGCCGCACGTACTCGCTGCTGCCCAAAGTGCTGACCCTCGGCCACGCGTATCTGTCCTCGACGCCGCTGGCGGTTTCCGCCCAGCCGTACCTCGACCGCATGAGCGAGCAACTGCACGAGGCCTGTAACATGGCGACGCTTGAAGGCGACGACATTCTTTATATCGCCCGTTCGGCGACCACCCAACGGTTGATCTCGGTGGACCTGTCGGTGGGCGGGCGTCTGCCGGCCTATTGCACGTCGATGGGCCGCATCTTGCTGGCGGCGCTGGACGACACCTCGCTGCGCGAATACCTCGACCATGCCGAACTGGTGGCCAAAACCAGTCGCACGCTGCACACCCCGCAATCCTTGCTCGAATGCCTGCAGGAAGTGCGGCAGCAGGGCTGGTGCATCGTCGATCAGGAACTGGAACAGGGCCTGCGTTCGATTGCGGTGCCGGTCTACGACGCGTCGGGCCAGGTGGTCGCGGCGCTCAACGTCAGCACCCACGCCGGTCGCGTCAGCCGCACCGAGCTGGAACAACGCTTCCTGCCGGGCCTGCTCAGTGCCAGTCGCGACCTCAGCGCGCAGTTGTTTGCCTGAGGAAGCTGTTCGATAAACGCACAGTGTTGCGTTTATCGAATTGACGCTAAAACCCTCGGATCATTAATGTCGCGGCAGCGTCATCCGGCGCTGATGCGAATGAGCCTGCCGGATTGTCGACTCCCATAATAATGACAAGAGGCAACTCACCATGCGCATGCTCCCCGACTGTCTCAGCCCCATTCTCTGTTGCCGGATTCACCGCAACGCCTGATCCAGACCTTCTATTCTTGTGACCGTGCCGCTCGTTGGCCGGCCGCTGTTCGACTGCGTTTTTTGCGTGGAATAAAAATAATGAACCAGCCTCAGTCCGCTGTAGGTAACTGCCTCGACGTGCAGACCTTCATCAATGCCCAACCGATCTCGCGCTATCAGTGGCGGGTGGTGATCCTGTGTTTCCTGATTGTGTTTCTCGATGGCCTCGACACCGCGGCGATGGGGTTCATCGCCCCGGCGTTGTCTCAGGACTGGGGCATCGACCGCGCCAGCCTCGGCCCGGTGATGAGCGCCGCGTTGATCGGCATGGTTTTCGGCGCACTGGGTTCCGGCCCTCTGGCTGACCGCTTCGGGCGCAAAGTCGTGCTGGTTGGTGCCGTCCTATTGTTTGGCGCCTTCAGCCTGGCCTCGGCGTACAGCACCAACGTCGAACAACTGCTGGTGCTGCGTTTTCTCACCGGCATCGGGCTGGGCGCCGGCATGCCCAACGCCACCACGCTGCTCTCGGAATACACCCCGGAGCGCAAGAAGTCGTTGCTGGTGACCAGCATGTTCTGCGGCTTCAACCTCGGGATGGCCGGTGGCGGCTTCATTTCGGCGAAGCTGATCCCGGCGTTCGGCTGGCACAGCCTGTTGCTGATCGGCGGGATCCTGCCGTTGATCCTCGCCGTGGTGTTGCTGTTCTGGTTGCCGGAATCGGCGCGCTACCTGGTGGTGCGCAATCGCGGCACTGACAAAGTACGCAAGACCTTGTCACCGATCGATCCGGTTGCCGTGGCGCAGGCGTCGAGTTTCAGCGTGCCGGAGCAGAAAACCGTCAAGGCGCGCAACGTGTTCGCGGTGATTTTCTCCGGCACCTACAGTGCCGGCACCTTGTTGTTGTGGCTGACCTACTTCATGGGCCTGGTCATCGTGTACCTGCTGACCAGCTGGCTGCCGACCCTGATGCGCGACAGTGGCGCGAGCATGGAGCAGGCGGCGTTCATTGGCGCGCTGTTCCAGTTCGGCGGGGTGTTGAGCGCGGTCGCGGTGGGCTGGGCGATGGACCGCTTCAATCCGCACAAGGTCATCGGCACGTTCTACCTGCTGGCCGGGGTGTTTGCCTACGCGGTGGGGCAGAGCCTGGGCAACATCACCTTGCTCGCAACCTTGGTGCTGGTGGCCGGGATGTGCGTCAACGGCGCGCAATCGGCAATGCCGTCGCTGGCGGCGCGGTTTTATCCGACCCAGGGTCGGGCGACCGGTGTGTCGTGGATGCTCGGGATTGGTCGCTTCGGCGCGATTCTCGGGGCGTGGATGGGCGCGACGTTGCTGGGCCTGGGCTGGAATTTCGAGCAGGTGCTGACGGCGCTGGTGATTCCAGCGGCTTTGGCGACGACGGCGGTGGTGATCAAGGGCATGGTCAGTCATGCGGATGCCACCTGATATCGCGGTGTAAGCCGAAAAGATCGCAGCCTTCGGCAGCTCCTGCAAGGGACGAATTCCAAATGTAGGAGCTGCCGCAGGCTGCGATCTTTTGCTGACGATACGAAACGATAGGGAAGCAACAATCTGTTCGATAAACGAACACTCAGTCGATTATCGGATTGTTTGGCGATTTTCAGCGGCTTAATCTGCAGTGACTCCGGCGCTGAACCTCGCGCCTTTTTATCACTGGCGATTCACTACAAAAACGGGAGCCTGCTCCATGGCTGAGATCCTTTCGCTGCACGACGCGGTGAAGCAATTCGTCAACGACGGCGACACCGTCGCGCTCGAAGGCTTCACTCACCTGATCCCTACGGCGGCAGGTCATGAAATCATTCGTCAGGGCAAGAAAGATCTGACCCTGGTGCGGATGACGCCTGACCTGATCTACGACCAACTGATCGGTGCCGGTTGTGCACGCAAGCTGATCTTTTCCTGGGGCGGCAACCCGGGTGTGGGTTCGCTGCACCG
Organism: Pseudomonas sp. MG-9; assembly: GCF_018729515.1. NCBI lineage: Bacteria > Pseudomonadati > Pseudomonadota > Gammaproteobacteria > Pseudomonadales > Pseudomonadaceae > Pseudomonas > Pseudomonas sp. MG-9. Next base: position 189,824 of record NZ_JAHHZH010000005.1, read on the forward strand.
TCTGCGCGATGCGGTCGAGAAGCAATGGCCGCATGCGCTGGAAATCGAAGAGCACAGCCACGCCGACCTGGCCAATGCCTACGTCGCCGGCGCTTCCGGCCTGCCATTCGCTGTGCTGCGGGCCTACGCCGGCTCCGATCTGCCGAAGGTCAATCCGCTGATCAAGTCCGTGACCTGCCCGTTCACCGGTGAAGTGCTGGCGGCAGTGCCGTCGGTGCGTCCGGACGTCACCGTGATCCACGCGCAGAAAGCCGACCGCCAAGGCAACGTGTTGCTGTGGGGCATTCTCGGGGTGCAGAAAGAAGCCGCGCTGGCGGCCAAGCGCTGCATCGTCACCGTCGAGGAAATCGTCGACAACCTCAACGCGCCGATGAACGCCTGCGTGCTGCCGACCTGGGCCCTGAGCGCGGTCTGCCACGTACCCGGCGGCGCGCATCCGTCCTACGCCCACGGTTACACCGAGCGCGACAATCGTTTCTATCAGGCGTGGGACCCGATCGCTCGCGACCGTGAGACGTTTACCGCGTGGATCAACGAATACATCCATGGCTGCGCTGACTTCAGCGAGTTCCAGGCCAAGTTGGCTGCTGCTTCGGAGGCCAAGTAATGACTTACACCACCAATGAAATGATGACCGTCGCCGCGGCCCGTCGCCTGAAGAATGGCTCGGTGTGCTTCGTCGGCATCGGCTTGCCGTCGAAAGCGGCGAACCTGGCGCGTCTGACCTCATCGCCGGACGTGGTGCTGATCTACGAATCCGGCCCGATTGGTGCCAAGCCGAGCGTGCTGCCGCTGTCCATTGGTGACGGCGAACTGGCGGAAACCGCAGATACCGTGGTGCCGACCGGTGAGATTTTTCGCTACTGGCTGCAGGGCGGGCGCATCGATGTCGGTTTCCTCGGCGCGGCTCAGGTCGACCGTTTTGGCAACATCAACACCACCGTGGTCGGCGACTATCACGCGCCGAAAGTGCGTCTGCCGGGTGCCGGTGGCGCGCCGGAAATCGCCGGTTCGGCGAAGAGCGTGCTGATCATTCTTAAACAGTCGGCGCGTTCGTTCGTCGACAAGCTCGACTTCATTACCTCGGTCGGACACGGCGAGGGCGGCGATTCGCGCAAGCGTCTGGGCCTGCCGGGTGCCGGTCCGGTCGGGATCATCACCGACCTGTGCATCATGGAGCCGGAAGCGGGCACCCATGAGTTCGTGGTCACTGCATTGCACCCCGGCGTGACCCGCGAGCAAGTGATCGCGGCCACCGGTTGGGCGATCCGTTTTGCTGACAATGTAGTCACCACCGCCGAGCCGACCGAGGTCGAGTTGACCGCGCTGCGCGATCTGGAAGCGCGCACCGCCGCGGCCCACGGCCAGGCACCGGGAGAAGCATGATGCGTGACGTGTATATCTGCGATGCGATTCGTACCCCCATCGGCCGTTTCGGCGGTGGACTGTCCGCCGTACGCGCTGACGATCTGGCCGCCGTGCCGATCAAGGCGCTGATGGAACGCAATCCCTCGGTGGACTGGAACGCGATCGACGAAGTATTCCTCGGCTGTGCCAACCAGGCCGGCGAAGACAACCGCAACGTGGCGCGCATGGCGCTGCTGCTGGCCGGCCTGCCGGACAGCGTGCCGGGCGTGACCCTCAACCGTCTCTGCGCTTCGGGCATGGACGCGATTGGCACGGCATTCCGCGCGATTGCCAGCGGCGAGATGGAGCTGGCGATTGCCGGCGGCGTCGAGTCGATGTCCCGCGCACCGTTTGTGATGGGCAAGGCTGATGCGGCGTTCTCGCGCAACATGAAACTGGAAGACACCACCATCGGCTGGCGTTTCATCAATCCGTTGATGAAGGCGCAGTACGGTGTCGATGCGATGCCACAAACCGGCGACAACGTCGCCGACGACTATAAAGTGTCGCGCGCCGATCAGGACGCTTTCGCCCTGCGCAGCCAGCAACGCACTGCCGCCGCGCAGGCGGCGGGCTACTTCGCCGAGGAAATCGTCGAAGTGCGGATCGCCCACAAGAAAGGCGAAACCGTGGTCAGCCAGGACGAACATCCACGCGCAGACACGACGATTGAAGCGCTGAGCAAACTGAAACCGGTCAACGGCCCGGACAAGACCGTCACCGCTGGCAACGCCTCCGGGGTCAACGACGGTGCGGCCGCGCTGATTCTCGCTTCTGCCGACGCGGTGAAGAAACACGGCCTGACCGCCCGCGCCAAAGTGCTCGGTATGGCCAGCGCCGGCGTCGCGCCACGCGTCATGGGCATCGGCCCGGTGCCGGCGGTGCGCAAACTGATCGAGCGTCTCGGCGTGGCGGTCAGCGATTTCGATGTGATCGAACTCAACGAAGCCTTTGCCAGCCAGGGTTTGGCGGTGCTGCGCGAACTGGGGCTGGCCGACGATGCGGCACAGGTCAACCCGAACGGTGGCGCGATTGCCTTGGGTCACCCGTTGGGCATGAGCGGCGCGCGGCTGGTGCTGACCGCGTTGCATCAGCTGGAAAAGACTGGCGGCAAGAAAGGTCTGGCGACGATGTGCGTCGGAGTAGGGCAGGGTCTGGCCCTGGCGATCGAACGCGTCTGACGCAACGCGTCGACTGATAAGAACAGAGGAAAGCGAAATGACTGACAAGCCTGGCTACCGTCGTCCGCAGGAAGGCACCCAGCCCGAGTACCTGCACCCGACGTATCAATCCACCAACCTGCGCTCGCCGTCCAAGCCGTTGGTGTTTCTGCCGCATTCGTTGTCGGAGATCACCGGCCCGACCATCGGTGCCGAACGCGTCGCCGACAAGGACAACGACCTGACCGCGCAGCACGACGGCGAACCGTTGGGCGAGCGGATCATCATTCACGGCCGTGTGCTCGACGAAAACGGCCTGCCGGTGCCGGGGATTCTGGTGGAGATCTGGCAGGCCAACGCCGCCGGCCGCTACAACCACAAGCGTGACCTGCACGACGCACCGTTGGACCCGAACTTCACCGGCACCGGCCGCACCGTGACCGACGCCGACGGCTGGTATCAGTTCCAGACCATCAAGCCCGGCGCCTATCCGTGGGGCAACCACCACAACGCGTGGCGCCCGGCGCACATCCATTTCTCGCTGTTCGGGCCGAGCGTCCTCACGCGTCTGGTGACGCAGATGTATTTCCCCGGCGACCCGTTGCTGGCCTACGACCCGATCTACAACTGCGTGCCGGACACCTGCGCCAAGGAACGTCTGATCGCCGCTTTCGATCTGGAAAAAACCATTCCGTCCTACGCCCTCGGCTATCGCTGGGACATCGTCTTGCGCGGCCGCGATGCCACGCCGATGGAGAAATAAGATGACGCTGACTGCCACCACGTCCCACACCGTCGGGCCGTATTACCACATCGGCCTGACCTGGCTGAACCGCGAAAACCTTGCGGTCGAACAAACCCTCGGCGAGCGCGTGGCGATCACCGGCCAAGTCGTTGACGGCAATGGCGATGTGGTCAACGATGCGATGCTCGAAGTCTGGCAGGCCAACGCCGCCGGCAAGTACGCGCACCCGGAAGACGAGCAGGACAAACCGCTGGACCCGCATTTCGAAGGGTTCGGCCGGGTGCCGGTGGACGCTGAAGGGCGTTTCCGTTTCACCACGATCAAACCGGGCACGGTCGAAGGCCTGAAGGGCTCGACCCAGGCGCCGCATCTGGTGGTGCTGGTGTTTGCCCGTGGGTTGGTCAAGCACTTGCTCACGCGGATCTACTTTGAAGGCGACCCGGCCAACGTCAATGATCCGCTGCTCGAATGCGTGCCGGCTGAACGTCGCAGCACGTTGCTGGCCAAGCAGGACGCCTCGGGTGTTTACCAGTGGAATGTGGTTCTGCAGGGGACTGATGCAGAGACGGTGTTCTTCGATTACTGATTCAGCACAAAATCCTGGATCAGGAATCAACTTGTGGCGAGGGGGCTTGCCCCCGTCGGCTTGCGAAGCGAGCCTGAAACCTGCAAACGCATGTTGTCAGATGAATTGAGTGTGCTGGTTCGGCGACTGCTGCGCAGCCGTACGGGGGCAAGCCCCCTCGCCACAGGTCTGCGGTCTACAAGGGAACTGTGTTGGATGTATTCGTGGAACGGGAGTGTTGCGAAGTGTGTCTAGACTCTCACCTGTCCCCTCAGAGTAAAAAACAATGACAACTACCACCGCTCATTACACCGGCGAAGAGCGCAGCAAGCGCATCTTCGCCATTGTCGGTGCTTCGTCCGGCAACCTCGTCGAATGGTTCGACTTTTATGTCTACGCCTTCTGCGCGATCTATTTCGCCCCGGCGTTCTTCCCCTCCGATAACCCCACGGTGCAACTGGTCAACACGGCCGGGGTGTTCGCTGCCGGGTTCCTGATGCGCCCGATTGGGGGCTGGATCTTCGGTCGGCTGGCGGACAAGAAGGGCCGCAAGACCTCGATGATGATTTCGGTGCTGATGATGTGCTTCGGCTCGTTGCTCATCGCTTGCCTGCCGACCTATTCCAGCATCGGTGTCTGGGCGCCGCTGCTGTTGCTGTTCGCGCGGCTGCTGCAAGGTTTGTCGGTGGGCGGCGAGTACGGCACCACCGCGACCTACATGAGTGAAGTCGCGCTCAAGGGCCAGCGCGGGTTCTTCGCCTCGTTCCAGTACGTGACCCTGATCGGTGGACAACTGCTGGCGGTGTCGCTGGTGGTGATCCTGCAACAGTTCCTCAGCGAAGACGAACTGCGCGCCTACGGTTGGCGGATTCCGTTTGTGGTCGGTGCGGTGGCGGCGGTGATTTCGCTGTTCCTGCGGCGTTCGCTGAAAGAAACCACCAGCAAGGAAATGCGCGAGAACAAGGACGCCGGCAGCATCCGCGCGCTGTTTCGCGATCACAAGGCCGCGTTCATCACCGTGCTCGGTTACACCGCCGGTGGCTCGCTGATTTTCTACACCTTCACCACGTACATGCAGAAGTACCTGGTGAACACCGCCGGCATGCACGCCAAGACCGCCAGCTACATCATGACCGGCGCGCTCTTCCTGTATATGTGCATGCAGCCACTGTTCGGCATGCTCGCCGACAAGATCGGCCGACGGAATTCGATGCTCTGGTTCGGCGCGCTCGGCACGCTGTTCACCGTACCGATCCTGTTGAGCCTGAAAAGCGTCAGCAGCCCGATTCTGGCCTTTGTGCTGATCACCGTGGCGCTGGCGATCGTCAGTTTCTACACCTCGATCAGCGGCCTGGTGAAAGCCGAAATGTTCCCGCCGGAAGTTCGCGCCCTTGGCGTGGGTCTGGCCTACGCGGTGGCGAATGCGATCTTCGGCGGTTCGGCCGAATACGTGGCCCTGAGCCTGAAAGCCGGGGGCATGGAAAACGCCTTCTACTGGTACGTCACGGTGATGATGGCGGTGGCGTTCCTGTTCAGCCTGCGCTTGCCGAAACAGGCGGCGTACTTGCATCACGATCTCTAAAGCGATGTGCGCGGGCCGTGCAGGCCCGCGCCGGCAAGGACTGTTTATGACTCAGCGACCGGGCAATCAATTGTTCGATGCCTACTTCACTGCCCGCGATATGCGCGAAGTGTTCTGTGATCAGGGCCGGGTGCAGGCGATGCTCGACGTCGAAGCGGCGCTGGCCCGGGCCGAGGCGCGGGTCGGGGTGATTCCGGCGTCCGCCGTTGCACCGATTGCCGCTGCATGCAACGCCGGTCTGTATGACTTCGCCGCGCTCGGTGAAGCCATCGCCACGGCAGGCAATTCGGCGATTCCACTGGTCAAGGCGTTGGGCAAACAGATTGCCGCGACCGACGCTGAGGCCGAGCGTTATGTGCACCTGGGGGCCACCAGTCAGGACGTGATGGATTCCGGGCTGGTCCTGCAATTGCGTCAGGCGCTGGCGTTGATTGAGAGCGCTCTGGCAGCTCTGGCCGATTCGCTCGCCACTCAAGCCAAGCGTCATGCGGCGACGCCATTGGCCGGGCGCACCTGGCTGCAACACGCGACACCGGTGACCCTCGGGATGAAGATCGCCGGTTGGCTCGGTGCGGTGACCCGCAGTCGTCAGCGTCTGCGCGAACTCAAGCCACGTCTGCTGGTGCTGCAGTTTGGCGGTGCGTCCGGCACGCTCGCGGCGCTCGGCGAACAAGCATTGCCGATCGCCCAGGCTTTGGCCGAAGAGCTGCAACTGACGCTGCCCGAGCAACCGTGGCACACCCAGCGTGATCGCATCGTCGAGTTCGGCGCCGTCCTCGGTTTGATCGCCGGCAGCCTCGGCAAACTCGGTCGCGACGTCAGCCTGTTGATGCAGACCGAAGCGGCGGAAGTGTTCGAACCGTCGGCACCGGGCAAGGGCGGTTCGTCGACCATGCCGCACAAGCGCAACCCGGTGGGCGCGGCGGTATTGATCGGAGCGGCGACCCGGGTGCCGGGCCTGGTGTCGACGTTGTTCAGCGCCATGCCCCAGGAGCACGAACGCAGCCTCGGTCTGTGGCATGCCGAATGGGAAACCCTGCCGGAGATCTGCTGCCTGGTGTCCGGCGCATTGCAGCAGGCGCAATTGCTCGCCGATGGCCTGGAAGTCGACGCCACGCGCATGGCGCGCAATCTCGAATTGACCCAAGGGCTGGTGCTGGCCGAAGCGGTGAGCATCGTCCTGGCCCAGCGCGTCGGCCGCGACACCGCGCATCATTTGCTCGAACAATGCTGCAAACGTGCGGTGGCCGAACAACGCCATCTGCGCGCGGTGCTCGGCGACGAGCCGCAAGTGACTGCCGAATTGAGCAGCGCTGAACTGGATCATCTGCTCGACCCCGCGCATTACCTCGGCCAGGCACAAGCCTGGGTCGAGCGCGCAGTGGCCGAACACAACGCATTGTCTGTCTGAAAGGAGAGGGCTGTGGCTTTCGTTCAACTCGCCGATGGCGAACTGCATTACGTTATTGAAGGCCCGGTCGATGCGCCGGTGCTGGTGCTGTCCAACTCGCTGGGCACCGATCTGCACATGTGGGACGCGCAGATGCCGGCGTTCACCGAGCACTTTCGCGTGCTGCGTTTCGACACGCGCGGCCATGGCCAGTCGCTGGTGACACCGGGCCCTTACAGCATCGAGCAACTGGGCCGTGATGTACTCGGCTTGCTCGATGCGCTGCACATCGAGCGCGCGCATTTCTGCGGACTGTCGATGGGTGGCCTGATCGGCCAGTGGCTGGGGATCAATGCCGGTCATCGTCTGCACAAACTGATCGTGTGCAACACCGCAGCGAAGATCGGCGACCCGTCGGTGTGGAATCCGCGCATCGAAACCGTGCTGCGCGACGGCCCGGTGGCGATGGTCGCACTGCGAGATGCGTCGATTGCGCGTTGGTTCACCCCGGATTTTTCGGCGGCCAATCCGGGCGCGGCGAAGAAAATCACCGACATGCTCGCGGCCACCTCGCCTGAAGGTTATGCGGCCAATTGCGCGGCGGTGCGTGATGCCGATTTCCGTGAGCAATTGGCTTCGATCAACCTGCCGTTGCTGGTGATTGCCGGTACTGAAGATGCGGTGACGCCACCGTCTGGCGGGCGTTTCATTCAGGAGCATGTGCGCGGCGCCGAGTACGCCGAGTTCTATGCCGCGCACCTGTCCAACGTGCAGGCCGGTGCGGCTTTCAGTGACCGTGTGTTGGCGTTTCTGAACGCTCAGTGAGGGGAAGTCTGTGGACGAGAAACAACGTTACGACGAAGGCTTGCAAGTGCGCCGCGCGGTGTTGGGCGATGCTCACGTCGATCGCAGCCTGAATGCGCTGACCGAGTTCAACTCGGAATTCCAGGAGATGATCACCCGTCACGCCTGGGGCGACATCTGGACCCGCCCGGGCCTGCCACGGCACACCCGCAGCCTGATCACCATCGCCATGCTGATCGGGATGAACCGCGAGGCCGAGCTGAAACTGCATTTACGCGCAGCGGCGAACAATGGCGTGAGCCGCGGCGAGATCAAGGAAGTGATCATGCAGAGCGCGATTTATTGCGGGATCCCGGCGGCCAATGCGACGTTCCATCTGGCGGAGTCGGTGTGGGATGAGCTTGGGGTCGAATCCCGGGATTGATGATGCCTGAAGTGACGCCATCGCGAGCAGGCTCACTCCTACATTGGAACGCGTTCAACTGTAGGAGTGAGCCTGCTCGCGATGGCGATATTTGCGGTGACACATCACACTCTGGCGACTATGAAAATCCGCTTGAACGGAAACAACGTACGCCCGTTTTTTTCCTGCGGGTAATGCGCCTGCACCCGCATCAGGAAGTGGTAGATAAATCGCGCCTGTTCCTGTGACGTGAGTGCCTGCATCACCGGCCTCAGCGCCGAGACCTTCACCCAGTCATAGATCGGCGACTTGCCGTCGACCACCTGCAATTGCTCGGTTTCCCAGATGTCCAGCGACGTGGTCAGCGGCGCCAGCAAGCGGTAGTAATCCTCCAGCGCCAGCAACGACCGCGCTGCCATGCGCTGGCGCAGTTCAGGCGTGCCCAATGGCGTGCCTCCGTGCCCAGCGTTATCCAGCGTATTGAGCATCAGTCGATACCACAGCGCATCGCGCCAGTCGGGCATGTGCGCCGCCAGACAGCCGCCGGGACGCAGATGCCCGAGCAGGCGCGGCAGCAATTGTTGATGATCGCCAATGAAGTGCAACACCGCCGCCGCGAGCAGCAGATCGGCCGGTTGTTCGGGGTGCCAGTCGAGCAGGTCGCACTCTGTCCACTGGGCGCTGATTGGCAGGCATCGCGCTTGATCAAGCATCTGTCGCGAACTGTCGACCCCATGCAGTTGCGCACGCGGCCAACGCTCGGCCAGCAATTGCGTGGCGATGCCGGTGCCGCAACCCAGGTCATAAATGCGTTGGGGGTTGTCCAGGTCGACACGGTCGAGCAATTCATTGACCGGGCGTTGCCTGAGACGGGAAAACTGCTGGTACGCCTTGGCGTCCCAGTGGGTGCAGGCGTTCCCTGCCGTTTCGAGTCTTGCGCTCATGAGGAGGTCCTCTCTGGCGGATTACAGTTGTCGTCCAATGACGTTAAGGGTTTTGAGGGCAACGGCCACGCCTTTGCGTGTGTCCTCTTCATTCAACAGTTTGAGTAACGCCAAAAGGCCTGGCGCTGACGATTGTGCGGATACCTCGGCTTTGGCCACACGTACTGCATTGCTGACAGTCCAGATGGCGGCAGTGCCGTTCTCGAACAACTGCGCGAGTTTCTCCACCATGGCGGCGTCGAGCAAATCGACCGTGTCCGAGACCAGCGACAGCAGGTCGACCAGATTGTCCAGCCGACCGTTGTCGATCAGGGGCTGCAGTTTTTCCATCAAGTTGTTCAAACCCGGTGTGGCCGGTATCCCGTCCGCGCCGGCTGCGTTTCCATCAGGCGGGTTCATCGCTGTTCACTCCTCCCTGTGCAGGGTCAAAGCATGCCGCGGGCAACGGCCCAATACAGGCCGCGGTTGAAACCGTTTCTGAGCAGACCGCCGAGTTTGGTCGGGGGTGTCGGCAGAACGTCGTGCGCGTAGTCGTACCACAGCGGCATGCCGGCATTGAGCCCCATCTGCGCCACGGCTTGAACCCGTCCGTCATAAACGCTGACGGTCGATCCCAGACGAATTTCTCCGGCAATGTTGTTGGCAATGACCGGCGCCTGGTTATGGCAGGCGCCTCCCGCCTTGCTCACCGGCAGATCGACGGTGTCGCCAATCACGTAGACGTTCTCCAGGCCGTAAACCTGCAGGGTTTCGTGATGGGTCGGCAGCCAGCCTTCGTTGTTCGGCGCCTGTGAGGCACCCGATTGCAGTACCGCATCCACGGCACGGATCGGCGGGGTCGCCATCAGAATGTCGAAGGGCTGGGCATCGCCCTCGGCCGAATAGGCAATTTTCTGATCGGCATCGACATGGCTGAGGGTAAAGCCGCGTTGGTAGAGGATGTTCTTTTGTTCAAAGATGGCGGGGAGCACATTGCCGGTCGGGCGTTGCAGAAACAGGCAATTGCGCAGCAGTTGGGCGACGGTGGGGTAGGTATAGACGATCTCCACGTGGTCACGGACGCCGCGCCGGCGCAGGAAGTCATCGAGCATCAGCGTGGTTTCCACCGGAGCGATACCGCATTGATGCGGGACATTGGGGGTCTGTGGAAACGAGACGGTGATGAAGATCCGGCCTTTCTTGATCGTACTCAAGCGCTGCGCCAATTGCCGGGCCGGCTCATATTGATAGAAGTGGTCGCCGGCTTCCTGCAAGCCCTCGATGCGCTCCGGGGCCGGTACACAACCGGTGGCGATTACCAGGAAGTCGTAGCTGTAGCGCTTGCCGCTGCGGGTTTGCAAACTCTGAGCGGGGAACTCGAAGCGCGTGACGTCTTCGACGGCAAAGGTAATTTCCGGGCGCAGCAATGATCGCTCGGGGCGTTTGAGTTCCTCGGCAAAGAATTGATTGAACGCCACGTACATGAACGCGGGTTTGTAATAGTGATCGGGGGAGTTGGACAGCAATGTAATCGTGACGTCGCCGCGTAGAACTTCGGGATACAACTTGCCGACCAGTTGATTGGCCAGCATGGTTCCCCCTACACCGCCACCGACGATAACTATTCGCTTGCTCATACCTGACCTCCGTGGCCAAGGCAGCTTCGCGTACAGCATCCGGAGATAACGGAAGAAAACTAAGGGCTCCTACATCAGGCTGGAGAATTTACACACCCTTTTGACTGTATCTGCGCCTCGACAAATCGCCAGTGCTGGCCGACCAGTGGTTGCGCCGGCACTGCTCATGCAGCGCCGGCGTCCGGTTTTCAGAGCAGGCTGATCGGATAGCTGATGATCAGGCGGTTCTCGTCGAACTCGTTGTTGCTGAAGTCGCGGCGCAGGGTCGAGTTGCGCCAGCGCACGTTCAGGTTGCGCAGGGTGCCGCTTTGCACGGTGTAGCCCAGTTCCGATTCGCGGCCCCATTCCTTGCCGTCGGTGGTCGTCCCGGAATGTACGTTGTCGCCGCTGATGTAGCGGTTCATCAGGGTCAGGCCGGGGATGCCCAGAGCGGCGAAGTTGTAGTCGTGGCGCACCTGCCATGAGCGCTCTTGGGCGTTGTCGTAGCTGGCGTTGTAGCTGTCGTTGGCCAGGGTGCCGCCGCTGGTGCCGTTGACCCGCATCCAGGCGCTGTCGCCGGTGAGTTTTTGCAGGCCGACGTAGAAGGTGTTGCCGCCGTACCGGGCCGAAAACATCCCCGACCAGGTCTTGTTGTCCAGCTCACCGGCGCGGGCGCTGCCGTCGTCCTTGCCGTAGAAGAACCCGAGGTTGGCGCCCAGGGTCCAGTCGCCGAGCGGCTGGCTGTGGATCAGGTTGACGTATTGCTGGCTGTAGATGTCCTTGAGTTCGGCGTTCCACAGGCCGATCTGCGTGCGTTTTTCGTTGAAAACGTATTCACCGCCCTGGAAGTTGAAGCGATCGGAGGTGAACGCCGATTTACCGAACATCGACATGTCGCTCATGCTGCTGTCGTCGCGCGGGCTGTTGGCGCGGAACTGCCCGCCGTACAGGGTCAAACCATCGATCTCCTTCGAGGTGATCTGGCCGCCACGGAAGGTTTGCGGCAGCGAACGCCCGTCATCCGAACGCAGGATCGGCAGCACCGGCATCCATTCGCCGACCTTGATCTCGGTCTGCGACAGCTTGGCCTTGAATGCCACATTGGTGCGGCCGAAGTTGTCCGCCGGACGACCGTCATGGTCCAGCGGCAACAACTGGGTGCCGCCCGTGCCTTTGCCGCCATCAAGCTTTACAGAATACAGGCCGAGCACGTCCATACCGAAACCGACGGTGCCTTGGGTGAAACCGGATTTGGCGTCGAGGATGAAGCTCTGCGTCCACTCTTCAGCCTTGCCCTGTGCCTTGGTCGGGTTGGTGAAGTTGCGGTTGATATAGAAGTTGCGCAGGTTCAGGTTGGCGCTGGCGCCTTCGACAAAACCCGCTTCTTCGGCGAGGGCGGGCAGGGCGGCACCGGTCAGGGCCAGGGCGATCAGGCCGGGAATTGCGTACGGCGCAGGGGAGGTGCTCATGGGCTCGGGGCTCTCTTGTTTTTGTAAGGCAAACGGGTTCGCTGCCGCCGCTTTCGGGGCGCAGACAGGTGTTGAAATTCAGGGATTGAAGCGGTGGCGATCAGCCGGACGGGGCAAGGCGCAGGGGCATAGTGTCGAACCTGTTGTTATTGGTTTTGTGGATCTAATGGTGCGGGGCGCGGTGGGCGGGATTCAATCGGGGAAAGCGGGTTTTGGGCGATTATCGAACAGCAAAAGATCGCAGCCTTCGGCCGCTCCTACATTGGGATGCGTTCCCTGTAGGAGCTGCCGAAGGCTGCGATCTTTTGATTCAATGCCTGAAAACAAAAAGCCCACCAATGAGGTGGGCTTGATGTGTTCACCGGACGATCAGAACAGCTTCATCTTCGGTGCTTCTTCTTTCAGCGGTTCGTTCTGCGCGGTCTGCGCATTCCAGCCACCACCCAATGCCTTGTACAGGTTGACCGCACTGGTCAGCTGCGCGAGGCGGTCGGTGATCAGTGCCTGTTGCGCACTGAACAGCTGACGCTGGGCATCGAGGAAGGTCAGGTTGCTGTCGACACCGATGCGGTAACGACGCTCGGCCAGGCGGTAGTAATCCTGGTTGGCCTGCACGAAGTCACGCTGCGCTTGCAGCTGTTCGGTATAGGTCTGGCGCGCGGCCAGGCCGTCGGCAACTTCCTGGAAGCCGGTCTGAATCGCCTTCTCGTAGTTCGCCACGCCAATGTCCTTCTGGATCTTGGAGTAGTCGAGGCTGGCGCGCAGGCTGCCGGCGTTGAAAATCGGCAGGTTGATCTGCGGCTGGAACAGCCACGTCCCCGAACCACCCTTGAACAGGCCGGACAGGTCCGGGCTCAGGCTGCCCGCGTTGGCGGTCAGGCTGATGCTCGGGAAGAACGCTGCACGGGCGGCGCCGATGTTGGCGTTGGCGGCCTTCAGGTTGTACTCGGCCTGCAGGATGTCCGGACGACGTTGTAGCAGATCCGACGGCAGACCGGCCGGTACGTCGCTGAGCAGATCATCCGACAGCGGTCTGGCCGCTTGCAGGTTGGCCGGGATGCCGGTGCCGAGCAGCAGGGTCAGGCTGTTTTCGTCCTGCGCCACCTGGCGGGTGTAACGCGCCAGTTGGGCCCGGGCGTTTTCCACCGAGGTGCGCGACTGCGCCAGGTCCAGCGCCGAGGCCACACCGACTTCGTTGCTGCGGCTGGTCAGCTTGTAGCTTTCCTCGAAGGCACCGAGGGTGTCTTGCGTCAGCTTGAGCAGTTCCTTGTCGGCCTGCCAGGTCAGGTAGGCGTTAGCCACGCTGGCCACCAGGCTGATCTGGGTGCTGCGCCGCGCTTCTTCGGTGGCGAAGTATTGTTGCAGCGCTTGTTCGCTCAGGCTGCGAACGCGACCGAACAGGTCGAGTTCGTAGGCGCTGATGCCGACGGTGGCGGAGTAGGAGCTGGTGATGCTCGATTCACCGGTCTGCGACGCACGGGCCGGAACCCGCTGACGGCTGCCGCTGGCGTTGGCCGATACCGCCGGGAACAGATCGGCACGCTGAATGCGGTATTGAGCCGCGTAAGCGTCGATGTTCAGCGCCGCGACACGCAGGTCGCGGTTGTTTTCCAGGGACACCTGGATCAACTGCTGCAGGGCCGGGTCATGGAAAAACTGCTTCCAGCCCTGCTCGGCAGCCGCTTGCGCCGGGGCCTGGGCCGGCGAGTACGCCGGGCCCTGCGGGTATTGGCCCGCGACCGGTGCTTCAGGCTGCTGATAATCGGGTATCAGCGAGCAACCGCTCAGCACGAAGGCGGCGACTGCGATGGAGAGTAGCGACTTGCTCATTGGCCAGCCTCTTTAGGAGTTTCAGTCGTCTCGTCCTGGTCGGCGATTTTACGCTGGCCCATGGACGAAACCGTGACGAAGAACAGTGGGACCCAGAAGATCGCCAGGATCGTAGCCGTGAGCATACCGCCAATTACGCCGGTACCGATCGCGTGCTGACTGCCTGAACCGGCGCCGGTGGAGATCGCCAACGGTACTACACCGAGGACGAACGCCAGCGAGGTCATGATGATCGGTCGCAGACGCATGCGACACGCTTCGATCGCGGCATCGCGCAGACTGCGCCCTTGCTCGTGCAGCTCCTTGGCGAACTCGACGATCAGAATGGCGTTTTTAGCCGCAAGACCGATGGTCGTCAACAGACCTACCTGGAAGTACACGTCGTTGGACAGACCGCGCAGGCTGGTGGCCATCAATGCACCGATGATCCCCAGTGGCACCACGAGCATGACCGCGATCGGAATCGACCAGCTTTCATACAGCGCCGCCAGACACAGGAACACCATCAGCAGCGACAGGGCATACAGCGCCGGCGCTTGCGAGCCCGACAGACGCTCCTCGTAGGACAGACCGGTCCAGGAAATACCGACACCCGCCGGCAGCTTCTTGGCAATCGCTTCGACTTCGGCCATCGCTTCACCGGTGGAGTAACCCGGCGCCGGAGCACCCAATACCTCGACCGCTTCCACACCGTTGTAGCGCGCCAGTTTCGGCGAGCCGTAAATCCACTCGCCCTTGGCGAATGCGGAGAACGGAACCATGGTGCCTTGGGCGTTACGCACGTACCACTTCTTCAGGTCTTCCGGGCTCATGCGCGAATCCGGCTGGCCTTGCACGTACACCTTCTTCACACGACCACGGTCGATGAAGTCGTTGACGTAGCTACTGCCCAAGGCAATCGACAGGGTGTTGTTGATGTCGCTGATGGTAATGCCCAGGGCACTGGCCTTCTCGTCATCGATTTCCAGCTGGAACTGCGGCTCATCGTTCAGCCCGTTGGGACGCACTTGCGTCAGGACCTTGCTCTGCGCGGCCATGCCGAGGAACTGGTTGCGAGCTTGCATCAGTTTTTCGTGACCGATACCCGCACGGTCCTGCAGGAACACGTCGAAACCGGTGGCGTTACCCAGCTCCAGTACCGCTGGCGGGGCAAAGGCGAACACCATGGCATCACGGAAGCTGAAGAAGTGCTGCTGGGCACGGGCCGCCAGGTTGAACACGCTGTTGTCAGCGTTACGTTCGTCCCACGGCTTGAGCATGATGAACGCCATACCCGAACTCTGACCACGACCGGCGAAGTTGAAGCCGGTGACGGTGAACACCGAGGCCACCGCATCCGCTTCACCGCCGTCCTTGTTCGGACGCAGCAGGTATTCACGCATTTCATCCACGACCACTTGAGTACGCTGGGCACTGGAGCCGGCCGGGGTCTGTACCTGAGCGAACAGTACGCCCTGGTCTTCTTCCGGCAGGAACGCGGTCGGAATGCGGGTGAACAGCCAGATCATGCCGACGACGATCAGCAGGTAGGCCAGCAGGTAGGGTGCTTTGCGGGACAGCATGTTGCCGACGCCGCGCTCATAACTCTGCACACCACGGTCGAAATTGCGGTTGAACCAGCCGAAGAAGCCTTTTTTCGGCGTGCCGTGCTCGCCTTTCGGAATCGGCTTGAGCATGGTGGCGCACAGCGCCGGGGTGAAGATCAAGGCGACCATTACCGACAAGGCCATGGCCGAGACGATGGTGATCGAGAACTGCTTGTAGATCACCCCGGTGGAGCCGCTGAAGAACGCCATCGGCAGTAATACCGCGGAGAGTACGAGGGCGATACCCACCAGCGCACCCTGGATCTGGCCCATGGACTTTTTGGTCGCCTCCTTCGGTGACAAGCCTTCTTCGCTCATCACCCGCTCGACGTTTTCCACCACGACGATGGCGTCGTCCACTAGCAAGCCGATGGCCAGCACCATACCGAACATGGTCAGCGTGTTAATGCTGAAACCGGCGGCGGCGAGGATGCCGAACGTACCCAGCAATACCACCGGCACGGTCATGGTGGTGATGACGGTGGCGCGGAAGTTTTGCAGGAACAGGAACATCACCAGGAACACCAGCGCGATCGCTTCGACCAGGGTGTGAACCACACCTTTGATCGACTCGGTCACCACCGGAGTGGTGTCGTACGGGAATACGACTTCCATGCCTTGCGGGAAGAACGGCTTGAGGTCATCAATCGTCTTGCGCAGAGCCTTGGCGGTGTCGAGGGCGTTGGCGCCGTTGGCCAGTTTCACTGCCAGACCGGAAGCCGGGCTGCCGTTGAACTGGGCGCTGATGGCGTAGTTTTCGCCACCGAGGCCAACGTCGGCGACGTCTTTGAGGCGAACCTGCGAGCCGTCCTTGTTGACCTTGAGCAGGATTTCCTTGAACTGTTCGGCGGTTTGCAGACGGGTCTTGCCGATGATCGTGGCGTTCAGTTGCTGGCCCTGTACCGCAGGCAAACCACCGAGCTGACCGGACGACACCTGGACGTTCTGCGCCGCAATGGCGGTTTTCACGTCGACCGGGGTCAGGTTGAAGTTGTTCAACTTGGCCGGGTCGAGCCAGATGCGCATCGCGTACTGGGCACCGAAGACCTGGAAGTCACCGACACCGGCAGTCCGCGAGATCGGGTCCTGCATGTTCGACACGATGTAGTTGGACAAGTCGTCCTTGGACATGCTGCCGTCACGCGACACCACGCCGATCACCAAGAGGAAGTTCTTCACTGCCTTGGTCACGCGGATACCCTGTTGCTGCACTTCCTGCGGCAACAGCGGGGTGGCCAGGTTCAGCTTGTTCTGAACCTGAACCTGCGCGGTGTCGGAGTTGGTGCCTTGCTCGAAGGTCGCGGTGATGGTCATGCTGCCGTCGGAGTTACTTTCCGACGATACATAACGCAGGTTGTCGATACCGTTGAGCTGCTGCTCGATCACCTGGACCACGGTGTCCTGAACCGTTTGTGCCGAAGCACCCGGGTAGGTCACGGAGATCGCAATGGCCGGTGGCGCAATGCTCGGGTACTGGTTGATCGGCAATTTCAGGATCGATAGTGCCCCGACCAACATGATCACCAGGGCAATTACCCAGGCGAAAATCGGACGGTCGATGAAGAATTTTGACATGGGTTACTCCCCTTTGCCGCCGGCGGCTTTGTCAGCTGCCTGTGCGGGGGCCGGGTTCTTTGCGCCGACGTTGGTCGCCTCGCTTGGCTTGACTTCGATGCCCGGTTTGACGAATTGCAGACCTTCGGTGATCAGTCGATCGCCGGCCTTCAGGCCGTCTTCGATCAGCCACTGGCTGCCGACGGTGCGGCTGGCCTTGAGCTGACGCAACTCGACCTTGTTGTCCGGGCCAACGACCAGCGCGGTCGGCGTGCCTTTGAGGTCACGGGTCACGCCTTGTTGCGGGGCGAGGATCGCCGCGCTGTTCACACCCGCCTGCAACTGGGCATGGACGAACATGCCTGGCAGCAGCGTGTGATCGGGGTTCGGGAATACCGCGCGCAGGGTCACGGAACCGGTGGTCTGATCAACCGACACTTCGGAGAATTCCAGCTTGCCGTCAAGCTTGTACTGGCTGCCGTCTTCAAGGGTCAGCTTGACCGCTGCCGCATTGTCGCCGGCCTTTTGCAGACGACCGCTTTCCAGTTCGCGACGCAGTTCCAGCAATTCGACCGAAGACTGGGTCACGTCGACATAGATCGGGTCCAGTTGCTGGATCACCGCCATGGCGTCGGCCTGGCCATTGCTGACCAGTGCGCCTTCGGTCACCGAAGAGCGGCCGATACGGCCGGAGATCGGCGCGTAGACCTTGGTGTAACGCACGTTGATCTGCGCGCTCTGCAGCGATGCTTCTGATTGCAGGCGGTTGGAGACAGCGGTGTCGTATTCCTGACGGCTCACGGCCTGCTCATCGACCAGTTGCTTGTAGCGGTCGGAGATCGACTTGGTCGAACGCAGGCTGGCTTCGGCGCTTTTCAGGGTCGCTTCATAGACCGCCGGATCGATCTGATACAGCTGCTGGCCGGCTTTGACATCGCCGCCTTCCTTGAACAGACGCTTGAGAATGATGCCGTTGACCTGTGGTCGAACTTCAGCGATGCGGTACGCACTGGTGCGGCCCGGCAGTTCGGACGTGAGGGTGAACGCTTGTGGTTGCAGGGTGACGACGCCGACCTGAGGAGGCGGAGCGGCCGGGGCCGCTTCTTCCTTTTTACATCCGCTGAGCAGCGATGCCAGGGCGACGGCAGTGACCAGAGCGGTAACAGCTGGCTTGAATTGCATGAAGATCCTCGGGTCAGGCGCGCAAAATGCGCACAAGAAGTGTGGAAGGGTAAAAAAATCGGGTCGAGTGGATAAGTAGCTTGCTAAGGAATATACTTACGTTCATGGTTGTTTGTAAATACCTTGGCTTCGTACCTACCCTGTTACAAAATGCGTCGCAAGGTTTGAAATTGTAGGCCTGGGAGCCGATTCGTGAGAGATCGGCCCCTTCTTTATTCAGTGGATATTCAGCCATCCCTGAAACATCCTGTTTGAGGTTTTACTGCCATGGTCCGTCGTACCAAAGAGGAAGCTCAGGAAACGCGAAGCCAGATTCTCGAAGCGGCCGAGAAAGCGTTTTATGAAAGGGGCGTGGCCCGCACGACCCTGGCGGATATCGCGACGATGGCCGGCGTCACGCGCGGTGCCATCTATTGGCATTTCAGCAACAAGGCCGATCTGGTACAGGCCATGCTCGACTCTTTGCGTGAGCCACTGGATGAGCTGGCCCGGGCCAGTGAAAGTGAGGATGAGCTGGATCCGCTGGGCTGCATGCGCGAATTGCTGATTCATTTGTTTCATCAAGTTGCGCTGGACCCGAAGACCCGGCGTATCAACGAAATTCTGTTTCATAAGTGCGAGTTCACCGATGAAATGTGCGATCTGCGTCAGCAGCGCCGGGAAGTCAGTCTCGATTGCAACACGCGCATCGCTCTGACCCTGCGTAATGCGGTAAATCGCGGCCAGTTGCCGGAAGATCTCGACACTGCCCGGGCGGCCATCAGCATTCATGCGTATATCGATGGCCTCCTGTATGGATGGCTATTGGCGCCCGACAGCTTCCAACTGCATGCTGAAGCCGAGCGCTGGGTCGATACAGGACTGGATATGCTGCGCCTGAGCCCCAGCCTGCGCAAATGAAACAAAATGCGTAATTGGATCCGCTCGTGTCAAGGCTTGAAGCGAGGGAAATGTCCCTGCGTCGTTCGCCTTTCTGTAATGGGGTGCTTTTATATACGTACGTTTGCCAGGTTGATAGGTAGCGAGCTACGTATTTTGTAGGGGTTTTGTGTCGAGTGTGTGAATGAATGTTAACAACCCGGGCTACGAGGGCGCGAGCAGGCGATAAGTGTGTCGCGCTGATCTTCCTGGTGATTTTCGTGTCGCGCACTGGTTTTTAAGCGGTGGAACGCACCAACCGGCCCGGTTTGCAATTTCTGCGTGCGCTGTGCGGCCCGGCGGTGCGCTGTTCACCTCGGCGATCTTGTTGCCATTGTGCTCGGCATTATGGTTTGGCTTCTATCAATTGCTCACCCGCCTGCTCAGCGGGATCGACAGCCCGCCCACCAGCAACTTTCTCACCGGCATTCTCAACAGCCTGATCATGACTGCACGGTTGCCGTTCTTCTGGAGCACGCCGACGCTGTTGCATGGCCTGTTCATGATTGGCCTGGGCACTGCGACCTGCTCGGTCACCTGTTGCTGACCCAGGCTTTCCGCCATGCGGCACTGGCAATGCTGGCACCCTTCCGTTACGGGCAGATTCTGTTTGCCGGGATATACGGGTATTTGATTTTCGACCATACCCCGGACAGCTTTGGCGTGATTGGTGTCGCGGTGATTGGCCTCAGCGGTCTTACGGTCGCTTGGGATCAAGCAAGCGTCGTGGTTGATCCGACTGACTTCAGAACCTGCGGATAACCCTTCATCAGGCCGACGGCGTCATAAAAGCGATCATCTTATAGCTGTAAGGGTAAACCGGGTTTTCATTTTCCAGGGCCGCGCCGCAGGTGACGGGTTCGGCGCCAATAGAGAAAGCATTGGTTTCCCAGAAGAGTTCGACTGTTGGAATTCGGTGTCCCGCGATTTGTCTGTGACAATAACTGAGCGTGGTGTCGAACTGTACTTTTTGTTTGTAGTTGGTGTAGCAGATGTAAGTGGTGAATACCTCTTTTTTGATATCGTAATCAATATCGATGTCCTGCTTCAGATGAGGATCTCCTTCAAACACCATAAAGACGGTCTGGTAAGGGAGGATCTTGTCGATACGAGTCACGGGTGGGTGCGTTGGAGACGAATCGTCAAGCCAGAAAGTAGAATCCGTGGCATTGGTGATTTGCAGGATAAATGTAAGTTTGTTTGGGTCTATATCATTCATGTTTATATATCGTTATTTAATTAAGTTGGTTGATTGGCAACTAATTAGTTGCTGAATCAAGCTTAGGTTTATATTGTTTGTATGGCGACTTTTTAAATGTATGAAAATAAAAAAAGCCCTGGCTCTTTCGAGGCAGGGCTTCTTGTTTGTTGATGTTGTTTACAGCGCTGGATAATCGATATAGCCGATCGGGCCTTTGCCGTAGAACAGCTCAGGGCGCGGATCGTTCAGCGGGGCATCGGCTTTCAGGCGTGCCGGCAGGTCCGGGTTGGCAATGAACGGTACGCCGAACGCTACAGCGTCAGCCTTGCCTTCAGCCAGCCACGTATTGGCGCTGTCCTTGGTGAAGCGTTCGTTGGCGATGTACGCGCCGCCGAAGGCTTCTTTGAGTTGTGGGCCGAGGCTGTCGGCGCCTTCTTTCTCGCGGGAGCAGATGAAGGCGATGCCACGCTTGCCCAGTTCGCGAGCGACATAGGTGAAGGTCTCGGCGAGGTTGTCGTCGCCCATGTCGTGGGAGTCGGCGCGGGGGGCCAGGTGCACGCCGACACGGCCGGCGCCCCAGACGTCGATCGCGGCGTCAGTCACTTCCAGCAGCAGACGCGCGCGGTTTTCCAGAGAGCCACCGTAGTTGTCGGTGCGCTGGTTGGTGCTGCTTTGCAGGAACTGGTCGAGCAGGTAGCCGTTGGCGCCGTGGATTTCCACGCCGTCGAAACCGGCGGCCTTGGCGTTCTCGGCGCCGGTGCGGTAGGCGTCGACGATTTCGGCGATTTCAGCGGTTTCCAGAGCGCGCGGGGTCGGGTAGTCGGCCAGTGGGCGAACCAGGCTGACGTGACCTTTAGGCTGGATCGCGCTCGGGGCGACCGGTGTTTCACCGTTGAGGTACGAGGGGTGCGAGATCCGGCCGACGTGCCACAGTTGCAGGACGATCTTGCCGCCGGCAGCGTGTACGGCCTTGGTCACGTTGGTCCAGCCGCGGACCTGGTCGTTGGACCAGATGCCCGGGGTGTCAGGGTAACCGACGCCCAGCGGGGTCACCGACGTGGCTTCGCTGAGAATCAGGCCGGCGGAGGCACGTTGCACGTAGTACTCGGCCATCAGCGCGTTCGGCACGCGGCCTTCGTCGGCGCGGCAGCGGGTCAGCGGGGCCATGATGATGCGGTTGGACAGCTCGAGGTCGCCCAGTTTGATCGGATCGAAAATAGTTGCCATGTGTACAACCCTCGTCAGTGAAAGTTAATCAGTTAGTTGCCGGGGCCAGATCGGCATTGCCGTTCTGACGGAAAGTGATCAGGGTCACCAGCAGGGCGAGTACCGCCAGAGCGGCGGCGGCCAGCGGCACGCGGGTCAGGCCAAAACCGTGGGCGATGACGCTGCCGCCGACCCAGGCGCCGAGGGCGTTACCGACGTTGAACGCGCCGATGTTCAGGGTCGAAACCAGGTTCGGTGCCGCTTTGCCGAAAGTCACCACGTTGACTTGCAGCGCCGGTACGGCGGCGAAACACGCAGTGGCCCAGAGGAACAGGGTGATTTCAGTCGGGATCAGCGCAACGCTGGTCCAGGTCAGCACGGTGGAGACCACGGCCATGGCGATGAATACGCCGATCAGCGTGGCGGCCATGCCTTTGTCAGCCAGTTTGCCGCCGATGATGTTGCCGACGGTCAGGCCCAGGCCGATCAGCATCAGCGTCCAGGTCACACCACGCGGCGACACACCGGTGACTTCGCCGAGCAGGGGGGCGACGTAGGTGAACAGGGTGAATACGGAAGCGGCGAACAGCGCGGTCATGCTCAGCGACAGCCAGATACCGGCGCCTTTGAGGGCCGCGAGTTCGGCGCGCATGTCGAGTTTTTCCTCGTCACGCTTGGCCGGAAGAAAGCGGATCAGGCCAATCAGCGCGATCACACCGATCACGGTCACGGCCCAGAAGGTCGAACGCCAGCCAGCTTCCTGACCCAGCGCCGTACCCAGTGGCACGCCGAGCACGTTGGCCAGGGTCAGGCCGGTGAACATCAGCGCCACGGCCGAGGCCCGTTTGTTCGGCGCTACCAGCCCGGCGGCTACGACAGAACCGATACCGAAGAACGCACCGTGGCACAGCGCGGTGACGACACGGGCAAACATCAGCACGTTGTAGTCACTGGCGATGGCGCACAGCAGGTTACCGACGATGAAAATTCCCATCAGCGCTACCAGTGCCGCCTTGCGTGGCAGTCTGGCGGTGGCCAGTGCCATGAACGGTGCACCGATGGCCACGCCCAGGGCGTAACCGGTCACCAGCCAGCCGGCGCCCGGGATCGACACACCGAGGTCGGCCGCCACATCGGGCAGCAGGCCCATGATGACGAACTCGGTGGTGCCGATGGCGAAGGCGCTCAAGGCCAGGATGAGTAGCGAGAGGGGCATTTGAATCAATTCCTTGTGGGAGCGCTGAGCTCTTTGACGATGGCGTCGAGGAACGCCTGGATCACGTCCTCGTTGCGTTTGAAGAAGTGCCACTGGCCGGCTTTCTGGCTGCTGATCAGGCCTGCGCGTTGCAGGGTCGCCAGGTGGGCGGAGACGGTCGACTGCGACAGGCCGCAGCGTTGATCGATCTGCCCGGCGCAGATGCCGTACTCGTGGTTGTGCAACTGTTCCGGAAACTCGGCTTTGGGGTCTTTCAGCCAGATGAGGATGTCTCGCCGTACTGGGTGTGCCAGGGCTTTTATTATTTCGTCGAGGTCGAGGTTCATGGCTTTGTGCTCGTGATGTGTAGCGCTATATCGCGATGAAGCGAACTTTAAATCGGTATTTCGCGATATACCAATATGAATTTGATCTGACGACCGCATAAATCGGTATATCGGGTTATAACGATACGTGTGGTGTAACGATGAAAGCGCGCAGTGCTAAGCTGCGCCCATGAACTATCTCGCACATTTACACCTCGGAGGCCAGCGCCCCGAGCAATTACTCGGCAGTCTGTATGGCGATTTCGTCAAAGGACGGCTGCAGGGGCAGTTTGCTCCGCAGATTGAAGCGGCGATTCACTTGCACCGCCGAATTGATGTGTTCACCGATCGCCATCCTTTGGTGGACACCGCGCTCGGGCGCTTTTCGCAGACGCGTCGGCGCTACGCCGGGATCGTCCTCGATGTGTTTTTCGACCATTGCCTGGCGCGCGACTGGACGTTATACGCCGATCAGCCGCTGGAGCAGTTCACCACCGACGTTTACCGCGTGCTGTCGAGTGAAAGGCAACTGCCCGAACGCCTGGCGATGATCGCGCCGCACATGGTCGCCAATGACTGGCTGGGTTCATATCAGGAGTTCGAAGTGCTGGAGCAGGTGTTGCGCGGGATCTCCCGGCGCCTGACCCGGCCTGAGGAACTGGCGGGGGCGATGCAGGAGTTGCGGCGCTTGTATGAGCCGCTGAGTGAGGATTTCCGCTTGTTCTACCCGCAACTGCAGGACTTTGCGGCTTCACAGGGATAGGCAAGATCAAAAGATCGCAGCCTTCGGCAGCTCCTACAGGGGATCAGTGTAGGAGCTGCCGAAGGCTGCGATCTTTTGCTTTTCAGGCAGCGATCAGTTCGCCGGCACGCCGTGGCTCGGCCGGTTTGGCGATATCACCAAACAACGCCTTCTGTACCGCCTGCTGCGCTTCGAACGCCAGCGCCGCACGCTCGCGACCCTGGCAGGCGATTGGCTTGAGCAGATGCACTTCGACATCGCCGCAATCATTGCTGAACAGGCGCATCAGGTGCGACAGCAAGTCATCATCACCAATGAACGGCGCCAGCGTGTCGATTTCGCCATCACGCAGGTAACGGATCGCCACCGGTTGCAGCATCACCTCGGAATCGATTGCCGCCGACAGCAGGCGACCATGAAAGGTGCGCAGCGAGCGGCCATCGGTGGTGGTGCCTTCCGGGAACATCAGCAGCGGATGTCGGGTTTGCAAATGGCGGGTCATCTGTTTGCGGATCAACTGGCTGTCGCCCGAACCGCGACGGATGAACAGACTGCCAGCCTTGGCTGCCAGCCAACCGGCCACTGGCCAGGTGCGCACTTCGGCCTTGGACAGAAACGACAGCGGTGTGAGCATGCCCAGCAGCGGAATGTCGGTCCATGACACGTGGTTGCTGACCCACAGCATCGGCTGTTTCGGCAGCTCGCCATGCACGGTCACGCGAAAGGGCAGGGCATTGCTCAGGCGCGCCATGAAAAATCGCGACCAGCGCTGACGGCGTTGCATCGAATGCGCCAGGCCCAGACGCTCGAACACACCGAAGACGCTGGCCATGATCAGGCCCAGCGTCACCACCACCAACACCCGCGCGATTCGCGCGTACACGCGAAACCGGCTCATCACACGGCCGCCTTGAAGTGCTTGGCGTAGCGCGGGCAGAGTTCGTCGCGCTTGAGCAGGATGAACACGTCGGCGACCTGGAAGTCCTCGTCCCAGCACGGCTCGCCGCAGATCTTCGCGCCCAGGCGCATGTAAGCCTTGAGCAGCGGCGGCATTTCGGCGATCACGTTGGATGGAATATCCAGTGATGGCAGCGGATTCTTCGGTTCGGCGCGCAAGTGTTCGGTGCACAGGTAGCGTTCGCGCAAGCGCTGCATGATCGCGTGGGCCTGCACGCCGCCGTCCTGCATCGGAATGCTCGCGCAACCCATCAGGTAGCTGTAGCCGCCCTGATTGAGCACTTCAGCCAGTTCACCCCAGAGCACCGCAATAGTGCCGCCGTTGCGGTAGGCCGGGTCGACGCAGGTGCGGCCGATTTCGAGAATCGGGCCTTTCAGATGTGTCAGGCCATGCAGGCTGAATTCTTCTTCGCTGTAGAACTTGCCCAGGCTGCTGGCGGCGGTGTGATCAAGCAAACGGGTGGTGGCGACCAGACGCCCGGTGTTCAGGTCACGCACGCCGATGTGGCTGCAGTGAACATCATAGTCATCCATGTCCAGACCCAGTTCCGCGCCTTTCAGCTTGGCGTTGAACTCGCCGCTGAACACGTTGAAACGCAAGGCCTGGGCTTGCTGCAGGGCCTCGGCGCCGATCAGGCGTTCGGCTTGCAGGCGGCGTTCATTGCCGGTGTCGCTGATGCGGGCGATCTGAGTCATTTGAATCTCCGTACGGGCCTTGAACCCGTCGTGGGTTGCAGCCGATCGACTTTCTTTATGCAGCCATGTTGTGCAAAGTCAGGCTATGTAGCCCCGGTGTCATCGCCATGAACGTTTGGTGATGCTTGTATGACAGCCCACAAGGAGCCTCTTATGCCCTGGCCCAGCCTGCTCGAAAGCCGTGAACGCCTGCCCGCCGTTGCCGATCTTGCGGAGGGTTTCGCCGCGTTGCTGGATCAACTGGGCAACGTCACGCCGTTTGAACTGGCGGTGGCGGGAGGGCGGCGGATGGCGACACCGGGGCTGGCATTTCTGGTGGGTTATCAGGCGGCATTGCGCATGCTCTGGCCGAGCGCGCCGCCGAGCCTTGGCGCGTTGTGTGCGACCGAGCAGCGCAGCCTGCGCCCGGCGGACATGCAGACGCGCCTGAGCGATTTACGACTCAACGGGCAAAAGGATTTCGTCACGGCGGGGGATGCGGCGGACTGGCTGCTCGTCGCCGCACGCAGTGAAGAACCCGGCGAGGCACCGCGCCTGAGTCTGGCGGTGGTCTACCCCGGCGAGCCCGGCGTGCGGGTGGAAAAACTCCCGGCACTGCCGCTGATGCCGGACATCAGTCACGGTCGGCTGTACCTGGACGGCGCGCTGTGCGAGTTGCTCGCGGGGGACGGTTGGGATGCTTATGTGAAGCCGTTCCGCACCCTGGAAGATGTTTATGTATTGAGCGCGATGACCGCGTGGCTGTATGGCGTCGGTCAGGACAGTGGCTGGTCGCAGGCGCTGCAATTGCGCTTGCTGGCGCTGTTGGCCGGGTGCGCGGAGGCGAGCCGCCAGCCGCCGAACAATCCGGCCGGGCATGTGTTGCTGGGTGGGTTGTTTGCGCAGTTTGATGCGCTCAAACCTGAGATCGATCAGGCGTTGGCCGAGCGTAGTCCGGAGTGGGTACAGATGTGGCAGCGTGATCAGGCGGTAATGCAGTTGGCGACGGGCGCTCGAGCGAAGCGCTTGGCCAAAGCCCTGCACACTCCCCTGTAGGAGCTGCCGCAGGCTGCGATCTTTTGATCTTTAAAAGCACAATCAAAAGATCGCAGCCTGCGGCAGCTCCTACAGTGATTGGGAGATTGTCATTTTTCTGGGCCATGATCTTCGCACCCGTCGGTTGAGACTTTTCCATGTTCAAAGGCCTGTCCCTGTTTCTGCTGCTGATCAGCTTCACGGTCCAGGCCGAGCAATGGCCCGGCGAACAATGGCCGAGCGGCGCCAGACTCAGCGGCCCTGCCGTCAAGGCGCTGGAAACCTACGCCTTCCCATCCCGCGATGACCACACCCGCCAAGGCATCCGCACCGACGCCTTGCTGATCATCCGCGACGGCCAGTTGGTCTACGAACGCTACGCCGGCCCGACCCGTGCCGAGACGCCGCACCTGACCTGGTCGATCAGCAAAAGTCTGATGGCCACGGTGCTTGGGGTGGCGTATGGCGAAGGCCTGTTCAAACTCGAAGATCCGGCCGTGAGGTTTTACCCGACACTGGAAAAACACCCGGCCATAACAATCGCCGATCTGCTGCACTGGGCCTCGGGGCTGGACTGGCAGGAAGACTACGAATACGCGCCGCTGAAGTCGTCGGTGGTGGCGATGCTCTACACCCGTGGGCACCGCGACATGCCTGCGTTCACCGCCGATCACGATGCCTACGCGCCGCCGGGGCAGGCGTTCCGGTATTCCAGTGGCGACAGCAATCTGCTGGCGGCGGCGCTGAAGAACATGGTTGGCCAGCAACGTTACCCCGACTATCCGTGGACGGCGCTGTTCGAGCCGCTGGGCATTCGTCATGCCGTGTGGGAAACCGATGCCGGCGGCACGTTTGTCGCCTCGTCGTATACCTACCTCACCGCCCGGGATCTGGCCCGCGTCGGTTTGCTGATGGCCCGCGACGGGCGCTGGCATGATCGACAGTTGTTGCCCAGGGATTGGGTGGCCTTCAACCGCGAGCCGTTTGCCGGCTACAAGGCGCATCAGGACGAAGCGGTACCCGGCGCCCAGTGGTGGCTCAATCGCCCGGCCGATGGCGCCGCCGCGCCGTGGCCCGACGCGCCGCCCGACACCTTCGCCGCCCTCGGTCACTGGGGCCAGGCGCTGTATGTGATCCCCAGCGAGAAACTGGTGATCGTGCGTTACGCCGATGATCGCGACGGCAGCTACCGCCACACCGAACTGCTCAAGCGCGTGCTCAAGGCGGTGCAGCCATGAAACGGCTCAAGCGGATGTTGCTGCTGGTGTTGATCGTGTTGCTCGGCTGGATCTGGCTCGAGCGGGAAAACCTCTGGGCGTTCCCGGACATCATCAGTGCTTACACGGCGAAGGAATATTGTTCGTGTCGCTACGTGATGAACAACGAGGCCGAGTATTGCCGGAGCTATGTCAAACAGTGGCTGCCCACCAGTGGGTTCAGCGATGACAGCGCGAGCAAAACCATCACCGTCAGCGGCATGGGCCGCAGCAACCGCGCGCAGTGGCTGAGCGAACGGCAAGGCTGCCGTTTACAGCCTTAAAAGATCGCAGCCTGCGGTAGCTCCTACAGAGTGGATGTGTGAACCAGATCCTGTAGGAGCTGCCGCAGGCTGCGATCTTTTGATCTTGATGTTTGCAATAAACCTATGGCCGGTTAAGGTTCGTGCAGGTTTATCGCCCCCACGAGTATTCAATGTTCAACCGCCCCCTCTATAAAGCCTTCGCCAGTCTGCTGCTGGCCGCTGCCGCGTTGCCGGCGCAGGCCAACTGGTATCTGGACGGCGAGTCGTCGCGGCTGTCGTTTGTCAGCACGAAGAATGCCCACATTTGCGAAGTGCAGCGCTTTCTGGTGCTGCACGGCAAGGTCGATCCCGGCGGTCGCGCCGAGGTCGAAGTCGAGCTGGACTCGATCAACAGTGGCATCCCGCTGCGCGACGAGCGCATGCGCAAGGAACTGTTCCAGATCGAGCAGTTCCCGGAAGCGACCATCAGCGCCCAGATCGACCTGCGCCCGATCAACGATCTGGCCCCCGGCGCGCAGCTTGAATTACGGCTGCCGCTGACCGTCAATCTGCACGGCAAACAACACGAGTACCCGGCGGAGTTGCTGGCCACGCGTCTCGATGACCGCCGTTTTCAAGTGGTGACACTGGAGCCGCTGGTGATCAACGCCGAGGATTTCGATCTGGCGCCGGGGCTGGAAACCCTGCGCAACCTGGCCGGGTTGTCGGCCATCAGTCTGTCGGTGCCGGTGGGTGCGGTGCTGATCTTCACGGCGCGCTGACATGCGCGGCGCGGTGTTCCCGTGGCGTGACGGCAACCGTTTCGAACTGTTGATCGACGGCCCGCAATTCTTCCCGCGCATGCTGGTGGAAATTGCCCGCGCTGAAGAGCAGGTCGAACTGGAGTTGTATCTGGTCGAGGCCGGCGCCTGCGCCGAAGCCGTGGTTCAGGCGTTGGTACAGGCCGCCGAGCGCGGTGTGCGGGTGCGCTGCCTGTTCGATGACTACGGCAGCCTCGCGTTTACCCTGCACCTGCGTCAGCGCCTGACAAAGGCCGGGGTCGAATTGCGTTTCTACAATCGCCTGAACTGGCGGCGCTGGGTCGGCAATTTCTATCGCGATCACCGCAAATTGCTGCTGGTCGATCAGCGTCTGGCAGTGGTCGGCGGCACGGGTGTCACCGATGAGTTCTGGACGCCGGGGCAGGACAGCAGCGAATGGCACGAAGTGATGGTGGAAATCACCGGCCCGCTGGTGCTTGACTGGCAAGTGCTGTTCGACCGCCAATGGATCGCCAACCGTCATCGCCGGGCGTGGAAACCTTCGGCGCATGTCGGCCTGCCGCGCCTGCCCAAGGTCCCGGACATGGGCGAGGGCATGGGCCGCGTGGCCTACGCCGATGCGCGCCAGCATCGCGACATTCTGCAATCACTGTTTCGTGCCTTGAACAGCGGGCAGAAACGCATCTGGATGGCCACCCCGTATTTCCTGCCCACCTGGAAAATCCGCCGCTCGCTGCGCAAGGCCGCTGCGCATGGTGTCGACGTGCGGTTATTGCTGACCGGGCCGCGCACCGATCACCCGTCGGTGCGATACGCAGGCCATCGCTACTACCCGCGCCTGCTCAAGGCCGGGGTGCAGATTTTCGAATACCAGCCGTGCTTCCTGCACCTGAAAATGGTCCTGGTGGACGACTGGGTGAGCATCGGTTCGTGCAACTTCGATCACTGGAATCTGCGCTTCAATCTGGAAGCGAATCTGGAGGCACTGGATCCGTCGTTGACGGCAGCGGTGGTGAAGAGTTTCGAGAAAGACTTCGGACTGAGCCAGTTGGTCAGTCTGGAGGAGTGGCAGCGCCGGCCACTGTGGCGGCGGGTGAAGCAGCGGGTTTGGGGCTGGGTGGATCGGTTGGTGGTCAACATTCTCGACCGCCGCGGATAAGGCAGAAGCAAGATCAAAAGATCGCAGCCTGCGGCAGCTCCTACATTGGGATGGTGTATTCCCTGTAGGAGCTGCCGCAGGCTGCGATCTTTTGCTTTAACGGTTACAGCAACTCAAAGCTCTGCTGCGTCACGTCCTGTGAATCCAGGCCGATCTGCACGTTGAACTTGCCAGGCTCCGCTGCGTACTTGAGCTGGGCGTTGTAGAACTTCAGGTCGTCTTCGGTGATGGTGAAGTGCACGACTTTCTGTTCACCGGCCTTGAGCATGACTTTCTGGAAGTTCTTCAGTTCTTTCACCGGGCGGATCATCGAGCCGGTGACGTCCTGAATGTACAACTGCACCACGGTTTCGCCGTCACGTTTGCCGGTGTTTTTCAGCGTGACACTGGCGTCAAGCTTGCCGGTGGCGTTCAGCGTGGTCGACGACAGCGCCATGTCGCTGAGGCTGAAGTTCGTGTAGCTCAGGCCATAACCGAACGGGAACAGCGGCCCGGTGGTGTCATCGAAATACTGCGAGGTGTAGTTGCCCGGTTTGCCCGGTGTGAACGGCCGGCCAATGCTCAGGTGGTTGTAGTAGGTCGGGATCTGGCCCACGGAGCGCGGGAAGGTCACCGGCAGTTTGCCCGACGGGTTGTAGTCGCCGAACAGCACGTCAGCGATGGCGTTGCCGCCCTCGGTGCCACTGAACCAGGTTTCCAGAATCGCGTCAGCCGACTGGTTCTCTTCGAGAATGGTCAGCGGCCGGCCGTTCATCAGCACCAGCACCAATGGCTTGCCGGTGGCTTTCAGGGCACGGATCAGCGCGCGCTGGTTTTCCGGGATGTTCAGGTCGGTACGGCTGGAGGATTCGTGGGACATGCCACGGGACTCGCCGACGGCGGCGACGATCACGTCGGCGTCCTTGGCCGCTTTCACCGCCTCGTCGATCAGCACGTTGGCCGGGCGCGGGTCATCGACCACTTCCGGTGCGTCGAAGTTGAGGAAGTTCAGGTAGTCGAGCACCTTCTTGTCGCTGGTGATGTTGGCGCCACGGGCGTAGATCAGGTTCGACTTGTTGCCGATCACCGAACTCATGCCATCAAACAGGGTGACCGATTGCGCTGGTCTGCCGGCCGCAGCCCAACTGCCCATCATGTCGATCGGTGCCTTGGCCAGCGGGCCGACCAGCGCGACTTTCGCGGTTTTCTTCAGCGGCAGGGTGTCGTTCTGGTTCTTCAGCAGCACCAGGCTGCGACGGGCCACATCGCGGGCCTCGGCGCGGTGCAGACGGCTTTCGGCGTAGGTGTCGGCCGGATCATCCTCGGCCTTGCCGATGCGCAGGTATGGGTCCTTGAACAGGCCCATGTCGTATTTGGCGGCGAGCACTTCGCGCACCGCGTTGTCGATGTCTTTCTGTTCGATCTCGCCGGACTTGAGCAGCCCCGGCAGCTCTTTGCCGTACAGGGTGTCGTTCATGCTCATGTCGATACCGGCCTTGATCGCCAGCTTCGCTGCTTCGCGACCGTCGCGGGCGACACCGTGCTTGATCAGCTCGAAGATCGCGCCGTGATCGCTGACGGCCAGACCTTTGAAGCCCCAGTCCTTGCGCAGCAAATCGTTCATCAGCCAGGTGTTGGCCGTGGCCGGAATACCATTGATCGAGTTCAGCGCCACCATCACCCCGCCAGCGCCGGCATCGATCGCGGCGCGGTACGGCGGCAGGTAATCCTGGTACATCTTCACCGGGCTCATGTCGACGGTGTTGTAGTCGCGACCGCCCTCGACCGCGCCATACAGGGCGAAGTGCTTGACGCTGGCCATGATGCTGTCGGGCGCGCTCGGGGTCTCGCCCTGATAGGCCTTGACCATCACTTTGGCGATGCGTGAAGTCAGGTAGGTGTCTTCACCGAAACCTTCGGAGCTGCGGCCCCAGCGCGGGTCGCGGGAGATGTCGACCATTGGCGCGAAGGTGATGTCGAGGCTGTCGGCGGCGGCCTCTTTGGCGGCGATGCGCCCGGACTGGCCGATGGCGTCCATGTCCCAACTCGACGCCAGAGCCAGCGGAATCGGGAAAATCGTACGGTGACCGTGGATCACGTCGTACGCAAAAAACATCGGAATCTTCAGGCGGCTGCGCATCGCCGCGTCCTGCATCGGACGGTTTTCCGGGCGGGTGATCGAGTTGAACGTACCGCCGATGTTGCCGGCGGCGATCTCTTTGCGGATCAACTCGCGAGGCATTTCCGGGCCGATGCTGATCAGGCGCAACTGGCCGATCTTCTCGTCGAGGGTCATTTGCTTCATCAGATTGCTGATGAACGCGTCCTTGTTTTCCAGGGGTACCGGGGTCGTGGCGGCCAATACTTGATGACTGGCCAGGCTGACGAACAGACCCAGCAAACACAGCTTCTTCATGAATATTTTTCTCAAGGGCCCAAACGGCAATGCAATGCCGGCCAGCCAAAAGTTAGGGAGCGACTATTGTTGTTCGGGTGCAGGCTCAAAATGACCGAGCCAAAAACGCCCGCCGACCGTCGGCAGCGTTTGCGCAGGGCCTCTTTTTAGCCCATCGGCCCGTTGCAATCCAGTGGCGCGGCCGATTATGCCCCAACAGCCGACGCAGAAGGTTTCACGGTCGGTTTTTTATGAAATACGCCAGGGAGCATCACTCTGATGAATGTAAGTCCAACCAATCGCTCGCGCTTGCAGATCGCCACGTTGCTGGTGCTCGCCACGTTATTGACCGCGTGCGGCATCAACAATATCCCGACTCTCGACGAACAGGCCAAGGCGGCCTGGGGCCAGGTACAGAACCAGTACCAGCGCCGTGCCGACCTGATTCCCAATCTGGTGGAAACCGTCCGAGGCTACGCCAAGCATGAAGAGGCGACCCTGACCGCTGTGGTCGAAGCCCGGGCCAAGGCGACGTCGATCCAGGTCGATGCCAGCACCCTCGACAACCCGGAAAAACTCAAACAGTTCCAGCAGGCTCAGGATCAGTTGAGTGGTGCCTTGAGCCGTCTGATGGTGGTGTCCGAGCGTTATCCGGACCTCAAAGCCAACCAGAATTTCCTGGCCCTGCAATCGCAGCTCGAAGGCACGGAAAACCGGATTGCCGTGGCCCGGCGCGATTTCATTCTGGCGGTGCAGAAGTACAACACCGAGATCCGCACCTTTCCCGGTCGCCTCTGGCACAGCGTGATGTACAGCGATCTGCCGATTCGCGAAACCTTCGAAGCCACCACCCCCGGTGCGGAAAAGGCCCCGGAAGTGAAGTTCTGACAAAGCCTGTGTAGGAGCTGCCGCAGGCTGCGATCTTTTGACGTTGGTTTTTAAAAAACAAGATCAAAAGATCGCAGCCTGCGGCAGCTCCTACAGGGATTGGTGGGGGTAATAGATGCGTGTGTTGAAGATAGGTCTGGTGCTGGTGCTGATGCTGTGGCTGTTCGCCCTCAGCGCCCGGGCCGAGTTGACGTTCCCGGCGCTGAGCGGGCGGGTGGTGGACGAGGCGCAGATGCTCGAGCCCTCGGTGCGCGCCCAATTGAGCCAGCAATTGCAGGCACATGAGCAGGCGACCGGCGAGCAACTGGTGGTGGTGACGGTGCCTGATCTGCAGGGCACCACTATCGAGGATTACGGCGTACAACTGGGCCGGCACTGGGGCATCGGCCAGAAGGACAAGAACAACGGCGCGCTGCTGATCGTCGCCCGGGACGAGCGCAAGCTGCGCATCGAAGTCGGCTACGGTCTGGAGGATCGGCTGACCGATGCGCAGAGTTCGGTGATCATCCATCAAGTGATCACGCCCGCGTTCAAGGCTGGCAATTTCAGCAAGGGCATCAGCGACGGCGTGGCGGCGATGTTGGTGGTGCTGGGCGGCAATCCGCTGGACGAGCCCTCGACGGTGTATGAGTCGAGTGGCGATCCGCAAAACGATTTTGTCTCGCGCCATCCGCTGTTATTCGTTTTTCTGGTGATGTTGTTCATCCTGACGGTGTTTGTCTGCCAGATGCTCGGTATCCTTCCCGCCGGCCGTGGTGGCTCCGGTGGCGGGGGCGGTTTCGGTGGAGGTGGTTTTGGCGGCGGCGGTGGAGGCGGGGGCTTCAGCGGCGGCGGGGGCAGTTTCGGCGGCGGCGGTTCGTCCGGCGGCTGGTGAACACACAACAATAATGATCAGGCACTTTTCGACATGGCATTACTGACCGAACACGAACAACGCAAAGTCGCCGAGGCGATTGCCCGGGTCGAGCGCGATACCGACGCCGAACTGGTAACGGTGCTGGCGGCCCGTGCCGACGACTACGCGTACATCCCGTTGCTGTGGGCCAGCCTGCTGGCGCTGCTGGTGCCGGGCATCGTTCACTATCTGACCGGCTGGCTGACGATGCACACCCTGTTGCTGGTGCAATGGGGGCTGTTCATTGTCCTGTGCCTGGTGTTTCGTCTGCCGAAGGTCACCACCCACCTGATCCCGCGCCGCGTGCGGCACTGGCGGGCATCGAACCTGGCGCGGCGGCAGTTTCTCGAACAGAACCTGCACCACACCGTCGGCAGCACCGGGATGCTGATCTTTGTCTGCGAGGCCGAGCGCTATGTGGAGATTCTGGTGGACGAGGGGATTTCCCGGCGGCTGGACAACAAGAGCTGGGACTCGATAGTCGCGGCGTTCACCGAGCAGGTGCGGCAGGGGCGTACGCTGGAGGGGTTCGTCACCTGCATCGAGGCCTGCGGTGAGCTGCTCAAGGTGCATGTGCCGGTGACGCAGGTACGCAATGAATTGCCCAATCGGTTGATTGTGCTGGGGTAAAGCAAAGATCGCAGCCTGCGGCAGCTCCTACAGGGGCGCGCGGTCCAGATGTAGGAGCTGCCGCAGGCTGCGATCTTTTGATTTGTGCCGTTGGGTAAATAAGAGCGTGTCCCCAACCCCCATCCCCCCTAAAATACCCGCCATTCCCGATTTCGCCCGTCCGAGGCCGCTTTTCCATGTCCGTTACCGCCCCTTCCATCAAGCCCGCGCCTGATCATCACGCCCAGTTCATCGAGCTGCTGCAAACCAGCCTCGAACAGAACGGCTTCATCAAACTGGTGCTGGCCAAGTACGTGGGTGAAGAGGCGGATCTGCAGCGGATCATCATCAAAGCGGTGACGGTCAAGGCTCAGCCAAACCTGTCCTTCGTCTATCGCTACAAGACCCGCGACATCACCAAGAACCTGCCGCTGAGCGAAGGCGTGGCGGTGATTGCCGAGCTGCTGCCGGCCGCATTCAAAAATGCGCATTTGCTGACCGTGACTGACGAAGCCCAGCTCGAATACAGCAAAAAGGGCAAGCCTTCGCTGTTCAAGAGCAAGCCTCAGCAATTGCGTGAAGCGCCATCCGCCGAGCACAACCGCGAGAAGAACCGCTTTCTGGACCTGAGCCGACCGTTCCTCAAGGACCTGGGTGTGACCAACGCGCAGCACGAGCTGATCCCGGCGATGTCGCGCAAGTGGAAGCAGATCAACAAGTTCATCGAAGTCTTCAGCCATGCCCTGACCTCGTCACCGCTGGCGCTGGACAGACCGGTGCGGGTGGCGGACTTCGGTTCGGGCAAGGGTTACCTGACGTTTGCCATCCACGATTACCTGCGCAACACGCTCAAGGCCGAAGGTGAAGTCACCGGCGTCGAGTTGCGTGAAGAGATGGTCAACCTGTGCAACGCCGCCGCAGCGAAACTGGAACACCCGGGGTTGGTGTTCAAGTGCGGTGACGTGCGCAGCGTGGCACCGAGCGAGCTGGACGTGATGATCGCCCTGCATGCCTGCGACATCGCCACTGACTACGCGATCCACACCGGCATCCGCTCGGGTGCGTCGATCATCATGTGCTCGCCGTGCTGCCACAAGCAGATCCGCCTGCAGATCCAGAGCCCGGCGCTGCTCAAGCCGATGCTGCAATACGGTCTGCACCTGGGCCAACAGGCCGAAATGGTCACCGACAGCCTGCGTGCGTTGTTCCTCGAGGCCTGTGGCTACGAGACCAAAGTCTTTGAGTTCATCTCGCTGGAACACACCAACAAGAACAAGATGATTCTGGCGGTCAAACGCGCCGAGCCGGTGGACCCGGCTCAGTTGCTGGTGAAAATTGCGGAGTTGAAGGCGTTCTACCACATCAGTGAGCACTGTCTGGAAACCTTGCTGCGCACTGATGGCTTCCTCGCCTGACACAAACCCTGATGCGCGCCATGGATTACTGATCCGACACAAAAACCTGTAGGCGCTGCGGCACGCTGCGATCTTTTGATGTTGCCTTCAAGATCAAAAGATCGCAGCGTGCCGCAGCTCCTACAGGGTCATGCGCTCGCCATCCGAGGGTGCGGTGGTCATGCCGTGGCCGGTTGAGCGGGGCGCACGGCGGTCTTGCGACCGAGCATCACCGTGGCAATCACCCCACAGGCAAACACCCAGGTGATCGGCTCGACATGTTCGCCAAAGAACAGCGCTGAAAACGCGATGGTGAAGAAGATCTGCAACAGCTGGATCTGACTGACCCGCGCAATGCCACCCATCGCCAGCCCGGCGTACCAGGCAAAGAAACCCAGAAACTGCGAGAACAGCGCCACATAACCGAAGGCCCACCAGGTTTTGGCCGAGACCGCGCCCTGATGTTGCAGCGCCAGGTACAACACCGGCCCGATCAGCAGCGGCGTCGACAGTACCAGCGCCCAGCAGATCACCTGCCAGCCGCCCATCTCTCTGGCCAGTCGGCCACCCTCGGCATACCCCAGCCCCCCCACGGCAATCGCGCCGAGCATCAACAAGTCCCCGGCCTGAATGCTGCCGGCACCGGTGTACAACGCATAACCGAGCACCAGCGCACTGCCCAGCGCGGCGCAGGCCCAGAAGGCTTTCGACGGCCGTTCATGGGACAGCCACGCCGCATACAGCGCCACGCACAACGGTTGCAGCCCGTTGACCAATGCGCCGTGGGACGCCGGCAAGGTCTGCATGGCCCACGCTGACAGCACCGGGAAGCCGAGAATCACCCCGGCAATCACCAGGCTCAGGCCTTTGACTTGCTGCCAGGTCGGCCACTTCTCCCGACGCCACAACAACAGCAGCGCTGCCGGAATCGCCGCGAACAACGCCCGGCCGAGGCCATTGAGCAATGGGTGAAGCTCCTGCACCACAATCCGGGTGAAGGGCAGGGTGAGGCTGAAAATCACAACCCCGAGCAGGCCCAGGGCCATGCCGGTGTTTTCGCGCGAAGACATGTGGGTGACCAGAATTGAAGGTGACAGGGAGGTGGCTTCATCTAGCCATAAACCGGGAGGGTCGGGCTGTTACAGCTGGGCACAGACTTAGGCGTACAGTTGGCGGTAACCCCTGTAGGAGCTGCCGAAGGCTGCGATCTTTTGATCTTCGCTTTTAAAGGCAAAATCAAAAGATCGCAGCCTTCGGCAGCTCCTGCACGGGACAGGTCGTAGTAGCCGGTTGTTACCTGTCCGAACGGATAAGGTCTACCTTGAATACTCCCGCAAGCCCATTCCCGAGGAGACTTCCCCCATGGCCGCGAAAAAAATCCTGATGCTGGTCGGCGATTACGTCGAAGACTACGAAGTGATGGTGCCGTTCCAGGCCCTGCAAATGGTCGGTCACACCGTGCACGCCGTGTGCCCGGACAAGGCCGCCGGCAAGACCGTGCGCACCGCGATCCATGACTTCGAAGGCGATCAGACCTACAGCGAGAAACCCGGTCACCTGTTTGCCCTCAACTTCGACTTCGCCAAGGTCGCCGAGGCGGACTACGACGCGCTGCTGATCCCGGGCGGTCGTGCGCCGGAATACCTGCGCCTGAACGAAAAAGTCCTGGAGCTGGTGCGTGCCTTCGACAAGGCCGGCAAGCCGATTGCGGCGGTCTGCCACGGCGCGCAATTGCTGGCGGCGGCGGGCGTTCTCGAAGGCCGCGAATGCAGCGCCTATCCGGCCTGCGCCCCGGAAGTGCGCCTGGCGGGTGGTACGTACATCGACATCCCGGTGACGGACGGCCATGTTCAAGGCAATCTGGCCACTGCCCCGGCGTGGCCGGCGCATCCGAACTGGCTGGCCGGTTTCCTCGGCTTGCTTGGCACCAAAATCACCCTGTAACGAGGATTCGCCCATGTGCGAGCTCTACGTCAAGGCCGACCCGATTCTCTACGAATCACGCTCGCGCTCGCTGCGCATCTGCGGCGTGGTGACAACGCTGCGCCTGGAAAACCAGTTCTGGGACATCCTCAGCGAAATCGCCGAAGTCGATGGCATGACCACCAATCAACTGATCGCCAAGCTGTATGAAGAGGTGATGGATTATCGCGGGGAGGTGGTGAATTTTGCCTCGTTTCTGCGGGTGAGCTGCACGCGGTATCTGAGTCAGCGGCGGGTGAGTGCGCCGGAGTTGTCGGTGGTGCGGACGGGGGTGAAATAGCCGATTCCGGGTTGACCCCTTCGCGGGCAAGCCCCCACAGTTTTCTCTGGTGCTCACAAATTTTGTGTTCGCTGAAGAACCTTGTGTGCGAGCTTGCTCGCGAAGGCGCCGCTTCAGGCGACAGAAGTCTGAGACTGGTCTTTACTTCGAAGCGCGAAACCTCTCAATCGCCAAGGAGAAACGAGCATGTCCGGATGGTACGAAGTGAGCAAAAGCAGCAACGGTCAGTTCAGGTTTGTGCTGAAGGCCGCCAACGCCGAAACCATTCTCACCAGCGAGCTCTACACCACCCGCGCGGCAGCCGACAACGGCATTGCCTCGGTGCAGACCAACAGCCCGCTGGATGAACGCTACGAGAAAAAGACCACCAAGGATGGCCATCCTTACTTCAACCTCAAGGCCGCCAACCACCAGATCATCGGTAGCAGCGAATCCTATTCGTCTGAGGCGGCGTGCGACAAAGGCATCGCCAGCGTCAAGACCAACGGGCCGAGCAAAACGATCAAGGACAAGACGTTGCCGGTGCTCTGAATCCAGCACATCCCTCTGTAGGCGCTGCGGCACGCTGCGATCTTTTGATCTTTGATTGTAAAGATCAGGATCAAAAGATCGCAGCCTCGTTTCACTCGACAGCTCCTACAGGTTTTTTGTTTTGCCTGAGATCAGCGCAGGGTCTTGAGGATCGCTTGCAACTGACCTTGCCCTGCCTCACTCAACGGGAACACCGGCAAGCGTGGATCGCCCACTTCAAGCCCCGTCTGACACAATCCAGCCTTGATCGTCGCCGGCAAACCGCCCTTGAGAATGAAGTCCAGCAGCGGCAACTGGCGATAGAACAGTTCGCGCGCACGGTCCAGATCACCTGCCAACGATGCGGCGTACAGGTCCAGGTTCAGTTGCGGGATCAGGTTCGGCGCGGCGGTGCACCAACCCTTGGCCCCGGCGGCAAACGCCTCCAGCGCCAGCGGATTGCAGCCGTTGTAGAACGGCACCTGACTTTCGCCGAGCAATTGCAGCTTGTGCATGCGCTGAATGTCGCCGGTACTCTCCTTGACCATGGTCACGTTTTCCACGCCGTTGACGATGCGCAGAATCAGCTCCACCGACATGTCGGTGCCGCTGGTGGCCGGGTTGTTGTAGAGCATGATCGGCACGCCGATGCTGTCGCCGATCGCACGGTAGTGAGCAAGAATCTCCGCTTCGCTGAGCTTCCAGTACGAGGCTGGCAGCACCATCACCACGTCAGCGCCGTGGGCTTCGGCGAAGCGTGCGCGGCGGATGGCTTTGGCGGTGGTCAGATCGGACACGCTGACGATGGTCGGCACCCGTTTGGCGACGTGCTTGATGCTGAACCCGGCGACTTGATCCCACTCGGCGTCACTCAGGTAGGCGCCTTCGCCGGTGCTGCCCAGCGGGGCGATGGCGTGGACGCCGCTGTCGATCAGGCGATCGATCGATTGGCCGAGGGCAGGTAGGTCGAGGCCTTCGCCGTTGGCGCCGAACGGGGTGATGGTGTAGCCGATGATGCCGTGAATGTTGGACATGATGAGTCTCCGGAAAAAGCTGAAATCAGTTCAGGCAATCGGCGTGTTGGCGCAGGTTCTGCCGAGCGTAGTAGTTGAAAGCGGCGGCGTGGCGTTTGGGCTTCGACACCCAGTCATGGGCCTCGCGCCCCAACGCCGGAATGATCGGCTTGATCTCGCCGGCCGCCATCGCCAGCAATTGCAGCCTGGCGGCGCGCTCGATCAGTTGGGCGATGACACAGGCTTCTTCAATCGTGATGCCGGTCGACAGCTGGCCGTGGTGCGAGAGCAGAATCGCGCGCTTGTCGCCCAGTGCTCCAGCGATCAGTTCGCCTTCTTCGTTACCCACCGGTACCCCCGGCCAGCCTTCGAGAAACGCGCAGTCGTCGTACAGTGGGCACAGGTCCATGTGGGAAATCTGCAGCGGCACTTCCAGCATCGACAGCGCGGCAATGTGCGTCGGGTGCGTGTGGATGATGCAGTTCACGTCCGGCCGGGCGCGGTAGACCCAGCTGTGGAAACGGTTGGCCGGGTTGGCCATGCCGTGCCCTTCGAGCACTTCCAGGTCTTCGTTGACCAGCAGCAGATTGCTTGCGGTGATTTCATCGAAACCCAGGCCCAGTTGCTGAGTGTAATAGGTGCCGGGTTGCGGGCCGCGCGCCGTGATCTGTCCGGCCAGACCGGAATCGTGACCGCTTTCGAACAGGATCCGGCAGGTCAGCGCCAGCTTTTGCCGGTCAGTCCACGTATTATCCGCCAGGCTTTTTTGCATCTGGGTCAGCGCTTGCTTGACCAGTTGTTCTTTAGGTAGTGCTAATGTCTTGGCCATGTCTGTGTCCTTTGGGTGAGTGCAAATGACACGAAAGAGGCTATATGACACAAAGTGTCATTGGCAAGCACAAATCGTCGCTTCCTCAATGGAATAACCGCTGCGCATGTCTATCCGTTTGAAATTATTGAGAAAAAAACTTGGGGTAACGCTTGAGGCTCTGGCCGAAAAATCCGGCATGACCAAGAGTTACCTGTCGAAAGTCGAGCGTGGGTTGAACACCCCGTCGATCGCTGCAGCGCTGAAACTGGCGAAAGCACTGAACGTGAAGGTTGAAGAACTGTTCTCCGAGGACAACGTCAGCCTCGACAGCTACAGCCTGGTGCGCAGCCACGAACGCCAGTCACTGGCGGCCAACGATCAGAGCCCCGGGTATGCGGTGCTGGCGCATCAGGTCAGCGAACGCAACCTGCTGCCGTTCATCATCTACCCGCCGAGCGAATTCACCGACAAGACCTTCAAGGAGCATATGGGCGAGGAGTTTCTGTTCGTCCACGAAGGGCAGGTGGAAGTGGATTTCATGAACGAGCGGGTGCTGCTGGAGCGTGGCGATGCGCTGCACTTCAATGCGCAAAAGCCACACCGGATCAGGTCGGTGGGCGAGGTGCAGGCGCAGTTGCTGGTGGTGGTGCACAGCGCCGAAGAATGAAGCAACAAATCAAAAGATCGCAGCCTTCGGCAGCTCCTACAGGGGGAACGCATTCCAACTAATGTAGGAGCTGCCGAAGGCTGCGATCTTTTGATCTTGCTTTAAACCTCGACGGGAACCGAAAGCTCCGGATTCCCCAACGCATGCGTCTTCGAATCAAAGAACCGCAACGCAACCCCAGTCCCTTCAAACACCTTCGCGTAATGCCGCTTCTGATGCTGAATGAACGCCGCACTGCGCGGATAAATCGAGATCGCCACGGTCTTCGGTTTCGCCAACCGCAAGGCGCGCACAATATGAGCGTCCTGCTCGCCCAAGGCATGGCCGAAGATGCACAGACTGTCGCCATGCCCCAGTAACTGCTCATAGCAGAACGACAGATAATCCGAGCTGCGGATAGTCTTGAGCTTGTCTGCGCTCGGCCCTTCGTTGACGAACAGCGGCACATCGTCCAGCGTCTTGATCGTGTTGTTGATCGCGAAACTGCCGAGCAGGGTGCCCTCGGTCGAGGTCAGTTTGCGCGCGGTGCCGTCCTGATTGCGCACCAGGTGCAGGCCGCCGTGCAGGTACAGCAAGTGCGGTTTGGCGCTGGTGCTTTCGCTCAGGTCGAAACTGGCGTCGGGACCGTTGAACAGGTCGTCGATGGCCTCGCTCTGGTGCTGGATCGCCCAGTAATTGAGCAGGTCGTAATTGGTGGTGAACACCGTGCGATAGCGCGCCAGTTCTTCGTTGAGCGTCGCCAGGGTTGTGGCCTGCACCAGTCGCCACGGGATGTGCACCGCGTGCACGGTGTTGATCAGCGCTTCCTTGATCGCGTAGTAGCGATTGCGCGGTGCGGCCGAGCTGACGGCCAGCGCCTTGTTGACCCGGCTGGTGGTTTTCAGCGCGCCGAGCACTTGCTCGAAGCTGCGTGTCTGCATCGCGTCGAACACGCTCAGTTCCGACGGGCTCAGCGGTTTCTCTTCCACCGTGCGCGCGTTTTCGAACAGCGAGTCGTAGCCGAAGTCGTCCCACACCGCGCGGCTGGCGCCATTGCCCACCAGCAGACCATTGAAGTCGGCGGTGGCGCGCAGGGCGCTCCAGTCTTCGAGGGTGGCGTCGACATCCAGAAAATCGGTCATTGCGTGGGCAGTCTCAAAACAAAGGGCGGATGGACGGCGACTTTATCACGAGCGGGCATTGAGCCAGATCAACATCGGACGTGACCGATCGGTCGATCCTGTGCACATCCGCCGTATCGGAGCAGTCGATTCGGCCCCTGTCAGGAGACGCGCATGAGCAGCACCTTTTTCATTCCGGCCGTAAACATCATGGGCAATGGATGCCTCGACGAAGCCATGGTTGCGATTCGCAACTACGGGTTTCGCAAGGCGCTGATCGTCACCGACACCGGGCTGGCCAAGGCCGGCGTGGCCACCATGCTTGCCGAGAAACTGGCGATGCAGGACATCGACTCGGTGATCTTCGATGGCGCCAAACCGAACCCGAGCATTGCCAACGTCGAGTCCGGGCTGGGGCTGCTCAAGGAAAGCCGCTGCGATTTCGTGGTGTCGCTGGGCGGTGGTTCGCCCCACGACTGCGCCAAGGGCATTGCGCTGTGTGCGACCAATGGCGGGCAGATCCGCGACTACGAAGGCGTCGATCAATCGAGCAAGCCGCAACTGCCGCTGATCGCCATCAATACCACCGCCGGCACCGCCAGCGAGATGACGCGTTTCTGCATCATCACCGACGAATCGCGCCACGTGAAAATGGCCATCGTCGACCGCAACGTCACGCCGCTGCTGTCGGTCAATGACCCGGCGCTGATGGTCGCCATGCCGAAAAGCCTGACTGCCGCCACCGGCATGGACGCGCTGACCCACGCCATTGAAGCCTACGTTTCGACTGCGGCCAACCCGATCACCGACGCCTGTGCGCTGAAGGCCATGACCTTGATCAGCAACAACCTGCGTTTGGCTGTGCGTGACGGCAGCGACCTCGCGGCGCGGGAGAACATGGCTTATGCGCAGTTCCTCGCCGGGATGGCGTTCAACAATGCGTCGCTCGGCTACGTGCACGCGATGGCGCACCAGTTGGGCGGTTTCTACGACTTGCCCCATGGCGTGTGCAACGCCGTGTTGCTGCCGCATGTGCAGACCTTCAACGCGCTGGTCTGCGCCGAACGCCTGACTGACGTGGCCCATGCGATGGGCGCGGACGTTCGCGGTTTCAGCCCGGAAGAGGGCGCACAGGCGGCGATCAACGCAATTCGCTGCCTGGCCAAGGATGTCGACATTCCTGGCGGCCTGCGCGAACTCGGCGCCAAGCTCAGCGACATCCCGGTGCTTGCCATCAATGCGCTGAAAGATGCGTGCGGCCTGACCAACCCGCGAGCGGCGGATCAGCGGCAGATCGAGGAGATTTTCCGCAACGCGTTTTGAAAGGGTACAGCCTCGACAAGTTCTGAGATTTGCGGCGTCACTTCTGACACCATCGCGAGCAGGCTCACTCCTACAGGGGAACGC
This sequence comes from Pseudomonas sp. MG-9, assembly GCF_018729515.1. NCBI lineage: Bacteria > Pseudomonadati > Pseudomonadota > Gammaproteobacteria > Pseudomonadales > Pseudomonadaceae > Pseudomonas > Pseudomonas sp. MG-9. Next base: position 233,668 of record NZ_JAHHZH010000005.1, read on the forward strand.
ATTCCAACTGTAGGAGTGAGCCTGCTCGCGATGACTGACTTCCAGACATTGAGTCACTATCTGGATTAACCAACCGCCGCCTCCCTCTCAAACACCCCTCCAAACTGAATCAACACCACCCCGCCAATCAGCAACAACGCCCCCAACACCCGCGACACCGTCAGCTGTTTCTCCACCAGGCCGAACCACCCGAAGTGATCGAGCACCATCGACGCGATCACCTGCCCGGCCAACGCCAACGCGACAAACCCCGACGCGCCGAGCCTAGGCAGCAACATCACCGCCAGCGCCACAAAGCACACGCCAAACGCACCGCCAGCCCACATCCACAACGGTGCCTTGTTGATGGATTCCAGTGACGGCAGCGGCAGGCGCAACGCCAGAATCACCGGCAGCAGCACCAGAACACTCACCAGCAACGAGGCCAAAGTCGCCCACAGCGGATGCCCGAGCCCGCGCGCCAGATTGCTGTTGATCGCACTCTGGAACGGCACCACCGCCCCGGCAAACGCGGCCAGCAACAACAAACCGGTCCACTGCAACGTACTCATGATCAATCTCCAACAGGTTTTGCTGGACTCTAAGGTATTCGTCGAGCAGATTTAAATTCCGTTTTGTCATTCAGAACATGCACAAGATGAATGATCTGCGCCGTATCGACCTCAATCTGCTGGTGATCCTCGACGCCTTGCTCAGCGAGCAACACGTCACCCGCGCCGCCGAGCGTCTGCACCTGAGCCAGCCGGCGGTCAGTCATGCGTTGGCGCGATTGCGCGACTTGCTTGGCGATCCACTGCTGGTGCGTGCCGGCTCGACTCTGGTGCCCACGGCGCGAGCGCTGGAGCTGGTTGCGCCGCTGGCCGAAGCGCTCGCCCAAGTGCAATCGCTGCTGGCGCCGAACGCCTTCGACCCGGCCAGCGCGCGGCGGACCTTTCGCGTGGCGATGTCCGACTACGGGGCAGCGATCATCCTGCCCGGGCTGATTCGCACCCTGCGCCGCGAAGCCCCGGGCATCGACCTGCAAATCAGCCACGCCAGCCGCGAAGGCATGCTGGAAGGCGTGCTCAACGGCGATATCGATGTGGCCGCCGGCGTGTTTCCGGAAATGCCCAACGAGTTGCGCAGCACGCCGCTGTTCGAGGAGCGCTACGTCTGCCTGCTGGATCGCCGCACCTTGCCGGCCGATGGGGTTCTGGATCTGCCGACGTACCTGTCGCGCCCGCACGTCTTGCTGGAAATGCGCGGCAGCGGCACCCCGGAAATCGAACGGGCGCTGACCTCACTGCGCGAGCGCCGCCGCGTCGCCATCAGCCTGCCGCACTGGAACGTCGCGCCAGAGCTGATCAGCGGTACCGATTTGATCCTCACCGTGTCGTCGCGCAGTGTGCGTGAGATCGATCAGCAGGAACTGATTGTGTTGCCACCACCGTTCGAGATCGCGCCGTTCACCTTTGTGTTGGCATGGCACAAGCGACGAGGGGCGGATCAGGCGTTGAACTGGTTGAATCGCAGGATTGAGGAGGGGATGAGGAGTGATGCTTGAGTATCCATTACCACATGCTGGGAGGAAACCGGCGAGTATGGAATATGCGCAGAACCTGGAGTCGGCCCTGACGAACCCGGTATGGAATCAGATAGGGGCGATCAGGTAGCGCCCATTCTCTTGTTCCGGCCAGACGCCCCTCGCGTCCGGAGGCAGGAAATCGGGCGAGATGATCGACGCAGTCGAGGATGGCTTGGACGAACTCTGAAGCAGCTTTCGGATTTTCAATCGCGATGTAGGCCGCTTCGTCATCGAGATTTTTTAGCGCGGTACGTAGCCACTCAACGCGCATTGGCATTCCATTTGTTGGCGATGGTGCTGACTTCATCGGCAGAAGCGAAGTCTCCGGCGTCGGCTTCTTTCAACGCTTGCTGGATCTCTTCGATTTGCCAGGCTTCCCGCGCGAGATACTCGCGAAGCGCATCCACTGCCAGATAAGACTTGCTACGCCCGGTCGCCTTGGCGAGGTTGGCGAGGGTGTCGGCAATTTCATCGGGAAGACGCAAAGACATGACGGACATGATGGTCTCGGTGTAGTGGTTTGTAGTGCAACATACTACAGCGTCATACTTGAACCTGGGTGCCATTCGTCTAACAGCCGCGCACCAGACATTTATCAAGGAAGAAACATGACCTTCAAAAACACGTTCCTCTTGGCTTTCACATTGCTGGCCATCACCACCCAAGCCCAGGCCGCGTGCACCACCAAGAGTTTCGACGGTAAATCCATGTCGCGCTGCAACGTCTGGCCGGCGTTCCCGAGTCAGGCGATCTCGGTCAAGTCCACCTACCTCGCCGATTCCGGTGGGGACGATGCCGGGGTGTTCGATCTGGATCTGGCGATACTCAATGCGAGCAACGCCAAACCGATCGCCACCTACCATAAGCCGGGCGCCTATAACTCCGATGCTGTGCAGCTGGACGATGTGCGCATTGATACGGCGCGCTACCGACTGACGCCGGACGTCCGGGCTTTTGGGCTGCGAGCGAAATTCGTGCACAGTTCCCATGCCATTCCCTACGAGAAGACTGATCTGGCGCTGTATGTGCGCGAAGGTGACAGCCTGCGCCCGGTGCTTGAAGGCCTGGTGGTGTTCAAGGACAACGGTGAGTTCATGAATGACTGCGAGGGCTACAGCAAAAAAATCCGCAGGACGCTCGAGATCGCTCCATCGAGCCACAATGGTTTCGCCGATCTGATCGTCACCACCAGCGGCAGCAAAATGAAAAACACCCAATCCGCAAGTCAGTGCGTTTCGAAAACCACCGAGCTGAAGAAAAAGCAGATCACCCTGACGTACGATGGCCAACAGTACAACGTCCCTGAAGACCTCAGAGGTTACTGACCCCATGCTCACCGGCCTCAACCACCTGACCCTCGCCGTCAGCGACTTGCCCCGCAGCCTGGCGTTCTATCGTGATGTGCTGAATCTGCGCGTCGAAGCCACGTGGGACGCCGGTGCCTACCTGTCGCTGCCGGGGCTGTGGTTGTGTCTGTCGCTGGATGCGCAGCGCGGCGCCGAACCATCCGTCGACTACACGCATTACGCCTTCAGCCTCGATCAGGCGGATTTTCCGGCGTTCACTCAAAAGCTGAAAGCGGCCAACGTGCGGGAATGGCGCGACAACCGCAGCGAAGGTGCGTCGTTCTACTTTCTTGACCCGGACGGGCACAAGCTCGAAGCCCACGTCGGCGATTTGGCATCGCGACTGGTAGCCTGTCGGTTGAAACCGTATGCGGGCATGCGTTTTTACGACGAGCCGTGAACAGACACATTGCGCTGATATAGACTGGCCATCATTTGTGCTGGCGCCTGCAGGTATTTCATGACTCCATCGCTGCTTATGGCCGTTCTGGCTTCGGGTTTCATCTATGGCATCACGCCGGGGCCGGGGGTGCTGGCGGTGTTCGGCATCGGCGCGGCGCATGGTCGGCGCGCCGGGGCGGGGTTTCTCTGTGGACACCTGCTCGGCGATGTGGTCTGGTGCAGCACCGCGTTGATTGCGATCGTCGGCGCCCGGGAGATCGGCAGCACCGCGTTCGATGTGCTCGGCGTGCTCAGCGGCTTGTACCTGTTCTGGCTCGGCTGGCGGGCGGTGCGGGCCCAGCGGCGCAGCGATGATCAGCCGCAGGGCGCGGCGCGCCAGCCGTTCTGGCACGGCATCCTGTTCGGCCTGACCAATCCCAAGGCCTACCCGGTGGCGGTGGCGACCTTTACCGCGCTGCTGTCGAGCCGCGCCGAACTGCTCAACTGGTCGATGCTGCCAGCGCTGATCGCCCTGAGCTTTCTCGGCGGATTGCTGGCTTACGCTATTTTGATTGGGGTTGTCGGTGCCCGACGGGTGCGCACGCTGTATCAACGCCATGAACTCATGATCACGCGCCTGTGCGGGGTGATGTTCATCGGTTTTGCGATCAACGCGCTGGTGCATGCGCTGCCGGGATTGCTGCCGAACAAGGCTTGACGCTGGATGCATGGACGCGGGATCAAAAGGGTCAGGGATGGTGGATTATTGCTGCATAGCCCGGACACCCACGCTGAACCATGGAAAGCCGAAATTCCGCGCCGTTGGCAAGTTATATGGACCTGTTGCTGGACGCCGTCTGCGCCGTCGACAAGCAAGGCCGTTTCGTTTTTGTCAGTGCGGCTTGCGAGCGCATTTTCGGTTACACGCCTGACGAGTTGATCGGCCGGCCGATGATCGAACTGGTGCATCCGGCAGACCGCCAGCGCACCCTCGCCGCCGCCCGCGACATCATGGGCGGCGAGCCCAAGCACAACTTTGAAAACCGCTACGTGCGCAAGGACGGGCGCATCGTGCACATCCTGTGGTCGGCGCGCTGGTCCGAGGTCGATCAACTGCGCATCGCCGTGGCCCGCGACATCACCGAACGCAAGCAGGCCGAATCACGGCAGGCGGCGCTGTATGCGATTTCCGAAGCGGCGCACGTGGCCGAAGACCTGCTGGCACTGTTCAAGCGTATTCACCTGATCATCGGCGAATGGCTGCCGGCGCTGAATTTCTCCGTGGCGCTGTACGACGAGCGCTGCGCGCAGCTGAATTTTCCCTATCACGTCGACGATCATGAGTTGCAGCCTGAGCAACCGGGCACCGTCACCGGCCGCCTGTGCGCGGAAGTTGTGCGCAGCGGCCAGCCGATTTTGCTGACACCGGACAGCCCCGACTCCCCACCCGATTTCGCGGCGCTGGTGGCCGGACAGGATTCACCGTGCTGGCTCGGGGTGCCGCTGAACTCGAAAAACGGCACCATCGGCGCGCTGATCGTCAAAAGCCTGCCGGGCGGTGAGCGTTACACCGAACAGGACAAGGAACTGCTGCAATACGTTTGCGCCCAGATCGCCACCGCCATCGAGCGTCAGCAGTTGCACGCGCGGCTCAAGCGCATGGCGCAGTACGATCAGTTGACCCAGTTGCCCAATCGCGAACTGCTGAAGGACCGCCTCAAGGCGGCGCTGACTTGCGCCCGGGATGCCTCGGGGAACATGGCGTTGCTGTACGTCGATCTGGATCGCTTCAAGCAGGTCAACGACACCTTCGGTCACGCGGTCGGCGACATGCTGCTGCAGACGGTGGCGAGTCGGCTCAAGGGCTGTGTGCGCGATACCGATACCGTGGCGCGCATTGGTGGCGACGAATTCGTGGTGCTGTTGCACAGCGTGCACGCCGCCGAAGACGCCGACAGCGTGGCGGCAAAGATCCGACAGGTGCTGGTGCAACCGATGCGCCTGGACGGCCATGACCTGCATATCGAGCCGAGTATCGGCGTGGCCCGCTACCCCGAACATGGCCGCGAGGAACAACAACTGTTCCGGCATGCCGACCAGGCGATGTATGCCGCCAAACGCCTCAACCATCGGGTGATGGATATCTGAAAATTGCGCGCCGTTCGTCGCGGCGCCGGCAACTTTTCTAAACCTTTGTCGGTCCGGCAATTCTCAATCTAGGCGGGCACTTGCTCGCCAACGATCAACTCCAAGAGGAAGAGAATCATGCCTAATTCAAGAAACTCGAACTCGGGAAACTTTGCCAACGATCGAACGAAGGCGTCTGAAGCCGGTCGCAAGGGTGGGAAAACCACCACCACGACGGTCGATAAAGAGCCTGCGAAAACCGAAATGGGTCGCAAGCCTGCGCAGAAATCGAAGTAGTCGGTGAGGTCGTTTTGATTGAGAGGCGGGGGCGCAAGCTCCCGCTTGAATTTGAAGAGAAGGAGGGCGCGACCATGAGCCGGATGGCCACCCAGGTACGTCGTTTCAGTTTTGTCACGTTGTTGGGACTGTTCGCCAGCAGTGCGTTCGCCAGCGGCGCCGCTGCCCAGTCGCCTGCCGATTTCATCAACGATGCTTCGGCCAAAGGCATGGCCGACATCGAAGCCAGTCGCCTGGCGCATCAGAAGTCCGAATCCAAAGAGGTCAAGGACTACACCATCGTCGTCATCAATGACCGCACCACGGCCAACCAGCATCTGGCGAAGATCGCGAAGAAACTCGACCTGCCGGTCGCTCCCCGTGAAGAAATCGCCGACAAGGCCAAAACCATGATCCCGCAGGTCAAGGACGGTGAAACCTTCGATCAGGCCTACGCCGCGAGCCAGGTGAAAGCGACCGAAGAAGCCATCCAGCAGATCCAGCAAGAGGCACAGACCACCGACGTGCCAGAGATCAAGGCATTTGCCGACGAAACCTTGCCGAAGCTGCAAAACCATCTGGAAATGGCTCGGGCGCTGCAAGCCAGCCGTTGATTCCACTCACAATCAAAAGATCGCAGCCTTCGGCAGCTCCTACACCGTTCTATGCAGGAGCTGCCGAAAGCTGCGATCTTTTGATCTGCTTCTAACAGTCATTCAGATCCTGCTTCGGCTTGCTCTTTTCCCCCAGCCCATCAAGGTTGAACACCTCGCTTTCGCCCAGGCTGCGGTAATGCTTGCGCAGCGCCTCCAGTTGCTTGAGGTCCAGCGATTCGAGGCCGAGCATCGCGTTCTGCGCTTCCTTGTTGACGCGCAGCAACTCATCGAGCTTGAGGTGCAGGATGTCGGTGTCGCGGTTCTGCGTGTTCTGGATCAGGAACACCATCAGGAATGTGATGATGGTGGTCGAGGTATTGATGATCAGTTGCCAGGTGTCGTTGTAATCAAATATCGGCCCGCTCAACCCCCACATCCCAATCAGGATCAACGCCCCCATGAAAGTCTTGGGGCTACCGGCCCACAGGGCGAGCTTCTGGGAAATCTTCGCGAATTTCATTGCCGTGTTCCTTATTGGATTTGCCTGAAATTCAGACAGTGACGGCGTTGCGAAAATTCTGTTTTTTGCAGGCGTGTCCCTCAAAAACCGGTCTTGCGACCGGCTTCGACATGAGTATGTTCAGGACGTCAGTTCAACCCCAACCTGCCACCGAAAGAACCCCGCCACCTCACACTGCTGATTGACCAGCATGAAGCCCAACTCGCACTGGGCGGTGCCGGGGGCTTTTGGGGTGCATGTCCAGAAGTGGTCGTCTGCCTTGTGGCTACCAGGCTCGGACGGAGATTCAGGGTTGGGTGCAGGGACGGTGAGGCCGGTGTGAACTTGCAGTTGGGGAGCAGAGAGTACGCTGCTGTTATCGACGGTCATGCGGTAGACAACCACGCTGTGCTCGGCGATCAGGCTGACGCTTCTTGCGCGAAAATGAATGTCACGGTCCATCTCGACAGGGACTTTAGTTGTACTGTCATTTGTAACTATTTTTTTTGAGTTGTTACCCATGGCCAAAAAAACAAATCCATCGTCAACGTCCGTGGGATTCTCCGGATCCTGGCTGGGTGTCGGATAGCGCGAAAGCAGTGATTCGGCATCGATGATCAGCAACACCTTTTGCGCGTTGGTGGCGGTAGTTGAGGGGGACGGGGTCGGTTCGGAAGTCATCATGGATTCCTTTCATGACGTCGCTACAAACGGGCGGCCGCTTCGGTCAAGGCAAGACATCCTGTTCCGGCCGGGGCGGCATCGGATCGGTGGAGCCCCTCGTTGCCAAGGGGCTCGCGCATCGTCAGTTGTGGATGGAAATGAACGGATCCCACGAGCAGCAGCCGATGATCTGGCAGTTGCGGTCGACGATCAGGAAGTGGAAGTGATAGGTCACGCGGCCACAGTCCAGAGTCTCGGATGACCAGTAATGGTTATCGACTTTCTGGCAGCTCGGCACGGATGGATTTTCGCGATTCGGCACTGCAACGCACGCTGTGGCCTTGCGCGGCGAGGGTGGGGAGATCAGTTCGGCCCCTGCGTTGCCGATGAACTTGTAGAAAATCACCGCCTGTTCGAAGCTCTGCGACAGGCTGGTTTCACGCCATCGGATCAGGTCGCCGACCTGCGCCTTGAGATCCAGTTCGCCACCGGCCTGTCCGCTGACGACGTTGTCCTGGTTGGTGACCATGTACACATGATGCCAGTCGATCAGCGTGGGGTTCTTCGGATCCTTGCTGATGTTTGGATACTTTTTCAGAATGGTTTCGGTGTCGATGGAAACCAGAATATCCGTAACTCGAGACATGGTAATGCTCCTTTTTCATAGTGAACGTCGGACTGCAATCCAGGCACGACGACGCTTGCTTGCCGTATGGCTTTTGCGAGCACACTACTGGGGGAACCCATCGGTCATGAGGGACGGGCAGGCCGCGCTCCTTGCACGAATGCATCTGTAATCGGGTTCCTTCCGACTGCCGCAAATTGACTATAGGTAGATTTTTTTAGCTGTCAAAAACGCTTTTGTCTGGCTCGACGGACGGTCGCAAATTACATGACAATCGACGAAACCGAGATAAGCAGGACGTTGGCTGACACCGTTTGCAATGAGTCACTGTGGAACTGCTCGCCGGGCTGCCTGTATCGTGACGAACCGCTGGAATGTCCCGACAGGAGAACGCCATGAGTTGGTCCGCCAAACAATACGTCGCTTTCGAAGATGAACGCACTCGCCCGGCCCGTGATCTGCTGGCAGCGATCCCCACGGCCGAAGCGCGAACGGTGGTTGATATCGGTTGTGGTCCCGGCAACTCGACAGAGCTATTGGTACAGCGTTTTGCGCAGGCAAAAGTCAGTGGCCTGGACAGCTCGCCGGACATGATCGACGCCGCGCGCAAGCGCTTGCCGCAGTTGCAGTTCGAGGTGGCCGAAATCGACCGTTGGGCTGATGCCGGTCCGTTCGATGTGATCTTTGCCAACGCAGTACTGCAGTGGCTGCCGGATCACGCGACGCTGCTGCCGGCGCTGGCCGGTAAAATGTCCCCCGGCGGCAGCCTGGCGATCCAGATGCCGGACAACCTCAACGAGCCTTCCCATCGACTGATGCGTGAAGTCGCCGCCAACGGCCCATGGGCCGCCAAACTGGCAGGCGCTGCCGGGCAGCGCACCGACATGGCGAGCGCCAGCGAGTACTTCTCGATGTTGCGCCCGCACTGTTCACGGGTCGATGTGTGGCGCACCACCTACCACCATCAATTGTCGGGCGGGGCGGCGGGAGTGGTGGAGTGGTTCAAGGGCAGTGGCCTGATTCCGTTTCTGAAGCCGCTGAGCGAAGACGAGCGGGGGCAGTATCTGCAGGAGTATCTGGCGGCGGTTGCCGAGGCGTATCCGGCGTTGGCGGATGGTTCGGTGCTGTTACCGTTTCCGCGGTTGTTCATCGTCGCGACACGCTAAAGACAAACACCTATCCTGTGGCGAGGGAGCTCGCTCCCGCTGGACTGCGTAGCAGGCCCAAGATCTTCGTAGTGCTTCGCCCCCAGCGGGAACAAGCGCCCTCGCCACAATGCGCATTCCGTGAGTTAGCGCTGCACCGCCACCAACATCATCATCGGCCGCTCCCGCTCTTCAGCCAGCGCCGGTTGCGCCGCCACCTCAGCATCGCTCGGGCCCCATTCGTTGACGTGGCGAATTGTGAACCCGGCATCAATCAGCGAATTCAACAGCGTGCCCATCGTGCGGTGCTGCTTGATCACCCCGTCGGCCAGCCAGTTGGTCACCCGCTCACCTTCCATCTGATAACTGTCCAGCGGCCAGCGCTTGCGCCCGTCACTGTCGATCAACCAGCCCGGATTGCGCGGGGCCATGAAGATCGGGTGCTCAATGGAAAACACGAAGTGTGAACCGGGTTTCAGCGCCGCGTACAGATGAGCGAACAGCCCCGGTAAATCCCTGATGTAGTGCAATGCCAGCGAGCTGTAGGCCAGATCGAAACTGCAGGCGGGCAAGTCGAGAAGTTCAAGGTCGGCGCGTTCGTAGCGAATGTTCGCAGCCGTGGTGGTTTCGCGCGCCCGCTCCAGCATCTTTTCCGATACATCCACCCCCAGCACATGGGCGGCGCCGTGTTCACTGGCCCAGCGGCTGAACCAGCCATACCCGCAGCCGAGGTCGACCACATTCAAGTCGTGCATCGATGGCAGCAACGCCTTGAGCGCCGGCCACTCCGGCGCGGCATCGAGGCCGCCGATGGAGCGATTCATCTGGCTGTAACCCTGGAAAAATTCGGGATCGTCATAAATGTTTTGCGTCATGGGAGAAGTGCTCTTTTGAGTTCGATCATCAGCGGCACAGTGGCCGCGTCATGGAGTCCCTCGAAAGTGAAAACGCGTATTCGTCGATGGCCGCGCAGGGGGAGGGTGGTGGGTGATGAGGAAATGCTAGCGGAGAGCCGGAGTCGCATTCAACCTTGCTGCAAGACCTTCAACGCTGCTGAAGCGAGAAATCCCGAACGGCTTTTCTCTTCCGGGTGATGAAGCACGTATTCATCAATGCGGTTGAGCAGATAGCCGGGCAGTGTGATGTTGAGTTTCTGCGCCTTGCCCAGGTATTTGGTGACGTCAATATCAACCACAGCCCAAGCACAGCCCGCGTATTGCGGGTTCGCTACATGCACGCCAAGCTTGCTCGCGGGTGGGATTGGTGCACCGTCCTCGGCCAAAATTTCGAAATGACCCTCAATGGCCTCGCGAGCCATCGCGACGGCATCATCCAGATCATCGCCGGCAGAAAAGCAGCCGGGAATGTCCGGTACTTCCACTCCCCAGGCGTGTTCTTCATCACCTATTGAAATTGCGATCGGGTAAAGCATGTTCGTAGTCCTCCTGGACGCTGTCGGCGGAGTGAGTGAAAGCCAGCGCCTGTTTCAAAATGCTGATGGCCGTTTTTTTGAGCAGATCCTTTTCGGGTGCGGGCCCCGGTTTGATGGGATGTTTGAAGTGGTGGTGACTGCCTCTGACCCGTACCAGATACCAACCGTCTGCGACGAGTTGGCCGATTAAAAAACGGCTATTCACAACACCTTCTTGTGGTGTGCTTGGTGGGTACTATAACCACTGGTTTTTTTGATCAACACTATAACCACCGAACGGTCATCGTCCTGTGTTCGGCTCGGTGGCAAGAACCAGTCTAGGCTGGGGCGGGGAGTCGGGATGATGGGTATGTTGCAGGTCTTGTCCGAGCCACTAGGTAAATCCCAGACACAAAAAAACCGACCCTGAAGGCCGGTTTTCTCTGTTTCTGCATCCCCCGTCATAACCTCGACGTGAGACCCAATTGAGTGGAGCGGGTAGAGGGAATCGAACCCTCAACTAAAGCTTGGGAAGCTTTCGTTTTGCCACTAAACTATACCCGCTCAGAGCGGCTGACTTTGTACCAGAGTCGGGCGCGGATTTGAAGTTTTTCTTTTGCTCGCAGCGCGTTACAGCGTTGAAAACGGTCATTCGCGGGCGAGTCGGGCAGGGGCGATACGCTGATGTTCGAGCCTGCCGACTCGCTCGCGACGACACTTTTTCAAATGGCCAGTGCATGGTGATCCTGAACGAACGAGTAACGCGTTCGGCTCGACTGCTGGGACGGTTTCAGGAAACCGAGCAGGGCGTTCTGGCTATCGCGGCAAGCGGCCTTGTGCTCCATGTCGAGGAAGTGCCCGGTGGCCTGCAGCGTGGTGAAGGTGCTGTGTGCCACGTGGTTGCCGAATATCCGGGCGTCTTCGGCGGCGGTGTATTCATCCCATTCGCCGTTGAGAAACAGCACCGGCACGTTGATCTTCTTTGCCGCATTCAGGTAGCACAGGCGATCGCTGTGCAGTACGTCACTGATGTGGAAATGCATCTGCCCGTATTCGTGCTCGGCCAGGCTGCTGACGTGGCGATAGTTGAAGCGCTTGAACAGTGACGGCAGGTGTTTGCCAATGGTGCTGTTGACCAGGTGCCCGACGCGATCGCCGTCGCGCTGGCCGAGGTAATCGACACCGCGTTCCAGGTAATCCAGCATGTGCGCGTTGATCACTGGCGAGAACGAGCTGATCACGGCTTTCTCGATGCGCCGAGGCTGGTGGGCCAGGGCAACCAGGGTGGCCGCGCCGCCCCAGGAGAACGACAGCACGTGTTCCGCGCCGAAATGGTCGATCAGCTCCAGCAGGATCTGCCCTTCGACTTCCTTCGTCAGATGTTTCTCGTGATGGTTGTGGATTTTTGACCTGCCCGCGTAGGGCTGGTCGTAGCAAACCACGTTGAATTGCGGGTGCAGGTTTTTCACAGTCTGTGCAAACGACGCAGTCGTGGCCATCGAGCCGTTGACCAGGATGATGGTCTTTTCTGCGGCGTCTGCGCGATAGAACTCCGTGTAAACCCGATACTGACCCTGTATATCCAGCACAGCGATTTCTGGCCTCATGTCATAAGACTCCTGGCAAGCAAGCGGGTATGCGCGCAAATAGAGATTGCACGAGCTTTGTGACAGGTAGGCATACGCCTGGAATTTGCTTGGCCCATGTCGATCCATGACTGCGGTCGACGGGTATTGTTATTGGCGGGCAGTCTGCCGGTTGAGGCACAACCCAGAGGGCTGACAACCGGCAAAAAGTTTCTTGGATGTATGTTGTGACTCATCGGTCACAATTTGGCCGACGTCCTGATTCAAGCAGTGGGATGGGGATCGCGCAAGTGCCGTTGGTAAATTGTTCGACAACTTCTGCTGAGCGGTCGCCGGCTTAGAACAAATGAATCTCTTCGGTGCGCAAAGCACGGTACTCGCCCGGTTTTAGCGCGTCATCGAGCTGCAGCGGCCCCATGGATTCGCGGTGCAGGCGCAGCACTTTATTGTCGAAATAGCCAAACATGCGCTTCACCTGATGGTAGCGGCCCTCGACGATGCTCAGGCGCGCCGTCCTCGGGCCAAGCACGTCGAGCTGTGCCGGTTGCGTGGTCAGGTCTTCGAAAGCGAAGTAGATGCCTTCGGCAAACGTGATCGCATAGTCCGGCCCGATCTCCTGTTCGGTCTCGACGTAATAGACTTTTGGCAGTTTGGTCTGCGGCTGGGTCAGGCGTCGCGACCAGGCGCCATCGTTGGTGATCAGCATCAGCCCGGTGGTGTTGAAGTCCAGGCGACCGGCGATGTGCAGGTCATCCTTGTCCGGTTCATCGATCAGGTCGAGCACGGTGGGGTGCTGCGGATCGCGGGTGGCGCTGACGCAACCCGGCGGCTTGTGCAGCATGAAGTAGCGCGCCGGTTTGCCGAGCTGCAGGACTTCTTCGTCGACTTCGACGCGGCTGAACTCCAGCACTTCGCTGTGCGGGTCGCTGACGACTTTTCCGTCGATCCGCACGCGCTTTTCCACCAGCAACAGGCGAACCTGTTGACGGTTGTAGCGGGGCAGGTTGCTGAGGAAGCGGTCGACGCGCATGTTCAGGAATCAGTCGATGACGGGGCGCGCATCTTACGGGATCGGCCGAGCTGCTGCTTGTAGTTGCGCTTCGACCTGAGCGCAGCGCGGGCACAGGCAGGATTTGTCGCGCAGCGCCGCTGGCAGTGCTTCGAGCACCGCCGGGTCGATGCTCACGCCATAGCACCAGCAGGCTTGGTCGGCGGTGCGCGGGTCGGCCAGGCTGCAGTCGTTACGGGCGCCGCAGGCGGGGCAGAGGTCGGGTTTAGCGTCGGAATCAGGCATAAGTCGAGTGAGGCATTTCCACGCAGGTGCGGTTACGGCCAGTTTGCTTGGCCCGGTACATCGCATGATCGGCCCGGGACAGCAGGGTGTGCAAGGTGTCATCCGCTTGCAGGGTGGTGACACCGATGCTTACGGTCAGACTCAGGCTGTGGTCATCGTAGGCATATTCGTGTTGCTCGACGTGCTGGCGGATCTTCTCGGCAATTTTCTGACCGGTGTCGCCGTCGGTGTCCTTCAGCAACACGATGAATTCCTCACCGCCCCAGCGGCAGACGATGTCGGAATGGCGCAGGCAACTTTGCAGGTCGCGGGCGAAACCGATCAGTACTTGATCGCCAGCCAGGTGTCCGTAGGTGTCGTTCAGGGTCTTGAAATGATCCAGGTCGAGCAGCAGCGCAGTCAGCGGCTTCGGCTCGCGGTGCGCTTCGTGCAGGGCTTGTGCGGCGAGCAGGTCGAAGCCACGACGGTTGGGCAGTTCGGTGAGGCTGTCGAGGGTGGCCTGCGCCTGGATCTTGCGCTGGTAACGGCGGATCACGCGATTGAGCAGGACCAGCACCCCCAGCGTCACCAGCAGACAGATCAACAGGTTGAGGTACAGCGACTGACGGATGTCACTGAGTGCACCGTCCTCGCGCTTGTCGACGAACAGGTACCAGTTCAATTCCGGAATAAACCGCACGTTGAGGAAATGCCCCTGACCGTGGGCGGAATACTCGTAACTGCCGCTGTGGGGTTTGGGCAACTGGCTGACCAGGCCCTTCATGCTCTCGAGTTCGCCGAGGCTCTGACCGATCTGCGCCCCCTGCGGCCCGCCCTCGGCACCAGTCAGTACCAGTCGGCCGAAGGTGTCGACAAAGTAAACACTGCGTTGATAGCGCTGTTGGTATTTGTCGATCAGCTTGATCACCGCGTCCACCGTCAGACCCACGCCGGCGGCGCCGATGAAGCGGTTGTCGTAGTCGTAGACCTTGTAGTTGATGAAGAACGTCAGGTTGTCCTTGTTGGCCAGATCCGGGTCGACGTTGATCTCATACGGGGTCTTCATGTCGCGTACGCGAAAGTACCAGGCGTCGCGCGGCTCATCGATCTTCACCTGCTTGAGCACACCCTTGGCGTGGTAGTAGGTGTGGCTGCTGTTGGAGACGAAGAACGCGGTGTAGGCACCGTAATGGGTCATGACCTCGTCGAGGTAGCGGGTCATCTGCAACGGGTCTTTTTCGCCGTTCACCACCCAGTCGCGCATGAAGGTATCGCGCGACATCATCGAGGAAATCAGGATCGGTCTGACGAGGTCTTTCTGGATTTCCGAATAGACCGTGTCGGACGTCAGCGGCAGTTCGGTGTTGACGATGTTGTCGCGGATCGACGCCCGCGAGGCGTAGTAGCTGAGCAGCGAAGTGGCGAGGAAGCCGGCGCCGAGCAGAGCAACCAGTGTCAGAACCAGCGAGCGTTGCGAGTACAGTGCAGATCTGTGCGGCATGGGCGATTCCGTTGGCAGATGAGCCGATGGCAGCATTCTAGTGGCACTGCCGGGAAATAACTGCTCCCTGTGCGGCGCTAATAGTCGTTCCTGTATTCCCCTGAAGTGGCCCCGCCATTTGTAGGAGTGAGTCCGCTCGCGATAGCGCTGGGAAATGCTCCGATGATGTGCGGAATAAATCGCCATCGCGAGCAGGCTCACTCCTACAGAAAGGGGGGAGCACCACTGATCTGAAGCCTGTCCGAATCCGGCACTTGCCCCGCACCTGACAGTCAAAACTGTGTCGGCTGCGCTGTCCTGCTGTGGCCGTGGGTCTTTCAGGAGGCCGTCATGAGTATTTCAAAACGGTTGCGTCGAGTGCTGCTGGGAGCCGTGCTCGGTCTGGGCTTGTCCGGTTGTTATTACTACGCCGGTCCCTACGATGCTTACCCCGCCACTTACTACTATCCCGGCTATTACTCGCCGTATTACCACGGTGGCTATTACGGACCGCGTTACTACGGCGGCGCTCGCTATTACAACGGTGGCTACGGCTATCGTGGCGGGTATGGGCGCGGTTATCACGGCGGCGGTTATCACGGTGGTCACCACTGATCGGCGGCTAAATGACAGTGTTTTCCAAATGAACAGGATTTCATCAATCACTTGTTTCAACTTGTTACGGAAACGCACCAGATACGGAAAACGCTGTCAGATATTTCGTCAGTCACCGAATAAACGACTGATGCCTGCCAGCGTCGCTGGTGTGGCTACCCGCGGTCCAGGAGGCCGCCATGTATCGACGAATTCTTCTACTTGCTGCGATGATGTTTTCCGTTGCCGGTTGCGCTCCCTACTCCTACGCAGACAGTTATTACAGCTCGCAGGTCTACACCTCACCCGCACCGGCGTACTACGGCGGTGGCGGCAATTACTACCGCGGTGGCAGCACCTATTACTCGGCCCCGCGCTATTACCAGGCGGCGCCACGCTACTACCAGCCGGCTCCGCGTTACTACTCGGCGCCCCGTTACTACCAACCAGCGCCGCGCTACTACGAGAGCCGCCGCTGGCACGACAATGATCGTGGCCGTTGGGACGGCCACCGCGGGGGCAGTTGGGATCGCGACCGGGGCGGGCGTGATCATCACGGTAACCGCGGTGACCACGGCGGGCGAGGCGGTCGCTGGTAATCATCCGCTAACAAAAAAGCGGCGCATTGAGCGCCGCTTTTTTTGTGCCTGCTGAAAATGGTGTGGGTTGCTCCATCTCCTAGGCCGTTCTCGGAAGCCTCCTACAGTTTTATTTCTGAATGTTTGTTAGCGTTTTTATACACCTATTGATGTTGGAAGACTTCAATTTTGCTGGGCTATATAAACACGGAAGTTTTTCAGGTATGAATTTACTTATTATTCATCAGAATTTTCCTGGTCAATTTCGTCATGTTGCGTTGGAAACGCTACGGAGACGTTTCAACATACTTGCAATTGGACGTGATACCGCACCGGGTATTGCCGGGGTAAAACTGCTTCGGTATCGGTCTTCAATAAGAGACTCGAATAGTAGCAATCCTTATTTACATGGATATCAAACGGCTGTGTTGGATGGGCAGAGTGTTTTCGGCTTGTTGAAGAAACTCAAACAACAGGGTTATCGACCCGATGTGATTCTTGCTCATCCCGGATGGGGGGAAACGTTATTTATCAAGGATGTATACCCGAATGCGCCACTGATTCACCTCTGTGAATATTATTATCGAGCGCAGGGGGCAGACTCAGGTTTTGACCCTGAATTTCCCTGTGCGTCGGACACGTCGTCAAGACTAAGAGTTCTGAACTCGATGCATCTGTTGAATCTGGAGCAGTGTGATATTGGAATTGCGCCAACAGAGTGGCAACGAGGTCTTTTTCCGAAAATCTATCAGTCTAAAATTCGTGTCATTCATGAGGGTGTTATTCAAACGTCTCATGCTGGAAAGATTGCGGCTGTAACATTACCCAGTGGGTGTGTGATTAAGGCATGTCAGCCAATAGTGACGTACGTCGCGAGAAACCTCGAACCCTATCGTGGATTTCATACTTTCATGAGATCCGTTCCCCATATTCAGGCTGAGTATCCAGCCGCACAAATAGTCATCGTTGGCGGAGATGAAGTCAGCTATGGGCGGATGCCTGTTGGATATAAGAGTTGGCGAGAGCGCATGTTGTCGGAGGTGAGTTGCGATGTTTCCAATGTGCATTTTACGGGGAAGCTGCCTTACCGGGAGTACAGAGCTGTTCTGCAACTTTCAAAGGTGCACGTTTACTTGACGTATCCGTTCGTTTTGTCTTGGTCCTTATTGGAGGCCATGTCATCTGGCTGTGTGGTAGTCGCTTCTGATACAGCTCCGGTGAAGGAGGTTGTTGTTCACGGGTGTAATGGGGTTCTTGTCGACTTTTTCCAGATTGAATCAATAGCTGCCAGTGTATGCAGGGTTTTAAATTATCCCAGTGATTTTGAATGTATCAGAAAAGCTGCGAGGCTAACGGCAAACAGTTTTGATGTCAGTGCTGGTCTGAATGGTTATTTTCAAGTTTTTGAAGATGCGATGGCTGGCCGATTCTAACTAGAGTTTTTCGTCGTTTTAAAATGGAGATTTGAAATGTTTAAGATGTCACGCAAGGAAGCCTTAAGACGTTGTAAAGCCTTACTGAAGTATGGTCTGGTTTTGCTGGTGTGCTATTGGGTGGTGGATTTTTATAATGAGTGGGAGGAGGCGGCAGAACGCAGGGCGATTTATCAAAAGGAACAAGGAGACTGTAGTAAAAAACTGGCGGGTATGGAGCAGGTTCCTATCCGGGGCGGGAGCTTGCTCGATCGAACTCGGATACCCGGATTTTATTTCGGATCGACATTGAAGAGTGACGGCTCATGCATTGCAGATGTTCTTGAGGGTTCGTTTTGGTGGACGGGAACCGAACTCCTTACGGAGTACGAACTGAGCGGGATAGAAAAGCCTTCCAGTTGGGGTTATTTCCAGGTTGCGGCCAGGCTCTATACCCGGAAGACGCCCACTGAGCCGCACAGGATGGGTGGGCGGCATGTTGATTGGCCGGATGATTTGATTGTAAAACTTAAAAATTATCCGGGGTTAGAACTGTGGCTTGATGCTCCTCCACCTAGTTCAAAAAATGATTTTTCCATTACGGGTTTTGTTATGCACGATTGGCGGCGGCATGATGGGACGCCGCGAATTATTTTCTGCGATGGTTTGAATTCAAGTTCAAAGGCTGAAGAGGTTGGTTTGGGTCGTGCAAGTTTGTTGCTGCTAAACAAAGTGCAGTTGGAGAACTTGGATTTTGGAGGCTTACAGTCTTGGTGCGTGGTCGAGCTCCATGGATTTGATTTTTCAGGGGGGGACGGACGAGTCGGGTTGGATACGAGTTCGTTAAGAGGTGCACCAGAAGCGCTTAAATTTGTTAGTGACTACCTTTCTCGTTCGATAATTACAGGGAAGTAACAATGAGCTATATTTTCAGTGATTTTGAAAAGACAGCTATTTTTCATTCCGCGAATGGATGTGGTGGGATGCTATTTGATGAAAAAAAGGGTCGATATGAAGCGGTAGCGATAGAGGGACAGAATTGTGCTTCTTTCTATCAGTTATTATCAAGTGTTATTGGCAGGAAAATTGCCAATGATGAGGTTTTTGAACAAGATGTGTTGGATATTTTTAAAAGTGCCAAGCTCTGGCTAGATGTGGCTGTCGATGCCAATGGCGGGAGAGGTGCCTACTCTGCTTTAATTCGCGCCTACACCATGCGGCAGGGAGGACTTAGATTAGGTAAAAAATTCACTAAGGCGGAAATGCAGAAATCCTCTAATCAGGTTGCTGTAAATTTTATGAATACGCTGTTATATGGATCAGTTAAGGACGATTTAGCTCCATGGACAGTTCCTTTAATCAGCCAAATCGCAGGTATTGACGCGAGTGCCATTGGAAGGGTTTTATTCCTTGATGGCGTGGGTAAGGACGATACAGCTACAAGCCGTAACGCAGGTTGGTCAGGAACCATCGGTTTCAGCCTGTTAGGTGGAAAACCCCCGTATGAAACCTGGAGATTAATTTCCGCAGGCGACCCCAACTCAGAAATCAAAGGCAGTCATGAACTGGCTAAGGTTAATAGATTCGACGATTTCAAAAATATTCTATTTGCCATCGATTCATACGGTGTCGGCCTTCGCGCAGCGATCGATAACTTTGGTCTCAATGTGCTTGAGAGCGTGTATTCGGTAGTGCCTGAGCAAATCAAAATTGCAATGGCCAGTGGGAACATCAACCCATTAATCCAGCATGTGGTGAAAGGCACACCCATTTCGCCCATCGTTGATCTGATATTGCGATATGGCGTAAATGTTTTTTTTGACATGTTCAAGCGAACATACGACGGAGACTCTAATGCCGCGCCCACCACCGAGGAAACGTTCGCGTCCAATGCGTACGCATTTTTCTCAGCGCTTACACCGACTCAATCCCAAAGCATCGTTACCAAGACCATCAGCGAATATGGCAGTGCTACAGCATGGGCGAACCTCGCCGTGCAGGACACACCGGTTGGTCAGTCTTTGCGCAATTCTCTGAAACAACTAAGTGAAATAGTCATAGAAAAAGATGACGGTTTTCCCGGTCGCGGCTTGGAACTCTATGATCCTGCCACGGGTGAAGGCTTTATTACTGAACAATGGATTTCTGATCGCGCAGAAATGTTGGCCCGGTTGATTTCCAGAACCCATGGCTGGTTCGGGGAAAACACACTGCAGAAGTTTTCCTATTCGGATATAGGGTCTGGCAAACAGGCGCCCATGACGACTGGCGCATCCAACTCGTTGGTGATGTTCGGTGACGACGGAGGGCGATCTTTCGGTGGCGCGATAAATGCCGATCATCTGTATGGCGGTGCGGGCAATGACTCGATCAGTGGACTGGCAGGTAATGACGTTATCGAAGGTGCTCGCGGTAACGATTCGTTAAGCGGTGGCGACGGCAATGACGCGCTATACGGGATGGCGGGTGATGATGTTTTGATCGGCGGCAAGGGTAACGATTCTCTGATCGGTGGCGAGGGTAATGATCGGTATGCGTTTGACAGTGGTGACGGAATCGATGAAATTTTCGACGCAAATGCTGATGGACAGTTATTGATAAATGGCCATCCGATTCCCGCCCTCACACGCAGTGCTCTTCTGAGCAACACATGGTTCACGCAAGACCGATCCATAACGTTGACGCTCATTGAAGAACTCGTAGAAAACACACTGAACATCCGCTACGGCCAGAGCGATCTGATTGTAATCAAGCACTACAGGCCGGGGATGCTGGGTATTCAGCTCCCTGATTTCGTTGGCCAAACCTTTTCAGTTCCGGATCTGATTATCCAGGGTGACTGGAAAGCCGCAGATACGGACCCCAGTGTTCCCGGTGATCAGCTTTCATACGATGACTTGGGCAACGTTGTGCTGTTGCCAAATGTAAAACAGAGAAATAAGGCCGACGCACTTTACGGATCCCCCAAAGACGACGTCCTTCTTGGGCTTGGTGGCTCCGATCGACTGTTCGGACAAGCTGGAAACGATCGATTGTTTGGAGACAAACAGTCAACCCTCGAAAAAGCTCTGGCTGATGGTGTCGCTAAGGGGAAGGTCGGTCGTGGCGATTGGCTGGATGGTGGGCAAGGCGATGATCTGCTGGTGGGTACTGCCTCTGGAGACGTGCTGCTCGGTGGCAACGGTCGAGACACACTGGCTGGGGGGGCGGGTGATGACTTCTTGCACGGTGACGATACGACTGGGGTCCTGGAGCAAAACTGGAAATATAAACGACATGAAGTCGTTCTTGCCCAAGGTGTCATCAGCTTGCGCACCACCTTCGACAAATCCTCCGTGAAAGATGCATTGGAAGGAGGCAACGACGTTCTGTACGGCCAAGGCGGGAAAGATGTTCTCAGGGGCGGTTGGGGCGAGGACGTGTTGGATGGCGGAACTGAAGATGATCAGCTGAGCGGCGACGGGGGCAACGACACTCTGACTGGCGGCAGTGGCAACGACACATTGTTCGGAGACAACCTTGATTGGGGTGGAGGACTCCAAAGCCAACACCATGGCAACGATCTGCTGGAGGGCGGCAGCGGCGACGACGCTCTCGCTGGCAACGGCGGTAGCGACGTCTTGTATGGCGGCCCCGGCAATGATGTCCTGAAGGGTGATGACGACGTATTGGATGGTGTGGCGGGTGACGCTACCCATTTCTTCGGACGTGACTTTCTGGACGGTGGTGCGGGCGATGACACCCTTTGGGGCGGCGGTGCTGATGATTTGCTGTTTGGTGGGGCAGGAAATGACGAGCTGGTTGGCGATTACTACGACCATCCGATTAGCCACCACGGTGACGATTTCCTTGATGGCGGTATAGGTGACGACACGCTCCAGGGATTGGGTGGCTCCGACACACTGATAGGCGGGCCGGGCGCTGATGCTCTGGATGGCGACCAGCCAAACCTGCAATCCGGCGGCACCCACGATGACCTCATTCGAGGCGATGCCGGAAACGACATCCTGTGGGGGGGCTTGGGCGCCGATACGCTTTACGGCGGTGCTGACGATGACTTGATGTCTGGCGACTACGAGCAGACGCCTGAAGGCGAACAGGGTGCAGATTATCTGGACGGTGGTTCAGGCAACGACACGTTGCTGGGCGGCGGTGGAAACGACACGTTATTTGGCGGGGAGGGTGTGGACTATCTGCGCGGTGACTCAGGAAATAATGTGTTTGATGGCGGGGCCGGTAACGACTACCTGGAAGCGGGGGACGGGGATGATATTTACTATTTCGGAGCCGGTGATGGGCTTGATGTAGTTGTAGACGCCGGTGGCAACAATGTCATGAAGTTCGGAGCCGGTTTTTTTGCGGATAATCTGACGATTGAAATTATCGAAAATGAAATGGGTCTGGTATTGCGGCTGGCGAATGGAGTGGGTGACGCCGTTCTGATAAAAAATCACGAGACGTGGCGAGACTCAACTTTCAGTTTCAGTGATGGAGTGGTCTTGAGCTACCAGGATGTCATCAAGAAAACGCTTGCTCCGGTAATTGTGATCGAACCGCCGGTAATGGAAGTGGTGGACAAGGCAGACATAGAAGAAACAGAAGACACGAGTGAATACAGCGGTATCGCAAGCGTTCCTGTCGAGTCAGCCATTGATGTTTCGAGCGAAGGAAATGAGGCGGAATTGGGTAATGGCATTGAAGGGGTGGAAAAATTCCTTGGGGAAACTCAAGGAAGGCGTTCGAAAAACAGGCAAGCCACGGGTTTCACCCTCAATGATCAAGGTGTCTGGGTCAGAAATAACATTGTCACGACTGATACGGGTTACATCACTTATACCGACTTGATTGACGAAAGCATCGAAAACGGATCCTTGTCTGACACCCCGCAGTGGATGAACGCTCCATCTGGCAGTGCTGTGTTCAGCGATAGGCAGACGAGCTCTGCATCCCACTCCTGTTTCAAAAATACAAAGGCTGAGGGGGCAGTAAACCCATCGAACCACAAACCTCAATATTATCGATCTGGTTCGGGTAGCGGGTTTTCGTTTAAAGCGGGAGACGTGCTGGTAGAGGATAGAAAAAAGTCAGGGACTATCGAAGGTTGGTACATTTATCCTGCAGGAAGCTTCAACTCTGGCGAAACTGTTCGTAAAGAATTTCGCCGGGATGTAAAGACCGAAACCATCAAGCACAAGACTGTGCAAGGTGACGCCGGCGGCGGACGAGTGAACCTGGAAGTCGGGAATACCTTTCATGGCGGTAAGGGTGATGACCTGATAGTCGCTTATGCGCTTACGCCACTTGATTATGGTTCGGTAAATGACAGATTACCGGGGGCCATACTATCGGCTGGAGCGGGCAACGATACGTTGCTCGGATCCGAGGGGGCCGATTATTTAATCAGCGGTTCAGGGATTGATTGGCTCTACGGTGAAAATGGTGCCGATACCTACACTGTGCAAGCACACGCTGGCGCAACGACCATTATTGCGGATGTACTGAATCCTGTTTTTCACCGCCCGGAAGTCGGTGTGACGGGATGGAAAGACGAGTATGGGCTGATCGATCAAGATGTAGTCATTCTTCCAGATGGGGCAAGGCTGGACGAGCTGCAATTAAGTTGGGGGGCGGTGTTGATTGAAACAGTCAATATCGAATTGGCCCCCAATCCGTCACGTGACAACTATCGCCATCCACCTCGGGCGAAGATGCTCTATTCGACCCTCGATATTAAATGGGGGACTCAGCAGGTTCGTATCGTTTTACCCAATGCAGGGGATCTCCAGGGCTCCGGGATCGAACTCATAAGGTTTGCCGACGGCACCAGCGCCAGCCTGAAGACTCTTCTGGAGTGTAGTCAACTGGGCCCTGCCCCGGATACTTACCATAATGCCGTCGTCATTGATAATGCGACGACCGCCCAATCTATTCGAGATGCTCAAACGCTGCCGCTGGTGGGCGGTCACGGTAATGATTTGCTGACTGGTAGCTCTGGCGAGGATGTGCTGCTGGGTGGACCAGGTAGTGACACGTTGTCGGGCGGGGCGGGCGATGATGTTTATAATTATGATGGTCTTGGCAGGGACGTGATTGATAACTCGGGCGGTGGTATTGATGGAATCGATTTTTCAGATGTTGACTTGAATGTCGGGCAATTAAAATTCCATCGCGAAGGTGATGATCTGGTAATAGTTGTGAATTACGGTGTTTTACCGAAGATGCGAGTGTCCAATCATTTTTCTGGAGGGGAAAGCGCCATCGGCTATATAAGGGTTAGAGGCGAAGGTAAAGCGACTCAGGACTATACTGCCACTGAAATTGCTGAACGTTTGCATCCTCTTCCTCCGTTAAGGGATGTGGAGGATATCTTGATTAAGAATAACGAGGAGTCGTCAATCGCTATTGCGGAAATAGTTAAGTTTTACGAGTTGAATGTTGAAGTTTAATAAGCTCAGTTAGAGCGCGCCCGCGATAGGCGACAAGCGGGACTATCGCGGGCAGTTGCCAATTAATATTGCGTCAGATCCGCCAGCGGATGCCGACCTTCCCACACCTTGTGAAAATGCGCCTCGACCACCGCATCCGGCACACTGCTGACGTCCGGCCAGTGCCAGTGCGGTTTCTGATCCTTGTCGATCAAGCGCGCCCGCACCCCTTCGCTGAACTCCGGATGCCGGCAGCAATTGAGGCTCAAGGTGTATTCCATCTGAAAGACTTCGGCGAGGGACATGTGCCGCGCGCGGATGATCTGTTCCCAGACCAGGTGCGCGGTCAGTGGTGAGCCTTCGCTCAGAGTCTTGGCCGCTCGGGCGATGAGCGGATCGCTGCTGTCACGCTGCAGACTGATGGCTTTCCAGGCGCAAGCCACATCGCTGACGTCGAGCAGTTCGTCGATTTGCTGACGACGCGGTAACCACTGCGCCTCGGGCAGTTGCGCCACGGCTTCCTGTTGCAAGGCCTTGAGCAGGCTGTTGAGCTGCACGTCGGTCTGTTCCTGCCAGTTCAACTGCAGCAGGCCCTCGATCAGTTCCGGCTGCTGTTCGTCGAGCAGGAAGCGGTCGGCCAGATCCAGATCGATCGCATCACGACCGTTCATGTGCGCACCCGTCAAACCGAGGAACAGCCCGAGCTTGCCGGGTAGCCGCGAGAGAAACCAACTGGCGCCCACGTCCGGATACAGGCCAATGCTGATCTCCGGCATCGCCAAACGGCTGCTCGGCGTGACGATCCGCGTGCTCGCGCCTTGCAGCAGGCCCATGCCGCCGCCGAGCACGTAACCGTGGCCCCAGCAGATCAGCGGTTTGGGGTAGGTGTGCAGGCTGTAGTCCAGCCGATATTCCGCAGCGAAAAACTGCGCGGCCAGTGGCGGGACTTCACCGGGGTGGGCGCGGCAGGCCTCCACCAGGCTGCGCACTTCACCGCCGGCGCAGAACGCCTTGGCGCCATTGCCGCGCAGCAGTACGCAGACGATTTGCGGATCCTTGGCCCAGGCGTTCAGTTTGTCGCTCAGGGCGTTGATCATCGGCAAGGACAGCGCGTTGAGCGACTTTTCAGCATCCAGGCTGGCGATCCCGAGGCGGGCGCCGTCGGTGCCGGTGAGTTCTTCGAAGTGCAGATTCATCGTGACCTCGATCGGGAATTTGAACGATCAGTATGATCGCTGTGTGGGAAAGTGCCGGATCTGCGTCAGATCAATTGACAAGCATGGGCGGGTTTCCTAGGGTTCGCCCCAATTGTTTTCGCCGGATGTAACCATGACTGCTGACGACCGTATCAAACTCGAACCGAGCTGGAAGGAGGCACTGCGTGCTGAGTTCGACCAGCCTTACATGGCAGAGTTGCGCAACTTTCTGCAGCAGGAGCGTGCGGCCGGCAAGGAAATCTATCCGCCGGGACCGCTGATTTTCAACGCACTGAACTCCACGCCGCTGGACAAGGTGAAAGTCGTCATACTTGGCCAGGACCCGTATCACGGTCCGGGCCAGGCCCATGGCTTGTGCTTCTCGGTGCAGCCGGGTGTGCCGGCTCCGCCGTCGCTGGTCAACATCTATAAAGAGTTGAAACGCGACCTGAATATCGACATCCCCAACCATGGCTACCTGCAGAGCTGGGCCGATCAGGGCGTGTTGATGCTCAACACCACCATGACCGTCGAGCGTGCCAACGCTAACGCACACAAGGACAAGGGCTGGCAGTTCTTCACCGACCGGATCATTGAACTGGTCAGCGAGCGGCAGCCGCATCTGGTGTTCATGCTGTGGGGCGCGCATGCGCAGAGTAAACAGAAGCTGATCGATGCGACCAAGCACCTGGTGCTGACCTCCGTGCACCCGTCGCCGCTGTCGGCTTATCGCGGCTTCTTGGGCTGCGGACATTTCAGCCGGACCAACAAGTTTCTGGAGCAGAATGGTGAGGCGCCGATCGAGTGGCGGTTGCCGCCCGTTTGAGTGTTGAACGGGTGGGCCTCATCGCGAGCAGGCTCACTCCTACATTGAAATGTGTTCTCTTGTAGGAGTGAGCCTGCTCGCGATGAAGTCGACTCGGTGTTACTCGGGATTACGGTTCCAGTACTTGAACAACGGCTCCGCCAGAAACAGCACAAACAGCAGCCGCATCACCTGCATCGCCGTCACCAGCGGCACCGACAGTTGCAGGGTTTCCGCCGTCAGGCTCATCTCGGCAATCCCGCCGGGCATCATGCCCAGCGTCAGCGAACGCAGATCCAGATGGGTCAGCGCGCTCAGGCCCAGCGCCGCCAGGGTCGCGATCAACATGGTCAGCGCCGTGCCGATCAACGTACGGCCCATGAATGAAGGCGCGCGGCGGAAAAACTGTCGGTTGAAGTGACAGCCCAGTCCGCTGCCGATCAGCCACTGGCCGATCTGGCTGCCGCCGTCGGGCAAGCCAATGTGCAAATCCCAGGCAATGCTCACCGTCGCACTGACCAGCAACGGCCCGAACAGCCAGGGATTGGGTTGACGCAGACGCTGCCAGAGCCAGGCGAGCAGGGCACCTGCAGGAAACAGAATCGCCAGCCAGCGCCAATCTACGTTGCCGGCGTGGGCAATCGGCGTGCCGTCGCCCAACAGGTACTTGAACGCAGCCGGCACGCACAGCACCACCACCAGCACCCGCAGACTTTGCCCCGCCGCCACATGGCTGAGCATCGCGCCATTGCGCGCGCCGAGGTTGACCATCTCCCCGGAGCCGCCGGGCATGCTCGAGAAAAATGCCGTAGCGCGATCCTCGCCGGTGCGGCGCATCAACCACACGCCGACGACTGCCGACAGGCTGGTGACCAGTGCACCGAAGAAGATCAAACCGAAATGACTCAGTACCTGTTCCATCACCAGCGGGGTGAAGTGCAGGCCGATGCCTATGCCGACGATCCATTGGCCGCATTTGCGGCCGCCGGGGATTTCCGTGAGTTGCCACGGGGTCAGGCAGCGCACCAGGATGATCGCCAGCAACGAGCCGACCATCCAGGGCAGAGGCCAGCCGATCTGGCTGGCGATAAAACCGCCAAGCAGACCGACCAGCGGTGTGGCCCACCAGCTTCTGAGGGAGGAGCGATCAGACATCGGCGATGGCGCGTTGCGCGGCCGCGCGTTTGCGCCAGATACGGATGATCGGCATCAGCAGCATGATCCCCGTCAGCACCCAGCAGCCGACGGTGATCGGGCTCGACCAGAGGATTTCCAGCGCACCGTTGGAGATCGACAGGGCGCGACGCAGGTTCTGCTCCATCAGTTCGCCAAGGATGAACCCCAGCAGCAGCGGTGACAGCGGGAAATCCAGCTTGCGCAGGATGTAGCCGAAGATGCCGATACCGATCATCAGGAACAGGTCGAACGTGGTGGCGTGCACCGCGTAGACGCCGATCCCGGTGATGATCGCGATGACCGGCACCAGTGCCCAGTTCGGCACGGCGAGGATGCGGGTGAAGATACGGATCATCGGGATGTTCAGGATCACCAGCATGATGTTGGCAATGAACAGCGACGCGATCAGGCCCCAGACGATGTCCGGTTGTTGCTGGAACAACAGTGGACCCGGGGTGATGTTGTACAGCGACAGGGCGCCGATCATTACCGCCGTGGTGCCCGAGCCGGGTACGCCGAGGGTCAGCATCGGCACGAGCGCACCGCAGGCGGCGCCGCCGATGGCGGTTTCCGGTGCGGCGAGGCCACGGGCGTCACCCTCACCAAACTTGCCGCTGGTGCCGGCAAGACGTTTCTCGGTCATGTAGGCCACGGCACTGGCAAGGGTCGCCCCCGCCCCCGGCAATACACCCATGATGAAGCCGAGTACGCCGCAACGCAGGTTCACGACGAACACCGACGCCGCTTCCTTGAAGTTGAACATCATCCGGCCGGTGGCTTTCACCGCTTCCTGGCCGTGGTGGGTTTTTTCCAGCAGCAGAAGAATTTCGCTGATCGAGAACAGGCCCAACACCAGCACGACGAACTGGATGCCGTCAGTCAGGTGAATGTTGTCGCCGGTGAAGCGGTATACGCCGCTGTTGGCGTCGATGCCGACCGTCGACAGGAACAGCCCGATCAGCGCCGCAATAAACGTCTTCAACGGTCGGTCACCGGCCATGCCGCCGAGGCAGACAATCGCAAACACCATCAACACGAAGTATTCCGCTGGCCCGAAGGCAATCGCCCATTTCGCCAGCAGCGGGGCAAACAGCACCATGCCGCAGGTGGCGATGAACGCGCCGATGAACGAACTCCACGCCGACAGCGACAGCGCAACACCGGCCAGACCTTTGCGGGCCATCGGGTAGCCGTCCAGGGTGGTCATTACGGTGGAGGCTTCGCCTGGAATGTTCAGCAGGATCGAGCTGATCCGACCGCCGTATTCGCAACCCAGATACACCGCTGCGAGCAGGATCAGCGCCGATTCCGGCGGCAGGCCGAGGGCGAATGCGATCGGGATCAACAATGCCACGCCGTTGATCGGGCCCAGGCCCGGCAGCAGGCCGACGACGGTGCCGATCAGCGTGCCGCACAGCGCGGTCACCAGGTTGTACGGGCTCAGCGCGACGCCGAAACCCTGACCCAAATAGCCAAGAGTATCCATATCAGTTCTCCAGAACGCTGAGCAGGCCCAGGGGCAGCGGAACGTCCATCAAACGGTCGAACAA
Organism: Pseudomonas sp. MG-9; assembly: GCF_018729515.1. NCBI lineage: Bacteria > Pseudomonadati > Pseudomonadota > Gammaproteobacteria > Pseudomonadales > Pseudomonadaceae > Pseudomonas > Pseudomonas sp. MG-9. Next base: position 262,376 of record NZ_JAHHZH010000005.1, read on the forward strand.
CAGGTAAAGACCGACGGCCATCAGGCTGATGATCACCACGCTCGGCAACCAGCGGCCGCCGTACAGGCGAGCCATCGGAACGCCGGTGATGATGCTGGCGACGATGAAACCCAGCGGTTCGAAAGTACCGGCGAACACCAGCAACAGGACGACGCAGATAGCGATCTTGGTCAGGGTTTGGCGATCCAGTGGTGGCTCGTCTTCACTGTGTTTGATGGGCGCCGGACGAAACACCATGTACAGCAGCGCCAGGCCCATCAGGCCGAGCATCAGCAGAGGAAAGGCGCGTGGGCCCACCGGTTCGTAGGAAAAAGCCGCTTGATACGGCCACGCCATCAGGGCCAGGCCGACGCAGGCCAGCAACAGCACCGAGGCGAAAATGCGTTGTAAGAGCATGGGGAACTCCTGTGCCGTGGCCTCGATGCGCGAGGCCACGGCCGCTAGACAGAGACGATCACTGAATCAGGCCGAACTCTTTGGCCAGCACCTTGTAGTCCGCGACCTGCTTCTTCACGTAGGTGTCCAGCTCCGGGCCGGTCATGGCGAACGGGAACAGTTCACGCTGATCGCGCAGCTTGGCGAAGTCTTCCGAGGCCAACAGTTTGTCGAAGGCGTCTTTCCACCAGGCGTAGTCTTCGTCGCTGACTTTTGGCCCAAGGTAGAAACCGCGCACCACCGGCCAGACGATGTCATAGCCTTGCTCGCGGGCGGTCGGGATGTCTTTCATTTCCGGCTCGTCCAGGCGTTTGTCGGCGAACACTGCCAACAGACGCATGTCGCCGCTCTGGATATGCGGCATGGAGTCGGAAATGTCGGTGCTGCCGACCTGGATGTGACCGCCAAGCAGGGCGGTGGCGATTTCGCCGCCACCTTCGAGGGCAACGTAACGCAGGTCACGCGGGTTGATCCCGGCGGCCTTGGCGATCAGTGCGGTCTGCATCCAGTCCTGGCTGCCGACGGTGCCGCCGGAACCGATCACCACGGAGCTCGGATCTTTCTTCAGTGCTTTGACGAGATCGTCGAGCGTCTTGTAGGGCGAATCGCTTTTCACCGCGATGGCGCCGTAGCTGGTGCCGACGGCGGCCAGCCAGCGCACGTTGGTTTCATCGAAACGGCCGAACTTGCCTTGCGCCAGGTTCAGCAGCGAGCCGCTGGACCACGCCACCAGCGTGCCGGCGTCGGCCGGGCGCTGAGCGACGACTGCGTTGTATGCAACCGCGCCGACACCGCCGGGCATGTAGGTCACGCGCATTGGTTTGGTCAGCAGTTTTTCGTTGACCAGCGCGCTCTGCGCCAGTTTGCAGGTCAGGTCGAACCCTCCGCCGGGGGAGGCCGGGGCGATGCATTCCGGGCGTTTCGGCTCGGCCATCAGTTGGCCGGCAAACAGGATGCAACTGGCGGTCAGTGCAACTTTACGCAGTGACAAATTCATTGGTCTCTCCACAGTTTCTTGTTGTAGGGGCTTTGTGTAGGAGCTGCCGAAGGCTCGGGCCGCGATCGGATGATCTTTTGATCTTGGTCTTCGACGTTTCAATCAATTACCAAAGTGCAACGCTATAGCTCACCAGCAAACGCACTTCGTCTGCATCGCGAGCCGAGTAGTTGGAGCGGTAAGTGGCATTACGCAAACGCACGGCGACATCCTTCAAGGCGCCGCTTTGTACGACATATTTGATCTCGGTGTTGCGCTCCCACTCTTTGCCTTCTTCGCCATTCTTGAGCTTGATGTTGTCACCGCTCAGGTAACGGCTCATGAACGACAGGCCGGGAATGCCCAGGCGTGCGAAGTCGAAGTCGTAACGGGCTTGCCACGAGCGTTCTTCGGCGCCGGCGAAGTCGTTGATCTGTACGAAGTTGACCAGATACGGGTCGCTGCCGTCGACATACGGGAAGGCGCTGTCGCCGGACATGTGCTGATAACCGGCGCTGAACTTGTGGCCGCTCAAGGCATAGCTGACCAGACCGTTGAGCGAGCGGTTGTCGATCTTGCCACCCCGGGCCGCGCCCTGATCGTCACTGACCGCAAAGCGCAGGTCGGTGGCGAACGTGCCCGGGCCCATCGGCCGCGAGGCGACCAGACCGAAGAAGTGCTGGTTGTAGACTTCATCGAGTTGGGCGAAGTGGTAACTGCCGGTGATCTTGTCGGTGAACTTGTAGTCCACACCGGCAAAGTCGAAATGCTTGCCGGCCACGGTGCCAGCGAAGCGGCTGTTCTTGTTGTTAAGGGCGATGTCCTCGAAATCGGTGCTGTCGCGATCCTTGGCCTTGTCCAGACGGCCACCGGTGAAGGTCAGGTTCTTGATCTCTTTCGAGGTCAACAAACCACCTTCAAAGGTCTGCGGCAGGATGCGCCCGTCGTTCGGTTTGAGGATCGGCAGCTCCGGAATCAGGCTGCCGATTTTCAGTTCGGTGGCGGAGATTTTCACTTTCCCGGTCAGGCCGACCTTGGAATATTCGTTGGCGGCGCGCCCGTCATCGTGGGTCGGCAACAGGCCGGTGCCGGTACGGTCCGGACTCGAATCAAGTTTGACCCCGAGCATGCCCAGTGCATCGACACCAAACCCCACGGTGCCGTCGGTGTAACCCGATTGCAGGTTGAGCATGAACCCCTGCGCCCATTCATCCCGCTTGCTTTGCTGGGCACTGGTGCCGTCGCGAAAGTCGCGGTTGAAGTACATGTTGCGGGTTTCGAAGGTGGCGGAACTGTCTTTGATGAAGTCGGCGTAGCTCAGCGGCGAAAAACCGGCGAGGGCGGCGGCACTGGCGAGGGCGGTGTGGCTGATACGCGAAGGGCGAGCGGGCGTGAGAGCCCTGGTCTGCAAGGACGGCATGCGCGGTGTACTCCGTTTATTGTTCTTATTGGTCGAAAACGCTTCGAGGCGTTTTTCGTATCGCTGTGTGGCAGCAGCGACGGCAGTCGAAACTGTCCGTGAGCCGACTCTAACGGGCTAACCTTTCACTAACCTTTCAGCTGTATTTCACGGTTTTCGGGCTTCACAGCGGCGGTTGCGGCTGTAAACTCCGCGGCAAAGAATGGCGTCGGCCATCCCTGAATGAGGTAGAGATCCATGCGTGTTCTGCTCGTCGAAGACCATCTGCAACTGGCCGAAAGTGTTGCTCAGGCGCTCAAGAGCACCGGTCTGACCGTGGACGTGTTGCACGATGGCGTGGCTGCCGACCTGGCCCTGAGCAGTGAGGAATACGCGATGGCGATCCTTGATGTCGGTCTGCCGCGCATGGACGGTTTCGAGGTGCTGGCGCGCCTGCGCGCGCGCGGTAAAAACCTGCCGGTATTGATGCTGACAGCGCGCAGCGACGTGAAGGACCGGGTCCACGGGCTGAATCTCGGTGCTGACGATTACCTGGCCAAACCGTTCGAATTGACCGAGCTCGAAGCCCGGGTCAAAGCCCTGCTGCGGCGCAGTGTGCTCGGCGGCGAACGTCAGCAGCGTTGCGGCGTGCTGGCCTATGATCTCGACACCCGGCGCTTCAGCCTCGGCGAAGAACTGCTGACTTTGACCTCGCGCGAGCAGGCGGTGCTCGAAGCGTTGATCGCCCGCCCGGGCCGGGTGATGAGCAAGGAACAACTGGCGGCTCAAGTGTTTGGTCTCGACGAAGAAGCCAGCCCCGATGCCATCGAAATCTACGTGCATCGCCTGCGCAAGAAACTCGACGGCCAGCCGGTGGCGATCGTGACGTTCCGCGGCCTCGGTTACCTGCTGGAAAGCCGCGATGCATAAGCCCAGCAGCCTGCGTTGGCGGTTGCTGTGGAACCTTGCATTGCTGTTGGTGGTGCTGATGCTCGCCAGTGGCTTGAGCGCTTACTGGAACGGGCGCGAAGCCGCCGACACGGCTTACGACCGCACCTTGCTGGCCTCCGCCCGGACCATCGCCGCCGGCCTGTCGCAGCGCGACGGCACGCTCAGCGCCGACGTGCCTTACGTCGCCCTCGATACCTTCGCCTATGACAGCGCCGGGCGGATCTATTACCAGGTCAACGACATTCATCAGAAGCTGATTTCCGGCTATGAAAACTTGCCCGGGCCACCGCCCGGTACGCCACGCACCGACGATTACCCAGCATTGGCGCGCTTCTACAACGCGACGTACCGTGGGCAAAACGTGCGCGTGGTCAGCCTGCTCAAAGCCGTCACCGAACCGAACATGAACGGCATGGCGGAAATCCGTGTGGCTGAAACCGACGAGGCACGAGTCAGCATGGCCCGTAGTCTGGCGGCCGACACCCTGTTGCGCCTGGGCATGCTGGCCATCGGCGCGCTGTTGCTGGTGTGGTTTGCGGTCAGTGCCGCGCTGCGCCCGCTGGAGCGCTTGCGCACGGCGGTGGAGGAGCGTCAGCCTGATGATTTGCGGCCGCTGCCGCTGGTGGAAGTGCAACGGGAATTGTGGCCGCTGGTTCAGGCGCTCAACCATTTCACCGAGCGTTTGCGCGGCCAGTTCGAGCGTCAGGCGCAGTTCATCGCCGATGCTGCGCACGAGCTGCGCACGCCCTTGGCGGCGTTGAAGGCACGGCTGGAACTGGGACTGCGTTCCAGCGAACCGGAAATCTGGCGCAGTACCCTGGAGTCATCGGCGCAGAGCACTGACCGGCTGACCCACCTGGCCAATCAACTGCTGTCGCTGGCGCGGGTGGAAAACGGTGCCCGGGCAATTGCCGAGGGTGGCGCGCAACTGCTCGATCTGAGCCAGTTGGCCCGTGAGCTGGGCATGGCCATGGCACCCTTGGCTCATGCGCGCGGCGTCGCGCTGGCGCTGGAGGCGGATGAACCGGTGTGGTTGCGCGGCGAGCCGACATTGCTCAATGAACTGCTGAGCAATCTGGTGGACAACGCGCTGGCGCATACCCCGCCGGGCGGCAACGTGATTCTGCGGGTGGCGGCGCCGGCGGTACTTGAGGTCGAAGATGACGGCCCGGGGATTCCGCTGGAAGAGCGTGACCGGGTGTTTGAGCGTTTCTACCGGCGCAATCAACAGGTCGCGGGTTCCGGGCTGGGGTTGGCGATTGTGGGAGAGATCTGCCGGGCGCATCTGGCGCAGATCACCTTGCATGATGGCGAGCAGGCCGGTTTGAAGGTTCGGGTGAGTTTTATTGCCGGATAGCAGCCGAGATGGCTTTTGTGGCGAGGGAGCAAGCCCCCTCGCCACGAGGATCAGTAAAACATCGTCCGCGACTCTTCCAGATCTGCACACAATTGCTTGTTCTCCGGATCGATCCCAAGTTTCCTGAACGCCGGCACACTGAGCGGATCGATCCGCGCAAACGGATGATCGCTGTCCTTGTGGCAATACAGGCTCGCCACTTGCACCAGATCGACGTAATCGATGTGCGCCGAGTCGCGTTTGAAATCCAGGTACAGCCCCGGCAACGCCACCAGTTGCTCGGGAAACTCCCAGACCCGCAGCAGCTTGTCGCCCAGCAGCGGGTGAATGTGGTCGATCACGTGGTTGAGGCTGACCGGGTCGGACAGCAGTTCGTAGTGATCTTCGGCGTAGGTCAGGATCGGCAGCACACCGATCTGATGCACCAGACCGCCCAATGCCGCCTGGTCGGGTTTGAGTTGGGTATGCCGGCGGCACAGGGCGTAGCTGACGCCGGCGATTTCCAGGCTCTTGCGCCAGACTTCGCGCATCTTCTGTTCGACCACGTCGGAGCGGGCGTGGAAGATCTGTTCCATCACCAGGCCGATGGCCAGATTGCTGCTGTAATTCACGCCCAGCCGAGTGATGGCGGTGTGCAGGTCGGTGACTTCCTGCGTGGCGCGCAGCAGCGGGCTGTTGACCACTTTGATCAGGCGCGCCGACAGCGCCGTGTCTCGGCCGATGACTTTGCTCAGGGTGCTGACGCTGATCTCCGGGTCTTCGGCGGCCTTGCGAATTTGCAGGGCCACTTCCGGTAACGTTGGCAGAACCAGGTCATCGTTATCGATGGCCTCAACCAAATCCTGTTGGACCTTATCCGCCAGCTCGCTCATGTGGATTCTCTAGGGTGTTGCAACAAGGCTGCGATCAGCGCTGGATTTCGCGGTCGCGATCCAGTTCGTAGGGCAAGTCGAGCAAATGCAGCGCGGGGCCTTCGAGGGCGCCCAGGTGCAGATTACCCGCTTCGGCAGCTTCGGCCTGCAACACCGCCAGCAGTTCAATCTTTTCTTCGGCGCGGGCGGCCAGCACCACTTCGCCGATGGCACTGCTGTGGCTTGGAGCGAACAGCGGGGTGCCCGGCTCCGGCAGTTCAGTCGCGTCCAGTTGTACGCGATACAGGCGTCGTTTGAGCTTGCCCAGGTACTGCATGCGCGCGACGATTTCCTGGCCGGTGTAGCAACCTTTCTTGAAGCTCACGCCGCCGACGGCTTGCAGGTTGAGCATCTGTGGGATGAACAGTTCGCGGGTGGTCGGCATGACCTGACCGATACCGGCACGGATCTGGCCCAGCAACCATTGGTTCAGTGTGCCTTCAGGCAGGGTCGCGGCCAATTTGGCCTTGAGGGTATCGGCCTGATCGGCGGGTACCCAGAGTTCGGCGCGATTGGGCGAGACGCGAATGGCGATCAGGCCGGCGCTGCGCACCACGCTGTCGGTTTCGGCCGGCAGGTCCAGGCCGAGGCCGGCCAGGGCTGCGTCGCCTTGTTCCAGGCCAAAGCGCACCCAGGCGACGCTTTCGTCGGTCAATTTCGATTTGGAAAATACAGCGTACTTTTTCAGGTCCGCCAGTTGCGGCTCCAGCAGCTCGCTGGCCATCGCCAGCAGCACGCCGTCACCTTCGAGCAGAATGCGGAAGCTGGACTGCATCCGGCCTTTTTGCGTGCAGCGCGCGCCAAGGCTGGCCTGACTGTCACTGAGGTAATTGAGGTTGCAGGTCAATTGGCCTTGCAGGAATTTGCCGGCATCCACGCCGCGAACCGCGAGTACGCCTTCATGAGACAGGGTGCAGAAAAAAGCAGAATCGGCCATGGGTCATCGCAGGGTAAAAAAGTCTGGGGCACATCATAAGGGCGCGTTGTTGAAATGGGTAGTTGATAAAGGATCGGTGGTGCCCGACCAAAGCCGACTGTGCGACCCGCGCCGGGGCTGTATACTGCGCGCCTATTTGAGGAGGGCTCCATGGTCGAACAAGTTGAACTCAATCGCCTCTTCTGGCACAGCCGCCGCGGCATGCTGGAACTTGACGTGCTGCTGGTGCCGTTCGTGCAAGAGGTGTATCCGCACCTCAATCAGGTCGATCGCGATTTGTATGTCCGTCTGCTGACCTGTGAGGATCAGGACATGTTCGGCTGGTTCATGGAGCGCAGCGAATCCGAAGACCCTGAGCTGCAGCGCATGGTCCGGATGATTCTGGACCGTGTTCAGCCCAAGTAACACGTTCGAATGCCGCTGGCATGCCTCACGGCAGTTGCTGGCGGCGTATCTGTTGGCCCAGGCGTTCGCCCTGGGTGCCTTGTTTGTGCTTTCGATTCCACTCTGGGCCAGTCTGCTCGGGGTTTTTGCCTGTCTGACGCATGGGTTCTGGGTGCTGCCACGGCAGGTGCTGTTGACGCATTCCGACGCATTTTGCGGTTTGCGGCGTGATGCCGATGGCTGGCAGTTGTGGAGTCAGGCGGGTGGCTGGCAAGCCGCGCAACTGCGCCCCGACAGCCTGGCGCTGCCACTGATCGTGGTGCTGCGGTTTCGTTTGCGTGGGGAATGGCGCGTCAGATCGATCTGCGTACCACGCGACGCGCAGGCGGCGGATGTGCACCGACGCCTGCGAGTGCGGCTCAAATTCAGCCGGCGTAGGTGGGCGGCACCAGAATAGTGTCGAGTGCTTCGGGCAGCAGGTCCGGGTAGTCGAGGGTGTAATGCAGGCCGCGACTTTCCTTGCGTTCCATGGCCGAGCAGATCATCAGTTCAGCGACTTGCGCCAGGTTGCGCAGCTCGATCAGGTCGCGGCTGACTTTATAATTGCTGTAGAACTCGTCGATCTCATCCAGCAACAGACGCACACGGTGCTGCGCCCGTTGCAGGCGCTTGTTGGTGCGCACGATGCCCACGTAGTCCCACATGAAGCGCCGCAGCTCGTCCCAGTTGTGCGCGATGATCACGTCTTCGTCGGAGTCGGTCACCTGACTGGCGTCCCACTCCGGCAGGGCATGCGGGGCGGTGATGTCATCCAGTTGCGCAACAATGTCCGCCGCAGCCGAACGGGCATAGACGAAGCATTCGAGCAGCGAATTGCTGGCCATGCGGTTGGCGCCGTGCAAACCGGTGAAGCTGGTCTCACCAATCGCATACAGCCCCGGGACATCGGTGCGACCGTGCTGGTCGACCATCACGCCGCCGCAGGTGTAGTGCGCTGCCGGCACGACCGGAATCGGCTGTTTGGTGATGTCGATGCCAAAGCCCAGGCAACGCTCGTAGACGGTTGGGAAGTGGCTTTTGATGAAGGCCTCGGGCTTGTGACTGATGTCGAGATAGACGCAGTCGACGCCCAGACGCTTCATTTCATGGTCGATGGCCCGTGCAACGATGTCGCGCGGCGCCAGTTCGGCGCGTTTGTCGAAGCGCGGCATGAAGCGTTCGCCGTTGGGCAGCTTCAGATGAGCACCTTCGCCGCGTAACGCCTCGGTGATCAGGAAACTCTTGGCCTGCGGGTGATACAGGCAGGTGGGGTGGAACTGGTTGAATTCCAGGTTCGCCACCCGGCAGCCCGAACGCCAGGCCATGGCGATGCCATCGCCACAGGCGCCGTCGGGGTTGCTGGTATAGAGGTAGACCTTGGCCGCACCGCCGGACGCGAGGATCACGAAGCGCGCGCCGTAGGTATCGACTTCGCCGGTCGCACGATTGAGCACGTAGGCGCCAAGGCAACGCTCGCCGTCCATGCCCAGGCGGCGTTCGGTGATCAGATCAACGGCGACCCGCTGCTCAAGCAACTCGATATTGGTGCGCTGCCTGGCCTGGGAGAGCAGGGTTGTGAAAATCGCGGCGCCCGTGGCATCGGCGGCGTGGATGATGCGCCGATGACTGTGACCGCCTTCGCGGGTCAGGTGAAACTCGAAACCACCGTCTTCGGTGCCGGACTGTTCGTCGCGGGTGAAGGGGACGCCTTGGTCGATCAGCCACTGAATGGCTTCGCGACTGTGTTCGACGGTGAAGCGCACCGCGTCTTCATGGCACAGGCCGCCGCCGGCGTTCAGGGTGTCGTCAACGTGGGATTCGACAGTATCGGTGTCGTCCAGCACGGCAGCGACGCCGCCCTGGGCCCAGTAGGTCGAGCCGTTGGCCAGATCGCCCTTGCTCAATACGGCAATGCGCAAATGACCCGGCAGGGTCAGCGCGAGACTCAAACCGGCAGCGCCGCTGCCAATCACCAGAACATCGTGTTGAAACTGTTGGCTCATTTCAGGATTCCGCTCAAAGCGACCCGGATCGGGGGTGGCGCAAGACAGCTGGATCGGCGAGTCAAGACAGCCACACAGCCCACTAGTATATAGAGGGGTGGAGCGGCACAATAGCCGGGCTCGTATGGCATTGTGAAACTACTGTGACGACAAATGCTTGACGCTTCGTCGGGTGTTTTTTTCCGTCGTTTTGGGAAAAGGCGACTGTATCGAAGATGAAACACGCTTTTTCAACGCATGGTCGCTCAATGTCGCTTCAGCATGGCTATAAATAATTGGAACTTTTGCCAGAGGCCCAAGATCAATAGACAGTTGCCTGAAACACGGGACAGTGTCGGCTTCAATGCAGAACCTGCGATTGGGTTCTTGCCGGCGAACCGATGACAAGATTATTCGCGCAGCCGGTTTATCCCGCGCTGCGTTTTTCGTGCGTGCCAAATCAGAGCCCGCAGGAAACTTGCCTGGAGGGGGAGAACTTTTGCGAAAAGCCCGAGTCTATGTTTGCAAGTCTGGTCGTTTAGTTATGCAAGCCTCCTCCATGCTTATCGAGGAGTGTTCATGCTAACCCAGGAAGAGGATCAGCAGCTGGTCGAGCGCGTTCAGCGTGGCGACAAGCGAGCTTTCGATCTGCTGGTGCTGAAATATCAGCACAAAATTCTCGGGTTGATCGTGCGTTTCGTGCACGACACCCATGAAGCCCAGGATGTGGCTCAGGAAGCCTTTATCAAGGCCTACCGAGCGCTAGGAAACTTTCGCGGAGACAGCGCGTTCTATACGTGGCTTTACCGCATTGCCATCAACACGGCAAAAAACTATCTGGTTTCACGCGGCCGCCGGCCGCCGGATAGCGATGTAAGTTCTGAAGACGCAGAGTTCTACGATGGCGATCATGGCCTCAAGGATCTCGAATCACCGGAGCGCGCATTGCTGCGGGATGAGATCGAAGGCACCGTCCATCGAACCATTCAGCAACTGCCAGAGGATTTGCGTACGGCTTTAACTTTACGCGAATTCGATGGTCTGAGTTACGAGGACATTGCGAGCGTCATGCAGTGTCCGGTGGGTACCGTGCGCTCCCGGATCTTCCGCGCCCGGGAGGCCATCGATAAAGCCCTGCAGCCGTTGTTGCAGGAAAACTGAGACAGCGGCGACAGCCAAGAGAGGAACGCCATGAGTCGTGAAGCCCTGCAGGAATCGCTGTCCGCAGTGATGGATAACGAAGCGGACGAACTGGAATTGCGTCGAGTGATCAATGCACTGGACGATGTTGAAACCCGTGAGACCTGGGCTCGTTATCAGATCGCTCGGGCAGCCATGCACAAGGATCTGCTGCTTCCGCGTCTGGACATTGCTGCGGCAGTTTCTGCTGCGCTGGAAGACGAAACGGCTCCAGCCAAAGTATCCCGTGGTCCTTGGCGCAACCTGGGTCGTCTGGCCGTTGCGGCCTCGGTGACCGTTGCCGTATTGGCCGGTGTTCGCCTGTACAATCAGGACGAAATCGCCGGTGTCGAGCTGGCTCAGCAGTCCAATCAGCCATCCCTGACCGCTCCACAGGTCAAAGGTCCGGCTGTTCTGGCAGGCTATAAAGAGAGCTCGGAAACCACAGGCCCGATGGCTAATGGCGTACTGCAAGGCCAGCCAGGCTGGCATGACCAGCGTCTGCCAGGCTATCTGCGCCAGCATGCCCAGCAGGCTGCGCTGAAAGGCACTGAAAGCGCCTTGCCTTATGCGCGTGCAGCAAGCATGGAAAACCGTTAAGGAGGATCATGCGCGCCATACCTCTACTTTCGCTTCTGCTCAGTGGCTGGTTCGTTGTTCCAGCCCATGCTGATGAAGCCCAGGACTGGCTGACCCGTCTGGGCCAGGCCGAGCAGCAGCAAAGCTTCCACGGCACCTTCGTTTACGAGCGTAACGGTAGTTTTTCTACCCACAATATCTGGCATCGTGTCCAGAATGGCCAGGTCCGCGAGCGGTTGCTTCAGCTCGACGGCTCGGCACAGGAAGTCGTGCGCGTTGATGGGCATACTCAATGCGTCAGCGGCACCCTGATTGCGGGGTTGGGAGACTCTCCCAACTCGACCGCTCGTTCGCTTGATCCTCAAAAGCTGAAAAACTGGTATGGCCTTGCTGTCATCGGCAAGTCGCGCGTGGCCGGACGTGATGCGGTAATCGTATCGCTGACGCCTCGAGACCAGCATCGCTATGGTTTTGAACTGCACTTGGACAAACAGACCGGTCTGCCGCTCAAGTCACTGCTGCTCAATGATAAGGGGCAGTTACTCGAACGCTTCCAGTTCACCAGCCTTGATACCGCCGATGTTCCATCGGACAAAGACCTGCAAGCAGGCTCCGAGTGCAAGGCAATCACGCTCGACAGTGACAAGGCGTCTGCCGTGAAGACCGCTCAGGTCTGGCATTCCGACTGGCTACCGCCGGGCTTCGAACTGACCAGCAGCACCTCGCACAAAGATCCGGAAACCAAAACCCAGGTCAGCAGCCTGATGTATGACGACGGGCTGGCGCGTTTCTCGGTGTTCCTGGAACCACTCAACGGTGCGACAGTGACCGACACCCGCACGCAGTTGGGACCGACCGTTGCTGTTTCCCGTCGCCTGACAACGCCTGAAGGCGAGATGATGGTGACAGTCGTCGGAGAAATTCCAATCGGCACAGCGGAGCGGATCGCTCTGTCGATGCGCAACGATGGTGCTGCAACCAGCAAGCAATGAGCTGATTTCAGTCATTTCCACCTCTTCGTCGAGACGTAGATGAAATGTTTGCTCAGCATTTTCATTTGCAAATCACCCGAAAGTTTTTTATAGGTCAGAGCCTCACGGCTCTGGCCTTGTCTGTTGTTCCCGGAACAAAAATACCGGCCCGCGGTTCCCGGTGTTCCTTGCTCCATATCGCTTAACCCTGCTCGTCGTAACGGGAGCTGTATGTCGATACTTAGCTTGAAGTCTTATCTCTCCATTTTCGCCACCGTGCTGGTGCTCGGTCAGGCTGTCCCCGCTGCCCAGGCGGCCGACCTGCCGGATTTCACCCAACTGGTTGAACAAGCCTCGCCTGCGGTGGTGAACATCAGTACTACGCAGAAGCTGCCGGATCGCAAAGTGAACCAGCAGATGCCTGACCTGGAAGGCTTGCCGCCGATGCTGCGCGAGTTCTTCGAGCGCGGAATGCCGCCTCAGCAGCGTTCACCGCGGGGCGATCGTCAGCGTGAAGCGCAATCGCTGGGTTCGGGCTTCATCATTTCCTCGGATGGCTACATCCTGACCAACAACCATGTGATTGCCGATGCCGACGAAATCCTCGTGCGTCTGGCTGATCGCAGTGAAATGAAAGCCAAGCTGATCGGCACCGATCCTCGCTCCGACGTGGCCCTGCTGAAAATCGATGGCAAGGATCTGCCCGTGCTCAAGCTCGGCAAGTCCCAGGACCTGAAGGCCGGTCAATGGGTCGTGGCGATCGGTTCGCCGTTCGGCTTTGACCACACCGTGACCCAAGGCATCGTCAGCGCCGTCGGCCGCAGCCTGCCGAACGAAAACTACGTGCCGTTCATCCAGACTGACGTGCCGATCAACCCGGGTAACTCCGGTGGTCCGCTGTTCAACCTGAACGGTGAAGTGGTGGGGATCAACTCGCAGATCTACACCCGCTCCGGTGGCTTCATGGGCGTGTCGTTCGCCATCCCTATCGATGTGGCGATGGACGTTTCCAATCAGCTGAAGAGCGGTGGCAAAGTCAGCCGCGGCTGGCTGGGCGTGGTCATTCAGGAAGTGAACAAGGATCTGGCCGAGTCGTTCGGTCTTGAAAAGCCGGCCGGTGCGCTGGTGGCACAGATTCAGGATGACGGTCCGGCGGCCAAGGGTGGCCTGCAAGTGGGCGACGTGATTCTGAGCATGAACGGTCAGCCGATCGTCATGTCCGCCGACCTGCCACATCTTGTGGGTGCATTGAAGGCGGGTGCCAAGGCCAACCTCGAAGTGATTCGTGACGGCAAGCGCAAGAATGTCGAGCTGACCGTCGGTGCGATTCCGGACGAAGACAAAGAGCTGGCAGCACTGCCGAAGTCCGGCGCGGAAAGCAGCAGCAACCGCCTCGGTGTGTCGGTGGTTGAACTGACCGATGAGCAGAAGAAAACCTACGACCTCAAAGGCGGGGTGGTCATCAAGGATGTTCAGGACGGTCCTGCAGCCCTGATCGGTCTGCAGCCGGGTGACGTGATCACTCACCTGAACAACCAGGCCATTGGCTCTACCAAAGAGTTTGGCGAGATCGCCAAGGCGCTGCCGAAGAATCGTTCCGTGTCGATGCGGGTTCTGCGTCAAGGTCGTGCCAGCTTCATCACCTTCAAACTGGCTGAATAATCCGGTTGCGGTGAAATAAAAAACCGCCTCGAAAGAGGCGGTTTTTTTTTGCCTGAAAAATTGATATGGCTGAAGCGCAGTCAGCCCATCATGTCCTTGATCATGCGCTCCTGCTCCATCAGCTCGCGTTGGCGGGCGTCGATGCGCGAGGACAGCGGGAAGTTGCTGCCCGCCTTGCGCTTGGCGAAATCGAGTTGCTGGATCGCCTGACGATAATCGCCCACCAGCGCGAAGTACTCGGCGCGAGCCTGGTGCAGGCCGATGATATTGCCGGACAAACCGCGAGTTTCGGCGACCTGATACCACACGTCCGGATCGTTCGGGCGAGACTTGAGCAAGCCTTCGAGCGCTTTTTCCGCATCGGCGGTGCGATTCTGTTTCAGCAGCAGATCGACACGAACCTGATTCAGCGGGTAATTGCCCGGATATTGCGTGAGCATCCGGTCAACCCGCGCTTGCGCATCCGGCAGGCGGTTATTGGTGATGTCCAGGTCGATCTGCGCGAGGTTGTAGATAATCTCGTTGGGCGACTTGGCCAGCAGCTGTTTGAGGTTCTCGCGGGCTTCATTGAGCTGGCCACCCTTGATCTGGGCGATCGCCAGACCGTAGCGCGCCACGTCGTTTTTCGGGTTCTCGTCCAGTTGTGCGCGGAAACGCTTGGCGCCCAGCCCTGGGGTTTCTTCGTAGATCAGCTGTACGCGGGCGCGAATCAGCTGATAACGCATGCTGTCTTCGATGCCGCCCGCAGGCGCCTGCTCTGCGCGGTTGCGGGTGTCGGCGATACGCGATTCGGTTACCGGGTGAGTCAGCAGGAATTCCGGTGGTTTGGCATCGAAGCGGTACTGGCGCATCAGGCGCTCGAACATGGTCGGCATCGAGCGCGGGTCGTACCCGGCCTTTTCCAGGTTGAGGATGCCGATACGGTCGGCTTCCTGTTCGTTCTGGCGCGAGAAGGTGCGTTGTGACTGAATCGCCGCGGCCTGAGAGCCAGCGATAGTTGCGATCCCTGCATCGCCGCCGCCGGCGGCCGCAATCACGATGCCGGCCAGCAGCGCGGCCATCATCGGTACTTGCATCCGCTGCGAAGCTTCTACACCGCGAGCGAAGTGACGTTGCGACAGGTGAGCCAATTCGTGGGCCAGTACCGAGGCGTACTCGCCTTCGGTCTGCGCATTGAGGAACAGCCCGCCGTTGACCCCGACCACCCCGCCGGGCGCGGCGAAAGCGTTGAGTTGCGGGCTGTTGATCAGGATGAACTCCAGGCGCCGGTCGGTCACCTGACTGGTTTCCACCAGCTTATAGACGCTGGACTCGACGTAATCCTTGAGCTGCGGGTCGTTGAGCTGTGCAACCTGGCTGCGCAGCATGGCCAGCCAGGCGCGGCCAAGCTGGTATTCCTGTTGCGGCGAGACAATGGCAGAACTGGCGTCGCCAAGTGACGGCAGATCGTCGGCAAAGCCCGGTGAGGCGAGCAGGCAAGCGAGCGTCAGCAGGGTAGGGCGCAGAAATGTCATGCACAAAGCCTTAGAAGACAAAGACCTTACTGTAGCCGGACACCGGGCTTGCGACCAGATATTCTAGGCAGCTCAACCACCTGAACCGGAGTGACGCAATGACTGACGCTGTAGCCCATGACTGTGAATTGGACGCCAGTGGCCTGAATTGCCCGTTGCCGTTGCTCAAGGCCAAAATGGAACTCAACAAGCTGCCCAGCGGCGCCGTGCTCAAGGTGATCGCCACGGACGCGGGTTCCCAGCGCGACTTCCGCACCTTTGCCCGTTTGGCCGGTCATACGCTGCTGCGCGAAGAAGACGAAGCGGGCGTTTACCGTTACTGGTTGAAAAAAGCCTGAAACCCACCGCGTAAAAGACCTGGGAATTATTGATGTTCAAAGTGTTACGCGACTGGATTCAGCGCTACTTTTCCGATGAAGAGGCGGTTGTGCTGGCGGTGCTGCTGTTCCTCGCCTTCACCGCGGTGCTCACCCTCGGCGGCATGCTCGCGCCGGTACTGGCCGGGATGGTGCTGGCGTATCTGATGCAGGGGCTGGTGCTCACCCTCGAGCGCTTGCGCGTGCCCGGTGGTGTGGCGGTGGGCCTGGTATTTGCGCTGTTCATGGGCGTTTTGCTGGTGTTTATCGTGGTGGTTCTGCCGCTGCTCTGGCATCAGTTGATCACGCTGTTCAACGAGCTGCCGGGTATGCTCGCCAAATGGCAGTCGCTGCTGCTGTTGCTGCCCGAGCGTTATCCGCATCTGGTCTCCGATGAGCAGGTGCTGCAGGCCATCGAGGCGGCGCGTGGCGAGATCGGTAAGTTCGGGCAATGGGCGCTGACCTTTTCGCTGTCGAGTTTGCCGCTGCTGGTCAACATCATGATCTATCTGGTGCTGGTGCCGATCCTGGTGTTCTTCTTCCTCAAGGATCGGGCCATGATCGGTGAGTGGGTGCGTGGCTATCTGCCCCGTGAGCGGGCGCTGATCACCCGGGTCGCGCAGGAAATGAACCGGCAGATCGCCAACTACATTCGCGGCAAGGTCATCGAAATCGTGATCTGTGGCGGTGTGACCTACATCGCGTTCGTCGCCCTCGGCCTCAACTATGCGGCGCTGTTGGCGTTGCTGGTCGGAGTGTCGGTGGTGGTGCCGTACGTCGGCGCGGTGGTGGTGACCGTGCCGGTGCTGCTGATCGCACTGTTTCAGTGGGGCTGGAGCGATCAGTTCATCTATCTGATGGCGGTCTACGGGATCATTCAGACGTTGGATGGCAACGTGCTGGTGCCGTTGCTGTTTTCCGAAGCGGTCAACTTGCATCCGGTGGCAATCATCTGCGCGGTGTTGCTGTTTGGCGGATTATGGGGCTTCTGGGGCGTGTTCTTTGCGATCCCCCTGGCGACGCTGTTCAAGGCCGTTCTGGATGCTTGGCCGCGCAAGGAACCTGTTGTAGCTCCATTGCTATAAAAGCAAAAAAGATCGCAGCCTTCGGCAGCTCCTACAGGAAATGCATCCCCAATGCAGGAGTCGCCGCAAGCTGCGATTTTTTGATCTTCAGGCCTTGTTCAGGGCCTGAGCCGCAGCCAGCACCGCATCCACATGCCCCGGTACTTTCACGCCGCGCCATTCCTGACGCAGTACACCGTTCTTGTCGATCAGGAACGTGCTGCGATCAACGCCCAGGTATTCCTTGCCGTAGAGTTTTTTCAGCTTGATCACGTCGAACAGCTGGCAGACAGCTTCGTCCTTATCGCTGATCAGCTCGAACGGAAACGCCTGCTTGCACTTGAAGTTCTCGTGGGACTTCAGGCTGTCGCGGGAAATACCGAAGATTTCCGTATTGGCTGCCTGAAATGCGGCGTATTGATCACGAAAGCCCTGGCCTTCCGTGGTGCAGCCCGGGGTGCTGTCCTTCGGGTAGAAGTAGATCACCACTTGCTTGCCTTTCAGGGCAGACAGGCTGACGGTCTGCCCGCTGGTGGCAGGCGCTTCGAAATCTGCAACCGGTTGGTCGATGACAACGGCCATGAAAGCTTCCTTACATTGGGTTTTGTGGGCGCCAAGGCTCGATCAGCGCATCCAGGTTCATCGCGTCGGCGAAATCCAGGAACTGGTCGCGCAGCCAACTGATCTGGGTGCCGGCCGGCAGCGTCACGGTGAACGTGGCGTTGAGCATGGTGCCGCCGGTCTGCGGGGCCTGATAGGTATCACAGGTCAGGTTTTCCAGTTCGACATTGTGATCCATGAAGAACTGGCACAGCTCATTGATGATGTCCGGGCGATACGCCGAGCTGACATAAGCCACGTACGGCAGCGCTTGCGGGCGGTTTTCCAGCGCCGCGCTGCGCACCACGTTGACGGTGAAGGCGTGGCGCTTGGCCAAGGTCGGCAGGCTGCCTTCGAGGCGGGCCAGGGCGTCCCAGCTGCCGGAGATCTCCAGCACCAGGGCGCTGCACTCGCCGTGGCGGGTCAGGCGGGAGGTGACGACGGCGCAGCGATTTTCATGGCTGGCGCGGCACAGGACGTTAGTCAGCTCCATGGGGTTGGCGCCAAGGGCACTGATGACAAGGAATTGTTCGCGAACTGTGGGGGTGGACATGCAGCATTCCTAAAGCGATGAGCGGTCGGTAGGTCGATGGGCGTTGGGCGTCGGGATGCGTCCGCGCGTGCCGATTCAGAAAGCCCCGGGCCACGGCTCGCAATTCGCTCCAATATATAGTGGAGCGCGCAGCAGCGACGCTGGAACGGGACCTGGGAGGCCGAAAAGGGAGGCTGGAACCCGGCGTACAAGCTGATCTGTACCGATCAAAGTCTGAAGGGTAGCGAAAAGCGACGCCAAGGGGAATGGCGGCGGCGCAGTACTTCGCTTGTGCAAGCATCTTGGCGCCAGTACCATTACCGCTCTCTTTTTCCGGCAGGAGCGGTTTCATGATTGCGGGCAGTATGGTGGCACTGGTCACTCCCATGGATGCACAAGGGCGTCTTGACTGGGACAGCCTCAGCAAACTCGTGGACTTCCACCTCAAGAACGGCACCCATGCCATTGTCGCGGTCGGTACTACCGGCGAGTCGGCAACCCTTGATGTAGAAGAACACATTGCCGTCATCAAAGCCGTGGTCAAGCAGGTTGCAGGCCGCATTCCGGTGATCGCCGGGACTGGCGCCAACTCGACCCGCGAAGCCGTCGAACTGACTCGTAACGCCAAGGCAGCCGGCGCCGATGCCTGCCTGCTGGTTGTGCCGTACTACAACAAACCGACCCAGGAAGGTCTGTACCAGCACTTCAAGCACATTGCCGAAGCGGTCGACATTCCACAGATTCTCTACAACGTTCCCGGCCGCACCTCCTGCGACATGCAGGCCGAGACCGTGATTCGCCTGTCCACCGTGCCGAACATCATTGGCATCAAGGAAGCCACCGGCGACCTGAAACGCGCCAAAGCCATCATCGACGGCGTGAGCAAGGACTTCATCGTGCTGTCCGGCGATGATCCGACCGCCGTCGAGCTGATCCTGCTGGGTGGCAAAGGCAACATCTCCGTGACTGCCAACGTCGCCCCGCGCGAAATGGCAGACCTGTGCGAGGCCGCGCTGAAGGGCGATGCCGAGACCGCACGGGCGATCAACGAAAAACTGATGCCGCTGCACAAGGATCTGTTCATCGAAGCCAACCCGATTCCGGTGAAATGGGCTTTGGTTGAAATGGGCCTGATGCACGAAGGCATCCGCCTGCCGCTGACCTGGCTGAGCGCACCTTGTCATGAAACGCTTCGCACGGCCCTGCGCCAGTGCGGCGTCCTGGTTTAATTGAGGAAGTACAACGCATGAAGCGAATGGCCGGACTTTCCGCACTTGCCTTGATTATCTCCAGCACCAGTGGCTGCGGATGGGTCTGGGGCCCGGAAGGTTATTTCCGTGACCGTGGTAGCGATTACCTGGAAGCGCAACAGACTGCACCGATGCAACTGCCACCGAATGTCAGCACCTCCAAGCGTCTGGATCCGCTGTTGCCGATCCCGCGCAATGTGGCTGACGACACTGCCAAGGGCGAATACGTGGTACCGCGCCCGCAACCGCTGACGGCCATTGCCGATGCGACCGATTATTCGCTGCAGAAGAGCGGTGACTCGCGTTGGGTCATGGCTCAGCACCCACCGGCCGAAGTCTGGCCAGTGGCGGTGCAGTTCTTTCAGGACAACGGTTTTCGTCTGGATGAACAGCGCCCGCAAACCGGCGAATTCACCACCACCTGGCAGCATTCCGACGAACTGTCCGCAGCCATGGCCAAGCGCCTGAGCGCGGCGGGTGTCGGCGCCGACAGCGAAACCCGCGTGCGGGTGCGTATCGAGCCGGGCGTGCAGCGCAATACCAGTGAAATCTACGTGGTCAGCGCCGAGCGTCCTGCTGGCAGCACCGCTGACGTCGACTTCACCAATCGTTCGGTCAACACTGGCCTGGACGCCGCGCTGGTCGACGACATGCTCGCGAGCATGAGCCGGACCTCCGAGAAGGGTGGTTCGGTGTCGATGCTGGCTTCGCGTGATTTCGATACCCCAAGCCGTGTCAGCCTCAGCGAAGACGGCAGCGGCAACCCGGTACTGAACGTCGGTCCGGACCTGGATCGTGCCTGGTCGAGCGTCGGTCGTGCGCTGGAGCAAGGTCAGTGGCGTGTTGAAGACATCAACCGCAGCCTGGGCCTGTACTACATCAACCTGGCCGAAAAAGCCGAGAAGAAAGACGACAAGCCTGGTTTCTTCAGCAGCCTGTTCGGCAGCGCGCCGACCAAGGAAGAAGTTGAAGCCCGCGCCGAGCGTTATCAGGTTCGCCTGAGCAAGGTCGGTGAAAACGTTCAGGTGACCGTCGAGAAAAACATCAACACCGTTGCGCCGGCCGATGTGGCCCGCAAAGTGTTGAGCGTGATTCAGGACAACCTGGGCTGATCACATGCGCTTTGCCGTTCTCGGCAGCGGTAGCCAAGGGAACGGCACGCTGATCGCCAGTGCTGATACGTATGTGCTGGTGGATTGTGGTTTTTCCCTGCGGGAAACCGAAAAACGCCTGTTGCGCCTGGGTGTGAACCCGGCGCAACTGAGCGCGATACTCGTAACCCACGAACATGCCGACCACGTGCATGGCGTGGGTTTGCTGTCTCGGCGCTACAATCTGCCGGTCTACCTCAGTCGCGGCACACTGCGCGGGATGCGCAAACCGATCGAACCCGCAGGCTTTCTGGCCGGCGGCGAGCAGCTGCAGATCGGCGCTCTGAACATCCGGGTCATTGCCGTGGCCCATGATGCGCAGGAGCCGACCCAGTATGTATTCAGCGATAACGAGCAGCGACGCTTCGGCTTGCTGACCGACCTGGGTTCCTACTGCGAGCGGGTGCTGGACGGCTATCGGGATCTCGATGCATTGATGATCGAGTCCAACCATTGCCGCGACATGCTGGCCCGTGGTCACTATCCGTACTTTCTCAAGCAGCGGGTGGGCGGCGAGCTGGGACATTTGAATAACCATCAGGCGGCATTCCTGGTGGCCGAGTTGGGGTGGCAGGGCTTGCAGCATCTGGTCCTCGCCCACCTGAGCAGCAAGAACAACCTGCCGCAGCTGGCCCGGCAATGTTTCGTCGACACCCTCGGGTGCGACCCGGACTGGCTGCAACTGGCCGATCAAGATTCAGGGCTCGACTGGCGCCATATCGCCTAGCCCATCTACTTAGCAAGCGGAGCCCATCATGGAAAAACGTGAAGAACTCTACCGCGGCAAAGCCAAATCGGTTTACAAGACCGACGACGCTGACCGCTTGATCCTGCTGTTTCGTAACGACACCTCGGCGTTCGACGGCAAGCGCATCGAGCAGCTCGACCGCAAAGGCATGGTGAACAACAAGTTCAACGCCTTCATCATGCAGAAACTCGAAGCGGCCGGCATTCCGACCCAATTCGACAAACTGCTGGGCGACAACGAGTGCCTGGTGAAGAAGCTGGACATGATCCCGGTCGAGTGCGTCGTGCGTAACTACGCCGCCGGCAGCCTGGTAAAACGTCTGGGCGTCGAAGAGGGCATGAAGCTCAACCCGTACACCTTCGAGCTGTTCCTGAAGGACGACGCCAAGGGCGACCCGTTCATCAACGAATCCCACGTCGTGGCATTCGGCTGGGGCACCGCCGAGCAACTGGCGCGCATGAAGGAACTGTCGCTCAAGGTCAACGAAGTCCTGAGCAAACTGTTCGACGACGCAGGCCTCTTGCTGGTCGACTTCAAGCTTGAGTTCGGCGTGTTCAGCGACGGCTCCATCGTCCTGGGCGACGAGTTCAGCCCGGACGGCTGCCGTCTGTGGGACAAGGACACCAAGAAGAAAATGGACAAGGACCGCTTCCGCCAGGGCCTCGGTGACGTCATCGAAGCCTACGAAGAAGTCGCCAATCGTCTGGGTGTACCGCTTTAATCGACGCAAGCATCTGATAGCACGAAGAAATTTTGCGAAAGAGGGTTTGCTTTCAGCAAAAGTGTTGTTATGATGCGCGCCGTTGGAGAGATGCCAGAGTGGCCGAATGGGACGGATTCGAAATCCGTTGTACCTTCACCGGTACCTAGGGTTCGAATCCCTATCTCTCCGCCATACGTACAAAACCCTCGCAAGTCGTTGATTTGCGGGGGTTTTTCGTTTTCGGATTTTTATCATTGTACGTAGGGATAGTACGTAAAATGTTTGCCGTCTTTATGAGATTTTAATCAATCCCTCGGCTGTTTATTGCTAATTTAGGCCAGTAACGTAATGGCCTAGGGGTTCAAGGTTCTAAGCCCATTGCATCGGCCATGCGTGATGTCAGCAGTGCGGCACGGTGCTTACTTGTTCAGTGTGTTGGCGCTGATTGAAAACTGACCCACCCTGCCGATTGAAAATTGACCCAGGACGGATTACTGATTTTTGCCCCAGCAATTGTGGATAAGCTTAGCAGCAGTGTTCCGATTGAAGACGCATCAAGCCCCACCGCATGCAGCAGGGCATTTATGGTGCGGATTAAAATGGCTCATCGTCCTCGACATCATCTCCGTCCTTGCGCTTTCGTTCCCGTGACTTGATCTTTGTCTGGGCGGCCAAGGTGCTGTGTTGTAGGCGGTAGGACTCGTTGCCCGTTTCGACGATGTGGCAGTGGTGTGTCAGCCGATCCAGCAACGCGGTGGTCATCTTGGCGTCGCCAAACACACTCGACCATTCCGAGAAGCTCAGGTTGGTGGTGATGACCACGCTGGTGTGTTCGTACAGTTTGGACAGCAGGTGAAATAACAGGGCGCCACCGCTTTGGCTGAAGGGCAAATATCCGAGTTCATCCAGTATCACCAGGTCTGTGCGCAGCAGTGCCTGGGCGATTCGCCCTGCCTTGCCATCGTACTTCTCACGCTCCAGCAGATTCACCAGATCCACCGTGGAAAAGAAGCGCACGCGTTTGTTGTGGGCCGTGATTCCGGATACAGCCAAGGCACTGGCCAGGTGTGTTTTCCCGGTTCCAGGGCCGCCGATGAACACGACATTCTGCGCGGTTTCAGTGAACGCTAAGCTGGATAGATCGCTGACCAGCCGGGCATCAGCGCTGGAAGCGCTGAAGTCAAAGCCAGCTAAGTCACGGTGCATGGGGAGTTTTGCCATGTTCATCTGATGATTCACCGAGCGCACCGCGCGATCCGCATGTTCCTGCTGAAGCAGATGTTCCAGCAGCCATTTCGATGAAGCCGTCGACGCTGTTCCTTGAGAGACCAGTTCTTCCCAAGCACTGGCCATGCCGTGCAGGCGAAGTTCTTTGAGTTCAGTCATTAGGTCACGCATTGCGATTCTCCTCATCGGTCGCACGGAGCCGGTCGTAGCGTGCCGTATTGGCAACAGGCGCGACCTTGAGTTGCAGGCTGGTTTCTACACAGGGAGGTGGTGCGGTGGAGGTCAGGCGGGCAACGACATTGAGGATGTGATCGGCGCTCAGACTTCCCGATTCAAGTACCAGCTCCACCGCCACCAGCACTGGTTCGAGACCCGCAATTGGCACAGCAGCCAGTACCTGCATCATGATTCGATCACCGTTGGTGTGACGCCTCAGTCCTCGTTTGAGAAGCCGTAACGGTTTTGGCAGATCAGCAAATGGCGCGCCGTTGCGCAATGCACCAGGCTTGCGTTCGATGAGTGGGATGTAGTGCTGCCAGTCAAAACTGACCTGATCTCGATCAAAGAGGCGCTCGTGACTGGCGATCACCGTTTCGTCGGCAATGACCACGATCCGCGAAGGGTACAAACGGCTGCTGACCCACTGGCCGACTCGCTCACATGGCACTGAATAGCGATTTCGCGCCACGCTGATCAGACAGGTGCTGGAGACCCGCACGGTACGCTCGACGTAGCCATCAAATGCCGCCGGCATTGGCATCATTTCGACCTGCTCCAGCTCCAAGACCTCGGCCACCGTCAGCCCGTTGTACTGCGGATGCACCAGTTCGCTCCAGAGCGACCGGCAACGTTGGCCGAGCCAGACATTCAGTTCCTCGAAGGTATGGAACATGCAATTTTGAGCATCGAGCCAGATTCGCCTCCGGCTGTCCTGCACGTTCTTTTCGACGATGCCTTTCTCCCAGCCAGAGGCCACGTTGCAGAAGTCCGGATCGAACAGATAGTGCGCGCACATCACGGAAAACCGGGCGTTGACCGTGCGGCCTTTGCCTTTGTTAACCTTGTCGACAGCCGTTTTCATGTTGTCGTAGATGCCGCGACGCGGCACACCACCCAAGGCTCCAAACGAACGGGTATGGGCATCAAACAGCATCTCGTGGCCTTGGCTGGGGTACGCAACCAACCAGAATGCGCGGCTGGCGCACAGCTTCATGTGTGAGACCTGGATACGTCGAAAAAGACCACCGATCAGCAGACCTTCTTCGCTCCAGTCAAATTGAAAGGCCTCACCGAGCGCAAACGTCAGCGGTACAAAAGCGCGTAAAGACTTGCCTTGCTCGCCTCGCCAAGAGCGCACAAACGCCGTGAGCTGGCTGTAACCGCCGTCATAACCCTTGGCCTTGATCTGCTCAAAAAGTGCTTTGGCGCTCCTGCGGTTGTGTTTTGGCCGGAACGAATCGGCCTTGAGCGCCTGCTCCAGGGTCTCGTGAAAAGGGCTGAGCTTATTGAAGGTTGCGCACCGTTGGTACGCTGGCTGAGTGGCTTCGGGCGCTCTGACCCATTTTCGGATGGTGTTTCTCGACAGCCCGGTACGCTTGGCTATCTGATGCAGCGAGAGCTTGTCGCGGAAGTACATCCGCCGGATTTTTCCCAACATTTCCATGCTGATCACCCTGTGTTCTCCTGCTCGAAAAGTGAGCAGAAGCAGTTGAACACCTGGGTCAGTTCTCAGTCGGCAGAAGAGCCTCTACTGGGTCAGTTTTCGGTCAGCGGCAACACATAGCCAGACATGCGGCTTCCTTTCGTCCTTGGAGGATTCCAGCGTGAGGCTGGGGCAGAGTGACCATACTGGGATACTCAGGGGCTAGCTGTAGGACAAATCCCAAAAACCATTCTGAATTTCCCAAATGTTCCGTGTCATTTGCTTTAGTGCGGAGAATACCGGGTCGGTTATTGCCTTTGAATGGTGGCAGTTAGCCGTACTTCTTTTTATGAATACTCTAGGCGCAAACATGAAACGTTGGACTGGAAGCTAATGGCAACAGCGCAGTTATGCAGCCAAACAGTGCAAGTATCATCAAACGACCGTTTGGTGATGCGCAAGATTAGCCGTCATAAACGTATCAATAAAATAGCATTTCATATTTTTGATACCGAATTATAGTGATGCCACGTTTAATGATACGTGAGCACATCCCATGTCTCGCACGTTTCTATACTGCCGAGTTTCAACATCCACTCAGTTCACTGCAAACCAAGTGCAAGAAGTGAAAACAGCCGGATTCGACGTACAGGCAAGCCGGGTAATAGAAGAGGTCATATCGGGCAGCATCGCCGCCAATGAACGCCAAGAGTTTCAAAAGCTATTAAATCGGATAGAATCAGGTGACCTACTGATAGTGACCAAACTCGACCGTTGGGCCGAAACGCAATAGATGTGCGTCAGACTGTTGAACATCTAGCTAGAGTTGGAATTCACGTACAATGGCTAGCTTTAAGCGGCGTAGACCTGACCAGTCCAGTAGGCAAGATGACAAAGCAGGGTTTGAGCACCGTAGCTGAGTTTGAACCTGACCTGCAGATAGAGCGCACGCAACAGGGGATGATGCGAGCCAAGGCTGAAGGAAAGCAGCTTGGTCGTCCAGTGGCTGTTAAAACAACGATTAACGTCCAGCGTTTGAAGGTGAAGGGTTACATTACAACCCAGGTATCAGCAGAATTAGGCATTGGCATTGCCACTGTGAAACGTCACTGGAATGTCAAAAACGTTTTTCCTGATACACGGTTGTCATCTTAACCTATATTACGCAAGCAATAGCGATATCCGTGGGTTGTTTTGTCTGAATTGTATGATGTTGTGCATGTATGTTGTAAGCGCGCATAAAAAGTCTGTTGTGGCATTGCGTGAGGCGAATAAAGCTAAGTGATTACACTTTGTACATATCCATGGATATTTTTAAAAAAAAATGGTGATGTTGCCCCAGCTAAAGCTTGAACCTAAGAAGTGCTTAGAATCCACAATGACTTTGGATAATTTCTGGCTTTGGCCGTAACCATCAATTCCGCGGGCTGAATGTCCACGTGCAATAAAGGGCCCATTTCAATCGTATAACGGATTTTAACGTTCATGTCCGGAGCAATGATGTCCGACGAGCGAGGCATTTCGAATGCCGTAATCATCAAGGCTCAAGTTAGCATTAGGTTCGCAGAAACGAATTCTTTCCATGCGAGCATTTCTTTACGAACCATAGCGTCCGATGAATCACGCTCTTTCACCTCTTTTTCAATAGAGTCAAGAATTGAGCTTGTGGTAATGACTATGGATTTCAAATCCAAGGCTAATCAATGTTGAGTTGAATCATCCATTATTTCTGTGATTTCAGATATTGGAGATTTTTTGACATTTCCACTGCTGCCTGTGTGCTGTGTGAGTATCGTTATCCGCAGCAAGTACTTGAGAAATTTTTTCAGATGATGGTGCCAGGTGCATGTTTTTCCGGAGTGGGGACCTAGGCCACTCGGCGCTATCGAGACGTTATTCCAGCAGCGTCACAAGGCATACTTAAACGATTTCAATGATGATCCCTGGCTATTGCAACCTTGAGCAACTGCTGGACAACCCATTTGCCTGCGAGGCGACCAAGTTTCGGGCGCTGCATGATGTATTCACGCTTTTGGCTGGCTCGCGTCATTGCTTTCCCGCTATTTATCGATGACAGGTGCGCCCGACGCGATCCAGGAGCGGTTGCTGTTTGTCAAAGAAGCCGGCGTACTTAAAGGGTTGATGGTAATGGCGCAGATCACCGGCAAAGTTCGCCGTCGCGATTTGATCGAGCGTTGTCTAGCCTTGGCAGAACTTGAGGCCCACTACCTGTATGAATTGCGTCTAACCCATCAGCAGGACATAGCCCATGTATGACAGCCAATGCAGCGCAGCTAGCCATTCCGATGACCCGGATGAGCCTGATGGTTAATTGTACGTCTTTGGCTTAATGATCGTTATTGGAATGTAGTTTCCATCCCGCTGACCGGTGTGCATCGGCCAGAGAACACAGCCTTCTATGCTGCGCCCCCGATATTTTCAGTTGCTACGGGTTACGCAGCACCCACCATCGCGCCTGTTTGATGGGCAATCAGATCGATTTTAGAATATTGCTATCAGGCTTGATCGTGACAAAAAAACTCACCCAAAGAAAGGTAAACATTGAGAACACATATAAAAATATCGATTTGTCAGATGTGTCTGCTCACGCGAAGATCATCAAACAAATTGGCGTTCTTTCTTCTGCATATGTCATGGATTTGTGTGGAGGGAGGATTTTTAGGAGTAATCCTATTGTTTTTCTGTTGCGCGATTAGCGATTGTTTTTAGTTGTGGTAAAGGGGTTTTGGATGATTGTATAAGCAACCGGAAAATCGCTAGGGGTAATATGAAAAAACTACAGAAGAAATTTTTCTCGAAAGCGAAAGTCTTGGTAATTTTAGTGTCGAATACGACGGTGTTTTCACCGCTCGTGCTTGCCGAAGAAGAAATACCCAAAAATTTTTCTTTGAAGCTTATGGTGTTCAATATATGGAATCGTCACGAGGACTCCAAAATGTGGGCTCCGAAAAAAAAAGATCCAAAGCATCGAGAATACACAGAGGCTACAATAAATTTATTCCGTGAGGTGTCGCCAGATATCCTGGTTTTGCCAGAACTTTTCAATAATGGTAAGGTCAATAACGAGAAAGAGGGTGACAGATATATATACGAATTTGAGCGGAATACGATTGATGTTCTAAATGATCGTCCTCTAAAGCAGAGTAACTTTGTTGTCGCGCGAAGAAATAAGGATGAGGATATAAATAAAGAGAGGACTACAGGAAGCATTTTTTCCACTGTGCGTTTTGAAGATCTGCCCGGGGATTCGATCCGGATTAGTCCGGGCAATGGCTTTCCTGAGTCTGTCGTAAATGCCATACATTTGAGTCACTCGGACGAGTCTGTTGTTCGGCTGGATCAGGCAAAAGCTCTCAATAAAGCTGCGGAAGCCAGTAACATACCAGTAATTTTGATGGGTGACTTCAATGCAGGAGAGATTTCTGAACGAGGGTTGCACAGTAAAGAACAGCAATTATTTTTGATTAGAAATGCTACAACCCCGTTGCGCACAGATCTTGCGTATGACTACCTCGGTCCTGAGAAGCTCTATTTGCCAGTAATCAAGAAATATTATTCCGGTAAAAAGGATGTTAAGGAGTTATCATGGGCGGAATGGGCAGATGCTTTGCTTAAAGATATAAAAAGGTCTGAGAAAAAAAGCATATTGCAGGATGAGCTTTATCCTGTAAAACATAATCGTCCGGTCACTATAAGTACCCTCAAGAAGCAGTATAAAATCTTCCGTCTTGACAAAAACAAGGAGCAATACAAACCTAGTGAAGAAAAAGATGAGCGTGCTACTTGGCCGAGTGATGGCGAGATGAAAGAGAATACTTACGCAGCTTGGACCCGGGCAACAATCGATCACATCTTGGTGTCATATCCCTTCGCAAAATGGATAGAGATTGCTGACGATGGAAGACCAACGGGCAATCTCAGTCTACTCGCCCGCGATGCTGAAGGCAGATCACTCTCAGACCATGAGCCAGTGGCGCAGAACCTGCGTTGGATTGGGCCGGACCTTGAAGTATATAGAGACGGTAGCGAGAGTAAAACAAGAATTGTATGGGGGAAGGAATCCTACGACTTTGCAGGTAGAAACAAGACATACTATTTCACACGTAATAACTATCGCAACGATGTCGAAGTTGGACAGGTCATAGATGACGAAGGTAATCCCGTATTTGCGGATTTGACAGTAGAGCAGGCGAAAGCCACTCTCGATTGCAACGGCAGGGACGCACGTTTCAAACAGGCTGCTAAGGATCTATGTATTGATGATCATTCCTTCATCAGTGAAGTACTTGTAAAAGACGACGGGACACTGATTGTTGATGAAGATGAAGCTTTGGGAGGGCGTAACGCTAAGTTGCTCTTGACCAACGGCGGATTGAAGGTGACTGGCACTTCAATGTCTGGGCTCGACCGAAAAATTGTTCTGGAACAGCGTGGATGGATCGATATTGCGGAACCCGGCCATGAGGTATCTGCGAATCAAGTTTTGATGGGCCCGGGTAGCCTCACGAAACTGGGGGCAGGGACGCTGCGATTTTCGTCGCCAAACAGCTATACGGGAGGAACATTTGTCGAGGAGGGAATCCTCAGGTCCGACATTGCAGATGGTTTTGTGAATAATACCGCCTACACCATCAATGGCGGTGCGATTGACCTCAATGGGTTTGACCTGACAGCGTCGAGACTCGAAGGAAAAGGAGGCAGCCTCCAGCTTGGAGCGGGCTCACTGACTGTGGATCAAGCTGTCGATACACATTATGACGGCGCCATCACGGGGCTGGGTGGGTTGATCAAAACAGGCAGTGGGAAGCTCACTCTCAACGGACAAAGTAGCTATGCCGGTGAAACCCTGATCCGTGAGGGGCATCTGGGCATCGGTGACAGCGATCATCCTCTCGCTCGCCTGCAAAGCGCAGTAACCATAGGCGAGGGCGCTAAACTTAGTGGCATCGGTACGCTGGGTGATTTGGTTATCAAATCTGGCGGAACCATTGCGCCGGGGAACTCCATAGGCACGCTACGCACCGGTAATGTAACTTTCGATGCGGGCTCGGTTTATGAAGTGGAAGTCGGTCCCGACGGACGTAGCGATAGGATCGACAGTAGTGGTGTCGTGACGCTTAATGGCGGTGATATCAGAGTTTCTCTAGAGAATCACACCAACCTTCTGACGGCGAATGAAGCCCAAACGCTGGTTGGACAGACCTTCAATATTCTTACAGCCGAAAAAGGAATAGTGGGTCAGTTTTCATCCGTCACGCCTGACTACCTGTTCATGGACACTCGGATCACTGGACCACGGACACAACAACAGCTCATCCCGGTTGCGCTCAACCCTTCCGAGCCAGGTGTTCAATCCAGCCCGATCGAGACGAGCGTGAGCGTCGCTCTTGAGCGAAATAGCACCAGCTTTGCCAGTGTTGCACAAGACCAAAATGAGCGTGCTGTCGCGACCTCGATTGAGACATTACCCTTGGGAAATCCGGTGTATGAGAGTCTGTTGACCTCCCTTACAGCCGAACAGGCTCGTCAGGCATTCAAACAGCTGGACGGCCAGGTTCATGCCGATGTCGCCGCGGCGCAGGTTGCTGACAGTCGTTATATTCGGGATGCGACCAATGCTCGCTTGCAACAGGCTCAAGCGTTGCGGCCGCAAGAAAATATTCGTGTCGATGACAGTAGCGGCGGTTGGGTGCAGTTGCTCGGAGGTCGCTCGCAATTTGAGTCCGATCACAACGCTTCCGGCTTCAGCTCATCTACAACCGGCGTCCTGATGGGCCTGGACACTGATATCGGTGATGGATGGCGATTCGGCGGGGCGGCGGGCTATACCCAGACCCGTCTGGGGGGGGCCTCCAAAAAGTCGGCCGACGCAGACAACTATCACCTGTCGGTCTATGGTGGAAAACGCTTTGACAGCATTGCACTACGCTTGGGCGGAGCAACGACATGGCATCACATTGAAACCTCCCGTCACGTGAGCTACGGCAATCAATCGGCGCATCCAACAGCCGCCTACACGGCGCGCACGGATCAGGTGTTTGGTGAGGTGGGCTATGTTGCGTGGTCAGGTTGGGAGCCTTTTGCAAATTTGACTTACGTTAACTTCCAGAGTGGCTCGTTCCAGGAAAAAGGAAAAGGAGCAGCATTGCGCGCTGGCAAGCAAAGTCAGGACGCTATCGTCTCCACGACTGGGCTGCGCGGGCATCTGCAATTGCCAATGGGTTCCAGTCGCTCGGTGAGGCTGCGCGGCGAGCTGGGATGGGAGCATCAGTACAAAGAAACTGACCGCACAAAAACAATGAAATTTATCGGCAATGATACTGAGTTTGGAGTGAGCAGTGTGGCAGCGTCCCGAGACGGTGTGCTGGTCAGGGCCTCAGCAGAAATGAACCTGACCAAGGACACTGTGGTGTCGCTGAACTACACCGGACAGGTGTCCGGCCAGGACAGTGGCAATGCGCTCAACTTCGGGGTCAGCTTCCAGTTCTGACGCTGGTATCGGTGATGAGCCATGAGGGCATTGAGTTTTCAGTGCCTTCATTTTATCACTACCTCGACAGGTTCTCCGAGCAGCTCGGCACAGGTCGTGTAGCCGGTGCTGAATTGCCCTTCATTCAGCCGCCCGCAATTATCTCCCGCCCATGAGCCAGATGAGCTTTCCGATTTTGAGCGCGCAGTTAAGCACCAACAAACCTGGCTATCGCGTTTCCAGGCCGAGATGTAACAGTGGCCTTCAGTGGTTTGCCGGCGACCAAATACAGCCAAGCAAGCACGATGCCGAAAATGCATCGGACGAAGAAAGGTAACCAGCACGGCTTCTACATGAAAGCACATATGCGTAGCGGCAGGTGATCAGTCAACACGACTGAAGGGCGTCACCTACCTGTTTCGATGAAGTCGGGATGTCAATGTTTTGGACAGGGCCCGAAGGGACCATGCTTCGCAGCGCAGGTTTTCGATGATGCACACGATACTGTTGGCATCGGAAGGACTAAGTTTATGTAATATGTCAAGAAGATCTGTTGCGCAACTTTCACTTACTGCGGCTGACTCAACAAGACGTAGTTGTATGGTTTGAGTATCTATAATCGATTGCATAGGAATAGATTTAAGCGCAGTTGTTGAAGTTTGAAATTGATTTGAACTTTTCCTGAAGTGCGCTGGTGTCGTCTATAAGACTAGTCCGATTTTTCGAATGGTGCTTGTTAGGGGTGCGAAGGTTTATTTGGAACTGTCGTCGAGCGGCGATCAGCACAAGCTGGAGCAGGTGAGTCAATGATCGGTATCAGCCATCAACGCTCAGTCGATTTGATCGAAGCCCCTTTCGTGCGAGGTGTGCTCAGTGCCATGGATTCTGTTTTTAGTCCTAGTCCTATTTCATTTTTTGAAGGGGTTGATAAGCTTTATTAGAGACAGTAAACACGGAATATTATTTCATGCGATTGAATATAATTGCGCCCAGCACGTTTGCAACATTGCGCGTCATTATATTGGCGGCGGGCGGAGTTCCTGCTCAACGTATGAGGGGCATGCTTAAGGCTGACAGTATTAAGCCTCTGGCGAGCTTTGCTACACTGGGCGAGCTTGAAGCTTATTTGAGTAAAGGTACTGTCGATGTGATCCTTTGCCAGATTTGCCCCGCTTGCGATGCCGGCCTGTTGTTGCTGAGCGTGCTAAATCGCATGCATAAAAGCGGTCAATTGGAGCAGTTACCTAGCCTGTTCTGGATGGGGGAGACATCAATGATCGCGTTGGCTCGCCCCGGCGATGTAAGTTGCGCGTCTGGGCTGCCTGCAATTGGCAAGACAGCGTGGATCAAGTGCATGGGCGGGGTGCCCATGACTGCGCTGGAGTCTCTAGCGCGTTTGGCCAGGGCGGCAGGTATTCATGTGGAAATTCTGCATCAGGGTGATGCAATGGCCTTGAATGATGCCTTGCGGGCGGCGCTGCTGATCCATACCAAGATCGATGCAGTGCCTGCCCAAGCGACCTTCGATGCATTGGCTGAAGATGAACTTATCAATGCACTCACGACGGGGGAGGGGCTGCGTTTCGTGTTTCAGCCACAATTCGATCTGTTGAGTCGGCGTGTGGTCGGGGCCGAGGCGTTGGTACGCTGGAAGCATCAGCGGTTTGGTGACATCCCGCCTTCTTTGATGATCCCGCTGGTCAACCGACTGGGGTTGGATTTGCTGTTGTTCAGCTTGGTGGAGATGTGGGCGATCAAGGTCATGCTCGCGCTCAAGCACGAGAACTGCCAGATTCCCATCGCCGTCAATGCTTCGGCAAAGACGCTCTGTACACCGCAATTCGCCGAGCGGCTAGCAGCGCGCATGCGTGGAGTCGGTTTGTCGACCCGTTTGTTGAAGCTAGAGTTGACCGAGGACGTGCCCGAGCCGGACGAGCTCTTGTTGTCAGCAGCGTTGACTGCTATCAGAGCCAAGGGCTTTCAAATATCACTGGATGATTTTGGCGTTGGGGCGGCAACGATGAACCTGTTGGTCAACATTTCATTTGATGAAATGAAAATAGATGGGTCATTTGTCCGGGCTCTTGGAGAATACTCGTCCTCGGGCAAGGTCATCAGTGGTCTTGTCAATTGGGCGCGGCTGATGACTGCGAATGTAGTCGCAGAAGGTATTGAAGATGAGTCGACGATTCCCATGTTGCATCGATTAGGTTGCCGAGTTGGCCAAGGGTATGCCTTGGCGCGTCCCATGGAGTTTGATGACTTTATGATGTTCATGAAGAAACAGAAATAATCAACGAGTGCCGCTGCGTTATCATCACTCAAAAAATCTGGGTAAGTTCGATACTGCCCAACTCGTCTTCCATGCCATACCCGCTCTGCTAATGGCAAATATCGGGGTGCGTGACATGAGGCTTGTGGCTGTAGGCTGCACTCCATCGCACGTCGTCGCCGTTCTTGCAGAGTCTGGAGGGCCGTTTGCTCTGCGCAGGACAGGGTATTTGCGTGCGGGTAGAGAAGGCTGAAATGATAATTGATTTGGGTTTGCGGGGCGGGCAGACGGACGATTGGCGTAGGCAAATTCAATTGTGAGATGCATGAAGTTTATGGGGCAGGGAAACTGAAAAGCTTCTAGTGCATCAGCTTGCCCATTTACAACTGCGGCTTATACTCGTTTGAACGCTGTGCGTCGTATTGATTGTGTTTATATTTTGACAGCGTTGTACGTGCTGGGTTGAGTGAGTTAAAACGCGATGAAATCTATACGTATTGCGTTATTGGATGACCATGCTGTTGTCAGGCATGGGCTGGTGAAGGCTCTGGCGGTTGAGACGGATCTGAAGGTCGTTGGCGTTTATGGAAGGAGTCGCGATCTTATCGGCGGGCTGGCCGAATCCCCCGCGGACCTGTTGGTTCTGGATTTCTCCCTGGGTCCAGACGAGCTGGATGGCGCATCGCTCATCCGTGCTGTGCGTGCCAAATACCCCAGTTGCCAGGTCTTGGTGCTGTCCGCGCACCACGATCCGGCGACCGTCAGCTTGGCGATGCGTATCGGTGCCCGCGGCTTCGTTGGTAAGGGTGAGGATATGCAGCAGTTGCTCAAGGCGATTCGCCAAGTGGCGTCCGGTACGGTGTACCTCAGTCCGGTCATGACCTATCGTTTGGCTGAAGCGGTCACCAGTGAACCGCCAAAGCAGGCGACGGATACATTGGACGCCTTCGCCCAGGCAGAGCTCAGCAGCCGCGAACAGGAGGTTATCCGTTGTTACCTCGCGGGTATGACCGTTAGTGAAATTGCCAACAAATTCAATCGCAGTCTCAAGACCATCAGTGCTCAGAAAGCGTCAGCGTTTCGCAAGCTTGGCGTGACGTCGAACAACGAACTATTCAAACTCAATAAAATCATCAGTCCGCCATGAGGGGGGACGTAGCCAAGAGGCTGGTGCTGTTGGGGCTGCTTCTAGCGGCGCCTCTGATTCAGGCCAACTCGATCGAGTTAAGCCCAGAGGAGCGCAGTTGGATTGCCCAGCATCCGGTGTTGCGGGTGGGGGTTGACGAGAACCTGGTGCCTTTCGAGTTCCTCGAGGGGGGCGTGCTGCACGGGCGTGCGAAACAGTACCTGGACTTCATCGGTCTCGCCACTGGGCTGCGATTCCAGTATGTGACGGGTAAGAACACGTCGGTCCGTGAGCAAATGCTACTGGACGGCCAAGTCGATCTACTTTCCTCCCACCTGCGATTCGAATCCCAACTTGGGAATCCTGCGATCAAAACACTTGTCTATCACACCACCTCCCCGATTATCGTGACGCGTGTCGATCGTCCAGATATTTTCGAACTTGATCA
This sequence comes from Pseudomonas sp. MG-9, assembly GCF_018729515.1. Taxonomy (NCBI): domain Bacteria; kingdom Pseudomonadati; phylum Pseudomonadota; class Gammaproteobacteria; order Pseudomonadales; family Pseudomonadaceae; genus Pseudomonas; species Pseudomonas sp. MG-9. The sequence goes on from NZ_JAHHZH010000005.1 coordinate 297,261, forward strand.
GTTGCAGGGCAAGACCGTGATGATCCCGGATGTCGAGCGCTACGAGCGTATGTTTGCCGAGCGGTCGATTGATGCCCGTCTGATAAAGAGCATATCGGCGCAGGAAATGTTGAGCAGAGTGGCAGATGGCAGTGCCGATGCGGTGGTCGCTATTGAAACGTTCCTCATGCCGTATCTATACCGTCGGTTTCAGGGAGTGCTGGAGGTATCCGGGGTGGTTGGGAGTCAACTGCTGTTCGTGAGTATGGCCGCTCGCGCGGACAATACGCGATTGGTGTCGATTCTCGAGAAAGTGTTGGGGTCTATTTCGCCAGAGCAACGCAAGGCGATATACGAGCAGTGGTACCACGACCTGAACGTGGACGAGCCTACGCTATTGAGTATCAGCAGCCATTATTTGCACGCCCTGATCCTGGCGACCTTGGCATTTGGCGGCTTGGGTGTATTCGTGTTCCGTGGCTACCGCCACTGGCGCAGAGCTGCGCATAACGAGCGGGAAAAAATGAGGTTACTGCGCCACATCAACCGCGAGCTTCGCTCACCCATGAATACCGTGCTTGCCGCGATGGAGCTGTTGTTGCATACCCCGATCGATTCCCGGCAGCGACACTTTTGCAACTTGGCAAATAGCAGCGCAGCCGGATTGAGGCGCGTGTTGGATGACGGTCTCAATGTGTTGGAAGCACCAAGACCGGGCTTGGCTGGACAGCCGGCGATCGAACCTACCGAAGTTGGGGCATTGATGGAGGGGGTGGTGGGTTTGCATCGGCTGCGTGCGCAGCAAAAGGAACTGGAACTCAAGCTGGATGTCCCTGCGCATTTGCCCCTGTTGCTGCTTGACGGTTCACGGCTGACTCAGGTCATCCATAATCTGCTTTCCAACGCGATCAAGTTCACTGAAACCGGCGGTGTCCAGGTGAGGGTCAACCTGGTGCGTTCGCAAGATAACGTCCTGCGTCTGCAAGTCGTCGTCCGCGATACGGGCGTTGGTGTGTCTGAATCGGCAGGGGCATCGTTGTTCCAGCCTTATGCGCAAGCCCAGCATGACAAGAAGGTTGGCGGTACTGGGCTCGGCCTGGTGATTTGCAAGCAGATGGTCACTGCAATGCAAGGCGTCATGACGTTCGACAGCAAACAGGGAGTGGGTACCACCGTCACGCTTTGTCTGCCCGCGGACATTGCACCTGAAAGGGACGAAATGTCGAAAGTACCAGTCATACTGACGCCGCTGTCCCAGAGTGGTCTATGGATCCTGGTGGTGGAGGACGTCCGCGCCAACCAGGAGGTGCTGCTGGCGCAGATCCGTGGCCTGGGCTGTTGTCCGGTGATCGCGGCCAATGCCGTGCAGGCGAAGGCTTTGTTCAGGGACCATGACTACGACATGATCCTGATGGACTGCAACCTGCCCGATCAGGATGGCTACAGCCTGACCCGCGAGCTTCGCGCCACCGAGAATCAGCTAGGGCGAGCGCATTGCCCGATCATCGCAATTTCCGCTTCGACGGGAGGAGGGCATGCCAGACGCTGCAAGGACGCTGGAATGGATGGGGTGCTGAGCAAGCCTATCCGACTTGGGCAACTGAGTGAGGTCATCGAGCGCTGGTGCGATGTCAGCCTGACGTTGCCGTCGCCGATTGTGATGGCATCTGCTCCGCTGTCGGCTGAAGTGAGCGAGGAAATGGCTGTTGACCTGGGGCGCCTCATTCAGGCCGTGGCGTTATGTGATCGTCCTTGTGCACTGCGCTTTGCCCACCGACTGCGGGGCGCGGCATTGATGATGAAGTGGTCGGCGCTGGGCCACGCTGCAGAGCAAATGGAGGAACTATTGCGCGAAGGTCGGGGGTGGGACGATCCGTCATACGCGCGGTTGCTGCAATCTGTCGTTCGACATTGGCAAATCTTGAGCGGCGGTATGTCACTGGATGCGCTGCACCTGTCATCGACTACCTGGAGGGGGGAGTCGTGAACATGCGGTTCCTGGGGATGCTTGCGCTGGCGTTGGCTGGTGGCGCGAATGCGGAGGTCGACCCGCTGCCAATGACTCTGAGTCAGCAGGAGCGGGACTGGATTGCGGCCCATCCAGTGCTGAGGGTCGGGGTCTTCGACGACCTTCAGCCATTCGAATACATGAGAGGTGGCGAGCTGCGAGGACTGTCAGCCAAATATCTGCAACTGATCGCGCGGCGTACCGGGTTGCAGTTCGAACCGGTGAATACCACTACCCGCAGCGCCCGAAAAGACATGCTGCTCAGTGGGGAAGTGGATGTCTTGTCCACACGCCGCAGGTCTGTCGATCCCTTGGCGGACCGGGGGATGCTCTACACACAACCCTATAACACCAGTTCGACCATCCTCGTCAGTCGCTTTTCCGACCATCCTTTTGTGGATCTGGAACATTTGACCGGCAAGCGACTGGTCATGCTTGGCCGTGAAGGCTATGCCCCGTTTCTGAACAGCCAAATTAGTGATGTAACGGTGATCAGTGCTAAAAACGCGGAGGACATGCTGGCGATGGTTAGTCGCGGAGGCGCCGATGCCGCCATTGCCTCCGAGTGGTTGGTTATTCCCTACTTGTCACGTCAATACAAAGGCGTATTGCAGATTTCCGGCGTGGTTCCTTCGTTGCACAGAGGGGTGAGCATGGCCGTACGTGACACCGATGTCATACTGTTTTCCATTCTGGAGAAGGTGCTGGCCTCCATCAATACAGATGAGCGCAAGCGGATTTACGAAGAATGGCTGGCCGGGCTGGATGTTGATATTCCGACGATTCAAGCCATTACCGAGCATTACGAATCGGAGTTGTGGCTTCTGCTGACCATCACGCTATTGCTGCTGATGTTGGTCTGGCAAAGCCGGGTTCTACGTATACGTGCCACACAGGGCGAGCGGGATAAAGCGATGTTCCTGGCGGTGATGAGTCACGAAGTGCGATCGCCCTTGAATGCAGTGCTGGCTGCGATGGAATTGCTGCAGCAAACGCCGCTTGATGAGCACCAGCGCAACCTCGCCAACCTCGCCATCAGTGGTGCCCATACCTTATTGCGCCTAGTGGATGATGTGCTTGATATCTCCAAGATGGAGGCCGGAAAGCTTCAGCTTGACCCAGAGCCTACGGACCTTTTGGCACTTACCGAGGCGGTGGTCGAGGGGTATCGGGAGTCTGCCGAGGAAAAGGGCCTTGACCTGACACTGACCGGCGACCGCCAGTTGCCGTGTTTGATGCTGGACCATCGCCGTGTCGCCCAGGTGGTACGACACCTGATTGCCAATGCAATCAAGTACACCGAGTGCGGAAGCGTCCAGGTGCAGTTGCATAGGTTGGGCGGTACGGGTGAAGTCGAGCAGGTAAGTGTTCGTGTCATTGATACAGGCGTGGGGCTGTCCAGGCAGGCACAGCGCTCGCTGTTTCGACCGTCCTGGCGCTTCAAGCATTCGTCCAGGCGCATGGGGGGCACGAGACTGGGTCTGGTGCTTTGTCGGCGGCTGGTAAGCCTGATGCAAGGCCAATTAGTACTGGCCAGCAAGCTGGGGAAGGGTACTCGGATAGACATGATACTGCCGCTGGTGCTCGCTCCGCGTGTCGATACTGTCCGCAACAGCGAACAGATGCAGGCTTTGGCGATGAACATCGTGCCGCCCCGTGGCGTGCGGGTATTGCTGGTCAAGAAACCGACCTTACAGCGGCAGGCGTTGGTCGAGCTACTCCTGCGCTTAGGGTGCGAAACCTTGGTGGCGGACGATGCAGAACAGGGATTGTCGCTATTTCGTGAGAACGCGTTTAGGCTGGCGTTGCTGGACTGGGACTCGTTGGACGGTGGCGCCGTACGCCTGGCCGAGGCGTTTCGCGAATGGCAGCATCAACGGCAGCGACCGTACCTTCCCCTCATCGCCTTGGGGGGGGCTACCGGGCATGACGGCCAGGAACACTGTTTCGATGCAGGGGTGGACGGCCTGCTGATCAAGCCCGTCCAGTCAAACCAGCTGGAACAAATCATCGCGCTGTGGTGCAATGTGCCGCTGACGCCCGAGCTGCCCACTCACGCCGAAACGTTCGAAAGTACATTGCTCAACTCCGAGTTGCGCACGCATATCAACAACCTCGTCGAAGCGTTGGCGATGCATGACAACAGCCGGGCTTCACAGGTCCTGCATCAATGGCGCTTGGCGCAGTCGGAAGACTTCGCGCGCCTTACCCTCGCCCTCGAGGCAATCGACCGATTGTTGAAAGGCAGCACCGATTGGCCTGCTGAGGCCCTCGCACTGCCACTTCGTATGCTGCTCATGCAGTGGACCGAGCTGTGCCACGCCGCACAGGCGCCTGGAAACATGCCTGCCCCTTAGAGGCGTCGAGGCAGGCTTGCGCATGACTCATGCGTTGTAAGTGCCGGCGATGAAGAGTACTGATGCGCAACTCGTCATATCGAGGGCAGCGCCCGTTTCTCACCTGTATTGGCTTTTCACGACCGCCGCTCTTAAGCGTCCGGCGAACTCACCCTCCGAGCTCCAGATTTAAGGACGATGGTGTCGGCGTATTTTAAAGCGGCGCGATAAGCCTTATCGCCAGGATTTCCATGCGCCAACGAAGCCCTTATCCGAAACCTTTCAAAGCCCAAGTCGTTCAGGAATGCCTACAACCTGGAGCAACTGTGTCCAGTGCCGCCATCAGCCACGGCACTAATTCCAACGTTATCCGTAAATGGATGCTGCTCTATCGAGACCCGCCCGCAGCAGCTTCACTACCGGCATTCGTTCCGCTAAAAGCCGCACCTAATCGACCCGCCGAAGCGTCAGTGATCACTTGCCCATGGCTGGGCAAGTGATTACGGTGAAATGACCAAGCTCAGATTCCGAGGGCTGCGCGCAATTTATTCGGGCTGTAGCTCAATGATCCGCATCGATGCGATCTGGCTGGCCACCGAGCCTATGGACATGCGCGCCGGCACCGAGGCGGCATTGGCCCGGGTGATCGCGGTGTTTGGTGCGGCGAAGCCGCACTGCGCTTATCTGTTCGCCAATCGCCGGGCTAACCGAATAAAAGTGCTGGTGCAAGACGGTGTCGGGATCTGGCTCGCAGCGCGGCGACTAAATCAAGGAAAGTTCCACTGGCTAGGCATTCGATATGGCTGCGAGGTCGAACAGGACAGCGAACAACTCCAGGCCAGTCTACGTGTCGTCGTCCCGTGCCTGCTCTGGCACAATCGGCGGCATGACTTCCTCGCCTAGCCTCGATCAGATGACCCCGGAACAGCTTCGTGCCTTGGCGGCACAGTCGTTGCAGTTGTCCAAGGGCGAGGCGAGGAGGAAGATCCAGACCGATCAAACCGTCATTGAACAGCTCACCTTCGAAATTGCCCTTCTCACACGGCACAAGCTTGACAAGCGCAGCAAGTAAATCAACCCGGCACAAAGCAGCTTGCTGGATGACCTGTTCGACACAGACCTTGAAGCTATCGAGGCCGAGCTAAAACAGCTCCTCCCCACTGCGCCAAAGGCCGAACCACGGCAATCCCCCAAGCGTGCGCGATTGCCGTCGCCGTTTCCACGCACGGTGATTCGTCACGAACCAGAAAGCACCCAATGCGCCTGTAGCTGCCAACTTCAATGCATCGGCGAAGACGTCAGCGAGAAGCTGGATTACACGCCGGGCGTGTTTACCGTAGAGCAACACGTACGTGGTAAATGGGCCTGCCGTCAGTGCGAAATACTGATCCAGGAGCCGGTGTAGGCACAGGTTATCGAAAAAGGTATCCCGACCACAGGCTTGTTGGCCCACGTCATGGTGACCAAGTTTGCCGATCACTTGCCGCTGTGCCGGTAGGAGAAAATCTTTGGCCGCGCCGGGCTGGAAACTGCTCGCTCGACCTTGGCTCAGCGGATCGGCCAAACCGGCGTGCGGCTCCAGCCGCTAGTCGATGCACTGCGTGAAGAGGTGCTGAGCCAAGGGCGTGATTTACGCCGATGAAATACCCGTGCAAATGTTTGCGCCGGGCGAGAAGAAAACCCACCGAGCCTAAGTGGGGCCTACAGCACTACGCCGTCTTCGGCGCTCAAAGCAATGGTGAGTAACTTCAGCCCAAGCCGTGCTGGCGAACATGCACGTAACTTCTTGGGTGATTGGAACGGCAAGCTGGTCTGCGACGACTTCGCTGGATACAGAGCCGGTTTTGAGCAAGGCATCACTGAAATAGGCTGTATGGATCACGCCCGTCGCAAGTTTTTCGATCTGCACGTGGCGAACAAAATAAAGCTAGCCGAACAAGCGCTGCACTCGATCAGCGACTCGTACGAGGTCGAACGCCTAGCACGGGGCACGAGTGATGAGGATCGTTGGCGAATACGTCAGGAAATGGCGGTACCGATCATCAAAACACTGCATGAATGGATGTTGGGCCAGCGCGACTTGGTGCCCAACGGTTCATCTGCAGCTAAAGCCCTCGACTACAGTCTGAAACGCTGGGTAGCGCTGACGCGCTACCTTGACGATGGGCTGTGCCCATCGATAACAACCAGATTGGGAGCCAGATACGTCCATGGGCACTCGGACGTTCAAACTGGTTGTTTGCCGGGTCGCTGCGCAGTGGCAAACGGCCGGCTGCAATCATGAGCTGATCCAATCGGCGCGCATGAATGGGCATGATCCATATGCCTATCTCAAAGATGTGCTGACGCGCCTGCCGACGCAGCGGACCAGTGAGTTCGGGCAACTGCTGCCGCATCAGTGGTTGCCGGCCTGACCTACGCAAGGTGAGTTAGCCGGACGCTTACTGCCGTTCGGCAATCATTTATAAAAAACTAATATCAAGTTTAAGTTGGTCGGATTTTTAGGAGTAATCCTATTGAAGAGCGAACACATTGACGAGTGTCGAGCGTGGGGAGCTGTTTTGCCAATATTGCCGAGTTGTTGTTTTTAGGAGCGCTCCTATTCCATGCGTTTTAGAGCAACTCTAGTATTGCGCCTGCAACAGAACAGGAGTGTCTCCGCTAAATAGGCCTCCACTTAAATTATGAATGTAGTTGTTTCGGAGTATTTTCATGAAATATACCGCTTGCGCTCTTGCCATGCTGGTCGCTGCTACCATCACCTCCGCTGCAATGGCTGCGGAAGGCACTATCAACTTCAACGGCGAGCTCAAGGCAGAGACCTGCCAGGTCTCGGTGGGCGGCGGCGGTAATTCGACCGTCACCCTGCCGACGCTTGCTACTTCGGAGCTGGCTGAGCCTGGAAAGGTAGCCGGTCTGACTGCTTTCAATATCCAGCTTAGCAAATGCTCTGCCGCCCTCAAGACGGCGGCTGCGTTCTTCCAGGCTGGCGGTACCGTCGACCCTGCCAACGGTAACCTGAAGAACTCTGGTAGTGCTACCAAAGTTCAACTGCAGTTGGTTGATATGACTAATGGCAAACCGATTAAAGCAGGAAGCGGCGAGCAGCTTACCAGTACCAGTCATATTGCTCTTGATGAGACGAGCCTGTCAGCGAATCTGCCATATGCAGTTCAATACTTCGCGCAAGCGGCTACCGGCCCCGGCACGGTGGTGAGTTCCGTGACTTACAATATCGATTATAAGTAAGTTGCAACGAGGGGCATGTACGCTTTGCTATTAAGGTGTGCATGTCCTGGCGGCGACGGGGCAATTCCATGATTCGTTCAGTTCTACTTATGCGCCTGCTTTTTGTGGGCTTGGCAGCACTTCCAGCCGCTCAGGTATCTGCGGGTGTGGTGATCACCGGTACCCGACTGATCTACCCGGCTGGCCAAAAGGAAATAACGGTCAAGCTCGACAATGCGGGCACACAGCCTGCATTGACCCAATCATGGCTGGATACCGGCAATGTCGAATCGACGCCTACGCAGTCCAAGGCACCTTTCCTGATCTCGCCTCCTGTGGCGCGCATCGATCCTGGTAAAGGGCAAACGCTGCGGGTGATGTTCACTGGCGCTGCGATGGCGCAGGACAAGGAATCAGTGTTCTGGCTCAACGTCCTGGATATCCCGCCCAGGCCGCAGGATGGCGGTGACATGAATATCCTCCAGATGGCGTTCCGCTCGCGGATCAAGTTGTTCTACCGGCCTGAGAAATTGGTGGGTACTGCCAGCGAGGCGATTGAACAGGTGCAATGGCAGGTGGTGCCTGGCCGAAACGGCCAAGGGTGGGGGCTGCAGGCGTTCAATCCGTCGGCCTTCCATGTCTCGCTGATAGAGCTCGAGCTCGTCGAAGGTGGTAAGCGTGAACGCAGCGAGGACGGGATGATCGCACCAGGTGAGACGCGTACGTTTTCACTGACGGCACTCAAGGCCCGGCCGGGAGCTGCCGCTCACGTCCAGTTCAATGCCATCAATGACTATGGCGCTCTGGTTCCTGTCCGCAGGGCGCTCAGTTCTCAGTAATCCTCAACGATTTTAAGCGCGAGCCATTTATGCATAAGCCATCCCTTCCCGGGGCTCTGCCGGGGAAGCGCTCCCACTTCGCCTTGAATCCGCTAAAGGCTTCGGTCTTGAAGGGGCTATTCATCAGCGTAGGCGCCTGCTACGGACCGTTTTTGGTGGCTCAGGAGGTGCAGTTCAACGATGCATTCCTGCCCGAAGGCTCGCGCGACCTGGATATCAGTGCTTACCAGGCAGGTAATCCGGTGATGCCGGGAGTGTACCGCGCTGACGTGGTACTCAACGGACAGTTGAGCTTTCGTCAAGACGTCCGTATCGAGGCTCAACCCGATGGTCGCAACCCCGTGGTTTGCATGAGCCGAGAGCTGCTGGAGCGTCAAGGCCTGGAAATGACCAAGCTGGCGGCCGAGGCCGTCCTGGCGCTCGACAATGAGGGGTGCCCGGCATTGGGGCGTTTGGTACCAGGCGCCACCGCGAGTTTTTCGCCCGAGAATCAAACGCTCGAACTCAGCATCCCTCAAGTTTCACTCAAGCGTAATGCACGGGGTTATGTCAGCCCTGAGTTGTGGGACCGCGGGGTCACTGCCGGCCTTCTTAGCTACAACTTCAACAGCAATCGAAACCATACGCGCAACGGCGACTACGACTCTGCCTACCTGGGGCTCAATGCTGGCCTCAATCTGGGGGACTGGCGCCTGCGTCATAATGGTTCGATGAGCTGGCGATCCCGTCAGGGAAATAACTACCAGGCGCTAAACAGCTATGCCCAGCGCGATGTCACGGCATTGAAAAGCCAGTTGACGGTTGGCGAGTCCATCACCAGCGGTGAGCTCTTTGATACGTTGTCATACCGCGGGGTGCAATTGGCCAGTGATGATCGTATGTTGCCCGACTCTTTGCGCGGCTACGCGCCGGTCATTCGCGGTATCGCGCGGACCAATGCGCGGGTAGTCATCCGCCAGGGTGGCAATGTGCTGACGGAAACCACCGTAGCCCCTGGCGCTTTCGTCATCGACGACCTGTACGCCACAGGGTACGGCGGCGACCTGGACGTGAGTGTGCTCGAAGCGGACGGTAGTGAGCAGAGCTTTACCGTTCCCTATGCATCGGTCAGCCAGCTGCTGCGGCCTGGTACAGCGCGCTTCAGCCTGACGGCGGGTCAAACCCGAGACAACTACATCAACGAACAGGCTCGTCTGCTGCAAGGTTCGCTGCAATATGGCCTGAACAACACGTTCACAGGCTTTGCAGGCGTACAGTCAAGCGAAGAATACCTAGCGGTGCTATCGGGCTTGGCTTTTGCTACCCCAATTGGCGCGATGGCCGTGGACATGACTCATGCCCAGACCACGTTGGCGAGTGGTACCGCCAAAGGCCAGAGCCTGCGGCTGACTTATAGCAAGAACATTCTTAGCACTGGCAGCAACTTCTCGGTGGCAGCCTATCGGTTTTCCACCCGTGACTATCTCGACTTCAGCAATGCAGTGCAACTACTGGATGCTGAGAGGAGCGGCGAGGACGTCAGTCAGTTCGGGCGCCCGCGCAGCCGTTTTTCAGTTACTGCAGACCAAAGCCTGGGCTCATGGGGGCAGTTAGCGGTAAGTGGCTTCACGCAGAACTACTGGAACCTGCCAGGCAGTGATGTGCAGTACCAACTCAGCTACAGCAGACAGTTTGACCATTTGGCCTTCAGTGTCAACGCCAACCGTAGTCGCAGGGGGCTGGGCGATATGCAAAACAGCTTCTTGCTGACGTTGAGCATGCCGCTGGAGTTTGGCGCTTCGGTCTTCAGTCCGCAAATGACCGCTCAAATCGGCCGAGATGCACAAGGCAATTTCGATCAGCAGGTCGGGATCACTGGTTCCGCTGGTGAAGACCGTCAATTCGGTTATGGCGCGAACTTCAGCCACGATGGCGCGAGCCACACGAAAAGCGCTTCGGTCAACGGCCAGTACGCGGGCGCTCAGTCCACGCTAAATGCTTCCTTGGGGCGTGGTGCCAACTACACCAGTATGTCGCTGGGAGCCAGTGGCAGTTTGGTTGCCCACTCCGGCGGCGTAACGCTGACACCCTATCGCGGCGAGACCATGGCGATCGTCAGTGCGCCGGGTGCCGAAGGGGCGAAGGTAGCCGGCTATCCAGGTCTCAAGCTGGATGGCAACGGCAATGCCGTGGTGCCATACCTGCGCCCTTATCAACTCAATGAAGTGGGCATTGATCCGATTGGTAGCTCGCTGGATGTGGATCTGAACGAAACCAGCCTGCAAGTGGCTCCGCGTTCCGGCGCCGTGGTGCACCTGCAGTACACCACCACCAAAGGGCGTGCGGTGTTGCTCAATGTACGTCTGGACGATGGCAGCAGTTTGCCATTCGGTGCCAGCGTGGTGGACGCCGAGGGTATTTCGGTGGGTACGGTGGGACAGGGCGGGCAATTGTATGCGCGGATAAAGCCCGAGACCCGGCAGTTGCTGGTCAACTGGGGAAGCAAGGCCCAACAACAGTGTGCGTTGGTAATTCCCCCTGCACCTGACAAGGAGCAGCAGCTTCAACAATTGGACGCTGTTTGTGGAGCCGGCAAGCAGGTGGCTGACGGCGCTCCGGCTGATACTCGAAAGATACCTTTATGAAATGCGCGCTTCTAGTTGAAGAGATCGCCCTGTGCCGAGCCGATGTTTATGCGAGCCCGGCGAGTATCACGCGAATGCAATAACACATGTAGTCCCGCCCTCTGAAGGCAGAGGCAGTGTGGCGTCTGGAGTATCACTGGGAAGTTTCTGGTTATGTATCAGCCCGTGCTTATTCTCAGTATTTATTGGGCGCTCAGCGATGCGAAGGTTTACGTCCGGAGGATTTTGACATGAGACGTTCAGTTTGGATTAAGGCGACATTGTTTTTCGTCGTAGGTTTCGCTGCGGTCGATGGAGCTATGGCTCGCGTGCAGTGTGAGAGGGTGGGTAACATAATGCAAGTCGACATGGTGTTGAATGTACAGGAGCTTGATGTCGGCCCCAAAGTAGCGGTGGGGAGCGAGGTTTATAGTCAGGAATACAGACATCGTGGAAACTCTCCTGGTTTGGAGTGCATGTTTGACAGGACCGATGAGGCTGTGAGCGTATATTTTATGCCGTCTAATGATTCCGTCAAGGTTCCTGGTGATTTCCCAAGATACAGAAACATTTACAAAACCAATGTGGATGGGCTGGGGGTTGCTTTCATTAATAGCTCCATAGGCAAAGATATATTTCAGATAGAGACGCTGAAGATGTCGAGATATTTTGAGGACGCTAAGACGAGTGATGCCTGCAAGATAAAAACACAGTGTGCGTTGTTTTATCTTCCGAGTCTTAAAGTTGTGTTGGTGAAAGTTGGTAGTGTGAAGTCAGGTCGGATTAACGATATTCCAAATGTTATAATGTACTCTGAGTCAGGTGTGACGCTGCAAGTTTTTAGGCTCTTAATTAAGTCGAATGTTTCGATTGTATCCAAAACCTGCTTGGCAAATCCTGTAGAAGTGAACATGGGGGGGTACTCTACCAGAGCCTTTACCGATATCGGCAGCACTACACCTTCGAAAGATTTTTCAATCGAGTTAACGAATTGTCCTGCCTTTAACGGGTTGAGTAAAAGTACCTTGAAGTTCCGCATAGATCCAGCTTTGCCTGCGATCAACGCGAGTCACGGTGTACTGCGTCTCGACGCCTCTGCTTCGACGGCTGGAACGCGTGCCGCAATGGGGGTGGGTGTCCAGATCGTGACGACCAAAGACAGCCCGCTGCCCTTGGGAAAGGACCAAGATAGTGGTCTCACTCTGAGAAACACTGAGGCAAGCTATTCGATTCCTCTGCGTGCTCGATTTCTGCAGACCGACAGCAAAGTGACCCCAGGTCCAGCTAAGGCTACGGCAAACTTCACGATAATTTATCAGTAGGAAATAGTGCGCCAACTTAGCGATAAGAATAATAAAGGAGCCTATATGAAAAGCAAAGCTAGTATGTTGTTTGTACTGATTACATCGTCCACGTTATGTGTCGTTTACGACATGGCAAAGGCAGGAGATCAGGTGCGGTTGAAATCCGACGTGACGAACAATTCGGTTTTTAAAGAAAAATATCCGCGCGTTGTATTGTTTGGCGATAGCCAGTTGGATGTGGGCAATATTACTAAAGATTTTCTTATTAACGGAGCTTCTGCAACGCTGCCGCTAGGTGCGCCTTTTACTCCGGGGGCTGGTAATTTTGCGGAGCAAGTAGTGGGGGAGTCGTTCATAAATGCAAATCCTATGTACTGGTCAGACACTTTTTCGCCCACACAAAATTATAAAATTAAAATGGAGGTTGTCAGTAAGGCCGGTAAAAAACCTATAGAAAATGACAGGCATGTGAATATGGCGCAAGGCGGTGGTAAGCTGACTTCGACGTTTCCTGGTGCAAATAAGGATATTTATAAAGCCATTGCTCGCCAAGGGGTGAACGGATACATTGATGGGTTGCCGTATTGGCAAAAAATTGTTGCCAAACTTTTAGCTGAGGTAATGATAGATTTTACGGTCAATCGCATGGATGCCCGAAATATTGCGTTAGTAGATAAAATTACGGAGCAGCCGAAACGTTTCAGTGAAGGCGGAGGAGTTTTTAGCGTCAATGATTTAGCTATTGTTATGGCCGGTGGTAACGACGTTATTGAACAGGGCTATACCGGTGCCAGATCGCCAGCCATTGCTAGGAAAGAAATTGCAGATGGTAGGCAGAAACTTCTTATCGATGTCATGCAGCTAGGTGCAAAAAATATTCTGTTCGGAAATATCCCGGATATTAGGTTGACTCCGACACTGCTGAATTGGAAAAAAGGCGAACAAAATGTTCTTCATCTCGGTAATACGAAGGACGCTAAAAGTGCTAGCACCAGCATTTCTCTTATAACAGACTATGTCAATGCCAGAACCACGCCCATGGTACTAGGCGCGTTGTTACAGCAGCCGGGGGTTACGGTCACACTGTTCGATACATTTAAAATGCTTGGGCATATAGTAGGGCAGGGGGAGTTGTATGGTCTCGATGGAGATCCGAAATTATCGTGTAACGCAGTAGCTGAGTGCAGGGTTGGTAAGGATGCCAAACAAGACCGATACCTCACTCAGGATGACCTTCATCCGAGTGTCAATACAAGTAGGGTTTTCGCAAAGGCCTACACGGATTACTTGCAAACGCCTTTGACCCCTCTGGTCAACCGGGCATCCACGCCAAGCCGTAGATACAACGCTTATTTCGATGCGTTTGTCGACCTGACCGCTGTACAAGAAAATGACACGGTCAGGCACCATATCAAGGGCGGCCTTCTGGACCTGAGCCTTCAGCACGCCGCAGACGCGTTGTCGCGTGAAGTTCGTATCGACGGCGGCGTCCTGTACTTTGATAGTGCTGCCGAGAACCTCAATTCAAATACCTATACTCAAGCGTTCACCTCTGACTTGTTGATCGGTGCCGAGGAGGGAAAAGGTGGCGCGGCTATCGATGTGGCGAACAAAGATGCGATCCTGACGTACAGTGGCAACGCCTCGGGCGGGCCGCTGCTGAAGAGTGGCCCTGGTCGGCTGATGTTGAGCGGGAACAGTAATGTCATGGCTCTGCAAGTCAATGAAGGCGTCTTGCAGATTGGCGACGGCACTGACAGAGGGTGGATAGATAAGCCCATCTATAATTACTCGGTCGTGGAGTTCAACAGGAGTGACAACCGGGTATTCGAGAGTCAAATCCATGGCTTCGGTACGCTCGTAAAAGCGGGAAGCGGCTCATTGAACCTGACCGGCGAGTTGAGCATGGATGGGCGTGCTGAGGTGAACCACGGCGGGTTGGGGCTCAATGGGCAGTTGTCAGCTGTCGATGTCAACGTCAATGAGGGGGCCTTCGTGTACGGTTCGGGCGCGGTCAGGTCGATTACGCTTGCGCACGGTGCGGCCGTAGCCCCCGGTAACTCCATCGGGACGTTGAAGGTGTCGGGAGACGTGACGTTCAATAAGGGGTCTATGTATAAGGTGGAGGTCAATGCTGCGTCTCTGAGTGATCGCATCGAGGCGGGCGGTACTGTGTACATCGGAGGCGGCGAGGTTCAAGTCGATGCCGAAGCGGGTGATTACAACTTCGAAACCACATACAAGGTCCTGTCGGCAGAGAAAGGTGTGGAAGGGCGTTTCGATAACGTCACGTCGAATTTTTCTTTCCTTGAACCCAGCTTGAAATATGGTCTCAACGCTGTGGCTTTGTCTCTGTCGCGTAACGATGTCAGACCTGCCGACCTGTGCACAGGTGAGAACGGCAAAGCCGCTTGTGGACAATTGCTTCCATCGGTCGTAGCAACGCAGGTAACTCCAACGGTAACCGTGCAGCAAGCTGCCGAACCAGAGGCTCCAAGGGGGACGCAAGCGCCGGTGGTAGAGGTCGCGAGTTTTGTTGAGCCTGAAGCCGTAGCGGTAACGGCTCCCTCCCAACCTGAAGAATCGGCCATGCCTGCTGCTCAAACCTCTGGGCCCATCAGCGCAGACCTTCTGAACGACGGCGAATCCGGTCTACTGACTCTTGAAAATCGAGTGGTCCTGGGGATGTCCCGTTCCGAGTTCATGGCGTTTTCGAAGGCACTGCCGGGAGATATTCACCCCACCCTTGTCACGGTTCTGGATCACGGCTCATCCCATACTCAAGCGTCGGTCACCCATCGTTTGTATGAAACTCGCAGGGGTTTGATGGGGGCCGGATCCTGGGGGCACATGTACGGCTCCGAGGGTTCGGCGCGAAGCACCCGTGGTATTGCCAGCCTGAGCCGCAATAGCGAGGGTTTCGTTCTCGGAACCGACGTGGAGATCGAGGACATCAGCGTTGGTGTGTTCGGTGGGTACCACAAGACCTCGATATCGCAAGCATTCGCCTCAGCCGATGTTGAAACCTACGACCTTGGGATCTATGGCGCCAAGCGCTATGACGCCTGGACTGCGAGTCTGGGTGCAAATGTGGCGTGGCACGATGTTTCTACCAAGCGGCGGATTCATTACAAAGATCAGGTTTCGACGCCTAAAGCCAACTACCATGGAACCACGCTGCAGCTCTCCACAGAACTGGCTTACGACTTGGACTTGGGGCGAGTGAGTGCCGAGCCTTACGTCGGGCTCTCATATGCGCGTCATGACCTTTCCGGTTTCTCCGAGAAAAAAGAGCTGTTCTCTTTGAAAGGCAAACGCGAAGTTCAAGAGGTCTATGCCGGCACACTGGGCGCACGGGTCAATTATCCTGTTCAGCTCAGCGAGGAGGTGACGATGAACTTCCAGACCGGCGCAGCCTGGAAGCATGCCCTTTCGGATATTTCCACCCAGACGAACATGCAGTTCCAGTCCCATGGCGAAGATTTTGCCATTGCCGGACGGCCTTTACAGCGGAACACCGTGCGACTGAACGGAAACATCAACGTTCAAACCAGGCATGGGCTGTCGATGGGGCTGGATTACTTGGCCGAGCGAGCGCCTGGTATGCGTGACCAGTCCATTTCGTTGTCTGGCTCGTGGACGTTTTGATGCAATCGGGCCAGCTTCGAGCCAAGCTTTTCCACGTTGGTAAAGTCGGCCGCGGAAGCGAGCCGACCCCAGAAGGGGCATGGGTGCAGTTCAGGTTGGGTGAGGTCTGTGCATCTAGGTCTGAAGGTGCTGCCTACTAAGCATAGAGGCAGCACCTTCAGTCCTAAATCTTTCTCAGTGGCGTTTCGCCGTGCCCTTGATCAACTCGGTCATATGAAAGTAGTCGGCCTTGTTCACATACGGCTTGCCACTGGCAATTGTCTCGTGGTTCCCCGTCCCCAGTCTCCATCGCCGTCGGCCTTTACCGCTGCTCAGGGGGCCTCGGGATTGCCTGTAGGTCTCGAAATATATTCAGTTCGCTGCTTGCGATGGTGTTTGAGACAACCTGTGCGGCGCATCGACGCAAGCCTATCGGAACGAGTTTTTTCGCTACCGGGCATTTGTTTCCAATCGTTGACATATGTATCCGAAGAGTTCGTGTTAGAGCGGTGCATTGGCATCTGGATTGGCCAAAATGCCGTCATTTACACCCTGTAAGGCTATCAACGTTATTGCTTTAAATACGAGCCGGCTCAAGGCGCCGAATACCCTTCGGCGACCGACAATCACTATAAGAAGGTATTCCCTTGACTGAGCACGGAACGCCACAGACCACACGGGTTGCGTTATCGCTGGTTGTCCATGTTTTTAACGAGGAGGATAGTCTCGATGCCTTCATCCTGCGCATTGATGAAGTCTTCCACGCTCAGGTCTCGATCGATCTGGAACTGGTGTTCATCCATGATGGCAGCGCGGACGCCACTTTCGAACGTCTGCTTGAGCGTCAGTAGCACAGTTCGCGGCTGCGCATCGTCGATCTGAGCCGCAACTTCGGCTAGGAGGCGCGCTGTCCGCCGGTTTGCAGGTTGCCCGCGGGCAGATTTTGGTGCCGATCGACGCTGATCTGCAGGGTCCGCCCGAAATCATTCTGCAAATGATCGAGCGTTGGCGCGAGGGCTATGAAGTGGTGCTCGGTCATCGCGTCAGCCGCCGCAGCGCCACTTGGGCCAAACAGACGTTCGCCCACTGATTCTATCGCTTGCACAACAAGATTGCCGAACAGCCATTACCGGAAAAGGAGGTGATTTCCGCTGGATAGATCGCTGCGTGGTCGATACTCTGCTGACCTTGCCCGAGTCCCGGCGCTTCATGGTAGGCCTGTTCGCCTGGGGCGGCTTTCGCACCGCTCACGTTGATTACGAGCGGCCCGAGCGAGTGGGGGGCAGAGCGAGCTCAATGGCTGGCGATTGTGAGTGTGGGTAATTTCGAAATGGCCTCGAGTTTCTGACTCATGGATGCACCCTGACTATACACATCAAATGTAACTAGCCCAGTTTCATGACCAACAAGTTCAGCAATCAAAGTGCCTGGTACGCTCGCCCTGACAAGCTGGGTAATAACGGTCTTCCGGATGGAGTGAAAAACACGATCCGAACCAAACCCTTGGGCTGTCTTCAACCTGCCAAAGGCCTTCACCATCGGGTCTGATCGGATGCCATATTTGCTACGACTTTTGGTAGCGATAAGGTATTCATCAGTCGAATCGTTCATCAGTCGCTTCACAAGATCGATGATGCCAGGGTGGACTGGGACGACCCGAATTCCAGCTTTGGTCTTGCTGTCAGTAATATCGAAGCTAAGAACATTATCCACGGTGATCACGTTGTCTTTCTTCAATTGGCACAGTTCTTCGATACGGGCCCCTGTGGAGGTTCCAAGTATGATCAGGTCCGCGAGGGCCAGCATTCCTTCTGAAACCGCTGCCGCGTGTAGCTTTGTAAGGTCATCCAAACTGAAGTCCTTACGTTGCGCATCTACCCTATCCCTGCCCCTCACTTTCGGCAGGTCGTGTTCTTCAAACGGGTTGGCTCTGTCCTTGTAGTCGACCCGCCAACGAGCGTCGTGCTTCATTGCCCATTTCCAGAAGACATTCCCCGCCAATAGGTATTGTGACAGGGTCTTACTCGCCAAATTGATTGAATCCAACCACGACGAAATTGCATCGAAGTCCAGCGGTTTAGCTGTTTGTGTGAGGTAAGCCGACAGCTTTTCCAATTTGGACTGCTGTTGATCAATCGTTTTAGCAGCGATGTTTCTGTTTTCTCGAAAGGTTCGGAACGCTGCGAGCCTTGCTTTGGTAATGGGGGATTTGCGTGTGTATGACTTCGGGTTATTGATCAGTCCGGTCAATTCTTTGTGTTCGTCAAAAGACAGACGATGCGTTGAGGCGAATTCGTTTTGAATTGTTTTTCTGAATGCTCGATGCAATCCTTCTTGGATGCGCAATTCACCTTCTACACCGTTGTCCCACTCATGATCGATGATTCTTTCGAGTAGTGCGACAAACCCTGGATTCTCTGCCTTGAACGCTTCGACTTCTGATTCGCTGACGGCCAATGGCGTTGCCGGTTCACCGATGATGCTGAGTTTTCGGTTCCGTTTCATGGACTCCAGTTCAAGCAGTCCTGAAACTAAATTGTCCTGCCAGCCTTCAGGCAATGGTTTGCCTTCACGTGCAATTTTGATTTGACCTTTCCATGCCGCAAGAATGGGAAGCCTGCGATCCATTGCTTCTTGGTGCACACCTGTCATGAGTGTTTGAGAAAGCACACGACGTCCGCCGAATGCTTTTTGTACGTCTACGGGGACGGCTAACCTGACGTGATAGGTGCCCCCTTGAAGCTCTAAGTTGTTTGCCATTTGATGTTCCTGTGATCGATTGTACGTATTTATTGTACGTAAAATGACCGCGGGAGCTGCTGTTGTCAATGGTATGTGGGGTTTTGATCGTTGTATGGAGGGTCCCTATCTC
Source organism: Pseudomonas sp. MG-9 (assembly GCF_018729515.1). Classification (NCBI taxonomy): domain Bacteria; kingdom Pseudomonadati; phylum Pseudomonadota; class Gammaproteobacteria; order Pseudomonadales; family Pseudomonadaceae; genus Pseudomonas; species Pseudomonas sp. MG-9. Next base: position 316,057 of record NZ_JAHHZH010000005.1, read on the forward strand.
TCCGCCATACATAGAAAAAGCCCCGTAGCTGAGAAGCTGCGGGGCTTTTTTGTTTCTGCGGATTTATCAAGCACCCGCCTCAGTCACTCACGGCTGCGAGTGCCCCAGCTTCTGTTTGATCAAGTCATACACTTCCTTGTGCGTCGAGTTGCGCAGCGTGTTGTCCTTGCAAGCCGAGGCCAGGAAGGTTTTCACTTCGTCCTTGGCGTGCGGATAGAGGCTGGCGACGTAATCGGCTTCGTGTGTTTGGGTGCAGTTGAAGTGCTTGTCGTCTTTCGCCTTGTCTCTAGCCATGGTGCGGCTCCTTTTTTGGGTTGAATGTTATGTGGCGGAACAGGGCTGGATGGCCCCATACGCTGAAGAGCGTAGGGGCGCAAAAGTGCTTCGCCAGTGGTTCAGGCAAAAAAGGAAGAAGCTGTAGGAAACCGCGCTATATCGACTGGCGGGATCAGATTTCCTTCACCGGCGTTTCGCCCTGCACACCCTTGATCAACTCGATCACATGTAAGCAATCGGCCTTGTTCACATACGACTCGCCACTGGCAATCGTCTCGTGGTTCCCCGCTCGTAGCCTCCAGCGCCATTGGCCTTTGCCGGTGCTTGGGGTGCCTCGGGATTGCCTGTAGATCTCGAAATACATTCAGTTCGCTCCTTGCGATGGTGTTTGCGACAACCTGTGTGGCGCATCGACGCAAGCCTAGCGGAGCGAGTTTTTTTCGCTATCGGGCATTTGTTTCCAATCGTTGGCAGATATTTCTGAAGGGGGCGGGCTAGAGCGCACGCATTGGCCGCTGGATTGGCCAGAATGTCGCCATTTCCACCTTGCAAGGCCATCGACGCTACTGCTTAATACGGGACGGCTCATGGCGTCGAAAACCCTTCGACGACCGACAAACACTATAAAAAGAGCACTCCCTTGACTGAGCATGGAACGGCACAGGCTACACGGGTCACGTTATCGCTGGTTGTCCCGGTTTTTAACGAGGAAGACAGTCTCGCTGCGTTCATTCTGCGCATCGATGAAGTCTTCCAGCCCCAGGCGTCGATTGCGCTGGAGCTGGTGTTCGTCAATGACGGCAGCACCGATGCCACGCTTGAGCGGCTGCTGGAACGTCAGCGGCACGACGCGCGTCTGCGCATCGTCGACCTGAGCCGCAACTTCGGTAAGGAGGCGGCGCTGTCTGCGGGTTTGCAGATCGCCACCGGGCAGATCGTCGTCCCCATCGACGCCGATCTGCAAGACCCTCCCGAAGTCATCCTGCAAATGATCGAGCGTTGGCGCGAGGGCTATGAAGTGGTGCTCGGCCATCGCGTCAGCCGCCGCAGCGACACCTGGGCCAAGCAGACGTCGGCGCACTGGTTCTATCGCCTGCACAACAAGATCGCCGAGCAACCGCTGCCGGAAAACGTCGGTGATTTCCGCCTGATGGACCGTTGCGTGGTCGATGCCTTGCTGACCTTGCCCGAGTCCCGACGTTTCATGAAGGGGTTGTTTGCCTGGGTCGGGTTTCGTACCACCCACGTTGATTACGAACGGCCCGAGCGTGTGGCCGGGCAGAGCAAGTTCAACGGCTGGCGGCTGTGGAATTTCGCCCTGGAAGGCATCACCAGTTTCAGCACCGAACCGCTGCGAATCTGGACTTACATCGGGGCGCTGGTCTCGCTGGTGTCCTTTGCTTTCGCCATTTTTATCGTGCTGCGCACGCTGATCCACGGCGTGGACATGCCCGGTTATGCCTCCTTGATGGTGGCCGTGACGTTCCTCGGTGGCCTGCAACTGATTGGCATCGGCGTGCTCGGCGAGTACCTGGGCCGCACTTATATCGAATCCAAACGCCGGCCGGTTTTTCTGGTGCGTCGCGTCTACGACCCCAAGGACTGAAACATGGATCTCAAGGAAACCGACATCCTCGGCGACAGCATCGGTGAGCATTGGTATTACTGCTCCAAGGCCGCTGCAACCCGCCGTTTGCTGGGCGATGCGCCGATCACGCGGATTCTCGACGTGGGTGCCGGCTCGGGTTTTTTCTCCCATCATCTGCTCACCCAAACCGCTGCGCAGGAAGCCTGGTGTGTTGACATCAGTTACCCCGCTGATTCGGACGCGACCACCGTCGGCAAACCGGTGCATTACCGCCGCGATATCGACGCCATCGATGCGGATCTGGTGTTGCTGATGGACGTGCTGGAGCATGTCGACGACGACCTCGGCCTGCTCAAGGCTTATGTCGATAAAGTGCCGTCCGGCAGCCGTTTCCTGATGACGGTGCCAGCGTTCCAGTTCCTCTGGAGCGGGCACGACGATTTCCTCGAACACAAGCGCCGGTACACCTTGCCGCAGTTCGAAACCCTGGCCCGTGACGCGGGTTTGACTGTGCAGCGCGGTGCCTACTATTTCGGTGCGGTGTTTCCGATCGCGGCGGTGCTGCGTTTGCTGCCCAAAGGGCCACAGGCCGCAGTGCCGCAGTCTCAGCTCAAACGCCATCACCCGTTGGTCAACGGCGTGCTCAAAACCCTCTGCAGCCTTGAGTTGCCGCTGATGGGCATGAACCGCCTGGCCGGCCTGAGCGTCTTTGTGCTGGCGCGCAAACCGTGACCTCAGCCGACCGATCAGCGTTGATCCAGCGCGGTTTGCGCTTTGCCGTGACCGGTCTGTTCGTCACCGCTCTGCATGCGCTGGTGGCGGTGCTGTTCATCAATTTTGTTGCGCCTCAACCGCCGCTGGCCAACGGTGTGGCATTTGCCGTGGCGACGGTGGTGTCCTATGTGATCAATACCACCTGGAGTTTTTCCGCCCGGCTGCATGGCAGAACGTTGGCGCGCTTCATGCTGGTGTCCTGCGGCGGTTTTCTGTTGGCGATGTTCGTCGCGTGGGCGGCGCAGATCGCCGGACTGCACTATTTACTGGGCATCGGCGCCGTGGCACTGATCATTCCGGCGTTCACCTTCGTGCTGCATAACTTCTGGACGTATCGATGAAGGGTTTGAACAAGCACCCGGCCTTGGCGCTGTTGCCGATCCTGCTGGGGGCGCTGGCGTTTTTTCTGGTGATCGGCCCGCGTGCCCTCGACCCGCAAAACATTGCCTGGCTCAAGGACGGTGATCCGGCGACGCATTACCTGGGCTGGGCGTTCTTTCGCCATTCGCCCTGGACCTTTCCCCTCGGGCTGAACCCGTCCTATGGGATGGAACTGGGCAGCTCGATCATTTTTTCCGATTCCAATCCGCTGCTGGCGCTGTTGTTCAAACCGTTCAACGGGTGGCTGCCGGAGACGTTCCAGTACTTCGGCGTGTGGTTGTTGCTGTGCTTCGTTCTACAAGCCTGGTTTGCCTGGAAGCTGCTCGGCCTGATCACCGACAACCCTGTGTTACGCCTGCTCGGCGCCGGACTCCTGGTGTTTTCGCCGCCGATGTTTCTGCGTACCGGCGGGCATCTTTCGCTGGTCGGGCACTTCCTGATTCTCGCGGCGCTGTATCTGGCGCTGCACCCGGTGTTGCAGCGCCGGCGCCTGGCGTGGGGCGCGCTGCTGGCCGTGACGGCGCTGGTCCACGCCTACCTGTTAGGCATGGTAGCGCTGATCTGGGTGGCGGATCTGTTCGGCAAACTGTGGGCTGGCAAGCTGAGCCGCCGTCAGGTACTGATTGAGCTGGTCAGCTTGTTCGCGCTGGTGAGCGTGTGTTGCTGGCAGGCGGGTTATTTCAGTCTTTCCGGTGGCACGGTGAGCGGTGGCTTCGGCTTCTATCGAATGAATCTGCTGTCGCTGGTGGATGCGGACGGTTGGTCGTTTGTCCTGACCGACATTCCCACGGCCGGCGGCGATTACGAAGGTTTCAATTATCTGGGGCTTGGCGTGCTGTTGTTGGTGCCATTGGCTTTGATCGGCGGGTACCGCAGCGGCATTTCGCTGAAGGCGCTGCTGAGCCGTCGCCCGTTGCTGTTCTGGGCGATGCTCGGGTTGACGCTGTTCGCGCTGTCGAACCAGATCGGTGTCGGCCTGCAGACCTTCAGTTATCCATTACCGAAGTTCGTGGTGGGGCTTTCGAACATTTTTCGCGCCTCGGGACGGATGTTCTGGCCGGTGTTTTACGTCATCGTGATACTGCTCACTTATCTGGTGGTGCGCGGCTATCGCCCGCGTATTGCCATGGGGTTGCTGACGTTGGCGCTGCTGGTGCAAGTCGCCGATACGCGGATTGCCTGGGCCGGTTTGAGAGCGGCGAAAATGGTTCCGGAAGCTGCGGTCTGGGTCAGCCCGATGCATGACCCGTTCTGGGACAGTGCAGCGGCGCATTACAAGAGCATCCGTGCCGTGACACCGAAAAATCAGCCGGACCAATGGCAGGCGATTGCCGATTTCGTCGCCACCCACGGGCTGAAAACCGATGCGGCCTACTTGGGGCGTACGAGCCCCAAGGCACTGGAAAAGCTTCAACGCACGATGCAAAGCCAGCTTGCCAGCGGTCAATACGACACCGATTCCCTGTACATACTCGATGACGACGCGTTGGCGCTGGCGGTAAAAAGCATTCACAGCGATACCGATCTGTTGACCCGAGTCGACGACTTTGTCGTGTTGGCGCCGGGCTGGAAACACTGCGCTCAATGCCTGGCGATGGTCGATCAGGGCCGGGCGATGTCGCCAATACCGTTGAGCCAGCCGGGGCTGGTGCAGACGTTCAATCACAGCACCCGGCAACTGGTCAAAGGCTGGTCCACACCGGAAGCATGGGGCACCTGGAGCGAAGGGCAGGATGCGGAACTGCTGCTGCGCGTCGCGCCCGGGACGCGTGCGATCGTGATCGATGTCGTAGCGTTCGCCATGCCGCCGAATCTCAGCCAGCGGGTGATCGTCAGCATCAATGGCGTGGAGGCGTATTCGACGCGTCTGACTCAGGTACAGGACAATCGGCTGGAAATTCCGCTCAGTACGGTGCCGGCCGCCGAGGAATATTTGAATGTCCGGCTGCATCTGCCCGATGCCGTCAGTCCGAAAAAGCTCGGCTTCAACGACGACGCACGCGTCATGGGCCTGGGATTGAAAACACTGACGGTGCAGTGAAATTGTTCAACAAGCGGCCAATCGTCTGATAGACGCCAGTCCCAGGGACTTCATACACTGCCCGCAGTCTGGGGATCGGGGGGCAATGGATGAATCGAAATGAACTACGCAAGGCCGACATCAACCTGATGGTGGTGTTCGAAACCTTGATGCTCGAACGCAACGTGACCCGGGCGGCGGAGAAGCTGTTTCTCGGCCAGCCGACCATCAGTTCGGCGCTCAATCGCTTGCGCGCGATGTTCAACGATCCCTTGTTCATCCGCGTCGGCCATCGCATGGAGCCGACCGCCCGCGCCGAGGAACTCTTCCGGCATCTTTCGCCGGCCCTCGATTCGCTGTCGGTGGCGCTGAGCCTGACCCATCATTTCGATCCTGCCGTGAGCAACATGACCTTTCGCATCGGCCTTTCCGATGATGTCGAGTTCGGTCTGTTGCCACCGCTGTTGCGCGCCTTGCGCCAAGAGGCGCCGAAAGTCGTATTCGTGGTGCAGCACGTCGATTACTGGCGCATCCCCGACCTGCTGGCCGCCGGCGACATCACCGTCGGCATCAGCCAGACCCGAGGCCTGCCGGCCAATGCCAAGCGCAAACTGCTGCGGCATATCCAGCCGAGCATCCTGCGCGCCGATGCCTCGGATTCGCCGCTGACTCTCGATGAATACTGCTCACGCCCGCACGTGCTGGTGTCCCACACCGCCAACATCAGCGGCTATGCCGATGAGTGGCTGGCGGAAATCGGCCGCACCCGGCATGTGGTGCTGTCGGTGCCGCAATACAGTGCGTTACCGGCGTTGCTGGCCGGCACCGACCTGATCGCCAGCCTGCCGGACTACACCGCCGAAGCCATGGCCGCCTCTGGCCGGTTGTTCAAGGAACCGTTTCCGTTCAAGACCCCGATGCTCGATCTGTCGATGGTCTGGCTCAGCCATGTCGACAGCGATCCGGCCGAGCGCTGGCTGCGTTCGCGGCTTGAGGCGTTCATGAGTGAGCGGCCACTGACCGCACCCTGATTCCCAACACCAATCTCCTGTAGGAGTGAGCCTGCTCGCGAAAGCGCTGGGTCAGACAACATTGATGTGACTGACACGCCCTCATCGCGAGCAGGCTCACTCCTACACGGGGGTTGCGTTCGTCTGGCCGGGCTGCTTTGCTCAATGGCAATGATCCCCGGGTGGAGACCTGTCCCATGAGCATTTCCCGTTCGTTGCTGCGTGGGCGCGGCAGTCTCGACAGCGGCAAGGTCGGCATGGTCGAGCTGTTTTTCGATCTGGTGTTCGTTTTTGCCGTGACTCAGTTGTCGCATTCGCTGCTAGCGGATTTGTCGATACTCGGCGCAGTGCGGGTAGCGCTGCTGATGGTCGCGGTGTGGTGGGTGTGGATTTTCACCTCGTGGATCACCAACTGGCTCGACCCGGAAAAACTGCCGATCCGCCTCGGATTGTTCGGGCTGATGATCGCCGGCCTGTTGCTGTCGTCATCGATTCCCAAGGCCTTTACCGAGCGCGGGCTGATGTTTGCCTCGGCGTTCGTATTCATGCAGGTCGGGCGCACGCTGTTCGCGATCTGGGCGGTACGCGGCGAATCACTGGGCATGACCCGCAATTTCCAGCGCATTCTGGCGTGGCTGATGTTCTCCGGGGTGTTCTGGATGGCGGGGGCGTTTCTCGAAGGCCAGCAGCGTCTGCTGTGTTGGGCGCTGGCGCTGCTGATCGAGCTGATTTCACCTTCGCTGTATTTCTGGGTGCCGGGGCTGGGGCGTTCGTCGCTGAGCGACTGGAACGTCGAAGGCAATCACATGGCCGAACGCTGCGCACTGTTTGTGATCATTGCCTTGGGGGAATCATTGCTGGTCACCGGCGCGACGTTCGCCGAGCTGACGCTGAGCGTCACCGGGGTCATCGCGTTTCTGGTGGCGGTGCTGGGCAGCATCGGCATGTGGTGGGTGTACTTCGACAGCGGTGCCGAGCGTGCGCATCACCGCATCGCGCATTCGAGCGATCCCGGGCGTCAGGCGCGAATCGCCTACACGTACCTGCATGTGCTGATCGTCGCCGGGGTGATCGTCAGTGCAGTGGCCGACGAGTTGGTGCTGGTGCACCCGGATCACGCCAGTGACGCCGGCATTCTGGTGATCGTGGGCGGACCATGGCTGTTTCTGTTGGGCAATGCGCTGTTCAAGTGGGTCATGTCCGACCGGCCGCTGCCGCCGTTGTCGCATGTGGCCGGGCTGGTGTTGCTCACGCTGGCGCTGCCACTGGCGTTGAACCACTGGTTTTCGGCGCTGATGCTCGGGGCGCTGACCACGGCGATCGTGGTGTTGGTTGCGCTCTGGGAAACCCTGGCAGTGCGTCAGACGGTAACCTCGATACCGTCAGAAAAACCCGCAGGAGAGTAGGGCGGTGCTGTGGTATATGTACGACCTTTCTGCCGACCGACTGGAGCACTGCCATGCCACACCTGCACATGGAATACACCGCCAACTTGCCGCAGTTGAACGCCGATGTGGCGTTGATCCGGCTCAACAACACGCTGGTGGCTTCCGGTCAGTTCGCAGCGGAGTTCGATATCAAGAGCCGGGCGGTGAAGATCGAGAGCTTCAAGGTCGGTACCGGTATGGGCGAGCGCGCCTTTGTCCACGTGAAGCTCGCGCTGCTCAGCGGTCGTTCGCCACAGATCAAGAAGCAGCTCTCGGAGAGTCTGCTGGCGGTGTTGCAGGATCTGTGCGAATGGCCGAGCGGGGTTGAAGTGCAGTTGTGCGTTGAGTTGCTCGATATCGACCGCGATTCCTACACCAAAACTGCCATCGGCGTGTAGGACTCAGGCCGCTTCCAGCTCACTGCACACCTTGATCACCTGTTCGCGCAGCCAGACGTTGGCGCTGTCCTGATCGGCGGCCTGGCTCCACTGCATGTCGAGGGTAAACCCTGGCAGGCCGTTCGGCGCCTCGCAGTGATTGAACACCGCTTCATTGGTCAGCAGGCGCTGGATACGCCGGGGCAGGGTGAGGATGAAGTCAGTGCCGGTGATCATCTTCAACGCCGCACTGTAGCTGTTGGAGCGCGCGACGATCTGCCGTTTCTGCGCCTGACGCGCCAGCCAGCCGTCGACCATGTTGGTGGTGGAAGTCCACGGTGTCGGGAACACGTGCCGTCGTTCGGTGAAGGCCTGCAGACTCAGGCGCGGTTCCAGCGGTGTGGCGCGTTTGTCGAAGACACAGACCAGATCGTCCTCCAGCAACATCCGCGACTTGAGGTCAGTGTGGCTGCGGTGGAAGTTGGGGCCGAAGCCGATCACCAGATCGAGGCTGCCGTCGCGCAGTTCGTCGGCGGGCACGTCGGTCTCGAACTTGTGCATGTTGACCATCACCGGCAAATCGTCGAAGTCGAAACGCTTCAACAGACGCGGCAACACCAGTTGCTCGAAATATTCCGGGGCACAGATATTGAAGGTCACCGCTTGCCGGGTCGGATCGAACGTCGGGGCGCCGGCGTGGCACAGGTTGATGCTTTCGAGGATCTTTTGCACGTGGCCGTACATGGTGCCGGCCTTGTAGGTGGGGCGCATGCCGGTGCGAGTGTTGATGAACAGTTCATCTTCGAAACTGGTGCGCAATTTTTTCAGGCAATAGCTGACGGTGGACTGGCTGACGCACAGCGTTTCCGAGACGTCGGTGACGCTGCTCTGCTCATACACGGCGATAAATACCATGAGGTCCTGCATGTCGAGCTTTCGAAGCAAGTTACTGTTCAGCATCCGTTCCGTCTCGCTGTGCTCCTTGCGCTGAATCCGCGCAAACGTGTGCGCATGATCGTAACGGAACGATGGTGCCAGGACAAAGCCCTGTAGGACGTTTCAATGTCAGTTGTGGGACAGAAAGTTTTAGTAACACGACGTCGCCAGACAAACCGCAGAAAGATGGCAAGAAGCCTCTAGCCAGCGAGGCTTTTCGGCCTCAATGAATGTGTCGGGCGTACTGCCGGGGATCGAAGCGCAGCACCATCAGCAGCATCACGATCATCACTGCGGTCAGCGACCACCACGCCCATTCGAAGCTGCCGAGGCGGTCGCGGAGGATGCCGGCCAACAGCGGCGAAAGCCCGGCGATCAAATAGCCGATGCCTTGCACGAACGCGGTCAGGCCACCGGCGCGCTGCGGGTTGTCGAGGTGATCGAGCGAGACGATCAGACTCATCGGAAACAGTCCGCCAATGCCCAGTCCCAGCAGGCACGGCCACAGCAGGCTCAGGTGTTGCGGGCTGAGGATCAGTCCACAGAAGCCGCCAATGATCAGCAGCAGCAACGCCGCCAGAACCACGCGTCGATCACGGCTGCGGTTGGCGATGGCCGGTGTCAGCAGCCCGGAAATCACCTCCATGGCCGTCAGAAAACCCAACAGCAGGCCGGCGTGTTGTTCGCTCCAGCCTTGCTCCACGTAATACGGCGCCAGCCAGGCGAGTACGCAGGTGTAGGACGCTGTACCCAGACCGAAGAAGACAGCGAGTAACCACGCGCGGGAATTGCCGAAGAACGATTGTTTTCCTACTGGCGTGTTCTGCCTGGATGACGTGGTCGGTTGTGTCCACCAGACCAGCAACGCGAGCAAGGCCAGCACCGCCCAGATTGCCAGCCCGATGCGCCAGCTGCCGGTCTGCACCCTCACCAGTGGCGCAAACGAGGCGGCCAGTGCGGCGCCGCCCATGATCGAGGTCACATACAAACCCATGCACAGCGCCACGCTGTCGGGAAAGCGTGACTTGATCAGCGCTGGCATCAACGCCTGAACCAAGGCGATGCCCATCCCCGCCAGTACCGCGCTGCCAATCAACTGCGCCGCCGAATCGAGCCACAGCCGCGACAGTGTCGCCAGCCCGATAATCAACAGCGACAGGATCACCGTGCGCTGCTCGCCCAGACGCCGACTGATGCCGACGCCGAAAAACATTGCCAGCCCCATTGCCATCACCGGCAGCATGGTCAGCAGCGAAGCCAAGCTGAAACTCAGGGGAATGTCGCCGCGTATGGCCGACAGCAAGGGGCCGACCGCGGCCATCGACGGGCGCAGATTGAGCGCGACGAGCATGATGCCGAGCATCAGCCAGACAGCGGGGCGAGCGGTGGCGCGAACGTTTTCCATCGGCAGACTCTGGATTGCGGAGGCTGTCGATTAGGCGGTGCGCCGCATGTATCGGCAAATCAGATTTCCCGAGTACTATTTAAAAACTAAATATGACTCTCCCCGTGTAGGAGCTGCCGAAGGCTGCGATCTTTTGATTTTGTTTTTCAAGATCAAGATCAAGATCAAGATCAAGATCAAGATCAAGATCAAGATCAAGATCAAGATCAACAGATCGCAGCCTGCGGCAGCTCCTACAGGGGGAGGTTCGTATTCCTCTTGCTGACCACGCTGTAAGACTATTCTTTCTGCCTGGCAGGACATTTCGTTACAGCTCTGGCCCAGCGCAGGCGCGTAAAACACCAGCGGCGATATATACTGCGCGCCATTCTTCAAGGGAGAGCCGTGTGGCCATCGATATTCACTGGATTCGCGACAACGAAAGCCTCGCGCAGTTTTGCGCCGAGTGGCAGCAGCTGCCGTTCGTTGCCCTCGACACCGAATTCATGCGGGTCGACACCTTCTACCCGATTGCCGGCCTGTTGCAGGTCGGCGACGGCAAACGCGCCTACCTGATCGATCCGCTGACCATCGACGCCTGGCAACCGCTGGCGGCATTGCTGGAAAACCCGGCGGTGCTCAAAGTCCTGCACGCCTGCAGCGAAGACCTCGAGGTACTGATGCGCCTGACCGGCAGCCTGCCGGCACCGCTGTTCGACACGCAACTGGCGGCGGCCTACCTGAACCTCGGGTTCTCGATGGGCTATTCGCGACTGGTGCAGGAAGTGCTCGGCATTGAACTGCCCAAGGGCGAAACCCGTTCCGACTGGTTACAGCGCCCGCTGTCCGACACGCAGATCAGCTACGCCGCTGAAGATGCGGTGCATCTGGCGGAAGTTTTCGTACAACTGCGGCCGAAACTGTCCGACGACAAGTTCGCCTGGGTGCTGGAGGACGGCGCCGAACTGGTGGCCAACCTGCGCCGCGAGACCGATCCGTACGAGGTCTATCGCGAGGCCAAACTGGCGTGGAAACTGTCCCGTGCGCAACTCGCGGTATTGCGTGAGCTGTGCGCCTGGCGCGAGCGTGAAGCCCGCGCGCGCAATCTGCCGCGCAACCGCATCGTCCGTGAGCACTCGCTGTGGCCGCTGGCCCGCACGCAACCGGACAACCTCGTGGCGCTGGGCAAAATCGAAGACATGCACCCACGTACCGTGCGTCAGGACGGCCAATTTCTGCTTGATCTGATCAAGCGCTCTGGCAGTGTGGGGCCTGATCAATGGCCGCCGGCGGTGCCGGAGCCCTTGCCGGTCGAAGCCGCCGCGCTGATCAAGCAACTGCGCGCCCTCGGTCAGGTCGAAGCCGAACGCCTGGGCATCGCGCCGGAACTGATGCTGCGCAAGAAAACCCTCGAAGCCCTGGTCAAAAGCGGCTTCCCCGAGGGGCCTTATCAATTGCCTGAGTCGCTGCGTGGCTGGCGCCGCGAACTCATGGGCCAGAAGCTGCTCGACAGCCTGGCCACCGCCGGAGAACAGCCTTGAAACGTATTTGTTCCATTTACCAAAGCTCCAAGCGAAGCGGGATGTACCTTTATGTGCTCAAGAGCGATGCTCTGGAGCGCGTGCCGGAACCGCTGATGTTGGCGTTCGGCAAGCCGAAACATTCTTTCGATCTGGTCCTGTCGCCTGAGCGCAAGCTGGCCAGCGAGGACATCGTCGTAGTCTTGGAAAACCTCGACAAGCAGGGCTATCACCTGCAGATGCCGCCGGCCGAGGACGAGTACATCGAACACCTGCCCGAAGAGTTGCTGCGACGCAACGACCCGGTCTGATCTGCGAGGCCCTGTTCTGGGCCTCTTGCCACCCTGGAACTGATTTTACGGCGACGACCGCCACGAAGGAGCGCGACTCCTTCGGCGGTTGCCTGCACGGTTTGCGAAAGGTTTGAAGATGCGCGTTCTGATTGCTGAACACGACCACGCGGTGTACGCCCGGCTGCTGCGTCAGGCGGCCCCCGAACTTGAAGTACTGACCAGTGGCGACTCCGCCGAACTGGCCCGTCAGGCTGCCGATTGCCCGGTGTGGCTGGGCCAGCCGGATCTGCTGGCGACGCTGTTGCGTCAGGGCCATCAACCGCAATGGCTGCAATCGACCTGGGCCGGCATCACGCCGCTGCTCGCCGACGGCTTGCGCCGCGATTATCGCCTGACTCGCGCGGTGGGGATCTTCGGTCAGGTGATGGCCGAATACGTCCTGACCTACATGCTCGGTCACGAGCGTGAAGTGCTGGCGCGTCTGGTCAGCCAGGTCGAGCGCAAGTGGGACAACCGCACCGGTCAGAGTCTGGTCGGGCGCAAGGTGTTGATCGTCGGCACCGGTGACATTGGCCAAAGCGTGGCGCAGTTCCTGCTGCCGTTCGGCGTCGAGTTGTACGGCATCGCCAGCAGCGCACGCGAGCAGGCACCGTTCGTTGAAGTCGGTGCGATGGCGGATCTGCCACGGCTGGTGGGCGAGGTCGATTACGTGGTCAACCTGCTGCCGAACACCGCGCACACTCACGATATCTACGACGCGGCGCTGTTCAAGCAATTCAAGCCGACCGGGCTGTTCATCAACGTCGGCCGCGGCGTGGCGGTGGTCGATGCCGATCTGGTGGAAGCCTTGAAGGAAGGACATCTGGCGGGCGCGGTGATCGACGTCTGCCGTCAGGAGCCGTTGCCGCAACGCCATCCGTTCTGGACCGCCTGGGGCCTGCTGCTGACCGGGCACAGCTCGGCACCGACATCGCCGGCGTTGATGGTGCAGTTGTTCGTCGAAAACCTGAAGGCGTATCAGGCCGGTGAAGCGCTGCGCGGGGAAGTGGATTTCAACCGCGGATATTGAGGTGTAATCAAAAGATCGCAGCCTTCGGCAGCTCCTACAGGGACCAATGTAGGCGCTGCCGAAGGCTGCGATCTTTTGCTTTTAGAGGGTGAAGCTGCCTTCGGCCACCAGCTCGCTCAGCGGACGACGCGGGCTTGGTTCTTCACGGGCCTGCAGGTACTCGGCCAGCGTTGCCTTGTCACCAAGCTTGCCGACAGCGACGGCCGCGTGCAGCGCATAACCTTCAGGGATATTCAGCTCTTTGCGGGTCAGCTCCTGATCGAAGCCGGCCATGCCGTGGGTGTGCCAGCCGCTGATGCTCGCTTGCAGCGCCAGGTGGCCCCACGCCGAACCGGTGTCGAAGGTGTGCCACAGCGCCGGGGTCTCTTCGCTGGCGCCGGGTGCGGTGAAGGTGGTTTTCGAAATCACGATCACCAGCGCCGAGGCGTGTTGCGCCCAGCTGCGGTTGAACTCATTCAGCAAACCTAGAAAACGCTCCCAGTTCGGCGTGTCGCGACGCGCATAGAGGAAGCGCCACGGCTGCGAGTTGTAGGCCGATGGTGCCCAGCGCGCAGCTTCGAAAAAGCTCAGCAGGGTTTCTTCCGGGATCGCTTCGCCAGTGAAGGCGCGGGGCGACCAGCGATCGGTGAATTGCGGGTGAATGGCGTAATCGGCAACGCGAGGGTTGGCACTCATCGAAGTTTCCTTGCTGTGTTTGAGTCATGAATTCGTGGCAAAACCCTACTGGGCGGCGATTCGGCTGACAAGCGGGATTTACCGACAGTCGCCAGCGCTTGGCCCGCAAGGCCTGGGGCACTAGACTGGCGGCCTTTTCACCACCTGATGTTGATGCTTGAGCCATGGCCGCCAAAGTCGAACCGTTCTGGAAACGCAAAACCCTCGATCAACTGGATCACGAGGAATGGGAATCGCTGTGCGACGGCTGCGGTCTGTGCTGCCTGCAGAAACTCGAAGATGAAGAAGACAACAGCGTCTATTACACGCGCATCGCCTGCAAACTGCTGGACCTGAAAACCTGCCAGTGCAGCGACTACCCGAACCGCATCAAGTTTGTCCCGGACTGCATCCAGCTCACTCCGGGCCAGGCCGAAGAATTCAAATGGCTGCCGCCGACCTGCGGTTACCGACTGGTCAGCGAAGGCAAGGATCTGCCGTTGTGGCACCACCTGGTGTGCGGCGACCGTGACGCCGTGCACCACGAACGGATTTCCCAGTCCGGACGCATGCTCGCCGAAGGCAGCGTGCCGGAGGATGACTGGGAAGATCACCTGATTTTCCGGGCCGGTTAAACGCCCGCAGATTCACGTTTCACCCAGGAGTGTGTATGGCTGTGGGATTGCGGCGGGCGCTGGGCGTTGGGCTGCTGGCGTTGAGTGCGCCAGTGTGGGCGGCAAAGAAAGTCGATCTGGACTACCACGTGCGTCTGTTGCCGCAAAGCGATCAGGCCGAGGTGCGTCTGACCCTGGCCAAAGGCGAAGCGGTGCGCAGCCTCGACTTTGACCTTGGCGATGGCAGCCACTACAGCGACTTCAAGGCCGACGGCCAGTGGCAGTTGACCCCGGGCAAACGGGCTCGGGGTCTGTGGCGGCCGACGGGCGACAAAGCCAGCCTGACCTACCGCGTCAGCGTCAGCCACGGGCGCAAGAGCGGCAGCTTCGACACGCGCATGACCCCGAGCTGGGCACTGCTGCGCGGCGATGATCTGGTGCCGCCGGCCAAGCTCGATCAGCAGGATGGCGTTGAGCTGGTGTCACGTCTGCAATTCGAACTGCCCAACGGCTGGAAAAGCATCGAAACCGCCTGGCCGCGCATCGGCAAGAACACATTCCGCATCGACAACCCTTCACGCCTGTTCGACCGCCCGACCGGCTGGATGCTCGCCGGCCATCTCGGCAGTCGTCGCACGCGTCTGGGCGAAACCGAAGTCACCGTGGCCTCGCCGCAAGGCCAGGGCATGCGTCGTATGGATGTGCTGACCTTGCTGACATTCGTCTGGCCGCAGGTGCAAGCGGTCTATCCCCGGCATCCGAAAAAGCTGTTGATCGTCGGCGCCAATGACCCGATGTGGCGCGGCAGCCTCGGTGCGCACGAGTCGATCTACTTGAACACGCGCCTGCCGCTGGTCAGCGAGAGCGGCAGCAGTGCGCTGGTGCGCGAACTGGCGCAGGTGTTCGGGCGGATCAACGACGAGCAGCGCAGCGACTGGATCAGCGAAGGGTTTGCCGAGTACTACGCGATCGAACTGGTGCGCCGCGCCGGCGGCATGAGCGATGAACGCTATCAGGCGTTGCAGGCAAAGTTGACCAGGGACAGTCAGAAAGTCACGACCTTGCGCGGCGAGCAGATCAGCCCGGCGCAGCTTTCAAAAGCGGTGATTGTGTTGCAGGAACTGGACCACGAGATTCGCCTGAAGACGCGCAACAAGCGCTCGCTGGATGATGTGTTGCGCGGGGCGATGCATTTGGGGACAGTGGATACCAAGGAATTTGTGCAACTGGCCGAGAGTGTTCTTGGCGAGTCCTCCAAAGTCCTTGATACCGCGTTATTACAGTAAAGATCAAAAGATCGCAGCCTTCGGCAGCTCCTACATGTGAAATGCGTTTTCCCTGTAGGAGCTGCCGAAGGCTGCGATCTTTTGCTTTTAAACCATCAAACCCCGGCTTTCGGCGACTTCACCGAATCATTGCCTGTTACGGTAGCGGTGCGGGTCGCCGCCTCGGCATTGGCTTTCAGCTGGCTCAGCTCTTCACCGGCACGCTCGATTTTCGCCCGCACGTTGTTCATGTCCTGACGGCTTTTTTCCAGCAGGCTTTTCACTGAGCTGTGCCCGGTGATGCCTCGGGCCATCGCCACACCGCCAATCGCCACCTGAACCAGACCGAAGACGCCGCCACGGCGCAAGCCCTTGCCGACCATGATCACGCCACCGGCCAGCGAGCCGATGCGTTCCCAGCCCTGCACGTTCTGCTGCGAAGGGCTTTGGAACGGGGTGGATTCGATACGTTGGACACGTTTGAGTTCGGTCATGATCTGTCTCCCAGGCAATGTGCAATAGATAGATAAGCTGACTGCCGGGGCGGCCAGCTTGTTCCATCGGATGTACGACGTTTCAGCGGAATTTCGGCCCCGAGCGGGTGTTCAGACCCTTGGCCATGCGGTCGTAGAGCACGACGTTGACGGTGGCGGCGAGGTTCATGCAGCCGGTGGTCGGGATGTAGACCACGTCTTCGCACCAGTCGCGGATCTCTTTATCCAGCGAGCCGTCTTCCGGGCCGAAGATGTACAGCGCACGGTCCGGGTGAGTGTATTCAGGCAACGGGCGGGCGCCTTCGACCAGTTCCACAGCAACCGGGACGCAGTTGAGCGGGAGGATCTTTTTCAGGTCGTCGATGCCGATGAGCGGGATGTCGTAGTGCACGCGCTTGGTGTCGGTGACGAAATCGGCGGCGCGTTCATAACGCTTGCCGGTGTAGAACACCGACGCGACGCCGTAACAGCCTGCGGCGCGCATCACCGAACCGACGTTCTCCGGTGACTTGGGGTTGTACAAACCAATGCAGCTGTAACGTTTGTCTGCCACGAGCGGGGTGCCTTCGGGAAAAAGGAGGCGATTATACGGGGATAAGATCAAAAGATCGCAGCCTTCGGCAGCTCCTACAGTTGAATGGCGTACACCCTGCAGGAGCTGCCGAAGGCTGCGATCTTTTGCTTTTAATCTTCTTTTTTCATGAGCCCGGCGAGGGCCGCAAACGGATTATGCGTCGCCTTGGCAATCTTCGGCGTGCTCAGCGAGCCGTCGTCGAAGTATTGCTGGTCGGTGTAGCGCGAGTGTTCGTTGTCGTGGCAGTACAGGCACAACAGCTCCCAGTTCGAGCCGTCCTGCGGGTTGTTGTCGTGGTTGTGATCGCGGTGGTGCACGGTCAGTTCGCTCAGGCGCTTGCCGGAGAACTCACGGGCGCAGCGGCCACACACGTGCGGGTACATTTTCAGGGCCTTGTCGCGGTAGCCCATTTCCTTGTCGCGCTGGTTGTCGGCAAGGATGCGATCGAGCTTCGACGTGTTGGTCGGGGTGGACGAACTCATGGGTTCACCTTTGTAAAAAAGACTAATGACGGTTATGACGCCAGTTTAGCTCAGCCCTTGAGCTTCTCGGCAATCCAGATCGTGTGGCGCGTGCCTTTGTTGCCGTGGGCGAACACCTGGACTTCTTCGGCCTTGAAACCGGCCTTCTTCAATTTGTCGGAAAACTGCCGGTCAGCGCTGGCCGACCACACTGCCAGCACCCCCTTGGGCCGCAGGGCCTTGGCGCAGGCGTTGAGCCCAGCGGCGGAATACAGCCAGCTGTTGGCCTTCTGCGTCAGGCCTTCGGGACCGTTGTCGACGTCGAGCATGATGGCGTCGAAGCCATTCGGCTCGCTTTGCAGCACCTTGGCCACGTCGTCCTGACGGATCACCGTGCGCGGATCGAGCAGCGGCCGACCGGACTTTTCACCCAGCGGCCCACGGTTCCATTCGACGACGCCCGGCACCAGCTCGGCGACCACCACTTCAGCACTCTTGCCCAGATGCTTGAGCGCCGAGGCGAGGGTGAAACCCATGCCCAGACCGCCGATCAGCACCCGCGAATTCGGCCGTCCGGCGACCTTGCGGCAAGGAATCTCGGCCAGCGCATCTTCGGAACCGTGCATGCGCGTGTTCATCAATTGCCCGCCGTCGCCGCCCTGGATCTTGATGACGAAATCCTCGCCATACTCGAACAGGCACAGGGCGCCACCGTTATCAGGGATCGGCGTGGTGTCGAGCAGAACGAAACGTTTCATGGAAATCTCTACAAGGGGGAAGGCAAGCTGGCCCGTTGGGAGTAGCCTGAGCGCAGACTAGAGGCCAAACGGAGCCCTTGATGAAGCGCACCATTCTAACGGTCATTGCCCTGGCCGCGCTCTCGATTACTGCAGTGCAGGCGCAGCAGACCATTCCGGTCAGCCCGACGCCACAACCCGGGTCGCCCGGTACCGCAACACCGACGCCGTATCCGCAAATCACCCCGATCAGCGTACCGAAGGCCGGCGCCGGCAGTGGCAGTCCGCCGCTGGTGCCGATCGAAATGCCCAGCCCGCCGAGCAAGGATCAACCGGTGCCGGGCATCGAACCGGGTGGCACCAAGAACAAATCCCCCGGCGGCTAGATCTGCTGCGCCGCCAGTTGACCGTCGGCCATGCGCAGGCGTTTGGAGAGGGAGACGGCGAGGGCGCGGATGATTTTCGCGGCGATCTTCGGCGCGTCGTTGAGCATCTTTTCCAGCGAGTCCTTACCCAGATTGAGCAACTGACAGTTGCTCGCCGCGATGCAGGTGGCTGAGCGCCGTTCGCCGTCAAGCACGGCCATTTCACCGAACGCCCGACCGCTGCGCAGGGTCGCCATGGTGATGACCTGGCCGTCGGCCCCGGTCTTCTGCACGGCGACCTGACCGGTGTGGATGATGCACATGAAACTGCCGGCATCGCCCTCGCGGAAAATCGCTTCGCCTTGCGCCACGGTGCTGATGCTGAAATAGCCCGAGGCCGCGGCAAAGTCCGCCAGTTGCAATTGATCGAACAGGCCACAGTCCATCAGCCAGTCGCGAATTTCGTTGTTCAGTAGAGTGGGTTCTGACATGTCATTGCGGTCTTTTTGTTTTCACTGTTTCAGGCTTAACACGGTTCCTTGTAGGAGCTGCCGCAGGCTCGGGCCGCGATCGGACGATCTTTTGATTTTGATTTTTTGAAAAGCAAGATCAAAAGATCGCAGCCTTCGGCAGCTCCTACAGGGGATCTCGGTGATATCGGCCTCTTGGGTCTGGAATTAAGACCCAAGTGACCGACGGAGTTCCTCAGACGATGCCCAAAACCTTGAACACAAATGCATATTCGAGCGCTACGTCACGTAATCCCTGATAACGCCCGCTCATGCCGCCATGCCCGGCGCCGAGTTCGGTCTTGAGCAGCAGCAGATTATCGTCGGTCTTGGTCGCGCGCAGTTTTGCCACCCACTTGGCCGCTTCCCAGTACTGCACGCGACTGTCGTTGTAGCCGGCGATCACCAGTGTTGCCGGATAATCCTGCGCGGTGACGTTTTCGTACGGCGCGTAGGCTTTGATCCGCTCATAGACGTCCGGCTCTTGCGGGTTGCCCCATTCGTCGTATTCGGTGACGGTCAGCGGCAGCTCCGGGTCGAGCATGGTGTTGAGCACGTCGACGAACGGCACTTCGGCAATCGCCACGCCGAACAGGTCCGGACGCTGATTGAGCACCGCGCCGATCAGCAGGCCACCGGCGCTGCCGCCGCTGATCGCCAGGTTCTCGGCGGTGGTGATGCCATTGAGGATCAGGAATTCGGCGCAGGCAATGAAGTCGCTGAAGGTGTTGGGCTTGTGTTCCTGCTTGCCGGCGCGATACCAGGCTTCGCCCAGCTCGCCGCCGCCACGCACGTGGGCGATGGCGAAGGCCATGCCGCGATCCAGCAGACTCAGGCGTGCATGGGAAAACCATGGGTCGAGGCTGGAGCCGTATGCGCCGTAACCGTAGAGGTACAGCGGCACCGCTTTGCCGACCATTTCGCGTTTCATCACCAGGCTGATCGGCACCTGCGTGCCGTCCGGCGCGGTGGCCCACAGGCGCTGGCTGACGTAGGCGTCGGCGTCGAACGGGCCGAGCACCGGGGTTTCTTTCAGAACGGTTTGCTCGCCGGTGGCCAGCATCAACTGCCGCACCTGTGCCGGACGGTTCAACGCTTCGTAGCGCAGGCGGATGCGGTCGCTCTCGAACTCCAGGCTGTTTTGCACATAGAGGCTGTAGGCCGCGTCCGGCAGTTGCACGCGATACGGCGTCAGGCCTTGCGGGTGAACTTCGATGATCGGCAAACCGCCTTCGCGCAGGCTCAGGGTCATGGCCTCGGCGTTGAGGGTCACGCCGTCGAGCATCACTGTGTCGCTGTGCGGGATCAGGTTCTGCCAGTCGGCTTCGCTCGGCGCGAGCCCGGTATCCGGCGCCTGATACAGGGCGAAGTTGATGCCGTCGCGGTTGGTGCGAATGAACCACGTCCACGCGCCATCGAGCATGCCGTGGTCGACGTCGTATTCGTGATCCTCGACCCGTGGCGCCAGGCAGGTGAAGGGCAGGTGCGGCTGGTGGGCATCCAGCGCCCAGACTTCAGTGGTGGTCTTGCTGCCCAGGGTCAACAGCAATTGCTGCTCGGAACTGGAGCGGTAGCAATGCAGGAAGAAACGCCCGTCCGCCTCGTGGAATACCTCTTCAGCAGCGGTGCCGTCGAGGCGATAGCGAAACAGTTTGTGCGGACGATGAGTGTCGTCGAGCACGCCGAAAAACAGGGTCAGGCTGTCGTTGGCCCAGGTCATGCTGCCGTCGCAGTCTTCGAACTCCAGTTCGCTGACCTTGTCGTTGGCCAGTTCCTTGACGAACAGCGTGTAGATCTCGTCGCCCGAAGCGTCGACGCTGTACGCCAGGCGCTGGTGATCGGGGCTGATGCTGAACGCGCCGAGGGAGAAAAAGCCGCCATTGGCCAGCACGTTCGGGTCGAGCAGCAGTTGCTCGCGGCTCTCGTCGAGGGTCAGGCTGTCGTCAGCC
Organism: Pseudomonas sp. MG-9; assembly: GCF_018729515.1. NCBI lineage: Bacteria > Pseudomonadati > Pseudomonadota > Gammaproteobacteria > Pseudomonadales > Pseudomonadaceae > Pseudomonas > Pseudomonas sp. MG-9. Next base: position 336,734 of record NZ_JAHHZH010000005.1, read on the forward strand.
GGACGCGGGCAGCGGTAATGCCGGGCGTATTCGTCGCCAGCGGTGGTGCGTGTGTAATAGAGATACGGGCCCCACGGCGAGGGCAGGGACAGGTCGGTTTCGAGGATCCGGCCCTTGATCTCCTCGAACAGGCTTTCGCGCAGGCCGGCCTGATCGGCGGTCTGTGCTTCCTGATAAGCGTTTTCGGCCTTGAGGTAGTCGAGCACCGCGTCGGTGTCGCGTTCCTGCAGCCAGGCATACGGGTCGGCACCGGCAGCCTTGCGGGCGATCGGGGCACTGATGACGTGGGCGGTTTGGGGCATGGAAGGCTCTCGGACAATGTTCGGAAATGGGTTTTTCGCAGATCTTGAAACCGCTGCGTTCCCCTGTAGGAGCGAGCCTGCTCGCGAAAGCGGTGGGTCAGACAACAATGTTTCAACTGACAGTCCGTATTCGCGAGCAGGCTCACTCCTACAGGTTGTGTGTCTATTGGGACAAGCCTGGCGGGCGAAAAGTCGTTACTATAAGCGCCTCTTTGCCTGCCTTGCCATGGACACCATGACCGAGAACGACTATCTGATCGCCTGGGGCCTCTACGCCTTTGCCGCTGTGGGCTGCCTGTTGGTATGGATGCGCCTGACCCGCTGGATGTGGCGCTGGCTGCGCGAGCCGCTGCGAGTGCTGATGGCAGTGTTGCTGTTCAGCCCGACCATCATTGACCCGGTGAAAGCCAAGGTTGCACCGTCCATCGCCATCACCGCGCTGGATCTGGCCTTCAAGGTCGGCAACAACGCCTGGCGGGCGATTTCCGACCTGTTCATGTACGGCATGATCGCCTTCGGCATCTACCTGATCTTCGTGTTGATCCGCTTCCCGATCGAACGCGCTTCCCGCGCCCGTCGCGAGCAGGCCGAAGCCGCCAAGGCGGCGGCCCGTGCCGATGACCGTGACGACGATCAGCCGTTCGGCGCTGCCGGCGATGACCGCTATGGACGCCCGCCAGTGCCGAATAATCCGCAGCGCATGCGGGTCGAGCCGCGTCTGTAATCCCGAGAGTCCGCACATGTGTGAATTACTGGGCATGAGTGCCAACGTGCCGACCGATATCGTGTTCAGCTTCACCGGCCTGATGCAGCGCGGCGGGCGTACCGGCCCGCACCGCGACGGCTGGGGCATCGCCTTCTATGAAGGTCGCGGCTTGCGCCTGTTTCAGGACCCGGCCGCCAGCAGCGAGTCGGAAGTCGCCAATCTGGTGCAGCGCTATCCGATCAAGAGCGAAGTGGTCATCGGCCATATCCGCCAGGCCAACGTCGGCAAGGTCTGCCTGTCCAACACCCACCCGTTCGTTCGCGAACTGTGGGGTCGCAACTGGTGCTTCGCGCACAACGGCCAGCTCGCCGATTTCACCCCGATCAAGAGTTTCTACCGCCCGGTCGGCGACACCGACAGCGAAGCGGCGTTCTGCGATTTGCTCAACCGCGTGCGTGCAGCCTTCCCGGAACCGGTCGATATAGAAGTGCTGCTGCCGGATCTGGTCGCCGCGTGCGCCGAATACCGCAGCAAAGGCGTGTTCAACTGCCTGCTCAGCGACGGCGACTGGCTGTTCTGCTATTGCTCGACCAAACTGGCACAGATCACCCGGCGCGCACCGTTCGGTCCGGCGCGGCTCAAGGATGTCGATGTGATCGTCGATTTCCAGGCGGAAACCACGCCCAACGATGTGGTCACGGTGATCGCCACCGAGCCTTTGACCGAAAATGAAACCTGGACCCGTTACCAACCGGGCCAATGGAGCCTGTGGCGACGCGGTGAATGCGTCAGCCAGGGCACGACCGAATAAAGGATCTTTCCTCGATGTTGCTCAGTTATCTACGGCTGGTGTTGTTTGCGGCGGGCCTGTTGATCGGTGTTCAGGTACCGGGTTTCATCAACGATTACGCCAAACGCGTCGAAGCCCATCTGATCGAAGCGCAGACCGGTCTGCGTGGTTTCCAGGGTACGGCCGAGCAGTTCTTCAAGGGCGACCTGCAGGCACTGGTCGCGCATTACCGCGCCAGCGAAGACCCGGTGTTTCGCAGCGATGCCGACAGCCTGAGCACCTTGCTCAACCGGCAGATTGCGCTGGATAAACAGTTCCAGGCCATGCAGGGCCCGTGGTACATCCGCTTCCTGCAAGTGGTGCTGGCCGCCGACCCGGACATTCGCAAGGAAACCTGGAACGGCTACAGCTACCAGATCCTGCTGACCCCGGAAGCGATGATCTGGGGCATGAGCGGCGCGCTGCTGCTGTCGTTCGGCATCGAGTGCCTGATTCGCCTGATCGACTGGGTGGTGCTGGGCGGCCGGCGTTTGCGCCAGAGCCGGCCGATTGAAGACCGCGACGTGCGCGGCCTTTAAAAGCTCAAGAGCAAAAGATCGCAGCCTTCGGCTGCTCCTGCATTGATCTCTGTAGGAGCTGCCGAAGGCTGCGATCTTTTGCTGTTCAGTTACTCAAGACGATGTAATTCTCACCCACCTTGCGCGCATATTCCCCCAGCACCTGCTGACACAACGTCACAATCTCCTCGACCCATTCCACACCAACCCGCCAAGACACCACCACCTGCAGGTTCGGCGGCCGCTGGTCGATGTCGAGCAAGGTCAGTTCGCCTCGTGCCAGTTCCTCGGCCACCAGCACCGGCGGCAGGACGCCGATGCCAAAGCCATCGCGCAGCAGCCGGGTAATCGCCGACACCGAGTTCACGCAGTTCAAGCGCGGCGCCAGCACACCGTTGGCCTGCATCAGTGCCAGCAGATCCTGGTGCGGTCGGGAGTTTTTCGAGTAAGTGATGATCCGCTCCTGCGCCAGTTCGCCGAGGTCGGCGTAATCGCGGTTGTAGATCGATTGGCTGGCGACGATCCAGCCCAGCGGATGGCTGGCCAGTTCCAGGCTGCGCACGCTCTCGTGGCGCACCAGATCGGTTTGCAGGATCAGATCGAGAAAGCCTTTTTGCAACTGATCGCAGAGGTTGAGCGACGTATCGGCCACCAGCTCGATTTCCACGCGTGGATACAGATCGGTCATCTGCGCCACCAACGGGCTGAGCCAGGTGTGAATCACCGTGTCCATCACGCCGATGCGTACCCGGCCGACCTTGCTTGAGCGGGTCTCGATCGATTGCTTCAGCGCCTGCATGGTGTCGAGCATCTGCTCGGCATAATCCAGCACTTTCAGGCCTTCGGGCGTCAGGCTGACACCGCGTGAATCGCGCAGAAACAGCTTCACCCCCAGTTCGCCTTCGAGCACCGCGATGCGGCTGGAAATCGAGGCCTGGGTGGTGAACAGCTTGTCCGCGGTCAGGCGAAAACTCTTCAGCCGGGCGACCCAGACAAAGGTCTCGAGAAACTTCAGGTTCATGGCAACGGCTCGAGTGACAAATTTTTCTTATGCCTAAGGCGGGTTTTTATTCGTTGGACGCAGCAGGGCGGCGCGCCCAAAAATCGGCGCATCCGGTTCCCACGATAGGCGTCGTCGGGGCTACGAACAAGACCAATAAAAAACCTGCGGAGATAAGCCATGAGTGCTCCCGACACCCTAGAAGCATCCACGGCAACGGCGCGTCCGGGGCCGTTCGACTGGTATCGCAACATCAATCAACAGGAGCGCCGCACGTTCTGGAGCTGCAAGATCGGCTACGGTCTGGACGGCATGGACACGCAGATGCTCAGCTTCGTGGTGCCGACCCTGATTGCCATGTGGGGTATCACCACCGGGCAGGCCGGGCTGATTCACACCAGCACCCTGATCGCCTCGGCCATCGGCGGCTGGGTGGCGGGGATACTCTCCGACCGCATCGGCCGCGTGCGCACCCTGCAACTGACGGTGCTGTGGTTCGCCTTCTTCACCTTCCTCTGCGGCTTCGCCCAGAACTACGAACAGCTGTTGATTGCTCGCACCCTGATGGGCTTCGGTTTCGGCGGCGAATGGACCGCCGGCGCGGTGCTGATCGGTGAGGTGATCCGCGCCAAGGACCGCGGTAAAGCGGTGGGCATGGTGCAATCCGGCTGGGCGCTGGGTTGGGGCCTGACGGCGATTCTGTATGCGCTGCTGTTCTCGGTGTTGCCACCGGAAGACGCCTGGCGTGCGCTGTTCATTCTCGGCATCGTCCCGGCGATCTTCGTGATTTTCGTCCGTCGGCTGGTGAAAGACCCGGAGATCTATCGCGAAGCCAAGGCTGCGCAAACCCCGCAGAACCCGGCGAAGTTCTACGAGATCTTCGCTCCCGGCATGCTCTTCACCACGTTCCGCGCCTCCTTGCTGACCACCGGCGCACTGGGCGGGTATTACGCGATCACCTCGTGGCTGCCGACCTTTCTCAAGAACGAACGTGGTTTGAGTGTGCTTGGCACCGGCGGTTATCTGGCGATGGTGATCGTCGGCTCCTATGTCGGCTATGTGATCAGCGCTTATCTCACCGACCTGCTGGGACGTAAAAAGAACTTCATCCTGTTCGCGGTCGGCTCGTTCACTATCGTGCTGCTGTACACGCAGATGCCGGTCAGCAACGGCGTGATGCTGTGGCTGGGCTTTCCGCTGGGCTTCTTCGCCTCGGGGATTTTCAGCGGCATGGGCGCGTTTCTTACCGAGCTGTTTCCGACGCGGATTCGCGGTTCGGGCCAGGGCTTCTGCTACAACATCGGGCGGGCGCTGGCGGCGCTGTTTCCATTGCTGATCGGCCTGCTCAGCCAGACAGTGCCGTTGAGCGTGGGCATCGGCGCGTTTGCTGCGGTGTCTTACGGGGTGGTGATTCTCGCGGCGTTGAGCCTGCCGGAAACCCGTGGCAAGCAACTGGATGCGCAGTAACTGATAACCTGCGGGGGCAGTGCCCAACGGGCATTTGTCCTACGGATAGAAAGACAAGAAGCTACAGGAGTGTTTACCGTGAGCCGCCTGTTATTGAATTGCGACATTGGCGAGAGTTTCGGCAGCTGGACCATGGGTCTGGACGCCGAGGTCATGCCCTTCATCGATTGCGCCAATGTGGCCTGCGGGTTCCACGCCGGCGACCCGAGCATCATGCGCAAAACCGTGAGCCTGGCCCTGAGCCATGGCGTGCAGATCGGTGCGCATCCGGCCTATCAGGATCTGGTCGGCTTCGGTCGTCGTTCCATGGCCTATTCCGCGCAAGAGCTGCAAGACATCCTGCATTACCAGATCGGCGCGCTCGACGGCATTTGCCGGGCGCAGGGTGGGCGGGTCAGCTACGTCAAACCCCACGGCGCGATGTACAACGACATGATGGCCAACCCGGCGCAGTTGCGCGCGGTAATTCAGGCCGTGGCTGCCTACGATCGCACGTTGCCGCTGATGCTGATGGCCACCCGCGACAACGCGGCGGCGCAACAGCTCGGTGACGAATACGGTGTGACCCTGTGGTTCGAAGCCTTCGCCGACCGCGCCTACGACAGCGCCGGTAAACTGCTGTCGCGGCAACTGCCGGGCGCGGTGCATCACGATGCGCAAACCATCATCGAACAGGCCCTGACCATCGCCCGTGGCGGCGACCTCGTCGCCAGCGACGGCAGCGCGCTGCATCTGCAGGCCAACACCCTCTGCGTACACGGCGACAACGCCAGTTCGGTGGCCGCTGTGCAACGCATTCGCGAGGCCCTGAATCAGCAGAGTGCGCCATGAACCCACGCATTGAAGTGGTGGCCCTGGACTGCCTGATGCTGCGCCTGTTCGATGAAATCGCCGAAGCCAACATGCCGTGGATGCTCGCCGCCAGTGAGCGCCTGCGCTCAGTGTTTGGCGCGCAATTGATTGATCTGGTGCCGTCCTACACCACGCTGATGGTGCATTACGACCTGACCACGCTGAGCCCGAACCAGGCCCGTGAATTGATCGCCGAAGCGTTAATTGACCTGTCGCCAAATGCGCGCACCGGTGGTCAGTGTCATGTGTTGCCGGTCTGGTACGACCTCAGTGTCGGCCCCGAATTGAGTTTGTTGGCACAACGCAGCGGCTTGTCTGTGGAGGAGGTGATCCGCCGCCACAGCGCTCGCGAATACCAGGTGTTCGCTCTCGGCTTTGCCCCGGGGTTCGCCTTCATGGGACTGGTGGAAGAGGTGCTGGCAGCGCCGCGTCTGGACACCCCGCGCAAGAAAGTCGCTGCCGGCAGCGTCGGCATCGCCGAACGACAGACCGCCGCTTACCCGGTGGTATCCCCCGGCGGCTGGAACCTGATCGGCCGCACCCCGGCGAAACTGTTCGACCGCCATCGCGACGGCTACAGCCTGATGCAACCGGGCGACACAGTTCGATTCGAAGCGGTCAGTCATGCCGAGTTCATCAATCTGGGTGGCGATGACACGCCACTGGAGGCGCAGGCATGAGCCGACTGATGATCGAAGCAAGTACACCGCTGTGTTTATTGCAGGATGCCGGACGCTTCGGCGTTCGCCATTTGGGCGTGACCCAGGGCGGCGCGGCGGATGGGTGTTCGATGAGCTGGGCCAACTGGTTGCTCGGCAATGCGCTGGATGTACCGGTGATTGAGGTCACGCTTGGCGGGTTTGCCGTAATCGCTGAAGACGATTGCTTGCTGGCGCTGGCCGGCGCGGATCTCGGTGCGCAGATCGATGGGCAGGCGCTGGCGCCGTGGCGCAGTTTCAAACTGGGCAAGGGGCAGAAATTGCAGTTCACCCAACCGTTGCTCGGGGCCCGGGCCTATCTGGCGGCCCCCGGTGGTTTTGACGCGCCGAAGGTGCTCGGCAGCAGCGCTACGGTGGTGCGTGAAGAGCTCGGTGGGCTAGATGGTATGGGGTTGCCGTTGGCCAAAGGGGCGACGCTGAGTTACCACGGTGAAGTCCTGCAGATGCGTGAAGTGCCGCTGGAGCATCGACCTGATTTTCGGCTGAATACGCCGCTGGATCTGGTGCTTGGTGCACAGATCGGCCAGTTCAGCGGGCAGAGTCTGTTTGATGTGTTCAACAGTCCATGGACACTCGACAGTCGCGCTGACCGCATGGGCATTCGGTTATTGGGCAAGGCGCTGCAGTATCAGGGCCGGCCGATGATTTCCGAGGGGATTCCGTTGGGTGCGGTGCAGGTTCCGCCGGACGGGCAGCCGATTGTGCTGCTCAATGATCGGCAGACCATTGGCGGCTATCCGCGGTTGGGGGCGTTGACGCCGGTGGCACTGGCGCGGCTGGCGCAGTGTCTGCCGGGGGCGCAGGTGCGGTTGCGGCCGGTGGTGCAGGAAGTGGCACACCGTGAGCATGTCGAATATTTGCAGCGTTTTGGTTGAAGATCAAAAGATCGCAGCGTGCGGCAGCTCCTACAGAAAGTTTCGCGTTTCCCTGTAGGCGCTGCGGCACGCTGCGATCTTTTGCTTTTATTTGGACAGAAACCGCATCCCTTCTTCCAATCCACGAAGGGTCAGCGGATACATCTGATCCTCGATCAAATCGCGCACGATATTGGTCGATGAGGTGTAGCCCCACGTGTCCTTCGGATACGGATTGATCCAGATGAGCTTCTTGTACTTCTCCATGAAACGCTGCATCCACACGTAACCCGGCTCTTCGTTCCAGTGCTCGACGCTGCCGCCAGCCTGGGTGATTTCGTAGGGCGCCATGGCGGCGTCGCCGATGAAGATCACTTTGTAGTCGGCGCCGTACTTGTGCAGCAGGTCCTGGGTTGAGGTGCGCTCGGAGGTACGGCGCATGTTGTTCTTCCACACCGATTCATAAATGAAGTTGTGGAAGTAGAAATACTCCAGATGCTTGAACTCGGTCTTGCAGGCCGAGAACAGCTCCTCGCAGATCTTCACGTGCGCATCCATCGAGCCGCCGATGTCGAACAGCAGCAACAGCTTGACCGTGTTACGCCGCTCCGGGCGCATCTGGATGTTCAGCAGGCCGGCGTCCTTGGCGGTGTGGTCGATGGTGCCGTCGATGTCCAGCTCTTCCGCTGCACCCTGACGAGCGAATTTGCGCAGGCGGCGCAGGGCGACCTTGATGTTGCGCGTGCCCAGCTCCACCGAGTCGTCGAGGTTCTTGTACTCGCGTTGATCCCAGACTTTCACCGCTTTGCCCTGACGCTTGCCGGCATCGCCAACCCGGATGCCTTCCGGGTTGAACCCGCCGGAGCCGAACGGGCTGGTGCCGCCGGTGCCGATCCATTTGTTACCGCCGGCGTGGCGTTCCTTCTGTTCTTCCAGACGCTTCTTGAACTCTTCGATCAGCTTGTCGAGGCCACCGAGCGACTGGATCTGCGCGCGTTCCTCGTCAGTCAGCGAGCGCTCGAATTCCTTGCGCAACCAGTCTTCGGGAATCAGCGCCTGCAGGTGATCGTCGAGTTTTTCCAGGCCATTGAAGTAGGCACCGAACGCACGGTCGAACTTGTCGAAATGCCGTTCGTCCTTCACCAGAATTGCCCGCGACAAGTAGTAGAACTCGTCCATGTCGGCGAAGGTCACGCGCTGTTTCAGCGCGTTGATCAGGTCGAGCAGCTCGCGCACCGACACCGGCACCTTGGCTGCACGCATTTCATTGAACAGGTTGAGCAGCATGGCATCAGCCTCTTAGCGAGAGCCGCGACGGCTCATGAACGCCAGACGCTCAAGCAACTGCACGTCCTGCTCGTTCTTCACCAGGGCACCGGCCAGCGGCGGAATGGCTTTGGTCGGATCGCGCTCGCGCAGCACCGCTTCGCCGATGTTGTCGGCCATCAGCAGCTTCAGCCAGTCCACCAGTTCCGAGGTCGACGGCTTCTTCTTCAGGCCCGGCACCTTGCGCACATCGAAGAACACGTCCAGCGCCTCGCTGACCAGATCCTTCTTGATGTCCGGGTAGTGCACGTCGACGATTTTCTGCAGGGTGGTGCGGTCCGGGAAGGCGATGTAGTGGAAGAAGCAACGGCGCAGGAAGGCGTCCGGCAGCTCTTTCTCGTTGTTCGAGGTAATGATGATGATCGGGCGCTTCTTGGCCTTGATGGTCTCGTCGATCTCGTAAACGTAGAACTCCATCTTGTCGAGTTCTTGCAGCAGGTCATTCGGGAATTCGATGTCGGCCTTGTCGATCTCGTCGATCAGCAGAATGACGCGTTCTTCTGACTCGAACGCCTCCCAGAGCTTGCCTTTCTTCAGGTAGTTGCGCACATCGTGGACTTTTTCGTTGCCCAGCTGCGAGTCGCGCAGACGGCTGACCGCGTCGTACTCGTACAGGCCCTGATGGGCCTTGGTGGTGGACTTGATGTGCCAGGTGATCAACTTGGCGCCGAACGATTCGGCCAGTTGCTCGGCGAGCATGGTCTTGCCGGTGCCCGGTTCGCCCTTGACCAGCAGCGGCCGCTCCAGGGTGATGGCGGCGTTGACCGCCAGCTTCAGGTCATCGGTGGCGACGTAGGCCTGGGTGCCTTCGAACTTCATCTGCTAATCCTCGAACGGTAACGCCGACCTGCACGGGCAGGGCGGGGGCGAAAAAACGGATGCCCCGACTATAACGCGCAGCCCGGTCGACTGTGAACGCAGACGGCTTATTCAGTCTCTGAATGGGGCGTCACATGTTGACTCGGTTTCGGCCCAGGGCCAGCATTCAGGTATCGCCGATTTGGCGATAGCCTTTCGGGCATGACGACTAAATACCGATTTCGCGACAAATACCGCATTCAGTTGCGTGAGAAGGATCATCCTCCGCCCCATGTTCACCCGACCGGTGGTGGTGTGGACGTGATGCTGAGCCTGGAAACCATTGAGGTCATGATAGGCAAGGCTCGGCCGCTGATTATCAAGGAAGCGCAGGCCTCGTCTGTCGGCTGTGCAGGCACTGTCAGATTTTCGATTGAAACTGACTTTTATTGACGTACCGGACTCTCTCTGAATCAGGCAGCCGAGGCGCTGGGTATCAGTGCCCGCAGCATCAGCCGCTACAGTAGCGGGCGGGAGGCGGTGCCAAGGTCATTGGCCTTGGCTTGTCTTGGTTGGGACTCATTGCAGCAAAGATCCACGCGAGCAGCTGAAGAGTCTGGTCGATATATCGTTAATCGTAAGTCTTAGCCCGCATCCGGCTTCGGCCGCTCATACCGAGCATTGAAGGCCTGGATGAAGCCATTGCGCAAAATCTGCAAAAACGCTTCGAACGCGCTGATATTTTGCTGATGCACGCTGCCGCTGAGCTCGACCCGGGTGGCGAACTGGTTTTTGGCCTGGTTCTTCAGCACGGTTTCCGTGCCGCCCACCAACGCCTCCCAGACCGAGCGGAAGATGCTCTTGTTCTTGTTTTCCACGTCCTGCTGCCAGTTGAACACTTCGACGTCGCGCAGCAGTGGCTTGATGTAACCACTGACCTGGGCTTTTTTCGCCTGGGCTTCGATCACGACATCACCGTGGCCGGCGTTGAAGTCGAACTTGCCGTAGGCCGAGGCGAAGTCGTTCATGCTCTTGAGTTCGATGTCACGGGCGCGCAGGCGGAACTGGAAATCTTCGAAATTGCTCAGCGGATCAAAGGTCGCGCTGGTTTCCAGGGGCGCATGCCCCAGCAGCAGGGCCTTGCCTTCGAAGCGGGCATCGCGTTTGCCCTGTTTGTCGACCACGTTGGTCAGGTTGTAGATGCTGGCCTCGACCTGGGTGGCATTCATATTCACCGGTGGATGGGAGCTGAAGTTGCGGAAGCTGATCTTGCCGTCGTGAATCTGTACCTCGTCGAGGGTGATCGGCAGCAGTTTACTGAGCTGCGCGCGCCAGTCGGTGCCTTTACCGGTCTGGGAGTTCTGCTTGTTGGCCCCGCCATCGACGAAGTTGACCTCGGGATTGAGGAACTGCACCTGCGCCACCACCGCATGGTCGTACCACAGCGAGTGCCAACTGACCGACAGATCGATCAGCGGTGCGTTGACGAACGGCACCGGTACCTTGCCATCGACCTTTACGATTTTCAGTCCGTTGATTTTGTAAGCGCCGCGCCACAGGGCCAGATCGACGTCGGTGATCTGGCCCCGGTAATCGCCCATGTCCGCCAGTTTGTTGTTCAGGTAGTCGCGCACCATGTAGGGCAGGGCAATGTGCAGCGCGATCAGCAACACAACGACGACGGCGAAAATCCCGAGTGGCCAACTGTAGCGACGCTTCATGACGGCAATTCCTTGACGATGTAAGCGATTGACTGTTGTGTAACGCAGACGTTCGACCTGACTGGACTGCGCCAGGCAACAGGCATACCTTGAAAGGCTGAATTCAACGCTGCATAAGGACCCAGCCATGAGCCGCATTTTCGCTGACAACGCCCATTCCATCGGCAATACGCCACTGGTGCAGATCAACCGCATCGCGCCGCGTGGCGTGACCATTCTGGCCAAGATCGAGGGGCGCAACCCCGGTTATTCGGTCAAGTGCCGGATCGGCGCGAACATGATCTGGGATGCCGAAAGCAGCGGCAAACTCAAACCGGGCATGACCATCGTCGAGCCGACCTCCGGCAATACCGGCATTGGCCTGGCTTTTGTCGCGGCGGCACGCGGTTACAAGTTGATGCTGACCATGCCGGCCTCGATGAGTATCGAGCGCCGCAAGGTGCTCAAGGCGCTGGGTGCAGAGTTGGTCCTGACCGAACCGGCCAAGGGCATGAAAGGCGCGATCGAGAAGGCCGCTGAGATTGTTGCCAGCGATGCCGACAAGTACTTCATGCCGTCGCAGTTCGACAATCCGGCGAACCCGGCGATTCACGAGAAAACCACCGGTCCGGAAATCTGGAACGACACCGATGGTGCCGTGGATGTACTGGTGGCTGGCGTCGGCACCGGCGGAACCATCACCGGCGTTTCGCGGTATATCAAGAATACCCAGGGCAAACCGATCCTGTCGGTGGCGGTGGAACCGGTGTCCTCGCCGGTGATCAGCCAGACGCTGGCGGGCGAAGAGATCAAGCCGAGCCCCCACAAGATTCAGGGCATTGGCGCCGGTTTCGTGCCGAAGAACCTCGACTTGTCGATCGTCGACCGGGTGGAACAGGTCACCGACGACGAATCCAAGGCCATGGCGCTGCGATTGATGCAGGAAGAAGGGATCTTGTGCGGTATCTCTTGCGGCGCGGCCATGGCGGTTGCGGTGCGACTGGCAGAGACCCCGGAGATGCAGGGCAAGACCATCGTGGTGATCCTGCCGGACTCCGGCGAGCGCTATCTGTCGAGCATGTTGTTCAGCGATCTGTTCACCGAGCAGGAGAATCAGCAGTAAGCGAATTGATTCAGATCAGCCGGGGTTCAGGATCGTTATGCTAATAAATGCTTTGTTGCGCAATTCTTAACACTGAATCTTGGGTGGTGCGGGTTTTTCCCGAGGCCGGTAGTGTTTATCATGGCCGGCTGCCATGCCGGGTAAAGGGCATTGCGCAGCGTTGTCTTTATTCAAGGAGTCGTTGATGACCTTTTCGTTAGCCGCCAAGGTGTTGGTGTTGCTGCTGTTTGTGGGCAGCATCCTCTATGTGCATTTGCGCGGCAAGGCGCGTTTGCCGGTCCTGCGTCAGTTCGTCAACCACTCGGCGCTGTTCGCTCCTTATAACGCTCTGATGTACCTGTTCTCCGGCGTGCCATCCAAGCCGTATCTGGATCGCAGCAAGTTTCCGGAGCTGGATGTGCTGCGCGACAACTGGGAAACCATTCGCGACGAGGCCATGCACCTGTTCGACGAGGGCTACATCCGCGCCGCCGAGAAGAACAATGACGCCGGTTTCGGCTCGTTCTTCAAGAAGGGCTGGAAGCGTTTCTACCTCAAGTGGTACGACAAACCGTTGCCGTCGGCCGAAACCCTGTGCCCGAAAACCGTGGCGCTGGTCAGTGCGATTCCCAACGTCAAAGGCGCAATGTTTGCGCTGTTGCCGGGTGGCAGCCACCTGAACCCGCACCGTGATCCGTTTGCCGGCTCCCTGCGTTATCACCTGGGTCTGTCGACGCCGAACTCCGACGATTGCCGGATCTTCGTGGACGGTCAGGTCTACGCTTGGCGCGACGGTGAAGACGTGATGTTCGACGAGACCTACGTGCACTGGGTCAAGAACGAAACCGAACAGACCCGCGTCATCCTGTTCTGCGACGTCGAACGTCCGCTGAGCAACCGCCTGATGACCCGCATCAACCGCGCCATCAGTGCCTGGCTGGGCCGTGCCACCGCGCCGCAGAACCTTGACGACGAACGTGTCGGCGGGATCAACCAGGCCTATGCCTGGAGCAAGCACTTCAGCGACAAATTCAGTGGCGTGGTCAAACAGTGGAAGCGTCGCAATCCCAAGGCCTACCGCATCATGCGCCCGGTTTTGGCGGTGGTGGTGCTGACATTGCTGGGGTATTGGCTGTTTGGTTGAGGCTGGATGTTGTAATGAAAAAACCGCTCCTTGTGAGCGGTTTTTTTTGTCTGTAGATAAGTCTACAGTCGGCCAGCGGCGAGTACGTTTGGCTCTTCGGTTTCAGTGCCCGTTATAAGTAACTGCAGCAGACGCCTCTGACTCGCGGTGAGCGTTACCTCGCCGGATTTTCTCCCGCGAGAAAGTATGTCTTTTCTGGAGGAAGGCTTCTTTGTTGATTTGCTCATTTTTCCACCAGTGTTGATCGTTAATTGAACAGTTTTCACGATACTAGGTTCTCCAAGGTTTTGACAAGGCGGCACCCAGCGTCGAAGCCGAAACCAAGCTCTTGATAGTGGGAAATTGCGCCCCTTAAAGGTTCTTGAATCTCGAGAACCTTGCTGCCAATGAGCTGGGCGTATTGTTCAATCACAATCATCGCCAGTGCCCCGATACGTTTTTTTAACGGATGGGGTTCGTAGGGACGTCCCTCCAAACGCACAATTCGTATTCTGTTTTTGCTGGCATTTGGATTTGCGAAACACAGCCCGCAAAGTTCTTCTTCAAACCAGATAGCGATGTCCAGAGATGAGGGCTCCCGACCCTTCCACTCAATGACCTCGTTCCAGCAAAAGTGCTGGTCTCTCCAGAGAGTAGATGCTTGCAGTGCTTGCTGGTCGATAGGTTCGAAACGAACTTTCGATAAATCGATGGCAGCAGGACCATAGCGTTCCAGTTGAAGCTGAAGTTGGTGGGTGACGATAGCCGCCCGCTTCCTCGCCGCTGACCGATACAACTGATACCGCAAATTTGTCCGTTCCCTTGGCATGTGATCTCGAGCATTCCCTGTCTCCCCATCAATGGGCCTATCCGTTGCTCGTCAGCCTATGCGCCAGCCATCGACCTTGTCCCTGCTGGCCCTTTGTCCAAATCATTGCAATCCATGTCCCGCGCTGGTTATAGTCGGCGCTCGTGAATCAGGCGATTCACTTCCAAGTCCCTCAAAAAAGATCAGCCCCAATGCCTGCATCCCTCATCAACGCGGTAGTCGATTCAGCGGTCAACGCTGGCGTCGTGCCGTGCGGGAATCAGCAGCCTGGGCAGATCAGTCATTACCCTCCACCTGTCAGTAGCACGCCGGTGTGCGCAGTCGTATCACCGCCGGGCGTTGGCGTTTCGGGCTGATCGGCATTTTTTGCTGACCCCTGCGCCCGCCAGAAAAACCTACTGAATTTCAGCCTCGGCTGAGTTGGCTATGTGCCTGACTACAGGTGGTATTCATGTTTGTCCTTTCGAAAAAAACCGCGCTCGCGGCGACGTCCACGAGCCTGTTCGTTCTGCTGTGGAGCAGCGGGGCGATTTTCTCCAAATGGGGCCTGGCCCACGCTTCGCCCTTTGCCTTTCTGCTGATTCGCTTTGTGATCGCCCTCTGCGGGCTGTTGCTGTTGGCGCCATTGCTCAAATTGAAGCTGCCCAAGGGCGGCAGGCCGATGCTGTATGCGATCGCCACCGGCGTGGTGCTGTTGGGGGCTTATCAGATTTTCTATCTGCTGGCGCTCAACACCCGAATCACCCCCGGCGTGATGGCGACCATTATGGGCGTGCAGCCGATCCTCACTGTGGTCTTGATGGAGCGTCAGCGCTCGGTGAGCCGGATGTTCGGTCTGGCTCTGGGCCTGGCCGGTCTGGTCATGGTGGTTTATCAGGGGATCGGTCTGGCGGGGATGTCCTGGGCGGGCATGTTGTTTGGCCTGCTCGCGTTGGCGAGCATGACCCTCGGGTCGATCATGCAGAAACGCATCACCGAAAATCCCCTCGGCACGCTGCCGGTGCAATACCTGGCCGGGCTGTTGTTGTGCGGGATCTTCGTGCCGTTTCAACCGTTCCACTTTGAACACAGCGCAGGTTTCATCGTGCCGGTGTTGTGGATGGGGCTGGTGGTGTCGGTGCTGGCGACGCTGTTGCTGTACCGCCTGATCGCCCGGGGCAATCTGGTGAATGTCACCAGCCTGTTCTATCTGGTGCCGGCGGTGACGGCGGTGATGGACTATCTGATTTTCGGCAATCGTCTGGCGGTATTGAGCGTGCTGGGGATGCTGTTGATCATTGTTGGTCTGGCGTTTGTGTTCCGTAAATCTGCGGGATAACCGCAAGCCGGGCCAGGCATTTTCGGTGTCTGGTCCGGCCTCTTCACGAGCAGGCTCGCTCCCTTCAAGTACCGGCATACAAGCGGGCTCGCTCGCGAATACGGCCTTATTAACGCCGCAAAATCATCGAACGGCCGCGGCAGAAGGCTTCACCACCGCAGGCTTCAACACCAGCCACAACGCCAGCGCAATCAACACCCCGCCATACAGATGCGCCATCGACAACGGCTCATCCAGCAACAACGCGCCCCACAGCACGCCGAATGCCGGGATCAAGAACGTCACGGTCATCGATTTGACCGGGCCGATGGAGCTGAGCAGGCGGAAATAGATGATGTAGGCGAACGCTGTGCAGCCCAGACCCAGACCCAGCAGCGACAGCCAGACATTCCATCCGCCCCAGCTTGCCGGTGGAGCGGTGATCACGCTGTAGCCGAACAGTGGCAAGAGAAACAGCGAGGCGCCGAGCATGCTGCCCACGGCCGAGAGGCGACTGTCGAGCCCACCGCTGTGATCCAGCCAGCGTCGCGTGAGAAATCCGGCGAAACCATAGCAAGTGGTAGCGAGCAGGCAGGCGAGGGCGCCCATCAGCAATTGCAGATCGAAGGCCACCGGCCCAGCGCGCGTCAGCACACCGACACCGAGCAAGCCGAGAAACACCCCCGTCAGTTTGGCGACCGTGAGTTTTTCACTGAAAAACAGCCCGCCAATCAATACACCCATCAACGGCGTGGTGGCATTGAAGATTGCGGAATAACCGGCCGGCAACACTTGCGCCGCGACTGAATACAGCGTCGCCGGAATCCCCGAGTTGATCACGCCCAGCAGCATCACGGTTTTCAGTTTGCCCTTGAAATCCCAGCTGATGCGCATCAACCCGAGAATCACCAGCAGCCCGACGGCAGCAATCGACACCCGAAAGAACGCGGTCGGAATGGTGCCGATCACCGGCGCAATAATGCGCATGAACAGGAAACTTGCGCCCCAGATGGCTGCCAGCGACAGCATGCGGAAAATATCGACAGCGCTCACGATGGCACTCCTTCCTTGATCGGGACGAGAGTGTTGCCGAGCCTCCGGACGATGGCAACCGCTAATCGGGCATTTAAGTGCGCGAACTGCTCTGCACAGGAAAAACTCCAGCGCCGGACGCCTGCGCTTGGTTTTTGGCAGAAATTGCACTTCACCTGCGCCCGGTTCCGTGGCTAAGCTCTGGCACAGATTTCCACTTGCACGCCGAGGTCTCATCTATGCCGCAGCAATGGCCAGCCACCGACATCGCCCGCATGATCCTCGATGGCTTTGACGATTACCGCGAGCACTTCCGGCAGATCACCGACGGCGCGCGCGAGCGCTTCGAGCAGGCGCGCTGGCAGGAGACGCAGACCGCATCGGCCGCGCGGATCAATCTCTACGAGGAAAAGGTCGGCGAAACCATCGCCCGGCTGCGCGAGCAGTTCGACGACGAGACGCTGATGAATGTCAGCAGTTGGCCGTTGGTGAAAAGCGCCTACATCAGCGTGATCGACCTGCGCTTTGACGATGAACTGTCCGAGACCTGGTACAACTCGATCTTCTGCGGGCTGTTCAGCCATGACCTGATCAGCGACGGCTGCATGTTCATCCACACCACCCGGCCCAGCCTGCGCCGCGCCCGGGCTGCGCAAACCCGCACCTACAAACCGCAAGGCCAGCTGTCGTCGATGCTCGCCAGCATCTTTGCCGATTACCGCTTCAGCGAGGATTACGCCGACCTGCCCGGCGACCTGCAACGCCTCGAGGCGCAGCTGCGCGAGAACCTGCCGGACTGGGTGTGCAAGGACCCGGAACTGAGCGTCGAGCTGTTTTCCTCGGTGCTGTACCGCAACAAAGGCGCGTACCTGGTCGGGCGCATCTACACCCGCGACGAGCAGTGGCCGCTGGTGATTCCACTGTTGCACCGCGAGGGTCGCGGGATTCAGATCGATGCGCTGATCACCGACGAAGCCGATGTGTCGATCATCTTTTCCTTCACCCGTTCGTATTTCATGGTCGATGTGCCGGTGCCGGCGGAATTCATCGGGTTCCTGCGGCGTATCCTGCCGGGCAAGCACATCGCCGAGCTGTACACCTCGATCGGTTTCTACAAGCACGGCAAATCCGAGTTCTACCGTGCGCTGATCAATCACCTGGCCAACACCGACGACCAGTTCATCATGGCCCCGGGCGTGCGAGGCATGGTCATGAGCGTGTTCACCCTGCCGGGTTTCAATACCGTGTTCAAGATCATCAAGGACCGCTTCTCGCCGTCGAAAAACGTCGACCGGGCGACGGTGATCGAGAAGTATCGGCTGGTGAAAAGCGTCGACCGGGTCGGGCGCATGGCCGATACCCAGGAGTTCGCCGATTTCCGTTTTCCGCTGAGCAAGTTCGATCCGGCGTGCCTTGAAGAACTGCTGGAAGTGGCGCCGTCCACGGTCTCGGTCGAAGGTGACACGGTGCTGATCCGCCACTGCTGGACCGAGCGCCGGATGACCCCGCTCAACCTCTACCTGGAAAACGCCAATGACGCGCAGGTGCGCGAGGCGCTGGAGGATTATGGGCTGGCGATCAAGCAGTTGGCGGCGGCCAACATCTTTCCCGGCGACATGTTGCTGAAGAATTTCGGTGTCACTCGACACGGGCGGGTGGTGTTCTACGACTATGACGAAATCTGTTTCCTGACCGAAGCCAACTTCCGCCACATCCCCGCGCCGCGTACCCCCGAGGACGAAATGGCTTCCGAGCCGTGGTACTCGATCGGGCCGCTGGATGTGTTCCCGGAAGAGTTTCCACCGTTCCTGTTCGCCGATGCCGGGCAGCGCAAGCTGTTCGATCAACTGCATGGCGAGCTGTACAACGCCGATTACTGGAAGGGTTTGCAGGAGGCGATTCGGGCGGGGAAGGTCATCGACGTGTTCCCGTATCGGCGCAAGGGCCTGGATAACGAATAACAGCAGCTGAAAGTACCAAGCTGCAAGCTACAAGTGAGAAGCCGCTTTGAACTTGCGGCTTGTAGCTTGCCGCTTGTAGCTGCTTTTCTGCGACAATCGGCCCCCTGCATAAACAGACGACCGAATTGCGTACCCGATGACCGACGAATCGCCCTCCATCGACAAACTGCTGAAAAACCTCGATCACGCCATGCTTGCCGACCGTCACCGGCTGCGGCGGCAGTTGCTTGAGCTGCGCAAGAAACCCGACGAGGCCAAGCTGGCCCAGTGGGTAGCGCGCATGCAGGCATCCTGTGATCAGGTGCTGGCGCGCAAGGCCAGCCTGCCGGTGATTCGTTACGACGACAGCCTGCCGATCGCCGCCAAGCGCGATGAAATCAAAGCTGCGCTCGAGAAGCATCAGGTGCTGATCATCGCCGGCGAAACCGGTTCGGGTAAAACCACCCAGTTGCCGAAAATCTGTCTGGAAATCGGTCGCGGCCAGCACGGTCTGATCGGCCACACGCAGCCGCGCCGAATCGCTGCGCGCAGCGTCGCCAGCCGGGTTGCCGAAGAACTCGGTACGCCGCTCGGTTCGCTGGTCGGCTATCAGGTGCGCTTCGAAGATCAGAGCGATGCCAACACCCTGATCAAACTGATGACCGACGGCATCCTGCTGGCGGAAACCCAGAACGACCGCTACCTCGAACGCTACGACACGATCATCGTCGACGAAGCCCACGAACGCAGCCTCAACATCGACTTCCTGCTCGGTTATTTGAAAACCCTGCTGCCGCGTCGTCCGGACCTGAAAGTCATCATCACCTCGGCGACCATCGATCTGGAACGCTTCTCCAAGCACTTCGACGATGCGCCGATTGTCGAAGTCTCCGGCCGGACCTTCCCGGTAGAGACCTGGTATCGCCCGCTGACGCTTGAGCAGGACGAAGAGGGTAACCGCGTCGAGGACGACTTGACCGTGGATCAGGCGATCCTCGCCACCCTCGACGAAATCGCCGCCTACGAGCGCAGCGAACGCCGCAGCCCTGGCGATGTGCTGGTGTTCCTGCCCGGCGAGCGCGAGATTCGCGACGCTGCCGACATGCTGCGCAAGGCGCAACTCAAACACACCGAAATCCTGCCGCTGTACGCACGTCTGTCGCCGGCCGAACAGCAGCGGATTTTCCAGTCGCACCCGGGCCGGCGTGTGGTGCTGGCGACCAACGTCGCCGAAACCTCGCTGACCGTGCCGGGCATCCGTTACGTGATCGACAGCGGCACCGCGCGCATCAGCCGTTACAGCTACCGCGCCAAGGTCCAGCGTCTGCCGATCGAGGCGATTTCCCAGGCCAGCGCCAATCAGCGTAAAGGTCGTTGCGGCCGGGTCGAGCCGGGCATTTGTGTGCGCTTGTACAGCGAGGAAGATTTCCTCGGTCGCCCGGAGTTCACCGATCCGGAGATTCTGCGCACCAACCTTGCCGCCGTTATCTTGCAGATGCTGCACCTGCGCCTCGGCGAGATTACCGCGTTCCCGTTCATCGAGCCGCCGGATGGCAAGGCGATCAGCGACGGTTTCAACCTGCTGCAAGAACTCTCGGCGGTGGATCGCAACAGCCAGTTGACCCCGCTGGGCCGGCAGTTGGCGCGCCTGCCGGTGGACCCGCGGATGGGCCGCATGCTGCTCGAAGCGGCGAAACTCGGCAGCTTGCAGGAAGTGCTGATCGTCGCCAGTGCGATGTCGATTCAGGACCCGCGCGAGCGTCCGCCGGAGCGTCAGCAAGCGGCGGATCAGGCCCACGCGCAATGGAAGGACAGCGATTCGGACTTTGCCGGGCTGGTCAATCTGTGGCGTGGTTTTGAAGAGCAGCGCCAGGCGCTGACCGCTAGCCCGTTGCGCAACTGGTGTCGCAAGAACTTCCTGAATTATCTGCGCCTGCGTGAATGGCGCGATTCCCACCGCCAGTTGAGCCTGATCTGCCGCGACATGCAGTTGAGCCTGAACAAAGAACCGGCGGATTACCCGAAATTGCACAAAGCGGTGCTGGTCGGCCTGCTCAGCCAGATCGGCCAGAAAACCGAGGATGGCGATTACCTCGGCGCCCGTCAGCGACGTTTCTGGATTCACCCGTCGTCGGGGATCGGCAAGAAGCGTCCGCAATGGCTGATGACCGCCGAGCTGGTGGAAACCACCAAGCTCTATGCGCGCATGGTCGCCAAGATCGATGCCGACTGGATCGAGCCGCTGGCCGGGCACCTGATCAAGAAGAACCACTTCGAACCGCACTGGGAGAAGAAGCGTGGCCAGGTCGTGGCCTACGAGCAGATCACTCTGTTCGGGCTGATCGTGGTCGGCCGCCGCCCGGTGCATTACGGTCCGGTGGATCCGGTGGTCTCCCGCGAGCTGTTCATCCGCGAAGGCCTGGTGCGTGGCGAGATTCAGTCGAAAGCCAAGTGCCTGACGGCCAACCAACAGTTGCTCGAACAACTCGACGAACTGGAAGCCAAGGCCCGTCGCCGCGACATTCTCGCCGACGAAGAAACCCTCTACGCGTTCTACGATGCGCGCTTGCCGGCGGAGATTCACCAGACCGCGACCTTCGACAGCTGGTACCGGGTCAACAGCCAGAAGAACCCGCAACTGCTGATCATGCGCGAGGAAGACGTGCTGGCCCGCGAGGCCAGTGAAGTCACCGCGCGGGACTACCCGGACACGCTGCACATCGGCGATCTGGAACTGGCGCTCAGTTACCACTTTGAACCCAATCACCCGCGCGACGGCGTGACCCTGCGCGTGCCGGCACCGCTGCTGCCGATGCTGCCGCCGGAGCGCCTCGAATGGCTGGTGCCGGGGCTGATCGAGGTCAAGTGCATTGCTCTGGTGCGCAACCTGCCAAAAGCCTTGCGCAAGAACTTCGTGCCGGTGCCGGACTTCATCAAGGCGGCGTTGCAGCGCATGACGTTCGCTGAAGGTTCGTTGCCGCAGGCACTCGGTCGCGAGCTGTTGCGCATGACCGGCGCGCGGGTCAGCGATGAAGCATGGGCGGAAGCGGCGCAGCAGGTCGAAGGGCATCTGCGGATGAACCTGGAAATCGTCGATGGCCAGGGCAAGTTCCTCGGCGAAGGACGTGATCTGGCCGAACTGACTGCACGCTTCGCTGAGGCTAGTCAGGCTGCGTTGGCGGTGCCGCAAAGTGCGAAAAGTCAGCAACCGGTGGAGGCCAAGGTCTTCGCTCCGGTGGCGGAAAAGACTCAACAGAAGATCGCCGGGCTGTCGATGACGGTGTATCCGGCGCTGGTGGAGGAGGGCGGTACGGTCAAGGAGGGGCGTTTCTCAACCCCGGCCGAAGCCGAATTCCAGCATCGCCGCGCCTTGCAACGGCTGCTGATGCAGCAACTGGCCGAACCGGCGAAGTTCCTGCGCGGCAAACTGCCGGGGCAGACAGAACTGGGCCTGCTCTACCGCGAGCTGGGTCGGGTCGATGCACTGGTCGAAGACATTTTGCTGGCCAGCCTCGACAGCTGCATTCTGGAAGGCGAAGAGCCGTTGCCCCGTGACGGCGCCGGGCTGGCAGCCTTGGCCGAACGCAAACGCGGCAACTGGACCGAACACGCCGAGCGTGTGGCACGGCTGACGCTGGAGATCCTCAAGCTGTGGCACGGTCTGCAAAAGCGCTTCAAGGGCAAGATCGATCTGGCCCAGGCCGTGGCGCTGAATGACATCAAGCAACAAATCAACAATCTGGTTTATCCGGGTTTTGTCCGGGAAACGCCGATGCAATGGCTCAAAGAGCTGCCGCGTTATCTGAAGGCGGTCGAGCAGCGTTTCGAGAAACTGGGCGCGCAGGTGCAGAAGGACCGGGTCTGGAGCGGCGAACTGGCCGGCCTCTGGAGCCAATACCAGACCCGCGCCGCCAAACATGCCCAGGAAGGCAAGCGCGATCCGCAGCTTGAGCTGTACCGCTGGTGGCTGGAGGAATACCGGGTGTCGCTGTTCGCCCAGCAGTTGGGGACGAAAGCGCCGATCTCGGACAAGCGCTTGAACAAGCAGTGGACCCAGGTTGAACCCTGATCCCACGACTTGCAACGATCCTGTAGGAGCTGCCGCAGGCTGCGATCTTTTGATCTTGATCTTTTACAAAGCAAAATCAAAAGATCGCAGCCTGCGGCAGCTCCTACAGGGGGGGCGTTTAGCGGGAGAAGGCGCCAAAAGCCAAGGTTTATGGCAAACTTCGCGACCATAAACCCCGGTTTCGCGACCCAGAGCCCTCGGCCGTGTCGCGCGACGGAATAAAGCGATGCCAGGTTTGCGTCCCCCGGATGGGAATAGACCCTTTGTGTGTTGGTACGTCGGTGCCAGCGCTTTCTGCCTGAACAGATTAGAGAAACGACCATGCATAACGTCGTCATCAGTGGCACCGGCCTGTACACCCCGGCCAACAGCATCTCCAACGAAGAGCTGGTGCAGTCTTTCAATACCTACGTCGCGCAGTTCAACGCCGACAACGCCGAAGCCATCGCCAGCGGTGAAGTGCAGGCGCTGACCGAATCCAGCGCTGCGTTCATCGAGAAGGCCTCGGGCATCAAGAGCCGCTTTGTCATGGACAAGGACGGCATCCTCGACCCGCAACGCATGGCCCCGCGTCTGCCGGAGCGTTCCAATGACGAATGGTCGGTGCTCTGCCAGATGGCTATCGGCGCCGCCGAACAGGCCCTGCAACGTGCCGGCAAAACCGCCGCTGACATCGACGGCGTGATCGTCGCTTGCTCCAACCTGCAGCGCGCCTACCCGGCCATCGCCATTGAAGTCCAGGAAGCGCTGGGCATTCAGGGTTTCGGTTTCGACATGAACGTGGCCTGCTCCTCGGCGACCTTCGGCATTCAGGCCGCAGCCAACAGCGTGCAACTGGGCCAGGCCCGGGCGATCCTGATGGTCAACCCGGAGGTCTGCACCGGCCACCTGAACTTCCGCGACCGTGACAGCCACTTCATCTTCGGTGACGCCGCCACGGCCGTGATCATCGAGCGCGCCGATCTGGCAACTTCCAAGTATCAGTTCGACGTGGTCAGCACCAAACTGCTGACCAAGTTCTCCAACAACATCCGCAACAACTTCGGCTTCCTCAACCGCGCTGCGGAAGAGGGTATTGGCGCCCGCGACAAACTGTTCGTGCAGGAAGGCCGCAAGGTGTTCAAGGACGTCTGCCCGATGGTCGCCGAGCTGATCGGTGAGCACCTGGAAGAGAACAAACTCAACGTCGGCGACGTCAAGCGCTTCTGGCTGCACCAGGCCAACTTGAGCATGAATCACCTGATCGTGCGCAAGCTGCTGGGGCGCGAAGCCACTGAAGAAGAGGCGCCGGTGATTCTCGACACCTACGCCAACACCAGCTCCGCAGGTTCCGTGATTGCTTTCCACAAACATCAGGATGATCTGGCCGCCGGTTCGCTGGCCGTGCTGAGCTCGTTCGGCGCCGGTTACTCGATCGGCAGCGTGATTCTGCGCAAGCGCTGAGTCCACTTTAAAAGATCGCAGCCTGCGGCAGCTCCTACACGGTCGGTATGAAATCCGCTCTTGTAGGAGCTGCCGCAGGCTGCGATCTTTTGCTTACAACGTTTGGCAAAGAGGCGCCAATGGCCGCAACGGACGACACCCAACTGCTCGAACGCCTGTTGGCGGGCGAGCAAAAAGCTTTCAAGGAACTGGTCAGCACCTACCAGAGCGCCATGCGCGCCGTGGCGTATGCCATTGTCGGCCAGCGCCATGTCGAAGAAGTGGTGCAGGACGCCTGGCTGTCGGTGGTGCGCCATATCGGCGGCTTTGAGGGCCGTTCCAGTCTCAAGACCTGGTTGCTGACTATCACCGCCAACTCGGCCAAGAGCCGTTACAAGCAGAATCGCCGCGAAGTCTTGATGGATGACCTGCCATCGCCCCACGGCACCATCGATGACGATCGTTTTTCCCCCGGTGACGGTCATTGGCTGGTGGCGCCGTTTGCCTGGCATCAGGACACGCCGGAAGCCTTGCTGACCGAAAGCGAGTTGCGTGACTGCCTGGAACACACCCTGCTTGGTTTGTCGGAGCTGCAAAGCAGCGTTCTGCTGCTGCGCGAGCGTCAGGGCCTGGAACTGGAAGAGATCTGTAATCTTCTGGAGATCTCGCTCTCCAATGTGCGTGTGCTGCTGCATCGGGCGCGGCTGAAAGTCTTCGCCACGGTGGAGCATTTTGAGGAGACCGGCGAATGCTGACCTGTAAGGAACAAGTGGCACGCTCCAGCGATTATCTCGATGGCCAGTTGAGCTTTCGCGAAAAGCTGATGGTGCGCCATCACCTGATGTTCTGCCCCAACTGCCGGCGCTTCATCCGCCAGATGCGTTTGATGCAGGCCACGCTGAGGGCGATGCCGGAGAAACCGGAAGAAGGCGTGGATGCGCTGGCTGAGCGTCTGGCCGAGCAGCGCCGCAAAGAAAAATAGAAACTCCCCTGTAGGAGCTGCCGAAGGCTGCGATCTTTTGATCTTGTTTTTGAGGATCAAAAGATCGCAGCCTTCGGCAACTCCTGCAGTTTTTTTGCATCCTGCAGAAATAGCCCGGCGCGGGGCGAAACGAACGGATGATGGGGATCGCCCCGCCCGCGCCAGGCTATAAGGTGATGCGTTTTAGAACTTCGCTTCCGCATCCAGCTGCAGGGTGTTGGTGTCTGCGTCACGCTGGGTACGGCTGGAGAAGTCGGCTTTGGTCAGGAAGTACGTGGCGCCGATGGCGAAGTTCTTGTCGATGTCGTAACCGACCTTGAACTTGTGCCCACGGGAACCGGTGGTGCCGTTGGCGAAGTCGGAGTCGGTGAAGGCGCCAACCACGGCGTCGCGCTGCACGTCACGATAGTTGTAGTCCAGGTTCAGACCGAACACTTTCGACTTGGCGCCGACCAGCCACGCGGTGTCCGCGTCGGTCACGGCATCGTTGTTCTTCACGTACTGGCCGTAGAACGACAGCGGCATCGGCAAGCCACCGATATCGATCTGGCTGAAGCCTTCGTACAGACGGAATTCATTGTTGGCCGAGTTGCCGTTGACCGCCAGCGCGCACGGGGTGGAAGTCCCGGTGCAGCGGCTGTTTTCGTCGTTCTGGTAGGCGTAGACGCTGCCGCCCAGGGTCAGTTTCAGGTTGTCGGTGATCGCGAAGCGGCTACCCAACTGGCCGGCAGTCAGGCGCAGGTCGTGGCGAAATTGCACGCCTTCACCGTCGACGTTGTCCTTGAGGTTGTAGTTGCCCAGGCTGCCGAACAGTTCGGCGCTGCTGCCCAGTGGATACTTGTAGGTAACGGCCAGACCTTCCGGGTTGATATCGCTGTCCCAGATCACGTCGCCCATGCTGACCCACGGTTGCAGCATCTTGCCGCCGATCACGTGCAGGTTCTTGATCGCATCCGGGTGGTAGTCGATGTAGCCCAGGTCCAGCCAGATCTGCTTCTTGTCGAAGTAGTTGTCCATGTCCTGGTTGGTCGAACGGGCGTCGTCGCCGCCGCCGGTGGCGATACGGATGCCGGTGTCGACTTGCGGGTTGATCTCGGTGTAGGCACCCAGACGGGCGCGGATACGCTGGCGATCCTTGTCACGGCCGCCGTTGTTGGATTCGCCGTCGATCTTGACGGTTTCCTGGCGAATACGTACGTCGCCCTTGAACTGGGTCTTGGCGGCCCAGGCGAGTTTCTGGTCGAAGGAACTCAGCTCATTGGTTTTCTTCGCGGTCGCCGCGATTTGCTCGTTGGTCTCTTGCTGCGCCTGCTGCGCGATTTGCTGAGCCTTCTGATCCTTGGCCAGTTCAGTCTGCAGTTCAATGTACTGCGCCTGGGAAATAGAACCGTTGGCCTTGAGCATGTCGAGCAGTTTGGCGTCGACTGCAGCGCTGGCCGGAACGCTCATGGCCAGCAACAGGCCACCGCACAGGGCCGCCGCAGTTTTCGTGGAAGCAAGACGCATAGCAATCTCCGAAGATGAGAGGGATGGCTGAACCATCCTGGGCACACCGACGCGGACGTCGGAAAACAATGTCCGGGTAGAACCCGGCGCTCTAAAAACAGGAGCGAGTATCGCGATGGTTTATGACAGAGCGGTGGCTAAGTGATGTCATGTCGATGACGATACAAAGCACGCGTGAACTATTGAGCTAGAGCGCTGTCGCCCGAATGAGCGTGTGCAATGGATGCCGATCGGCGATACTCGCGGGGCTTTGACGCCAAGATGTGGAGAGCCAGTTGATGCCGTTGCAACGTCTGCAAAACCTGTCAGAAGTCGCCCCGACGACATGGGATGCGCTGGTGCCCGAGAATCAGCCGTTCTTGCGCCATGCGTTCCTGAGCGCGCTGGAAGACAGCGGCAGCGTCGGCCCCCATACCGGCTGGCAACCCGAGCATCTGCTGCACGTTGAAGACGACCGGTTGATCGCGGCGCTGCCCAGTTATCGCAAGTGGCATTCCTACGGCGAGTACGTCTTCGATCACGGTTGGGCCGATGCCTGCGCCCGGGCCGGCATTGATTACTACCCCAAGCTGTTGACGGCGGTGCCGTTCAGTCCGGTCAGTGGCCCGCGACTGTTGGCGGCGAACGTCGAGGACGGCTACGAACTGCTCAAGAGCTTGCCGGGTTATCTGGAAATCGAAGGGCTTTCCAGCGCGCACATCAATTTCACCGACCCGTTCACCGACGCCGCCATGGCCGAGCAACCGGGCTGGCTGCAGCGCATTGGCTGTCAGTACCACTGGCAGAATCGCGGTTATCGGGACTTCCAGGACTTTCTTGACGTGCTCAGTTCGCGCAAGCGCAAGCAGATGCGCAAGGAGCGCGAGCAAGTGGCGGGGCAGGGCTTCGAATTCGAATGGCTGCAGGGGCGCGAGCTGGACGAGTCGCAATGGGATTTTGTCTACGCCTGCTATGCCAACACCTACGCGGTGCGTCGGCAGGCACCGTATCTGACCCGCGAGTTCTTCAGCTTGCTGGCCGAATGGATGCCGGAGTCGATTCGGGTCGTCTTCGCCAAACAGGGCTCACGTCCGGTGGCGATGGCCTTCAGCCTAGTGGGTGGTGACAGTTTTTACGGACGCTATTGGGGCTGTCTCGCCGAGTTCGATCGGCTGCATTTCGAGACCTGTTTTTATCAGGGCATGGATTACGCGATCGCCCAGGGTTATCAGCGCTTTGATGCGGGTGCCCAAGGCGAGCACAAGTTGATTCGGGGTTTTGAACCGGTGATCACCCATTCGTGGCATTACCTGCGTCATCCCGGGTTGAAGGCTGCGGTCAAAGACTTCCTGCAGCAGGAGCGCGCCGGGGTATTGGCTTACGCCGAGGAAGCCAGAACGGCCTTGCCCTACCGCCAAACCTAGATCCCCTGTAGGAGCTGCCGAAGGCTGCGATCTTTTGATCTTGCTTTCAAAAATCAAAAGATCGCAGCCTTCGGCAGCTCCTACAACGGGATTTCCGTGGTTTCAGGTGTCCTCTTTACCCAGCCAGCGATAGATTCCGCCGCCCACCACCGCGCCCAACAGCGGCGCGACCCAGAACATCCACAATTGCGCGATCGCCCAGCCGCCGACCATCAGCGCCGGCCCGGTACTGCGCGCCGGGTTGACCGAGGTATTGGTGACCGGGATCGAAATCAGGTGAATCAGCGTCAGGCCCAGGCCGATGGCAATCGGTGCGAGGCCCGCCGGGGCGCGTTTGTCGGTGGCGCCAAGGATGATGATCACGAACATCCCGGTCATCACCAGCTCGGTGACAAAGCCTGCGGCCATCGAATACTTGCCCGGTGAATGTTCGCCATAACCGTTGGAAGCCAGGCCGGCAGCGATGTCGAAACCCTCCTTGCCGCTGGCAATGTGCGCAATCAGCGCCGCTGCGAGAATCGCCCCCAGCACCTGGGCGATGATGTAGGCGGGCAGCTCTTTGGCCGGAAACCGACCGCCGACGAACAAACCGACCGACACCGCGGGATTGAGGTGGCAGCCGCTGATGTGGCCGATGGCGAACGCCATGGTCAGCACCGTCAGACCAAACGCCAGGGCCACCCCCAGCACCCCGATACCCAAAGGCGAAGACGCTGCGATTACTGCGCTGCCGCAACCACCCAGAACCAGCCAGAACGTACCCAACAACTCAGTGACTGAACGTTTGAACAGAGACATGAGAGTGTCCTTGATAGGCATGCTATCGATACTGTATCGAGTTGTGCTTCCTTGCAGAATTACGACAGGTTCATCTCCAGAACCTTGGCTGAGTACAGCAGGCTTTGGACGGATTTCCAGCAGGCGCAAAAAAACCGCCAGAGCCCTTGGGTGGCGGGCTGGGGCGGTTCTCAGTCGTTCAGGATCACTACGAGCCCTGTGGGAGCGAGCCTGTTTGCGAAAGCGGCATGTCTGACAACAATGATGGTGTTTGACACTCCGCCTTCGCGAGCAGGCTCGCTCCCACATTGGAATTGCGTGACCCAATGATCAATCGATCCCGACAAACCCTCCGGTCTGATGCGCCCACAACCGCGCATACAGCCCGCGATGCGCCAGCAGTTCGGCGTGGGTGCCGCTCTCGGCGATTTTGCCGTTTTCCAGTACGACCAATCGATCCATACGCGCGATGGTCGAGAGGCGATGGGCGATGGCGATCACGGTTTTGCCCTGCATCAGGGTTTCCAGACTTTCCTGGATCGCCGCCTCGACTTCCGAGTCCAGTGCCGAGGTCGCTTCGTCCATGATCAGGATCGGCGCGTCCTTGAGCAGCACCCGAGCGATGGCGATGCGCTGGCGCTGACCGCCGGACAGTTTCACCCCGCGTTCACCGACGTGGGCATCGAAACCGGTGCGGCCTTCGGCGTCCGACAGCAACGGAATGAATTCATCGGCGCGGGCCTTGTGCACCGCATCCCACAGCTCTGCGTCAGTGGCATCAGGTTTGCCATAGAGCAGGTTGTCGCGGATCGAGCGGTGCAGCAGCGAAGTGTCCTGAGTGATCATGCCGATCCGCGCGCGCAGGCTTTCCTGGCCGACTTCGGCGATGTTCTGCCCGTCGATCAGGATCCGTCCGCCTTCGACGTCGTACAGGCGCAGCAGCAGGTTGACCAGGGTCGACTTGCCGGCGCCGGACGGGCCGATCAGGCCAATTTTTTCACCGGGTTTGATGGTCAGGTTGAGGTCGCCGATGATGCCTTTCTTCTTGCCGTAGTGAAAATCCACATGCTCGAAACGCACTTCGCCGCGAGCCACGGCCAGCGGTTTGGCCTGTTCGCGATCGGTGACGCTGACCGGTTGCGAGATGGTCTGCAGTCCGTCCTGAACCATGCCGATGTTTTCGAAGATGCCGGTGACCACCCACATGATCCAGCCGGACATGTTGACGATGCGGATCACCAGACCGGTCGCCAGGGCAATCGCGCCGACGCTGATCAGCGACTGCGTCCACAGCCACAGAGCGAGGCCGGTGGTACCGACGATCAGCAAGCCGTTCATGGTGGTGATGGCGATGTCCATGCTGGTGACCACGCGGCCGGCCAGTTGGGCTTTTTCGGTTTGTTCTTCGATGGCCTCGCGGGCGTATTGCTGTTCGAAGTTGGTGTGGGCGAACAGCTTCAGGGTGGTGATGTTGGTGTAGCCGTCGACGATCCGTCCCATCAGTTTGGAGCGCGCATCGGAGGACACCACCGAGCGTTCCTTGACCCGAGGCACGAAGTAGTAGAGCGCGCCGATGTAGGCGGCGATCCACGTCAGCAGCGGGATCATCAGGCGCCAGTCGGCCTCGGCGAACAGCACCAGCGAGCTGATCGCATAGATCAACACATGCCACAACGCGTCCACCGCTTGCACGGCGGAATCACGCAGCGAGTTGCCGGTCTGCATGATGCGCTGGGCAATACGTCCGGCGAAGTCGTTCTGGAAGAAATTCAGGCTCTGCTTGAGCACGTAACTGTGGTTCTGCCAGCGAATCAGG
Source organism: Pseudomonas sp. MG-9 (assembly GCF_018729515.1). Taxonomy (NCBI): domain Bacteria; kingdom Pseudomonadati; phylum Pseudomonadota; class Gammaproteobacteria; order Pseudomonadales; family Pseudomonadaceae; genus Pseudomonas; species Pseudomonas sp. MG-9. The sequence continues at coordinate 367,103 of NZ_JAHHZH010000005.1, forward strand.
CTGGTCATGCTCGGGCTCAGGGTCTGATGCACCAGCAAATCGTGCAGACCGACGAACACCGGGCGCAGGATCAGCGCGACCACCGCCATCCAGGCCAGCTCGAGGCCGTGCTCCTTGAAAAAGTCGGGATTCGGTCCGCCCTGGGCCAGGTCGATGATGCGGCTGAGGTAGCTGAACAGCGCCACTTCGATCAAGGCGCCGAACAGACCGACGGTCAGCAGCGCAGCAAAGCTCGGCCAGACCTGCTTGAGGTAATAGGTATAGAAGGGCAGCACGCGGTCCGGCGGGGACGCCGTCGGGGCTTCGCGGAACACGTCGATCAGTTGTTCAAAACGGCGATAGAGCATCAGATAACCGCCCGGAGTACGGGCTCTCCTTTTATCGGTGTGAGCGGCGTGAGATCGAACTCACACCGCTCGAAATGCCCTGTACAGCTTAGTCGATGACTTTGGCCGACTTGATGATCACAGGGTCGACAGGCACGTTTTGCATGCCGCTTTTGGTGGTGGTTTGCGAGTTGACGATGATGTCGACGACATCCATGCCCTTGACGACTTTGGCGAACACCGCGTAACCGGCATCCCGGCCCGGGTCGAGGAACGCGTTGTCAGCCACGTTGATGAAGAACTGGCTGGTGGCCGAGTCAGGGTTGGAAGTACGCGCCATCGACAAGGTGCCGCGAACGTTGTGCAGGCCATTGCTGGCTTCGTTCTTGATCGGTGCCTTGGTGTCTTTCTGCTGCATCTGCTGGGTGAAGCCACCGCCCTGAGCCATGAAGCCCGGGATCACACGGTGGAAAATGGTGTTGGTGTAAAAGCCGCTGTTGACGTAATCCAGAAAGTTCTTGGTACTGATCGGCGCCTTGACCGGGTCCAGCTCGATTTCGATCTGACCGTTGGTGGTGTCCAGCAGCACGTGCGGTGCTTTGGCCGGAGTAGCAGCCATCAGGTTGGCAGCAAACAGCACGGTGCCGGCGGCGAGGGCGAGTTTTTTCAGCATGGGTCAGTGATCCTGAGATTGAGTATCGGCTGCGGCGAGAAACTCCAGCAGCGTTTGGTTGAAGCGTTCGGGTTGATCGAGCGGGGTGGCGTGGCGCGAGTCGGCGATCACCACCAGCCGCGCATCGGGCAGCAGTTTTACATAGGTTTCTTTCAGCGCCACCGGTGTGTAGTCACGGTCGGCGCTGACGATGAGGGTTGGACAGGTCACTCGGGAAAGTCGTTCCTGAACGCCCCAGCCAACAATCGCATCGAAGCTGGCGAGATAAGCACGTTTGTCGTTTCTTGCCCAGCGCTCGGACATTTTTTGCCGCAGATCGGCCTGCTCGGGTTTCGGGAACAGTTTGCCGCCCAGCGCTTTGCCGATGGTCGCCAGACTGAGCACACGCATCAGGCTCCAGCGCTTGAACCACTGCCAATAATCGTCGCGGCTGCGGAGTTTGACTTCGGGGGCGCTGTTGACGATGGTCAGGCTTTTCAGCCTCTGTGGCTGATCGACGGCGAACTGAAAGCCGATCATCCCGCCCATCGACAGACCGACGTAGTGCACCGGGCCGAGGTTCAGGTGTTCGATCAACGCCAGCAGATCGGCACTGAAACCGGCGATGCTGTAGCGCTCGCGCGGTTTGTCCGAGCGACCGTGACCGCGTATGTCCGGGACGATCACCCGGTAGTGTGCCGACAGTGCCGGGATCTGCATTTCCCAGTCCAGGGTGCTCGAGCCGAGCCCGTGAACCAGCAGCAACGGCGTGCCGTGGCCATATTCCTCGTAGTGCAGGTTGCAACCTTCATGTTCGAAATAGGCCATCGGTGAACTCCGTGTCAGGCTTGTTCGGGGGCGGCGTACGGCGCATCCAGAGGCAACGTATCGAAGGTGCGCAGCAGTTCGATAAGGATTTGTGTGGCCGGGCCCAAGGGTTTGTCCTTGTTCGAATACAGATAGAAGCTGGAGTTGCGGTTGCCGCCCCTGTCCAACGGTAGCAGCTTGAGCGAGCCATCTTTCAGTTCCCGCTCGATCATGTGCCGCGGCAGCCAGGCAAAACCGAGGCCGCTGCTGACAAAGGTCGCGGCGGTGGCGAGGCTGCCGACGGTCCAGCGCTGTTCGGCGCCAAGCCAGCCGACGTCCCGTGGTTGCTGGCGACCGGAGTCGCGGATGACCACTTGCATCTGGGTTTCGAGGTCCTGGAAGCTCAGTTCGCGATTGAGCCGATGCAAGGCGTGATCCGGGTGGGCGACGGCAACGAACTCGACATCGCTCAATTCCGCGCCGAGGTAGCCGGGGATGCTCAGGCCGGTGATCGCCAGATCGGCCACGCCTTCGAGCAGCACTTCCTCTACGCCCGACAGCACTTCCTCGCGCAGGCGCACCCGGCAGCCGCGACTCTGCGGCATGAATGCGGTCAGCGCCCTGACGATGCGTGCGCTCGGGTAAGCGGCATCGACCACCAGCCGCACCTCGGCCTCCCAGCCTTGCTCCATGTGGTGAGCGAGGTCTTCCAGCTGGCTGGCCTGTTTCACCAGTTGGCGCGAGCGGCGCAGCAGCACGCCGCCGGCTTCGGTAAGTACCGCTTTACGTCCATCGATGCGCAGTAACGGCACGCCGAGCTGGTCCTGCATGCGGGCGACGGTGTAACTCACCGACGATTGCGAACGGTGCAGAACCTCGGCGGCCTGGGCGAATCCGCCGTGGTCGACCACGGCCTGCAATGTTCGCCATTGATCAAGGGTCACGCGGGGCGCTTTCATCAATAGCTCCTCTTGTCCTAAGCTGGCCGTCCCTCATGGAGACTGGCGAATGAAAAAATTCTGTTGTGTGGTGCTCGCGTTGCTGCCGCTGACTGCGTTTGCTTACCCGATCGATGTGCAGAAGAACCTCAATGGCTTGAAGATCGACTACGAAACCTTCGATACCGACAAAGACATCGGCTCCATCCGGGTCGCCAACTACGGCGATGTCGACGCGCTGTGCAAGGCCGTGTTCAGCAATGGCCCGGAAGCACCGCGTACGCGCAACATCGAAGTACCGGCCGGCAAACACAAAAACGCCACGGCCAAGTTTTCCCGCGAGATCATCAGGCTGCGCATCGAACTGAGCTGCAGCCCGAAATAACGGTCGCTCCCTGTTCTGTAGGAGTGAGTCTGCTCGCGATAGCGGTGTAACCGTCGACATCGATCCATCTGACACACCGCTATCGCGAGCAAGCCCGCTCCCACAGGGTATAGGTACATCTAAACGAATTATTCGATGCTTTGCAGCAATTATTTGCGCTTTTTCATCGAAGCAACCCTGTTTAACCTTCACTCCATCGACCTACAACATTCTCGGATGGAGACTACACATCATGTCCCGCGTTCTGATCATCGAAAGCAGCGCCCGCCAGCAAGACTCGGTTTCCCGTCAACTGACCCAGACCTTCATCGGTCAATGGAAAGCGGCGCATCCCAACGATCAGATCACTGTGCGTGACCTCGCCGTGAACCCGGTGCCACACCTGGACGCCAACCTGCTGGGCGGCTGGATGAAGTCCGCTGAGCAGCGCAACGCCAACGAACAATCGTCGCTGGACCGTTCCAACGAATTGACCGATGAGTTATTGGCCGCCGACGTGCTGGTGATGGCCGCGCCGATGTACAACTTCGCGATCCCGAGCACCCTCAAGGCGTGGCTCGACCACGTGCTGCGTGCCGGCGTGACCTTCAAGTACACCGAAACCGGCCCGCAAGGCCTGCTCAGCGGCAAGCGTGCCTACGTGCTGACCGCTCGCGGCGGCATCTACGCCGGCGGCCCGGCGGATCATCAGGAACCGTACCTGCGTCAGGTCATGGGCTTCATCGGCATCCATGACGTGACCTTCATTCACGCCGAAGGCATGAACCTGGGCGGCGACTTCCAGGAGAAGGGCCTGAATCAGGCCAACGCCAAACTGTCCCAGGTCGCTTGATATGTTAATCGCCAGATAATCGCCGATTGTTTTAGTGACCTGGCGCAACCCCTTCAAGGCTCTACGCGCATCGAACCTCCCTTTGCACTTGTTGCTCCTGAGTGCTGTAGCCCGATTGAACGCATTAGCGAGATCGGGCTTTTTTTTGCCTGAGATTTTTCTGGTTAAAACAATCCCTCTGTAGAAGCTGCCGCAGGCTGCGATCTTTTGATTTTAAAAAACAGGATCAAAAGATCGCAGCCTGCGGCGGCTCCTACAGGAGGATTTTGTGTTGGTTGCAGAATCCAAAACCCGCTATCGTCGCCGCCATTCGAAACAGAGGCGACCATGGGCTATCTACTTTTTGTCACGCTGATCCAGGCGTTTTCCTTCAGTCTGATCGGCGAATACCTGGCCGGGCACGTCGACAGCTACTTCGCGGTGCTGGTGCGCGTGGTGCTGGCCGGGCTGGTGTTCATTCCGTTGACCCGCTGGCGTTCGGTGGAGCCTGCGTTCATGCGCGGCATGCTCTTGATCGGCGCGTTGCAGTTCGGCATCACCTATGTCTGTCTGTACCTGAGCTTCCGTGTGCTGACGGTGCCGGAGGTGCTGCTGTTCACCATTCTCACGCCGCTGCACGTAACGCTGATCGAAGATGCGCTGAACCGGCGCTTCAACCCATGGGCGCTGGTGGCCGCGTTGGTTGCCGTGGGGGGGGCGGCGGTGATTCGCTTTGACCGGATCAACCCGGACTTCTTCATGGGCTTTTTGCTGCTGCAACTGGCCAACTTCACCTACGCCGCCGGGCAGGTGCTGTACAAGCATCTGGTGGCGAAACACCCCAGCGACCTGCCGCATTACCGGCGTTTCGGCTTCTTCTACCTCGGGGCACTGGCGGTGGTATTGCCGGCGTTTCTGCTGTTCGGCAAAGCCAACTTCCTGCCTGAAGCACCGCTGCAGTGGGGCGTGTTGCTGTTCCTCGGGCTCGTCTCGACGGCGCTGGGGATGTACTGGTGGAATAAAGGCGCGTGCATGGTCAATGGCGGCACACTGGCGGTGATGAACAACCTGCATGTGCCGGTGGGTTTGCTGCTGAATCTGCTGATCTGGAATCAGCATGAGGAGCTGGGAAGGCTGTTGCTCGGCGGGAGTGTGATTCTGGCGGCGGTGTGGATCAGCCGGTTGGGCATCAAACGCACCGCATGACCCCCTGAGAATTTTGTTGTCAGCGCAGGGCCAGTTGCGCCACCAGGAACTCAATAAATGCCCGGGTCTTTTGCGGCACTCGCCGCGCCGAGGAATACACCGCGTTGATGCTGATCGCCGGCGCCTGCCATTCGCAGAGCACCGGCACCAGTCGACCTGCGGCCAAGGCTTCTTCGACGATAAAGTCCGGCAGCAGTGCAATCCCCATCCCGGCCTCGGCTGCCTGAGCGAGCAAGTCGCCATTGTTGGCGTGCAGCGGTCCGGTCACGTTGACCCGCTGGGTCTCGTTGCCATTGCACAGTTGCAGACTCACGCCGCTTTGCAGATAGCCGTAGTTCAGGCATTTGTGCGCGCGCAGATCCTGCGGAGTCTGCGGAATGCCGGCACGTTCGAGGTAGGCCGGGGAGGCGACCATGATCCGCGGTGCCGGCGCCAGTTGCCGGGCGATCATGGTCGAGTCGGGCATGCTCGCAATGCGGATAGTCACGTCAAAACCACCCCGCACCGGATCAACCTGTTGATCGCTGAGCACCAGTTGCAGCTCGATGTTCGGGTGTTGCTCATGGAACAGCGGAATCAGTTTGCCCAAACGCCGCAGGCCGAACGACATCGGCGCATTGACGCGCAACACGCCGCGTAACTCGCCAATGCCATCGCGCGCGCGCTGCTCGGCCTCGTCCAGTGCGGCAATGACCTCGCGCGCCGCCTCAAAATACTCGGCGCCTGCCTCGGTCAGGTGCAGGCTGCGGGTGGTGCGTTGCAGCAGTTGCACGCCGATGGCTTCTTCCAGTGCCTGGATCTGTTTGCTGACTTTCGAGCGCGGCACATCCATGGCGCGCGCGGCAGCGGCGAAGCCGTTCTCGCCCACCGTCACCACGAAGGCGCGCATGCATTCGATGCGATCCATAATTGTCCCTTTTTTAGAATCAATGATTCTCGATTTTAGGGAATTGTCCCTTTATTCGCTAGCCCCTAAAGTGACATCCAAGCCGACAACAACGCCGAACACGGCAAGTCGACCAACCCTTACTGACCCGACATCATCGACATTAAAAGGAACGCGCCATGTCTATTCGTGAACTGCTCAACCCAACCAACTCCGCTCTGATCCTGATTGACCACCAGCCACAAATGGCCTTCGGCGTGCAGTCGATCGACCGTCAGACCCTGAAGAACAACACCGTGGGTCTGGCCAAAGCGGCGAAGATCTTCAACGTGCCGACGATCTACACCTCGGTGGAAACCGAGAGCTTCAGTGGTTACATCTGGCCTGAGCTACTGGCGGTTCATCCTGAGCAGAAGCCGATCGAGCGCACCTCGATGAACTCCTGGGAGGACAAGGCGCTGGTGGATGCGGTGAAAGCCACCGGGCGCAAGAAGCTGATCATTGCTGCGCTGTGGACCGAGGTCTGCCTGACGTTCCCGGCCCTGGAAGCCCTGGCTGAAGGTTTTGAGGTGTATATCGTCACCGACGCCTCTGGCGGCACCAGCAAAGAAGCCCACGACATGTCGGTGCAACGCATGATTCAGGCCGGCGCCGTGCCGGTGACCTGGCAGCAAGTGCTGCTCGAGTTCCAGCGTGACTGGGCACACAAAGAGACTTATGAAGCGGTGATGGAGCTGGTGCTGGAACACAGCGGCGCGTATGGCATGGGTGTCGATTACGCCTACACCATGGTGCACAAGGCACCGCAACGGCAGGCCAAATAACCCTGGGTAGAAACAAGAAACGCAACTTCGGTTGCGTTTCTTGTATGTACACAATCCCGTAGGAGCTGCCGAAGGCTGCGATCTTTTGACTTTGATGTTTGAAGATCAAAAGATCGCAGCCTTCGGCAGCTCCTACACGAAATTGTGGGTTACATGAGGTGTTTCTGGGTTTGCGGAATGTGAGCCGAGCCGAGCCGAGCACTGCCGGCAACAACCCCGAACGCAAATCCCCGCCACTCGGCTGCTGATACAGACTCAACCCAAACTCCGGCAGCACCGCCAGCAGGTAATCGAAAATATCCCCCTGAATCCGCTCGTAATCGGCCCACGCCGTGGTGCTGGTAAAGCAGTAGATCTCCAGCGGAATGCCCTGCGCGGTGGTCTGCATCTGGCGGACCATGCAGGTCATGTTCGGCTGCACTTCCGGGTGGCTCTTCAGATAGGCCAAGGCGTAAGCGCGGAAGGTACCGATATTGGTCATGCGCCGGCGGTTGGCCGACATCGCAGCAACATTGCCCTGCGCCTCGTTCCACGCCTTGAGCTCGGCTTTCTTGCGGCCCATGTAGTCGGTCAGCAGGTGCACCTGGGAGAGCTTTTCTTCTTCGTCGTCACGGATGAAGCGCACACCGCTGGCATCGATGAACAGACTGCGCTTGATCCGCCGACCGCCGGACTGCTGCATGCCGCGCCAGTTTCGAAACGACTCGGACATCAGGCGCCAGGTCGGGATCGAGACGATGGTCTTGTCGAAATTCTGCACCTTGACCGTGTGCAAAGTGATGTCGACCACGTCGCCATCGGCGCCGACTTGCGGCATTTCGATCCAGTCGCCGACCCGCAGCATGTCGTTGCTGGTCAGTTGCACGCTGGCGACGAACGACAGCAGGGTGTCCTTGTAGACCAACAGAATCACCGCCGACATCGCACCCAGGCCGGAGAGCAGCAACAGCGGCGAACGGTCGATCAGGGTGGCGACGATGATGATCGCGCCAAACACGTACAAGACCATTTTCGCCAACTGCACGTAACCCTTGATTGAGCGGGTACGGGCGTGTTCGGTACGCGCGTAGATGTCCAGCAGCGCATTGAGCAGGGCGCTGACCGCCAGCAGCAGGAACAGGATGGTGAACGCCAGCGCGACGTTGCCGAGAAACGTCATGGCGGTTTTGCTCAGTTCCGGCACCAGGTGCAGACCGAACTGGATCACCAGCGACGGCGTCATTTGCGCCAGGCGCTGGAACACCTTGTTGTGGCGAAAGTCGTTGATCCAGTGCAGGGCCGGCTGGCGACCGAGCATGCGGCTGGCGTGCAGGATCAGGTAGCGCGCCACTCGTCCGAGGACCAGCGCGATCACCAATAGCAGCATCAGCGCCAGGCCGGATTGCAGGAACGGGTGCTGTTCGAGGGCACCCCAGAGGTCTTGGGCGTTGAGCCAGAGCTGTTTGAAATCCATGTGAGCAACGATTCTTCTGTAAGACGCGATGGGCGATTAGAGCATTTAAGACGCTGTGTATTACCGTTGAAGACAAATCGAGCAACAAAAAAGCCACTGATTACGCCCGTTTGTATAAAGAAACTCGGCCTGAGCGCTCGAAACCGGTAACCTATGCAGCTGTTTTTTTGCATATCTTCGAGGTAGCACCCGTGTTTTCCCAATTCGCCCTGCACGAACGCCTGCTCAAAGCCGTGGCCGAGCTGAAATTTGTCGAGCCAACGCCTGTGCAAGCAGCGGCCATTCCGCTGGCGCTCCAGGGGCGTGACCTGCGGGTGACGGCGCAAACCGGTAGCGGCAAGACCGCCGCTTTTGTCCTGCCGATCCTCAACCGCCTGATCGGCCCGGCGAAGATTCGCGTCAGCATCAAGACCCTGATCCTGCTGCCGACCCGCGAACTGGCCCAGCAGACCCTGAAGGAAGTCGAGCGCTTCTCGCAGTTCACTTTCATCAAGTCCGGCCTGATCACCGGCGGTGAAGACTTCAAGGTCCAGGCTGCCATGCTGCGCAAGGTGCCGGACATCCTGATCGGCACTCCGGGGCGGATGATCGAGCAACTCAACGCTGGCAACCTCGACCTGAAAGAAGTCGAAGTGCTGGTGCTCGATGAAGCCGACCGCATGCTCGACATGGGTTTTGCCGAAGACGTACAGCGTCTGGTCGACGAATGCCCGAATCGCCAGCAGACCATGCTGTTCTCCGCCACCACCGGCGGTTCCGGCCTGCGCGAGATGATCGCCAAGGTGCTGAACAACCCTGAGCACCTGCAGCTCAACGCGGTCAGCCAGCTGAACTCGACCACCCGTCAGCAGATCATCACCGCCGACCACAACCAGCACAAAGAACAGATCGTGAACTGGTTGCTGGCCAACGAGACCTACCAGAAGGCCATCGTCTTCACCAACACCCGCGCCATGGCCGACCGCATCTATGGCCGCCTCGTGGCCCAGGAATACAAGGCGTTCGTGCTGCACGGCGAGAAAGACCAGAAGGATCGCAAACTGGCGATCGATCGTCTGAAGCAGGGCGGCGTGAAGATTCTGGTCGCCACCGACGTGGCGGCCCGTGGTCTGGACGTTGATGGTCTGGATCTGGTGATCAACTTCGACATGCCACGCAGCGGCGACGAATACGTACACCGTATCGGTCGTACCGGCCGCGCCGGCAACGACGGCCTGGCGATTTCGCTGATCTGCCACGGCGACTGGAACCTGATGTCGAGCATCGAGCGCTACCTGAAGCAGAGCTTCGAGCGCCGCACCATCAAGGAAGTCAAAGGCACCTACGGCGGACCGAAAAAGGTCAAGGCCTCGGGCAAAGCTGTCGGCGTGAAGAAGAAAAAGACCGACGCCAAGGGCGACAAGAAGAAAACCGCCGCCAAGACCCCGACCAAGCGCAAGAGCGCCAACCGTCCGAAGCCGGATTCTCTGGTGAGCAGCGACGGCATGGCCCCGCTCAAGCGCCGCAAGCCAGCCGAGCCTGCGGCTGAATAAGCCGTTTCGCAGGCCAATAAAAAACCCGGACAGTGTCCGGGTTTTTTTATGCGCAGCGTTTGTCAGCTGCCCAGTTGTCCACTGGTGTCCGCGTCAAAACGTTGTTTGGCGCGATCCGCCGCCGGTTTCAACAGTGCGAGCAGGGCCGCTTCGCTGTACAGTCGCGAGGCGCCCAGCGCTTTTGGCGTCGGCTCGATCGGGATCAGTACATCTTCACCATCCGCATGCAGCCAGATCGCCACGACGTGCAGTGCCGAAACAAACAGCACGCGCAATTCGACGGTTTTACCCTGCAGTTGCGGCGCCTGTTCCGCCAGTTTCAACGCGCCCACGGTGTCGGCGGCCCGAGTGCCGTGGTTCAACGAAGAAAACTCGACATGGCCACGAACCTCCGCCAGTTGCGCATCGGCGATGGTCACACCGTCGGCAAACACCAGGTAATGCCAGTCGCCGATGCGCGCGTCCTGCAGACCTTTGCCCTGGCTCAGGTCGTCCAGCGTCAGCGAGTAGCCGCGATAGGCCTCGCTCAGGCTGATCTTCGCCGGTACTGCGCTGGCGAATTGGCGGTTGATGCCAAAGCCTTGGGTTTGCAGCGCGGCTTGTAACGCCGGACGCAGTGTCTGAACGCCGTTGGAAGGCGCCTTTGGATAAGTCAGTTGCATGATGTCGCCCTCCTAGTTTTTTGCGGTGAAGTAAGTGTGGGTCCAGTTGCCGCCGCCGTTGTACGAACCGGGAAACGCGTTCAGTGCACGGGTCGAGTAACCGTAGATCGAGTCGGCGACCAGCACGTAGTTGCCATTGGTGCCGTAGATCGCCAGGAAATGCGCACCGCCGCCGTACCAGGCGCAGCGCAGGCCAACCGGGCGGCCCATGTTGATCTGCTTCTGAATGGCCGACATCTGCAGCGAGCCCTGATTCATGCCGTTATAGCTACGAGTGGTTTGCAGGGCCGAATCCAGATAGCCGTAGACGTTGCAGGGGCCCGGCTGACTGCAGCAATTGCGGTCCAGTTGGGTGCTGGCGACACCGCACTGAGTCCAGGAACCAGTGCCGTAATAGTTGCCGACCGAGGCGGAAACAGCTGCCCAGCACCAGTTGGTCTGGGTCTGTTTCTGCATCGTGAAGTTGAGGTTGGCGGCGGCCAGTGCAGCGGTTTGTGCAGCGGCTTCGACCTCGACCAGTTGCGGGTCGAGCAGATGGCCGACGAGGCACCCTGGCAGGGTCTCGCCGGTGAACGATGTTGCTTGAGTGGTTAACATTTTTCAGTCCTCCATGAATGAAAACAAGCGTCCAGCTTGTGGTTGTGTTGCGGTGTTGCCGAGCGATCGGCGGTTAACGGTTTTCATCTGCGATGAACGGTGCCGATCTCCTTGCTCGAGGTAACCTTAGTTCGAGTATGCGTTTATGCAAATAAATAAATGCATTGATGCATTGTCAGGGTCAAAAGATCGCAGCCTTCGGCAGCTCCTACAGGGATCGGTGTAGGTGCTGCCGAAGGCTGCGATCTTTTGATTCGTGCTTTTATTAGCCTTCGGTTTTCTTCTCGGCCGAGTTCAGCTCTTTCAATCGCTGATCAATCAACTGGCACTTGTCCGGCAGATCGGCACTGGCGGTACCGAGGTCCATCTTCTGCAACTCATCGTTGATCTCCTTGGCCTTGGCCGGATTCTGTTCGGTCAGCCTGGAGACTTCCTTGGCCAGTTGTTCTCGTTTGGCAGTGGCTTCCTCGGGCGTGCAGGCCCACACGGGCAGGGCGCAGGCGAGGGTGGCGGCGAGGGTGAGCTTGAGCAGGGTTTTCATGGGGCGGGCCTCCGTTCCGGTTAAGGCGGGTTAACCGGTGGAGGCCGCGGGACGGTGAAAAGTTCAGTCAGGCTCGCTGCGAGCGGCTGCTATTCGCCGCCATGGCAGCAGCTGGAGCGAGTGGCCCCTTCATAGCGATCATGATGCCGCACCCATTCCATGATCTCGTCTTCATTACGGCCCTTAGGCGTCAGGTCGAGGTAGTTGTAGGCTCCGACCAGCATGTCCAGCCCACGGGCGTAGGTGGAATAAGTGTGGAAAATCTCTCCGGCCGGATTGCGATAAAACACGCTCAGCCCCGGCATTTCTTCTTCGGCACTGTCAGTCTTTTCGTAGTTATACGTCGCCTTTCCTGCCTCGGCGTCTTCGGCCCGGGCGCATACGCCGAAGTCGTAGTTGAAATCGGAACCGTCTGACGATACCCAGTCGAATTTCCAGCCCATACGCCGTTTAAAGGCCTGAAACTGCTCGAACGGTGCGTGAGAGACCGCGACCACGGCGATGTCGTGGTGGGCCAGATGTTGATTGGCGCCGTCGATGTGGTCGGACAGGAACGAGCAGCCCTGGCAGCCTTCTTCCCAGTCCTTGGCGAACATGAAGTGGTAAACGATCAGTTGGCTGTGTTTGCCGAACAGGTCGGCCAGTTTCAGCTCACCGTTCGAACCGTGAAAGCGGTAGTCCTTGTCGACCTTGACCCACGGCAATGCGCGGCGCCTGGCGCTGAGGCGGTCGCGCTCCCGGGTGAAGGCCTTTTCCTCGAGCAGATGTTGTTTGCGTGCGGCAAGCCATTCTTCGCGCGACACCACCGGATGATTCTCAACGTTCATGATGATTTCTCCTGGGGGGGTTGAAACCGTCTTTGTCAGACTAGTCGTTTAACCCTCGGCCAAATCGACAGACCGCCAGTCGGTCGAGGCGTGAAATGCGGCTGAACGGCTACGACTGGCACCGGTCACAACCTATGAACGCGCCATTAATTACGCGCACCGGAGGTTGAATCAGGATGACGACTTATAACTGGGATTTGATTGAACGCTTGCTGCACGAAGTGCAGAACAGCGCCGGCCACAGCTTCGCGCCTCGGGCTTATGCCGAGGACTATGCGGCGGAGAAAGCCAGCGCGGGCGAGTCGATCGAGAATCTGGATCACCTGAAAACGCTGGCCTGTGAGTACGAGAAGTTGCTGCTGGACCGCGGATACATCGAACCGCGTCCGGATCATGAGGGCAGTACCGGCAACAATTTTATTCTGACGCCACGCGGATCAAGCCTGTTGAGCCTGATCGACAGCAGCATTCCCGGCAATGATCATCCTCGCCAGGTGCTGGATGAGCAGGAAGACGCGCTGGATGAAGCAACGTTTGATGTGGTGGCTTCCAAGGCGCAGATTGCCTGAAGCTGACCATTACCCCTGTAGGAGTGAGCCTGCTCGCGATAGCAGTGTGTCAATCAACATCAATGGCACTGAAACACCGCTATCGCGAGCAGGCTCACTCCTGCAGGGCTTTGTATCGGCTTCAAGGTTTTTGCGCGGCCTTGAGGCACTTCAGATCATTGAAGTCCTTGCGCACCCCCCCGATCTTCTTCAACAGGCGCTGACGTTGCTGCGGCGTGCTCTGCGCCATCAGATCAACCGCCAGGGCACGAGCCTGGGCTTCGGTGTTGGCGTAGGCTTTCTGGTAGTCCGCTGTCCATAAACGCTCACGATTGACCAGAAGCGTCTCGATCCGTTGTGGGAATTCGGGACTGTTACGCTGGGCAACGGCCGCGCTGAATTGCTGCTGCCAGTGCGCGCGGTTGGCGATCCACTGGGTGTTCTGATCGCCCAGTGCGGTCGACCAGGCCATCACCCGTTGTTCCTGGGTGACGCTCAACGGACCCAGCCAATCGGTCAGGCGCTTGTCCATGCGGGCGCCGCGTTCGGCGATCTGTTGGGCTAACGGCGGTTTGACGTATTCCTTTTCACGTTTGCGCAGATCCTTGGCGAACGCGTCGTTCATTTCGGCGACCTGTTTGTCGTCCAGCCCTTGCAGCAATTCGATGGCCGAAGGCGTGATCTGCCGGGCGGTGTCAGCGATGGCTTGTTTCGCTTCTACGGTTCGCGCCTGCAGCGCCGCGTCGGTTATCTGATTGGTTTCGACCATGCTCTGCAGGCGATCCAGCCAATCGAGGTAGCCCGGCAATTGCGTGGTGCAGTGCCAGTTCAGGTGTTCCCTGAGGCGCTCGTTGAACCAGTCCTTTTGCTCGCCGTTCATGTCCAGGTAATCGCTGAGCGACCACGGAATGATCACGTCGAGGTTGCGGTAGGCCAGGCCGACGCGGCTGCAGGCGCCGAGGGCGAGGGTGAGGATCAGCAGGGTGGCGAGGTGCTTGAACCAGCGAGACATGGGCGAATCCTTGCAAGGCCTGGCGTCTGATTCTCATGTGAACGCAGGAGGCTCCCGGCAGTTCAGCCAATCAATAGAATGCGCGCTCGGCCTTGAGCGTGACCAGTCCGTCGCATTCACTGTTGTGGCCCGAGTAGGCCGAGCAATCACTACCGCTGAGGTTGGAGTTGCTGTAGATCAGGTCAAGGTCGACGCCCATGAACGGTCGGGAAAATTTCACCGACCAATCGGTAAAACTGCTGACGTAGCCACCGTCCACCGAGACCGGCGAATTCAACTGATGAGTGGTGTATTTCATGCTGATCCCGATGCCGAATGGCTGATTGCCGCCAAGGTCGGCGAACAGGGTGTTGTTCTGTTTGTCCGGGTCATTGCTGAAGGCTACGCCGAAGCGGCTGCCGAGCAGGGTCAGGCCGCCGAACAGCTCCTGGCTGTCGAGGGTGTCCACTTTGGGATAGCTGTAGTGGATCATCCCGACTTCGTAGCCGAGGGTCTGATCGAAAGGTTGCTTAAAGCCGACGTAAGAGTCGATTTCGAGGTTCTTGCCCGGCGTGAGACCCATGCTTGGCGCGTACTGGCCCACATACAGACCACTGTCGTGACTGAGGTCGAGGCCGCCATGGAAGGAGCCGGCCGCCGAAGGCTTGACCAGCCCTTGGGCCATGCTGCGGCTGGGGGTGGTACCGAGTTTGAGGTCGAAGTCGCCGAGCTCGCGCTGGAAAATCTGCGCGTGCGCGGATGAGCAGGCCAGCAGGCCTACAAGCAATAAACAGGAAAATTTGCGCATGCGTCACTCCATGAGCAGCGAGCGCAGGGCGTCGAGCCTGCTGAAACGCTTGATCTAGACGCGTGAAAGGATACCGGCGAATCATCGTTGTCGATGGCCGTTCGTCGATTTTTGCGGATTAATTAAACAGAAGGGGAGTGGTGCGGGTGCCAGTCCAGACGCTTCGAAGCTCAAAGCGTCTCAGGACGGGTGTATTACCGGGTATTACTTCTTGCCCAGGCTGATCTGCTTGGACGGGCCGAACGTCTGGCCGCTGACGCCTTTGGCAATTTGCTGGATTTCGCCGCCGGACTTGAGGAACGCTGCGATCTGATCGTTGATCGATTCGCTGGTTTCAACGGCTGGAGCTGGCTTTGCTTTGCTGGTGGATGCTTTTACACGCATGGCGGCCATTAACCTGTAGAAAAGTAACTCGGCCAGGCATCGTACAGGAATAACTTGACAATTGCTTGATAAATATCCCCCGGAATAACTGAGCGCGTGGGTGGATTATTCTCGACTAATTATTCGAAATAGCCCCCTAAGCTACTGTTTTAAATAAGAACGTTTATTCGTCATTAGTGAAAATATCCTGAGTGAAACGGCGCAGCAGGCTTCGCGTTGGCCAGACGAATGGCGAGCCGCCCGCGCCAAACCAAGGAAAATCAAGGCGTCCTGGCGATTTTCTCGAGCAGGGTGCTCCGCCAGCGAACGAGACGGGCAAAACCGGGTAGAATGCCGCCACGCAATGAGGGTTTTGGAAAATGGCTTTAGTCGGGCGTTACAACAGTTTGCAAGTGGTTAAACACACTAACTTCGGTTTATATCTGGATGGCGGTGCCGACGGCGAAATTCTTTTGCCCAACCGTTATATCCCTAAAGATATTCCCAGCGAAGATGAAGACTGGCTCAACGTATTTATTTATCTGGACAGCGAAGACAAACTTCTCGCGACCACTGAAAAACCAAAAGTTCAGGTCGGTGAATTTGCGAGTCTGAAAGTAGTTGAAGTCAACAGCATCGGTGTGTTCCTCGATTGGGGTCTGCCGAAAGATCTGTTGCTGCCGTACTCCGAAGAAAAACGTCAGATGACCGCGGGCGAATACTGCGTGGTGCACGTCTATCTCGACAAACACACACGTCGCATCACCGCCACCGCGCGGCTGGATCGCTACCTCGACAAGACCCCGGCCAACTACAGCGCCGGCCAGGAAGTTGATCTGCTGGTTGCCGAAGCCACTGACATGGGTTTCAAGGCGATCATCAACAACAAGCACTGGGGCTTGATCCACAAGAACGAAATCTTCAAGTTCATGCGTTCCGGCATGCGCGAGAAGGGTTTCATCAAGGAAGTGCGCGCCGACGGCAAGATCAGCCTCAGCCTGCAACCGGTGGGTCAGGAAGCGGCCAGCAGCCTGAGTTCGAAGATTCTCGCCAGGTTGCGCGAAAGCAACGGTTCTCTGGCCGTCAGCGACAAGAGCGATCCGGCGCTGATCAGCAGCCTGTTCGGCGTCAGCAAGGGCAACTTCAAGAAGGCCATCGGTTCGTTGTACAAGGAAGGCAAGATCGTCATTCATGCGGATCGCATTGAACTAACCTGAGTGACCGCCGGCCCCATGTAGACGCTGCCGCAGGCTGCGATCTTTTGATCTTCCAAAGGCAAAAAGATCGCAGCCTGCGGCAGCGCCTGCATGAGGATTCGCCAATGAAGAAAGCGCTGATAGCTTACATCGCCACCCTGCTGGCGTTTCTGTTGCTCGACGGCATCTGGCTCGGCGTATTGATGGCGCCGACCTATCGCGAACTGCTCGGTTCGCTGATGCTCGAAAAACCGCTGCTGTTGCCGGCAGCGGTTTTTTATTGCCTGTACGTTTTCGGCTGTGTGCTGTTTGTGGTGTTGCCGGCGGCCAATTTGCAGTGGGCCGCGAAGCGGGGTGCTTTGCTGGGGCTGGTGGCGTATGGCACGTATGACCTGACCAATTGGGCGACGTTGCGCGGCTGGTCGGTGCAGGTAACGGTGATGGATTGGGCGTGGGGCACGTTTGCCACTGCCGTTGCCTGCACGGTTGGCTTTCTGGTGGCGAAGCGGTTGTGAGGTCAGATCATAAAGAATTTTGATTGAACCGATGTCATCGCGAGCAGGCTCACTCCTACAGAGGGAATGCGGTCCATTGTGTGCGAGCCTGCTCGCAAATGGCGGCGTTGCCGACGGCCATTCACCGCTGACGCAACAGACAAACTAAATGTCTTTTCCAGACGGCTTTTTCTGCCCGGCTGATTGATAATCCCCGACACAGATTTTTGACCATTGGATGGCTGCCATGTTGTGTGTGCTCGGGGTGTTGCAATGAGTGTCGAGCGGCGCAATGCCGACGGTTTTGCCTTGCAGGTGATGATCGGGCTGTGCGTGATCTGGGGCGTGCAGCAAGTGATGATCAAATGGGCCGCACCGGACATCGCACCGGTGATGCAGGCCGCCGGGCGTTCGGGGATTTCCGCGTTGCTGGTCGGCCTGCTGCTGTGCTGGAAGGGCGGCTGGGATCAGGTGGGTAGCACCTGGCGCGGCGGATTGCTGGCCGGTGCGCTGTTCGGTCTGGAGTTCTTCTTCATCGCCGAAGGCCTGCAGCTGACCACCGCCGCGCACATGTCGGTGTTCCTCTACACCGCGCCGATTTTCACCGCGCTCGGTGTGCATTTTCTGCTGGCCAGCGAGCGGTTGCGGCCAGTGCAGTGGCTGGGGATCTTCCTCGCCTTCATCGGCATCGCCATTGCCTTTGCCGGCGGCGTGTCGTGGGACAACCTCGACCGGCGCATGCTGCTGGGCGACGCGTTCGGTGTGCTGGCCGGGGCCTGCTGGGGCGCGACCACCGTGGTGGTGCGCGCCTCGCGACTGTCGGAAGCACCGGTGACGTTGACCCTGTTCTATCAACTGCTCGTCGGCTTCGTCGGACTGCTGTTGATCGCGTTGTTCAGCGGCCAGATCACCCACGTCAGCCTGACCACCGTGGCGGTCGCCAGCGTGTTGTTTCAGGGGCTGGTGGTGTCGTTCTTCAGTTACCTGACCTGGTTCTGGCTGCTGCGCCGTTACCTGGCGGCCAACCTGGCGGTGTTTTCGTTCATGACGCCGTTGTTCGGCGTCACTTTCGGCGTGGTGTTGCTCGGTGAACAACTGAGCGTGAATTTCGTCATCGGCGCCGTGCTGGTGTTGCTCGGCATCACCTTTGTCAGCGCTGAGCAGTGGGTGCGTCGGCGTTTGCGCAAAGTGCTCGGCCAGCAGTAGACGATTGCAGGGCCAACCCGCCGGCAATCAGCAAACCGCTGCCGGCGATTACCAGGGCTGGTTGCAGGCCGCCGCTGAAATGGCTGCTCAGCGCCGCCAGTAACGGGCCGCTGAGCTGGCCGACGGCGAAGCAGGCGGTCAGCAGGCCAGCGTTGCGCTGGGTGGTGTGGGGTGCCAGTTCCCGCGAACGCTGCATCACCAGTTGCATGCAGGCCAGGAACGGCATGCCGCACAAAATAACCCCCAGCGCCAGGCCATAACCGCTGCCCAGCAGACAGGCGAAGACCCCGAGCGCCTGCAACCACAAGGTGGCTGTCAGCCAGTGCCGCGTGGTGTTCGGGTCGTGGCGACGCAGGCTCACCAGCAACACGCCAATGGCCGCGCCAAGGCCGAAGCACGGCCAAAACAGATCGGCCTGCCATTGCCCGTGAAACTGCGCATTGGCCATTTGCGAGAGGAACGTGGCCGGGATGATGTAACCCACGCCATACAGCGCATACACCGCCGCCAGTCGTGGGATGCCGCGATTCGAGGGGCTGACATTGAGGGTGGCGACCGGTGTATGGACGCCCGGTTGCGGCAGGATCCGCACGATCCCCAGCAACATCAGCAACGCCACGCCGGCATAGATCAGCCACAGCGTGGCAGACGTCTGCTGCAGCAGATGTGAGACCAGCGCCAGCAACCCTGTCAGAAAAATCCCCAGCCCCGGTCCGGCAAAGACCAGCGCGCCCAACCGTGGTCGACCCGCCGCAGCCGCCAGTGGCAGACTCAGCGCGGTGATCATCACCAGCACCCAGGCGCTCGCCACCCCGGTGCCAAAACGCAGTAACAGATGCGCCCAGAAGCCGTTGGCCCAGAACGACGCCAGGGTCAGCAACACACACAACCACAAGCCACCATACAAGCGCCGCTGCACTTGCTGCGGACGATGGGCGAACATCGCGTCCACCGCGCCCAGCAGGTAGCCGAGGTAGTTGGCCGCCGCAATCAGACCGGCGGCGGTCAGGTCGACCTGACCTTCGCTGAGCAGGTGCGGCATTTGCGGGGTGAGGGCGAAACGTCCGATGCCCATGGCCATCATCAGGGCGACGAAACAGGCGGATAAGCGAATCAGCGGTGACATGGTCTGGGTTCCTTTGAAGGAGCAATGACCGTCAGGCTAGAACCGATTGACTTTCTTTAAAATTGAATAATAGTGAGCAACTTGTTCTGTTATGGAGAAGGTGTTGTGGAGTTCAGCCAATTGCGGATCTTTCAAGCGGTGGCAGAAGAGGGGTCGATCACCCGCGCCGCCGAGCGCCTGCACCGGGTGCCGTCAAACCTGTCGACCCGGCTCAAGCAACTGGAAGAGCAATTGGGCGTCGAACTGTTCGTCCGCGAGCGTCAGCGGTTGCAGTTGTCGCCTGCGGGAAAAGTCCTGTTGGACTACACCGGCAAGCTCTTCGCCCTGCGCGATCAGGCCAGTGCCGCGGTGATGGGCGGGCAACCGGCCGGGGATTTTGTCCTCGGTACGCTGTACAGCACGGCGGCGATCCATTTGCCGGCGTTGTTGGCGCGTTATCACAAGCAATACCCGGCGGTGAACCTGCAAGTGCAATCGGGCCCCAGCGGCGAGTTGCTCGAAGGCCTGGTGTCCGGGCGCCTCGATGCGGCGCTGGTGGACGGTCCGCCGCAACTGGCGGGCATCGACGGCGTGCCGTTGTGCGATGAGCGTCTGGTGCTGATCAGCGAGGCCGATCATCCGCCAATCCGCAGCGCCAAGGAGGTCGAGGGCAGGGCGGTGTTCACTTTCCGTCATGGCTGCGCCTACCGCGCACGGCTGGAGGCGTGGTTTGTCCATTATCAGGCGGCGATGGGCCGGGCGATGGAGATCGAGTCCTATCAAGGCATGCTTGCCTGCGTGATTGCCGGCAGTGGCGTGGCGCTCATGTCGGAGTCGATGCTCGCCAGCCTGCCGGGCCGCGAAAGCGTCGCGGTGCACCCGTTGGCCGAGCCGTTTGCCAGTGCGACAACGTGGCTCATGTGGCGCAAGGGCATGGTCGGGGCCAACCTCAATGCCTGGATTGAACAGCAGCAAGCGCTCTATCCCGTGGCATCGAATGAAAACCGGCAGACCGCGTGAACCAACCGATCCGAATTCTGTTCAATTCAGTAACAGATCATTGCGGATTTGGCCGAGCATTGCGTAGGACTTCGGACTATTATCAGTACGAAGCGGCCTCAGAATTCCGGCCGCTCAGCACTACCCTGAAGGGGGCATGACGATGAAAGAGAAAATTCAGAACTGGCTGCACGATTTGGGTGTTGCCCTCGGCTTGATCGAACCGCCTCTGCAACCTGTTCCGATCCGCACCGATGACGAACAGCGCCGGCGCCAGCCTCGTCGGCGGTAGTGCTCGATTAATAGATCAAGAGATCGCAGCCTTCGGCAGCTCCCACAGATAATGGTGTAGGAGCTGCCGAAGGCTGCGATCTTTTGCTTTCAGTGCCGCCCGATCGCAATCAAAAACCGGCTCAAATCATTCGCCGTCCTGGCGTTCTTGAGCATGTGATCCTCTTCGGCGGTAAACGCCGTCAGTCCGAATTCATCTTCCAGATGGAAGATCAGATCCTCGATATCCGCTTTCTCCAGCCCTAATTGCACCAGGCTGGTGTTGTCGTTGAATTCGCGGGATTCCAGCAGGCGCCGAATGTATCGGTGCACCGCAGCGCGCACGGCAGTTCTTCTCATGGCAGATCGTTCTGAGGGTGGGGGCTGGCTTGAGTACAGCAGGCCTTACGCGTGCCCGCGCAACCATTGGTCAATCATCGAGCGCAAATGCCCGCCGGAGAAACTGCCGAAATGCCCACCGTGCACGGTGCGGATCGGCAACGCCTGCAAACGCCGCAGACTGGCGGCGTAATCTTGCAGGTTGGAGTGGTAGGCGTCTTCGATCAGCGGTCCGTCGTAGATGATGTCGCCGCTGAACAACGTTTCGGTGGCCGCTTCATACAGGCTGATACCGCCTGGCGAATGCCCCGGCGTGTGCAGCACTTGCAGGGTGCGGTTGCCCAGATCCAGCACGTCGCCATCCTCGACAAAACCGGTGGCCGGCGCAGCCTTGACCCGGTATTCGGCGTAGCACAGCGGGCAGTCCGGATGCGCCTCGAACATGTCGTCGCCGACGAAGGCACGGCTCAAGTCGTTCTCGCCATCTGGCGCGGCGAGGATGTCGGCCTCGGCGCGATGCACCAGACGTTCGGCGAATTCGTGATGCCCGGCAATGTGGTCGAAGTGGCAATGACTGGCCACCGCCACCAGCGGCCGCTCGGTGATCCACGGCAACTGCTCGCGCAGGCTGACCAATCCCGAACCGCTGTCCAGCAACAAGTCTTTGTCGCGGCCCTGAACGTGCCAAAGGTTGCAGCGATAGAACGGGCGAATGTACGGCTCATGGATCAGCCGGATGCCATCGCTCAACGTCTGCACTTCAAACCATTGATCGCGGGGAACGATCTTCATATTCACTGTTTCTCCAGACCAAAAAAAACGGGTGTGGCAACCGACGCCACACCCGTCGAAGAAAGCATCAAGTCGTTACATCAAAGCTTAGATCGCACTCACCACGGTTGCCGGGCGAGGGGAGACCAGGCTGACCACCACAAAACTCACCAGACCCACAGCCAGGCTGTAGTAGATCGGCGTGTTCGCATCCAGACCGTCCTTGAACATGAACAGCAGCGCGGTGGCAAAGCCCAGGCCCATGCTGGCGATGGCGCCGGCGGTGGTCGCGCGTTTCCAGAAGATCGCACCGATCAGCGGGACCAGCATGCCGCCCACCAACAGGTTGTACGCCAGCGTCAGGGCACTGATCACGTCATTCACCACCAGGGCGATACCCAGCACCACGACACCGGTCAGCAGGGTGAACAGGCGGTTGACGCCCAGGCTCGACTGTTTGCCGCCACGCAGTTTCGGCAGCAGGTCTTCAGTCAGGGTGGTGGCCGCCGCGAGCAGGCCGGCACTGGCAGTGGACATCATCGCGGCCAGTGCCGCAGCGATCACCAGACCGCGGATGCCGTCCGGCAGCGACAGTTTGACGATGGCGGCGAAGGCGTTGTTGACGTTGTCCAGATCCGGGATCAGCACGTGCGCGGCCATGCCGATCAGCGCGCAGGCCAGACCGTAGAGGATGCAGTAGATGCCCGCGATGCTGCCGGCGTATTGCGCGACTTTGGCGGTCTTGACGGTGAACACCCGTTGCCAGATGTCCTGACCGATCAGGATGCCGAAGAAGTAGATCATGAAGTAGGTGATGATCGTGTCCCAGCCGATGGTGGTGAAGCTGAAGGCGGTCGCCGGCAGTTTCAGCACCAGTTCGTCCCAACCGCCGACGCGGTACAGGCAGATCGGCAGCAGGATGAACATCAGGCCGACGGTCTTGATGATGAACTGGACGATGTCGGTCAGGGTCAGCGACCACATGCCGCCGATGGCCGAGTAGATCACCACCACGCCACCGCCGAGCAGCACCGAGATCCAGAACGGCAGCCCGAACAGCACTTGCAGCACGGTGCCGATGGCGAGGATCGAGGTCACGCCGATCATCAGTGCATAGGCCAGCATGATCGCCGCGCTCGCCGAGCGGGCCATCGGGTTGTAGCGTTTTTCCAGGACCTGGGTAACGGTGTAGATCTTCAGTTTCAGCAGCGGTTTGGCGAGGAACAGGTTCAGCGCGACGATGCCGCAACCGAGTGCCGCGCACAGCCAGAAACCGGAGATGCCGTGCACGTAGCCCAGACGTACGGTGCCGACAGTGGACGCGCCACCCAAGACGGTCGCGGCCATGGTGCCCATGTACAGGCTCGGGCCCAGGTTACGCCCGGCGACCAGAAAGTCCTCGTTGGTCTTGGCTTTGCGCATGCCGAAGTAGCCGAGCAAGAGCATGCCGGCGGCGTAGATGAGGACGACGAATAAATCCAAAGCCATGATGGCGTGTCTCCGATTGTCTTTTTTATGTTGAGGCTGAATTCGATTCCCTTGTAGGAGTGAGCCTGCTCGCGATTGCGGTCCGTCCGTCACATCAATGTTGGATGTGGTGCAGTCATCGCGAGCAGGCTCACTCCTACAGGGGGACTGCGTCAGGCGGCCTGACGCAGTTCAGGTTTTTCTGAGGCTTGGCTGCGGGCATCCTTGGGGCCGAACACTTCCCGCGGTTCCGGGAACAGGCTCAGCAGCGTCAGGTACACCACCGAAGCGAGGCCCAGCGTCACCGGCAAGCTGATGTCGATGCCACCGGCCATCTCGCCCAGCGGGCCGACGAATTGCCCCGGCAGGTTGACGAAGCACAGGCCGACCGCCGCGCTCGGGATCCATGCGCCCAGGCCACGCCAGTTCCAGCCGTGGTTGAACCAATAGCGTCCGCCCTGTTCACCACGGGTGAACACTTGCAGGTCATCCGGGCAATAGAAGCCGCGACGTACCAGCAGGCCGATGATCATGATCACCATCCATGGGGTGGTGCAGGTGATGATCAGCACGGCGAAGGTCGACACGCTCTGCACCAGGTTCGCCGCGAAGCGCCCGATGAAGATGAAGGCAATCGACAGCACGCCGATCAGCAGCGTCGCCTTGACCCGCGACAGTACCCGCGGGAACACGCTGGACATGTCCAGCCCGGTGCCATACAGCGAGGTGGTGCCGGTGGACATGCCGCCGATCACCGCAATCAGGCACACCGGCAGGAAGAACCAGCTCGGCGATACCGCCAGCAGACCGCCCACATAATTGTTCGCCGCGATGTAGTCCGGCGCCTTGATCGCGACGATGGTCGCGGTGGTCAGGCCGAACAGGAACGGGATGAACGTGGCGATCTGCGACAGCACCACCGCCGCCATGATCCGTTGCTTGGAGGTGTCACGCGGGATGTAGCGCGACCAGTCGCCGAGGAACGCGCCGAAGGAGATCGGGTTGCTCATCGCGACCAGCGCGGCGCCGATGAACGCGGCCCAAAAGCCTGGCTGACCGAGGTTTACGGTGCCGGCGTAGTTCACATCGAAAGGACCGGCGAAGGCGAAGATGCCCAGCAGGAACAACAGGCTGGCGCTCCACACCGCGATCTTGTTCACCCACAGCAAAAAGCGGAAGCCGTAGATGCACACGGTCAGCACCAGAATCGCGAACAGACCGTAGGCCAGGCCCAGGGTCAGGTCGGTTTCCGGCAGGCCGATCAGGCGTTTCGCACCACCGATCAGCGCATCCCCCGAACTCCACACCGAGAGCGAGAAAAACGCGATAGCGGTCAACAGCGACAGGAACGAACCGACGATCCGCCCGTGCACGCCGAAGTGTGCGCCGGACGACACGGCATTGTTGGTGCCGTTGAGCGGGCCGAACAGGCCCATCGGTGCGAGGATCAGCGAGCCCAGCAGCACGCCCGACACAATCGCCCAGACACCAGCCTGAAACGACAGGCCGAACAGCACCGGGAAACTGCCGAGCACGGCGGTGGCAAAGGTGTTCGAACCCCCGAAGATCATCCGGAACAAGTCCGTCGGGCCTGCGGTGCGTTCGTGGTCCGGGATCTGCTCGACCCCGTGGGTTTCAATCTGCGTAAGGCTTTGGTCGTTGTTGTTGTTATTCATGATCTGCTCCGATCATAAAGGCGCGCCTCATCGTGCGTGAGGCGTCACCTGTTTGGCTAAGGGGATGGCAGCCCTTCCGGCATTGCGGACAAATGTTCGTGGCAGGCCAGCCAATGGCCTTGTTGTTCTAGGCTCGACGCTTGTTTGCGGAAAACAATCGTCTCGCGCTCCTGGCTGAAGTGTTGCTCCCCTTGCATGCGCAGCTCGGTGGCCACGTCATGGATAAACACCGCCACGTCACCTTGCAGGCTGACGAAGGCGTTGCTCGAAGTGCACGACAGCACTTCAAAGCCATCCTCGGCGCGCCAGCTGTCCCACAAGGCCTGATAGGCGTCGCGCGACAGCAGGGGCTGTTCGAGGGTGTAGAACACGAAACTCGCATCGGCGCTGAACGCGCCGAAGTAAGCCTCGCGATCGTTGCGGGCGAAGGCGGACACCAGATCGGCGGCGGCTTTCAAGACCTGATCACGTTCGTTCATGGCCGAACCCTCAGCGATGGACCACACCAGGCAGTACGCAGAGCATTTCGTACAGCAGGTTGGCGGCCAGCAGCGAGGTGTTGCCGGTGGTGTCGTAAGCGGGCGAGACTTCTACCAGATCGCAACCGATCAGGTCGAGGCCCTGGCAGCCGCGAACGATTTCAATTGCCTGAATGGTCGTCAGACCACCGATTTCCGGGGTGCCGGTGCCAGGCGCCCAAGCCGGGTCGATGCCGTCGATATCGAAGCTCAGGTACACCGGACCGCCACCGACTTTCTCGCGCACTTCGGCCATCAGCGGCGCCAGCGATTTGTGCCAGCACTCTTCGGCCTGCACTACGCGGAAACCCTGATCGCGGCTCCAGTTGAAGTCGTCAGCGGTGTAACCCTGCGCGCGCAGACCAATCTGCACCACGCGGTCGCAGTCCAGAAGACCTTCTTCGACGGCGCGACGGAAGGTGGTGCCGTGGGCGATCTTCTCGCCGAACATGTGATCGTTGACGTCGGCGTGGGCATCGATGTGCACCAGACCGACCTTGCCGTGCTTCTTGTGAATCGCCCGCAGGATCGGCAGGGTGATGGTGTGGTCGCCACCCAGGGTCATCGGGATCACGTTGTGCTCGAGGATGTTGTCGTAGGCTTCTTCGATGATGCGCACGGCGTCGAGCAGGTTGAAGGTGTTGATCGCCACGTCACCGATGTCGGCCACCGACAGCGAGTCGAACGGGGCGGCGCCGGTGGCCATGTTGTAGGGGCGAATCATCACCGATTCGGTGCGGATGTCGCGTGGCCCGAAGCGGGTGCCGGGGCGCAGCGAAGTACCGATGTCCAGAGGCACGCCAACGAAGGCAGCGTCCAGGCCGGCAGCGGTCGGTACATGGGGGAGTCGGAGCATGGTGGCGATGCCGCCGAAGCGCGGCATTTCGTTGCCGCCCAGTGGTTGGTGAAGAATCTTGTCCACGGGTAGGGCCTCATCGTCTTTGTTTTATTTATGTCGGCGCGCCGTTCAGCACAGGTTCGGGCGCCGCTGTGGAGCCGATGATGCGAAATGTAGTGGGGCGGAAGAATCGCTACGGGCAAAAACTTAGTTCAGATTTTTCTAAACTAATGGTGAGGCCCGGGATAGACTTCTTCCCAAATGAAACACCCCTGTAGGAGCTGCCGAAGGCTGCGATCTTTTGATCTTGACCTTAAAAGCAAGGATCAAAAGATCGCAGCCTTCGGCAGCTCCTACATTGGATGATGTTTGGACTCCTTATGGCCAACGCTTTACCCGACCTGAAACTATTGCGCATCTTCGTCAGCGTGGTCCGGCATCAGGGCTTCGCCAATGCGCAGCAGGAGCTCAACCTGTCGACCTCGGCGATCAGCACTTACATGAGCCAGCTCGAAGCGGCGCTGGGTCTGGTGCTGTGCCATCGCGGGCGGGGCGGGTTCAGCCTGACCAGCAAGGGTGAATTGTTCCATCAGGAAACCCTGCGTCTGCTGGCCGAGCTTGAAGGCTTCGAGCAATACGCCGCCGCGCTCAAGGGCGAACTGCGCGGCACGCTCAACCTCGGGGTGATCGACTCCACCGTCAGCGACAAGGCGTTGCCGTTCGCCGAAGCCATCGGCGCCTACAGTCAGGAACACCCGGCGGTGCATTTGCATTTGTCGGTGATGAGCCCGTACGAACTGCAACTCGGCGTGCAGGACAACCGTCTCGATCTGGCCATCGGTGCGTTCTCCACGCGCATGAGCGGTCTGGTCTACATGCCGCTGTACCGTGAGCAGCACTGGCTGTATTGCAGCAGCCGGCACCCGCTGTTCAACGAGCGGCGGATTCCCGAACAGGTCATCACCCAGCAACGCATGGTCGGCCGTGGTTACTGGAGTCAGGCGGAACTGGCGCGTCACGGTTTCAAGCACAGCGCCGCGACCGTGGAAAGTATGGAAGCGCAGCTGATTCTGGTGCTGTCCGGCGCCTACATCGGTTACCTGCCGGAGCATTACGCCCAGGCCTGGGCCGACAAGGGCGACTTGCGCGTGTTGCTGCCGGCGACCTTCGGTTATCAGGCGCCGTTCTCGATGATCATGCGCCGGGGTCGCAGCCGCGAGCCGCTGATCCAGACGTTCCGTGATCTGCTTAAAGCACAGCTCAATCAGGCTTAAGAATATGTCCAGACCCCAATGCCCGCGCTGCCTGCGCCCACAAACCCATTGCCTGTGCCCGCTGATCCCGCGCCTCGACAGCCGCACCCGGGTGTTGCTGTTGCAGCATCCGAGCGAGGTCAATCATGCGTTGAACACGGCGCGCTTGGCGGCGTTGGGTTTGACCAATGCCGAATTGGTTGTGGGTGAAGTGTTCGAGGACCTGCCGGCACTGCTCAACCGACCGGGGTATCGGGCGCGCTTGCTGTTTCCCGCCGACGATGCGCAGCCGATGCAGGCTTACACCGAATCTGATGAACCGCTGCTGTTGGTGGTTCCGGACGGCACTTGGCGCAAGGCACGCAAGATGCTCCATCTCAATCCGCTGCTGGCAGCTTTGCCGCGGGTGACGCTGGCCGAGGGTGGGGTGTCGCGGTATCGGCTGCGCAAGGCACCGGGGCCGGGGGCGTTGTCGACGATTGAGGCGATTGTGCAGGCGCTGGAAACCCTTGAGGCGCCGACGACGTTTGCGCCGTTGTTGAAGCCTTTCGAAGCGTTGATCGAGGGGCAGATTGCGGCGATGGGGGAGGAGACTTTCCTGCGTAATCATGGCGATAGATAAGAGTCGTTTGGGCTGGCGCTATCGCGAGCAGGCTCACTCCTACAGGGGAACGCATTCCAAATGCAGGAGTGAGCCTGCTCGCGATTGCAATTGTTCAGTCGACGCAGGTTACGGCGAGATTTACCTTTCGCGCATCGCCTCGGTCCGGGCTTTGAGCACCGGTTTGAGCAGGTAATCCAGCACACTTTTCTCCCCGGTAATAATGTCCACCGTCGCCACCATCCCCGGGATGATCAGCAGCGGTTTCGCATCCCCGCCCAAATGGTTTTTATCGGTGCGCACCTGAATCAGGTAGAAGCTGTTGCCCTTGTCATCGGTAATCGTGTCGGCGCCGATCAGCTCCAGTTTCGCGCTCAGTCCACCGTAGATCGTGTAGTCATAGGCGCTGAACTTGACCATGGCTTTCTGGCCCGGGTGCAGGAACGCGACGTCTTGCGGCCGGACCTTGGCTTCGATCAGCAGGTTGTCTTCCAGCGGGACGATTTCGACCATGTCGCTGCCCGGCTGCACCACGCCGCCGATGGTGTTGACCTTGAGCTGCTTGATCACCCCGTGCACCGGTGAGGTCACGGTGGTACGGCTGACGCGGTCGTCGATGGCGATGCTCGAGGCGGTGATTTTCGACAGGTCGGTGCGCTTCTGATTGAGGTCCTTGGCGGCGTCGGAGCGGAAGGTCTGTTCCGATTCGTCGATCTTGCTCTTGATTTCGTTGATTGCCGATTCGGCGCGGGGGATCGCCAGGGTTGTCGCGTTCAGCGAACCGCGAATTTCCACGGCGCTGCGCTTGAGCCGCAGGATTTCCACCGGTGATACCGCGCCAGTGCCAACCAGTGGCGCCGACATGTTCATCTCTTGCTGCAGCAGCGCCAGACTGGAGCTGAACTGGCCTTGTTTGGAGCGGAACTCCGCCAGCTCCTGAGTCTTCTGCCGCAACTGTTCGGTGAGGGTACGTTGCTCACTGGCCAGCCGCCGTTGGCGCTGGTCGTACAGCGCCCGCTCGTCTTCGGCGACCTGTGGCGCCTTGGCGATCACCTCGTCAGACAGCTTGAACGGGCGCCCCTCGGCTTCGGCGGAGAGGCGTTCGACTTGCGCGGTCAGGGCGTAACGGTCGGCCTCGCTTTCACCCTTGTTCGACAGGAAGCGCGTGTCATCCAGGCGCAACAGCTTGTCGCCCTTGTTCACCATCTGCCCTTCACGCACAAAAATTTCGGTGACGATGCCGCCTTCAAGGTTCTGGATCACCTGGACCTTGCTCGACGGAATCGCCTTGCCTTCGCCCATGGTCACTTCATCGAGCACCGCAAACTTGGCCCAGACCAGCGCGCTGATCAGCAGCGCCGCCGCCAGCCACACGGTGATCCGCGACCAGCGCGGCGAATCCTGCAACGAAGCGCCGGCGGTTTCCGGCATGAATTCGGCTTCGGCGCTTTTGCCGAAACTGTCGAAGTAGCCGCGTTCTTTCGAAGATGAAGCTGACATGCGGCGATACCTCTCAATCAAGACAAACCAAGTCAACGCGAACCTGTGGCGAGGGAGCTTGCTCCCGCTTGGGGGCGCAGCGCCCACAAAAACTTTGGGGCTGCTGCGCAATCCAGCGGGAGCAAGCTCCCTCGCCACAGGGGGTGTATTGGCAACGCATCTAGACCGCCGCCGAGCCGACACGGCCCTTGCGCAGTGCATCGATGACCGCTTCTTTCGGACCGTCAGCGACGACCCGGCCGTTGTCCAGCACCACCAGCCGGTCCACCAGACTCAGCATCGAGGTGCGGTGGGTGACCAGCAGCAGCGTCTTGCCTTGTACCCAGCCGTGGAGCTTCTGGCGCAGCACGTCTTCGCTGCTGTTGTCCATGGCGCTGGTGGGTTCGTCGAGCAGCATGATCGGCGGGTCGAGCAGCAGCGCCCGGGCCAGCAGCACGGCCTGGCGTTGGCCGCCGGAGAGCAATTGCCCGCGCTCGCCCACCGGCCGGTCGAAACCTTGCGGATGCTGGCGTGCCAGTTCGGTGACGCCGGTCAGTTCGGCGACTTCGAGCATGCGCGAATCGCTGATGTAACGTGCGCCGAGGGTCAGGTTGTCGCGCAGGCTGCCGGCCAGCAGGGGAAGGTCGTGGGCGACGTAACCGATCTGCTGGCGCAGGTCGGCGACATCCAGTTGTCGCAGGTCGAGACCGTCGAGCAGCAACTGGCCTTCTTCCGGTTCATAGAAACCCATTACCAACCGCGCCAGAGTGCTTTTGCCCGAGCCGCTGCGGCCGATGATGCCGATCCGTTCGCCGGGTTTCATGCTGAAGCTGATGTTGCTCAGCGCCGGCGCGTTCTGGCCGTTGTAGTGAAAGGTCACGCCGCTGACGTCCAGCGCGCCTTGCAGTTGCGTGCGCTCCAGTGGCCGCTGCTTGCCGTCGCGCTCCTGGGGCAGGCCCATTAGCGCGTCGGTGCTTTTCATGGTCAGTTGCGCTTGTTGGTAGCGAGTGATCAGTCCGGCAATCTGCCCCAGCGGCGCGAGCACGCGGCTGCCGAGCATGTAGCTGGCGACCAGCGCACCGACGCTGAGGTTGCCGGCGATGATGCTGTAGACTCCGGCGACAATCGTCGCCATCCCGGAAAACTGCTGAATGAACAGCGTGCCGTTGGTCGCCAGCGCCGAGAGGTTGCGCGCATGGCTGTCGAGGCGGGTGAGGGCACCGTGGGTGCTTTCCCATTTGTGCTGACGTTCGCTTTCGGCGCTGCAGGCCTTGAGGGTTTCCAGGCCGCCGAGGGTTTCGATCAGCAGCGCTTGGCGTTCGGCGCCCAGGCTCAGGCTTTTTTGCACGGTGTCGCGCAGGCGCACCTGAATCGCCAGGGCAAACATGATCGTGATCGGAAACGCCAGCAACGGAATCACTACCAGCCAGCCGCCGAGCAGACCGATCACCACCAGCATCAACACCACGAAGGGCAGGTCGATCAGGCTGGTCAGGGTCACAGCGGTGAGGAATTCACGCAGGCCCTGAAAGTCGTGAATGCTTTGGGCGAAACCGCCGATGGTCGCTGGCCGCGCTTTCATGGCCATGCCGGTGATGCGTTCAAATAAAGTCGCGGAAAGGATCACGTCGGTTTTCTTGCCGGCGGTGTCGAGCAAGTGCGCGCGCACTACCCGTAGTACCAGCTCGAAACCGGTGCCGATCAGCAGGCCGATGGCCAACACCCACAGGGTCGAAGTGGCCTGATTGGGCACCACGCGGTCGTAGGTCTGCATGACGAACAGTGGCACCATCAGGCCCAGCAGGTTGATCAGGAAACTGGCGAGGATCGCGTCGCTGTACAGCCATTTCGACAGCTTGAGGGTGTCGCGAAACCAGGCGTGGACCCGCGGCACCAACGGTGAACGCAAGTCTTCGAGTTCGTGGCGCGGACGGGCGAACAAGGCCTGGCCGCTGTAGTGTTCGGCCAGCTCTTCACGGCTGACCCATTGCTCGCCACCATCGGCTTCGCTGGGCAGGATCAGCGCCTTGCCGTCGTCGGCGAAACGCCGTAGCACTGCGGTGCGTCCGTCCTTGAGCAACAGCAGAATCGGCAGATTCAGTGCGGAGATGTCTTTCAGTTCACGCCGCAGCAAGCGCGCCTGCAAACCGGCCCGGGCGGCGGCACGGGGCAGCAGGTCCAGGCTCAGGCGTTGCTTGTTCAGGGGCAGCCCGGCACTCAGGCTGGCGCGACTGACGATCGCGCCGTGGAGTTTGCAGAGAATCAACAGACCGTCGAGTAACGGATCATCGAAGCTCAGCCGCGGATCGACCCCGGAGTGGCCGGGTTCCATGCTGGTCATATTGATCGCCTCTGTTGTACGGGCCTGGCTATCGACACATCACCCCTGTAGGAGCTGCCGAAGGCTCGGGCCGCGATTGGACGATCTTTTGATTTTGTGTTCTAGGAATCAAAAACAGAATCAAGATCAAAAGATCGCAGCCTGCGGCAGCTCCTACAGGGGTTTACCTCATTTCAGTTCAGGCAGGCGTGCTTCGTTTTTGACTTCGGTCGCCGCAATCGCATCCGCCGGCAGCACCACCCGTTGCTTGCTCAGCAACTGGCCCATGTTCGCCAGCACGCGGTACATCGAATATTCCTCGGTGTAGCGGATTTCGGTGTAGCGGCGGTTGGCGTTGTAGAGCTCGTTTTCACTGTCGAGCAAGTCGAGCAGGGTGCGTTGGCCGAGGCCGAACTGATCCTGATAGGCCGCGCGCACACGTTTGGTGGTTTCGGCGTATTCGCGGGCGGTCGGGGTCTGTTTCTTCGCGTTGACCATGGCGTTCCAGGCCAGGTGAATGTTCTCGTTCAGCTGACGCAGGGCGTTGTTGCGGATGTCCATTGCTTGGTTGATCTGGTGCGCATCGGACGCCAGACGGGCCTTGTCGCTGCCGCCACGGAACAGGTTGTAGTTCATGATCACGCCCACGCGCCATTCGTTGTCGTGGCCTTCATCGCCCTGCACGTTGTTGTTCGCGCCTACCGCCGCTTCGGCATCGAAACGTGGGTAGAACGGCGACTTGGCGACTTCGTACTGGCTCTCGGCCGACTGTACGTCCGCCTGGGCGGATTTCAGGTACGGGTTGTTCTCGACCATGCTCTGCTGGGCTTCCGGCAGGCTGGCGGGCAATTCGCCGCGGGTCGACGGTGGCGCTTCAAGTTCATCGGGCATGCGCCCGACCACGGCGTAGAAGTTCGATTCGGCGTCGGCCAGATCGACTTCGGCGGTGTCGAGGTTGTTTTGCGCCAGCGCCTTACGGGCGACCGACTGGTCGGAGTCGGCGGTGCTGCCAATGCCGCGCTCGGTGCGCAGGCCGATCTGATCGTTGACGCGCAAGTGCGCTTGCAGGTTGTTCTTGGCCAGGGTCACCAGTTCGCGCCGCTTGAGCACTTCGAGGTAGACCTCAATGGTGCGCAGGGCCAGATCCTGTGCAGTGCCTTGCGCGTAGTAGGCGCGCGAATTGGACACGCCCTTGGTGCGCTCGACCTCGTTGGCGGTGTTGAAACCGTCGAAGATCATTTGCCGCAGCCGCAACTCGGACTGGGTGTAATTGAGAATCGAGGTGTGGTGGTTACCCAGCGAACGGGTCGTGGTGTTGTCGCTGTAACCGCGCCCGTAAGCGGCATTCAGATCGACGGACGGATAGAAGCCACCCTTGGCCACTTTCACTTGTTCATCGGCCGACAGCTTGGCGTCCACCCGCGAGGCGAGTTCCGGGTGGGTGGCGATGGTGCTTTGGATCGCTTCTGTCAGGTTCATGGCCTGGGCTTGGGACGTGCAAGCCATGGCCAGTAAAACCGCGCTGCAGAGGGGGGTTAAAACGCGCATGGGGTGCATCTCCCTGGTCCTGATGGTGCGTTACTGTCGCCAAATATTTGACGATATTTTGAGGGGCAAGCGTTTCACTCTTGTAACAACAGAGCTAAGAACATCCTGAAGCGTAGCTAAGAAAAAATTTTCATAAGGCTTATGCCGAAAAAAACTTATGCGCTTGGCAAAAACCGGCACATTGTTCATGGCGAAAGCCTTTGTTTAATGCGCTTTAGGGAGCACGGAAAGGCTTGAGGAAAGTTCCATTCACTTTGCGACATACGGCGAAGTAATGCTGAAGGGGAGGGACGCGTAGCGGTAGATGAGTGACAGATTTTTGTCGCTCGGGTGATTCACCACCGTTACGTAGCGTTAGTGGGCCTGCTGCATCGATCAGGAATCCGAAGTGCCTGAAAGCACTGAAGTTTCCTTGTTTGCGCAACCTGCGAAACGAACTGTCGAGGTGCGAGCGTCACCCCGGCAACCCGATTGAGCCATGGGCTGCTTCGCGAACCAGTGCCGACGGTGGTCGGCAGCGGAGGAAATTCACATGGCAACGCTCATCGGGATCGTCACTAAAGTCATTGGTCAGGTTTTTGCGCAGGGCACCGACGGCACGCGCCGCGCCCTGGTCGAAGGTGATCGTCTGTATGCCGGCGATCAAGTGATCACCGGAGCAGAAGGCGCCGTCGCCGTTCATCTGCAAAATGGCCACGAGTTGACCCTGGGCCGCGACAGCAGTATGACCATGTCCGGGCAATTGCTGGCCAATCAGGCCGTGCATGTCGATTCCCCTGAAGCGCTGACGCCCAGCGAAGCGCAACTGACCGATGTCGAACAGATCCAGAAAGCCATCGCCGCCGGTGAAGATCCGACCAAAGCCGCGGAAGCGACCGCTGCGGGGCCGAATGCTCCGACCGGCGTGCCAGGCGCGGTGGGCGGCGGCCACAGCTTTGTGCTGCTGACTGAAGTCGGCGGGCGGGTTGATCCGGTCATCGGCTTTCCGACCGCCGGGTTCAACGGCATCCCCGAATTTCCCGAAGAGCGGCACAACGCAGTCATCGACAACGGTAATGACAACGCCGCGCCGATCGTTGTACCACCCCCGCCCGTAAACAATCCGGTCACCCTCACCGGTCTTGATGTGCAGGGTGGCGAACTGACGGTCAACGAGGCCAACCTGCCCGATGGTTCGGCCAACAACAATGGTGCGCTGACCCAGAGCGGCAGCTTCACCGTCAATGCGCCAGACGGTTTGACCAGTCTGAGCATCGGCGGCATCAGCGTCATCGTGGGCGGTGTGCCGATCGGTTTTCCGCAGTCGGTCACCACGCAATTGGGCAGCACCCTGACCATCACCGGTTACAACCCGGCCACCGGCACAGTGACCTACAGCTACACGCTCAACGGCAACGAAACGCATTCGGCCGGCGACGGCGCGAATACGCTCAGCGAGCAGTTCACCGTCATTGCCGGCGACAGCAATGGCGACACCGCCACCGGTACCCTCGACGTCAATATCACCGATGACGTGCCACGAGCGGTGGACGACAGCAACGGTATTGCTTCAGAGACGTTGCTGACCCTCACCGGCAACGTCCTGACCAACGACGTTCAAGGTGCTGACCGCGTACCCACCGGCCCCGTGACCGCCGGCACTTTCACCGGCACCTACGGCACCCTCGAACTGCACACCGACGGCACCTACACCTACACGCTGAACACCACCGACGCCGACTTCAAAAATCTGCACGGCGGCGGCAATGGCACCGAAACTTTCGCCTATACGATTACCGATTCGGACGGCGATACCAGCACTGCGAACCTGGTGCTGCAGATCCACAACAACGACGATCCGGTGATCATCAACGGCCTGGATGTAAATGGCGGCGAGCTCACCGTCTACGAAAAAAACCTCAGTGACGGTAGCGCGCCAGATTCCACCGCGTTGACCCAGAACGGTACGTTCACCATCACTGCACTGGACGGCGTCACTACCCTGACCGTTGGCGGCATTGCGGTTGTCACCAATGGCGTCGCCGCCGGTTTCCCGCAATCGGTCACC
>NZ_JAHHZH010000005.1:402934-602414 GCF_018729515.1 Pseudomonas sp. MG-9
TGATGTGAATGGTGGCGAGCTCACCGTTTACGAAAAAAACCTCAGTGACGGCAGCGCGCCAGATTCCACCGCGTTGACCCAGAACGGTACGTTCACCATCACTGCACTGGACGGCGTCACTACCCTGACCGTTGGCGGCATTGCGGTTGTCACCAACGGCGTCGCCGCCGGTTTTCCGCAATCGGTCACCACACCGCTGGGCAGCACCCTGACCATCACCGGTTTCAATGCCACCACCGGTGTCGTCAGTTATAGCTACACCCTGGTCGACAACGAAGCCCACCCCACTGCCAACGGTGCGAACAACCTGCCTGAGCAGTTCGCCGTCACCGTGGTGGATGACAACGGCACCACCGCGAACGCAACGCTTGATGTGAACGTGATCGACGACCTGCCCAAAGCGCTCGATGACAGCAACACCGGCACAGCCTCGGAAACCACGCTCACGTTGACCGGCAACGTCCTGACCAACGACGTACAAGGCGCTGACCGCGTACCCACCGGCCCCGTGACCGCCGGCACTTTCACCGGCACCTACGGCACCCTCGAACTGCACACCGACGGCACCTACACCTACACGCTGAACACCACCGACGCCGACTTCAAAAATCTGCACGGCGGCGGCAATGGCACCGAAACTTTCGCCTATACGATTACCGATTCGGACGGCGATACCAGCACCGCGAACCTGGTGCTGCAGATCCATAACAACGACGATCAGGTCTACCTCAACGGCCTCGACGTCAACGGTGGCGAGCTGACGGTCTACGAGAAAAATCTCAGTGACGGCACCAGCCCCGATGCGCCCGCATTGACCCAGAGCGGCACCTTCACCGTCACCGCTCTCGACGGCCTGCAAACCCTCTCTGTCGGTGGCATCGCGGTGGTGACCGGTGGTGTTGCCGCCGGCTTCCCGCAATCGATCGTCACGCCGCTGGGCAGCACGCTGACCATCACCGGCTACAACCCGGCGACCGGCGTGGTCAGTTACAGCTATACCCTGGTCGATAACGAAACCCATCCGAACGCCAACGGCGCCAACAGCATCACCGAAAACTTCAACGTGGTGGCGACCGACACCGATGGCAGCACCGCCAGCGGCCAGATCAACGTCAACATCGTCGATGACCTGCCGAGTGCGCACCCCGATTCCGCCTCGGTGGCGGAGGGCGGAACCGTCAGCGGCAACGTGCTCGACAACGACATCGGTGGCGCCGACGGCCCGGCCGTGACTGGCGCGGTGGTCGGTGTGCGGGCCGGTTCCGACACCTCGACCTCGGCCATCGGTGGCCTCAACAGCAACATCAATGGCACCTACGGTTACCTGACGCTGGATGCCAACGGCAACGCGGTCTACCACAGCAATCCCAATGCCGTGAGCGGCCCCGGCGCGGTGGATGTTTTCACCTACACCGTGCGAGATTCCGATGGCGACGAAAGTACCACTACGGTCACCATCGACGTCGCCAACAGTTGCCTCAAAGCGGTCAGCGACACCGACGTCACCGTCTACGAAAAAGCCCTGGACCTGACCAGGGATGGCGCCGACCTGGCTGCCGGTACAGTCACCGGCAGCGATCCGACCAACACCGGCGAAACCGCGTCCGGCACCCTCGTCGGCTCGGTCACCGGCGCAGTCGGCGCGATCAGCTATGCGCTGGTCGGCAGTGCCACCGGCAACTATGGGCAGATCGTGCTCAACCCCAACGGCACTTACACCTACACGCTGACCGCGCCGGCGACCACCACGCCGCATGCCGACGACGGCGCCAACACCCTGAGCGAAACCTTCACCTATCAGGCCACCGATTCGCTGGGCAACATCGTCACCAGCACCATCGTCGTCAGCATTGTCGATGACGTGCCCAAAGCGATGAACGACAGCAACGCCAACACTGCGTCGGAAACCCAACTGACCCTGACCGGCAACGTGCTGACCAACGATGTGCAAGGCGCCGATGTGGTCGCGACCGGCCCGAATGCCGGGCCGATCACGCCCGCCACTATCGTCGGGACTTACGGCACCCTGGTGCTCAACGCCAACGGCACTTACACCTACACGCTGGACGCCAATGACGCCGACTTCAAAAATCTGCACGGCGGCGGCAACGGCACCGAAACCTTCGCCTATACGATTACCGATTCGGACGGCGACACCAGCACCGCCAATCTGGTGCTGAACATCCACAACAACGACGATCCGGTGGTGCTCAACGGCCTCGACGTCAATGGTGGCGAACTCACCGTTTACGAGAAAAACCTCAGCGACGGCACCAGCCCTGACACCCCGGCGCTGACCCAGAGCGGCACCTTCACGGTTACTGCCCTCGATGGTCTGCAAACCCTCACCGTCGGCGGCATCGCCGTGGTGACCAACGGCGTTGCCGCAGGCTTCCCGCAATCCGTCGTGTCGCCGCTGGGCAGCACGTTCACCATCACCGGCTACAACCCGGCGACCGGTGTGGTCAGCTACAGTTACACCCTGGTCGATAACGAAGCGCATCCGACCGCCAACGGTGCCAACAGCCTCACCGAGAACTTCAACGTGGTGGCCACCGATACCGACGGCAGCACCGCCAGTGGTCAGATCAACGTCAACATCATCGATGACCTGCCGACCGCCAAGGCCGACACCGGCTCGGTGGCGGAGGGCGGTACGGTCAATGTCAGCGTGCTGGGCAATGACGTCAGCGGTGCGGACGGCGCAGCGGCGGGCGGAGCGGTGGTCGGCGTGCGCGCCGGCGGCGACACCTCAAGCTCGGCGATCGGCGGCCTCAACAGCAACATCAACGGCACCTACGGCTACCTGACCCTGGACGCGGCGGGCAACGCCATTTACCACAGCAACCCGAACTCGGTGAGCCCACCGGGCGCCACCGACACCTTCACCTACACCATCCGCGACGGTGACGGCGACGAAAGCACCACCACCCTCACCATCAACGTTGCCGACAGCAAACTGGTCGCGTCGGTGGATCAGGACGTGACGGTCTATGAAAAAGCCCTCGACCTGACCCAGGACGGTCAGGACCTGGCCCCCGGGACGGTCACCGGCAGCGACCCGGGCAACACCGGCGAAACCGCCACCGGCACGCTGGTCGGCGCGGTTACCGGCGGCAGCGGGGCGATCACCTACACCCTGGTCGGCAGCGCCACCGGCACCTATGGTCAGATCCAGCTCAACGCTGACGGCACCTACACTTACACCTTGACGTCGGCGCCGAAAACCACGCCGAACGCCAACGACGGCGCCAACACCCTGAGTGAAAGCTTCACCTACAAAGCCACCGATGCGCTGGGCAACAGCACCACCAGTACCCTCGTGGTCAACATCGTCGACGACGTGCCAAAAGCCGTGGCGTCGGATCGCTCGGTGGCAGCGGTGGAGATCGATTCCAACCTGCTGATTGTCCTCGACATCTCCGGCAGCATGGTCGATCCGTCCGGCGTGCCGGGGCTGTCGCGCCTGGATCTGGCGAAGCAGGCCATCAGTGCCTTGCTCGACAAATACGACGACCTCGGCGACGTGAAGGTGCAGCTCGTCACCTTCAGCAGCAACGCCACTGACCGGACCTCGGTATGGGTAGATGTGGCGACGGCCAAGTCCATACTCGCCGGCCTCACCGCTGGCGGCGGTACCAACTACGACGCTGCCGTGGCGGTGATGCAGACCGCGTTCAATACCTCGGGCAAACTCACCGGGGCGCAGAACGTCGGCTACTTCTTCTCCGACGGCAAGCCCAACGAAGGCGACATCAACGCCGCGGATGAAGCAGCGCTGAAAAACTTCCTCGATGCCAACAACATCAAGAACTACGCGATTGGCCTCGGCAGTGGCGTGAGCAATGCCTACCTCGATCCGCTGGCGTACGACGGCATCAGCCACACCGACACCAACGCGGTGGTGGTCACCGATCTCAATCAACTCAACTCGGTGCTGTCGGGCACCGTGGAAGGAGCGCCGGTCACTGGCTCGTTACTGGGTGAGGGCGGTACGTTCGGCGCCGATGGCGGTTTCATCAAGTCCATCGTGATCGACGGCACCACCTACACCTACGATCCGAAAGCCCTCAGTGGCCAGGGCTCGTTGACCGCGTCCGGCGGTACCAACCACGGCACGTTCAACACGGTGAACAACACGCTGAGCATCGCCACCAACAACAGCGGCACGCTGGTGATCAACCTCGACACCGGCGACTACAGCTACACCTCGCAGAAAACCACCACCACGGTGATCACCGAGAACATCGGGTTCACCCTCAGCGACAATGACGGCGACCTCGCCAGCTCGACGCTGACGGTGAAAGTGATCCCCAACTCGCCACCGGTGGCGATGGACGATCACGTCATCACCAACGTGCTGTCGAGCAACGTCACGGTGCCGGGCGAGCTGTTGCTGGCCAACGACACCGACCCCAATGGCGACACGCTCAACGCCTCGCCAACCAGCTTCAACACCGGGTGGATAGCCAAGGGCGCGGACTTCACCGGCACAGGCGCGATCACGTTCAACGGCACCAGCAACACTGCCGCCAACCAGGCCTTGGCCGACGTGCGCAATGCGTTCGCGGCCAACACCGCGGCGATGACGGCGGTGCTGGTGGTCAGCGGTTACCTGGGGGCGGTGACCAACGCCAACGCCAATGATGAAGACCTGATCACCGTCAAACTGAAACAGGGTGAAACCCTGAACCTGGACCACAACCTGGCGGCCGGACACGTCACCCTGGAATATTCGGTCGACGGTGGCGCGTTCACCAGCATTGCCGACGGCGGCACCATCACCGCCGGCGCCGATGGCACGTACCAGATCCACGTGACCAACATCAGCAATAGCAGCGGCGGCAACCCGAATGCTGCGGAAAACTATCAATTGACCATGACGGTCAACTACGCCGGCGGCCACGACGTGACCCCGGACTTCAACGGCACCTACACCGCCAACGACAACCACGGTGGCAGCGACACGGCCAACGTCAGCATCACCTATCAGGACGGCCACACCCTCACCGGTACTGCCGGCGACGACATCCTGGTGGCCGGCACCGGCAACAACCTCCTTAACGGCGGCGACGGCAACGACGTGCTGACCGCCGGTTCCGGCAACAACGAGATGCACGGCGGCGCGGGCAACGACTTGCTCTACAGCGGCCCGGGCAACGACATTCTCGACGGCGGCACCGGCATCGACACGGTCAGCTATGCCCACGCCACGGCCGGGGTCACGGTCAACCTCGGTCTGCTCGGTGCGCAAAACACCCTCGGCGCCGGCACCGATACCCTCAGCAACATCGATAACCTCGTCGGTTCTAACTTCAACGACAGCCTGACCGGCGACAACAATAACAACGTGATCAACGGTGGTCTGGGCAACGACATCCTCAACGGGGGCGGCGGTGATGACCTGCTGATCGGCGGTATGGGCAACAACACCCTGACCGGCGGGCCGGGCGCAGACACCTTCCAGTACCTGAAGGGCAACAGCGGCCATGACGTGATCACCGACTTCACCCCCGGTACCGACAAGCTCGACCTGTCGCAACTGCTGCAAGGTGAAAACGGCACCACAGCATCACTTGATGACTATCTGCACTTCACCGTCACCGGCAGCGGCGCCTCGCTGCTCACCAGCATCGACGTCAGCGCCATGGCCGGCGCCACGCCGAACCAGACCATCGACCTTGCCGGCGTCAACCTCGCCAGCCACTACGGCGTGACCCCGGGGGCGGGCGGTGTGGTGGCCGGTGGGCACGACACGGCAACGATCATCAGCGGGATGTTGAATGATCATTCGTTGAAGGTGGATACCGTCTGACGGAGCACTGAAACGACAAAAACCGCCGTCCCGGCTGAATGGGG
Source organism: Pseudomonas sp. MG-9 (assembly GCF_018729515.1). Classification (NCBI taxonomy): domain Bacteria; kingdom Pseudomonadati; phylum Pseudomonadota; class Gammaproteobacteria; order Pseudomonadales; family Pseudomonadaceae; genus Pseudomonas; species Pseudomonas sp. MG-9. Next base: position 408,794 of record NZ_JAHHZH010000005.1, read on the forward strand.
CGGCGGTTTTTTTCTGTCTGAAGGGATGTCTTGCCCGGGTGTCAGCCTTCGCGAGCAGTCGACCAATCCCTGGCAGGTTGACTCAATCCTTGTGGGAGCTGGCTTGCCAGCGATGGCGGCCTACCAGCCAACCGGCCTCTAACTGAGTGCACTCAATCCAACTGTGGAGCCAGCCTGCTGGCGATGGCGGCCTGGCAGACAACATCAACAGAGCGGGAGAAATATTCGGCCACTGTCTGCACATAAACGTAACCCGCGCGAACCCGTTTAAAGTACACGAACCGTTACGCCATAACGGCTACAACGCCTTGCGCCGTTACCTACGCGTGCGCCAGAATCCGCCGGCTTACAAGACCATAGCGCGGGCTATATCGTTTCCCTGCCACTGCCCATCAGTGGCCGGGTTTAGTAGCCCGCATGGTATTAGTAAGTGCATGAGTCCCATTAAGTCAGGCGTATGCCTGCACTTCGATGGTGGTTGTGCGCAGGGCGCTCTTGAGCGCGCCGGCCTTGCTAATTCCTCCGGTCTACTAACCTGCGCACAGCCGCCACCCTTCTTTTAGTAGAGAACGGTCGCGGCCCTTGATCAGGAATTAGATATTTATGTTCAAAGCCACACCTAACCCCCCAGACGCCGACCCGATCCCGTACGACCCGGCCCTCGACCCGCTGAAGATAAAAGAGGCGACCGACCGCGCCATCAAGTTTTACCTCAACCCCGGCGCCTTGAAGATTTCGATCCCTTCAATACCGTCTCGCAAGTCGAGCAGAATCTTCCTCATCGATCCCGCCGTGGACGAAGAAACATTGCTCGTCGAAGCCTGCGAATCATTAGCAGCCGCCAGCGACATGGCGCGTGATATCGGCAGCGCGCTCGACGACTCACAGCGCCGCGCCATGCTGATGCTGCATCAGGTGATCATGCTCAGTGAACTCATGGTCAACCGAGTCCTGGACGGCCGCCGCATGCCGAACTGATCACCCGGCCCCCGTGTAGGAGCTGCCGCAGGCTGCGATCTTTTGATCTTGTTTTTTAAAAGCAACATCAAAAGATCGCAGCCTGCGGCAGCTCCTACAGGTCATCATTCTTTCAAAGTGCCTCGATCGGAGTTCCATCTGATGTCCGAAACCACACCCAATCCGCCGAACACAGACGCGGTATCACCCTACGAATCACTCAATTCCAGAAAACTCCACGAAGCCGCCGAACGCGCCCTCGACCACTACCTTGCGCCCGCACACATCATGGCGACGCCGTACACCCCCAGCAGCATGTTCATGGTCAACCCGCAAACCGACACCGAATCGCTGCTGGTCAATGCCTGCGAATCCTTGGCCTCGGTCACGGTCATGCTCGGTGATTTCGCCGGAACGCTGTAGGGGACGAGTCGCAATACGGCGCTGGGCATTGCTCAGGTTGTGATGCTGGGCGAGTTGGCGGTCAATCAGGCGCTGGATAACGTCGTGCCCAAGGAATAGGCGCCAGCAGTTGTGGCCTCATCGCGAGCAGGCTTTGAACACGGCCGATTATGCGGAGAATACAAAGGGGGCGGATCATTTAATCCGCCCCCGCACGTTGTTGCGAAACAGCTTATCCAGCGTCGCTGCGAACTCGCTGAGCATCTCACTGGCCGACGCCATGGACTCGCAGGCATTGACCAGCAGCGATTCGGTATTGGCGCCCCGGCGCGACCATGAACAGGTGGCTCGGCTGGCGTGGCAAATGTGGGGCGGGTGGGGTGAGGTAATGGTCGAGCGCGCGTTCGGCGGCTTCGTGGAGTTTTTTTGAGTCGAGGGATTCGTAGGGGGAGGTGGGGTCGGATTCGGGTGGGTTGGGTGTTGGTTTGATCATGGGTAGAGCCTCTAGAGTAGTGGAGCTGCCACCGTTCGCTGCTAACGAAGGAGGTGGCGGCTGTACGGGGGGTTAGCAGACCAGGACTCTAGAACCCGGCGCACCGAAGTGCCCCACGCAAAGCCGCCATAACGGCAACGGACTTTGTGCGTCTAGAGAAAACCCGGGCTGCTAAATCCGATCACTGAACAGTCAGCGACCGACCCACAATAGAACCCGCCCCAAGGCGCACAAGCCGGCGGATTCTGGCGTAGGCGAAGGCGTAGGCAATGGCGCAAGAATGTGTAGCCTGTAAGGCGTGTCTGGAGATGTCTTTTAAACGTGTATTTTAGAAACAAAGATCGCAGCCTTCGGCAGCTCCTACAGAGATCATATTGATTCTGTATGGATTGCCGAAGTTTGTGAACTCAGATGGTCGGCGTAAAAGTTGAAATGTGTGAATCTTCAGTGCTGTGGTTTTTAGAAACTTACTCCTCTTCAATTAATATGTCATCTATGTCTATAGAAAAACGGCCGATCGGGATTCCCGTTGTAATTACTCCAGTAAAAATATTTAATTCCAGGTTCGCAGGTCTTGGGGTGGGAAAGGTTTTGTTGAATGTGTTCCATGCGCCATCCAAATTGAGAAATGCATCGTAAGCTGTTTCTGCGCCGGTAAAATAGCTTTTAACGGCTATTTGATGAATATATACATCGTCCGGATTCAGTACTCGGTATTTAAAGGAAACTTTAAGGGTGGCGGAGGTTGGTGTGTTTTGAAGGCTTTTTTTAATTGATAAAAAGACTTGTTGAGAGTTTAAGTCAAGTGCGCTGGCGCTTAAGTAAGTATTAGAGCCTTCGGTTCTCAATTGGTGAAAATAGTTGATGGCTATCGCCCAGCCATTCCAGTTATTGTCTGTGAAAGGCGTAAAGTCTCTGAATAAAGCCTTCACCGTGAATCTCCGCGCCGCCGAAGTGGCGCCAGTGCCGTACAACGCTTTGGCAGTAATGCTATGCGCCGCGACGGCCAGTCTATTGACAACAAACTCCCAAATTCCGGTGGAAATATTGGCGGTCGGTGTGCCTTTGGAGTCCGAGCCGTCGAAAATTTCGACCTTTTGACCTTTACTCGCCGTACCCGTGAGGATGACCGTTGTATCGGTCGTGGTAGCGTCATTGGCAAGCACAATGTTGCTAGGGGACGCTTTCACTTCGGTAATAGTCGGTGCCACCATCGCAGTAACGGTAAATGTCCGCGCCGCCGAAGTGGCGCCAGTGCCGTACAACGCTTTGGCGGTGAGGCTGTGCGCCGCGACGGCAAGGCCGCTGACCGGCAAGTCCCAGGTCCCGGTGGAAATATCGGCGGTCGGTGTGCCTTTGGAGTCCGAGCCGTCGAAAATTTCGACCTTTTGACCTTTACTCGCCGTACCCGTGAGGATGACCGTTGTATCGGTCGTGGTAGCGTCATTGGCAAGCACAATGTTGCTGGGGGACGCTTTCACTTCGGTAATAGTCGGTGCCACCATCGCAGTAACGGTAAATGTCCGCGCCGCCGAAGTGGCGCCAGTGCCGTACAACGCTTTGGCGGTGAGGCTGTGCGCCGCGACGGCAAGGCCGCTGACCGGCAAGTCCCAGGTCCCGGTGGAAATATCGGCGGTCGGTGTGCCTTTGGAGTCCGTGCCGTCGAAAATTTCGACCTTTTGACCTTTGCTCGCCGTACCCGTGAGGATGACCGTTGTATCTGTCGTGGTAGCGCCATTGATGAGCACAACGTTGCTGGGCAAAGCCCTCACTTCGGTAATGATCGGCGTCACCTCCTCAAACGCCTTGATCGTATAACGCTGATCAGGAAACACCACTGCATCGGCTTCTACATCTCTTTGATCCAGAGCAACCTTGAAGCTGACGCTCAATTGGCTATCGTTGGTTAGTTCCGTGAAGTAGCTTTTGGGGACAGCTCTTATCCAGTACTTCTGCGCAAACCAGGTGGTGTTGACGTAAGACTCGCCCCTGGCCCAAACCTCACAGTTATGGTCTTTCCCGTCCGCTTTCTTGCCCCGCAGCGTCATCCACACTTTTTGGTAGATCGCCATCAGCGGCCAGTCCCTGGCACAGATCGGGACGCTGCTGCCCAGCCCCGCCACATCCAGTACACCGTCTACGGCATCGGTAATGATCGGTGAATTCAGCGACGAGACCGGCAACACCCCGATACTCAGCATCAATGGCAACGACTCGGTGGTTTTCTCGCCGTGCGTAATCAGGTACGTCAGGGTGACGATTTTGCCTAAACAAAACGCCAGCACGCTGACCGGCAATTCGACGTTCAGTGTGGTGTCACTGATGGGGCTGGCCGGGGTGGTGTGGGAGCCGCCAGCGGGGGTGCCGGCGGGGGCCACCCATTTCACGCTCAGCAGATAGTCGGGCTGCAAGCCTTGCGCATCAATGACGGCCGTCAGTGCATCCACGGCGTTGATCGGCTGCAGGGTGTTGCCATCGGGGTCGGCCTGAAGGATTTTCGGCGGGATCAGGGCGAGGGCTTCACCAACATGGAATACCAACGGATTCGAATAACTGGGCTTGCCTGTTTCATAGCGCAGGATGCTGTAGCTGACGGCCAGTTGCTCGTCTCGATGGGCTTCAAAGTACTGCTGCACAAATGCCATATCGAGGGGGAAGTTGACATCTTTGCCGGCGGTCAGAGCATTGAGTGTCTTGCTGTCTTCGAAAAGCAGAGCGCCGTCGGTATCGCGCAGTTGCCAGGTGACCGCGTCATTGGGGAGCGTCGGATTGGCGACGGGGGTGGGGCAAGTGACCTTGCTGATGCCATTGAGCAAATCCCTGGGCTCCAGTACGCCATCCTTTTCTCCGAGGACGATGGGCGGCACCAATTCGAGTTTCGCTTCACCGACATTCAGCAGTGCCGCGTGCTGTGAACCGCGTTCGATGATCTGGCCGTTGTTATCTTCAAGCAGGTTGTAGGACAGATCCAGCGTCCCGCCGTCGAGAGTCTTGGCATGCTTGCCTTCCACCGTGATGACGAAACCTGCTGGATCGTTGGCCTCGGCAGCGCTCGGCAGATACCAGTCCAGAACTGGCTCGTAGGTCGTCAGGTCGGCACGGGTACCGAACCATTTGAGTTCGATGCCCATGCCTTCCTTGATGCGTTCGTCATGCAGGATGCGGATGCGCACAATGGGCAGGTCAGGATCGAGCGCGCCGTTCTGTGCGTCTTCACAGATAGGGGCCAGCAGAGGTACGGGATCGCCGACGATGTTGATGAAGCGGCCTTTGGAGCGCTGGATGATCGTGTCGTCGCGCTCCAGTTCGAAGAAAAAGAGCGCCTGGGTCTTTGCCAGGGCACGGCCGGCGCTGTTGGGCAGGAAGACCTCGACGACCATCGGCGGGTTCTTTTCAATGGATTCGCGGACCGTAACGTCGATGGCTTCACCGTCCAGGGTGGTGCCTTTGATGTGCATGATGATGATGTCGCCCTGCATATAAGCAGCCGTAGAGGCCCAGACCATCAGTTGCAGGGCGGCGCCGTTGAGCGTGTCGAGATGAAGGTTATTGCCTTCGGCTTGCTGGGCGATAGGCGCCTCCAGCCGTGAATTGCCGGTGTCGACGACAAGGCGGGTTGCCGTACACCAATCCTCAGCCTCGTTGTTCACCAGATCGTGGATGATGAAGGTCACTGCAAGTCCTTCGGGGCCGGAATCCCCTGCCTGGAGAATCGCCGCTTCCGGGACATGGACAACAATGGGATTGGCATCCGGATCGTCGATCTGCGCCTGCGTGACTGGTGCAGACGGTAAGAGCACGCCGCCCCAACTGACTATGACCATATCGCCCGGGGCAATGTTCGGGTAGGGCCGGCGGGACTCGTTGCCCGGTTTGGCTTCGATGATCACATCCACACCGGCCGCCGAGGAGTCTTTGTCGATACCGTCGGCAACCAGCGCCGGGTCGATGTATTGGTACAGCTCTGAATGTTCCCCGGGATCGGGATCCAGATCCTGACCGCCCGGCAGATCGAGCTTGATGTAGATCCGTTCGGCCGGGGTGTAGGGTTCGGGCGTCTGGAAGAGGCGTGTGACGGAATAGCCCAGCGTATGGGAACCGTTGGTGATCCGACCCGGCTCCAGCCAGAGCGTCACACGTTCGCCGATTTCGATGTCAAGCGCGATGGCGTGGTAGTCGACCCGGCCGCCATCGTAATGCAATTCGACCTCGTCCCCTTTGCTCATGTTGCTCCAGGGCGGGATGAAGACTTTCAGACCTTTGCCAGGAAAGTTGTCCTTTGCAGCGGCACGGTTGATGCCCCATTCGCCGGAGGGCAGTTGCGGCTCGGTACGACCGGGAATTTCCGGAGCGCGCAAGGCCAGAGGAGGGATGCCTCTGAGGGGTTGTTTCAACATGGTAGGGACTCCGGTCGAAAGGGGGGACGGAGTCATTTAAGGCTTGGAGGGGCAGGCTGGCTACTGTCAGAAATTACAGGTAGGAGCGTATTTGCGACGAATGGCAGAGGGGCGAGTGGAGTGAAATCCCCTCGCGTACGAACACCAATTCCGACAAGCGGTAGTAACACCTGTAATTTCTGACAGTAGGCAAGACCCTTTCAACGTCGTTAAATCAATCGCAGCGGGACCCGTAGACAGTTGGTCCTTTGCGCATGTGCTGCTTGGTTTGATGCGAGGGAGTTCGTTCAATGACACGCTCTGAACACAGGGATGAAGACCTGATCGAAGTGCCACGCGTACCTGCCATCCTCAAGGACGAAGACGGGAAGGAGGCGCCTGACGGGCTGCTACCACGTACCGCTCTGGCTGAAGATCTGACGGTCATCATCCCTGATTGGAGCGCTCCCTTTGAGGACCCCATTCCTTTCATCATCAGGGTCAGTTGGGTGGATCTGGGTGGCGCGTTCTCGGAGGTCTACCGTGAGTCGTTTGACGATACGGGAGAGAAGACCCTGATCGTCCCACGGGAAAAGTTGAAGTTGGATCATGGCACTTATTCCTTGTCTTACGAAGTCAGCTATGGCGGCAATCCTCTGCACTCCCATCCCAAACTAGTCACTGTCGACAGATCGCCGCCGAACGACAATCAGGACCCCGACCGTCTGATCATGCTGGATGTAACAGGGGATATCACTGACGACTATCTTTCCCAGTATGGCGAAGTCCGGTTTCAGGTACCGCTGTATGTCGACGTCAAGACCAAGGATCGTTCGATCTATTTCTGGACGAAAAACCCGGATCCTCCGGATTCGGAGATCGAAATTCGTGAGCAAGAATTCAGTCAGCAAGACATTGATCAGAAACGTCTGATCATTACGATGTATGAGGCAGATATTCGTCATAGCGGTGCCGGGCAGCGCTACATTTACTACCGGCTCCGTGACTGGGCCGGAAATCGCGGGCCGCGCTCCACGCTGTTACCGGTTTTTGTCAATTTGAGTCCGGCCCCTGGCACCCTCAAACCGCCGAAAGTGCCATTGTCGGCGCGTGGCTTGATTGACCGTCAACATGCTCGTGAAGGCGCGGTGAGCCAGCGGGCAGTCACCGTCGAAATCGAAACGTATGAGAACCCGGACCCTTCCGACAAGGTCCTGATCCAGTGGAACGGGCATGATCTGGCTCCGCTCGACGTCGATCCCGGCAAGCAGACGCAAGTCGCTACCGTGCCTTGGTCGACCTTGACGGCAGATGGGCTTGGGCCACAGGACGTTTGGGTGAGCTACCGCATTCAGCGCGGCGGCACACCGACCTTGCCATCTGCCGAAACGTGGGTGCTGGTGAATCTGACAGTCGCCGGCCAGGATCATGCCAACGCCCCGGCATTGTTGAATTCCACATTGACCAGGCTGGAAGTTTACGGTGCCAGATCGAAACAACGGAACAAGCTGTTAACCGTCGATTTCGGTGAGCCTGCCGAGGCACATCTGCCTCTGTATGACACTCCGGTGCCAGGTGAAAAGCTCTTCCTCTATTGGGGCGCAATCGGCACACCAGTCGCCGAGTACGAGGTTGAACTCGGTGACGTCGCCGGTAAGCCGATCAAGTTCGTTATCCCTTGGGAGGCCATCGACCAGGACAAAGTGAATCCGTCGTTGCTGACCTGGTATACCACCAGTAATGGCGTGAACCTGCAGCAGGCGGATGTGACGGCGGTTGATGTGGCGATCATCGTGATCGAGAACTTGCCGGAACCGACGTTTCCTCATGCCGACTGGAATGGAGCACTTCACTGCTGCGCCAAACCCAGGTTGTGGGAAGGTGTCTGGGTACATATCAACGGCAATGCGGCCTTTGATGAAGACGATATCGTCGAATTGTCCTGGCAGGGGTGTTTGGGGCGCAATGGAACCGATCCGATTGACGGAGCCTCCGACACATTCGAAACAAAACTCACTGCCGAACAGGCTCGTGAAGGTTTTGATGTGCATGTCAGCGACTACGAGCGCTTGATTGCGCCAATGGTAAACAATGGCTCGGCGCTGTGTAGTTATCACCTGAAGAAAGTTAACGGCGGTATCGGTAATTCAAAATCGGAGTTTGTCATTATCAATCGCACAATGCCGAGTAGTGCTGTTTGCGGGCCGGATAACGATCTTTGTGAAGAGTAAGTTGCAGGCGTACTGATACAGTATTAATCGAAGCTGGCTTCAAGTTTTATTTAAATTCTGGTTACCCATGCAGTCATTGTGCAAGAACTCTGGCAAGGAGGCTGTTTGCCCTGTGCCAGTCAATCAAGTTGCTGAGAGGATGATAAAAGATGACAAGTTTCCACTCGTTGACACCGGCGCAGAACCGCGAACGTTTCTTTGGCGTCCGTTTTCGCAGTCCGAAAGCTGCAGCTTTACCACCGACACTTCATCCGGATAATCCGTTACTGCTTGATGAACCGGATGATGCTCCGAATCAGCTGCATTCAAGCTTTCAAGGGTTTGCGCTGAAAGTGCAGATCGCGCGATTTGCCGACGCGGATCATCCAGACATTATTAATGGATATCTTGAGCTTAAATGGGACGGCACTCCCATACGTGCTACTCGAGTACTTTTCGAGACACCCATTGATCCAGCTATCACCGTGTTTGATCTTGTTTTACCACAAGGCTACACGTCGACCCCAGGACCTCATGAATTGAGTTACGTATTGAATTTTGGAGGCAACGGATCAGAGGTAACGCCACTGGTAATTAATATTGATACAACAGCACCGGTAGCTTTCGGCAAGGCGACTGTTCCTGCCGAGGTGGAAAGAGATGGCATTACCAAAAAATACTTCGATGAGAATGGTTTTGTATTGATCACCGTTCCAAACTATGGGAGTAGAAAGCTCGGCGATGAAATTGAGTGCTGGTTCGGCGTGAGTTTGACAAACCCGACGCTGGTTGGCGTGTTTACCATAACTGATCTCACCGCTCCGATCGAGTTTCGATTGACCCCTGCGCATGTGGGTACCGAGGAAGGTTTAAAATCTCTTTTTTATTACCTCAGCGACCGTAAGGGCAACCGAAATACACCACAATATTTCACAGAGCTTAATGTCACTCTGACCGATCCACCTGAAGGGCTTCTAGAGCCCAGTATTCCACTGTTTGATGACGACACCGCGCCAAAACTGGTGGATCTGGCCGACGCTCAGGCCCCACTGGGGGTCGGTATTCTGGCTGAGTACATAAACTTCCTGCCCGATATCGACGAACTGGAGGTGGAATATGACGGTATCTTGCAGCCTCCGCAGAAGATCAATACGTTCCCGTTCTACGTGAGCATTCCATACCGGGATGTATTTAACGGCAACGTGGATGTAAAAAAGGTAGACGTCAGTTATCGGATCAAACGTCATAACCTGCGTTACCCATTAGGAACTCCAGTGCCTTCAAAAGTTGTGGATGTCGATCTGCGTCGGCCGGGAGATGGTGACGGCGGGGAAAACCCGGATCCTAATCTGGCTCTGGTTACTGTGCAAGGTACAGGTGGTAATGGCCCGAATATTCTGACGGATGCCGACGCGTCTGATAATGTCGCTGTAACTGTAGCTGTTTTTGCTGGTGTCAAAGATGGAGACATCATGACGCTGATATGGAAAGGCGTCGAGGTTACAGAGGCACAAGGTGGCGTTATAGAACTGGACGGTACGGAAACCGGGATTTTGACGTTCAGTATTATTTGGGAGGTTGTGGAGGCGGGCAACAACGGTAATCCACTGCCGGTTACCTATAAAATTACTAACCCTGCTATCAATGATAATGAAGTCCACTCACGGCCCCGGGATGTTGATGTTTTGATTCGGCCCGGTGTTGTTCCTGAGGTTAAGTTTCAGCACCTTGATCCGGATTTTACTGATTGGTTCAACTGTGGCTCCCTGCAATCAGATCCGGTACTTGTCAAGTGTGCCGAAGTGCTGGTTTCTCCCGGTGAACCGCAGTTGGCCGATCAAACGTTGGAGTTTATCTATCAGGGTTATACCGATGCGGCAGGTACTTTAAAAAAACCTGGTACTGAAGAGAAAGTCACCTATATACCAACGTTACAGGAAACGATTGACGGGTTTATCGTGAAATTCCCCTATCAGAAAATTTTGGCAACAGAGAGTGCGTGGGGCGATGTAAATTACACTGCAATGATTGACGGACGCCCAGTGCAAGCTCAGCGACACCTTGTCAAGGTGCACATGAAGAAGGGTGATGGATCACTGTGTGATATCTGATCGTCGATGTCAGGGGAGGCATTAAAGGCCTCCCTTTTTCTTATAAGGATTACCGAGCGGCAGGACTTTTCTATGTGCATTGCGGACTATTCCTACATTTTTAGGGGGGAAGTAACGTTATTGTCCCCCCCCTCCCGCCAACGCTATTGAACTGCTCTGGCCTGTAATCATTTCGAGGTGAATCAATCATGAAAATGTTGGATGTATCACACGTCCGCGTAATCCCGGCAGGCAGATCTGGAATAATGCTTTGCCTGCCTGCCGTTTTTTTTTTCGCGGGTTTTGCACATTCGGCAACTATCGTCGATAACACCACGCTGGCTATCGATTCATCGGTTGAGCCTACAGACTATCTGGTGCGCAACAATGGCGTATTGAATGCTTCCGGAGCCAATACCCGATCGATCACGGCGAGGTCCGGGTCGTTGCTGAACATCAACGGTGCCACCATCGTCGGTAACGACGGTGGTGATGGCGTAACAGTGACCAGCAGTCAGGCAACCATCGATCGAACGACCGTGACCAGCGATGAAATCGGGCTGGCGGTCAACCGCTCCAGTGTTGCGGCGGGTGGATCTACTGTGACGGTGTCCAACAGTCAGATCAGTGGACAACTGATCGGGTCGCAGGTCACGGGGCTGAGCTCCCTGTCATTGATCAATACGCAAATCATGGGTGCGGGCAGCAATGGCATCGGTGTGAATATCCTTGGTGGCGAGGTGAGTACTTCCGCGCTGACGACCATCACCGGTCAGGCGACAGGTGTGCGGATGGTCAATGACGCCCTCAATGTGGGAGACCGTACTTTGTCGCTGGATAACTCAACGGTACAAGGTACCAGTGGTTCTGCGATTCTGGTGGATCGCGGGACTCAGGCCACGATAGGCGTCTCCAACGGTGCCAGCCTTCTTGCTGGCAACGGCAGATTACTGGATGTTCAAGGCTCATCGACCGCCAGCATGACCGTTGCCAACAGCACCCTGAATGGCAACATCAGCGTGGCGGATAACAGCCGGGCCAATCTCGTTTTCGACTTGGGGACCATCACGGGGGACGTGCTGGTCGATGGTAGCTCTACCGCCACCGTCACGCTGGAAAACCACTCGCAATTGACGGGGCGCCTCGACGCTGTCGACAGCGTGAACGTCAACAGCAGCTCAAACTGGACACTCACCGGCACCGATTCGATCGGTGCGCTGGGCATGAACGGTGGCACCGTCACTTTCGGCGCCTCCGACGCCCCGGGTACGTATTACCAGTTGAATGTGGGCTCGCTTTCCGGCAACGGGACATTTGTGATGAAGGGCGATTTCGCCAGCGGTGAGCGTGATTTTCTCAATGTCACCGGTGCTTCGGCGGGGGACTTCGCGCTGGCGGTTACGGCCTCTGGCCTGGACGCGACTTCGACGAAGGCGTTGACGCTGGTGCGTACCGCCACCACCGACAGTGCGAATTTTACCTTGGCCGGCAATCAGCGGGCTGATGTCGGCACCTGGTCCTACAGTCTGGCCAGTCGGGAGATTGAAGGGGGGGCGAAGGAGTGGTTTCTCGACCCGACCACCGAAGTCATCAGCCCGGGCGCACGATCGGTGCTGGCCCTGTTCAGCGCGCCGACCACGGTCATGCTGGCGGAGGGGGCGACGCTGCGCAGCCGGATGGGCGAGTTGCGCTTCAACGGCAGCCAGCCCGGCCTCTGGATGCGCACGTACGGTAATAAATACAACATCGCCGCAGGCTCGGGGGTGGCGTATCAGCAAACCCAGCGCGGCTTGTCTCTGGGCGCTGATGTGCGTCTGGGCGACAGTCAATGGCTGGCGGGCGTGATGGGCGGCTACAGCGACACCGACCTGAGCGTTGAGCAAGGCACGTCCGGTACGATCAAGAGCTACTACTTCGGGCCTTACGTGACCTGGCTGGATGCCGAGAGCGGGTACTATTTCGACGCACTGCTCAAGTTCAACCGGTTCAACAATGACGCCAAGGTCACTTTGAGTGACGGTAGTCGGGCGAAAGGCGATTATCACAACTCCGGCGTCGGCGTTTCGGCAGAGTTCGGGCGCAACATCAAACTGGACGACGGGTATTTCGTCGAGCCCTACACCCGACTGACGATGGACACCATCGAGGGCAGCCAGTACGCGCTGGACAACGGCATGCAGGCCGATGGTGACCGTGCGCGTTCGGTGCTGGGTGAAGCCGGTGCCACGCTCGGGCGCAGCTTCAACATGGGCAACGGCATGGTCGCTCAGCCTTATGTGCGGGCAGCGCTGCAGCACGAGTTCATCAACAACAACCGCGTGACGGTCAACGACAACAACCAGTTCAACAATGATCTGTCCGGCAGCCGTGGTCAGCTTGGCGCCGGTGTGGCGCTGGCGTTGTCGAAGGACCTGCAGGTGCATGCTGATTTCGACTACAGCAAGGGCAAGAACATCGAGCAGCCGTATGGGGTGAATGTCGGGTTGCGTTGGGAGTGGTAAATGCTTTGACTTGGTAGCCACGCAGTAAAAAAATGCCTCGCATCGTGCGAGGTGTTTTTTTACGTGAATGCTGTGTCTATCTCAGGCCTACTCCGTTTGCGTGTGATCCACCAGTCGTCCGTGTTGAGCTGAGGGCGCCGGATGTAATCGTGAGTGCATATTTGGCGGAGAACGGCCAGTATGCGTTGCTGTTGTCGGTTGACCAAAAATGGTGGGATCCCATCGGCCATCTTCCTCCATAGGCGGCATGTAGTTCGCGCAACTCAGCCAGGCTGGGGATTCTTGCTCCGGCCGCGCTGGCCAGCTGGTTGACTCCAGTCCAGGTATTGGTACCGGTTCCCAGGTAGACACAATGGATGACTCCCGTCACCGTCACTGAATAACTCGCCATTTGGTTGGCTGTATCTCGTACGGTAATGGCCGCGGTACCCCGCCCTCGTACAGTGACCAGCCCTGCACCATCCACTACCGCTACCCCGGCATTGCTGGACGAATAGGTGTACCCGGGCTGTCCACCGGAGGCTACGTGTTGCACGGACGTTCCCGGACCAAAGGCCGGAAGCACGTGGGGACTGGCTGGAACCAGATAAATCTTCCCGCTCAACGTCACTGGACTGGTATTGAAATACAGCGGCGGGATCGGCGCGACGACGCTGAAGCTTCGGGCAGCGGACACCTGCCCGGTCGTCACCGCTTTTGCCGTGATCGAGTGCCCGCCCACGGGCACGGCCAGGGTTGTACTCCAGCTCGTCCCGCTCGCGGTGACGGTATGTTTGGCATCGTTGTTGTCGATTATCTGAACCTGATGCCCCGAGGTGACATCGCCCGACAGGCTGACGGTGGTACTGGTGGTGCTCCCGCTATTGGGGATCTCGACGTTGGCGCCCTTGACCGAGGTGATGGTAGGGGCGATGTGGCTGGCAACTGTGAAAGTACGCTGCGAGCTCGATATCGGCGTAACGTCATACAGCGCATGGGCGGTCATTCTGTAGATGCCCAGCACCAGTCCTGTGAGGTTTAGCCTCCATTGGTTATCGCCACCGACTGTGACAGGCGAGCCAATGGTGGTCGAGCCGTTGTAGACCTGCACTTGCTCGCGTTGCGAAGCTGTGCCAATCAGGGTTACGGCGTTGCCGTAGCTGGTGCCGCCGTCGGGAATCGTGCCTGAGGAGTTGGTGGCTGCAGTGATGGTCGGAGTCACGTGCGCAGCGACAGTAAACGTTCGAGGCGGAGCGGAAATCGGTTGTGCGCCGTACAAGGCCTTCGCGGTCAGGCTGTAGGTTTTCAGTGTCAGATTTTCCAGAACGTGGGACCAGTTTTCATCGGCACCGACATTGATCGCCGCGACCAGCGTACTGCTGCCATCGCGCAGCTCGATCCGTTCACTTTTACTGGCTCTGCCGCCGACCGTGACCCGGCGGCCATAGGTCGTCCCGCCGTTGTCCAGGTTCCCTTTTGCGTCGGTTACATAGGAAATGCTGGGCGTGACGGCTTGAATCACATTGAACGGGTAGGGCGGGCTGTCGGCAGGCTGAACGTCATAGAGCGCCCTGGCGATCATGTTGTAACTTTTTACGCCGAGGTTGTCATGGCGATGACGCCACTCGCCCCGGTCATTTGTGTTCACCGTGGCGACGGATGAGGTGCTATCCATCAGCCGCACCTGTTCGTTGGGAGTGGCTTCGCCCTCGATCAAGACGCTGTTATCGAAAGTGTTTGCACCTGGATTGACCAGCCCTCTGGAGTCGGTCACCGAACGAATCTGCGGTGTGATCGAAAACTTGACCGTAAAGGTACGCGGTTGGCTGGACACCGGATCGGCGTCGTACAGGGCCTTGGCCGTGATGCTGTATTTTTTCTCCGTCAGAATTCCGATCTCCAGGCTCCACGTGCTGTCGTCACGGACTGTAGTGGTGCCCATGGATTGAGACAGTGCGTTGAACAGTTCGATGGTTTCGCCCCGGGTCGCGCTGCCGCTGATCGTGACTTTGGTGTCACGGGTCACGCCGTCCTCAATGACTTCGCCGCGACTGTCCTGTATCCGGATGATGTCGGGAGTCACATAGTCGTATCGGGTACGGACGGTCAACCGCAGCAACGGAAACTCGATAGCTCTGCTTTCCTGCGAATCACCGTCGAACGTGACGCAGCACACCACCGTCGCTGGCGTGCTGTGGCCCAGTTTCATCAGCTCGCTTCTGGGCAGGAGTTCGTCAAGCCCGTTGGCCTGGTGTGCGGGGCTGATTTCCATTGCGTTGAGCAGTTCGATGCGGTAAATGGCGCCGGTAGCGGTCGTGCCTTCCATGCGCAGCCAGGCGCGCTGCTTCAGGGCGATGAAAGGCCAGGTGGCCACGCGAACCCTGGCATCCCCGGTGATCATCATCAGGTCCAGGACACCGCCACTGGCTTGTGGAACCTGCGGCCGTGGCAGCTGGGTTTCCGGGTTCTGAAAGCGCAGCACGTTGATATCGCGGGTCTCGGAGTTGGTGGTGGTGTGGTAGCGCGAGACCTCGCAACTGACGGTGACCATCCGGCCAATATTGGGGCCGACGAATGGCGGCGGCAGATGAAACTGCACCCGGCCAGTGTCGCTGCCCGGCAGCTCGAGGTCAGTGGATGTGCCTGCCCCGGCAGAGCCCAGCCACTGCAGCCCGATGCGATCCAGCGCCGACTTCATGTTTTTGAAGCCGAACCCGATGTCCACCCCCGACAGCGCATTCATCGGGTCGAGGTTGTTGTCCGGCGCCTGGATCACGTCCGGAGGCGGCAGGTGACCGACCAACTCACCGACCAGCAGGTTGAGTGTGGCGGAATGGCTGTATCGGCCGGTGGCCGCGTGCTTGAGACTGTAGCGCACCTTCACGTATTGGCCGGCATTGAGTGTGACGAATCTGGCTGGCACGCGAAATCGTACGGGCTTGCCGACACTCAGTTCGGTGATCGGCACCCAGTCGCTGGTACTGGCCGCTGAGTTGAACCCTGTCCAGTAGAAGGTCAGGATGTCGCCCTTGAGCGTGCCCAGGTATTCGATCAACACGGTTGCGGTGTCGAATATCTTCGAGGGGTCCAGCACATCGGGCGGATCGGCCTCCACCACCTTGGGTATCGGCAAGGTGGCCTGCACCGTCCCGACCGCGACCCGCAAGTGCTCGGATTCGCTCACACCGTAGAGTTGCGGATTGTCGTTGGCCACCCGGTAAAACAGGTCGAGCGTGCCGTTTTCCAGTGGCAGTACATGCTCACCCGGTACATACACGGTGATGACGCCTCGTTGCGCATCGCCCTCGCTGACGATGTATTCGTCCTCATACACATACGGGTTGCCGTTGGCTCGGGTACCTATCCAGGCCACTTGCACGACATCACCGTTGGCCATGCCCGGATATTCAATATCCACGGTGGCGAACGGGATGTCCGGCTCCAGGGTATCGCCCAGCAATTCCCGGATGTCCGGGGCCGGTATCAACGCTACCTGGCCTACCACCGAGGCGAATGTGCGTTTGGAGGATGAGGGAGGGAGACCGTTTTTTTTGTACAGCACATAGGCCACATCAGCCTTTCCCATGGCAATCGCCCGGAACAGCGCGTACTTGATCTTGAATTCGACGACGCTGGGAAAGTTGGTTATGTCTTTCGATTGGGTATCGATCCATGGCTTGCCAGTCAACGGTGTGCCGGTGCAAGTCATGGTCAGCGTATCACCCAAGGCGAAGTCGGCGGAGGCGACCAGGATCTGCACGGTCACATCCTCATTGTTCAGATCTGCAAGGGTGATGATGCCGTTGACCGAATCCTTGAAGATGGGTGCGTCCAGACGCTCGCCGCCGGCTTCGACCTTGACGTTGGTGCTCTGGGACCAATCCACCGAGTAGTTCCAGACCTCATCGTGGATCTCGTAGTGCACCGGCACCGCATTGCCGTCGCCGCCAGCGAGAATGTCCTCCTGGACGGCCGTGATCACGATCGGCGTCGTGCCGGCCGCTTCATCGGCGGTGACCACATGGGGCGTCAGGTAGGCACGTCCCCATTTCACCTGGATAACGTCGCGCACCGCGATATTCAGGTATCGGGGGATCGTCATGGGCACCCCTCTCGCGGCCCACGCGGCGTCCACCCCGTTGTCTATGACGTCCTGCGGCAATTGCACGATATGCAGCTCGGAGTGCCCCGGTCGATGGGGGCACTTGTCGTGTCCGCCGGGCAGATCCAGCTTCACCAATAATCTGAGCGGCACAGAGATGTCATCCGGGTCGGTGTTGCCGTTACGGGTCAGCGTGTAGTGCAGGTCCTCGACCAAGCCTTCTTCGAGGAGGTTAGAGAGCAGGCGAAAAAACACCGGAAGATTGCTGTCTTCTTCTTCGGATTGCAGAACCCGGGTTGTAAGAATCTCGGTTCCCAGGCGAATTTCCAGCTTGTCACCTGCCAGCATGGGTGGGGCGTACGCACTGATGTAGCACAACAAGCCGCTGGGCGACTGGTTGTAAGTCTTGAGGTTGATACCGCCATCGGCATTGACCACCGGTTGTGTCATGCCTGAAATCCCGATTGGACGCAGCGCCAGAGGCGCAACGGGAAAAGGGCAGACGGGAAACAGAAATGAGCGGAAGTGGGTCATGACAAAAACCTCATCGAAAAGAATGCGACTCGGACTGGGATGTGTCGTTTGATTGAGCACGATGTGGCGGACACTGCCTACTGTCAGATCTGACAGGTAGGCGAGTGTTTTCGATAAATGGTCGTCGGGGCGATGGGTTATCAGGGCTGTCGACCCGAGAAACCGCCGGTCAACCAATGCCCTCACCGGTGATCGGGATGAGGGCTGTGAGCGCGACAGAGTTACAGGTCCGGTATGACCAACACACGGGCGGGCGCCCCAGGTGAGTTCTGTTCGACTGGGTTGTATGTGAAGACCTGGTTTGCCGGCGCTTCAAGATCAATCAGGACGATGGGCAAGAAGCGTCCCGTGGTCTGGAAGTAGTCACGCTGGGCGAACTGAGCCTGTGACAGCCCATCACTCGCGTAATGCGCCTTGAGGCTGTAGTAGAAAGCTTCAAGCGGGATTCGTAAGGGAATGTCTTGAGGCCATGTTTCGACCATGACCTCATTCCAGCCATCGCCATCGGGGACGCTGGGACGCACGTCGATGCTCAGCTGGAATTGTGCAGGGTCAATATTGAACGCACAGCTGCTGCGTGGCGCGTTGCCATAGCGACTCACCCAGGCTTCCACGTTGTTGACGCCCAGCTCATGACACATATCGCCGCGTACACGACAGGTGTCTGCGGGGAGGCCGGTGGCTCCGTCGAAGGGATAGGCGCACATTACGGTCAAGGGATTCGCCGCTGGTGCAAAACTCTCGCGGACGAGAAAACCCTGAGCGAAAACCGGTTTTGTCAGCCCTGCGTCTTTGCGTAGGTAGGTGAAGGAAACGCCACCGTTGGCAACTGAGCCCGGGCTTGGATTCCACATGTGAAAGGCTGTAGAGGCTTGGGTGCCTCTTAGCAATACGCCGTTGCAAAAGTAGGCAGTGTGACCTGCCAGGCAGGTGGACGCCGTTTTCTCATACCGCGCATTCAACCGCGAAGCCACTTCATACCCGGTGTACAACTGATCCTGCTGGTCAAACCCGAACACGCCGCGTGGTGCCTGGCTCAGGTCCATTCGCAGGACCGGCAGCCAGTCACCGGTGGCGTTGAAGTAGTCGCGCTGATCCTTCTGCGCCCCGAGTAATGCACCGGCTTGCGTCGTGTCATAGAACAGGGCTTGTATCGGGATTGGTTTGGGCGCAGTGGCATCCCAGTTTCTGATCTGAACCAGATTTGGCCTGGCCGCCCAGGCAGCATCGAGGCTCTGATGGGCAAGCAGGCTGGCCTTGAACGGCGCCGCCTCACGACTGCTGAACGAACATTGGTGCTCGGGTTGAAGACCTTGCTGCTGGAAGTGCGCGAGCCAGTCCTGAGCATCGGTAACGCCAAAGGCCGCGCAGGAGGAGGGATCCGGCTCGGTGCGGGCGCCTGTCATTGCGCCGCAGCCGAAGTCGGAACGCGTGCCTGCAAGGACCAGCTCAAATGGATAAGCACACAACACTTCCAGCGATTTGCCTTGCCCGATTGCGGTGAATGAATCACTGAAAACCATGCCGTTTTTTTGTGCCAGCACCCGAGTACCGAGGTCGGCGCGCAGGTAGGCGAAACTCTCGGCGCCAAGCTGTGTGGATGCCGTGCCGTGTTTCCAGAATTCGTCCGCACCGTCAGTGCCACGCACCAGCACACCGCTGCAAAAGTACGCGGGGTGATCACCGACGCATTCGGCGCTGGTGTCTTGGTAGCGGGTGTTGAGCAACTTCGCCACTTCCGGGCCGGTGGCCGCGTGGCACAGGCTACTGATCAGCCACAGGGCGATCAGCAGGGCTTTGGCGGCGAGTATGGGACTTTTCATGATGATCAGGTCACCGTGTTTGATAGGCAGGTGTTGTTCAGCCGTGCTTGATGCCGACGACCTGATGAAACGTCTCGATATCATCACCGCTGGCGTTGTCATTGACGTCGGTACCGTTCAAGTCATAAGACCACGCGGTTCCCGCCCCCAAGGCGTCCCCTGTCCACACGGGGTAGTTCAACCAGCCAAGGTAATCGGCCACCGAGCCACTGTTGGGGTAGTACAGCGACCACAGGCGTTTGATCTGAGGCAACGTGACCGACTGCAATTTGGCCTGCATGCAAAGAACAATCATGCCTTCCCAGTTGGCACCGGCAGTCAGAAAATGCAGTTCGTGAATGCCGGTGATCGTCAGCGTGTAACGCTGCGTCTGGCTCTGGCTGTCTGTGGCGATGATCGAACACGTGCCATTGCGCACGGCAGTCACTTCGCCAGAAGCGTTGTCGACGATGGCGATGCTCTCGTCGCTGCTGCTGTATTCGTACGGCCCCGCCCCCCAATTGGCCTCTCGGGTCATGCGTGCAAAAACGGGCGTTTGTCTGGGTGGTTTGTCGACGCAGGCAACATAGTTTTCAGCGCTCAAGTCCAGACGGGCTTCGCTTTGGAAGTCGGCCTTGAGCTTTAACTCCAGAATCAGCGATGGCTCCCTCGCGCCCTGATAGTGTTGCACCTCGTAGCGAATGATCACGGTGTTGTCGCTGTTGGGGACGAACTGTTTTTGATCAATGAGGAACAACACATCCTTGCCTACGGCGCTCGCGCTGACGGGGATATCGTCGGTGTAATGTTCGCCGACAAAGAGGTAGAGCCAGTCGCGATAGGTCATGTCACCGTAGGGTGTGATGCGTAGCGTGGCTCCCGTTGCAGGAATCATTTCAGGGTCCAATTCGCCGTCTGGCGCTTCATCGACCGAAGGCTCTTTGAGTGTGGAGGCGTTAACAGACATGGTTTCACTCTCTGATCCGCCGTCGGCGCTCTTCCAGGAACGCCGGGCGATATAAATGGGACGGTTTCCGGGCGGCTTTACCGGAAGGCTCTGAGCCTTGCCATGTGACTGGCTGTCAGTGCGACCCCCCGGGAAACCGGATTGGAGAGGTACGAGACCTTGCCCCTCAGGCGATCTTGGGCTGCGCTGCTGTCGCCGCCGCCCACGGCGTGCCCCCAGGTAACGACACGTGCGTCTGACGTCAGGGCTGTGAACCCGTGAGAGTTGCTGTAAAGCGCTTGAACATTGGTCAATTGATCGACGACAGGCGCGGTATCGCCCCCTAATTCAGCATTGCCCCAGGCAACCACCGTTCCGTTCTTGCGCAAGGCGGCGAAGGCCTGGGAAGAGCCACACACTTGCACGATGTCATTCAACATGGCGATGTGTTCAGGTACGGATCCGCCCTCCAGCGATCGGCCCCATGCCACGACGTGTCCGTTGTGTCGCCGGGCAGCGAAGGCACGCCAGGTTGAGCAGATTTCGACGATGTCTGTCAGTCCTTCGATCAACGGGTCAATGGTTCCGCCATACTCCGGCGTCCCCCAGGCCACCAGTTGCCCTGAGGCGCGGCGTGCAACAAACGCCTGCGCGTTGGCACTGCTGAGCTCAATGATGTCCGTCAGCAAGGCAATAGCCTCGGGGACTTCACCGCCGTAACCGGGGTTGCCCCAGCCGATAATCCTGCCGTTGCCCCGATGGGCGGCGAAGGCTCCGAAACTGCCGATCAAGGTCTTGATATCGGTGAACCCGGCAATGTCGTCGGGGATGCTTCCGCCGTTTTCCGCCAAGCCCCAGGCCACCAGGTGGCCTGTTATTCGCTGCGCTGCAAAGGCTTGTCCGGCCGCGATCACCTGCGTGATGTCGGTGAGGTTGCTGATAGGCGCTGGTACGGTGCCGCCATGATCTGCGGCGCCCCATGCCACGAGTTGCCCCGCCAGCTTCAAGCCAGCAAAGGCGACAGAGTTGCCTACCACTTGTTTGAAGTTCAGAGGTGAAACGCCGGTCATGTTCCCCCCCTCTGTCGCGTTGCCCCAGACCACAACCGCATTGTTGGCACGGCGGGCGGCGAATGCACTGCGCGTGCTGCTCACCTCGACAATGTCATCCATGGTGATGATGGTGGAGGGGATCCTGGCTCCATACTCGCTATTGCCCCAGCCAGCCATATCACCGAGATCGCGATGTGCGACGAACGCCGCTTCGCCGTTGACGGCCAGGTCGTTACCGTTGCCGAGGATGTTCGCCCTGTTCAGGGTCAGGGCATCATCAGCCGTACGCACCTGCAGCAGTTGTTCGGGGTGGGTGTCATACCAGGTATTGCCCGTCGTCCACTGGCTGTCTTCGGAATATTTCCATTCCGCCGGCAAGGGTTGGCCGGTCGTCGCATTGAACGCGCTGATGACATGCGAACCACCGGAGGATCGATAGGTGCCGCGGGTGTAGCGAGCTCCCATGACTTTCAACAAGCCGGTTCCGATCACCCTGCGAACGTCATAGACGGTCGACGCAGACGGGCCATCGGTACCTCCGGCGTTGCGGGTAATCGTATAGGCCAGGGAGATGCGCTCATCGACATGGTTGGCGATGAATGTATGTTCAATCTTGATCACTGCCAGTTCGCTGTCCTGCTCGTCTGCAAGAACCGAGTGTGAAGTTCTGTACGTGGTTTTGCCCACGACTTCGACGTGGACTAGATCATCGGTTTTAAGCCCGGCACTGGCTTCGATGACCACGGTGGCGCCGGTGGGGAAGACGTCATCGGGGTTGAGCTGGTCTTTCTGCGGGCCGCTGGCTTCCTTGAAGGTCGCCACAGGCAGTCTGATGCCGGGGCCACCTTCCACGCGCAATGTGTAATTTTCGCCCTGGGCAGTGCCGCCCTCGAACAACTCGACGTAGTACTCGATGATGACCTCGTGGTTCTCGCTTGCCAGTACAACTGACCGCGGAACGGGAAACTCCACCTCCTTGCCCTTGTTGTTGCCGGAGATGGTTTTGTCATACTCCTCGGCAACGCTGCCGTCTGCGGTGCGCCATTTCATGAAGAAGTGATCGCCAGCATTCTCCGAGCGGTTAGCTTCCATCCATACGGTGGCACCGCTGGGTGCATTGGCCGGGTCGAGTACGTCATCTACGGCTTCGCGTACTTTCGCCGGGTTCAGCAGTTGTTCCGGGGCCTCGCCCACGTAGAACACCCGCGGATTCGAATAGCTGGTCTTGCCCGATTCAAAGCGCAAGATACGATAGCTGGCAGTGACTTTATTGCGGTGGTTCGGAACGATGTGTGTGGCGACGAAGGCGGCATTCAGGTTGAAATTCACGTCTCTGTTGGCAGAAAGTGCATTGAGGGTGACCGAGTCTTCCACCTTGCCGGTGATTTCGCCAAACCAAGTGAAGATCACAACGTCCTTATTCTCGCTCGGCGTCCCGGTTGGCCGGGGGGCGGTCAGTCTGCTGGTGCCGTTGGACAAGTCTTCGGGCTTAAGCACGCCGTCCTGTTCGCCCAGGATATCCGGCTTGATCAGCTCGAATTGCGGTTCGCCCACCTGGAATGCGTTGGTGTGCCGTGATTCACGAGAGACGGTGTCGTCACCTTCGACCGTCAGCAGGTAGTAGGCGATAGTCAGCGTTCCGCCCTCCAGGGTTTTGAGATGATTGTCCTCAATGGTGGCTACGGTGATGACGAACCCTTCGGGGTCACTGGCTTCCTGATTGTCTGGGAAATACCAGTCCAGTTCGGGATTGTGAGTGCTGCCATCGGGCCTCCTGCCGAACCAGATGATATCGAGCGCCGAACCTTGCACGATGAGTGGGTTATGCGGAATGTGCAGGCGTACGTAGTGCAGATCAGGATTGATAGCACCTTGGTGTTCATCGATGACACGCGGAGCGGCCAGGCGTTGTGCCTCGCCAATGACCTGGACAAACTGGCCTTTGGAACGTAAAGGTTCCGGGGTGTCGGCACGTACCACCGTATACAGGAAAGTGACCTGGGTATTGGTCAGTTTGCGCACATCGACGTTGTCGAAATAAAACTCATAGGTATGCGGCAGGTTGTCGACGGTCTGCGGCTCAGCAGCTACCTCGATGGTTTCGCCGCTCTCGGTCGTCCCGCGCATCTTCAGGTGAATAACATCGTTTTTCTGCAGCGTAGAATCTGTAGCCCAGACCTGAGCCGTCAGTTGGTCATCGCCCAACTCATCAAGGTCAATGACATTGTTGATGGCCTCCTTGACGATAGGGGCGAGCAGCAGGCTGATGCCGATGTTGACCACAATGCGTATGGCGTCGCTCCAGTCCGTAGACTCATTGCCAACAATGTCGCGCAGCTTGTAGGTGACGGCCAGCCCGGAGCTGTCACTGTCTCCGGAGCGCTCAATGACTTCTTTGGTGACATGGATGATGAGAGGATGGTTGACCGGGTCGCTGATCTGTAAATCGGTGACCGGATCGGAAAACATAAAGATGCCGCCCCAGCTCAGAATGACGCAATCGCCTTCCGCGATATTCGGATAGGGCAAACCGGTCCCGCTGGCGGAGCGGATGGTAATGGGCACACCTGCTTCAGCCACCTCTTTGTCCACGCCACCGCTGATGATTTCAGGGGGGATGTGCATGAAAAGATTCGAGTGGCCTGGCTCAGGGTTGGTGTCCTGGCCTCCGGGAAGTTCGAGTTTGACGTATAGCCTGAGAGGCGGGGTCTGGGTTTCCGGGGTCTGGTTGAGCCGCGTGACGCGATAGGACAATGAGTACGAGCCGCTCGGAATGTGCCGCTCTGCCACCCACAATGTCGTGCGTTGCGTTAGTTCGGCAGGGTCTTCAATGTACTTTTGGTCGACGACTTTCTCATGGAGTAGCAATTCGACAAGGTCTCCCAGGCCTTTGTGAAGCCAGACGGGGATCTGCACCAATAAACCATCTTCCGGAAAGTTGAGCTTCGCGGCGGCCAGGTTTATACCCCATTCACCGGAGTCCATTATGGGCCGGGTACGCCCGGGAATATCGGGTTCGAGAAGCGCCAAAGGGGTAAGACTTTGCTTGCGCTGATTGAGCATGATCGGAACTCCAGTCCAGCTTCTGGTAAAGACTGACGATGGAGTTATTTAGGTGTGAATATGCCTCGGATGGCTACTGTCAGAAATAACAGGTGCGCAGCTTTTTCGGATGAAAGGTCATTTCAGAATGTGCTTGTTCAACGTTTGCCAAGGGTCTTCTGCCGCAAAATATAAACCGTCACCAGCACCGCACTGGTCAGCATGAACCCTCGCGCCCACGGCAGTGGCACCAGGAAGCAGGAGAACAGAATGCTCGCCCACATCAGCCCGATCGCGTAGACCTTGCCCTTGAGCGGAATGCCGTTGCCATCGAGGTAGTTGCGGATCCATGGCCCGAGCTTTGGGTGCCCGACCAGCCAGTGATAGAAACGCGGAGAGCTGCGCGCGAAGCAGGCCGCTGCGAGCAGAAGGAAGGGGGTGGTGGGCAGAACAGGCAGGAAAATCCCGATCACCCCCAATGCCACGCTGAGCCAGCCGATGGCCAGCAGGATGTAGCGCAACATCAGGGGGCGGTTGCCTATGGGGTTGTCCATAGGCAGGGTCTTAGTGGTGACGTGGCTTGAGGATCGCCGGTTTTTCGTCTGGCGCCTGGCACAGCAGGTACAGTGCGGTCAGGGCTTCCGGGATCTGCACGATCATGTCGTCCATCAGGTTGGCGTCCTTGGCGATGTCTTCGAACTCTGGCTGTTCGTCGAACAGGCCGGAACCGACCATGATCGGCAGGAGCATTTCGCTGACTTCCTCTTCGGCGGTCTCGAACCAGGCGGCTTCACGCAGGAACACGCCTTCCATGAAACCGATGCACCAGCCGCGCAGTTCGGAATCGTCCGGGTCGTCGCCCAGGTCGAGATCGCACGGCAGCTCGAACTCTTCGTCGGACGCCAGTTGGCGGGCGATGTGGGCCTTGAGGCCGATCAGGGTGGCTTCGATCTCTGCGCGCTGCGCGTCGCTGCTGTAATGCGGCTCTTCGGCGAACAGGGCGTCGATCCACTCACGATCCGGCACGATGTCCGAGCAGATCGACAGCGCGGTCAGGTAACCGTGGGCGGCCACGTAATCCAGCGCCTCTTCGTGCAGCTCGTCGGCGTCGAGAAAGACTTGCAGGCGGGTTAGTTGCTCAGCGAAGGACATTACGGGGCTACCTTGGGGGAATAAACAATGCGGGAATTCTAGGCCTTCTTGAGCGCTCAAGCCAGCCGCACGGCAGATTTGCCCTGCCACAGCCTGCATATCCACCGCTCATCCCTGTAGGAGCTGCCGAAGGCTGCGATCTTTTGATTTTGTTTTTCAAGATCAACATCAAAAGATCGTCCGAACGCGGCCCGAGCCTTCGGCAGTTCCTACAGGGGAAAGCGAGACCGTGTGACGGATTGAGTCTTCTCAGCGGCACCCCCTGCCGGGAAGGGCTCGGGTATACTGCCGCGTTTTGCGCTCCCTGCTCGTATTGCGGTGGTCTGGCAATGCGCTCTTACGTTTTGTTTAAGCAGCTGTGGCTGTCCTGAACCAGCCTGTGCAGGGATGTTTCGGTAGATTTTTGGAGTTTTTATGCTCGAACAGGCTCAACGCGTCCTCAAGGACATCTTCGGCTACGACAGTTTCCGTGGCCGTCAGGGTGCAATCATTGAGCGCGTGGCCAGCGGCGGTGATGCGCTGGTGCTGATGCCTACCGGTGGCGGCAAATCCTTGTGCTTCCAGGTGCCGGCGCTTTTGCGCGAGGGCCTGGCGGTGGTGGTGTCGCCGTTGATCGCCTTGATGGACGATCAGGTCGCCACCCTCGAAGAGCTGGGCGTGGCCGCCGCTGCGCTGAACTCCACCTTGAGTGCCGAACAACAGCGCGACCTCGCCGCGCGAATCAAACGTGGCGAAGTGAAGATGCTCTATCTGGCGCCCGAGCGTCTGGTGCAGCCGCGCATGCTGTCGTTCCTGCAGGGGCTGAACATCGCCCTGTTCGCCATCGACGAGGCGCATTGCGTGTCGCAATGGGGCCACGATTTCCGTCCGGAATACCTGCAACTGGGTCAGTTGGCGGAAATGTTCCCCGACGTGCCGCGCATCGCTCTGACCGCCACCGCCGACAAGCGCACCCGCGAAGAAATCGTCACCCGTCTGCACCTGCAGAACGCCGAGCGCTTCCTGTCGAGCTTCGACCGGCCGAACATCTTCTACCGCATCGTGCCCAAGGAACAGCCGCGCAAGCAGTTGCTGGCGTTCCTCGCCGAGCGGCGCAGCGATGCCGGCATCGTCTATTGCCTGTCGCGCAAGAAGGTTGAAGAAGTCGCCGCATTCCTCAGCGAGCAAGGCTTCCCGGCGCTGCCGTATCACGCCGGTCTGCCTAACGACCTGCGCGCCTATCACCAGAAGCGCTTTCTCAACGAGGAAGGCCTGATCATGGTGGCCACCGTGGCGTTCGGCATGGGCATCGACAAGCCCAACGTGCGGTTCGTCGCGCACCTCGATCTGCCGAAATCCCTTGAGGCCTATTACCAGGAAACCGGTCGTGGCGGCCGTGACGGCCTGCCGGCGGATGCGTGGATGGCCTACGGTCTGCAAGACGTGGTGATGCTCAAGCAGATGCTGCAGAACTCCGAAGGTGACGAGCGCCACAAGCGTCTGGAACAGCACAAGCTCGACGCCATGCTCTCGCTCTGTGAAGAGACCCGCTGCCGCCGTCAGACCCTGCTCGCGTACTTCGACGAAGACATGCCCGAGCCGTGCGGCCACTGCGACAACTGCGTTGACGGCGTACAGACCTGGGATGCCACCGAGCCTGCGCGTCAGGCGCTGTCGGCGATCTATCGCACCGGCCAGCGTTATGGTGTCGGTCATCTGGTCGACGTGCTGCTGGGCAAGGACAACGAAAAGGTCCGCAGCTTCGGCCATCAGCACCTGTCGGTGTACGGCGTCGGCAAGGCGCTGAGCGAGAGCGAATGGCGCTCGCTGTTCCGCCAGTTGGTGGCTCGCGGCCTGGCTGATGTCGACCACGAAGGCTATGGCGGTCTGCGTCTCAGCGATACCTGCCGGCCATTGCTCAAGGGCGAAGTGACCCTGGAATTGCGCCGCGACCTCAAGCCACAAGTCACCGCCAAAACCGCCAGCAAGAGCCCGGCCAGCCAACTGGTGCGCGGCGAGGAGCGCGAACAGTGGGAAGCCCTGCGCGCCCTGCGGCGCAAACTGGCCGAAGAGCATGGCGTGCCGCCGTACGTCATCTTCCCCGACTCGACGCTGCTGGAAATGCTCCGCAGCCAGCCGACCTCGCTGGCCGACATGGCCCGGGTCAGCGGGGTCGGTGCGCGCAAGCTGGAGCGCTACGGCGAGGCCTTCCTCGAGGTGCTCGGCGGCGAGGCCGAGGCGCCGAAAGTGGTGGCCGACGTGCGTCACGAGCTGATTACCCTGGCCCGCGCCGGCATGACCCCGATGCAGATCGCCGGGCAGTTGCAGTGCTCGGAAAAGAATGTCTACAGCATGCTCGCCGAGGCTATCGGCAAGCAGCAGTTGTCGCTGGAACAGGCGCTGGATTTGCCGGAAGAGCTGATGGGTGAAGTGCAGGACGCGTTCCTCGACGGCGAGGGCGAGTTGCCGTCGGTCGCCGAAGTGGCCGAGCTGTTCGCCGGTCGCGTTCCGGAAGGCGTGCTTTATTGCGTAAGGGCTGCGCTGCAATCTGAATTCGAAATGTAAGACGGCGTTTGCGCCAACCGTCAGGCAGTTGTAACGATTCAGTACCGGTCGGCTCTTGCCTATAGCCAAATGTCATGCTTAGCTGACTAATAATTAGTTTTTCTCTATTTGTCAGTCTACTCATGAGTGTTTTATGCCGTTAACCGATCAACACCGCTTTGGCATGCAACTGGCCCAGATGTCCCGTGGCTGGCGTGCCGAACTGGATCGCCGGCTGGCTGGCCTGGGTCTGTCCCAGGCACGCTGGCTGGTGCTGCTGCATCTGGCGCGTTTCGAAGACGCGCCGACTCAACGCGAGCTGGCGCAAAGCGTCGGCGTCGAAGGCCCGACCCTCGCGCGTCTGCTCGATAGCCTGGAAAGCCAGGGCCTGGTGCAACGCCAGTCCGTGATGGAAGACCGCCGGGCGAAAAAAATCGTTCTCTGCGCCCCGGCGCTGCCGCTGATCGAACAAATCGAAACCATTGCCACGCAACTGCGCAGCGAGTTGTTCGTCGGTATCGACGAGGCGGATATGAAGGTGTGCATGCGCGTTCACGGGCACATTCTGGCCAACCTGGAAAAATCTTGAGGCATAACCGTGCAGCGGTTTTTTGAGGGATCGCGCTGAGCAGACTATAAGAACTACTGGGCAATATCGTGTTCGTACCGGATGTGCGAACGCATAGAAACCGGTTTTGCTTATTTAAGGGATGCTCATGCTCGCAAGTCGGCACGTAGTACTGCGCGGTGGCGCCAAATGGCTGCTGGTCGCTGGTGTATTCAGCTATTCGACCTGGTCGATGGCCCTGGGCCTGGGGGACATTACTGTTCACTCGGGCCTCAATCAGCCGCTCAAGGCCGACATCGCATTGGTCGATGCCGCAGGCCTCAGCGCCAGTGACCTCTCGGTGAGCCTGGCCACGGCGGATGAGTTCGGCCGGGCCGGGGTCGAGCGGGTGTTCTTCCTCAACGACCTGCGGTTCACCCCGATCCTGCAGGGCAATCGCCAGATGATCCGGGTGACCTCGCGTAAACCGGTCAAAGAACCGTTTCTGAATTTTCTGCTGCAGCTCAACCAGCCCAATGGCCGCTTGCTGCGCGAGTACACGGTGCTGATCGATCCGCCCGGTTCGCCGAACATCGTGCCGGCCACGGATGAGCCCGAGCCGCGCGGGCAATCCTCTGAATTCCCCTCCGTCGAACCCGCCAAGACGGCGCCTGCGGCTGCCCAGGGCAAACGTGACGCCGCACCTTCAGCGCCAGTGCCACCCGCGCCTGCAGCGGCCAACGCGGCACTGACCGAGCAATTGGCGGCCAGCGTGCTGCAGAACCAGCAACTGCAAAAGACCGTCGATGAGCTGAACGCGAAACTGCAGGCGCAGGATGTCCAGATGGCTGACGGCAAAAAGCAGGTCAGCGATCTGCAAACGCGTTTGACCGAGCTGCAAAAGCCAGCGGCGCCTGTCATCACGCCGGCGGCACCGGCGCCTGCATCAACCGCAGCGCCGCCAGCCGAAGACGATGGCCTCAATTGGCCGCTGCTGGGTGGCTTGCTGCTGTTGTTGGGACTGTTGGGCGGCGGGCTGTTCCTGCGCCGTCGACGGCAACTGGCCCGGGATGCTGCGCCAGTGGGTTTTGTCCCGACAGGCCCTCAACCGGACTTTGATGACACCCCCACCGCACCCTCGACCAGCATCAGCGCTGCCTCCGAGCAGCGTGAAGAACCATCGGCGGGCGATGTGCTGGAGGCGGTGGGGATCTACCTGGCCTACGGACGCCTGAACGAGGCCGTCGGGCTGTTACGCAATGCGCTGGACAAGGAGCCGGAACGCAACGATCTGGGCCTGCAGTTACTTGAAGTGCTGGGTCGCCAGGGCGACAGCGCGGCGTATGAGCAACAGGAAAGCCAGTTGCGCGGGGCAGGGGTTGATCCGCAACAACTGGAGGCGATCCGTGCGCGTCATCCAAAGCTCAACAGTGTTGCACCGCT
The DNA here is from genome assembly GCF_018729515.1 of Pseudomonas sp. MG-9. Classification (NCBI taxonomy): domain Bacteria; kingdom Pseudomonadati; phylum Pseudomonadota; class Gammaproteobacteria; order Pseudomonadales; family Pseudomonadaceae; genus Pseudomonas; species Pseudomonas sp. MG-9. The sequence goes on from NZ_JAHHZH010000005.1 coordinate 438,945, forward strand.
GACGCCGGTGTTGCCTGTCATCGCTGCGGCACCGGTCGCTGCTGCGCAACCCACGTCTGAAGATGATTTCGAATTGAACCTGGGCGAGTTGTCGATGGACTCCAGTTGGGATCTGGAGGATAGCCGTGCGGCAACGGACAAGTCGTCAGCAGACGCCGCCGCGTCGGGTTCGGGCCTTGAGGTGATGCCGGCAGACTTCGAGTTGCCCGAAACCGCAGAGAACGACGAGGCGGAACTGGAATGGGTCCCTGAGCCGGACGCACAGCCGCTGGACGATGACTTTCTCAATCAATTCGGCGGTCCGCCGCCATCACTGGCGCTGGAGCCGCTGGTATTGCAAGAGCCGGAGCTTGTAACCGGGTCGGGGAAACTCGAACAGGCGCAGACCTGCATCGATGACGGCGACATCGACAGCGCGATTGCGTTGCTCAATGAGTTGCTCAGGGAAGGGGATGAACCCCTTAAACAAACCGCCAGAACCTTGCTGGCGGGTATTCGTTGATCTGAGTGTCATTGGCTGATGCGGTGCCTGTTCTGACGCCTTCGCGAGCAAGCTCGCGAAGGCGGATTGTCAGGCGACATCAAATCAGGACAGTGCCTAGAACGTCTGCCCCAGATTCAGATAAACCGCCTGCTCATTCGCATCATTCAAGCCATACGTGAAATTCAACGGCCCCAATGGCGTATCGAAACCGATGAACACGCTGGCGGCATTGATGTAGCCACTGTCGAATTCATTATCGTTGTTCCACGCCCGGCCACGTTCCAGTGAGGCGCCGGCGTATAGCGGGAAGTCCAGCGGCAGGTACGACCGTGGTGTCAACCGGCGGTAATACACCGCGCGCATCAGGCTGACGTTCTGCCCGGAGATCGAATCCTCGCGGAACCCCGACAACTGCCGCGCACCGCCCAGCAGGAAGCTCGATGTCACCACATTGGCGTCGTCCAGGGTACGGCCGTAGCGCCCGCCGAGAATCAGCGTGTCGGGGCCATGGCTCATGGCTTTGTCGAGTTTGAACTCCCACTGTCGGTAGCGCGTGTCCGAGCCCAGGCCCGGTTCGAATTGCATCAGGGTCAGGCTGACGTCCTTGCCTTCGTGGGGGAAGTAGACGTTGTCCAGCGAGTCGAACGAGTACTTCAACGAATAGAACCCTTCGGTGAAGTTTTCGCTCGGCAGGTCCTGATCGCCGATCCGCACATCCGCCTTGCCCCAGGCCTCGCCGACCCCGAAGCGGATTTCGCCGTTATTGCCGATCTGCCGGCCAACGTTGAGGCCGAATCCATAGCGTTCGACGCGGTATTGAGCGATCGGGTCGTTGTCGAGCACGGCGTCGACGTTCTGCGCCTCAAAGGCGGCATACGGGGCGACGAAGTAGCGTGAGCCGACGTCCAGCGGCTGATAGAACTCGGTGTAGAGCTCCTGTTTGTCGCCGATTTGCGCCCGGGTCAGCCATTCGGCGCCGAGGCGATTGATGCCATTGATGCGATAGCTGGCGCCAAGGTTGAAAGCGCTGTCGCCGCGCATGTCGTCCGACAGGTTCAGGCCGACGCGCAGGTAATCGGTGCCGCTGCGTTTGCCCCGGGCGCTGATCACCAACGTGTGATCCTGGCCCTTATGCACCACGCGGTACTGCACCTGTTCGAAGTAGTCCAGACCGTACAGCGTACCCATGTCCGAGTGCAGCCGGCCGAGGTCCAGCGGTTCACCGATGGGCTGGCGGATGTAATAGCGGATCACCTCGTCACCGACTTTCGAGTCGTTCTCGACCTTGATCGCAGTGATGATCGGGGTGCGCTGCCCCGGGGCGCGGGCGGCATTGAGTTCGGCGTCCTGGGATTGCCGGGGCTTGAGCTGTGCGAGTCGGGCGTCGAGAATCCGTGTGGCGCGGTAACCGGCGTCGATCATCTCCTGGGCCTTGCCGAAATCGGTGACGCCGAACGCCGCCAGCGCCGGCTGGATCAGCACATCGGAGGACTTGAGGGCGGCCAGTTGCTCTTCGGAGTTGCGCCGGGTCATCAGGGTGATCGACTGGTTCAGCACGTCGACCACGGTGGTCAGTTGCTTGCGGTTGCGCAGCGGGGTGCCGATGTCGACGACGATCGCCACATCGACGCCCATTTCCCGCGCGACGTCGAGGGGGATGTTGTCGGTCATGCCGCCGTCCACCAGCAGTCGTCCGTCCAGCTCGACCGGGGCGAACACCGCCGGGATCGACATGCTGGCGCGGATCACCTGGGGCAGGTGGCCTTTGCGGAACACCACTTTTTCGCCATTGGCGATGTCGGTGGCGACGGCGCGGAACGGGATCGGCAGTTTGTCGAAGTCCCGGGTATCACTGGTGTGCGCCAGCAGGCTTTCCAGCATCAGCGCCAGGTTCTGGCCCTGAATCACCCCCAGCGGCAGGCCGAGGCTGCCGTCATCGCGAAAACTCAGTTGCTGTTTCACCAGAAAATCGCGGTCGTCCTGCTTGCGTCGAAACGGCACGTCTTCCCGTGGCGGGGAATCGGACAGCGCCTGCTGCCAGTCGATATTCAGCGCAAGCTTTTCCAGTTCATCGATCTTGTAGCCCGAGGCATACAGGCCACCGACCACCGCGCCCATGCTGGTGCCGGCGATCGCATCGATCTTGATGCCTTGTTCCTCGAGTGCCTTGAGCACGCCGATGTGCGCCAGGCCACGGGCGGCACCGCCGGACAGCACCAGACCGACTTTTGGGCGTGGCGCTTCGGCAGCATGAACGCTGACATCAACAAAAAACGGCAGGAAGCCAAGCAGCAGGCAGAACAGCAAACGGCGCATGGTGAGTCTCGGGGCAAGCGATAAAGCCGGCTATTATAGCGGCGCCCTCTGTCTCAGGAGTTTCAGTGAACATGACCGTCGCCAAAGCGGAAATCGTCATCACCTATTGCACCCAATGCCAGTGGCTGTTGCGCGCCGCGTGGCTGGCGCAGGAGCTGCTCAGCACCTTCGGCGATGACCTCGGCAAGGTCTCGCTGGTGCCCGGCACCGGCGGGGTGTTCCACATCAGCTGCGACGACGTGCAGATCTGGGAGCGCAAGGCGGACGGTGGTTTTCCCGAGGCCAAGGTGCTCAAGCAGCGGGTGCGCGATCAGATCGACCCTGACCGCGACCTCGGCCACAACGACCGTACTCAGTGAGACGCGGCTTCGGCAGCGACGGTTTTCTTGTCGGCACTGCCTGACATCCGCGCCGAGACCACGATGGCGACGATGATCAGTGCGCCGCCGATCAGCATGCGCACGGTCGGGTTTTCGTCGAACAGCAGCCAGGCGATGGTGATGCCGTAGACCGGTTCCATGGCGAACACCACGGCGGCGGTACGTGCCTTGATCACCGCCAGGCTGGCGACGAACAGGCTGTGCGCGACGCCGGTGCAGAACACCCCGAGCAGACCGATCCACAACCAGTCCAGGGCCCGTACTTCGCTCAGTTGCGGGGCGGCGACCGGCAGCAGACACAGCGTCACTACCACGTTCTGACACAGCGCCGCCTGCACCGCCGGGATGCGCCCGGAGCTGGCGCGGTTGGTCAGCGAGAGCAGGGCGAACAGCAGGCCCGACAGCACCGCCCAGAGCAGCCCGGTGGTGGCGCCGCTGGCGAGGTCGAACGCCGGGGTGACCAGCACCAGGCCGACGCTGACCAGCACCACCAGCACGATTTCATTGGTGCGGATGCGTTCGCGGAAGATCAACCCTTCGAGAATCACCGTGAAGGCCGGGAAACTGGTAAAGCCCAGCGTCGCGATCGCCACCCCGGCCACCTTCACCGCGATGAAAAAACTCACCCAGTGCCCGGCCAGCAATACGCCGCTGAGCGCCAGGCGCCGCCAATCGACCGCCTGCAGTTTCTGCCAGCCGTTCTGGCTGGCGAAGCGGGCGAAAAAGGCCAGGGCGAGCACGGCGAACGCGGCGCGGCCGAAGACGATGACCGCCGGCGAGGCGGCAGCGAGTTTGCCGAACACACCGGTCAGGCCGAACATCAGAGCGCCGATATGCAGGGCGCCGAGGGCGGTACGCGGAGTCATTGCAATCCTTCTTGAGTCTGTCGATACACAACACCATCACTGTAGGAGCTGCCGCAGGCTGCGATCTTTTGATCTTGAAAAGTCAAAATCAAAAGATCGCAGCCTGCGGCAGCTCCTACAGGGGAACATGGGAGACATTGAAGCGTGTTGCGGCGCAGAAGTCTGTCGGCGAACTAGCGTTTTTTGTCGCAGGAATCGCGGCGCAACCGGCCGGGCGAGGCACCGAACTCACGCAGCACTGCTGCGCAGAAAGCACTTTGCGAGCTGTAACCGACCCGGCTGGCGACCTCGCCGATCGGCAACGCGGTCTCGCGCAACAGGCCGATCGCCTTGTGCAGGCGCCGGCTGCGAATGTAGTCCATCGGCGTCTGCCCGCATTCGGCCATGAAGCGTGCATGCAGACGTGCGCTGGACAGCCCGGCGATCTGCGCCAGGTCGGCCACTTGCAGCGGATAGGCGGCGTATTGCTCGATGTGCGCATCGAGGGCCGCGTAGGGCAGACGGCGGGCGCTGAGTTCAGCGGGGCGGGTGTGATTCAGGCTGGCCAGCAACAGCACCGCGCCCTGGCGGGCGATCAACGGATCGCTGACCGGGCTGTTCGCCAGCCAACTGACCAGCTGACTTTGTCCGGCGTCCAGCGCCAACCGGGCCGGGCGGTCGAGCAACTGGCGACTGGCCTCGGCATGCTCGCCCAGCGAATCCGTCAGCCATTGCTCGTCGGGGATGTCCAGCACCAGGCAACGGCTGCCTTGCGGGCTGCCGCAGGCGTGATGGGCGCCGGACGGGACGACCACGAAACTCTGCTGGCGCACCTGACTGCCACGGCCCTCGACTTCGAAATCCAGCGCGCCGGACAAGCCGAACACCAGTTGCGCGTGGTCGTGGCTGTGGACGATCAGGTCGTGGGTGTATTGGCGCAGGGTCAGGATCGGGCGCATGGCAGAAGTCTCCGAAGTGAGCGCCAGTCTACACCGGGGCCACCGGCCTGCGCGCTGTCACACGATTGACGCATGCCTGTCATGGTCGATTAACCCGGCGGGCGCACTCTTGCGAAAACATCGCAGAGGGTTGCCCATGACCAGCGCCGAGCTCGCCAGACCCAGCCGTAAACAACGGGTGCGTACCCTGTGGATTTCCGACGTGCACCTGGGCACGCGGGATTGCCAGGCCGAGCACTTGTCGCAATTTCTCAAGGGCTACCACGCCGACAAGATCTACCTGGTGGGTGACATCATCGACGGCTGGAAGCTGCGCGGCGGCATGTACTGGCCGCAGGCGCACACCAACGTGATCCGCCGCCTGCTGACCATGAGCAAGCGCGGCACCGAGGTGATCTACGTCACTGGCAACCATGACGAATTTTTGCGCCGTTATTCGAAGCTGATCCTCGGCAACATCCAGTTGGTCGACGAAGCAGTACACGTCACGGCCGATGGCCGGCACCTGCTGGTGATTCACGGCGATCAGTTCGATGTGATCACCCGTTATCACCGCTGGCTGGCCTTTCTCGGCGACTCGGCCTACGAATTCACCCTGACCCTCAATCGCTGGCTCAACCACTGGCGGGCCCGCTATGGTTACGGTTACTGGTCGTTGTCGGCGTACCTCAAGCACAAGGTCAAGACCGCGGTGAGCTTCATCAGCGACTTCGAAGAAGCCATCGCCCACGAGTGCGTCAAACGCGAGTTGCACGGCGTGGTCTGCGGGCACATTCACCATGCCGAGATTCGCAAGGTCGGCGAGGTGGACTACCTCAATTGCGGCGACTGGGTGGAGTCGTGCACGGCGTTGATCGAGCACTGGGACGGCACGATCGAGTTGTATCGACTGGCGGATGCGCAGGCGCGGGAGGCGCAGCTCAAGGCGGCCAAGGTCGCTGAACTTGCCTGAGTCTTCGGTTGTCAGGGAGGGCCTCATCGCGAGCAGGCTCACTCCTACATCTATGGAATGCGGTCAACTGTAGGAGTGAGCCTGCTCGCGATGAACCGCGTAGCGGTTCGCCTTACGCCGGGCTGTGTTCTTCCATCGCTGCTTTGTAGATCGAGTGCTTCGGCTGGGCAAACAGCCGCTCCATCATCGGTTCGAAAAAGCTCAGCGGCAGGCTGTCATACGCCGGATCGAACGCCGCCGCATCGTACTTCGCACAGAATTCGGCGGTTGCCTGAAACTGCGGATGCTCCTTGAATTGCTCGCGCAGATGCCGGTCCATGCCCAAGTGATGGAAGAAGTAGTAGCCCTGAAAGATGCCGTGCTTTTCGACCATCCACAGGTTCTCGGCGCTGACGAACGGCTTGAGAATCGCCGCCGCGATGTCCGGGTGATTGTAGGACCCGAGGGTGTCGCCGATATCGTGCAGCAGCGCACAGACCACGTATTCCTCGTCACGCCCGTCGCGAAAGGCGCGGGTCGCGGTTTGCAGCGAGTGGGTCAGGCGATCCACCGGGAAGCCGCCGAAATCGCCCTCTAACAACTTCAGGTGCGCGACGATTCGTGACGGCAGTTGCCGGGCATAGGCGCTGAAGTCTGCGGCGATGATCGCCCAGTCTTCCTGTGTGCCGTCCTTCATGTGGGTGAAACGGGCATTGGCGTTCATCGGCAAGCCTCCTTGGTGTGTCGGGGTTCAGAACGCCACGCGGCCGAGGATCATGTCGCGGTACATGACGAAGTCGCCGAGCAGGCTGTACAGCGGATGCTGGAAGGTCGCCGGGCGGTTCTTTTCAAAGAAGAAATGCCCGACCCAGGCAAAGCTGTAACCGGCCAGCGGCAAGGCGAGCAACAGCAGCCAGGCGCCCTTGGCGATGGTCATGGCCAGAATGAAAATCACCAGCGTGGTACCGACGAAATGCAACCGGCGGCAGGTACTGTTGCTGTGTTCGCTGAGGTAGTACGGATAGAACTCAGCGAACGTATTGAATTGTTTGATGTTTTCCACGACTGCGATCTCTGTGGTTATTGTTCTGACGGCAAGTTGTTCGGCGGGTAGCTTATTTGAGTCTAGAGTGAACAGTGGCATCAGCCAGTGACAATGGGCGCCACTTTAGTATCCTTCGCAAATCGGGTCGTAGCATGCGATCCATCATGTAAAAGAATAACGCCATGAGCGAACGAACGACTTCTGCAAGCTGGGCGATGGGGATTGTCAAAGCATTGGAGATGGACGGCCTGGATTGCCGGGCACTGTTCAAGCAACTGGGGCTCGATTACGCCGCCCTGGATGATCCGGATGCACGCTTCCCGCAAGATTCCATGACCCGACTCTGGCAACGGGCGGTCGAGCTGTCCGGCAACCCGGCGATCGGTCTGAACATGGGCAAGGTGGTGCGACCGGCCTCGTTCCATGTCGCCGGCTACGCCTTGATGTCGAGCAATACCCTGGCCGAAGGCTTTCAACGGCTGGTGCGTTATCAGCGGATCATCGCCGAAAGCGCCGACCTGAGTTTTCGTCTGCTCGAAGAGGGTTATGCACTGATTCTGACGGTACATGGCGATCACCTGCCACCGACCCGACAGAGCGCCGAAGCCTCGCTGGCCTGCGCACTGAGCCTGTGCGGCTGGCTGACCGGGCGCGCGCTGCACCCGGTCAAAGTGTTGTTTCAGGGCGACGAGCCCCAAGACCTGCAACCCTACAGACACGCCTTCCATGCGCCGCTGATGTTCAACGCGCCGTACGATGCGTTGATTTTCGAACGGGCCGACATGGAGGCACCACTGCCCACCGCCAACGAAGCCATGGCGCTGTTGCACGACCGGTTTGCCGGGGAATACCTGGCGCGTTTTTCCGAAAGCCGCGTGACCCACAAGGCGCGGCAGGTGCTCTGTCGTTTGCTGCCCCAGGGCGAGCCCAAGCGCGATACGGTGGCGCAGACCCTGCATCTGTCGCAGCGCACCTTGCAACGGCGCTTGCAGGAGGAGGGCACGAGTTTCCAGCAGTTGCTCGATGACACCCGGCGTGAACTGGCCGAGCAATACCTGGCGCAGCCAACCATGACCCTGCTGGAGATTGCCTATCTGTTGGGGTTTGCCGATCCGAGCAACTTCTTCCGCGCGTTCCGTCGCTGGTTCGACACCACGCCCGGCGATTACCGGGCGCGGCTGCTGCAGGCGCCGATCAGTGACGCCAAAAGGCCGGAATACACAGCACAAACACCGTAATGATCTCCAGTCGGCCGAGCAGCATGCCGAACGACAGGATCCACTTGGCTGCATCCGGCAGGGTGGCGAAGTTGCCCGCCGGACCGATGGTCTCGCCCAGGCCCGGGCCGACGCCGGACACGGTGCTGGCAGCGCCGGTCAGTGCGGTCATCCAGTCGACGCCGAGCAGCGACAGCAGCAGGGCGATCACGCAGATGGTGATGGCGAAGAAGAACGAAAAGGTCAGAATCGAACGCACGATCTCTTCGTCGAGACGGTGGCCGTTGTACTTCTGCTTGATCACCGCGCGCGGGTGAATCAACTGGTTAAGGTTGGCCTTGAGCAGGATGTAGGCGACCTGGAAACGGAAGATCTTGATCCCGCCCGCCGTCGAGCCCGAGCATCCACCCACAAAGCCCAGATAGAAGAACAGCATCAGCGAGAAGTTGCCCCACAGGCTGTAGTCGCCGAGGGCGAAACCGGTGGTGGTGACCACCGAGGTCACGTTCAGCGCCACATGCCGCAGCGCTTCCAGCCAATGCAGCTTGGTGGTCCACCAGTACCAGGTGCCGAGCACCAGCCAGGTCACCAGCAACATGCCGAGCAACCCCTGTACTTGCTGATCCTTGATCAGCGCGCGCCGGTTACCGCGCATGGTCGCGACGTACAGGGTGAACGGCAGGCTGCCGAGGATCATGATCACCACCGCGACCCAGTGCACCGCCGGTTGCGTCCACTTCGCCAGCGATTGGTCGGAGGTCGAGAAACCGCCGGTGGAAATCGCCGACATTGCGTGGTTGACCGCATCGAACGGGCTCATCCCGGCCCACCAGAACGCCAGGCTGCCGAGGATGGTGATGCCGACGTACGCCGCCACGATCAGCCGCGCCACCATGTGCGAGCGCGGCATGACCTTTTCCGAACGGTCGGACGATTCGGTCTGGAACAGGCGCATGCCGCCGATGCGCAGCAGCGGCAGAATCGCCACCGCCATGCCGATGAAGCCGATGCCGCCGAGCCAGTGCAGCAGCGAGCGCCACATCAGGATCCCCGGCGACATGGTGTCCAGCCCGCTGAGCACGGTCGAGCCGGTGGCCGTGATGCCAGACATGCTTTCGAAAAACGAGTCGGTGTAGCTGATGTGCTGGGTCAGCAGGAACGGCAGCGCGGCGAAAATGCACACCACCAGCCAGCTGCTGACGGTCAGCAGGTACATGTCACGCGGGCGCAGGTGGATGTGTTCGGGGCGCCCGGGGATCACCAGCGCGAGGCCGGCGACGAAGGTGATCATGCTCGCCCAGAGGAACGACGGCAGGTCGCTGGTGCGTTCGAAAATCACCAGGGTGGCCATGGGCACGACCATGGCGACGGCCAGGGTGATCAGGAAGATGCCGATGATGAAACCAATGATCCGTAAGGTCGGCAACGCCATGAAGTCCGCTCGGGCTGAAGTGGGAAGGGCGCCATTCTACCCATGAGGCAGGCCATGTAAACCGGCATCCCGTTGGCAGATGAAGCTAGAATAGCCGCACATTTTTCTCAGGAGGTGGCCGATGCAGGCTCTCGACGCTTTGCTCAACCGTGTTTCCGTTCCCCGACTGGTCGAACCGGCCCCCACCGCGCAGCAGCGCGAAGCCCTGTTCGGTGCAGCCTTGCGCGCACCGGATCACGGCCACTTGCAGCCGTATCGTTTCCTGACCGTCGAAGGCGCGGCACGCGAGCAAATGGGCGAGCTGCTGGCCGAAGCGGCGCAGATGCAGGACGGTGAAGTCACCGAAGCGATGATCGACAAGGCCCGCAACGGCCCGCTGCGGGCGCCGCTGGTGGTCGTGGTGATCGCGAAACTGCAGGAGCACGCCAAGTATCCGAAGGCCGAGCAATTGCTGGCGGCTGGCTGTGCAGCCCACGGGATTCTGCTGGCGGCGTACGCGCAGGGGATCGGCGCGGTGTGGCGCACCGGTGATCTGGCGTATTCGGCGCACGTGGCCAAGGGGCTGGGCCTGAACGAAGGTGAGCAGGTGATTGCGTTCCTGTACCTCGGCACGCCGCAGAAAGAGCCGCGTGTGGCCGAGAAGGCTGATCTGGCCGAATTCGTCAGCGCCTGGCCGGGTGAAGCCTGACGCCACCGATCCAATGTAGGAGTGAGCCTGCTCGCGATTGCGGTGGGTCAGGCACCTTTTGTTCCGACTGATACGCCGCAATCGCGAGCAGGCTCACTCCTACAGGTTTTGCTCAGGGTTGGACAACGGCACCCGGCACTAACGGTAACTCCAGGCTGGCCACAAACCCGCCGTCAGGATGATTGGCCAGGGTCAGGCTCCCGCCATGCCGCTCCGCCGCGCGCCTGGCAATCGCCAATCCCAGGCCATGTCCTGCCGCCGTCTGCCCCGGCGCCCGATAAAACGGCTCGCCCAACTGGCTCAGATGCTCGGCCTGCACACCCGGCCCGTGGTCGCGCACGCTCACCACGATCCGTTCGCCCTGGCGCGAAGCCTGCATTTCAATCGGCTGATCCACCGGGTTGAAGCGCTGGGCGTTGCGCAGCAGGTTATCGACGGCGCGTTCGATCATGGTCGGCCAGCCGGTCATGCTCAATTGCGGTTCCGCATCCAGCCGCACGGTCTGCTCCGGCGAGCCAAGCTGCGCGTCCTTCAGCAGTGTGCCGAGCAGCGCATTCAGATCCACTTCTTCAGCACTGGCGTTATCGGCATCGACCCGCGCCAGCACGAGGATTTCACTGATCAACGCTTCCAGCCGATCGCACTCGCGGGTCAGGCGCGGCCAGAGTTTCTCGCGTTCTTCGGGGCTGGCGCGCTCGGCCAGTGCCAGCGCAATGCGCAGCCGCGCCAGCGGTGAGCGCAGTTCGTGGGACACATCGCGCAGCAACTGACGCTGACTGCCGATCAGACTTTGCAGACGCGCGCCCATGCGGTTGAAGTCGGTCGCGAGCACGCCGAACTCATCACGGCGGTTGGCCAGTTTGGCCAGGCTGTTCTGTTGATAGGTGGTTTGCCCCAGATCGTGCACCGCACTGCGCAAACGACTGAGCGGGCGGGTGATGGAGAAGGTCACCAGCAGACTGAACAGGGTCAGCACCACCAACGCGATGCCCAGCGCACTCAACGGCCACAGCAGGCTTTCGCGGTGCCAGGCGTCGAGTTCCGGGTGCGGGATGCGGAAGATGAACAGGTAGGTGTCGCCGGTTTTGTCACTGGTGAATTCGTCGGTCAGACGGCGCCATGGCAGACGCCGGTCATCGTTGTTCTGCCGGGCTTCGAACGCGGCGGCACGACGCGGGAAGGTGCCGCGAACCACCGGGTCGCCGCTTTCGTTCAGCACCTGGACGTCGATGTGGTATTGGCGCTTGCGCTGTTGAAGGATTTCCTGCGCGGCGTCTTCGCCCTGGGCTTCGTAGGTTTGCGTCCATTCGGCGGCCAGGGTGTTGAGTCCCGGATGGCGGCTGAGGATCCACGCGTCCTGGTTGAGCATGTGCCCGAGCAGAATGGACAGCCCGGCCACCAGGGCAATGGCCAGCCAGAAGCTCGCGAGAATACGCCAGAACAATGAACGCACAGAAAATCCTCAATCAAACGCGTAACCCCTGTAGGAGCTGCGGCACGCTGCGATCTTTTGATCTTATTTTTCAGAAGCAAAATCAAAAGATCGCAGCGTGCCGCAGCTCCTACAGAGGGCGGATGTGAACAGGCCCGACGGTGTCAGCCGTCGGGCCTGTGGTTAAAACATTATTGCGCTTTTTGCGGCTGTTGCGCCTTCCACGCCTTGAACTCGGCCCATTCGGCGCGGCGTTCAGCCTGTTTTTTCTGGATCTCGTCGAATTTCTTCTGTTGATCCGGTTTCAGCAGGTTGCGCACGTCAGCTTCGGCTTTCTTGTGGTTGGCCGCCATCTCGTCCTTCATGGCTTTCTGGTCAGCCGGCGAGAGTTTTTCCAGGTACTTCTCGACCACCTGGCGACGTTCGTGCATCTGCTCGCCCATGATCTTGCGGATCTGATCGCGCTGTTCGCGGGTCAGGTCGAGTTGGCTGTACGGGCCTTTGCCGTGCATGCCGTGCATCTGACCGCCGTGGCGTGCACCGTCCATCGGGCCATCCATCGGACCGCCATCCTGTGGCATGGCCATGGCGACGGTTGGCAGAGCGGCAGCGAACATCAGAGCGATAAGAGTCTTGCGCATGGTGTATCTCCTTGTCTCGTTCCCGGTACGTTCCGGATGAGTACAGATTACGGAGATCAAGGTCAGCGGCGGTCAGCGCTGCGTAAAGCTTGGGTAAAGACGTTTTGCGCCCGACCTGACAAATACTGACGCGATCGACCCGCTATCCAATGCAGGAGCTGCCGAAGGCTGCGATCTTTTGATCTTTAACAGCAAAGATCGCAGCCTTCGGCAGCTCCTACAGAGGGGCGGCGATTTTATCGTCATGCCCGTGTGGGAGGCCGTGCAGATTTACAGGCTGTAGTAGTAGCCGCGGCTGCGCAGGGCGACGATCCGTGGGCGGCCATCGGGGTGCGGGCCGATTTTTTTGCGCAGGTTGCTCACGTGCATGTCGAGGCTGCGGTCGTACAGGGTCAGCTTGCGGCCGAGGGCCAGTTGCGCCAGTTCCTGTTTGTCCAGCGGCTCGCCGGGCTGCTTGAGCAGGGCTTCGAGCAAACGGCTTTCGGAAACGGTGAGGGTCAGTTCTTTCTCGTCGATGCTGACCACGCCGCGCACCGGGCTGAAGCTCAGGTCGCCCAGTTCGAGCTGGGTCGACACGGCAGCCGGATGACTGCGACGCAGCACGGCGCGCAGGCGGGCGGTGAGCTCACGCGGATCACAGGGCTTGGCCAGGTAATCGTCAGCGCCCAGCTCCAGACCGAGGATGCGATCCAGCGGTTCGCCACGGGCCGAGAGCATCAGCACCGGCAGATCGGCGTGTTCGCTGCGCAGTTGCTTGAGCAGTTCCAGACCGCTGCCGTCGGGCAGCATCACGTCCAGCACCACCGCTGCCGGGGCCGATTCGGCCAAGGCCTTGCGGGCGCTCTGGCCATCGTGGCAGGCACGTACCTGAAAGCCTTCCTGGCTCAGCCAACTGCTCAGGAGTTCGCACAACTCCTGGTCATCATCAATCAGTAACAGCTCGCTCATGACTCACTCAATTTAGCCATTGCCGACGTTTTCGGCTTGCTCCACTGGCAAAGATACCGCAGAGCAGCGCCAATAGCGCTACCCCGGCGCCCGTGACGAACCATTGCTGCTGTTCAGTCAACAGACGCGGCAACGGGCTGGCCTGGGCTTCCTTGAGTTGCAGCTTCAGGCGCTGGTTCTCCTGGCGCAACCGGGCGAGCTGGGCGCTTTCGCGTGCGTTGTCGGCATTTTGCAGTTGTTTGTTCAGTTCTTCCCGCTGCTGCTCGCTGACCTTCAGGCGCTGCTGCAACTCGGTAATCTGGCTGCCGGCACTCAAAGACAATGGCGTGGAGCTGCCGCTTTCGGTGGTTTCCTCACCATGGGCGGGTGCCATGATCGACAACGTGACCCACATCAGACACAACGGACCTTTGCGCATTGCGACTCCTGCTAGCAAATGGATATTGGGCAGGTTGTCGGCAGGCAAACGAGAATAATGAGCGATTGAGAATGCGATGAACCGGGAAGGTTCAGCGTGAGAAAAAGACGTGTATGGGGCAGAGGTGCTTTTGTGGCGAGGGGGGCTTGCCCCCGTTCGGCTGCGCAGCAGTCGCAGATGATGGCGCGCGGTGCGTAAGGCACACCGCGTTGAATGGTTCTGGGGTTGCTTCGCAGCCCAACGGGGGCAAGCCCCCTCGCCACAAGGGAGCGATAGCCTTATGGCAGAACTTGCTTGAACGGCTTGACGATCACGTTGGCGTACACACCGGCGGCGACGTACGGATCGGCGTCGGCCCAGGCCTGGGCGGCGCTCAGGGAGTCGAACTCGGCGACGATCAGGCTGCCGGTGAAACCCGCAGCGCCCGGATCATTGCTGTCGACCGCCGGGTGCGGGCCGGCCAGCACGATGCGGCCCTCACCCTTGAGCACTTGCAGGCGTTCCAGGTGGGCCGGGCGCGCGGCGAGGCGGGCTTCGAGCGAGTTGGCGACGTCGGTGGCAATGATTGCGTAGAGCATGTCAGTCCTCGGTTTTTGGCGTTGTGGTATCGGCGTCGTGCAGGTGACGGGACAGGTAGATGCCCTGACCGACCAGGAACAGCACGGTCATGCCCAGGCTGCCGAATACCTTGAAATCGACCCAGATGCTCTGGAAGGTGAACGCCACGAACAGGTTGGCGGCCCCGCAGAACAGGAAGAAGGCGATCCAGGCGATGTTCAGGCGGGTCCAGACCGGATCCGGCAGGGTCAGCGCGTGGCCCATGATGCGTTTGATCAGCAGGCGGTCACCGATGAAGTGGCTGCCGATGAAGGCCAGGGCGAACAGCCAGTTGACCACCGGGGCTTTCCATTTCAGGAAGGTCTCGCTGTGGAAGGCCAGGGTCAGGCTGCCGAACACCAGGCAGGCGATCAGGGTCAGCCATTGGCTCTTTTCCAGCTTGCGTTGCTTGATGAACAGTGCGCCGTAGACCACCAGGGAGCTGATGATCAGCATCGCGGTGGCGCTGTAAATACCGCCTACAGTCAACTCATGGCCGGCAATGTCGACGACCCGTGGATCAAGTTTGTAAACGATGAAAAACAGCAGAAGCGGGATGAAATCGATGAATTGTTTCACAGTGAGAGCCAGAAGCTGGATGTGGCGGCATAATAACAAACATATGGGCGCGCGATAGCGCCAGCTGATTTGAGGTTACAACTCCCCGTGAATGTTGATTTGCACTGCCACAGCACGGCCTCCGATGGCGCCCTGGCGCCGGCGGTTCTGGTTGCGCGTGCGTTCGAAAACGGCGTGCAAGTCCTGGCGTTGACCGACCATGACACCCTCGAAGGCCTCGCCGAAGCGCGCACCGCCGCCGAAGAACTGGGCATGCAACTGGTCAATGGCGTCGAACTGTCCTGCACCTGGGGCGGCGCGACCATCCACGTGCTGGGCTACGGTTTCGATGTCAACGCCGCGCCACTGGTCGAGGCGATCGCCCGATTGCACGATGGTCGCTGGCTGCGGTCCGAAGAAATAAGCCGCAAACTCGGCCTCAAAGGTATGCCCGGTGCCCTCGACGGCGCCCGGCAGATCCAGCAGGAACTGGGTGACAGCGGCAACGCCCCGGCCCGTCCGCATTTTGCCGACTGGATGGTGCGTGAAGGTTTTGTAAAGGATCGCGCCGAGGCATTCCGCAAATGGCTCGGCGCCGGCAAGCTCGGTGACGTCAAACAGCACTGGCCGACCCTGGAAGACACCGTCGGCACCCTGCGCTCCGCCGGGGCGTGGGTCAGCCTGGCGCATCCGTGGCACTACGATTTCACCCGCAGCAAGCGCCGAAAGCTGATTGCCGACTATATTCAAGCGGGCGGGCATGCGATTGAAGTGGTCAATGGCTTTCAGCCCGCAGAACAGGTGGGCAGCCTGGCAATCCTTGCCCGTGAGTTCGGTCTGCTGGTCAGCGCTGGCAGTGATTTCCATGGCCCTGGAGGCTGGTCCGAGATCGGCCAGTACCGGCCGGTTCCCGAGGACCTTCCACCCCTGTGGTGTCGGTTCAAACATGACACAGTTATTGCCGCCGTCTGAACAGGTAGAAAACGTGAGTCAATTTTTCCAGATACATCCGGAAAACCCGCAAGCGCGCCTGATCAAACAGGCAGTCGAGATCATCCGCAAGGGCGGGGTGGTGATTTATCCCACGGACTCGTCCTACGCCATCGGTTGCCAGATTGGCGACAAGACCGCCATCGAGCGGGTGCGACGCCTGCGTCAGCTGGATGAAAAGCACAACTTTGCGCTGATCTGCAGCGACCTGTCGCAACTGGGCAACTACGCCAAGATCGACACCGGCACCTTCCGCATTCTCAAGGCGCATTTGCCCGGGCCATACACCTTTATTCTCAACGCCACCCGCGAAGTGCCGCGCCTGCTGCTGCATCCGAAGAAACGCACCATCGGTCTGCGGGTGCCGAGCCATCCGATTGCCCTGGCCTTGCTGGCCGAACTCGGCGAGCCGCTGATGAGCGTGACCCTGATCATGCCCGGCGACGAAGACCCGTTGAGCGATCCGTACGAAATGCGTCAATTGCTTGAACACCAGGTGGACCTGATCATCGACGGCGGTTTCGGCGGGATCAAGGCGTCCACCGTGATCGACCTGACCGGCGACGACCCGGAAGTGATCCGCGTCGGTTGCGGCGACCCCGCGCCGTTCATGGTCGAGGCCTGAATGTCCGCAGTGGAAACCGTTGTCGATCCCCAGGCCGGCGCCCAGCAGGAACTGCCGTTTGCCATGGTCTATGGCCAGGCGGTCACGGAAATGCCGCTGGACCTGTACATCCCGCCGGATGCGCTGGAAGTCTTTCTCGAAGCTTTTGAAGGCCCGCTCGACCTGCTGCTGTACCTGATCCGCAAACAGAACATCAACATCCTCGACATCCCGGTAGCGGAAATCACCCGTCAGTACATGGGCTATGTCGAGTTGATGCAGTCGGTGCGTCTGGAACTGGCCGCCGAGTACCTGGTGATGGCCGCGATGCTCGCCGAGATCAAGTCGCGCATGCTCCTGCCTCGGGCCGAAACCGTCGAAGACGAAGAAGACGACCCGCGCGCCGAGCTGATCCGCCGCTTGCAGGAATACGAGCGCTTCAAGGCCGCTGCCGAAGGCATCGACGGCCTGAGCCGGGTCGGCCGCGATGTGGTCGTGCCCAAGCTCGACGCCCCCGAAGCTCGGGCGCGCAAGCTATTGCCGGATGTCGCGCTGGAAGAGATTTTGATGTCCATGGCCGAGGTGCTGCGCCGTGGCGACATGTTCGAGAGCCACCAGGTCAGCCGCGAGGCACTGTCGACCCGCGAGCGCATGAGTGATGTGCTGGAACGATTGAAGGGCGGCGGCTTTGTGCCGTTCGTCGAGCTGTTCACCGCCGAGGAAGGCCGCCTCGGCGTGGTGGTGACCTTTATGGCGATCCTTGAACTGGTCAAGGAATCCTTGGTCGAGCTGGTGCAGAATGAGCCGTTCGCCGCGATCCACGTGCGAGCCCGAGCCGAATAACGAGTCGAAACATGAACCTGACTGAACCCCGCGAGCTGGCGCCCCTGCTTGAAGCCTTTCTGTTGGCCTCGGGAAAGCCGCAATCGCTTGAACGCCTTTTCGAACTGTTCGAGGAGGGCGAACGGCCCGAACCGCCGGTCTTCAAGAAAGCCCTGAGCCTGCTGGCCAAGTCCTGCGAGGGGCGGGCGTTCGAACTCAAGGAAGTCGCCTCGGGCTACCGCTTGCAGATCCGCGAGAAGTTTTCGCCATGGGTCGGGCGTTTGTGGGAAGAACGCCCGCAACGCTATTCCCGTGCGCTGCTGGAAACCATGGCGCTGATTGCCTATCGCCAGCCGATCACCCGCGGCGAGATCGAAGACGTGCGGGGTGTGGCGGTCAACACCAACATCGTCAAGACGCTGATCGAGCGTGAGTGGATCCGCATCGTCGGCTACCGCGACGTACCGGGCAAACCGGCGATGTTCGCCACCACCAAGGCGTTTCTCGATCACTTCAACCTGAAGAATCTCGAAGACCTGCCACCGCTGGCCGAACTGCGCGAGATGGAAACCGAGCCGGTGCTCGATTTCGACGACGCACCGGTGCCCGCCGGCCTGCAAGAGTTGGCCGACGCCAGCGCCGAACCGGAAGAGCCGAAAGAGGAAACCAGCTTCCACACCTTGCTGCTGGAGCTGGACAGCATGGAGGAGGGGATCAAGACCGACTTCGATGATTTGCTGCGTGATGCGGCCGATGGTGAGGCACCGACGACTGAGCCTGAAACCGAGATCGCCGAGCTGGCGACTGAAGTTGAAGTTGAACTTGAGCCTGAGCCTGAGCCTGAGCCTGAAGCCGAACCAGAAGACGACGTGCTTGGCGTCGCCGAGGCCCGGGAAAAACTCCTGGCCGCCGTCGCTGCCCTCGAACAACCGGCCCCAGAGCCCGAACTGAGCGAAGAAGAAGCCGAAGCCCGCGCGCTGGCCGAAGCGATCGAAGCCGAACGTCGCGAGTTCGACGACTGAGCCCGATCGCCTGAACACTGCCGCCCCCCTGTAGGAGTGAGCCTGCTCGCGATGGCGGTGTATCTGGCAAGAAAGTGTTGACTGACACACCGCTATCGCGAGCAGGCTCACTCCTACAAAGGATTGTGTACTTCTGGAGTAGGTATGAGTTCCACCAAAGACCCCTGCATCAGCCTCTGCAAATTCACCGACGACATCTGCCTGGGCTGTGGCCGCAGCAAGCGCGAGATTCGCGCCTGGAAGAAGCTCGACAAGGACGACAAGCGCACGGTACTGGCCGAAGCCGCGCTGCGCCTGATCAAACTCGGTGGCGCCGGTCGGCGGAAAAAGAAATAACTGTCGATCGATCAGCTAGTCTCTGATGCGCGACGGCGCACATCCGCGTATGATTCGCGACCCTTCGGCGATCCCTTCGCCCGAATACCCGTTTTCAAAGCTTCAGGCGCCGCCTGAACAGACCACACCGGGAGGTGCCCAGATGAGTGACATCAATCAGAAAGACGACCAGGAAATCGGCCCAGCAGGCGAAAAGCTGCAGAAAGTCCTCGCCCGTATCGGCGTCGGCTCGCGCCGTGACGTCGAAGCCTGGATCAGCCAGGGCCGGATCAAGGTCAATGGCAAAGACGCCACCCTCGGCCTGCGTGTCGACATGCACGACGCCATCACCATCGATGGCAAGGTGATCAAGCGCGAAGAGGCTGCCGAGTCGGTTCGCCGCGTGATCATGTACAACAAGCCTGATGGCGAAATCTGCACCCGTGACGACCCGGAAGGCCGTCCGACCGTGTTCGACAAACTGCCGCGTCCGAAAGAAGGTCGCTGGATCAACATCGGTCGCCTCGACATCAACACCACCGGTCTGCTGATGTTCACCACCGACGGTGAACTGGCCAATCGCCTGATGCACCCGTCCTACGAGATGGACCGTGAGTACGCCGTGCGTGTACGCGGTGAAGTCGACGATGAAATGATCGAGCGCCTGAAGGCGGGCGTGGTGCTGGAAGACGGCCCTGCGCGTTTCACCGACATTCAACAGGCACCGGGCGGCGAAGGCTTCAACCACTGGTACCACTGCGTGGTGATGGAAGGCCGTAACCGTGAGGTTCGTCGTCTGTGGGAATCCCAGGGGCTGGTGGTCAGCCGTCTGAAGCGCGTGCGTTTCGGTCCGGTATTCCTCAACTCCGACCTGCCGATGGGCCGCTGGCGCGAAATGAGCCAGTACGAAGTCGACGTGCTGAGCGCCGAAGTCGGCCTGACGCCGGTGGCGATGCCGCAACTGAACGCCAAGAGCAAAGACAAGCTGGAGCGTATGCAGCGCAAATCGTCGCGGCCGATGGCCAAGACCGAGCGCGTACGCACGCTGCGTCCTGCTGCTGGCGCGCCGACCGGCCCGCGTCAGAGCCGTGAGCCGCAGATCGAAGGTGAGCGTCCAGGGCGCAAGCCAGTGGCCCGTGACGGCGAGCGCGCACCGCGTCCGGCCAACGGTCGCACTGAGCGTGGCGAGCGTGGCGCTCCTGCCGGTCGCGGTACGCCAGTGGCGGATCGTCCGGCGGACACCACCAACAAGCGTCCGGCCAAACCGGCGCCGAAGCGTCCAGGGATCAAACTGGTCGACGGTGACAAGCCATCGGGCAAGCGCCGTGGTGCGCCCGCCGGCTCCGGTCAGCGTCCGGGTTTCGGTCGCAAGAAGCCGGAGTGAAGCAGCCGTGAGCTTTGAGCGGCAAGCTTCAAGCTAAAGCAGAAACGCCAACCGCAGGGTTGGCGTTTTTTTCGTCTGGATTATTGGTTGGGTTGCGCGCTATTCATGTCCGAGCTGCGGCACGCTGCGATCTTTTGATCTTGCTCTTGATCTTCAAAAGCAAGATCAAAAGATCGCAGCCTCGTTTCACTCGACAGCTCCTACAGGGAGCAGTGGCCTCAACACAAAACTTCAGTTCAGAACACAAACCGCCCATCAAACACCGGCTTGTCATCCAGCGCCAACACCCCACCGGAGAAAATCAGGTCCAGGTGATGGCTGCCCTTGGCCCCACCGCCGAGGCCCAGATGCAAGCCGCAGTGCCGTTCTTCGAAACCGGCATTGCGCGCATACAGATCCTTCACCCCTTCGTTGGTGCCAATCCCCAGTTCCTCGATGCGCCGGTTCGACGGGTTGGCGTCCAGGTACTTGTTGAAGTCGTGCTCCAGGCCCGGCACGTTGGTGGCGATGCGGCTGATGGTCGAGTTCTCGATCCACAATTCCAGCGGCGATTCGAGCACACCGTACTTGCGCGCAAACGGGATGGTGCTGAGGAAGGTGCCCTTGAATTTCACATGACCATTGATGGCTTCGCTGTGGGTGGCGATTTCGCCAGGGGCCAGGTCGAAGTTGCCGACGCCGTTGATGTCGGTCCACTTCTTGATGCTGCTCAGCGGCGTTTCGAACCAGGAACCGTGGTCGTCCTTGAAGCTCAGCGTCGTGGCCTGGGACATGCGCTGGATCAAGTGGCTGTTGAGCCCCGCAATGCGCTGCGGGGTGACGCTGAAGGTGTCGTAGAAATAGTCGCCGTAATCCTTGAACAGCAGCGACTTCTTCCAGTTTTCCGCCATCACGCCTTGCAGCGCACGGACAAATTCCGGGCCGTCGGGGCGCGGGTTGGGCAGGGTGGAAGAGTCGTAGAAGAAAATGTACAGATCGCTGTCGGCAATCGCCGCGGTCAGCGCTGCGGTGCTTTCCAGATCCAGCCGTCGGGCGCTGAAGGTGAAACGCGGATGAGCGCCGGCCTGTTCGGCAATGGCGCCGGTCAGGGCTTCGTAATCGGCGGTGTGGCCGAGCAATACCTTCGCCGAGTCGAGGCCGGCAAGGGCAGGGTGATGTTCGAGGTAGTAAAGGAAATGCGAGATCGCGCGGGGCTTATCCATGTGTCCTCCCTGACTGACCGTGAAGAAGCGGCAGGCACGACCGGCCGGATCGTGCCTGCCCGGGATGTCTTACAGAGGCCACATCGCCGTGCCGAACGGAACCACCGCGTCGGCTTGCATCATTTCCACGGCGGCCTCATGGGTCGGTGCTTCAAACCATTCGTCCAGCTGCAGTTCGGTATCCAAGTCTTTTTCCAGTGCTTGCATGGTCGATCTCCTAGATGACTTTCACGGTTGTGACTGGCCGGTCGAGGTGGCCGGCAAGACGTGAAGAACCTAGTTCAGGGTGTTTTGTAATGCAAAAAATTATTTATTTAAAATTTAAATAAACTTTTTATTCTGTTTTTTGCCGAGGATTTTCTTATTTGAAAACAAAAAACTAAGCCGTCACTTTCATTAGCTAGCTTGCTACCGTCAATTTGCAGACGTCCTACGGATTTTTCTGAAATGGAAAATCTGCGTTACGCATCGTAAAGAAATGTTTACGAAAAGCGCGAGAAAACCCAGTGGAATGACCTGCCTCCCCAGGCTGTAAGGAAAATCTGCCGAAGCCCGGCCGCGCCTGCGCCGTGCAAGGCTCTGGCGCGCTTGTTTCAGCAACGTTTGAAGGGTGAGATGCGCCTCATGCCTGTCGTGCAGGTGCATAACAAGAAGGAGGCGCAATGAACGCCGTGATCGATCTTCACTTCTCTTTGTGGGACGGTTTTTCGCTCGTCCTCGTCGATGGTCTGCAAAGGCCTGACTCAATTTTTGCAGCCGCCCGGGCATTTCGAGGCGGACTCACGCAATCCCGGCAAGCGCCACGCTGATCCAGCGGGGTCTGGCAGCAGGGGGTTAGCGGTGTACAATGCGCCGCGTTTTACTGTGACTCCCTGCGTAATCGCGCAAACCTCGAGGCTATCCGCCTTGTTCACTCCGCCGCGTCACAAGCGTGTCGGGTTCGATTTCGTCACAGACAAAAACAAACAGGTGACGCATGACCGTTGTAAAAACGCTGAACTCCTGGTGCCTGCGCTGGGGTTTGATCGGGGCTGCCTGAAATCGCAACCTTGCAGCAACGTCTACTGAACATCATCAAACCTTGCGTGAGACCTTTTTCATGAGTGGACAAAACTCGCAATCAGGCGAGCTGAAACGCGGCCTGAAAAATCGCCATATTCAACTGATCGCCCTCGGTGGCGCGATCGGTACCGGATTGTTCCTGGGATCCGCCGGGGTGCTGAAATCCGCCGGCCCGTCGATGATCCTCGGCTACGCCATCTGCGGCTTCATCGCCTTCATGATCATGCGCCAGCTCGGCGAGATGATCGTCGAAGAGCCGGTGGCCGGTTCCTTCAGCCATTTCGCGCACAAGTACTGGGGCGGCTTCGCTGGCTTCCTGTCGGGCTGGAACTGCTGGATTCTGTACATTCTGGTGGGCATGTCGGAGCTGACCGCAGTCGGCAAGTACATCCACTACTGGGCGCCGGACATCCCGACCTGGGTCACCGCCGCCGCATTCTTCGTGCTGATCAACGCGATCAACCTGGCCAACGTCAAAGTCTTCGGTGAAGCCGAATTCTGGTTCGCGATCATCAAGGTCGTGGCGATCGTCGGCATGATCGCGCTGGGCAGCTACCTGCTGGTCAGCGGTCATGGCGGCCCGCAAGCCTCGGTCAGCAACCTGTGGTCGCACGGTGGGTTCTTCCCCAATGGCGTCAGCGGTCTGGTGATGGCGATGGCGATCATCATGTTCTCCTTCGGCGGTCTGGAAATGCTCGGTTTCACCGCCGCTGAAGCCGACAAACCGAAGACCGTGATCCCGAAAGCGATCAACCAGGTGATCTACCGGATCCTGATTTTCTACATCGGCGCCCTGGTGATCCTGCTGTCGCTGACCCCATGGGACAGCCTGCTGGAAACCATCAACGCCTCTGGCGACTCGTACAGCGGCAGCCCGTTTGTGCAGGTGTTCTCGATGCTTGGCAGCAACACGGCTGCGCACATCCTCAACTTCGTGGTGCTGACCGCAGCACTGTCGGTGTACAACAGCGGCACCTACTGCAACAGCCGCATGCTGCTGGGCATGGCCGAGCAGGGCGATGCGCCGAAAGGTCTGGCGAAAATCGACAAGCGCGGCGTGCCGGTGCGTTCGATCCTGGCGTCGGCGGCGGTGACATTGGTGGCTGTATTGCTCAACTACCTGATCCCGCAGCACGCGCTGGAACTGCTGATGTCGTTGGTGGTGGCGACCCTGGTGATCAACTGGGCGATGATCAGCTTCTCGCACTTCAAGTTTCGTCAGCACATGAACAAGACCCAACAGACGCCGCTGTTCAAGGCCCTGTGGTACCCGTACGGCAACTACGTCTGCCTGGCGTTCGTGGCGTTCATCCTGGGCGTGATGCTGCTGATCCCGGGCATCCAGATCTCGGTGTACGCGATTCCGGTCTGGGTCGTGTTCATGTGGGTCTGCTACGTGATCAAGAACAAGCGCGGCGCACAGCAGGCGCTGCACGCGGCAAGTGCTTCGAAGTAGGCGCTGACGCAAAAACAACAAACCCGGCCAATGTGCCGGGTTTTTTATTGCCCCTGTAAGAGCTGCCGAAGGCTCGGGGCGGGTTCGGACAAAAGATCAAAAGATCGCAGCCTTCGGCAGCTCCTACAGGATTGATGGCGTATCCTGCACACTCTGATTACGGACGCTTTTCCATGCTGGTGATTTCCAACAATGTGCATCTGCCGGATGCCGAGATCGAATTGACGGCCATCCGCGCGCAAGGCGCCGGTGGGCAGAACGTCAACAAAGTCTCCAGCGCCGTGCACCTGCGCTTCGACATTCCGGCCTCGTCCTTGCCCGAGTTCTACAAGGAGCGGCTGCTTGCGCTGCGTGACAGCCGCATCACCAGCGATGGCGTGTTGATCATCAAGGCCCAGCAATACCGCACGCAGGAAGCCAACCGTGCCGATGCGCTGGAGCGTCTGGTCGAGCTGATCCTCAGCGCCACCAAGGTCGAAAAGAAGCGCCGTCCGACCAAGCCGACTCTCGGCTCGAAGAAGCGCCGGCTCGAATCCAAGACCAAGCGCGGCAGTATCAAGGCCGGGCGCGGCAAAGTGGACTTCTAGTCTTCGCGGTACTTGGCCGTGTGCTTGTACAGATAAGCGCTCAAGGCCAACCCGCTCAATGCAGCGAGA
The DNA here is from genome assembly GCF_018729515.1 of Pseudomonas sp. MG-9. Taxonomy (NCBI): domain Bacteria; kingdom Pseudomonadati; phylum Pseudomonadota; class Gammaproteobacteria; order Pseudomonadales; family Pseudomonadaceae; genus Pseudomonas; species Pseudomonas sp. MG-9. Next base: position 463,349 of record NZ_JAHHZH010000005.1, read on the forward strand.
GCGGCGAACAGGAAGATCGAAGCAAAGCCAAAGCCTGCCGCAATCGCCCCAGCCAATGGCCCGGTGATCCCCAGCGACAAGTCGATGAACAGCGAATAGGCGCCGACTGCCGCGCCACGGCTGGAGGCCGGCACCAGATTCACCGCCTCCACACCCAGCGCCGGGAACACCAGGGAGAAGCCGAAACCGCTCAACGCCGCACCGGCCAGCGCCCAATGCGCGTCCGGTGCCAGCCACAACAGCAACAGGCCGAGGGTTTCCACCGACAGGCAGGCGATCGCCACGCGGAAGCCGCCGAGACGGTTGATCAGGTTGCCGAACAACAGCCGCGCGCCGATGAAGCTGGCACCGAACAGGCTCAGGCACAGCACCGCGTTGTCCCAATGCTGCGTGGCGTAATACAGGGTGATGAAAGTGGCGATAGTGCCGAAACCGATCGAGCCCAACGCCAGGCCGCAACCGTGTGGGAACACGCGGCCGAGCACATGCATGAACGGCAAGCGCTCGCCGGCGACAATCGGCGCGGCGGTTTTCGGCCACGCCAGCAGCAAGCCCAGCGCCGCCAGCAGGATGATGCTGACGCCCATGCTCCACAGCCCCAACTGGCCGACCAGCCACACCCCGAACGGCGCGCCGACCGCCAGTGCGCCGTAACTGGCGATGCCGTTCCACGAGATCACCTTGGCGGTGTTCGCCGCGCCGACCCGGCCGATGCCCCAGCCGATCGAACCGGAACCGACCAGGCTTTCCGCGCTGCCCAGCACCAGGCGACCGATCAACAGGCTGATCAGGCTGAGCATCGGCAGATTCGGTGTCCACGCCGAAATCAGCATGAACACACCGCTCAAGCCACAACCGGCCAGACCGATCATCACCGCGCGTTTGCTGCCCTGGTTGTCGATGATCTTGCCGGCGTACGGACGGCTGAGCAGGGTGGCGAGGTATTGCACGCTGATCACCAGCCCCGCGATCACCGCACCGAAGCCCAGGTCGCTGTGGACATAGCCCGGCAGCACCGCGAGGGGAATGCCGATGTTCAGATAGCCGATGAAGGTGAAGAGAACGATGGAGACGACTTGCAGCGTGACCGCCAGGGGACGCTGCGGTTCTGACATAGAGGACGACATGGGAAACGATCCACGGCAAAGCAGGATTAGATAGGCTGCTTATGATACCGGCGCGAACGAGTCAGAGGCGGGGAAAAGTAAAACTATTTGCCAGGTGGTGAAATCAGGGTTGGGCCGGGGCGACCAGTTGCGTGGTGACGAGGGCGGCGAGGGCGTTTTCTTCGCTGCCGAAACGGGCGAGCAGGGCGGCCTGTTTTTCCGGGGAGAGGCGGTTCCAGATCTCGATCATTTTCTCGGTCGCGCCGATCAGGACGGCGGCTTGGCTTTCAGAAAATTCGTCGGTCATGGCGGGCTCGGTTTCAGGCAGTGTGGAAAGCGCATCTTAGCGCTTTCCACACGGTCTGTACGGCGGGGTTTTACTCTTCGCTGTCGGCCTTGCGGCTCTCAACGGCTTCTTTCGGCTCGGGCTGCTGTGCGCCGGCTTGTTGCGTGGTCGTCTGCTCAGGTACGTGCAGGCTTGGGAAGGGGAGATTAGGAATCTCGTGCATGGTTGCGCTCCTCGCTAAGTCTGTTGATAGATCTGGTAGATCCGCGCTTCTTGAAAGCCTGCGCAGGATACAGCAGGAAAAATGACAATCAGACTTTTAATTCAAATTAATGCGACAGAAGGCCGCAGGGGAGGAGGATCACCGCGAAACAAATGTAGGAGCTGCCGCAGGCTGCGATCTTTTGACTTTGATTTTAAGAACAAAGATCAAAAGATCGCAGCCTGCGGCAGCTCCTACAGGGTATTGCGGTGTAGATCGTTCATTCGCGTGGGCGCGATCAATTGTGGTGGCGGTGTTACTTGCAGACGTCGGCGATGGCGTCGGCCAGTAGCGCCAGGCGCGTGGCATCGATCCCGGCGACGTTCGCCCGGCCCGAGTTGACCATGTACACGCTGTGATGCTCTCGCAGTTGTTTGACCTGCTCCGGCGACAGGCCGGTGTAGGAGAACATCCCGCGTTGCACGCCAATGTGCGCAAAGCGCTCGCGCAAGCCGTGCGGCTCCAGCGCTTCGACCAGACCACTGCGTAACTGCGCGATACGCAAACGCATGGCTTCCACTTCGTCGGCCCAGCGGCTTTTCAGCTCCGGGTCGGCGAGGATGGTCGCGACCACCGCCGCGCCGTGATCCGGTGGCGTGGACCACAGGTTGCGGGCGATGTTGGCCAGTTGGCTGCGGATGTCGATCAGCTTGTCAGCGGTTTTCGCGCAGACGATCAGTGCACCGGTGCGGTCGCGATACAGGCCGAAGTTTTTCGAGCAGGAACTGGTGATCAGCAACTCAGGCACTTCAGCGGCAAACAGGCGGGTCGACCACGCGTCCTGCTCCAGTCCGTCGCCGAAGCCTTGGTAGGCAAAGTCGATCAGCGGCAGCAGGTCACGGCGGCGTACCACGTCGAGTACACGCTGCCAGTCATCGTGATTGAGGTCGAAGCCGGTCGGGTTGTGGCAGCACGCATGCAGCAACACCACATCGCCTTTCGGCACTTCGTTGAGCACCGCGAGCATGGCGTCGACGTCGAGGCGGTTGTCGCTGCCCACGTACGGGTAGTGACTGACCTTGACCCCGGCCGCAGCGAAAATCGTTTCGTGGATCGGCCAGGTCGGGTTGCTCAGCCACACGCCTTTGCCCGGCAGGCATTGGGCGATGAAATCAGCGGCCAGGCGCAGGGCACCGGTACCCCCCGGGGTCTGGGTGGCGCCGGCACGCTGCTCGGCGATCAGCTTCGAGTCGGCGCCAAGCACCAGCTCATTGATGACCTTGCCGAACAGCGGGTTGCCGTGACCACCGATGTAGGTCTTGGTGTCCTGGCTCTCGACCAGTCGCGCCTCGGCGATTTTCACCGCCTCGGGGATCGGTGTCAGGCCCTGGGCATCCTTGTAGACGCCAACGCCGAGGTCGAACTTGCGCGGGTTACTGTCCTGCGCATAGGCCTCCATCAAACCGAGGATCGGGTCGCCGGGTACCCGGCCGATGGCGTCGAAGTGCATTACTTGCGTCCTTCTGCAGTCTTGGCCACTTCGTCAGTGCGCGCGGCCATGATGAAGTCGTTGCGGTGCAGGCCCTTGATCGAGTGGCTCCACCAGGTCACGGTGACTTTGCCCCACTCGGTCAGCAGGCCCGGGTGGTGACCTTCGGCCTCGGAGATTTCACCGACGGCGTTGGTGAACGCCAGCGCATGCTTGAAGTTCTTGAACAGGAAGACTTTCTCCAGCTGCATGATGCTGTCGCGCACTTCGATGTTCCAGTCGGGGATCTGCTTGATCAGGATCGGCAGTTCTTCGTCGCTGACTTGTGGCGCATCGGCACGGCAGGCTTCGCAGTGGGCTTGGTTCAAAGTGGGCATGGTGTGATTCCTGAAATCGAGGGTGTTTTTTTTATTAAAGCGTTTGGGCCGTCAATGCCGTCACGCTAAACCAAAGTGACGGCGACTGACAGACTCAATTGTCAGCAAAAGTCGCGGATCACGCGGCTTTCGGTTTTGGCGGAAACTTCGGAGCGTGCAACCCCAGCTGCATGCCTTGCTTGACCATGCCCATGATGTCTTCGTGAGCGAGATCGAACAGGCGCTTGAGGTTTGGCAGGACAAAGTACAACGGCTGCAGGATGTCGATGCGATACGGCGTGCGCATGGCTTCCAGCGGATCGAAGGCCTGATGCTCGGGCTCTTCCGACAGCGAATAAACGGTTTCCTTCGGCGAGGACAGGATGCCGCCACCGTAGATGCGTTGGCCTTGCGGGGTATCGACCAGGCCAAACTCGATGGTCATCCAGTACAGGCGCGCCAGGTACACGCGCTCTTCTTTGGTGGCCTGCAGGCCGAGCTTGCCGTAGGTGTGGGTGAATTCGGCGAACCATGGGTTGGTCAGCAGCGGGCAGTGACCGAAGATCTCGTGGAAAATGTCCGGCTCTTGCAGGTAGTCCAGTTCTTCGCGGGTACGAATGAACGTGGCCACCGGAAACTGTTTGCTGGCGAGCAATTCGAAGAAGGTCTGGAAGGGGATCAGCGCCGGGACACGGGCAACCTGCCAACCGGTGGTCTCACCGAGCACCTTGTTGATCTCGCCCAGTTGCGGGATGCGGTCGTGGGGCAGACCGAGTTTTTCGATACCGTCCAGGTATTCCTGGCACGCCCGACCCTCGATCACTTTCAACTGGCGGGTGATGAGCGTGTTCCACACCGCGTGTTCTTCGGCGGGGTAGTCGATAAAACCTTGCGCATCGGGCTCGCGGGCCACGTATTGCGTCTGCTTCATACTGCTCTCCTGCTAGGGAATTCGTTCTTGTTATGTCCAGCGATGGCTTCAGGATTACCCGAGAGCGGGGCGGGATGCAGCAGGTTGATGGCGGTGCTTGTAGGAAAAATCGCCGGATTTCGTAAAAAAATCGTTACGCTTTGGCCGATATCTCGCGTTTGCGGTGATTTGCAGGTTTGAAAAGGCCCGTCGCTGTCACATAATCTTGACAACTATCTGCGCGCCTCGACAGAAAATTCGTGGCGCTAACCTCTGTAGGAGTGAGCCTGCTCGCGATGGCGGCGTATCAGTCAATGAAGGCGCTGACTGGCCTGGCCTCATCGCGAGCAGGCTCACTCCTACAGGTTAATCATCGTTTTCTCAGGCCTTTTATATGCGTATCAAAGTCCACTGTCAGAACCGCATCGGCATCCTGCGCGACATCCTCAACCTGCTGGTGGAGTACGGGATCAACGTCGCGCGTGGCGAGGTCGGTGGCGAGCATGGCAATGCGATCTACCTGCACTGCCCCAACCTGATCAACATTCAGTTCCAGGCACTGCGGCCGAAGTTCGAGGCGATTGCCGGGGTGTTTGGCGTCAAGCGCGTCGGGCTGATGCCCAGCGAGCGCCGGCACATGGAGTTGAACGCGTTGCTCGGCGCGCTGGAATTCCCGGTGCTGTCGATCGACATGGGTGGCTCGATCGTCGCCGCCAACCGTGCTGCCGCGCAGTTGCTCGGGGTGCGGGTGGACGAGGTGCCGGGGATTCCGCTGTCACGCTATGCCGAGGATTTCGACCTGCCGGAGCTGGTGCGCGCCAACAAGTCGCGGATCAACGGCATGCGCGTCAAGGTCAAGGGTGACATCTTTCTCGCCGACATCGCGCCGCTGCAATCGGAGCATGACGACAGCGAAGCCATGGCCGGTGCGGTACTCACCTTGCACCGCGCCGATCGCGTCGGCGAGCGCATCTATAACGTGCGCAAACAGGAACTGCGCGGCTTCGACAGCATCTTCCAGAGTTCGAAGGTCATGGCGGCGGTGGTGCGCGAAGCACGGCGCATGGCGCCGCTGGATGCGCCGTTGTTGATCGAGGGCGAAACCGGCACCGGCAAAGAGTTGCTGGCGCGCGCCTGCCACCTCGCCAGTCCGCGTGGGCAGTCGCCGTTGATGGCGCTCAACTGCGCAGGGCTGCCGGAGTCGATGGCCGAGACCGAGCTGTTCGGCTACGGCCCCGGTGCGTTCGAAGGCGCGCGGGCCGAAGGCAAACTTGGCCTGCTGGAGCTGACGGCGGGCGGCACGCTGTTCCTCGATGGTGTTGGTGAAATGAGTCCGCGTTTGCAGGTGAAGCTGCTGCGTTTTCTGCAGGACGGTTGCTTCCGCCGGGTCGGCAGCGACGAAGAGGTGTATCTGGATGTGCGGGTGATCTGCGCGACCCAGGTCGACTTGTCCGAGCTGTGCGCCCGCGGTGAGTTTCGTCAGGACTTGTATCACCGCTTGAACGTGCTGTCGCTGCACATCCCGCCGCTGCGCGAATGCCTCGACGGTTTGACGCCACTGGTCGAACACTTCCTCGATCAGGCCAGCCGCCAGATCGGTTGTTCGCTGCCGAAACTGGCGCCGGCGGCGATGGAGCGTCTCAGTCACTATCACTGGCCGGGCAACGTGCGGCAGCTGGAGAACGTGCTGTTTCAGGCGGTTTCCCTGTGTGACGGCGGCACGGTCAAGGCCGAGCATATTCGCTTGCCGGACTATGGCGTGCGTCAGCCGCTTGGCGATTTCTCGTTGGAGGGTGGGCTGGACGAGATCGTCGGACGCTTCGAGAAAGCGGTGCTGGAGCGACTGTATTCCGAGCACCCGAGCAGTCGACAGTTGGGCAAACGGCTGGGGGTTTCGCATACGACGATTGCCAATAAGCTGCGTGAGTACGAAGTCGGTAAAGACCCGGAAGCTTAAGTTCAAAAGATCGCGGCCTTCGGCAGCTCCTGCAGGAGCAGGCATTTCAATGTAGGAGCTGCCGAAGGCTGTGATCTTTTGATCCTTTGCCGCCAAGCGGCATAACACCGCCGGTTTTTCGACTTCGATACATTTCAAAATTCCCCTCACTTGCCCTCAAGTCCTTTGTTTACCGGGCCGCAAGCCGCCAGAAAAAAGTTGGTCTGCAAATTGCTTATGGCTCAGCAGTACAGCGGTGGGCGGCAAACGTCCGGCATGCAGAGGAAAGAGTGTGGACAAGTACCTTTATGTGGCAATGACCGGCGCCAGTCAGAACGCACTGGCGCAAAAGGCGCATGCCAACAACCTGGCGAACATCTCCACCAATGGTTTTCAGCGCGACCTGGAGCAGGCGCGTTCGATGCCGGTGTTCGGTGACAGCTTTCCGGCGCGTGCGTTTGCCATGAGCGAACGGCCCGCAACCGACTTCACCGCCGGTTCCCTGGTGCAGACCGGTCGCGACCTCGACGTGGCCGTGACCGGCAACGGCTTTATTGCCGTGCAGAACCCTAACGGTGGCGAAAGCTACGTGCGCACCGGCAGCCTCAACATCGACGCCCTCGGCGTACTGCGCGCCGGCAACGGCATGCCGGTACTCGGCAATGGCGGTCCGATCGCCGTGCCGCCCGAGCAGCAGGTCGAAGTCGGTGAAGACGGCACCATCAGTATTCGTGCGATGGGCGAAGGCCCGCGCGTCATGGCGGAAGTCGACCGGATCAAACTGGTCAACCCGGACATCAAGAACCTCAACAAAGGCCTCGACGGCTCGATCTACACCAAGGACGGCCAGCCTGCGCCGGCCGATGCCAACGTCAAACTGGTGTCGGGTTTCCTTGAGTCGAGCAACGTCAATGCCGTGGAAGAAATGACGTCGGTGCTGGCCCTGGCCAAGCAGTTCGAGTTGCACGTCAAGATGATGAACACCGCCAAAGACGACGACCAGGCCATGGCTCGGGTCTTGCAGATCAGCTAATTATCAGAACGTCGCGCCGTAAAACAGGCGCACGAGGAGAATCGAATGCTTCCGGCTCTATGGGTTGCCAAAACCGGTCTGTCCGCCCAGGACACCAACCTGACCACCATTTCCAACAACCTGGCGAACGTCTCGACCACGGGTTTCAAACGTGACCGTGCCGAGTTCCAGGACCTGCTCTATCAGATCAAGCGTCAGCCAGGCGCCCAGTCGACCCAGGACAGCGAACTGCCGTCGGGTCTGCAACTGGGTACCGGTGTGCGCATCGTCGGCACGCAGAAAAACTTCACCGCCGGCAGCCTGCAAACCACCGAGCAGCCGCTGGACATGGCCATCGACGGTCGCGGTTTCTTCCAGATCCTGCAGCCGGACGGCACCACGTCCTACACCCGTGACGGCACCTTCCACCTCGATTCCAATGGCCAGATCGTCAACGCCAGCGGTTTCGCCCTGGAGCCGGCCATCGTCATTCCGAACAACGCGCAGAGCTTCACCGTCGGCACCGACGGCACCGTGTCGATCACTGTGCCAGGCAACCCGGCCGCTCAGGTGATCGGTAACCTGCAAACCGCCGACTTCATCAACCCGGCCGGTCTGCAAGCGGTGGGTAACAACCTGTTCCTGGAAACCGCTGCTTCCGGCGCGCCGCAAATCGGCACCCCGGGCCTGAACGGTTTCGGTACCACGCTGCAGAACACCCTGGAAGGTTCCAACGTCAGCACCGTTGAAGAGATGGTCAACATGATCACCACTCAGCGCGCCTACGAGATGAACTCCAAGGTGATCTCCACCGCCGACCAGATGCTCTCGTTCGTAACGCAGAATCTGTAATCAAGTCTATGGGGCGGCCATGAGGTCGCCAGCAACACCGTGAGGTAGGGTCATGAAACGCTTCGTATCTGTTCTGGCATTGGGTGGGGTCGTCTCGCTCGCGGGCTGCGTCGCACCGACGCCCAAGCCCAATGACCCTTACTACGCCCCGGTGTTGCCGCGCACGCCATTGCCGGCTGCGGCCAACAACGGCTCGATCTATCAGGCCGGCTTCGAGCAGAACCTGTACAGCGACCGCAAGGCGTTCCGGGTCGGTGACATCATCACCATCACCCTGAACGAGAAGACGCAGGCGAGCAAGAACGCCAACTCGCAAGTGGCCAAGAACAGCAAGACCGGCATTGGCCTGACGTCGTTGTTCGGCGGCAGCGGTACCACCAACAACCCGTTGGGCGGTAACGATCTGAGCCTGGACGTCGGCTACAGCGGCGACCGTGCGACCAAGGGCGACAGCAAGGCCGCACAGGGCAACACCCTGACCGGCTCGATCACCGTGACCGTGGCCGACGTGTTGCCCAACGGCATCATCGCCGTGCGCGGCGAGAAGTGGATGACCCTCAACACCGGCGACGAGCTGGTGCGGATCGCAGGTCTGGTGCGTGCCGATGACATCGCGACCGACAACACCGTGTCGTCGACCCGTGTCGCCGATGCGCGCATCACCTACTCGGGCACCGGTTCGTTTGCCGATGCGAGTCAGCCAGGCTGGTTCGACCGTTTCTTCCTCAGCCCGCTGTTCCCTTTCTAGGTGGCTACGTTGAATCTGAAAAGCTTCATGCTGGCAGCGGCCATGATGTCCGCTGCCTTTGGTGCTCACGCCGAGCGGCTGAAAGATATCGCCAGTATTTCCGGCGTGCGTTCCAACCAGTTGATCGGTTACGGCCTGGTGGTCGGGCTTAACGGCACCGGCGACCAGACGACGCAAACCCCGTTCACCCTGCAGACCTTCAACAACATGCTCTCGCAATTCGGCATCAAGGTGCCGCCGGGATCGGGCAACGTGCAGTTGAAAAACGTCGCGGCGGTGTCGGTGAGTGCCGATCTGCCGGCGTTCGCCAAACCGGGTCAGCAGGTCGACATCACCGTGTCTTCGATCGGTAACTCCAAGAGCCTGCGCGGCGGCACCCTGTTGCTGACCCCGCTCAAGGGGATCGACGGCAACGTCTACGCCATCGCTCAGGGCAACCTGGTGGTCGGTGGTTTCGATGCCGAAGGGCGCGACGGTTCGAAGATCACCGTCAACGTTCCGTCGGCCGGTCGTATCCCGGGCGGTGCGTCGGTCGAGCGTTCGGTGCCGAGCGGTTTCAACCAGGGCAACAGCCTGACGCTGAACCTCAACCGTTCCGACTTCACCACCGCCAAGCGCATCGTCGACAAGATCAACGACATGCTCGGCCCTGGCGTGGCGCAAGCCATCGACGGCGGCTCGATCCGTGTGACTGCGCCGCTCGATCCGAGCCAGCGCGTCGACTATCTGTCGATCCTGGAAAACCTCGAAGTCGACCCGGGCCAGGCGGTGGCGAAAGTCATCATCAACTCGCGCACCGGCACTATCGTCATCGGCCAGAACGTGAAAGTCTCGCCCGCCGCCGTGACCCACGGCAGCCTGACCGTGACCATCACCGAAGACCCGATCGTCAGCCAGCCGGGCCCATTGTCCAACGGCCAGACCGCGGTCGTGCCGCGTTCGCGTGTGAATGCCGAGCAGGAAGCCAAGCCGATGTTCAAGTTCGGCCCGGGCACCACCCTCGACGAGATCGTGCGGGCGGTGAACCAGGTCGGCGCGGCACCGGGTGACCTGATGGCCATTCTCGAAGCACTGAAGCAGGCCGGCGCGTTGCAAGCCGACCTGATCGTGATCTGAGGACGGCGACCATGGATATGCGCAAAGGCAGTCTGGTGGGCACGGGCGATTCGGGTTCGTACTCCGACCTCAATCGTCTGAACCAGCTCAAGGTCGGTGACAAGAACAGCGATGCGAACATGCGCAAGGTGGCGCAGGAATTCGAATCGCTGTTCCTGGGCGAAATGCTCAAGTCGATGCGTTCGGCCACCGAGGCATTGGGTAAAGACAACCCGATGAACACCCCGGCGGCCAAGCAGTATCAGGAAATGTACGACCAGCAACTGGCGGTGTCGCTGTCCCGCGAGGGCGGGGGTATCGGCCTGGCCGACGTGCTGATGAAGCAGATGTCGAAGAACAAGCCAATGGCCCCGGGTGAGGCAGCAGCCGCATCCGCCGCCAAGCAGGAAGCCGCGAAAGCCGCTGCGGTGCAGACGCCGATCGCTGCTGGCACCACGGGCACCGGACCGCTGTCGCGGCTCAATGGCGAGCGTCCGTTGTGGGCCTCGCGTTCGCTGCATGCGCCGAACACACAGCTGGCGCACACCAACGACATGGAGATGATCAACAAGCGTCGTCTGGCGCTGCCGCCGAAACTGGCTGATCGTCTGCTCGCCGGTCTGGTGCCGTCGGCCACGCCGACCGCTGCCAATGCCTTGCCACAACGTGCTGCGACCACTGCTGCCACTGGCGCTGGCCCGCTGTACAACGGCGACTGGCTGAGTCGTGCCGAAGACGCGAAAGCGTCCGGCGGGCAGATGCAGATCTACGGCCGGGCGATGGCGCAGATTCCGCTGGCACCGGCCAAGCGCGCCTTCAGCTCCGCCGACGAATTCGTCAACACCATGCTGCCGATGGCCAAAGAGGCCGCCGCGCGCATTGGCGTCGATCCGCGTTATCTGGTGGCGCAAGCCGCGCTGGAAACCGGCTGGGGCAAATCGGTCATGCGCGCCCAGGATGGCAGCAGCAGCCACAACCTGTTCGGCATCAAGGCCAGCAGCAACTGGACCGGCGATTCGGCTCGGGCGATCACCAGCGAATTCCGCAACGGGCAGATGGTCAAGGAGACGGCGCAGTTCCGTTCCTATGCCTCGTACAAAGACAGTTTCCACGATCTGGTGACTTTGCTGCAGACCAACAATCGCTATCAAGATGTTGTGAAGTCGGCCGATAACCCAGAACAGTTTGTACGCGAGTTGCAGAAGGCCGGTTACGCAACCGACCCGAACTACGCGACCAAGATTTCGCAGATTGCCAAGCAGATGAACAGTTTCGAAAACTACGCTGCGGCCGGCGTTACAACGACGCCTCTATAAACACACGGTAAGGTTTGAATCATGAGTTTGCTCAATATCGGTATGTCGGGGTTGGCCGCGAGTTCTTCCTCTCTGGCGACGACAGGTAACAACATTGCCAACGTCGACACCGCCGGTTATTCACGCCAGCAAACCGTGCAGGGCACCAAGGCCTCGCAGCAGTTCGGCAATGTTTTCATCGGTACGGGTACCACCCTGGCCGACGTGCGCCGGGTCTACAACTCCTACCTCGAAAACCAACTGCACACCGCCACCTCGCTCAACAGCGAAGCGGCTGCATACGGTGGCCAGGCGACTGCGCTGGACGCCTCGCTGTCCGATACCAATACCGGCCTGACCGGCGTGCTGCAGAAGTTCTTCACCTCGATGCAAGGTGTGGCGACGTCGGCGACCGACGACACGTCCCGTCAGTCGGTGCTGACCGGTGCGCAGGCGCTGACCAGCCGTTTCAATGCCCTGGCCAAACAGCTGAACGATCAGAACACCACGATCAACGGCAACCTGGGTGACATGACGTCCCAGGTCAACAAGCTGGCCACTTCGATTGCCAATCTCAATCAGAAGATCGGCGAGATTTCCACCAGTGGCGGCCAGCCGAACGATCTGCTCGACAGCCGCAACGAAGCCGTGCGTCAGCTTTCCGAGCTGACCGGTGCGCAAGTCGTCGAGCGTGGTACCAGTTTTGACGTGTATATCGGCACCGGCCAGCCGCTGGTGATCGGCAACACCACCAACACCCTGAGCACCGTCCCGAGCAAAGACGACCCGTCGCGCGTGGCCATTCAGATGGACCGCGGCTCAAGCGTCATCGACATCACGTCGGCCATGAGCGGTGGCGAAATCGGTGGCCTGCTGACCTATCGCAAAGAGGTGCTCGATCCTGCGCTCAATGAGCTGGGGCGTGTTGCGCTGGTGGTGGCCGATCAGGTCAACAGCCAGCAAGCCCAGGGCATCGACAAGAACGGTGACTTCGGCGCGGCGATCTTCAACAACATCAACAGTGCAGCGCTGATCAGCCAGCGCAGCATCGCGCAGGCGGGCAACAGTGCAGGTTCGGGCAATCTCGATGTCACCATCAAGGACACCGGCAAGCTGACCACCAGCGATTATCAGGTCACTTTCACCAGCGCCACCAACTATTCGGTCAAGCGTTCCGATGGCACCGATATGGGGTCGTTCAGCACCACGACCACGCCACCGCCGGTGATCGACGGCTTCACCCTGGCCCTCAACGGCGGCGCACTGAGCGCTGGCGACACCTTCAAGGTGACCCCGACCCGTAACGCGGCAACCGCCATTCAGACCGTATTGACCGACCCGAAGAAAGTCGCGGCGGCAGCACCGTTGACCGGCGTCGCCAGTGCCAACAATTCCGGCACCTACACGCAGCCGACGCTGACCGACTCGATCAACATCTACAACCCGGCGTCTCAGGCCGAGCTGCAGAATGCGCTCAAATATTCGACGCCGGTCAAACTGGTGTTCGGGGCGGTCGCCAGCGGCAGTCAGTCGTACAACATGGTCGATGCCAAGGGCAACACCATCGGCTCGGGCACCATCGTGCCGGGGCAGGCCAACACCTTGAACCTCAAGGTCGGCATGGTCGACTCCACCGGCGCTCCGGTGATGGATACCAGCGTCACGCCGAACGTACAGAAGACCTTCACCGTGCAGACCACTGTGGGTGCGACGCCAAAGTCTGGCGAAACCTTCACGATCAACCTGACCGGCGCGGCGTCTTCGGACAACCGCAACGCACAGGCACTGGTTGGCCTGCAGACCAAGCAGACCGTGGACACCGGCACCGGCAGCAAGGGCATCAGCCTGACCGACGCCTACAACAAGCTGGTGACCAACGTTGGCACCAAGGCGGCGCAGAGCAAATCCGACAACAACGCCACCTCGGTGATCCTGGATCAGGCCAAGGGCGCGCGCGATTCGTTGTCCCAGGTCAACCTCGATGAAGAGACCGGCAACCTGGTCAAGTATCAGCAGTACTACACAGCGTCTTCGCAGATCATCAAGGCTGCGCAGGAAACCTTCGCCACGCTGATCAACAGTCTTTAAGGAGTCGTAATTCATGCGCATTTCCACCGCCCAGTATTACGCGACACAAGCTGCTCAATATCAGCGCAACTACAGCAAGACGGTCGCGACCGCCAACGAAGCGAGCAGCCTGCAACGCATCAACACGGCTGCCGACGATCCGATTGGCGCCGGTCGCCTGCTCAAGCTGGGTCAGCAGGCGGCGATGCTGGATCAGTACAACACCAACATCAACAGCACCAAGAGCGCGTTGAACGTCCAGGAATCCACACTGGATGCCATCACGACGGCGCTGGCACGCGCCAAGGATCTGTCCCTGGCTGCCAACAACGGTACGGCGACCGACAAGGATCGCCAGGCTTACGCGGCAGAACTGGGGCAGATCCAGCAACAAGTGCTGGGTCTGATGAACTCCAAGGATGCCGACGGCAACTATCTGTTCTCCGGTTCGAAAACCGATACCGCACCGTATTCGCAGAACGCCGACGGTACCTACACTTACAACGGTGACCAGACCACCATCAACCTGGGCATTGGCGATGGCATGACGGTCGGTACCAACACCACCGGTTGGGATGCCTTCCAGCAGACCATCAACACCGGTCGGACCTCCACTCAGATGACTGCGCCAGCGGTGGATGACGGCCGAGTGGTGCTGTCCAACGGTACGGTTGGCACGGCCGCCACCTACAATTCCCGATTCTCCGGTGGTCAGCCGTACACCGTCAGTTTCGTCAGCAGCACTCAGTTGAAAATCACTGATGCGCTGGGCAACGACGTGACTTCTGAAGCCAGCCAGAACGGCGCGATCGTCAACACCACCGGGACCAACCAGTCGGTCAGTTTCCGTGGTGTCGACCTGAAGCTGAACATCAACCTGAAGGCCGGTGACACCAACCCGGACGCGGTCATTGCCGGGCACAGCTTCCAGTTGTCGACCACGCCTGACACGTTCACCACCGCGCGCAGCCCGGGTAACCCGTCGACTGCCGTGATCACCGGTTCCAGCATCACCAACCAGGCGGCCTATACGGCGGCATTCCCGCAGGGCGGTGCGGTGCTCAAGTTCACCAGCGCCACGGCTTTCGATCTGTACGCAGCACCCGTCACTGCAGACAGCAAGCCGGTGTCGTCGGGCACCGTCGCTGGCGGCAACGCCACCGCTGCCGGCGTGACCTTCGCGCTGGGCAACACTCCGGCTGCTGGCGATCAGTTCTCGATTCAGCCGAACAATCACCAGACCCAGAACGTGCTCGACACCCTGGGCCAGATGATTACGGCCATGAATACGCCGATCGACGGTGATCCGGTTGCCAAACAGAAGTTTCAGGGCGTGATGGAGGCAGGTCTCGGCAACATCGACGCCGCCACCAACCAGATCGGTGCCTCTGTCACCGCCATTGGTGCCCGTGGCCAGTCGCTGGACATGCAGAACGTCACTAACCAGAGCCTGAGTACGGCGAACACCACGACCCAGGGCTCGATCCGTGATTCGGATCCGGCCGAAGTCATGACTCGCCTGACCCTGCAACAGACCATGCTGCAGGCCTCGCAGCTGGCTTTCAGCAAGATCAGTCAGTTGGGTCTGTTCAACAAGATCTGACGGTAAGCGGGCGCGCAAGCGCCCGTTTGTCCAGTCCCTCAGTTAATGTTTTTCGCGGTTTCCAGGGCTCGCTTTACCGAGCGGGCTCGTACCGCCTGTGAGCCCGCCGTGAATTCACTCCCTCTCGTCAGCCTTGTCATTCCCGCCTTCAATCCACGTTTTTTCGAGCGAGCACTGCGCAGTGCCGTCGGCCAAGGCTATGGCCATCTCGAAATCATCGTTTGTGATGACAGCCGTGGCGGCGAGATCGAAAACATCGTCTCCAAGGTCGTCGAGGACACGGGCGTTGCGGTTCGTTATGTGCGCAATCCGCGTACCTTGGGCCTGGTCGGTAACCTGAAAGCCTGCCTGGATCAGGCGCAGGGCGAGTTCATCAAGTTTCTGTGTGACGATGATCTGCTCTATTCCGCCTGTATCGAGCAGCAGGCGCACGAGATGCGCCGTGATGAGGTCAGCCTGGTGCTGGCTCAGCGACTGCTCTGGGATGCGAACGACATCATCCTGCCTGCGCGACTGGAAAACACCTCGCTGTCACCGGTCAGTGGCCTGTTCAAGGGTGACGATCTGCTGGCGATATTTGAAAAATTCCCGGTCAACGTTCTCGGCGGATTCAGCAATGCGCTGTTTCGGCGCGCGGACGTCGCCGAACTGTTGCCAGCATTGACCGAGGAGGGTTGCTGCTTCGTCGCCAGCCTGGATTTCGCCTTGTACATCTGCCTGCTGCGCCGCGGCAATCTGGCGGTGTCCAACAATGTGCTGAGTGCCGAGCGTCTGTACCCGGAGCGACTGAGCGCGCAGCAACCGATGAAGGACGCGATGGAAGTCGAGCGCGAGTGGCTTTCGCAAATGCTCAAAGTCCGCAGCGGTGAATCGGCGCCTGCGCCAGGCTGGGTTCGCTACATCCCGTTGACCAAGGCTGACGAGTCGCCGAGGGTGTGGGAAGAGCTGCCGTTGAGCCGTACCCTTGGCACCCGGCAGAGCCGTCAGGAGTGTGGCGTCGGGGTCGACAGCCTGAGTTTCGGCGAGCTCTACGCGCAATGGCTGGAGTGCCGGGTGCTGACCGAAGGACAGCGCAAGTTGCTGCCGGAAACCATCGCCGGCTGGTCGCACCAACCGCGGATCGTGCCGATCATCATCGACGGCAAAGGCAGTCGTGATGGTGTGGAGCGGACGCTGGAGGCCCTCGCCAATCAGGATTACCCGCCGGAACTGGTGCTGGTGCTGTCCGCCTCCTGCTCCGAAGCTGAATTGGATGGGCGGGTGTTCCGTCTTCCGCTGCAGGATGACGGGCTGGAACAGGTCAACGCCTTGTTGCCGCAGCTGGAAGGTGCCGACTGGTTCTATATGCTGCAGCCCGGCGATCGTCCGGTGACCACGGCGTTGCTGATCATGGCCGATCGCATCGTGCACTCGCGGTCGTTCACCTGCCTGTACAGCGACGAAGGCAGCCTGCGCGATGGCGAGTCGGCAGAGCCTGCGTTCAAGCCGGATTTCAACCTTGACCTGATGCGCAGCTATCCCTATGTCGGCCGCGCTCTGGCGTTCAAGCGCGAGCGAGTTCTTGCGCTGGGTGGCTTTGATTCGGACTTCGCACAACTGGCGCCTCACGACCTGCTGTGGCGCATGGTCGAGAGCGACGGCATTCAGGTGATTGGCCATGTTGCCGAGGTGCTGCTGGAATCGAAGTTCGATCTGTCGCAGTGGCTCACCGACCCGGGTGTCCTTGAGCAGAATCCGCGGGTGCTCAATGCGCATCTGCAGCGCCTGGGCATCGCCTGCGAGACCCGACGAGAGGGCCACGAGCTGCTCAATCGGGTCGATTATCGGCATGCCCGACGCCCGTTGGTGTCGGTGATCATCGTCGCTCAGGATCAGACGGCTGCCCTGCAACGCTGCGTCGAAACGCTGCTGGAAAAGACCGCTTACACCGAGTACGAAATCCTGCTGGTCGACAGCGGCAGCGAAAGCGCCGAGGCGCAGGCATGGCTCGGCGGCATGGCGCAATTGGGCAGCGACCGGATCCGCGTGTTGAGCTGCCCGCAAAAGAACAACCCCGCCGCCATTCACAACTTTGCCGTTGGCCAGGCGCGCGGCGAGTATGTGTTGCTGCTCAATGCCTTTGCGGTGATCACTCAAGCCGACTGGCTCGACGAATTGCTCAATCATGCGCAGCGTCCGGAAGTCGGGGTCGTTGGCGCCAAGTTGTTCGACCCGGACGGCGGCGTTCTGCATGCCGGCCTGATTCTCGGCTTGCAGGGGCCGGCCGGGCTGCCGTTCTATGGTCAGCCCATGCAGTCGGAAGGCTATATGTTCCGGCTGCAGGCCGTGCAGGACCTGAGCGCCGTCGGCGGTGACTGCCTGATGGTGCGCAAGTCGGTTTTCGAGGAGGTCGCGGGGCTCGACGAACAGGACTTGAAGGTCGCGTACAACGTCGTGGATCTATGCCTGCGTGTCGGCCGCGAAGGCTACCTGGTGGTGTGGAATCCGCATGCCCGGCTGGCCGTGGGCGCTCGCCCGAGCACCGTGGCAACGAGCGAAGAGCAACAACAGCACGAGCGTGAGCAGGATGCGTTTTACCAGCGCTGGTTGCCGCTGATAGCCCGCGATCCGGCGTACAACGTCAATCTCGCGCTGCAGGGCGTCGGCGCCACAAATTTCAGCCTCGAACCGGGTCTGCTGACCGGCTGGAGTGCGTTTTCCAAGTCGCATCTACCCAATGTACTCGCGGTGCCGATCAATGCTTCCGCGATCGGCCATTACCGCATGAGCCAGCCGATGATTGAGCTGGTGGCGGCCAACCGGGTCGAAGGACGCATCTGCTACGGGTTGCCGTCGATCGTTGAAATCGAGCGTCAGGCGCCCGACGTGATCGTGCTGCAAGGACGCTACTCGGAGCACGCTATCGATGAAATTCCGCCACTGAAGAAATACTTCAGTGCCCGGCGGATTTTCGAGCTGGATGACTATGTCATTGACGTACCTCATCGCAACGCGCACATCCGCAACATGCCGAGCAAGCAGGACATGGAGCGCATGGTACGTCGGGCGATCGGTCTGTGTGATCGGGTAGTCGTGTCGACCCAGCCGCTGGCCAATGTTCTGTCGGACATGCACCACGACATTCGTGTCGTCCCGAACATGCTCGCCAAGGACCTCTGGAGCCATCTGCGCAGCCGCCGGCGCACGTCGAAGAAACCACGGGTCGGTTGGGGCGGTGGCACCAGCCACCACGGCGACCTGGCGGTGATCGCCGATGTCGTGCGCGAGTTGGCCAGTGAAGTCGACTGGGTGTTTTTCGGCATGTGCCCGGACGACCTGCGTCCGTACATGCATGAGTTCCACGGTGTGATCGGGCTGGACGTGTATCCGGCGAAACTGGCCAGCCTCAATCTGGATCTGGCCCTCGCACCGCTGGAGTTCCACATCTTCAACGACTGCAAGAGCAACCTGCGTCTGCTGGAGTACGGCGCCTGTGGCTACCCGGTGATCTGCACTGACACCGAGGCCTATCGCGGCTACCTGCCGTGCACGCGGGTCAAGACCAACACCACTGATGAGTGGCTGCAGGCGATCCGCATGCACCTGGCCGATCCGGATGCCAGCTACCGCATGGGCGACGAGTTGCGTGAGATGGTGCTACGCGATTACGTGCTGCGCGGCGATAACCTGCGTTATTGGGAAAATGGCTGGCTGGCGGACTGACCGATTCGCGCAATCCCCCTTCCAAAAAAACAGGCGACCTTGCAGTCGCCTGTTTTTTTTCTGAAATTCGTCTTTGCATCAATTTCGATACAGTTTTTGTCCGATGGCTCAAGACACCGTCAGTTCCTGTCGATATCAACACATTCGTAAGTGTTTTAGCGGTCGCGGCGATGACGTGTGAGCGCCTGGCGAGCCGGTACTGGTTCTTAACAAGGCAAGGAAGAAGTAATCGCAGTTATCAACGGGACAAATGGCGCGGACACGCTGAACGGTACCAGTGACGATGACCAGATCAATGGTCTGGACGGTAACGACCTGATCAAGGGCAGTGCCGGTGCGGACAAGATCGACGGTGGCGCTGGCGCTGACAAACTGAATCTGCAGAACGCCGGCTCGGCATTTGGTGGTGAGGGTGATGACACCTACACCGTCACCAGCGGGAGATTGGTGACCATTCAGGATGATGGCACCAGTCAAGGTGACACGTTGGTCCTGACCAACATCAACGCTCAGCAACTGCTGTTCGATCGCGTCGGCAATGACCTTTACGTACACCAGTACAGTGTTTTCGAAGGTCAGACTCCCGATGACGACGTGCGTCTGAAGGACTGGTTCGCCGGCTCCGCCACTATGGATGTTATCAAGACGGCTGACGGCCAGTACATCGGCCTGCCAACCAGCAATGATGCGTTCGCCATGTTCGGCTGATCGTTGAATAAGGCACCTTTGCGCCTGCAAGAAACGTGAAGGCGTTCGTTTGACGTTCGGGGAGGGGCTGATCCGGTTTGCATGAGCCGGATCAGCCCCTTTTTTCTGCGCCCGCCGATTGGCTCTGCGAGCTGGCGCGTTTCCTGCAAGTCCCCCTCAAATCGCCATAAAACGAGCGCTCGCGGCCATTGCCCCTGCGCCCGAATCGGCAGAAAGGTTTAGCCAGAAGGCCGCGGCGCACAAGAAAGCGACGCGCAGCCCTGTGACGAACGAGAGGGGAGAGGATGAAGGCAGTTATTTTGGCGGGTGGTCTGGGCACGCGCATCAGTGAAGAGTCGCACCTCAAGCCCAAGCCGATGATCGAGATTGGCGGCAAGCCAATTCTCTGGCACATCATGAAGCAGTACTCCGCCCACGGGATTCACGACTTCGTGATTTGCCTGGGCTACAAGGGGTACGCGATCAAGGACTTCTTCGCCAACTACTTCCTGCATACCTCCGACGTGACCTTCGACATGCGTGAAAACCGCATGGACGTACACCAGAACTACAGCGAGCCATGGCGTGTGACGCTGATCGACACCGGCGAAGAGACCATGACCGGTGGCCGCCTGGGGCGCGCCGCGCGCTATCTGGAGGATGAAGAAGCCTTCTGCTTCACCTACGGCGACGGCGTTTCCGATTTGAACATCAGCGCGCTGGTCGACTTCCACCTGACCCACGGCAAACTCGCCACCGTCACCGCCGTACAACCGCCGGGACGCTACGGTGCACTGGATCGCGAAGGTGATCGAGTACTGGGGTTCACCGAGAAGCCGCGTGGTGACGGTGGCTGGATCAATGGCGGTTTCTTCGTGCTGTCGCCCAAGGTCCTGCCGCTGATCGAAGGCGATTCGACGTCGTGGGAGTCAGGGCCGCTTGACGGTCTGGCCGCCCGCGGTGAGCTGATGGCGTTTCAGCACGACGGTTTCTGGCAGCCAATGGACACCCTGCGCGACAAGAACCACCTCGAAGCACTGTGGCAGAGCGGGGAGGCCCCATGGAAGCAATGGGACTGAGTGCGGATTTCTGGCGCGGCAAGCGTGTACTGGTCACCGGTCACACCGGTTTCAAAGGCAGTTGGCTGACCCTGTGGCTGCAAAGCCTCGGTGCGCAAGTCAGTGGTTTTGCCCTTGATCCGTCGACCGAACCGAGCCTGTATGAGCTGGCGCGGGTTCACGAAGGCATCAACGACCAACGCGGTGATCTGCGTGATCTCGGCGCGCTGCTGGAGATCATCGCTGACACCGAGCCGGAGATCGTTCTGCACCTGGCCGCCCAGCCGCTGGTGCGCGAAGGTTATCGCGATCCGCTGGGCACTTACTCCAGCAACGTCATGGGCACGCTGAACCTGCTTGAAGCGATTCGTCAGGTCGGTGGCGTGCGCGCCTGCGTGCTGGTGACCACCGACAAGGTTTACGCCAACAAGGAATGGCTGTGGCCGTACCGCGAAGACGAAGCCCTCGGCGGCCACGATCCTTACAGCAGCAGCAAGGCCTGTTGCGAATTGTTGGCACAGTCTTATGCGGCGTCGTTCTTCCCGGCTGACAAGTACGCCGAGCACGGTTTGGCCCTGGCCACCGCGCGCGCCGGCAACGTGCTGGGTGGCGGCGACTTCGCCCCGGAGCGCCTGATTCCCGACGTGCTCAGGGCCTGGACTGCCGACGAGCCGGTGACCCTGCGTTACCCGCAAGCCGTGCGCCCGTGGCAACACGCGCTGGAGCCGCTGGCCGGTTACCTGCAACTGGCTGCCGGCCTCTATGAACAAGGCCCGGAATACGCCGGGGCGTGGAACTTCGGCCCGGGTGAGGCGGACATGTGCAGCGTCGGCGAAGTGGTCGAACTGCTCGCCAATCGCTGGCCACAGGCACGCGGTCTGCGCATCGAAAAAAGCGAACTGCACGAGGCCGGCCTGTTGCGTCTGGACAGCAGCCGCGCCCGCCAAGTCCTTGGCTGGCAGCCGCGCTGGACTTTGCAGCAATGCCTGACTCAGACCCTCGACTGGCACCTGGCGTGGCAGAACGGCGACGACATGCGCGCCGTGACCCTCGGCCAACTGAACCTGTACCGAGGCGCGCTGTGAGCGAGTTTTCCTTGAAACAGTTGCCGCTGACCGGATTGTTCAGCGTCCAGCACAAGCGTTTCGAAGACCAGCGCGGGCACTTCGCCCGGCTGTTCTGCGAAGGCAGTCTGAGTGCGTTCGGCAACGAATTTCACATCCGTCAGATCAACCATTCCTGCACCCGCGAGAAGGGCAGTGTGCGCGGTTTGCATTATCAGAACGCCAACGCGCCGGAAGCCAAGCTGATCACCTGCCTGCGCGGTGAAGTGTGGGATGTGGCGGTGGATCTGCGTCCTGACTCCGAGACCTTTCTGCACTGGCACGCCGAGCACCTCAAGGCTGGCGACGGTCGCAGTCTGTTGATTCCCGCCGGGTTCGCCCACGGCTTCCAGACCCTGACCGACGACGCCGAACTGCTTTACCTGCACAGCGCCGATTACGCGCCGGAGCACGAGAGCGGCTTGTCGGTGAACGATCCACGGTTGGCGATTGCCTGGCCGTTGCCTGTCAATAATTTGTCAGCGCGTGATTCCAGCCATCCCGTGCTCGATCAACACTTTGCTGGAGTGCGTCTATGAACTGCCGTGGGTGCGCCGCACCGCTGAGCCTGCCGCTGATCGACCTCGGCACCTCGCCACCGTCCAACGCCTACGTGCACGCCGATCGCCTGGAACAGGCCGAGCAATGGGTGCCGTTGAAGGTCGCCGTGTGTCAGCAATGCTGGCTGGTGCAGACCGAGGATTACACCCGCGCCGACAGCCTGTTCGACGCCGAGTACGCCTACTTCAGTTCGTTCTCCAGTACCTGGCTGGCCCACGCGGAGCGCTATGTCGCCGAGATGGTCGAGCGCTTTGGCTTGAACGCCGACAGCCGTGTGGTCGAAGTCGCCGCCAACGACGGTTACCTGTTGCAGTACGTCGCCGCTCGCGGCATCCCGTGCCTGGGCGTCGAGCCGACCCGCAGCACCGCGCAAGCGGCGCGAGAAAAAGGCCTGCAGATTCGTGAAGTGTTTTTCGGTCGCGACAGCGCTGCGCAGCTGCACAGCGAAGGCTGGGGCGCCGACCTGATGGCCGCCAACAACGTGCTCGCGCATGTGCCCGACATCAACGACTTCCTCGGCGGTTTCGCCACGCTGCTCAAGCCGACCGGTGTCGCTACCTTCGAATTTCCGCAACTGCTGACGCTGATGGCCGGCGCGCAGTTCGACACCCTGTATCACGAACACTATTCGTACCTGTCGCTGACCGCCGTGCAGGCCCTGTGCGAGCGCAATGGCCTGGAAGTGTTCGACGTCAGCCAATTGAGCACCCACGGCGGTTCGCTGCGGGTATTCGTGCAACGTAAAGACGGCCAGCGTCGTGCGGTGCAACCAGCGGTGCAGCAACAGCTGCAGGCCGAACTGGATGCCGGGGTGAAAACGCCCGAGTACTACGCGACCCTGGCGCCGGCGGCCGAACGCATCAAGCACGAACTGCTGCGCTTCCTGTTGCAGGCCAAGGCCGACGGCAAGCGTGTGGTCGGCTACGGCGCGGCAGCCAAGGGCAATACCTTGCTCAACTACGCCGGGGTCAAACCCGATTTGCTGGCGTGGGTGGCCGATGCCAACCCGCACAAGCAGGGCAAGTTCCTGCCGGGTAGTCGCGTCCCGATCGTTGCACCTGAGCGTATTGCCCAGGAGCAGCCTGACTACATTCTGGTCTTGCCGTGGAATCTGTTGAGCGAAGTGACGCAGCAGCTGTCTTCGGCCAAGGCATGGGGCGCACGCTTTGTCGTCGCCGTTCCGGAGTTGAGCATCCAATGAGCAGAATTCATTACACCAAACCCAGCGTTGGCGAACTCGAAGCGCAATATGCCCTGGACGCCGTGCAGAACGGTTGGGGCGCACGTTGCTACGAATACCTGACGCGTTTCGAGCACGGCTTTGCCGAGCATCTGGGTGCAACCTACGCCATCGCCACCTCCAGCTGCACCGGTGCGCTGCACATGGGCATGGCGGCGCTGGGCGTTGGCGCCGGCGATGAAGTGATCCTGGCCAACACCAACTGGATTGCCTCGGCGGCGCCGATCACTTACCTGGGCGCCACGCCGGTGTTTGTCGACGTGCTGGCCGACAGCTGGTGCCTGGATCCGCAACGTGTCAGAAACGCGATTACCCCGCGCACCAAGGCGATTCTCGCGGTGCACCTGTACGGCAACCTGTGTGACATGGACGCGCTGCTCGCCATCGGTCGCGAGTTCGGCATCCCGGTGATCGAGGACGCGGCAGAGGCCATCGGCTCGCAATGGCGCGGCAAGGCTGCGGGTTCGCTGGGGGCTTTCGGCGCCTTTTCGTTTCATGGCACCAAGACCATGACCACCGGCGAGGGCGGCATGTTCGTCACCTCCGACAAGGCTTTGTATGAGCGGGTCCTGACCCTGTCCAACCATGGTCGTGTGGCCGGTTGCACCAAGCAGTTCTGGCCGGAGTTTGTCGGTTTCAAATACAAGATGAGCAACCTGCAGGCGGCGGTCGGCTGCGCTCAGGTCGAGCGAATCGACGAGTTGATCGAACGTAAACGCGCGATTTTTGCCAACTACGCGCGAGCGCTCGAGGGTGTGCCTGGCGTGTCGCTGAACCCGGAACCGGCGCATGGCCGCAATGGTTACTGGATGCCGACCGTGGTGTTCGATGCCGACGCCGGCATCCACCGCGAACAAATGATCGCCGCGTTCCAGGCCGCCGACATCGACGCCCGGGTGTTTTTCTGGCCGTTGTCGTCGCTGCCGATGTTCAGCCAATACGTGGTCGACACGCCGCTGGCGTTTGCGTTGCCAGAGCGTGCCTTCAACCTGCCCAGCTATCACGACATGACCGACGCCGACCAGCAGCGAGTGGTGCAAGTGGTGCTGGATCTACTGGCTCGCAGGCACGCACTGTGAAGATGTATCTGCTGGGAGCCGCCAACCCGGAAGCGGTGCGCATGCTGCACGCCGTCAAGCGCAGCACGCCGAACATCGAATTCGCCTTTCTGGACAACGACCCGCGCAAGCACGGCACGCTATTTTACGGGGTGCCGGTGCTCGGTGGTTGCGAACGTGTCGGTGAACTCAATGGCGAGGACGTGCGCTTCGTCAATCTGATCACCGGCAGTACCCGGTTACGCTACGAAACTACCTGTCAGTTGGTCGATGCCGGTGCGCGCCTCGGTCAGTTCGTTCATCCGGGTATTGACCTGAGCATGATCCGCATGGGGCAGGGCAGTTATCTGCAGGAAGGCGTGCTGATGCAGGCCGAAGTGACCTTGGGCGACAACACCAGCATCAGCGCCGGCAGTGTCGTGGGGCATGAAGGGCGGATCGGTCACTCGGTGTTCATGGCGCCGGGCGTGTGTATCGCAGGTTGCGTGGAAATCGGTGACGGGACCTTTATCGGGACCAATGCCACGATCCTGCCGCGCCTGCGCATCGGTCGCTGGGTAACCATCGGTGCCGGTGCCGTAGTGACCAAGGATGTTCCGGATTTTTCGGTCGTGGTGGGTAATCCCGCCAGGATCATCAAGACCAACGCAGTGCCTTACCCGGACGCCAGGGTGTTCAAGTAAGCCGTTTCCCGAATTTTTGGAGAGTTGCAATGAATCCGCATGAGCAGTTTCGCGAAGAAGTGAAAGCCAACATCGAAGGCCTGCAGCAAGACAAGGCACTGCAGGCCGAGTCCCTGGACTGGGTCGGCACCACGGCCAGACACAAGTACACCTACAACTTCAGCTGGATGGGCCGGCCGATCATTCAGTTCCCGCAGGACATGGTTGCGATGCAGGAAATCATCTGGAACCTGCGTCCGGACGTGATCGTCGAGACCGGCATCGCCCACGGCGGTTCGCTGGTGTTCTACGCCTCGATCCTGGAGCTGATCGGCCATGGCGAAGTCCTGGGCGTCGACATCGATATCCGCCAGCACAACCGCGAAGCCATCGAAGCGCACCCGATGTTCAAACGCATCAGCATGATCCAGGGTTCGAGCATCGACACCGCCATCGTCGACCAGGTGCGCGAGCGTGTGCAGGGCAAGAAAGTGCTGGTGGTGCTGGACTCCAACCATACCCACGAGCACGTCCTCGAAGAACTGCGCCTGTATGCACCGCTGGTGTCGGTGGGCAGCTACTGCGTGGTCATGGACACCGTGGTCGAAGACATGCCCGCCGATGCTTTCCCGGATCGTCCGTGGGGCAAGGGTGACAACCCGAAAACCGCGGTATGGGCTTACCTGGAAGAAAACCGCGATTTCGAAATCGATCAGGCGATTCACAGCAAATTGCTGATCACTGTCGCGCCGGATGGCTATCTGCGTCGCGTGCGCTAATCGACAAACAACGATGAGTTTTCGGCGACTCGCCGCGTGTGGGGAATATATGCAAGGCAAGAACACTTCTGGAACCGGTCTGGCACTCAACGAACAGTTGACTGTTGTGCTGATCTCTCACGAACGTCCGGCATTTCTGCGTAGAGCCATTCGCTTCTACAGCAGCCTGCCGTGCAGGATTCTGGTGCTGGACTCGTCGGCGGTGGCGCTGGCGGGCATCCCTGCCGAATTCACCCACGTGGATTATCAGCACTTGCCACAGTTCGGCTACTGGGGCATTCGCGCCAAGCTGGCCTACGGTGTCGAGCAGTTGCAGACGCCTTACATGGTGTTCGCCGCCGACGATGACTTCCTTGTGCATGAAGCCCTGCATGAAGCTGTGGCATTCATGGAGGCCAACCCCGATTACAGCCTGTGCCATGGCTACAGCCTGATGTATCTGGCGTTGGCCAACAGCGTCAATTACTACCGACGTGACAAGAAAGTCTGCGAGGACTACTCGGCCGACCAGGCTGAAGATCGTCTGCTCGATTACATGCATCAGTACCTGCCGCCGTTCTATGCCGTGCAGCGTACGGCGATCTTGCGCGACTGGTACGACGCGATGCCGCAGGACACAATCTTCCAGTGGCAGGAAGTCGGTCACACCTATTACATGCTGGCCCGGGGCAAGGCGCGGATTCTGCCGATTCCGTATGTCGTGCGCGAAATCAACTACGTGCAGTCCGATCACAACACCGAGATCTATCACTCTCTGGCCTATATGGATGCCAAGAGCGTGGCCGGTCGCGAAGCCTTTGCCGAATTCCTCGCCGGGTTGCCGACCCAGATCCAGCATCAGGATCCACAGCAGGGCAAACAGTTTGTTCTGAAAAGTTTTGCTTCGCTGGCCGACAGCCTGCTGACCAATCGCGCACTCACCGCCGAGCTGATCTTCGAATCGACATGGATCGATATCGAGACCGGCCCGCAGCGCCGGTTCGGTCCGAAGCAATACGTTGAAATGCCTTTCTACAACCAGGTGTTTTTCGATCAGCTGACTCAATTCGAGTTTTTGTTGCACGCGATGCCTGCCGGGCGCGTTCAGCTCAAGGAGCTGGAAGGTATCTGGGCTCGCCAGCAGAGCCTGATGCTGGCGCGCAACAACGACACCCCGGAAAGTGTGCTCGACCGCCTGTGGCAAGCGCATGACAGCAACGTGTTCAATCGCGCGGTGATCAAGCGGCTGATCGCGCAATTGCAACCGTTGGACGAAGAAGACGACGCGCCGAAATTGCGTGAGTGGGTGGCTCGTCTGGACGCGGTATTGCTGGAAGGGTATCAGCCGACATTCGACAAGATGTTGACCGGCCGCCTGCTCCAGTGGCTCGCTGCGCGCGCGCCGGATGCCGAGCAGGCCGAGACGATTGCCCGTTACCTGGCCGATAATGCCGGTGGTCCGCAGTTCGGGATTTTCCTGCTCGATCTGGACAACGACATCGACAAGTTGCAGGTCACTCTGGACAGCTTGCTCGAAGGTCACAGCAAAGCCTTCAAGGTTGTGGTCTTCACCACGGGTGAACCGCCGGCCGCAACCACTGCGCAAAATACCCTGCACTTTGTGCGAGTGACCCAAAGCAATTTCGTCGACAAGCTCAACCAGAGCGTCAATCAGTCGACTTGCGACTGGCTGCTGCTGGCTGAGGCGGGTGACGAGTTCACCGCTGCCGGCCTGCTGCGTGCCAGCCTGGAACTGATGGCGGCGCCTGGTGTAAGGGCGGTGGCCACGGATGAAATCCTGCGCCAGGAAAACGGTGCGCTGGTGGATATGTTCCGTCCGGGCTTCAATCTGGATCTGCTGCAAAGCGTTCCGTCATTGATGGCGCGGCACTGGTTGATCTGTCGCGAAGTGCTGACCGGTCTCGGTGGTTACCAGGCAGATTTCAGCAAGGCGCTGGAACTCGATGTGTTGCTGCGCATCATTGAACAGGGTGGCCTCGACGGTCTGGCTCATCTCGACGAGCCGCTGCTGATCACCCGGGCACCCGTGCTGGCAGAAAATGCTCATGAGCGTCAGGCGCTGCTGCGTCACCTGGGCAATCGCGGTTACAAGGCTCAAGTCACCTCGACGCTGCCTGGCACCTGGCAGATCGACTATCGCCATATCGAGCGGCCGCTGGTGTCGGTGATCGTGCCCGCTGGCGACGATCTTGGCGCATTGCAACGTTGCCTGGATGGCGTGCTGCTCAGAACACGTTACACCCGCTATGAAGTGTTGATTGCGGCCAACCCGAACCAGTTGGCCGAGGTCAACGACTGGCTGGGAACCCTGCACAATGCCAAAGTGCGGGTGCTGCATGCTGATCGTCCGCTTGATCAAGTGGCGTTGTACAACGCGGCCAGCCAGCAGGCGCAGGGCGAATATCTGGTGTTGCTGGCGACCGACAGTGAGGTGGTCAACCCGAACTGGATCGAGTCGTTGCTCAATCATGCCCAGCGTCCCGAAGTCGGCATCGTTGGTGCCAAACTGGTGGACCGCGACGGCAAGATCTCCCAGGCAGGTTTGATTCTTGGATTCAACGATGGGGTGGCTTCAGCCTTCATCGGTGAGAAACATGCTGCCGAGGGCTACATGCAGCGCCTGTCGGTCGAGCAGAACTATTCGGCCGTGTCGAAGGTGTGCCTGATGGTGCGTAAAGAGCTGTTCGACGCGCTCGGTGGCCTGGACGAAGTGACCTTCGCCGATGGCTTCAGTGATGTTGATCTGTGTCTGAAGGCCGGTCAGGTCGGTTACCTCAGCGTGTGGACGCCGCTGGTGCAGGTATTGCACACCGGCGAGCTGCCGCAAGCCCCTGAAGCATTGGCGGCATTGCGTGAAAAATGGAGCGCGGCCTTTGCACAGGACCCGGCCTATAACGCCAACCTGGCCCTGACCGGCAAAGGTTTCACTTTGGGTGAAAGTGCCCCGATCAATTGGGCGCAGTTGCTCGCCTGAGCTGCCGACAGGAATCAGCACATGTTCAACGGTAAATCGATCTTCATCTCCGGCGGCACCGGCTCGTTCGGGCGCAAATTCATCGCCCGTCTGCTTGAGCAATACCAGCCCAAGCGCGTGGTGGTGTTCTCCCGCGATGAACTCAAACAGTACGAAATGCAGCAGACGTTCAACGCGCCGTGCATGCGTTACTTCCTCGGCGACGTGCGCGATGCCGATCGTCTGCGTCAGGCCATGCGCGGCATCGATTACGTGGTGCACGCGGCGGCGCTCAAGCAGGTGCCGGCGGCGGAGTACAACCCGACCGAATGCATTCGCACCAACGTCAATGGCGCGGAGAACATCATCGCCGCCGCCATCGACAACGGCGTGAAGAAAGTCGTCGCGCTGTCCACCGACAAGGCGGCGAGCCCGATCAATCTGTACGGCGCAACCAAGTTGCTCTCGGACAAATTGTTCGTCGCCGCCAACAACATCGCCGGCGAACAGCAGACCCGTTTTGCCGTGGTGCGCTACGGCAATGTGGCCGGTTCCCGTGGGTCGGTGGTGCCGTTCTTCAGCAAGTTGATTGCCGATGGCGCGACGGAGCTGCCGATCACCGACGAGCGCATGACCCGTTTCTGGATCACCCTCGATCACGGCGTGCAGTTTGTCCTCGACAGCTTCGCGCGGATGCACGGCGGCGAAGTGTTCGTGCCGAAGATCCCGTCGATCCGTATCGTCGATCTGGCGCGGGGCATGGCCGAGCAACTGCCGCACAAGAACGTCGGTATCCGTCCCGGGGAAAAACTCCATGAATTGATGGTGCCGCTGGACGATGCGCGGATGACGCTGGAGTTCGAAGACCACTACACCATTCAGCCGTCGATCCGCTTTACCAGCGTCGATGTCGATTTTGCCGTCGACAAGCTTGGCGAATGCGGCCGGCCGGTGGGTGAGGACTTCGAGTACCGCTCCGACACCAATCCGCACTTCCTCTCGGTCGGGCAGATCGCCGACCTGCACGCGAAACTCTCGGTATGATTCCCTACGGTCGGCAGAGCGTCGATCAGGCGGACATCGATGCGGTGGTCGAAGTCCTGCAATCGGACTGGCTGACTCAGGGGCCGAGCATCGAGCGCTTCGAACAGGCGATGGCCGAACGTTGTCAGGCCGACTTCGCGGTCGCGGTGTGCAACGCCACGGCGGCACTGCACATTGCCTGCCTTGCGGCCGGCCTTGGCCCGGGCGATCGTTTGTGGACTACGCCAAACACCTTTCTGGCCTCGGCCAACTGCGGGCGCTATTGCGGCGCCGAGGTGGACTTCGTCGACATCGATCCGCTGACCTGGAACCTCGATGCCTTCGCCCTCGCCGCGAAACTCGATCAGGCCGAACAGGACGGTACGTTGCCGAAAGTGCTGGTGGCGGTGGCGTTCTCCGGGCAGAGCTGCGACATGCGCAAGATTGCCGAACTGGCCGAGCGCTACAACTTCACCGTGATCGAAGATGCCTCGCACGCGGTGGGCGCGAGCTACGCCGGGCGCCCGGTGGGTTGCGGTGAATTTGCGGCGATGACCGTGTTCAGTTTTCACCCGGTGAAGATCATCACCAGTGGCGAAGGCGGCATGGTGCTGACCAATCGTCCGCAGCTGGCCGAGCGCTTGCAACGCCTGCGCAGCCACGGCATGACCCGTGACCCGCAACAGATGACCGAGCCCAGTCACGGCCCGTGGTATTACCAGCAGATCGAGCTGGGCTTCAATTACCGGATCACCGATTTGCAGGCAGCGCTGGGCCTGTCGCAACTGGGCAGGCTGGATGACTTCATCGCCCGCCGTCGCGAGCTGGCGGCGCGCTACGATCACTTGCTGGCGTACCTGCCGCTGACCTTGCCCAGCGCGCAGCCAGAGGCGGAGTCGGCGTGGCATCTGTACGTGGTGCGCCTGCAGACCGAGCGTATCGGCCTGACCCACCGTCAGGTGTTCGAAGGCTTGCGGGCAGCCGGCATCGGCGTGAACCTGCACTATATTCCCGTGCATTTGCAGCCGTACTATCGTGACTTGGGTTTTGCCGAAGGCGACTTCCCCGAAGCCGAGCGTTATTACGCTCAAGCGATCAGTCTGCCGCTGTTCCCGTTGCTCAGCGATGAGCAGCAGGATCATGTGGTCGAGCAATTGCGGCGATTGACCGAATAGAGACCGCTGCGGCGGTGGGTGGGAATCTGCGATGCGTGATTTGAGCGAACAGGAACAATTCTGGCAGGGCGATTTCGGCAACCGCTACGTTGAGCGCAACGTCGGTCAACCACTGGTGGCGGGCAATCTGGCGTTGTTCGCCAAAGCATTGACCCGCACCAGCCGGATCGACAGCCTGCTGGAGCTGGGGACCAATGCCGGCAACAATCTGCAAGCGTTGCGTCAGTTGTTGCCGCACTGCGAACTGTTCGGCGTCGAGATCAATCAGCTCGCCTGTGCTCAGGCAAAGGCGTTGGGCATAGCGCAGATCTGGCATGGCTCACTGTTCGATTTTCCTCGTGATCGCGGTTATGACCTGACGGTGAGCAAAGGCGTACTGATCCATCTGGCGCCCACGCTGCTGGCGACCGCCTATGCGCAGTTGTACGCGTTGAGCCAGCGCTACATCCTGATCGCCGAGTATTACAACCCGACGCCCGTCGAGGTGTCCTATCGCGGCACCAGCGGCAAGCTGTTCAAACGCGATTTCGCCGGTGAAATGCTTGATCGCTATCCCGATCTGCACTTGCTCGATTACGGCTTTGGTTATCACCGTGATCCGCAATTCCCGGTAGACGACATCACCTGGTTCCTGCTGGAAAAACGTCCTTGAACAGTGTCGCGATCATCCCGGCCCGTGGCGGCAGCAAGCGCATCCCGCGCAAGAATCTGTTGCCGTTCGACGGCGTGCCGATGATTGTCCGCTCGATCCGCACGGCGCAGGATTGCGGCCTGTTCGACCAGGTTGTGGTCAGCACCGACGACGCCGAGATTGCCGAGCTGGCGCTGGCCCATGGTGCACAAGTGCCGTTCCTGCGCCCGGCTGAACTGGCGGATGATTTCACCGGCACAGCAGCGGTGATCGTGCACGCCTTGCAACAGCTGCCGGCCTTCGATTACGCCTGCTGCGTGTACGCCACGGCGCCATTGTTGCAGGCGCGATTCCTGCGAGAAGGCTTTGAGCTGCTGGCGCAGCACCCGGACAAAGCCTTTGCATTCTCCGTGTGCAGCTTCGGTTTTCCGGTGCAGCGCGCGCTGACGCTGGACGGGCAGGGCGCGCTCACCGCGTTGTACCCCGAATTTCGCAACACCCGTTCGCAGGACTTGCCCGAAGCTTTTCAGGACGCTGGTCAGTTCTACTGGGGCCGCAGCGAAGCCTGGCTATGCGGTGAGGTGCTGTATTCACCCGCCAGTCTGCCGGTGATTCTGCCGCGGCATCTGGTGCAGGACATTGATACGCTTGAAGACTGGAAGCGCGCCGAATACCTTTACGCCGCACTGAAGGCTGGCGGAGAACTGTAATGAGAGTGTTGATCCGCGCTGACGCCTCGCCGACCATCGGCAGCGGCCACATTGCCCGTTGCCTGACCTTGGCGCGGGTGCTGCGCAAGCAGGGCAGTCATGTTGCGTTTGCCTGCCGACTGTTGCCGGGGCATCGGCTCGATGCGCTAAGCGATGAGGGTTTCGAAACCTTCGCGTTACCGGGCTTTTACCCCGACGAAGACCCGCAGCAGGCCATTGAATCGATGCTGCCGTGGCAGGCCGATATCGACGCATTGGCGTCGTTGCTGGAGGGGCATGCCGGGTTCGACTGGATCATCGCCGACCATTACGGCCTCGACCATCACTGGCAAACCGCCGCCCGGCGTTGGGCGCCACGGATTGCGGCGGTCGACGATCTTGGCACTCGGCATTACAACGTCGATCTGCTGCTCAATCAGAACCTGTCCGGCCTCAGCGAAAACTACGCGCCGTTGCTGCCTGACGGCTGCCGCACCTTGCTCGGCCCGCGTTACGCCATGCTGCGCGAAGAATTCGAGTGCCCGGCCATCGAGATCAAACCGAAGGCCCGCCGCGTGCTGGTGAATTTCGGTGGTTTCGACGCGGCGATGCAGACTCATCACGCGATGCTCGCGCTGCAGGATTTCACAGCGCTGGAAGTGGATTTCGTCGCCGGTGCAGACAACCCGGCGTGGACGCAAATGCAAGCCTTGGCCGAGACGCGGCCGCACTGGCGCCTGCACAGTTTCGTCAGCGATTTCCAGCAACGCATGACCGCCGCCGATCTGTTCATCGGCGCCGGTGGCGGTACCAGTTGGGAGCGTGCGGCCCTGGGTCTGCCAACCCTGTGCATCGCGGTATCGAACAATCAGCAGGCCAACGGCGAAGTCATGGCCGCGGCCGGGGCGCATGTGTTTTTGGGCGCCCGTGAACAGGTCAGCGTCGAGCAACTGCGCGACGCTATCGGCTTTGTCGTCGACAATGTCTATCTGCGCCAAAGCCTGGCCAAACGTTCGCGGCAACTGGTGGATGGCCGTGGTGCATTGCGGGTGGCGGCAGCGCTGGCCGGTGCGGTGCTCAAGCTGCGCCCGGCGACACTCGACGATGCGCAATTGCTGTTCGAGGGGCGCAACGCCGAGGCCGTAAGGCGCTGGTCGCTGGACAGCGGCGCGATCGAGTGGCCGCAGCATCTGCACTGGCTGAATGCGAGCCTGCGCCATCCGCAGCGCCTGCTGTTGATCGCCGAGGCCGATGACGGCCCGGTGGGCGTCTTGCGCTATGACCTGCGCGGCTTTGAGGCCGAAGTGTCGCTCTATCTGTTGGCAGGACGGTTCGGTCTTGGTTGGGGCAGGGCGTTGCTGGCGCGAGGTGAAGCGTTCGTGCGCACTCACTGGCCGCAATTGACTGCCATTACTGCGCAGGTCCTGCCGGGCAATCGCCCCTCTTTGAATGTGTTTCGTGACGCCGGATTCACCCAGAGTGCCTGCGCGTTCACCCAGGTTTTGAAGGATCACCGCGATGAGTAGTTTCAAGATTGGCGAACGTCTGATCGGTGCCGAGGCGCCACCGTTCATCATTGCCGAAATGAGCGGCAACCATAACCAGTCGCTGGAGGTGGCCCTGCAGATCGTCGAGGCCGCCGCGAAGGCGGGGGCGCATGCCTTGAAATTGCAGACCTACACCGCCCAGACCATGACCCTGGATCTGGCCGAAGGCGAGTTTTTCATCAAGGACCCGAACAGCCTGTGGGCCGGGACTTCGCTGTACGACTTGTACGAGAAGGCCCACACTCCATGGGAATGGCATGCGCCGATTTTCGCTCGGGCAAAAGCGTTGGGCATGCTCGCGTTCTCGACGCCGTTCGATGACACGGCGGTGGATTTTCTCGAAAGCCTCGACGTCCCGGCGTACAAGATCGCCAGTTTCGAAAACACCGATCTGCCGCTGATCCGCCGTGTGGCGGCGACCGGCAAACCGCTGATCATTTCCACCGGCATGGCCAGCATCGCTGAACTCGACGAAACCGTACGCGCCGCCCGCGAGGCCGGGTGCAAGGATCTGGTATTGCTCAAATGCACCAGTACTTACCCGGCAACGCCGCTCAACAGCAACGTGCGCACGATCCCGCACCTGCGTGAGCTGTTCGGTTGCGAAGTCGGGCTGTCCGATCACTCCATGGGGGTTGGCGTATCGGTGGCCGCCGTGGCACTCGGGGCCACGGTGGTGGAAAAGCACTTCACCCTCGACCGTTCGGCGGGTGGCGTGGATGCCAGTTTCTCGCTGGAGCCTGCGGAACTGGCCAGTCTGGTGGTCGAAACCGAACGCGCCTGGCAGGCCATGGGCCAGGTGCATTACGGCGTAACGGAGGCCGAGCGCAAGTCGCTGGTCTATCGCCGCTCGCTGTACATCACCGCCGACATGGCCGCCGGTGAGCCCTTCACCGCAGCCAATCTGCGCGCCATTCGCCCAGGTCTCGGTCTGCCGCCCAAGCACACTGACGCGGTCCTCGGTCGCCGCGCTCGCCAGGCGATCAAACGCGGCACGCCGCTGGACTGGTCGTTGGTCGAATAACCCGATCTGCACCCGATTCGGCAAAATAGCGTGACCTGCGAGTCATAACGCGCATCTTCACTGTATTGTATTGACCGGGGAGATGGCGCCTGGCCGTTGATCGGTTCCAGTGATAGCCCTTTGCGCTCCCCGTGGCTGCCCGTTGTGGCGGCCGTTTTCTGTTTGTCGGCGCCCCTCGAATCCTTGCGAGCGGTGGTTTTGGGCTGTTTTTTATTGGGAAGCCGTAATGATTGGCATAAAAAGCATTGCGAGCTACGTTCCTGTAGCCGGCGTGGACAATTACGCACAAGGTGCAAAATTCGAGAAGGATGAAGAATTCATCCTCGGTAAAATCGGTTCGGCCTTCCTGCCGCGCAAAGACGCTGAACAGGAAACCTCCGATCTGTGCGTGGAAGCGGCCAATGCGCTGTTTGCCAGCAACCCTGAACTGAAACGTGAATCGATCGACGCGCTGATCGTCGTCACCCAGAACGGTGACGAAGAAGGTTTGCCGCACACCGCGGCGATCGTCCAGGACAAACTCGGTCTGCCGACCCATGTCGCTGCGTTCGATATTTCCCTGGGCTGTTCCGGTTACGTCTACGGCATCTACGCGATCAAGGGCTTCATGGAAGCCGCCGGCCTGAAGAACGGCCTGCTGATCACCGCTGACCCGTATTCGAAAATCGTCGACCCGGAAGACCGCAACACCACCATGCTGTTCGGCGATGCCGCCACGGCTACCTGGATGGGCGAAGACCCGTCCTGGGTGCTGGGCAAGGCCAAGTTCGGCACTGATGGTTCTGGCGCTCCACACCTGAAGGTCACCGATGGCGTGTTCTTCATGAATGGGCGTCAGGTGTTCAACTTCGCGTTGCTCAAAGTCCCGGCGCACTTGCATGAGCTGCTCGACGATTCTGGTCTCAAGGCTGACGACATCGACGCCTTCTGCATTCACCAGGGCAGTGCGGCGATCGTCGATGCTGTGGCGCGACGTTTCGAAGGCGAGCCGGAGAAGTTCATCAAGGACATGGTCGAGACCGGCAACACCGTGTCGTCGAGCATTCCGTTGCTGCTGGAAAAACACGTACTCGATTCCGACTGGCAGCGCATTGCGCTGAGCGGTTTTGGTGTCGGTCTGTCGTGGGGCTCGGCGATCATCTATCGTCCTTGATCGAAGCAAAAACGGCGAATACAAAAATAGCGTTCAAGGTTACCCTTGAACGCTATTTTTTTTGCCTGAAAGGAGCGCGAGCCGGCATGAGCGAGTTTTTCCAAGCCAACGCCGAGGTGATCCAGCAGCGCTGGCCGGCGCTGTCTGCACGATTGGAGGCTGAAGACAGTTCGGCCATTCAAGCCAGGCTGGTGCAAGGCCTGGGTTCGACGCTGAGTGTGGACGGAATTCAACTCACCAGTCGCCACGACCGGGTTCATGAGGCCCGCGTTCAGGCAGCCAGCCTGCCGGAAAAACCTCGGTTGCACGTCTACGGCACCGGCCTTGGGGATTTGCCGTCGGTGTTGCTGGAGCGAGCCGGGCTTGAGCGGTTGTACGTGCATGTCCTCAACGGCGCCCTGTTTGCGTTGGTGCTGCAATTGCTCGATCAGCGGCAATGGCTGGCCGACCCTAGAGTGGAGCTGATGTACGCCGGCGATCATGCCGATATCTTCACGCCGTTTTTTGCGCTCCCTGCCGAAATGCTCCTGGCCGATGACTTCAATGCGAAGGTTCGCGATCGGCTGGTCAATGAAGTCCACCTGAGCTTCAACAATCGCGAGTTCGATCCGCAATTGCCGGCGATTCAACAGCGCTTGCAGGAAAGCCTGGAGGTGCTGCTGGCGGATGATGATGTGGCGCAACTGTTTGGTACTTGCATCGGCCGCGAAATCTACGTGATCGGCACCGGGCCGAGCCTGGAAGAACATTTCGAACGGCTGGCGGCAGTGCGTGGGCAGGCCGAGCGGCCGTTGTTCATCTGCGTCGACACCGCTTATCGGCCGTTGCGCCAACACGGGATCATCCCCGATCTGGTGGTGACGATCGACAAGCTGATCGGCTTTCGACACTTGCCTTTCGAGGAGTCCGACGGCATCCCGCTGGTGTACCTGCCCATGAGCGCTCCGGATGTATTGAAAGCCTGGAAGGGCAAGCGCTATGGCGCGTACACCGCCAGTCCCATCTACGCCACCTTGCGTCAGCAGCATCCTCGGGCCGAACTGCATGCCGGCGGCAGCGTGATTCACCCCGCCGTGGACCTGGCCGTGAAAATGGGCGCCACACGCATCACCCTTTTCGGCGCCGACTTTGCCTTCCCTATGAACAGGACTCATGCCGGATGGGATGACGGTGATCTGGGGCCTCCCGTCGAGCAGGCTCGGCACTGGGTCCGTGACGGGTTTGGTGAACGGGTCAGGACGCAGTTGAATTTCCGTGGCTACCTGTGTGTGTTGGAGCGTTATATCGCCCTGCATCCGCAGGTGCAGTTCTTCAACAGCAGTCGCGCGGGCGCGCGGATTGCCGGGACGCAGTTCAATCAGGAGTTTGTGCAATGACGGCGATCGAGCAATGCGTCGACGAATGCCGTCAGTGCGCCGGGCTGTTTCGTCTGGGGCGCGATGTCGAGGCGGCGCTGAACATGGTCGATGTGTTCGAGGGCGCGCAGCAGTTGCTGATATCCGCGCCGATGGCCATCGCGCAGGACTGGGCCTTGGTGCTTACGCAGATGCTCGACTGTCAGGAGCGTCAGGACTGGCTGGGGTTGGCTGACTGGATGGAGTTCGAGTTGGTCGAACTGTTGCAAAAAGCACGATTGGCACATTGACCGACCGCACTGGCCCGCGGCTTTGCGCGAAGGTCGGTTTTGTGGCGTCATTTTTTCGTGAGCGGGAGGGCGCTAAGCCCTTGTTTTCTCTGGGGTGGCAGGGTGATGGCATTTTTTTTTCAAAAAGCCCTCAAGCAACCTGCCAACCCGACGATAACTATTACGAAGGTTCTCTAGGCCATTCCAGGCGGTTGCCAGGGCCGGAAGCCGCAGTACCCAACCAACGAGGAATTCGTCATGGCTTTAACAGTAAACACCAACACCACGTCGCTGAACGTTCAAAAGAACCTGAACCGCGCTTCCGACGC
Source organism: Pseudomonas sp. MG-9 (assembly GCF_018729515.1). Taxonomy (NCBI): domain Bacteria; kingdom Pseudomonadati; phylum Pseudomonadota; class Gammaproteobacteria; order Pseudomonadales; family Pseudomonadaceae; genus Pseudomonas; species Pseudomonas sp. MG-9. The sequence continues at coordinate 501,304 of NZ_JAHHZH010000005.1, forward strand.
CCTGTCGACTTCGATGCAGCGCCTGTCTTCCGGCCTGAAAATCAACAGCGCTAAAGACGACGCTGCCGGCCTGCAAATCGCTACCCGCATGACTTCCCAGATCCGTGGTGGCAACCAGGCTATCCAGAACGCCAACGACGGTATCTCCGTTGCTCAGACCGCTGAAGGCGCTCTGCAAGCTTCGACCGACATTCTGCAGCGTATGCGTGAACTGGCTGTTAAAGCCCGTACCGGTACCAACGGCAGCATCGACCAGGCCGCAACCAACTCTGAATTCGCTCAGATGTCGGACGAACTGACCCGTATCGCTGCTTCCACCAACCTGAACGGCAAAAACCTGCTGGACGGTTCGGCTGGTACTGTGACCCTGCAAGTGGGCGCGAACACTGGTTCGGCTAACCACATCGACCTGGTACTGAGCTCCAAGTTCGACGCCGTCAGCCTGTCCGTAGGTAGCGGTACTGTCGTTCTGACCGGTGCAAGCGTATCGGGCGCTGCTACCAACATCGACAACGCAATCACCGCGATCGACGCTGCAATTGCCGCGATCAACAGCACTCGTTCGAGCCTGGGTGCTTCGCAAAACCGTCTGACCAGCACCATCTCCAACCTGCAGAACATCGTGGAAAACACCACTGCAGCACAGGGTCGTGTACAAGACACCGACTTCGCCGCAGAAACTGCTAACCTGACCAAGCAGCAAACTCTGCAGCAGGCTTCGACCTCCGTTCTGGCTCAAGCCAACCAACTGCCTTCCGCTGTACTGAAGCTGCTTCAGTAATTTCGGAAAGAGTTAGGGCGGGGGAGTGCGCTGGTCGCGCTCTCTCGCTTTTTTACGTTAGGAGGTGATGAGCATGGACATGAGCGTCAAGCTTAACGTGTCTTATCCGGCTCCAAAGCCAGCAACGCCAGTTGCTGAAAAGCCGCCAGAGACGCCTAAAGTTTCCAGTGTCGATACGCCGGTTGCTGATAAAAATCAGGATTCGGATGATACGAAGTTGAAACTGGCAGTGCAGGAGATCGAGAAGTTTGTACAGTCGATCAAGCGCAACCTGGAATTCTCGATCGACGAGCATTCAGGAAAAGTCATCGTCAAGGTGATTGCAAGCGAGACGGGTGAGGTCGTTCGACAAATCCCTTCCGCAGAAGCTCTCAAGCTGGCAGACAGCCTCGCCAATGCGAGTCACGTATTGTTCGACGCCAAAGTCTGATAGCTGGCATGAATAGTGTTTATAAGATTTTTCAGAAGCTGGTACAGGTCAAAAGTCTGGCAGTAACCTGAAGGGAGATTCAGCATGGCAAGTCCAATTTTACCGGGTTCGGGACTGGGTTCCGGCCTGGATATCGGTGCGATCGTGACGGCACTGGTCAACGCCGACAAGGCGCCGAAACAGACGCAAATCGATAATCAGACGAAAACCAACTCGCTGAAGATTTCCGGTGTCGGTTCGTTGAAAAGCGCACTGGCAGCCTTCCAGAAGTCGATGAATGACCTGAACAATGCGACGTCCCCCGCATTTGCTGGCTATACCGCCACTTCGGACTCGCCGTCGGTTATCGGTGCGACCTCCAACAGTACCGCTGTTCCGGGTACTTACAACGTGGTCGTCAAGAACCTGGCCACCGGCTCGAAAGTAGCCAGTGCCGCATTTGCCGGTGGTGCCGCCAGTGCCATTCCGAGTGGTACTCTGAAAATCAGTCAGAATGGCACTGATTACAACGTCACGATCCCGGCCAATGCCACGTTGCAGAGCACTCGCGATGCGATCAACACCGCGCAGGCAAGCAACGGTATTTCCGCCAACATCGTGACAGACAGCTCCGGCGCTTCACGTCTGGTGCTCAGTTCGAGCAAGACCGGCGCGGGCATGGACCTGAAGGTCAGCGGCATTGCCGGTCTGGAAATCGATGGCACCCAGAAAATGGGCACAAATCCTGCGGCGGGTACTGCCGGTGCAGTGGGTGAATTGGCCATGGATGCGTTGCTCACCATCGACGGGCTGCCTGTTACCAGCAAGACCAACACGGTGACGGGTGCAATCAGCGGCATGACGCTGAACCTGACTGCCGCCAGCCCTACTGTGAACGGCGCGCAAACCGCATCGGTCATCTCCGTGGCGACCAACACTACAGGGATCCAGACGTCGCTGCAGACGTTCGTCGACTCCTACAACACCCTGAAGAAAACCATCGACACGCTGTCCAAGGCCACGCCGGACGCCGATGGCAAGCTGACGGTTTCCGCGGCGTTCACCGGTGACTCGCTGCCGCGTTCGCTGATGGCGGATATCCGTGAACAGCTGACGGACACAGGTGCTGGCGGTCAACTGGCCGTGTTGTCGCAGCTGGGTGTCATGACCGACAGCCAGACCGGTTTGCTGACGATCAACAGCTCGACGCTCAATCAGCGTCTGGCGACGCCAGGCATGGCGGGTCAGGTTCAACAGATGTTCAGCGGTACCGATGCCAAGAATGGCTTGTTGGCGCGCATGAACGCTGCGGTCGATCCTTATGTGAAGACCGGTGGCTTGCTCGATCAGCGCAGTTCCAACCTGACGAACCTGGCCTCGAACGTGCAGAAGCAACAGGCTGCACTGGACCTGCACGTCACCAACCTGACGGCTACCCTGACCGCCAAATACAACGCGATGGACCTGCTGGTCGGGCAAATGAAGGCCACGGCGAGCAACATTACGTCGTTCTTCAGCTCGCTGAACGCTCAGCAGTCCGCGAAGTAACAGGCTAGAGCGACAAAAACCCGGCTACGCTTTATCGGCGTGCGCCGGGTTTTTGTCTTTAGATCTAAAGTTTTGTCATTCGTTGGCGATACACTGGCTATACGAGTCATTGTTGCAATGAGGTAGAACATGAACCCAATGTTAGCCCTTCGGCAGTACCAGAAAGTGGGTGCGCACGCGCAAACGTCCGAAGCAAGCCCGCACCGTCTGGTGCAAATGTTGATGGAAGGTGGTCTGGACCGCATCGCTCAGGCCAAAGGCGCCATCGCGCGCAAGGATATTCCGGGCAAGTGCACATCGATCAGCAAGGCTATCGGCATCATCAGTGGCTTGCGCGAAGGTCTGGATCTGGATAACTGCGCCGATACGGTGGGTGAACTCGATCAGTTGTACATCTACATGATGAAGCGTCTGGCTGAGGCCAACATCAGCAGCGACCCGAAGATTCTCGATGAAGTGGCAGGTCTGCTGCGCACCGTGAAGGAAGGCTGGGACGGCATTGCTCCGCCGGGTCCTCAGTTTTAAAGGAGATCACCATGAATCTTGTATTGCAGCGAATCGCAGATACCCGTGAAGCGTTGGTCGGCGCGCTGGCCGAACGCAATTGGGAAGCCATTGGCGAGTTGGATCTGGCTTGCCGTTCCTGCATGGAAGACGTCATGGCCGAGGCTTCGCTGGACGAAGCTGCGTTGCGCGAAAACCTCGAGGAGTTGCTGCACGTCTACAAGCAATTGCTGGAGGCGGCCATGGGTGAGCGGCAGGCGATAGCCAACGAGATGTCGCAGATCACCCAAGCGCAAAAGGCGGCAAAGGTTTACCATCTGTTTGGTTAATTAACCCGAAGTTAATCCAGATATGTGCGCCATAAATTTGACTGTGCACGGTTTTTTGACTTAACTAGTGGCTGTTTTCAGATTTCAGGCGTCTACAGGCACAAGGTGTCCTGCAAGCGTCTCGCTTGCCCCATTTTTCGGGCATTGAGTTGACTAGGGAAGTTGCTATTGCATGTGGCGTGAAACCAAAATTCTGCTGATCGATGACGATAGCGTCCGCCGCCGCGACCTGGCGGTGATTTTAAATTTTCTCGGCGAAGAAAATTTACCCTGCGGCAGCCATGACTGGCAGCAGGCTGTCGGCTCTTTGTCATCAAGTCGTGAAGTCATTTGTGTACTAATCGGGACGGTCAATGCTCCGGGTGCACTTTTGGGCTTGTTAAAGACACTCTCAACCTGGGATGAGTTCCTTCCGGTTTTGTTGATGGGCGATAATTCTTCCGTTGACTTGCCTGAAGACCAGCGTCGTCGAGTGCTTTCGACCCTCGAAATGCCGCCCAGCTACAGCAAATTGCTCGATTCCCTGCACCGTGCCCAGGTCTATCGCGAGATGTACGACCAGGCCCGCGAGCGCGGCCGTCATCGCGAACCCAATCTGTTCCGCAGTCTTGTCGGCACCAGCCGGGCGATTCAGCACGTTCGGCAGATGATGCAGCAGGTAGCCGACACCGACGCCAGTGTGTTGATCCTCGGCGAGTCCGGTACCGGTAAGGAGGTGGTTGCGCGCAACCTGCATTACCACTCCAAGCGTCGCGATGCGCCATTCGTTCCTGTCAATTGCGGAGCGATCCCGGCGGAGCTGCTGGAAAGCGAGCTGTTCGGTCACGAGAAGGGTGCCTTCACTGGCGCGATCACCAGCCGTGCCGGACGGTTCGAACTGGCCAACGGCGGTACGCTGTTCCTCGACGAAATCGGCGACATGCCACTGCCGATGCAGGTCAAGCTGCTGCGCGTGTTGCAGGAGCGCACCTTCGAGCGCGTGGGCAGCAACAAGACCCAGAGCGTCGACGTGCGCATCATTGCCGCGACCCACAAGAATCTCGAAAGCATGATCGAGATCGGCACCTTCCGCGAAGACCTCTACTATCGCCTGAACGTGTTCCCGATCGAGATGGCACCGCTGCGTGAGCGTGTCGAAGATATTCCGCTGCTGATGAATGAACTGATCTCGCGCATGGAGCACGAAAAGCGCGGCTCTATCCGTTTCAACTCGGCGGCGATCATGTCGCTGTGCCGTCACGGCTGGCCGGGCAACGTCCGCGAACTGGCCAACCTGGTGGAGCGCATGGCGATCATGCACCCGTACGGGGTGATCGGCGTGGTCGAGTTGCCGAAGAAATTCCGCTACGTCGACGACGAAGACGAGCAGATGGTCGACAACCTGCGCAGTGATCTCGAAGAGCGTGTGGCGATCAATGGTCATACGCCGGACTTCACCGCCAACGCCATGCTGCCGCCCGAAGGCCTGGACCTGAAGGACTATCTCGGTGGTCTGGAGCAGGGCCTGATTCAGCAGGCGCTGGACGATGCCAATGGCATTGTGGCGCGTGCCGCCGAACGCCTGCGTATCCGTCGCACCACGCTGGTGGAAAAGATGCGCAAGTACGGCATGAGCCGGCGCGAAGGAGACGAACAGGCGGATGATTGACGCCTGTTTTTCAACCTCTTCATTTATAAGCAGTTTTTTTTAGGCACGGGTATTGCTACATCCCTCGCAACGTTCCGTTTAACTGACGGTCAGCCAAGCGAGAGAACACAATGCCCCACGCCCAGATGTCTTCTGCCTCCAATGCCGAGGGGCAACCAGCGTCCATCGAGCAGGCGAGCCGTCAGGGTCTTGAGCACGCGTTCGCGTTGTTCAATCAGATGTCCAGCCAGTTGACCGACTCCTACAGCATGCTTGAAGCCCGGGTCACCGAGCTCAAGGGCGAACTGGCGGTGGTCAGTGCCCAGCGCATGCAGGAGCTGGCCGAGAAGGAGCGTCTGGCCAACCGTTTGCAAAACCTTCTGGACCTGTTGCCCGGTGGCGTCATCGTGATTGACGGTCACGGCATCGTCCATGAAGCCAACCCGGCGGCGATCGAATTGCTCGGTCTGCCACTCGAAGGCGAGTTGTGGCGCCATGTCATCGCCCGTTGCTTTGCCCCGCGTGAAGACGACGGCCACGAAATTTCCCTGAAGAACGGTCGGCGCCTGTCGATTGCCACCCGCTCGCTGGACGCCGAGCCGGGGCAGTTGGTGTTGCTCAACGACCTGACAGAAACCCGTCATCTGCAAGATCAACTGGCGCGCCACGAGCGTCTGTCTTCGCTGGGGCGCATGGTTGCCTCGCTGGCCCATCAGATCCGCACGCCGTTGTCCGCCGCCTTGCTCTACGCCAGTCATTTGACTGAGCAGGCTCTGCCGGTCGCCACCCAGCAGCGCTTTGCCGGGCGCCTCAAGGAGCGCCTGCATGAACTGGAGCATCAGGTGCGCGACATGCTGGTGTTCGCCCGTGGCGAACTGCCACTGACCGATCGCATCACCCCCAGTGCCCTGATGCAGTCGCTGCAAGCCGCCGCGTTGACCCATGTGCAGGACCTGCCCATCCGCTGGCAGTGCGACAGTCATGCCGGCGAGTTGCTGTGCAATCGCGACACCCTGGTCGGGGCGATCTTGAATCTGATTGAAAACGCGATTCAGGCCAGTGACGGCAACGTGCGCCTGAAAGTGCATTGCTACACCCGCGACAACAGCCTGCGCCTGTGCGTCAGCGACAGCGGCAGCGGCATTGATCCGGTGGTGCTCGAGCGTCTCGGCGAGCCGTTTTTTACCACCAAAGTCACCGGCACCGGACTTGGCCTGACCGTGGTCAAGGCAGTGGCGCGGGCACATCAGGGAGAGTTGCAGCTGCGTTCGCGAGTCGGGCGCGGCACGTGCGCGCAGGTGATCCTGCCGTTGTTTTCCGCTGTTCAGGGAGCTGAGTGAACGTCATGGGCATCAAGGTGTTGCTGGTCGAGGATGACCGCTCGTTGCGCGAAGCGCTGGCCGATACGCTGTTGCTGGCGGGCCACGACTACCAGGCGGTCGGCAGCGCCGAAGAGGCGTTGAAGGCGGTCGAGCACGAAGCGTTCAGTCTGGTGGTCAGCGACGTCAACATGCCCGGCATGGATGGCCATCAACTGCTTGGATTGTTGCGTGCGCGGCAGCCGCAATTGCCGGTGCTGCTGATGACCGCCCATGGCGCGGTGGAGCGCGCGGTGGATGCGATGCGTCAGGGCGCGGCGGATTATCTGGTCAAACCGTTCGAGCCGAAGGCGCTGCTGGATCTGGTCTCGCGCCATGCCCTGGGGGGTGTCAGCCTTGCTGACAGTGAAGGCCCGGTGGCGGTCGAGCCCGCCAGTGCGCAGTTGCTGGAGCTGGCAGCGCGGGTCGCACGCAGCGATTCCACGGTACTGATTTCCGGCGAGTCCGGCACCGGCAAGGAAGTGCTGGCGCGCTACATCCACCAGCATTCCCATCGCGCCAGTCAGCCGTTCATCGCGATCAACTGCGCGGCGATCCCCGACAACATGCTCGAAGCCACGTTGTTCGGTCACGAGAAGGGCTCGTTCACCGGCGCCATCGCGGCGCAGGCCGGCAAGTTCGAGCAGGCCGATGGCGGCACCATTCTGCTCGACGAAATTTCCGAGATGCCGCTGGGCCTGCAGGCCAAGTTGCTGCGGGTGCTGCAGGAGCGCGAAGTCGAGCGTGTCGGCGCACGCAAGCCGATCATTCTGGACATCCGCGTGGTCGCTACCACCAACCGTGATCTGGCGGGCGAAGTGGCGGCGGGGCGCTTCCGTGAAGACCTTTTCTACCGGCTGTCGGTTTTCCCTCTGGCGTGGCGTCCACTTCGCGAGCGCACCGCCGATATCCTGCCGCTGGCGCAGCGGTTGCTGAACAAACACGTCAATAAAATGAAGCATGCGGCGGCGAAACTCTCGCCAGAGGCTCAGGCGTGTCTGACTGGTTACCCGTGGCCGGGCAATGTGCGCGAGCTGGATAACGCGATTCAACGTGCACTGATTCTGCAGCAGGGCGGGTTGATCCAGCCGCAGGATTTCTGTCTGACGGGCGTGGTGACATACACCGCAGCGCCCGCCGTTGCTCCGGTTCTACCGTCGGTGCGCGAGATCGAAGTCGAGGCCGAATCCGCCGGTGCGCTGGGCGATGACCTGCGGCGTCGGGAGTTTCAGATGATTATCGACACCCTGCGTACCGAGCGTGGCCGGCGTAAAGAAGCCGCGCAAAAGCTCGGGATCAGCCCGCGTACCCTGCGCTACAAACTGGCGCAAATGCGTGATGCCGGGATGGATGTCGAAGGGTATCTGTTCGCCACCTGAGCCGCGCCAGACGTTTGAACACGCTTTTCTGAAAAGGCTGCCCATGAGCTGGCACCCTTGTTGCTAACACCTGTGTACCCGCCGAGTGAGTGTCAAAAAATTGCGGGCCGCCCAAGAGAGTAGACCATGAGCCAAGGTATTGAATTTAATCGGTTGATGATGGACATGAAGGCCATGAAAATGGACGCCATGGCCACGCCGAAATCGACTGCCGCCGTCCCGGAACTGGCAGGCAGCAGCTTTTCCGACATGCTCGGTCAGGCCATCAACAAAGTCAGCGATACCCAGCAGGCGTCGACTCAGTTGGCCAACGCATTTGAAATCGGCAAGAGCGGCGTCGATCTGACCGACGTGATGATTGCCTCGCAAAAAGCCAGCGTGTCGTTCCAGGCTCTGACCCAGGTGCGCAACAAACTGGTTCAGGCTTATCAAGACATCATGCAGATGCCGGTTTAAGGACGAGATTGAGTCATGGCAGAAGCAGTCGCCGATAACGTTCCGGCCAAGGCCACCCCGATAGACGGCAAACCGCCGCTGTTCGGCCTGTCCTTCCTGGAAAACCTCTCCGAGATGACCATGCTGCGTCAGGTGGGCCTGTTGGTCGGCCTGGCTGCGAGCGTGGCGATTGGCTTTGCCGTGGTGCTGTGGTCGCAGCAGCCGGATTACCGTCCGTTGTACGGCAGCCTTGCCGGCATGGACGCCAAGCAGGTCATGGACACTCTGGCCTCCGCCGACATTCCCTACACCGTTGAACCGAACTCCGGCGCCCTGCTGGTCAAGGCCGACGATCTGTCCCGTGCACGGATGAAACTCGCGGCCGCTGGTGTCACTCCCAGCGATGGCAACATCGGTTTCGAAATCCTCGACAAGGAACAGGGTCTGGGCACCAGCCAGTTCATGGAAGCGACGCGCTACCGTCGTGGTCTGGAAGGCGAGCTGGCACGCACCATCTCCAGCCTGAACAACGTCAAGGGCGCCCGCGTGCACCTGGCGATTCCGAAGAGTTCGGTGTTCGTGCGTGATGAGCGCAAGCCAAGCGCCTCGGTGCTGGTCGAGTTGTACTCCGGGCGTTCGCTGGAGCCGGGGCAGGTGGTTGCGATCATCAACCTGGTGGCGACCTCCGTGCCTGAGTTGAGCAAATCGCAGATCACCGTCGTCGATCAGAAGGGCAACCTGCTCTCCGATCAGGCGGAGAACTCCGAAATGACCATGGCCGGCAAGCAGTTCGATTACAGCCGCCGCATGGAAAGCATGCTCACCCAGCGCGTGCACAACATTCTGCAGCCGGTACTGGGCAATGATCGCTACAAGGCTGAAGTTTCGGCCGACATCGATTTCAGTGCCGTCGAATCGACCGCCGAGCAGTTCAACCCGGATCAACCGGCGTTGCGCAGCGAGCAGTCGGTCAACGAACAACGCACCGCCAGCAATGGTCCGCAAGGTGTGCCGGGTGCCCTGAGCAACCAGCCGCCGGCGCCGGCTTCGGCACCGCAAACCACGGGTGGCGCGCAGGCTGCTGCCGGCATGATTCAGCCCGGTCAGCCCCTGGTGGACGCCAACGGTCAGCAGATCATGGACCCGGCCACCGGCCAGCCAATGCTCGCGCCGTACCCGGCGGACAAGCGTCAACAATCCACCAAGAACTTCGAACTCGACCGTTCCATCAGCCACACCAAACAGCAGCAGGGTCGCCTGAATCGTCTGTCGGTGTCGGTGGTGGTCGACGATCAGGTCAAGGTCAATGCTGCCAACGGTGAAACCACCCGTGCGCCGTGGAGTGCCGATGAACTGGCGCGCTTCACCCGTCTGGTGCAGGACGCCGTCGGCTTCGACGCCAGCCGTGGCGACAGCGTCAGCGTGATCAACATGCCGTTCTCCGCCGAGCGCGGTGAAGTGGTCGCCGATATTCCGTTCTACTCCCAGCCATGGTTCTGGGACATCGTCAAACAAGTGCTGGGTGTGTTGTTCATCCTGGTGCTGGTGTTTGGTGTGCTGCGTCCGGTGTTGAACAACATCACCGGTGGCGGCAAAGGCAAGGAGCTGGCCGGTCTGGGCAGCGACGTGGAACTCGGTGGCATGGGCGGCCTGGACGGCGAACTGGCCAACGATCGCGTAAGCCTCGGTGGTCCGCAGAGCATTCTGTTGCCTAGCCCGAGCGAGGGTTATGACGCACAGCTGAATGCAATCAAGAGCTTGGTGGCCGAAGATCCGGGTCGCGTGGCTCAGGTCGTGAAAGAGTGGATTAACGCAGATGAGTGATAACCGAGCCGCAACCGTCAAACTGAACAAGGTCGACAAAGCCGCGATTCTGCTGCTGTCCCTGGGTTCGACCGATGCCGCGCAAGTGCTGCGCCACATGGGCCCCAAAGAGGTTCAGCGTGTCGGTGTGGCCATGGCCCAGATGGGCAACGTCCATCGCGAGCAGGTCGAGCAGGTCATGAGCGAGTTCGTCGATATCGTCGGCGACCAGACCAGCCTTGGCGTCGGCTCCGACGACTACGTGCGCAAAATGCTCACCCAGGCCCTGGGCGAAGACAAGGCCAACGGCCTGATCGACCGCATCCTGCTCGGTGGCAACACCAGCGGCCTCGACAGCCTGAAGTGGATGGAGCCACGTGCCGTTGCCGACGTGATCCGTTACGAACACCCGCAGATCCAGGCAATCGTGGTCGCGTACCTCGACCCGGATCAGGCCGGTGAAGTGCTCGGCAACTTCGACCACAAGGTGCGTTTGGACATCATCCTGCGCGTCTCGTCGTTGAACACCGTGCAGCCAGCCGCACTGAAAGAACTCAACCAGATTCTCGAGAAGCAGTTCTCCGGCAACTCGAATGCCTCGCGCACCACCCTGGGTGGCATCAAGCGCGCGGCGGACATCATGAACTTCCTCGACAGCTCGATCGAAGGCCAGCTCATGGATTCGATCCGCGAAGTCGACGAAGACCTGTCCGGTCAGATCGAAGACCTCATGTTTGTGTTCAACAACCTCGCCGATGTCGACGACCGCGGCATCCAGGCGCTGTTGCGCGAAGTGTCCTCCGACGTGCTGGTACTGGCCCTCAAGGGTTCGGACGAAGGCGTCAAGGAGAAGATCTTCAAGAACATGTCCAAGCGTGCGGCCGAACTGTTGCGCGACGACCTCGAGGCCAAGGGCCCGGTGCGCGTCAGCGACGTGGAAACCGCGCAGAAAGAAATCCTCACCATTGCCCGTCGCATGGCCGAAGCCGGCGAAATCGTGCTCGGTGGCAAGGGTGGCGAGGAAATGATCTAAGCCCATGGACAAGCATGACGAGTCAGTGACGGATCTGATCCGCGCCCGGGATGTCCGTGGTTTCGAGTCCTGGGCACTGCCCAGCTTCGATCCGCCGAAACCGGAACCCGAGCCGGAACCGGAGCCCGAACCGCCGGAAATGGAAGAAGTGCCGCTGGAGGAAGTCCAGCCACTGACCCTGGAAGAACTCGAAAGCATCCGTCAGGAGGCTTACAACGAGGGCTTTGGCATCGGCGAGAAAGAAGGTTTTCACAGCGCTACGCTCAAGGTGCGTCAGGAAGCCGAAGTCGCGCTGGCGGCAAAACTGGCCAGCCTCGAGCAACTGATGACGCACTTGTTCGAGCCGATTGCCGAGCAGGACACACAGATCGAAAAGTCGCTGGTCGACCTCGTGCAGCACATCACCAAACAGGTGATCAAGCGCGAACTGGCCATCGATTCCAGCCAGATCGAACACGTCATGCGTGACGCCATCAAGCTGTTGCCGCTGGGTGTGGACAACGTGCGTCTGTACGTCAATCCGCAGGACTTCGAGCAGGCCAAGGCCCTGCGCGAGCGTCACGAGGAATCCTGGCGGATCGTCGAGGATGAATCGCTGATGCCCGGTGGTTGCCGGGTTGAAACCGCGCACAGCCGCATCGACGCGAGCATTGAAACCCGCATCACTCAGGTCATGGACAAGCTGTTCGACCAGTTGCACGAACAGGTTTTGCACCCGGCCGCGCCGGATCTGAGTCTGGACTTGCCGCAAGAACCGAAATCCGCCGCCACCCCTGACGAGCCGCTCGCGGACGCCCCCGATGCGCCTTGAACGCACCAGCTTCGCCAAGCGTCTGAGCAGTTATGCCGAGGCCGTCGAGATTGCCGGTGCGCCGATTCTCGAAGGCCGCCTGCTGCGCATGGTCGGCCTGACCCTCGAAGCCGAAGGCCTGCGCGCCGCCATGGGCACGCGCTGCCTGGTGATCAACGACGACAGCTATCACCCGTCCCAGGTGGAAGCGGAAGTCATGGGTTTTTCCGGCAGCAAAGTATTTCTGATGCCGGTCGGCAGCGTCGCCGGCATCGCCCCGGGCGCCCGCGTGGTGCCACTGGCCGAAACCGGTCGGCTGCCGATGGGCATGAGCATGCTCGGTCGCGTGCTCGACGGCGCCGGACGTGCGCTGGACGGCAAGGGCGGGATGAAAGCCGAAGACTGGGTGCCGATGGACGGCCCGACGATCAACCCGCTCAACCGCGACCCGATCCACGTCCCGCTGGACGTCGGCATCCGTTGCATCAACGGCCTGCTCACGGTCGGGCGCGGTCAGCGTCTGGGCCTGTTCGCCGGTACCGGTGTCGGTAAATCGGTGCTGCTGGGCATGATGACTCGCTTCACCGAGGCCGACATCATCGTCGTCGGCCTGATCGGTGAGCGGGGTCGTGAAGTTAAAGAGTTCATCGAGCACATTCTCGGTGAAGAAGGCCTCAAGCGTTCGGTGGTGGTGGCCTCGCCGGCGGACGATGCGCCGTTGATGCGTTTGCGCGCGGCCATGTACTGCACGCGGATTGCCGAGTATTTCCGCGACAAGGGCAAGAACGTCCTGTTGCTCATGGATTCGCTGACCCGTTTTGCCCAGGCTCAGCGGGAAATCGCCCTGGCCATTGGCGAGCCGCCAGCGACCAAGGGTTACCCGCCGTCGGTGTTCGCCAAGCTGCCGAAACTGGTGGAGCGCGCCGGTAATGCGGAGAAGGGCGGGGGTTCGATCACCGCGTTCTACACCGTGTTGTCCGAGGGTGATGACCAGCAGGATCCGATTGCCGACTCGGCACGGGGCGTGCTCGACGGCCACATCGTGTTGTCCCGGCGTCTGGCCGAGGAAGGTCATTATCCGGCCATCGATATCGAAGCCTCGATCAGCCGGGTGATGCCGGCCGTGGTTTCGGCGGAGCACATGCAGCGTGCGCAGTACTTCAAGCAACTGTGGTCGCGCTATCAGCAGAGCCGCGATCTGATCAGCGTCGGTGCCTATGTGGCCGGTGGCGATCGCGAGACCGATCTGGCGATCTCGCTGCAGCCGCAACTGACCCGCTACCAGCGCCAGGGGCTGAACGACAAGATCAACATGGGCGAAAGCCAGGCTTATCTGGAAACCCTGTTCGCGCCTGCGGCAGGCGGGTAACCGGCCATGGCCGTGAGTCGCGCCGCACGCCTGGCGCCAGTGGTGGAAATGGCCGAGCAGGCCGAAAAAACTGCCGTGCAGCGTTTGGGTTACTTCCAGGGCCAGGTCAAAGTCGCCGAAAGCAAACTCGCCGACCTCGACGCCTTTCGTCTGGATTATCAGGAACAGTGGATCGTGCGTGGCAGCGACGGGGTTTCCGGGCAATGGCTGCTGGGTTATCACGGTTTTCTGGCGCAGCTGGACACGGCCATCGACCAGCAGCGCCAGAGTCTGGTCTGGCACCAGAACAACCTGATCAAGGCGCGGGACGCCTGGCAACAGGCGTTCGCCAAGGTCGAGGGCCTGCGCAAGCTGGTGCAGCGCTATCGCGAAGAGGCGCAACGCCTCGAAGACAAGCGCGAACAGAAGCTGCTGGACGAGTTGTCGCAGCGCTTGCCGCGCCATGATCCTCTCTAAATCGCGCCACTAAACACTGTGGGAGCGAGCTTGCTTGCGAATGCAATCGCTCGGTTGACTGAAATGTTGACTGGCATGACGCCTTCGCGAGCAAGCTCGCTCCCACATTCGATCTGGCGTTGCACCTTGCCGCAACCCTGTGCAAGTGCTAAACCTTGTACACGTTCGTCAATGACAAGGAAGCCAGTCAATGTCAGTCGTTACAGAAGTCTCTCCGGATGGTCAAAAGCTGACGATTTCGGTCAAGGGGCGGTTCGATTTTGGTCGCCATCAGGAGTTTCGCGAGTCCTATGAGCAGCTTAAACCGACGCCCGACTCCATCGTGGTCGACCTGAAAGACGCCACCTATCTCGACAGCTCCGCGCTGGGCATGTTGCTCCTGCTGCGCGATCACGCCGGCGGTGACAATTCGGACGTGCGGGTGGTCAACAGCAACTCCGACGTGCGCAAGATCCTCGCCATCTCCAACTTCGACAAGCTCTTCGACATCAGTTGACGGCCATGCAGGCGCAAGAGCCGCTGACGATCCTGATCGCCGAAGACAGCGCCGCCGATCGGCTGCTGTTGTCGACCATCGTCCGCCGGCAGGGGCATGAGGTGCTGACGGCGGCCAATGGCGCCGAAGCGCTGGAGGTGTTCCGGCGTCAGCCGCCGCATCTGGTGCTGATGGACGCGATGATGCCGGTGATGGACGGCTTCGAAGCGGCGCGGCAGATCAAGGCGCTGGCGGGGGAAACCCTGGTGCCGATCATCTTCCTGACCTCGCTGACCGAAAGCGAAGCGCTGGCTCGCTGCCTTGAGGCCGGTGGTGACGACTTTCTGGCGAAGCCCTACAACCAGGTGATCCTCGCCGCCAAAATCAAGGCAATGGATCGCTTGCGCCGTCTGCAGGCCACGGTGCTGCAACAGCGCGACCTGATCGCCAGACATCACGATTACCTGCTCAACGAACAGCGCGTGGCCAAAGCGGTGTTCGACAAGGTCGCGCACTCGGGTTGCCTCAGTGCGCCGAACATTCGCTACCTGCAATCGCCCTATGCGTTGTTCAACGGTGATCTGCTGCTGGCGGCATACACCCCGGCCGGCGACATGCATGTGCTGCTCGGCGATTTTACCGGTCACGGCTTGCCGGCGGCGGTGGGCGCGATGCCGCTGGCCGAAGTGTTCTACGGCATGACCGCCAAGGGCTACGGCCTGGCCGAGACCCTGCGCGAGATGAACGCCAAGCTCAAGCGCATCCTGCCAGTGGACATGTTCTGCTGCGCGACCATGCTCTGCCTGAGTTTTCAGCGCCGTTCGGTGGAGGTATGGAACGGCGGCATGCCCGACGGTTATCTGCACCGGATTGCCACGGGCGAGCGCGTACCGCTGCCGGCGCGGCATTTGCCGCTGGGAGTGCTCAGCCCGCAAGCGTTTGATGACCGCACGCAAGTGCAGACCCTGGCCGTGGGTGACCGGGTGTTCCTGCTGTCGGACGGGGTGATCGACACCACTGACGCCGATGACCGGTTGTTCGGTGTCGAGCGTTTGCAGCAACTGTTTGCCGCCAACCATGAGCCGGACAACCTGTTTGCCGAGATCGAGCAGGCCTTGCACGAATTTCGCGGCGAGCCCCGTGACGATGTGAGCATGGTCGAGATCAGCCTGCTGGAGGCCGCGCAGGTGGTGCCGTCGGCGCCGGTCTATTCCGACAGCGGCCAATCGTGTCCGCTGGACTGGTCGGTGAGCTTCGAGTTTCGCGGCGCCACACTCAAGCGCTTCAATCCCTTGCCTTACCTCCTGCAATTGTTGCTGGAAGTGCATGGGTTGCGCAGCCAGAGCGGCGCGATCTACAGCGTGCTTGCCGAGCTGTACTCCAACGCGCTGGAGCACGGGGTGCTGGGCCTGGATTCCAGTCTCAAGCGCGATGCAGCGGGATTCGCCCGCTACTACGAACAGCGCAACGAGCGGCTGGAGGCGTTGCAGGACGGTTACGTGCGCGTGCATCTGCAGGTGCGGCCGCAAGGGGCGGGTGGCTGTCTGGTCATCCGCGTCGAGGACAGCGGCAAGGGTTTTGACGTGGCGCGGGTGATGGGGCGACCGCTTGATGGTGTCCGTCTGTCGGGGCGTGGCGTCAGTTTGGTCCGGCAACTGGGGCGTAACGCCAGTTGGTCGGACGAAGGTCGCAGTGCTTGCGTGGAGTTTTTCTGGGAGGTTAAGGCATAATTCACGAATTCTTGATCAAGGAGTGAACAAGTGGCTGACACACATATTGATCGCGAGGCGCTGAGCGTACTGCGCGAAGTGATGGAGGAGGGCTATCCGGAGCTTCTGGATACCTTTCTGGCGGATTCCGAAAGTCGCTTGCATCAGTTGCAAGAGACCGCCGATGCCGAGCAGTTGTCCGGGGTTGCGCATAGCTTCAAGGGTAGCGCCAGCAACATGGGCGCTGTTCGACTGGCGAAGCTCTGTCAGGAGCTTGAGGCAGGCGCCAAAAACAGTAGTCCGGCGGAAATCGTCAAACTGGTGGCCGATATCGGTAGCGAATTTGCCGAAGTGCGTCCGGTCTACGAAGACGAACGCCAGCACGCACTGACTCATTAAATCCTGCCGTCCGGCGCTTTTCTCAGGCGCCGGACAAATCTGGCCCGACACTTGCAATAATCCCCTTCAACTGTACCTACGATTCCAGTGCAGCGGAGACCGTGTCATGCCTGCGACCCCCAATGTTCTTCTTCAATCTGCCGCCCAGGCCAAGGCGCAAGCCGCGGCTGCCAAAACCTCGGCAGTGGCCGCAGATGCTGGGGACAAGGCCTCAAGCTTCGCTCAGGTGTTTGCCGATCAAGGCCCGAAAAAGACCCTCGCCAGCACTGACACCGCAACGAAGTCGGCAGGCGACAAGGTCGCCGATAGCAGCGATAAAAAGGATGTCGGCAAGTCGCAGTCTGCCGCCGCACAACCGACCGTTGCCGATAGCGGCAATGCTTTGCCTGCCGACAAGACAGCCTCGACCGCATCCAATGATCAGGCCGCCAGCGATGAAGCTGCCGCGGACACAACGCAGACTCCAGTGGCTGACACCACGCCGGTTGATCCGACGCTGGATCCGGCCCTGGCGCAAACCGTACAACCGCTGGTGACGACGCCCGTGGTGCCAGCCCCGGTCGCTGAAACAGCTGCGCCAACGCCGGCCAAAACCGACACACCGGTTGTGGGCGCTACCATGGCGTCGGCGGTGGTCAAAGACCCGGCGGCATCCACCGACAGTGGTTTCGACCCCGCGGCCGATCCTCTCGACTCGCTGCCAGCGGTGCGCATGGCAATGGAGCAGGGCGGGCATATTTCCGCCGCCAGCCAGTCCCAGCCTAAAGCCGCGCCAGCCCAGACTCAGGCCGACGGTGAATTGACTTCGGCGCAGACCTTTGCCGCCGGCATGGCCAGTATGCTCGACGTGCAGGCCGACAAGGACAGCACCAGCCAGAATGGCGAGAAAGCCTTCAGCGGCCTGATCGACGATGGCCTGAAAGATCTCAAGTCCGCCACCAGCGACACCCGGGTTGATGATTTCGCCAACCGTCTGGCGGCGCTGACCCAGGCGGCCACCCCGAAGACCGCGAATGCAGTGCCGGTGAATCAACCGATCGCCATGCACCAGAGCGGCTGGACCGAAGAGATCGTCAACCGCGTCATGTACCTGTCGAGCGCCAATCTGAAGGCCGCGGATATTCAATTGCAGCCGGCGGAGCTCGGGCGTCTGGATATCCGGGTGAACATGGTCCCGGACCAGCAGACCCAAGTGACGTTCATGAGCGCGCATCCAAGTGTGCGTGAAGCCCTCGACGGCCAGATGCATCGTCTGCGCGACATGTTCACTCAGCAGGGCATGGGCCAGGTCGACGTCAACGTCTCCGACCAGAGCCGTGGTTGGCAGGGTCAGCAGGGCCAAGAGCAGGCGCAGCACGGCCAGAGCGGTCGCACCAGTGCCGCTGGCGGGCGTCTGGATTCGGCCGATGAAGAATTGGCGCCAGCGGCTGTTGCTGAAGCTGCTGCTCAAGCGACCAGCGTGATCGGCAGCAGCGCGGTCGACTATTACGCCTGACGATTGCGGCGACACTAAAAGATCGCAGCCTTCGGCAGCTCCTACAGGGTGTACACCTTCCAATGCAGGAGCTGCCGAAGGCTGCGATCTTTTGCTTTTGGCTCTCGGCGATTTCTTGCAGGTCCTTCCTCCGACACTTCTGGCATAACACTTGCTCTTGCCTTGCCGTGCGACTGTGAAAACCCGATTAGTGACGGATTATTGGCATGGCGAAGAGCGAAGCAGCAGCTGTAAAAGACCCCGCGACCAAAGGCAAACTCAAGATGATCATCCTGATCGTGGTGGCTCTGCTGCTGGCGATCGGTGTGTCCGTGGGCGCGACCTGGTACTTCATGCACAGTGCTCAGAGCAAGCCTGCCGCAGCGGCCGAGAGCGCGCCGGTCGGCAAGCAGCCGGCGATTTTCGAGCCGATGGCGCCGGCGTTTGTCGCCAACTACAACCAGAACGGCCGTCAGCGCTACATGCAGGTGAGCATCACCATGCTGGCGCGTAACCAGGCCGATCTGGAGGCGCTCAAAGTACACATGCCGGTGATCCGCAACAACCTGGTGATGCTCTTCTCCGGTCAGGATTTCGCCACACTGGCGACTCCGGTCGGCCAAGAGATGTTGCGCCAGAAGGCCACAGCCAGCGTCCAGGAAGTGGCGCAGAAAGAGCTGGGCAAAGTGGTGATCGAACAGTTGCTTTTCACTAATTTCGTACTGCAGTAGGAACACGACATGGCCGTGCAGGATCTGCTGTCCCAGGATGAAATCGACGCGCTGTTGCATGGCGTCGACGATGGTCTGGTACAGACCGATAACGCTGCCGAACCCGGCAGTGTCAAAAGCTACGACCTGACCAGCCAGGATCGCATCGTCCGCGGACGCATGCCGACTCTGGAAATGATCAACGAGCGTTTTGCCCGTTACACCCGCATCAGCATGTTCAACATGCTGCGCCGCTCGGCGGACGTTGCCGTCGGTGGCGTGCAGGTGATGAAGTTCGGCGAATACGTGCACTCGCTGTACGTGCCGACCAGCCTCAACCTGGTCAAGATCAAGCCGTTGCGCGGCACCGCGCTGTTCATCCTCGACGCCAAACTGGTGTTCAAGCTGGTGGACAACTTCTTCGGCGGCGACGGCCGTCACGCCAAGATCGAAGGGCGTGAATTCACCCCGACCGAACTGCGTGTGGTGCGCATGGTGCTGGAGCAGGCCTTCGTCGATTTGAAGGAAGCCTGGCAGGCGATCATGGAAGTCAACTTCGAGTACATCAACTCGGAAGTTAACCCGGCCATGGCCAACATCGTCGGCCCGAGCGAAGCGATTGTGGTCTCCACCTTCCACATCGAACTCGATGGCGGTGGCGGTGACCTGCACGTGACCATGCCGTACTCGATGATCGAGCCGGTGCGCGAAATGCTCGACGCCGGTTTCCAGTCGGACCTCGACGATCAGGACGAGCGCTGGGTCAATGCCCTGCGTCAGGACGTGCTCGATGTCGACGTGCCAATCGGTGCCACCGTGGCCCGCCGCCAGTTGAAGCTGCGCGACATCCTGCACATGCAGCCGGGGGATGTGATCCCGGTCGAGATGCCAGAAGACATGATCATGCGCGCCAACGGCGTACCGGCCTTCAAGGTCAAGATGGGCTCGCACAAAGGCAACCTCGCGTTGCAAGTGATCGAGCCGATCGAGCGTCGCTGAAGCGGCGCTCTCACCCCCACGCATTTAACTGAATTGTTGCCCGCCGAGGACAAATGATGAACGACGAAATGAACGCCCAGGACGATCAGGCACTGGCCGACGAATGGGCTGCGGCCCTGGAAGAGACCGGTGATGGCAGCCAGGCCGACATCGACGCGCTGCTGGCCGCCGACGCTGGCGCCACAAGCTCCAACCGTCTGCCGATGGAAGAGTTCGGCAGTGTGCCGAAGAACAACGATCCGGTGACCCTGGACGGTCCGAACCTGGACGTGATCCTCGACATTCCGGTATCGATTTCGATGGAAGTGGGCAGCACCGACATCAACATTCGCAACCTGCTGCAACTGAACCAGGGCTCGGTGATCGAGCTGGATCGTCTGGCCGGTGAGCCGCTGGACGTGCTGGTCAACGGCACGCTGATTGCGCACGGCGAAGTGGTGGTGGTCAACGAGAAGTTCGGCATCCGCCTGACCGACGTGATCAGCCCAAGCGAACGCATCAAGAAGCTGCGCTGAGTGAAACGGTTTCTCTGGGCATTGCTGGCGCTGCCACTGAGTGTGCTGGCCGCCGAACCGGCCGCCACGTCTGCCGCTGCGACTGCTGCGCCGGCGGTCGGCAGTGGTGTGGCCGGGCAACTGACGCAACTGGTATTCGGGTTATTGCTGGTGCTGGGCTTGATCTTCTTCCTCGCCTGGCTGTTGCGCCGGGTGCAGCAGGCGGGTCCGGCGGGCAAGGGCCAGGTGATTGAGCTGATCGGTTCGCGCGCGCTCGGCCCTCGTGACCGGTTGATGCTGGTGCAGGTCGGCAACGAGCAGATTCTGCTCGGCCTCAGCCCCGGCACCATCACTGCGCTGCATGTGCTCAAGGAGCCAGTGCAGGTGCCGAGCACCAGCGAAAAAGCGACCCCGGAATTTGCCCAGCATCTGCTGAAGATTCTCGGCAAGGATCAGAAGGATAAGAAGTAATGGGTGCGCTACGCATCGTCTTGACGCTGGCCCTGATGCTGGCCGCGCCGCTGGCGTTCGCCGCCGATCCGTTGTCGATCCCGGCGATCACGCTGGGCACCAACGCCGACGGCGCGCAGGAGTATTCGGTCAGTCTGCAGATCCTGCTGATCATGACCGCCCTGAGCTTCATTCCGGCGGCCGTGATTCTGATGACCAGTTTCACCCGGATCATCATCGTCTTCTCGATCCTGCGTCAGGCCCTGGGCCTGCAGCAGACGCCGTCGAACCAGATCCTCACTGGCATGGCGCTGTTCCTGACCATGTTCATCATGGCGCCGGTGTTCGATCGGGTGAACAACGATGCGCTGCAGCCCTACCTCGCGGAAAAACTCACTGCGCAGCAAGCGGTGGAGAAGGCGCAAGTGCCGATCAAGGACTTCATGCTCGCCCAGACGCGCACCAGTGATCTGGAGCTGTTCATGCGCCTGTCCAAGCGCACCGACATCGCTACCCCGGATCAGGCGCCGCTGACTATTCTGGTGCCGGCGTTCGTCACCTCCGAGCTCAAGACGGCGTTCCAGATCGGCTTCATGATCTTCATTCCATTCCTGATCATCGACCTGGTCGTGGCCAGCGTGCTGATGGCGATGGGTATGATGATGCTGTCGCCGCTGATCATTTCGTTGCCGTTCAAGATCATGCTGTTCGTGCTGGTGGATGGCTGGGCGCTGATCATCGGCACTCTGGCCAGTAGCTTCGGGGGTGTTTCGCCATGACGCCGGAAGTGGCGGTCGATATCTTTCGTGAAGCGTTGTGGCTGACCACGATGATGGTCGCCATCCTCGTGGTGCCGAGCCTGCTGGTCGGCCTGCTGGTGGCGATGTTCCAGGCCGCGACACAGATCAACGAACAGACCCTGAGCTTCCTGCCGCGTCTGCTGGTGATGCTGGTGACCCTGATCGTTGCCGGCCCGTGGCTGGTGCAGACGTTCATGGAGTACATCATCCAGCTCTACAAAAATATCCCGATGGTCATCGGCTGAGCCATGCAATCGCTGCTTCAGCTGACCGACACCCAGATCAGTAGCTGGGTGGCATCGTTCATGTTGCCGCTGTTTCGCGTCGCCTCGATGCTGATGGTCATGCCGGTGTTCGGCACCACGCTGGTGTCGCGCCGGATACGCCTGTATTTCGCCGTGGCGATCACCGTGTGTATTGCCCCGGGCCTGCCGCCGATGCCGGCGGTCAGTCCGCTGGATCTCAGCGGCTTGTTGCTGATCGCCGAGCAGATTCTGGTCGGTGCGGTGCTGGGGTTTTCCCTACAGCTGTTCTTCCAGGCCTTTGCCGTGGCCGGGCAGATTGTCGCGATCCAGATGGGCATGGGCTTCGCCTCGATGGTCGACCCGGCCAACGGCGTCTCGGTGGCGGTGATCGGCCAGTTCTTCACCATGCTGGTGACCTTGCTGTTCCTGTCGATGAACGGCCACCTGGTGGTCTTCGAAGTGCTCACCGAGAGCTTCACCACGCTGCCGGTCGGTGGCGGGTTGATGACGGCGCAGTATTGGGAGCTGGCCGGCAAACTCGGCTGGGTGCTGGGGGCGGCGCTGTTGCTGGTGTTGCCGGCGGTTACCGCGCTGCTGGTGGTCAACATCGCGTTCGGCGTGATGACCCGCGCTGCGCCACAACTGAACATCTTCTCCATCGGTTTTCCGCTGACCCTGGTCCTTGGTCTGTTCATCGTCTGGGTCGGTCTGGCGGACATTCTCAATCAGTATCAACCGCTGGCCTCCGAGGCCTTGCAGTTGCTACGCGAACTGGCACGGGCGCGCTGAGGCATGGCTGAGAGCGAAAGCGGTCAGGACAAAACAGAAGACCCCACGGAGAAACGCAAAAAGGACTCCCGTGAGAAGGGTGAGATTGCTCGTTCCAAAGAGCTCAACACTCTGGCGGTGATGCTTGCCGGTGCCGGTGGCTTGCTGATATTCGGCGGCATGCTGGCGCAGGAACTGATGGACGTGATGCGGCTGAACTTCTCGCTGTCGCGGGAGGTGATCATGGACGAGAAATCCATGGGCACGTTCCTGCTGGTGTCGGGCAAGATCGCGCTGGTGGCGATTCAGCCGGTCATGATCACCCTGTTGCTGGCCGCACTGATCGGGCCGATTTCCCTTGGTGGCTGGCTGTTCGCGGCGGGCTCCATGGCGCCGAAATTCAGCCGGATGAACCCGGGCGCCGGCCTCAAGCGCATGTTCTCGATGAAGGCGGTGATCGAGTTGGTCAAGGCGCTGGCCAAGTTTCTGATCACGCTGTTCGTGGCGCTGATGGTGTTGTCGGCAGACATCGATGACTTCCTGCGCATTGCCCACGAACCGCTTGAGCAGGCAATCATTCACAGCGTGACGCTGGTGGGCTGGAGCTCGCTGTGGCTGGCCTGCGGTCTGATCATCATCGCTGCCGTCGATGTGCCGGTGCAGCTCTGGGAAAGCCACAAGAAACTGCTGATGACCAAGCAGGAAGTGCGCGACGAGCACAAGGATCAGGAAGGCCGACCGGAGGTCAAGCAGCGCATCCGCCAGACCCAGCGCGAGATGTCGCAACGGCGGATGATGGCGGCGATTCCCGACGCCGACGTGGTCATCACCAACCCGACCCACTACGCCGTCGCGCTCAAGTACGACGCGGAGAAGGGCGGGGCGCCGATGCTGCTGGCCAAGGGCAGCGATTTCCTGGCGCTGAAGATCCGCGAAATCGCTGTCGCCAACAACGTCATGCTCCTCGAATCGCCGGGGCTGGCGCGTTCGATCTATTACTCCACCGAACTGGAGCAGGAAATCCCCGGCGGCCTGTATCTGGCCGTCGCCCAGGTACTGGCCTACGTCTACCAGATCCGCCAGTACCGCGCCGGCAAGGGCAAGCGCCCGGATCCGCTCAAGGATGATCTGCCGATCCCGCCGGATTTGCGCCGCGATTCTTGATGGGGCCGTTCATCTGAAATGCTTGTTTACCTGTCAGTTCTGTCAGTAGACGTCAATCGTCGAACGCGGTGACATGAGGGGCGGGCATATCCGCTCTCAGGGAGGCACGGTGATGCAAGAAGAACGTAGCTATCGAAAGCTCGAAGGCATGGCTCTGGATTTTGTTTCAGGACGGTTGCAGAAGAATGAGTCGGAGCGGGCCCTCGGTTACAGCGTGACCTTCGACATGGATCTGGACTTCACCCACTTTGTGCATATGACAAACGTTCACTCTCCGGACTTTTTGAACAGTCCGGTCAATGCCATTCGGCCAGAACTGGATGGTCTTGCTTACCACTACTCCTACAACTACCTGTTTGATGCCGCTGGCAACATTCACGACAACGCGGCGCTGTTCAAACTCTTCACGCCGCCCAATTACTACATGGATCAATGGGGTGAAGGCGCTGCTCTCGATGTGCGCTACGTAAAACCTGTATTCGAAGTGCAAGGGAACACGTTGCGCATCACGGCGCGGCGGGATTTCCGGTTGCCGGGCGGAACGGAGCAGATCGAAATCAGTCACCTGCCGCTCATGCAATTTCGCTGGGCGCTCAACCTGCTGGAAAATCACGAAAAATTTCCTGGAGATATCGCCGCGCCGGCCACCAAGGTCGTGTTCATGTACATGGATGAAGACCTGGTTGAGGTGGATGGCGAGCAACTGTATCGGGGGACTCGATACATTCACGGCAATCAGCTGCTATTTGGCGACATCGTCGCCAAGCAGGTGCTAACGGCGTAGTTGGCAGTGTTTCAAGCAAAAAGATCGCAGCCTTCGGCGGCGCCTGCTCCGAGTGATGAAGGCGCTGCTGCCGGCTGCGATCTTTTGATCTTTCTAACCTGCGAGAATGGGGCGAACTCAAACCGGCAACCTCCGGAACACTCCCGATCCCTGCTCGCAAAGCGGCAAGAATTGACTACGAAAAACTCAGCGGGTTTTCACCGCGCCAGTGTCAGCCTGGCAACTCCAGATTATCCAACACTCGATTCACCGCCAGCTCCCCGAGCATGATCAGTTGCGCGATACCCAACAGCGCCCTGCGCTGTGACGCGGGTAGGAGGTGGGCGAAGTCATCGGCGATGGTTCTGGCTGAAGCAAGTGTTTCGCAGGCGTTGGCCAATAGCTCCTCGTTTTTGAAGTCGGCGGTAACGGCATACATCCTGCGGGTTCTACGCGGCGGTGGAGTGGATCCGGGCGGGCAGAGGTAATGGTCGAGCGCACGGTCGGCGGCATCGTGGAGCTTTTTTGAATCGAGGGATTCGTAGGGGGAGGTGGCGTCGGTTTCGGGCGGGTTTGGCGTTGGTTTGATCAAGGTGAAGCTCCTAGAGTCGACGGAGCCGCCACATTTCGCTGCGATACGAAAGGAGGGTGGCAGCTATACGCGGGTCGCAGACCGGGACTCTAGAACCGGCAGACCCGAAGGTCTCCCACGTACAGCCGCCATAAAAAAACGGGTGTTGTGCGTCCAGAGATCGACGGGCTGCGAGACCCGATCGCTGATTCGTCAGCGACCGATCCACAATAGAACCCGACCCCATGGCGCACAAGCCGGCGGATTCTGGCGTAGCTGTAGGCATTGGCGCAAGGATGTGTAGCCCGCAAGACGTGTCTTGAGGTGTTTTTTAAACACTGAAGTTTAAAGACGCCGCGATTCCTTAATTACGCAAAACCAAAAGATCGCAGCCTTCGGCAGCTCCTACAGGGATCGGTGTAGGAGCTGCCGCAGGCTGCGATCTTTTTTGTCTGCGTAAAAGTTGGAAGGCTTCTTGCAGTAGCCGCCGTGAGCCCGCTCTGGGCGTCAAAAGTTTGCTTTAAAGGAACGGGGAAAACCGGTGGATCGCTCTCAGTTATTCAACACTGCTCGCTCGAATGTTGCCGACCTCAGTCGAGGCAATCTGGGCGTGCCGTTGTTGCTGCTGGTCATGCTGGCGATGATGATGTTGCCGGTGCCGCCGTTCCTGCTGGACGTGTTCTTCACTTTCAACATCGCCCTGTCGATCGTCGTGCTGCTGGTCTGCGTGTACGCACTGCGACCGCTGGATTTTGCGGTGTTCCCGACGATCCTGCTGGTGGCGACGCTGCTGCGGCTGGCGTTGAACGTGGCGTCGACGCGGGTGGTGATGCTCCACGGTCAGGACGGCCACGCCGCTGCCGGTAAGGTGATCCAGGCCTTCGGTGAGGTGGTGATCGGCGGTAACTACGTGGTCGGTATCGTGGTCTTCGCGATTCTGATGATCATCAACTTCGTCGTGGTGACCAAGGGTGCCGGGCGGATTTCCGAGGTGAGCGCGCGCTTCACCCTCGACGCGATGCCCGGCAAACAAATGGCGATCGACGCCGACCTCAACGCCGGCCTGATCGATCAGAACCAGGCCAAGGCCCGGCGTTCCGAAGTCGCTCAGGAAGCCGAGTTCTACGGTTCGATGGACGGTGCCAGCAAGTTCGTGCGTGGTGATGCCATTGCCGGCCTGCTGATTCTGTTCATCAACCTCATCGGCGGTATGGCCGTCGGTATCTTCCAGCACAACATGACCTTCGCCGACGCGGGCAAGGTGTACGCCTTGCTGACCATCGGTGACGGTTTGGTGGCGCAATTGCCATCACTGTTGTTATCGACAGCGGCGGCGATCATGGTGACCCGTGCTTCCGGTTCGGAAGACATGGGCAAGCAGATCAACCGGCAGATGTTCGCTTCGCCAAAAGCATTGGCGGTGGCCGCTGGTTTGATGGCGGTCATGGGCCTGGTGCCGGGCATGCCGCACTTCTCGTTTCTGAGCATGGCGGCGCTGGCTGCCGGAGGCGCGTACCTGTTCTGGAAAAAACAGAACGTCGCCAAGGTTCAGGCACTGCAAGAGGTTCAGCGTCAGCAGGAACTGCTGCCGTCGCCGGCCCGCGCCATGGAAACCAAGGAGCTGGGCTGGGATGACGTGACCCCGATCGACATGATCGGCCTGGAAGTCGGCTATCGCCTGATCCCGCTGGTGGATCGCAATCAGGGCGGGCAACTGCTCGCGCGGATCAAGGGCGTGCGCAAGAAGCTCTCGCAGGATCTGGGCTTCCTGATGCCGACCGTGCACATCCGCGACAACCTCGATCTGGCGCCGAGCGCCTATCGCCTGACCCTGATGGGCGTGATTCTGGCCGAAGCCGAGATCTACCCGGATCGCGAACTGGCGATCAACCCGGGGCAGGTCTATGGCACGCTCAACGGCATTACCGCCAAAGATCCGGCTTTCGGTCTGGAGGCGGTGTGGATCGAAGTCAGCCAGCGCGCCCAGGCCCAGTCGCTTGGTTACACCGTGGTCGACGCCAGTACCGTGGTCGCGACGCACTTGAACCAGATTCTGTACAAGCACTCCAGCGAGCTGATCGGCCACGAAGAAGTGCAGCAACTCATGCAATTGCTGGCCAAAAGCTCGCCGAAACTGGCTGAAGAGCTGGTGCCGGGCGTGGTTTCGCTGTCGCAGTTGCTCAAAGTGCTGCAGGCGCTGCTGGCCGAACACGTACCGGTGCGCGACATCCGCAGCATTGCCGAGGCTATCGCCAACAACGCCGCCAAGAGTCAAGATACCGCCGCCTTGGTGGCTGCGGTGCGCGTCGGCGTATCCCGTGCCATCGTCCAAAGCATTGTAGGCACTGACTCCGAGCTGCCTGTGATCACCCTGGAACCAAGGTTGGAACAAATATTGCTCAATAGTCTGCAGAAGGCAGGACAAGGCTCGGAAGAGGGCGTTCTGCTGGAGCCAAGCATGGCCGAGAAGCTGCAGCGTTCGCTCATCGAAGCGGCGCAGCGCCAGGAAATGCAAGGTCAACCGGTGATCCTGTTGGTAGCAGGCCCGATACGCGCGATGCTCTCGCGTTTCGGCCGCCTCGCAGTCCCAGGGCTGCATGTGCTGGCCTACCAGGAAATTCCGGACAACAAGCAAGTGACCATCGTTGCGACAGTAGGGCCCAACGGCTGAGGTAGTGGTTTATGCAAGTTAAGCGTTTTTTCGCCGCCGATATGCGTCAGGCCATGAAGCTGGTTCGTGATGAGCTGGGCGCTGATGCCGCCATCATCGGCAACCGCCGTATTGCCGGCGGCGTCGAGCTGACGGCGGCGCTGGATTACAAATTGTCGGCGCTGGCGCCACGGGTGCCGAACATGGAACTCGAAGACGAGCTGCGCAAGACACAGTCGCGCATCGTCACCGCCCAGGCCGAGCTGAGCCTGCGTGGCGAAGCCGACGGCAACACCAATCGCCAGTTGTTCACCGGGCTGCCGTTGACGGCCGGCCTGCCGCTGACCGCGGCCGAGCCGTTGAGCGAACCGACTTACGCCGCCCCGGCACGTCCGGCCCCGGCACCTGCACAGGCGTCCGGCGGCGTCGATCCGCGTGCGCTGGATTCGATGCGTTTCGAACTCAACAGTCTGCGCGAGCTGATGGAAGTGCAGCTCGGCACCCTGGCCTGGAATCAGTTGCAGGGCAGCCGTCCGGCGCAAGCCAACCTGTATCGCCGTCTGCAACGGATCGGTCTGTCCGGCCCGTTGTCGCGTGACCTGCTGGCGATGATCACCGACATCGAAGAGCCCCGTCAGGCCTGGCGCATGCTGCTCGCGCACCTGGCACGGATGATTGCCGTACCGGAAGTCGAGCCGCTGGAAGAGGGTGGGGTGATTGCCATGGTCGGCCCGGCCGGCATGGGCAAGACCACCACCCTGGCCAAACTCGCCGCGCGCTACGTGCTCAAGTACGGCGCGCAGAATGTCGCGCTGGTCAGCATGGACAGTTTCCGCATCGGCGCGCAGGAACAACTCAAGACCCTGGGCCGGATTCTCAATGTGCCGGTGACGCACGTTGACCCGGGCCAATCGCTGGTTCAGGCGCTGGACCCGCTGCTGCGCAAACGCGTGGTGCTGATCGATACCGCCGGCCTGCAGGCCAGCGATCCGGCACTGCGCATGCAGCTCGAAAGCCTGGCCGGTCGTGGCATCCGTTCAAAAAATTATCTGGTGTTGGCAACCACCAGCCAGAAACAGGTTCTAACCGCCGCTTATCACAGTTACAAGCGTTGCGGGCTTGCCGGCTGCATCCTGACTAAACTGGATGAAACGGCCAGCCTTGGCGAAGTGTTGAGCCTGGCGATCAGTCATGAATTGCCGGTCGCGTACCTGACCGATGGCCCACGGATTCCGGATGATCTGCATCTGCCGCGCCGTCATCAACTGGTCAGCCGCGCCGTCAGCGTGCAAATGCAGGAAGAACCCAGCGAAGAAGCCATGGCTGACATGTTCGCTGATATCTACCACAGCCCGACCAAGCAGGTTGGCTGAGGTAATGAACAGTTTTTGTACCTACATCGATGGTCTGCCATGCATTGTTCCGGTTGAGAACGCGCAGCCAGTAATGTGGCCTCCGTCTATGCAAGACAAGGTAAAGAAATAACATGGGCAGCATGCATCCCGTACAGGTGATCGCGGTGACCGGCGGCAAAGGTGGCGTCGGCAAGACTAACGTGTCAGTGAACTTGTCTCTGGCGCTGGCAGAGCTTGGCCGTCGGGTCATGCTGCTGGACGCCGACCTGGGGCTGGCGAACGTCGACGTTCTGCTGGGGCTGACCCCCAAACGTACGTTGGCCGACGTGATTGAAGGCCGCTGCGAACTGCGCGACGTGCTGTTGCAGGGTCCCGGCGGGATCCGCATCGTGCCGGCCGCTTCCGGCACCCAGAGCATGGTTCACTTGAGTCCGGCGCAACATGCCGGGCTGATTCAGGCCTTCAGCGACATCGGCGACAACCTCGATGTACTGGTGATCGATACCGCTGCGGGTATTGGTGACTCGGTAGTCAGTTTTGTGCGCGCAGCGCAGGAAGTGCTGCTGGTGGTCTGCGATGAGCCGACCTCCATTACCGACGCCTACGCGCTGATCAAACTGCTCAACCGCGACTACGGCATGAACCGCTTCCGCGTCCTCGCCAACATGGCGCAGAGCCCGCAGGAAGGGCGCAACCTGTTCGCCAAGTTGACCAAGGTCACGGATCGTTTCCTCGACGTCGCCTTACAATACGTCGGCGCGGTGCCGTACGACGAAAGCGTGCGCAAGGCAGTGCAGAAACAGCGAGCGGTCTATGAAGCCTTTCCGCGTTCCAAGTGCGCGCTGGCGT
Organism: Pseudomonas sp. MG-9; assembly: GCF_018729515.1. NCBI lineage: Bacteria > Pseudomonadati > Pseudomonadota > Gammaproteobacteria > Pseudomonadales > Pseudomonadaceae > Pseudomonas > Pseudomonas sp. MG-9. The sequence continues at coordinate 531,000 of NZ_JAHHZH010000005.1, forward strand.
TCAAGGCGATCGCGCAGAAGGTCGATACCTGGCCGCTGCCTGCCAACCCACGCGGTCATCTTGAGTTTTTCGTCGAGCGCCTCGTGCAGCAAACAGCAGGGCCTGTGTTATGACCGCGAGCGGTATGAATTACTACAAGAAGTCGGCACGTGACGCGCAGTACGAGTTGATCGAGCGTTACGCGCCACTGGTCAAGCGCATTGCCTATCACCTGCTGGCGCGCTTGCCGGCGAGTGTGCAGGTCGAAGATCTGATTCAGGCCGGAATGATCGGCCTGCTTGAAGTCTCGACCAAATATGACGCCAGCAAAGGCGCCAGTTTCGAAACGTACGCGGGCATTCGAATCCGCGGCGCGATGCTCGATGAAGTGCGCAAAGGGGATTGGGCGCCACGCTCGGTTCACCGCAACACCCGTATGGTCAGCGACGCAATTCGCTCAATTGAAGCTAAAACCGGCCGTGATGCTAAAGATCACGAGGTTGCGGCCGAACTCCAATTGAGTCTCGACGATTACTACGGGATTTTGAATGACACGCTGGGCAGCCGGCTGTTCAGTTTCGACGACCTGTTGCAGGACGGCGAACACGAAGGGCTGCACGAGGATGGCGCCAGTGCTCATCTTGAGCCGTCACGCGATCTGGAGGATGAACGCTTCCAGGCCGCGCTGGCGGACGCGATTGCCAATTTGCCGGAGCGTGAGCGACTGGTGTTGGCGCTGTACTACGACGAAGAGCTGAACCTCAAGGAGATCGGTGAAGTCCTTGGCGTCAGTGAATCGCGGGTCAGCCAGTTACACAGCCAGTGCGCGGCCCGCTTGCGGGGGCGTTTGGGGGAGTGGCGAGCGCGCTGAAGGCAGTGTGGGGACACTGCGAACGAGGCTGGTGCGGTGATGAACGGCACCGGTCTTGCTCTGTTGTGCTCCAGACAGTCATCGAGTGCTTTGCCGGATTGATTGAAATGGCGCGTCCAGGTGCTGGGCGCGTTTAAGACTGCTTGGAGGTCGAATTGGACAAGAACATGAAAATCCTCATCGTTGATGACTTCTCAACGATGCGGCGGATCATCAAGAACCTGCTGCGTGATCTGGGGTTCACCAACACCGTCGAGGCCGACGATGGCACCACTGCCATTCCGGTGCTCAACAGCGGAAGCATCGACTTTCTGGTAACGGACTGGAACATGCCGGGCATGACCGGTATCGACCTGCTGCGCCACGTGCGTGCCGATGAAAAACTCAAGCACCTGCCGGTGCTGATGGTGACGGCAGAAGCCAAGCGCGAGCAGATCATCGAGGCCGCTCAGGCCGGCGTGAACGGCTACGTGGTCAAACCTTTCACGGCTCAGGCGCTGAAAGAAAAAATCGAGAAGATTTTCGAACGCATCGGCTGATGAACGCGCGGGGGAGCTATGGAGCATAACGAATCTTCACAGGGCGATTTCGAATCGACCCTGAAAAAACACGCGGTCGAACTGGTCGAGAGCCTTGAAAAAGGCAGGTTCGGCGACGCGGTGCAACTGATCCATGAGCTCAATCAGACCCGTGACCGCGGCCTGTATCAGGAAGTAGGCAAGCTCACACGCGAACTGCACAGTGCGATCGTCAACTTCCAGATCGATCCGCACATGCCGCAGGCCGAGGAAGTGTCGCAAATCACCGACGCCACCGAACGCCTGGGCTATGTGGTCAAGCTGACCGAAGCCGCGGCCAACCGCACCATGGATCTGGTGGAAAGCGCCACCCCGGTGGTCAATGGCCTGGCTGAAGAAGCCCAGGCCCTGAGCACCGATTGGGGCCGCTTCATGCGTCGCGAGGTCGGGGCTGAAGAGTTCCGCGAACTGGCGCGCCGGGTCGACGGCTTTCTGTCGCGCAGCAGCACGGACAACCGTGCGGTGTCGAGCAACCTGAACGACATCCTGCTGGCTCAGGACTACCAGGACCTGACCGGTCAGGTGATCAAGCGCGTGACCCAACTGGTCACCGAAGTCGAAAGCAATTTGCTCAAACTCGTGCTCATGGCCAGTCAGGTGGACCGCTTTGCGGGCATCGAACATGACCGCGCCGCGATGCTTGCAGAAAAAGATCCACAAAAACATCTCTCGCAGGGTGAAGGTCCGCAGATTCATGCCGATAAACGAGAAGACGTTGTGTCCGGTCAGGACGATGTGGACGATTTGCTATCCAGTCTTGGATTTTGAGTTTTAGGTTTTTAGACCTGTAGGAGCACCCCATTAATGAGCTTCGGCGCCGATGAAGAGATCCTTCAGGATTTCCTGGTTGAGGCCGGCGAGATTCTTGAGCAACTGTCCGAACAACTGGTCGAGCTGGAAAGCCGCCCGGATGATGCTGATCTGCTCAACGCAATTTTTCGCGGTTTCCATACTGTAAAAGGGGGCGCCGGCTTCCTTCAGCTCAACGAGCTGGTGGAGTGCTGTCACATCGCCGAAAACGTGTTCGACATCCTGCGCAAGGGTGAGCGTCGCGTTGATGCAGAACTGATGGACGTGGTGCTCGAAGCACTGGACGCAGTGAACAGCATGTTCAGCGAAGTCCGTGAGCGTGCACCGATCACGGCAGCCACCCCGGAACTGCTGGCCGCGCTGGCGCGTCTGGCCGAGCCACAATCGGCCGACGAAGCCCCGGCTTCTCCGGTGGCCGAGATGATCGAAGAGCTGGTCGTCGAAGGCGATTCCGGCGATTCGGGCGACATCACCGATAACGAATTTGAACAGCTGCTGGATTCGCTGAACGCCGCCAAGGCCGAAGCCGAAGCCCCGACCGCTGCTGCACCTGCGCCGGCTGCCGAAGCGGCTGCCGGCGATGAAATCACCGACGCCGAATTCGAGTCGTTGCTCGATCAGTTGCACGGCAAAGGCCAGTTCGCGGCGGACGCCGTTGCACCGACAGCGGCCGCGCCTGCGGCACCGGCGGCGGGCGACAGCTCGGACATCACCGACGACGAATTTGAAGCGCTGCTCGATCAGTTGCACGGCAAGGGCAACTTTGCCGTTGAAGCGCTGGAGTCGGCGATCGCCTCGGCCCCGGCTGCACCTGCCGCTCCGGCGGCCGTGGCTGCCGGCAGCGACCTGATCAGCGATCACGAGTTCGAATCGCTGCTCGACGAACTGCACGGCAAAGGCAAGTTCACCGACGTTGGCGCCGCGACTGCCGGTACCGCTTCGACCGTGGCCGCGCCTGCCGCCAAGGCTGCAGCCGCTCCGGCGGCTGCGCCGAAAGCTGCGCCCAAGCCTGAGCCAAAGGCCGAAACACCGAAGCCAGCGGCTGCACCGGCTCCAGCCCGTGCCGCCGCGGCACCGCCGCCGGAAAAACCGGCCAGCGAAGCCGAGACCACTGTGCGGGTCGACACCGCACGTCTCGACGAAATCATGAACATGGTCGGCGAGCTGGTACTGGTGCGTAACCGTCTGGTGCGCCTGGGTCTCAACAGCGGCGATGAAGCCATGTCCAAGGCCGTGTCGAATCTCGACGTGGTCACGGCTGACTTGCAGACTGCGGTGATGAAGACCCGGATGCAGCCAATCAAGAAGGTCTTCGGGCGCTTCCCGCGTCTGGTTCGCGACCTGGCGCGTCAGCTCAAGAAAGAGATCAACCTGGAACTGGTGGGTGAAGAAACCGACCTCGACAAAAACCTTGTCGAGGCCCTGGCCGACCCGCTGGTCCACTTGGTGCGTAACGCTGTCGACCACGGCATCGAGTCGCCGGAAGAACGCGAAGCCTCGGGCAAGGCCCGTGGCGGTCGCGTGGTGCTGGCGGCCGAGCAGGAAGGCGACCACATCCTGTTGTCGATCTCCGACGACGGCAAGGGCATGGACCCGAACGTCCTGCGTTCGATCGCGGTAAAACGCGGCGTGATGGACAAGGACGCGGCCGATCGCCTGAGCGATACCGAGTGCTACAACCTGATCTTCGCCCCGGGTTTCTCGACCAAGACCGAGATCTCCGACGTGTCCGGTCGCGGTGTCGGCATGGACGTGGTGAAGACCAAGATTTCCCAGCTCAACGGTTCGATCAACATCTACTCGACCAAGGGCCAGGGCTCGAAGATCGTCATCAAGGTGCCGCTGACGCTTGCGATCATGCCGACCCTGATGGTGATGCTCGGCAACCAGGCGTTTGCGTTCCCGTTGGTCAACGTCAACGAAATCTTCCACCTCGACCTGTCGACCACCAACGTGGTGGACGGCCAGGAAGTGGTGATCGTGCGGGACAAGGCGCTGCCATTGTTCTACCTCAAGCGCTGGCTGGTCAGCTCCGCCGCTCACGAAGAGCAGCGCGAAGGCCATGTGGTGATCCTTTCGGTGGGCACCCAGCGGATCGGCTTCGTCGTCGATCAACTGGTCGGTCAGGAAGAAGTGGTCATCAAGCCATTGGGCAAAATGCTGCAGGGCACTCCGGGCATGTCCGGCGCCACCATCACCGGTGACGGCCGCATCGCTCTGATCCTCGATGTTCCAAGCATGCTCAAGCGTTACGCCGCACGGCGTATTTGAATCCGGGGCAGCGGGGCGACGACGTCCCGCTGCGCCTAATGGAGTGTTTATGGCAGTCAAAGTCCTGGTGGTGGACGATTCGGGGTTTTTCCGCCGCCGCGTCTCGGAAATTCTTTCAGCGGATCCGAGCATCCAGGTGGTCGGCACGGCCACCAACGGTAAAGAGGCGATCGATCAGGCCCTGGCCCTCAAGCCGGACGTGATCACCATGGACTACGAGATGCCGATGATGGATGGCATCACGGCGGTGCGGCACATCATGCAGCGCTGTCCGACCCCGGTGTTGATGTTCTCCTCGCTGACCCACGAAGGCGCCCGGGTAACCCTGGATGCGCTGGACGCCGGCGCGGTGGATTTCCTGCCGAAGAATTTCGAAGACATCTCGCGTAACCCGGAGAAGGTCAAGCAACTGCTGTGCGAGAAGGTCCACAGCATCTCGCGCAGCAACCGTCGTTTCAGTGCCTACAGTGCGCCGGCTCCAGCCGCTGCACCGACGCCTGCGTCAACTCCGGCGGCATCGAGCTTCAGCAGCCACAGCAGCAGCGTTCCGACGCGTCCTGCTCCAGCGCCTGCGCATGCTCCAGTTGCCAGCCGCGCACCGGCTGCCAGCGCTTCGTCGCCAGCACCGAAACGCAAGGCCTACAAACTGGTTGCCATCGGTACCTCGACTGGTGGGCCGGTTGCGCTGCAACGGGTGCTGACTCAGTTGCCGGCGAACTTCCCGGCACCGATCGTGCTGATCCAGCACATGCCGGCGGCGTTCACCAAAGCGTTTGCCGAGCGTCTGGACAAGCTGTGCCGCATCAGCGTCAAGGAAGCCGAGGATGGCGACATCCTGCGTCCGGGCCTGGCGCTGCTGGCCCCGGGTGGCAAGCAGATGATGATCGACGGCCGTGGCGCGGTGAAAATCCTGCCGGGCGACGAGCGTCTGAATTACAAGCCGTGCGTGGACATCACCTTCGGTTCCGCCGCCAAGTCCTACGGTGACAAAGTTCTGGCGGTGGTGCTGACCGGCATGGGCGCCGACGGTCGCGAAGGCGCGCGTCTGCTCAAGCAGGGCGGTAGCTCGGTGTGGGCGCAGGACGAAGCAAGCTGCGTGATCTACGGCATGCCGATGGCCATCGTCAAAGCCGATCTGGCTGACGCGGTGTACGGGCTGGACGACATCGGCAAGCACATCGTCGAGGCGTGTATCTGATGGATGTTCTAAGCCTGATCGGGATCATCATGGCGTTCGTCGCCATCATCGGCGGCAACTACCTTGAAGGCGGTCACCTCGGCGCGCTGGCCAACGGCCCGGCGGCGCTGATCGTCCTCGGTGGCACCATCGGTGCAGCGCTGCTGCAATCGCCGATGAGCGCCTTCAAGCGCGCCATGCAGATCCTCGCCTGGATCCTGTTCCCGCCACGGGTGGACCTGCCCGGCGGCATCGACCGGGTGGTCAACTGGAGCCTCACCGCCCGCAAGGAAGGCCTGCTCGGGCTGGAAGGCGTGGCGGATGCCGAACCGGACAACTACTCGCGCAAAGGCCTGCAATTGCTGGTCGATGGCGCCGAGCCGGAAGCGATTCGCAGCATCCTCGAAGTGGATTTCTACACCCAGGAAGCCCGCGATATCGAGGCCGCCAAAGTCTTCGAAAGCATGGGCGGCTACGCGCCGACCATCGGTATCATCGGCGCGGTAATGGGCCTGATCCACGTGATGGGCAACCTCGCTGACCCAACACAGCTGGGCAGCGGCATTGCCGTGGCCTTCGTCGCGACCATCTACGGTGTGGCCAGTGCCAACCTGGTCTTGCTGCCAGTGGCGGCCAAGCTCAAGTCAATCGCGTTGCGGCAGTCGCGTTATCGCGAAATGTTGCTGGAAGGTATTTTGTCGATCGCCGAAGGTGAAAACCCTCGCTCTATCGAGCTGAAGCTTCAGGGCTTCATGGATTGATGGGGGTAATGGACTATGGCTCGCCGCAGGCACCAGGAAGAACACGTTAACCACGAGCGCTGGCTCGTGTCCTACGCGGATTTCATCACGCTGCTGTTCGCGTTCTTCGTGGTGATGTACTCGATCTCGTCGATCAACGAGGGCAAGTACAAGGTCATTTCCGAAGCGTTGATCGGGGTCTTCACCGACTCCGACCGCTCGCTCAAGCCGATCCCGATTGGTGAGGAGCGGCCGAAGACCGTGACCCCGGCCAAGCCGCTGGTCAAGGATGCCGAGCAGGTTGACGCCGGTATCGCCGGCGCCAGCGATCCGCTGAAAAGCATCGCCGATGACATCAGTGCCGCGTTCGGCGACCTGATCGCCTCCAACCAGATGACTGTGCGCGGCAACGAGTTGTGGGTCGAGATCGAACTCAATTCCAGCCTGTTGTTCGGCAGCGGCGATGCCATGCCGAGCGACATCGCGTTCAACATCATCGACAAGGTGGCGGCGATCCTCAAACCGTTCGACAACCCGATTCACGTCGAAGGTTTCACCGACGATCAGCCGATCCGCACCGCGCAGTACCCGACCAACTGGGAACTGTCCTCGGCGCGTTCGGCGAGCATCGTACGGATGCTGGCGATGCAGGGTGTGAACCCTGGCCGACTGGCGTTGGTGGGCTACGGCGAGTTCCAGCCTGTGGCCAACAACGCCACTGCCGAGGGCCGTGCGAAAAACCGTCGTGTGGTGCTGGTGGTGTCGCGCAACCTCGATGTACGCCGCAGTCTGACCGGTACCGGAACCGCCAATGCAAAACCCGACGCGGCATTGAAGCGCGCTGGCACACAAACTGCACCGACCCCGGTCAAGACGCCGGGACGCGAGAGTGCCGTCAATTCTCCGTCACCCGCATTAATACGCTGAGCTATGTCTCGGTCGAGCATCTCGGCCGGGAGGAACGAACCGAATGAGAGTCTGGGCAGTCGCCAATCAAAAGGGTGGTGTCGGTAAAACCACATCTTCCATCGCTTTAGCCGGATTGCTGGCGGAGGCGGGCAAGCGCGTGGTTGTGGTCGATCTCGACCCGCACGGCTCGATGACCAGCTATTTCGGCTACGACCCCGACAGCCTGGAACACAGCAACTACGATCTGTTTCTGCACAAGGGCAGCGTGCCGCAAGGCTTGCCCGGGCAACTGCTGCTGTCGACCAGCGATGAACGCATTTCCCTGTTGCCGTCGAGCACCGCACTGGCCACCCTTGAGCGCCAGTCGCCGGGGCAGAGTGGTCTGGGCCTGGTGATCGCCAAGAGTCTGGCGCAGCTGTGGCAGGACTTCGACTACGCGATCATCGACAGCCCGCCGTTGCTCGGCGTGCTGATGGTCAACGCGCTGGCCGCGAGCCAGCAACTGGTGATCCCGGTGCAGACCGAGCACCTGGCCGTCAAAGGCCTGGAGCGCATGGTCAACACCCTGGCGATGATCAACCGTTCGCGCAAACAGGCGTTGCCGTTCAGCATCGTGCCAACCCTGTTCGACCGCCGCACCCAGGCGTCGCTGGGTACCTTGCGCGTGTTGCGTGACAAATTCCCCGAGGAAATCTGGCAGGGTTATATCCCGGTCGATACCCGTCTGCGCGACGCCAGCCGGGCCGGTGTCACGCCTTCGCAATTCGACGGCAAGAGCCGTGGCGTGCTGGCTTACCGCGCGCTGCTCAAGCATCTGTTGGCGCAACAACTTGTTCCGCAGGTGGCTTGAGATGATTTTGACCTCTGTAGGAGCTGCCTCAGGCTGCGATCTTTTGATCCCGCTTTTTGGCGCTTCTGAAAAGATCAGAAGATCGCAGCCTGCGGCAGCTCCTACAGGGGCGTTCACATGAATCGGCCTTTGAAGTTGACGTCGAAGCCGCAGGTAGCGTTGCAGACTTATCTGGATAGTTTGCTGCAGGAAATTCCTGACGAGTTGCCGACACCCGTCGAGGCTGTCGAAGAAGGTGCCGAGGCGCTGGACGAGTTCCAGGCCGCGGTACTGGAAGAGCAGGCCCGTGATGCACAGAAAGCGGCCAGGCCTGCCGCGCCTGTTGTCGCGCCTGCCGTTGCGGCGGTGGCGAAAGCACCGGTGGCATTGATCGAAGAGGCCGAGCCGGTTCGCGCGCCGGTCTCGACACTGGCACCATTGCTGCAAACCCAATTGCTGAAAACCGTGCCGGAACCCGCGGTGGTCGAACCGGCTCCGGCTCCAGTTGCGCCCGCGCCGATTGAGCAGACGCTGGTCCCGCCGCTGGTGGAAGTCCATCTGCCACCGAGCAACACGCCGCCACCGGTAGAGACCGAGGGGCGTCCAGCCTGGGCGTCCGAGGCCTTCGAATGCCTGTTGTTCGACGTTGCCGGGTTGACCCTGGCGGTGCCGCTGGTGTGCCTTGGCTCGATCTATTCACTGGCCGGGCATGAGCTGACACCGCTGTTCGGTCAGCCGGAATGGTTCCTCGGCATTCTGCCGAGCCAGGCCGGCAATCTGAAAGTGTTGGACACCGCACGCTGGGTCATGCCGGATCGCTATCGCGATGACTTCCGTCAGGGTCTGCAGTACGTGATTTCGGTACAAGGTTACGAGTGGGGGCTGGCGGTGCATCAGGTCAGCCGCTCGTTGCGTCTGGATCCGAATGAAATCAAATGGAGAAGTCACCGGGGTCAGCGGCCATGGCTCGCCGGCACGGTGATTGAGCACATGTGTGCATTGCTTGACGTTTCCGCACTGGCCGAGTTGATCGCCAGCGGTGGGGCAAAGCACTTGGGCGGCCACAAGCCGCTACATAAACCGACATAGCAGCCGACATAACAATCAGGCGATGGCATTTTTCAATGCCACCACACAGAACACACACCGCCCAGTGCGGTTTTTTCGAGGGGTCAGGGTATGAGTAGTCAGGCGACGAATGCAAAGGGTTCTGAAGATCCGATCCTGCAATGGGTGACCTTCAAGCTGGACAACGAAACCTACGGCATCAACGTGATGCGCGTTCAGGAAGTGCTGCGCTACACCGAGATCGCGCCGGTGCCGGGTGCGCCAAGCTACGTGCTGGGCATCATCAACCTGCGCGGTAACGTGGTCACCGTGATCGACACCCGTCAGCGCTTCGGCCTGAACAGCGGCGAGATCAGCGACAACACCCGTATCGTCATCATCGAAGCCGACAAACAAGTCGTCGGGATCATGGTCGACAGCGTGGCTGAAGTGGTTTACCTGCGGCAGTCGGAAATCGAGACCGCGCCGAACGTCGGTAACGAAGAGTCGGCCAAGTTCATCCAGGGCGTGTGCAACAAGAACAACGAGTTGCTGATCCTGGTCGAGCTGGACAAGATGATGAGCGAAGAAGAATGGTCGGAACTGGAGAGCATCTGATTGATCCTCGAGGTTGCGGTCATTGTCCTGTTCCTCTTCTGGGCAGGCACGCTGGCAATGTTTCTGGCGTACATCAAGGCGCAGCGGCTGATCGCTGCGCAACAGGCACAGGGCGATGCGCTGCGGGATCAGCGCATCAAGGACCTGGCCAAGCGTGTCGACGACTATCAGAACGGCAACGTGCGCATGGGCGAAGCCCTGCATGAGCTGCGTTCGGTAGTCGGTCCGTTGCCGGACAAGATTGTTGCGCTGGAACAGCGCGATCCATCGAGCCTGTCATTCGCCCAGGCGGCGAAGCTGGTGGGCATGGGCGCGAGCGTCGACGAACTGACTCAGTCCTGTGGCTTGACCCAGGCTGAGGCGGAGTTGATGCGCAAACTTCACAGAAGCTGAAGATCAAAAGATCGCAGCCTGCGGCAGCTCCTACATCGGGATTCGCGTTTCCCTTGTAGGAGCTGCCGCAGGCTGCGATCTTTTGCTTTTAGGGCTTAATAATCATCCCCGCGTTCGGTGACGTCCTTCTCGACCATCGGCGCCTGCGGATCATGCCCCTCAGGGAATTTCCCCTTCAGATTCCACGCAAACGCGATGATCTCGGCAATTGTGCGGTACAGCTCTTCGGGAATGCTGTCGCCCAATTCCATCCGCGCCAACAACCGCACCAGCTCGGCGTTCTCATAGATCGGCACTTCACAATCGCGGGCGATCCGCAGGATTTCTTCGGCCAGTTCCTCGTCGCCCTTGGCGGTGAGGGTCGGGGCGTGATTGCCGTCGTACTTGAGGGCGATGGCCTGGCGTGGAGCAGTGGAATCGTTCATGCGGTTTCGTCGACCCAGCGGTGTTCTAGGCGGGTTTGGTTGCCCTGCGGCGGAGTGCCGAGGTGGCAGTCGAGGTCGCCGACGTTCAGCCCGCGATCAAGCAGGCGCTGGCGCAGCGCGAACAGGTTGGTTTCGATCAAGTCGGCGGTGTACGGGCGTTCGGCCCAGAGCTGACTCGACAGGCTGCCGGCAATCAACTGTGCCTGAATCTGCATCGGCCCCAATGGTTCCATGTCAAACGCCAGATCGACGCGCCATAGCTGTTGCCTGGGCTCGCGTTCGTCTCGGCGTTCGTTGGGTTGCGGTTCTCTTTCCGGCGCTTCTTCACGCTGGAACTTGACCTGCAACGGCACGATGTCTTGCAGGTTGCGCATGGGGATTTCCAGCTGCCAGGTGCTGAGCAGACGCCCGTCATCGGTGACCCCGGTCTGTTCCAGGCTCGACAGTTGATGGCTTTGCAGGCGCGACACGGCTGCCGCGGCGAGGCGCAGCAGATGCTCCAGATCACCTTCGCCGTCCTGGCTTTGCAGCAAGCGGTCGGGCAGCGGAAAACTGCTCGGCACGGGTTTGGCGCTGACCTGGCCGAGGGTGCCGAGGGCGTTGCGCACGAAACTCGGCAACGCTTGCGCCAGGGTATTGGCGGCGATGATCGCGTTGAAACTGGTGCTGCTCGGCAGGCCCGGGGTCAGTTGCGCGATCAGCTTGAGCAGATCGGCTTTCATGTCCGGGGCCAGCGTCGGGTTCTGTCCGGTCAGAAGCTTGGCTTCGAGGAAGGCGCCGCTGTTGGCCAGGGCCAGCGCCACGCCTTTGGCGGTGCTCATTTGCTGCACATCGGGCAGGTTGGCGAGCAGGCGGACCACGGCGGCGCGCAGGTCTTGCGAAGTCTGGTCGTCGTCGCTCGGCAGGTTTTGCAAGGCGTTGAGCAAACCGTCCAGCGAGCCCTGGCGGCTCTGTTGGCCGAGCAGTTGCTGGCTCACCGCCAATTGATCCTGACGGCTGCTCAGCGGCACGAACTTGAGCGTCTGCGAATCCTCGACCAAGGCCGAGAGCAGGGTGCCGATGCGCAGCGGCGTCGGACCGTCGATGTCCAGCGTGGCGCCGCTCTGCGCGGTGTTGAGCAGGCTGACCAGCGAACGGTACACCGTCGGTTGCCCCGGCACTGGCGGCAGCGTTTGCGAGGTCAGCACCTTGCCTTGCAACAGCGTGCCGACCGGCAACTGCGCCGTATCGATGCGGGTGAGGGTCGCGACGCTGCTGGCGATGGCCTGCTGCACGGTAATTGCCAGGTTGCCCGCCGACGGTTGAGTGACGGCCAGGTTGGTACCGGTCGGCAGCGGCAGGTTGCTGCTGGCTTGCACGGTGGTCTGGCGACCACCGTCGACGGTCACCTTGAGCAACAGTTGAAAGGTCTGGTCCGCCTGCTTGAGCGACAGCACCTCGGCCTGGGCGCTTTGCCCGGCACCGATCAAGCCTTCGACCGGGGTCAGCAGCTTGAGCAACTCACCGCTCATCGCCAGCGGACGCGCGTTCGCCGGGGTGGTGGGCGGGAGCGGGAGGATGTTCATTTCGCCTGTCATACGCGGACACAACCTGAGGAAATTGCACGCTTGGGAGTAAGGCACGACATGTATAATGCCGCGCGTCTTGCGCTTCGTTCAAAAAACATAGCAATTGTTTGATCCAGCTCTCTGGTTCGCACCGTCATTGCATTTATCCTGTATCTCTTTAACGGCCGCGCCAGAGCCGACTTGAACCGTATAAGGCCCGTGATCCCTTGACCAGTCCTGTCCTGCAAACCGTTGCCCTCGCCTGTGAGCGAGACCTGCGGCTGCTCTTCGAAAATCTCGAAATGAGACTGGCCAGTGGCGATATGGTGCAGATCAGCGGCCCCAATGGCAGCGGCAAGACCAGTCTGCTGCGCCTGTTGTCGGGGTTGATGCAGCCGACCAGCGGTCAGGTCCTGCTCAATGGTCAGCCCTTGTCTGCGCAGCCGAGCGAACTGGCGCGCAACCTGTTGTGGATCGGCCACGCCGCCGGGATCAAGGACTTGCTGACGCCGGAAGAGAACCTGTCCTGGCTCTGCGCCCTGCATCGGCCTGCCGAGCGCGAGGCGATCTGGCAGGCATTGGCAGCCGTAGGATTGCGCGGCTTTGAAGATGTTCCCTGCCACACCCTGTCCGCCGGTCAGCAACGCCGTGTGGCGTTGGCGCGGCTGTATCTGGACAGCCCGCCCTTGTGGATTCTCGACGAGCCGTTCACCGCGCTCGACAAACAAGGCGTGGCGCAACTCGAAGAACACCTGGCCGGGCACTGCGAACGCGGCGGTCTGGTGGTCCTGACCACGCACCACACGCTGAGCCGGATGCCGGCCGGTTATCGCGATCTCGATCTGGGGAACTGGGCAGTATGAGTGTGTTCGGCCTGCTGGTTGCCCGTGAGTCCCGCCTGCTGTTTCGTCGCCCGGCCGAGCTGGCCAATCCGCTGATTTTCTTCGCCATCGTCATTGCGTTGTTCCCGCTGGCCGTCGGCCCGGAAACTCAAGTCTTGCAAAACCTGTCCCCGGGGTTAGTCTGGGTGGCCGCACTGTTGTCGGTCCTGCTCTCGCTGGACGGGCTGTTCCGCAGTGATTTCGAGGACGGATCCCTTGAGCAGTGGGTCCTTTCGCCGCACCCGCTGCCCCTACTGGTGCTGGCCAAAGTGCTGGCACACTGGCTGTTCTCGGGCCTGGCGCTGGTTTTGCTCTCGCCCTTGCTGGCGTTGATGCTCGGTTTGCCGGTCGCCTGCCTGCCGGTGTTGCTGTTGTCGTTGCTGCTGGGTACACCGGTGCTGAGCCTGCTCGGCGCGGTGGGTGCGGCGCTGACGGTCGGTTTGAAACGCGGCGGCCTGTTGCTGGCGCTGCTGATTCTGCCGTTGTACATCCCGGTGTTGATCCTGGGCAGTGGCGCCTTGCAGGCCGCGTTGCAAGGCATGCCGGCGACCGGGTATCTGTTGTGGCTGGGTAGCCTGACTGCCCTGGCGATCACCCTGACACCGTTTGCAATAGCTGCTGGCCTGAAGATCAGCGTCGGCGAATAATAATGAGGTCTGGTTAAAAAATAACCGCCTTTTTTTAAGAAAGGCATGACCCTTTGCCAGCTCACGACGATGAGCGGCACCCGTGATGGAAACAGTATGAACTGGACCTGGTTTCACAAGCTCGGCTCGCCCAAGTGGTTCTACGGCATCAGCAGCAAGTTCCTGCCGTGGCTGAGCCTTGCAGCGTTGCTGCTGATCACCGTTGGCGTCATCTGGGGCCTGGCCTTCGCGCCGCCGGATTATCAGCAGGGCAACAGCTTTCGCATCATCTACATCCACGTGCCTGCCGCGATGCTCGCGCAGTCGATCTACGTGATGCTGGCGGTGTGCGGCGTGGTCGGGCTGGTGTGGAAGATGAAACTGGCCGACGTCGCCCTGCAATGCGCGGCCCCGATCGGTGCGTGGATGACCGCCGTGGCGCTGGTCACCGGGGCGATCTGGGGCAAGCCGACCTGGGGTTCGTGGTGGGTCTGGGATGCGCGCCTGACCTCGATGCTGATTCTGCTGTTCCTGTATTTCGGGGTGATTGCGCTGGGCAATGCCATCAGCAACCGCGACAGCGCCGCCAAGGCCTGCGCCGTACTGGCCATCGTTGGTGTGATCAACATTCCGATCATCAAGTACTCGGTGGAGTGGTGGAACACCCTGCACCAGGGCGCGACCTTCACCCTCACCGAAAAACCGGCGATGCCCGCGGAAATGTGGCTGCCGCTGTTGCTGACCGTGCTGGGTTTCTACTGCTTCTTCGGCGCCGTGCTGTTGCTGCGCATGCGTCTTGAAGTGCTCAAGCGCGAAGCCCGCGCCAGTTGGGTGAAAGAAGAAGTGCAGAACAGTCTGGAGGCCGCTCGATGAGTTTTGCTTCATTCGGCGACTTCCTCGCCATGGGTCATCATGGCCTGTATGTCTGGTCGGCCTACGGCATCTGTCTGGCGGTGCTGATCCTCAACGTGGTGGCGCCGATCGCGGCCCGCAAGCGCTATCTGCAACAAGAGGCGCGTCGTCTGCGCCGGGAGAACGGCAAGTGAATCCGCTGCGCAAGAAACGTCTGATCATCATTCTGGCCATTCTGGTCGGGGTCGGCGCTGCCGTCGGCCTGGCCTTGAGCGCCCTGCAGGAAAACATCAACCTGTTTTACACCCCGACCCAGATCGCCAACGGCGAAGCGCCGCACGACACGCGCATCCGCGCCGGCGGCATGGTCGAGAAAGGCTCGCTGCAACGCTCGCCAGACTCGCTGGACGTCAAGTTCGTCGTGACCGATTTCAACAAAGCCGTGACCATTACCTACCGCGGGATCCTCCCGGATCTGTTCCGCGAAGGGCAGGGCATCGTCGCCCTGGGCAAACTCAACGCCGACGGCGTGGTGGTGGCCGATGAAGTGCTGGCCAAGCACGACGAGAAGTACATGCCGCCGGAAGTGACCAAGGCCTTGAAAGACAGTGGCCAGTCCGCGCCAACTCCAGCGAAGGAGGGTTGATCGATGACGTCCGCACTGTTTATTCCCGAGCTCGGCCATCTGGCGATGATTCTGGCGCTGTGTTTTGCGCTGGTGCAGGCCGTGGTGCCGTTGTTCGGCGCGTGGCGCGGCGATCGTATGTGGATGGGCCTGGCCCAGCCGGCAGCGTGGGGCCAGTTCGCGTTCTTGCTGTTTGCCTTCGGTTGCCTGACCTACGCCTTCATGACCGATGATTTCTCGGTCGGCTACGTGGCGATGAACTCCAACAGCGCACTGCCGTGGTACTACAAGTTCAGCGCGGTGTGGGGCGCCCACGAAGGGTCGCTGCTGCTGTGGGCGTTGATCCTCGGTGGCTGGACTTTCGCCGTGTCGGTGTTCTCCCGGCAATTGCCGCAAGTCATGCTCGCTCGCGTGCTGGCGGTGATGGGCATGATCAGCACCGGTTTCCTGTTGTTCCTGATCCTCACCTCCAACCCGTTTTCACGGATCCTGCCGCAGATCCCGGCGGATGGTCGTGACCTCAACCCGCTGCTGCAAGACATCGGCCTGATCGTGCATCCGCCGATGCTGTACATGGGGTATGTCGGTTTCTCCGTGGCGTTCGCTTTCGCCATCGCCGCCTTGCTCGGTGGGCGTCTCGACGCCGCGTGGGCACGCTGGTCGCGGCCGTGGACGATTGTTGCCTGGGCCTTCCTCGGCATCGGCATCACCCTCGGTTCGTGGTGGGCTTACTACGAACTCGGCTGGGGCGGCTGGTGGTTCTGGGACCCGGTGGAGAACGCCTCGTTCATGCCATGGCTGGTCGGCACTGCGCTGATCCACTCGCTGGCGGTCACGGAAAAACGTGGCGTGTTCAAGAGCTGGACTGTGTTGCTGGCGATTGCCGCGTTCTCCCTCAGTCTGCTGGGGACCTTCCTGGTACGTTCCGGCGTGCTGACCTCGGTGCACGCGTTTGCCTCGGACCCTGAGCGCGGGGTGTTCATCCTGATTTTCCTGCTGTTCGTGGTCGGTGGTTCGCTGACCCTGTTCGCGTTGCGCGCGCCGGTGGTCAAGAGCCAGGTCGGCTTCAACCTGTGGTCGCGGGAAACCCTGCTGCTGGGCAATAACCTGGTGTTGGTGGTCGCGGCGTCGATGATTCTGCTCGGCACCCTGTACCCGCTGATTCTCGATGCGCTGAGCGGCGCCAAGCTGTCGGTCGGCCCGCCGTACTTCAATGCGCTGTTCATCCCGTTGATGGCGTTGCTGATGCTGGTGATGGCGGTCGGCGTGATCGTGCGCTGGAAAGACACCCCGGTGAAATGGCTGGCGAACATGCTGACCCCGGTGTTGCTGGGCAGCGTCGCATTGGCCGTGGTGGCCGGCGTCGCCTACGGCGATTTCAACTGGGCGGTGATTGCGACGTTCCTGCTCGCCGCGTGGGTGTTGCTGGCCGGTGTGCGCGACATTTTCGACAAGACTCGCCACAAAGGCCTGATCAAGGGCCTGCCAACCCTGACCCGCAGCTACTGGGGCATGCAGATCGCTCACCTGGGCATCGCCGTGTGCGCTCTCGGCGTGGTGCTGTCGAGTCAGAACAGTGCCGAGCGCGACCTGCGCCTGGCGCCGGGCGAGTCGATGGACCTGGCCGGTTATCACTTCATCTTCGAAGGTGCCAAACACTTCGAAGGGCCGAACTTCACGTCCGACAAGGGCACCGTCCGGGTGATCCGCGACGGCAAGGAAGTCAGCGTGCTGCACCCGGAAAAACGCCTGTACACCGTGCAGAGTTCGATGATGACCGAAGCCGGGATCGACGCTGGTTTCACCCGCGACCTGTATGTCGCGCTGGGCGAGCCGCTGGAAAACGGTGCCTGGGCGGTGCGGGTTCACGTCAAACCGTTCGTGCGCTGGATCTGGTTCGGTGGCCTGCTCACCGGTCTGGGTGGTTTGCTGGCGGCGCTGGATCGGCGTTATCGAGTCAAGGTCAAAGCCAAGGTGCGTGAAGCCCTCGGCCTGCAAGGAGCGGCTGCATGAGACGTTGGTTGATGCTGGTGCCATTGGCGATTTTCCTGCTGCTGGCGGTATTTCTTTATCGCGGTCTGTACCTCGATCCGGCGGAGCTGCCGTCGGCGATGATCAACAAGCCCTTCCCGGAGTTCACTCTGCCGAACGTGCAGGGCGACAAGACCCTGACCAAGGCTGACATTCTCGGCAAACCGGCGCTGGTCAACGTCTGGGGTACCTGGTGCATTTCCTGCCGGGTCGAGCACCCGGTACTGAACAAACTGGCCGAGCGTGGCGTGGTGATCTACGGCATCAACTACAAGGACACCAACGCCGATGCCTTGAAGTGGCTGGCCGAATTCCACAACCCGTACGTGCTGGATATCCGTGACGACGAAGGCTCGCTGGGCCTCAACCTCGGCGTCTACGGCGCGCCGGAAACCTTCTTCATCGACGCCAAGGGCATCATTCGCGACAAGTACGTCGGTGTGATTGACGAGCAGGTCTGGCGCGAAAAACTTGCGGCCAAGTATCAGGCGCTGGTCGATGAGGCCAAGCCATGAAGCGTTTTCTCGCTGCCGTGGTATTGGGCCTGAGTCTGGTCGGCGTGGCTCACGCCGCGATCGACACCTACGAGTTCGCCAAGGAAGGGGATCGTGAGCGTTTCCGTGAGTTGACCAAGGAACTGCGCTGTCCCAAGTGCCAGAACCAGGACATCGCGGATTCCAACGCACCGATTGCCGCCGACCTGCGCAAAGAGATTTTCCGCATGCTCGGCGAGGGCAAGGACAATCAGCAGATCATCGACTTCATGGTCGATCGCTACGGTGATTTCGTCCGCTACAAACCGGCGCTCAACGCCAAGACCGCACTGCTGTGGTTCGGCCCGGCCGGGCTGCTGCTCGGGGGGCTGGTGGTGATCGTGCTGATCGTGCGCCGCCGTCGTGGCCAGCGCGCCGAGACCCCGCAATCGCTGTCCATCGAAGAACGTCAGCGCCTCGACCAACTGTTGGATAAAAACCAAGAATGATTGATTTCTGGCTTGCCGCAGGGCTGTTGCTTCTGGTCGCCCTGAGTTTTCTGCTGATCCCGGTTTTACGCGGCCGTCGCGCTCAGCGGGAAGAGGATCGTACTGCCCTGAACGTCGCGCTGTATCAGGAGCGCGTGGCCGAGTTGCAATCGCAGCAGGCCGAAGGTGTACTCGATGCCGCGCAAATGGACAGCGGTCGTGCCGAAGCGGCACGTGAACTGCTCGCCGACACCGAAGGCGTTGCCGCGCCGCGCGTGTCGAAACTGGGCAAGCCTTTGCCGCTGTTGGCAGCGGTGCTGGTGCCGGTGTTGGGCCTGGGTCTGTACCTGCATTTCGGCGCCGCCGACAAGGTTGAACTGACCCGCGAATTCGCCCAGGCGCCGCAGTCGATGGAAGAGATGACCCAACGTCTGGAGCGTGCCGTTGCCGCGCAGCCGGATTCGGCGGAAGGCCTGTACTTCCTCGGTCGCACCTACATGGCCCAGGATCGTCCGGCGGACGCGGCGAGGATGTTCGAGCGTGCGGCCAACCTCGCGGGTCGGCAGCCGGAGCTGTTAGGCCAGTGGGCACAGGCGCAGTACTTTGCCGACGGCAAGAAATGGTCGGACAAGATTCAGGCCCTGACCGACGAAGCGCTGAAAGCCGATCCCAAGGAAGTCACCAGCCTCGGCCTGCTTGGTATCGCCGCGTTTGAAGGCGAGCGTTATCAGCAAGCCATCGATTACTGGAACCGCCTGCTGGCGCAACTGCCGGCCGACGACAACTCCCGTGCCGCGCTGCAAGGCGGGATCGAGCGCGCCGCCGAGCGCCTGAAGGCCAGTGGCGGCAAGGTCGCCGAGGCGCCCGCCGCCAAGGTCGCGGCACTGCTCAAGGTGCGCGTAGACCTGGCCCGTGAGCTCAAGGGCAAGGTGCAGCCGGGCGACAGCGTGTTTATCTTCGCCCGTGCCGTTTCCGGCCCACCGGCACCGTTGGCGGCCAAGCGGCTGACCGTGGCGGATCTGCCGGTGACCGTCGAATTGGGCGATGCCGACGCCATGATGCCGCAGTTGAAACTGTCGAACTTTCCTGAAGTCCAACTGGTAGCGCGTATCTCTCGTGCCGGTCAGCCGACCGCCGGGGAGTGGGTCGGTCGCAGCGGCCCGCTGGCCAGCAGCACCACCGCGCTACAAACACTGACCATCGACAGCCCGGACAAATAACCCGGGACCCACAGGAAAGCACCGCCATGCACAGCCTCGCCCGCATCACCGTCATCACATTGGCCCTGGGCATGAGTGCATGTGCGGTGCACCGACCGGAACCCACCACCAACCTGCCACCGATCCCGCCGTCGCAACCGAGCCCGACCCCGTCGACCTCGCCGACCCCGGGCAAAAGCATCCCGGCCAAACCGTCCAAACCGGTGCCACGCACCTCGGCCAGCTTCGCCCCGCCACCGGGCGGCAACAGCCACTGGGACCAGAAACTCGGGGTCTACGTCCTCGACGACCAGCCCAACACCTTCTACCGCCAGCGCACCTACTTCCGCTGGAACAACGGCTGGACTCGCTCCGTCAGCCCCAACGGCCCATGGGAAGACACCGACATCCACGGCGTGCCACCGGGGCTGGGCAAGCAGTTCGGGCAGTAATGAAAACGGCGATCTTCGGATCGCCGTTTTTTTGTCTGCTGTTCACAAAACGAGAGTTT
Organism: Pseudomonas sp. MG-9; assembly: GCF_018729515.1. Lineage (NCBI taxonomy): Bacteria > Pseudomonadati > Pseudomonadota > Gammaproteobacteria > Pseudomonadales > Pseudomonadaceae > Pseudomonas > Pseudomonas sp. MG-9. The sequence continues at coordinate 550,880 of NZ_JAHHZH010000005.1, forward strand.
TCAGAGAATCGCACGATAGGTGCTTAGCGCCCGGACTGACTCAACCAGCCAGAACGTTTTCCTGTGCAAGTCTGGGGATTGTCGTAACCCCCTTGTGGGAGCGGGATTGCTCGCGAAAGCGGTCTTTCAGACACATGGATTTAGCTGATATACCGCATTCGCGAGCAAGCTCGCTCCCACGGGGGATTTGGGCTGTTGCTCAGAACGCGGCTTTGCCCACGGATGCGCCGCCATCGACAAACAACGTCTGCCCGGTGATGAACCCGCTCTGCTCGGACAACAGAAACGCAATCGCCGAAGCAATCTCCTCCGGCTGTCCCAGACGCCCCATCGGCACCCCGGCCAGATACCGCGCTTCGCCCTCGCTGCCCGGCGGATTGTTGGCGCGGAACAGTTCAGTCTCGGTCGGCCCCGGGGCCACGGCATTCACCGTGATCCCGGTTTGCGCCAGTTCCAGCGCCCACGATCGGGTGAAGCTGACCAGCGCTGCTTTCGCCGCTGCATACGCTGTGCGTTGGGTGATGCCCAGCACGGTCAGGCTGGAGATGTTCACTACTCGACCCCAGCCCCGCGTACGCATGCCCGGCAACAGGGCCTGCGTGGCCTGCAACGCCGAATGCAGATTCAGGCGCATCACGTCATCGAATGCATCCAGATCGATATCACCCAACGTCTGCGGGCGAACCAGCCCGACGTTGTTCACCAGCCCGTCGAACTCATAAGTGTGCGCCAGATCCGCCAGCACCTGACGGGTCAGCTCGCGATCACTCAGGTCCAGCGGAAACAGAATCCCCGGAAAACTCAGGTCAGGCTGCCGGGCAATCCCCACCACCCGATGCCCGGTCCGGTCCAGATGTTCGGCCAGCGCCCGGCCGATGCCCTTGCTGGCGCCGGTGATGAGGAAGGTACGTCGGGTCATTGGCAACTCCTTGGAAGGTCTGGCGGACAGCGTTGATCAGCGCATCAGATTCGAGCGGTGAGTGTAATCCGCGTCGAGGACGATGCCATCACTCACATGCTGCAAAACAACCGAACGTCTTTCTGCACATGGGCAAAACAGAGAAGGTCAACGTGACGTTGCCAGGCGACGTGATTCAGCGCATTGATCGATATGTGCGTGAGCACAATGTGAAAAGCCGCTCCTCCTTTCTGGCGGATGCGGCGATGGAGAAACTGGTTCGCTATTGAACGGCATTCATGTGCAAGCATCGCGGGTTTATCCGCGATGCTTGCGATGACTCAAGCGGTTGCCAACGCCCGCCCTTGCGACGCACTCAAAAACCGCAACAGCGCCAGCAACGGGAACGCGCTGCCGACTATCACGATCCACAACCAGCCGCCATGCTCATACACCGCACTGGCGACCGACGAGCCGAAGGCGCCGCCGATGAAGATGCTGGTCATGTACAGCGCATTCAGGCGACCGCGGCTTTTCGCGTCCAGCGAGTAGACGGCGCGCTGGCCGAGGACCATGTTCATCTGTACGCAGAAATCCAGCACCACGCCAGTCACGGCCAGACCGATCACGCTGTAGGCCGGGTGGATGAAGGCCGGCAGGAAGCTCAGGCTGGCGAACAGCATCGCCAGCAGCGAGGCGATGCGGGTGTGACCGGCGTCAGCCAGACGTCCACTGATCGGGGCGGCGATCGCACCGATGGCGCCGACCAGGGCGAAGATCGCGATCTCGCTTTGCGACAGGCCATGGTTGCGCGCCAGTTCCAGCGGCACCGCCGTCCAGAACAGGCTGAAGGTGGCGAACATGCAGCCCTGATAAAACGCCCGCTGACGCAGCACCGGCTGCTGGCGCAGCAGCGTCCACAGCGAGCCGATCAACTGGCCATAAGAGGCGCTGTGATCCGGTTGACGCTTGGGCACGGTCAACGCCAGCACCACGCTGATCGCCGCCATCAACACTGCGGCAATCACGAACATCGCGCGCCAGCCGAAATGGTCAGCCACGACGCTCGACGCCGGCCGCGCCAGCAGGATACCCAGCAGCAGGCCACCCATGATCCCGCCGACCACCCGGCCACGGGATTCTTCCGGCGCCAGATGCGCGGCGAGGGGAATCAGGATCTGCACCGACACCGAACTGAAGCCCACCAGCAATGAAATCAGCAGGAACACATTCGGCTGACTGGTGAACGCCGCACCGAGCAGGCTGGCAATCGCCACCACGGTGGTGATGATCATCAACCGACGGTTTTCCAGCAGGTCGCCCAGCGGCACCAGGAAGAACAGGCCCAGCGCATAACCGATCTGCGTCAGCGAGACGATGAAGCTGGCCATGGTGTCGGAGAGGCCGATGTCCGGAGCGATCAGGCCGATGATCGGCTGCGCGTAGTAGATGTTGGCGACGATGGCACCGCAGCAGAAGGCGAATAGCAGCACCATGCCTCGGGTCATTGCGTGAGTTGTGGCGTTCATAAGGTTTTCGATCCGGCGAAAGGGAATGCGGTGAGGCTAAGGGACGCACCGACGCGGCGGTAGAAGCCTTGTATCGATATCAGTTATTCCGTTGCGCAATGATTGGCTTGCAGCAGGGGGTCGTCCATCGGCGAACCTTGCGTCCGGCCGGGGAGCTTCGATGATACATTCGCTTACATCTTCTTCGATAGCATGCTTATGTTTACCGCAGCGCTCTCACTGTTTATCACCGGAGGATTGCCATGTTGCGTCAGCTGTTGCGTCACACCCCCACGATTGCTCTGATCGGTCTGCTTGGCGCCGGCGCGGTGCAAGCGGCCGATGCTCCCGGAATGCGGCTCGGCGTGCGCGGCGAGATCACCGGGGTCAGCGCCGGCTCGTTGAAAGTGCACGTCAACAGCGGCGAGAACGTCGTGATCCAGTTGACGGCGGACACCAAGGTGCGTGCCGTCACGCTGGCGAATATCGAGGACATCAAACCCGGTAGCTACATCGGTTCGGCCGCCATGCCCCAGGAGGATGGCACGCTCAAGGCGCTGGAAGTGCACGTATTCCCGCCGGAACTGGCCGGCAGCGGCGACGGCCATCGGCCATTCGACCTGGCCAAGGGCAGCAGCATGACCAATGGCAGCGTCGGTGATCTGGTGGTGAGCAACGGCCGGGTGCTGACCGTCAACTACAAGGGCGGGCAGCAGAAGATTCTGGTGCCGGAGGATGTGCCGATCGTCAACCTGACGCCGGGGGATCGCAGTTTGCTCAAGGTCGGGGTGAAGATTGTCACCTTTGTGACGCAGGGGGCGGACGGCACGTTGACGGCGCAATCGATTTCCGCCGGCAAGGATGGCGTCACCCCGCCGATGTAACTGCCACCGCATGGCCCCTGTAGGAGCTGCCGAACGCGGCCCGAACCTTCGGCAGCTCCTGCAGGGTCGCCTTTGCGTGACTGCCTAAGCCTTACTGGCCGGTATAGATCTGATCAAAAATCCCGCCATCATTGAAGTGGGTCTTCTGCACCGAGCGCCAGTCACCGAAGGTCTTCTCGACCGAGAGGAAATCGACTTTCGGGAAGCGATCAGTGTATTTCGCCAATACCGCTGGATCACGCGGACGCAGGTAGTTCGCCGCAGCAATTTCCTGGCCTTCCGGCGACCACAGGTACTTCAGGTATTCATCGGCCGCAGCGCGAGTGCCTTTCTTGTCGACCACTTTGTCGACCACCGTCACCGGTGGTTCGGCTTCGGCGGAGACGCTTGGGTAGATCACTTCGAACTGATCGCGACCAAACTCGCGAGCGATCATTTCCGCTTCGTTCTCGAAGGTCACCAGCACGTCGCCGATCTGGTTGGTCATGAACGTGGTGGTGGCGGCGCGGCCACCGGTGTCGAGCACCGGCGCTTGTTTGAACAGCTTGCCGACGAAGTCCTTGGCCTTGTTCTCGTCACCGCCGTTCTTCAGCACATAGCCCCAGGCCGACAGATAGGTGTAGCGGCCGTTGCCCGAGGTTTTCGGGTTCGGCACGATCACCTGCACGCCGTCCTTGAGCAGATCCGGCCAGTCTTTCAGGGCTTTCGGGTTGCCTTTACGGACAATGAACACGGTGGCCGAAGTGAACGGCGCGCTGTTGTTCGGCAGGCGGGTGACCCAGTTGTCCGGGATCAGTTTGCCGTTGTCGGCGAGGGCGTTGATGTCGGTCGCCATGTTCATGGTAATGACATCAGCCGGCAGGCCATCGATCACCGAACGCGCCTGCTTGCTCGAACCGCCGAAGGACATCTGTACGGTGATGTTTTCGTTGTGCTCGGCCTGCCAGTGCTTCTGGAACGCAGTGTTGTAGTCCTTGTAGAAATCGCGCATCACGTCATAGGAGACGTTGAGCAGGGTCGGTGCGGCTTGAGCCACGCTGCCAAAGGCAAGACCGGCGGCGAGAAGTGAGGCGCCAAAGAGTTTTTTCACTGCGCATTCCTTGTTGTCTATGTATGTGTAGGAGCTGCCGCAGGCTGCGATCTTTTGATCTTGAGCTTATAAAAACAACATCAAAAGATCGCAGCCTGCGGCAGCTCCTACAGGGGGTGATGTTCAATTGCCACTGACTATAACGGGGCTGGCATAGTCGCTTAAAGATTAAAAAGCTCTGTGCTTATTCCAATTTCTTGAACAGCGCATTGCCGCAACGGGAGCAGAACGCCGCCCCATGTTCGTGGCTGTTTTTCTTGCACACCGGGCAGTCGTGCTGCAGTTGTTCACCGCGCATGGCGTTGGCCAGTTCCGCGGTGAAGATCCCGGTGGGCACGGCGATGATCGAGTAACCGGTGATCATCACCAGCGAGGAAATCACCTGGCCCAGCGGGGTCTTCGGCACGATGTCGCCGAAGCCGACGGTGGTCAGGGTCACGATAGCCCAATAGATGCCCTTGGGGATGCTGGTGAAGCCGTGTTCCGGGCCTTCGATCACGTACATCAGGGTGCCGAACACCGTCACCAGGGTGCAGACGCTGACCAGAAACACCACGATCTTCTGTTTGCTGCCACGCAGCGCCGACATCAAATAGTTGGCTTGCTTGAGGTAAGGGCTGAGCTTGAGCACCCGGAAGATCCGCAGCATCCGAATGATCCGGATGATCAGCAGGTACTGCGCATCGCTGTAGTACAGCGCGAGAATCCCGGGCACGATCGCCAGCAGATCCACCAGCCCGTAGAAACTGAAGGCGTAGCGCAACGGTTTGGGCGAGCAGTACAGGCGCAGGATGTATTCACCGAGAAAGATCACGGTGAAGCCCCATTCGATGTACGCCAGCACATCAGCGTAGTTCTGATGAATGCTGTCGATGCTGTCGAGCATCACCACCACCAGGCTGGCGAGGATGATCAACAGCAAGGTGCCGTCGAAGCGCCGCCCGGCGAGGGTGTCGCTCTGGAAAATCATGACGTAAAGCCGTTCACGCCAACCGTTGCTGCTGTCCATGGATAACGCCTGAATTGAAGATCAGCGCAGCCTAGGTTGATTCTCCCCCTGTGCGCAAGGCGTGCTGTCGACGGCCGTTTTGTCGAGCATCTGGATGCCGCCGCGAATCAGCCAGCCAGCGAGGATGAACGGCGCCGTCAGCGTCGCCAGGCCAATGGCGGCGAACAGCGGCGTGACCAGTAGCGCGAGGACGATGCCCAGCAGCGGCAGCCACGGCTGTTGACGTTGCGCACTGAAGGCGAGGGCGGCGAGCACCGCGTTGTAACTGCCCAGCCCCAGCAGCGCGGTGCTGGTTTCGTGATGCAGCACACTGGATGCGAGGCCGATCGCCGACGCCAGCAGCGCCCAGCAGAACGCCCGGCGATCAGCGATCAGCAAGCCGCAGGCAATCAATGCGCCGGCCAGTGGATGACCGAGAAACATCACCTGGCCCAACCCACGCAGTTCAGCGGCGAGCAGGTTCAGCGTGCTCATCTGGATATGAACCGTCGGCGCGGACGGTTCGGCGAACAGCAGCAGGATCCAGCTGATGGCCACGAACGGTGAGGTGTAGGCCGGTATGGATCGACTGCGGTAGACATGTTTGAGCCATTGCTGAGTGACCATCGCGCTCAGGCCGCCCGCGGCCAGAATCAGCGGCGGCAGCATCGGCGACCAGGGAAAATACAGGCTCAGCACCAAACCGAGCAGCACGCCGTTGTAGCTGAACAACCCGGCCTGGCGATCAGCCTTGGCGTAGTTGCGCCGTTGCGCGGTGAGCAGTCCGGCGACGGCACCGAGCAGTGCGCCGGCAAACAGCACGGGCGCAGTGAGCAGGATCGCCAGCAGACACAGCAGGCCGCACAGCGGATGGCGCTGGAGGAATATCTGACTGAAACCGTTGAGCAAAGCCTCGGCCCAGTCGGGGCAGTGGGTGTTGAAATGATTGGCAGGCATGGCAGTTCTGAAAGTCAGTGAAACCGGATTGGTCGAGCGCGACTCCGGCTGATCGCCAGCAAGCTGGCTCCGACACTGAATCTTTGTTCAGTCATTGAGTTTGTGGTGCACACAAATCAATCGTGGGAGCGAGCCTGCTCGCGAAGAGGCCAGCAAAAACAATCTCTTTGTTATATGAATCCCTGTGGCGAGGGAGCTTGCTCCCGCTGGGTCGCGAAGCGGCCCTAATCCGGGCGAATGCGGTTTTTCTATGAAAACCGTCATGCCCTAAAAGCGCCGACTGCTGCGCAGCCGAAGCGGGAGCAAGCTCCCTCGCCACAGGTTCTATCGCAATCTTTAAATCAACGTCTCGATCCGCAGCGAGTTAGTCGAACCCGGTTGCCCGAACGGCACGCCGGCGGTGATCAGCAAGGTATCGCCACGTTCGGCCATGCCTTGCGCCTGGGCGATTTCCAGCGCCGTTGAACAGACCTCATCGACCTGACGCAGGCGATCGTTGACCACCGAGTGAATCCCCCACGCCACGCTCAAACGCCGCGCCGTCTGCAGGTTCGGCGTCAGGTTGAGGATTGGCGCTTTCGGCCGTTCCCGCGCCGCACGCAGGGTTGATGCACCGGACTCGCTGTAGTTGACCAGCACCGCCACCGGCAGCACGTTGCTGATGCGGCGGATCGCGCAACTGATCGCATCGGAAACGGTGGCTTCGGCTTTCGGTCGACTGACGTCGAGCTGGGTCTGATAGTCCGGACCGTTTTCCACCTGGCGGATGATCTTGCTCATCATCTGCACCGCTTCGAGCGGGTATTCGCCGGACGCGGTTTCCGCCGAGAGCATCACCGCATCGGCGCCTTCGGCCACGGCGTTGGCCACGTCGGTGACCTCAGCACGGGTCGGTGCCGGGGAGAAGCGCATCGACTCGAGCATCTGCGTCGCCACCACCACCGGTTTGCCGAGTTCGCGGCAGGTGCTGATGATGTTTTTCTGAATCTGCGGCACGCTTTCCGCCGGCACTTCCACGCCGAGATCACCGCGAGCCACCATGATCGCATCGCTCAGCTCGGCGATTTCGCGCAGTTGTTCAACCGCCGACGGCTTCTCGATTTTCGCCATCAGAAAGGCCTTGTCGCCGATCAGTGCGCGGGCTTCGAGGATGTCTTGCGGACGCTGCACGAACGACAGCGCCACCCAGTCCACACCCAGCTCCAGACCGAAGCTCAGGTCACGGCGATCCTTGGCGGTCAGCGGGCTGAGATCGAGCACCGCTTGCGGCACGTTCACGCCTTTGCGGTCTGACAATTCGCCGCCATTGAGCACGGTGGTGTCGATCGCGTCGTTGTATTTGGTCACCACACGCAGGCGCAGCTTGCCGTCATCCAGCAGCAGATCCATGCCCGCTTCCAGCGCGGCAATGATCTCCGGATGCGGCAGGTTCACTCGGCGTTCATCGCCCGGTGTCGCGTCCAGATCCAGACGGAACGCCTGACCGCGATGCAGTTGCACCTTGCCGTCGGCGAACTTGCCGACACGCAGTTTCGGCCCTTGCAAGTCCATCAGAATACCCAGTGGATAGTTGAGCTGGCGCTCGACTTCGCGGATCCACTGATAGCGCTTGGCGTGGTCGGCATGATCGCCGTGGCTGAAGTTGAGGCGGAAGATGTTGACCCCGGCCTCGACCAGTTCACGGATGTCTTCGATGCCATCGACAGCAGGCCCGAGGGTGGCGAGGATTTTGACCTTTTTATCAGGCGTCATGATTTGCAGTTCTCAAGGATCAGAATGGCGCGGAAGTCGTTGACGTTGGTGCGGGTCGGCTCGGTGACGATCAGCGCGTCGAGCGCCTCGAAGTAGCCGTAACCGTTGTTGTTATCCAGCTCATCGCTGGCGCTCAAACCGAGGGCGGCGGCGCGGGCGTAGCTGTCCGGGGTCATGATCGCGCCGGCGTTGTCTTCGGAGCCGTCGATGCCGTCGGTGTCGCCGGCCAGCGCATAGACGCCGGGCTGGCCCTTGAGGCTGTCGGTCAGGCTCAGGAGGAACTCGGCGTTGCGTCCGCCGCGGCCATTGCCGCGCACGGTCACAGTGGTTTCGCCGCCGGAGAGAATCACGCACGGTGCAGCGAGTGGCTGGCCATGGTTGATGATCTGGCGGGCGATGCCGGCGTGGACCTTCGCCACTTCGCGGGATTCACCTTCCAGGTCGCCAAGGATCAGCGTGCTGAAACCGGCCTGACGGCATTTCACTGCAGCCGCGTCCAGCGATTGCTGTGGGCGGGCGATCAACTGGAAATGACTGCGGGCGAGGCTCGGATCACCCGGTTTGACCGTTTCCGACTCAGGGCTTTGCAGCCAGTTGCGTACCGAGGCCGGGACTTCAATACCGTAGCGTTTGAGGATCGCCAGCGCTTCGGCCGAAGTGCTCGGGTCGGCCACGGTCGGGCCGGACGCGATGACTGTGGCGAGGTCGCCCGGGACATCGGAAATCGCGTAGGTATACACAGTGGCAGGCCAGCAGGCCTTGCCAAGGCGGCCGCCCTTGATCGCCGAGAGGTGCTTGCGCACGCAGTTCATCTCGCCGATGGTTGCGCCGGATTTGAGCAGGGCTTTGTTGATCGACTGCTTGTCGGCGAGGGTGATGCCTTCGGCCGGCAGGGCGAGCAGGGCAGAGCCGCCGCCGGACAACAGGAAGATCACGCGGTCGTCTTCGGTCAGGTTGCTGACCAGTTCCAGCACGCGTTTGGCCACGGCCAGGCCGGCGGCGTCCGGCACCGGGTGCGCGGCTTCGACCACTTCGATTTTTTCGCACGGGGCGCCGTGACCGTAACGGGTCACCACCAGGCCAGAGACGTCACCCTGCCAGCAGCGCTCGACCACTTGCGCCATGGCGGCGGCGGCTTTGCCGGCGCCGATGACGATGACTCGGCCAGTGCGATCGGCAGGCAGATGGGCTTCGAGGACCTGGTTCGGATGGGCCGCGTCGATGGCTGTGGCAAACAGCTCGCGCAGCAGTTGTTGCGGATCGACCGACATGGCGGGCTCCCGGAATTCTTGTTATTCGAAAGGGCAACTCGGAAGGAGTGAGCCCTGTGGCGAGGGGGCTGGCCCCCGTTTGAGTGCGCCGCACTCACAAGACCTTTGATAAACCACAGGTTTTGGGGCCGCTTCGCAGCCCAACGGGGGCAAGCCTCCTCACCACAACTTCACTCCCACAGGTTTACTGCAGGGTGGGGCAGCGGCTTACTTCTTATCGCGAATCGAGAAGTTGGCCATGTGTTCCAGGCCCTTGATCAGCGCCGAGTGGTCCCAGTTGCTGCCACCGATGGCCGCGCAGGTGCTGAAGACTTGCTGGGCGTTGGCGGTGTTCGGCAGATTGATGTTCAGCTCTTTGGCGCCTTGCAGGGCCAGGTTCAGGTCCTTCTGGTGCAGGCTGATGCGGAAGCCCGGATCGAAGGTGCCCTTGATCATGCGCTCGCCGTGTACTTCGAGGATTTTCGAAGAGGCGAAACCGCCCATCAGCGCTTCACGCACTTTTGCTGGATCTGCGCCGTTTTTCGAGGCGAACAGCAGGGCTTCAGCGACGGCCTGAATGTTCAGCGCGACGATGATCTGGTTGGCGACCTTGGCGGTCTGACCGTCGCCGTTGCCACCGACCAGGGTGATGTTCTTGCCCATGGCCTGGAACAGCGGCAGCGCGCGTTCGAAGGCATCGGCATCGCCACCGACCATGATGCTCAGGGTCGCAGCCTTGGCGCCGACTTCACCGCCGGACACTGGCGCGTCGAGGTACTGCGCGCCTTTCTCGTTGATCTTCTTGGCGAAGGCTTTGGTGGCGGTCGGCGAGATCGAACTCATGTCGATCACCACTTTGCCTTTGCCGATGCCGGCGGCAACGCCGTCGGCGCGGAACAGCACGTCATCGACCTGCGGAGTGTCCGGAACCATGACGATGATGAACTCTGCTTCCTGCGCGACTTCACGCGGGTTGGCCAGGGCGACGGCGCCAGCGGCCACCAGGTCGGCCGGAGCGGCATCGTGGTGCGCCGACAGGAACAGGCTGTGACCGGCTTTCTGCAGGTTCGAAGCCATTGGGTGGCCCATGATGCCGGTGCCGATAAATCCGATTTTAGCCATGAGAAAATCCTCTTGTTTTTGTCTTGCCCCCGGTTTGGAACCGATGGGCTTTTTTGTGGCGAGGGGGCTTGCCCCCGTTGGGTCGCGAAGCGGCCCTAAATGTTTTCACGGTCAGTGGCTTTTACGACTGCTTCGCAGCCGAACGGGGGCAAGCCCCCTCGCCACAAGGGGCCGGGTTCGATCTCAGATTGCGTTATGGGTTTTCAGCCAGCCGAGGCCCGCTTCGGTCGTGGTCAGCGGCTTGTATTCACAGCCAACCCAACCCTGATAACCGATGCGATCCAGGTGTTCGAACAGGAAGCGGTAGTTGATCTCGCCGGTGCCGGGTTCGTTGCGCCCCGGGTTGTCCGCGAGCTGCACGTGGTTGATCTCGCCCAGGTGCGATTGCAGGGTGCGGGCCAGATCGCCTTCCATGATTTGCATGTGGTAGATGTCATATTGCAGGAACAGGTTGGCGCTGCCGACCTGCTCGCGAATCGACAGGGCCTGCGCCGTGTTGTTCAGGTAGAAGCCGGGGATGTCGCGGGTGTTGATCGCTTCCATCACCAGTTTGATCCCCGCCGCCTGCAGCTTGTCGGCCGCGTACTTGAGGTTGGCGACGAAGGTCTTTTCCACGGTGGCATCGTCCACGCCTTGCGGACGGATACCGGCCAGGCAGTTGACCTGGGTGTTGCCCAACACTTGCGCGTAGGCAATCGCCAGGTCGACACCGGCGCGGAACTCTTCGACCCGATCCGGCAGACACGCGATACCGCGCTCGCCCTTGGCCCAGTCGCCGGCCGGCAGGTTGAACAGCACTTGAGTCAGACCATTGGCGTCGAGTCTGGCCTTGATCTCCGCGGAGCTGAAGTCGTACGGGAACAGGTACTCGACGCCGCTGAAACCAGCCTTGGCGGCGGCGTCGAAACGGGCAAGGAAATCCTGTTCGGTGAACAGCATGGACAGGTTGGCTGCGAAACGCGGCATGGTGGTCTCCTGTTGCGAATGAGTGATGATGGCTCTGTGTAGGAGCTGCCGCAGGCTGCGATCTTTTGATCTTGATCCTTAGCAACAAAGATCAAAAGATCGCAGCCTGCGGCAGCTCCTACAGAAGGCTAACCGCGGCCATCAAATCTGGCGGATCAGTCGAGCAGCGAAATCGCCGTTGGCGCGTCGTTGCCGACCAGCGCCAGGTCTTCGAATTCGTTGACGGCGTTGATCTCGGTCCCCATGGAGATGTTGGTCACACGCTCCAGGATGATTTCGACGATCACCGGTACCTTGAACTCCTCGATCAGCTCTTCGGCCTTGCGCAGGGCAGGGGCGATTTCCGACGGTTCGAACACACGCAGCGCCTTACAGCCCAGGCCTTCGGCGACTGCCACGTGGTCGACACCGTAACCGTTGAGTTCCGGCGCGTTCAGGTTATCGAAGGACAGCTGCACGCAGTAGTCCATTTCGAACCCGCGCTGGGCCTGACGAATCAGCCCCAGGTACGAGTTGTTCACCACGACGTGGATGTAAGGCAGTTTGAACTGAGCGCCGACCGCCAGCTCCTCGATCATGAACTGGAAGTCATAGTCCCCCGACAGGGCCACGACTTTACGGTTCGGATCGGCCTTGACCACGCCCAGCGCCGCCGGAATGGTCCAGCCCAACGGGCCGGCCTGGCCGCAGTTGATCCAGTGACGCGGCTTGTAGACGTGCAGAAACTGCGCGCCGGCAATCTGCGACAGACCAATGGTGCTGACGTAGCAGGTGTCCTTGCCGAACACCTGGTTCATTTCTTCGTAAACGCGCTGCGGCTTGACCGGCACGTTGTCGAAGTGGGTCTTGCGCTGCAGGCTGGCCTTGCGCTGCTGGCAATCCTGCAGCCAGGCGCTGCGGTTTTTCAGCTTGCCGGCCGCTTGCCATTCACGGGCGACTTCGAGGAACACGGTCAGCGCGGCGGCGGCGTCGGAGACGATGCCCAGGTCCGGGGTGAAGACGCGGCCGATCTGCGTGCCTTCGATATCGACGTGAATGAACTTGCGGCCTTCGGTGTAGACGTCGACCGAACCGGTGTGACGGTTGGCCCAACGGTTACCGATACCCAGTACCACGTCGGATTTCAGCATCGTGGCGTTGCCATAGCGGTGCGAAGTCTGCAGGCCGACCATGCCGACCATCAGCGGGTGATCATCCGGGATGGTGCCCCAGCCCATCAGGGTCGGGATGACCGGGATACCGGTCAGCTCGGCGAACTCCACCAGCAGATCGCTGGCGTCGGCGTTGATGATCCCGCCACCGGCTACCAGCAATGGGCGCTCTGCTTGATCGAGCAGTGCCAGTGCCTTCTCGACCTGAACGCGGGTCGCGGTTGGTTTGGCCAGTGGCAGTGGCTGGTAGGCGTCGATGTCGAATTCGATTTCGGCCATCTGCACGTCGAACGGCAGGTCGATCAGCACCGGGCCTGGACGGCCGGAGCGCATTTCATAGAAGGCTTTCTGGAACGCGTAAGGCACCTGGCCCGGCTCCAGAACCGTGGTCGCCCACTTGGTGACGGGCTTGACGATGCTGGTGATGTCGACCGCCTGGAAGTCTTCCTTGTGCATACGGGCGCGGGGTGCCTGGCCGGTGATGCAGAGGATCGGAATCGAGTCGGCCGAGGCGCTGTAGAGCCCGGTGACCATGTCGGTACCGGCCGGGCCGGACGTACCGATGCACACGCCGATGTTGCCGGCCTTGGTGCGGGTGTAACCCTCGGCCATGTGCGACGCGCCTTCGACGTGGCGAGCGAGGACGTGATCGATGCCACCGACTTTTTTCAGTGCGGAGTACAGCGGGTTGATCGCAGCACCCGGAATGCCAAAAGCGGTATCAACCCCTTCACGGCGCATCACCAGAACGGCGGCTTCGATTGCTCTCATTTTGCTCATGGTTTTGTGCCTCTTTACGTTTTGTAATTGTATACAAGTGGCTTTGCGCAGAGTGTATTCACGGCGGACGGCGCAGGTCAATCCATTTTCTCAAGCGCCTGTTTCATTCGTCGGAAGCCAGCTATTGCTGTGGCTTTTCGTCGCATGGGGCGCTTTTCGAGAATTATTGTATACAAAAAAATAACTCATTGTGTTCTATTTGTGGCATTGAGCTGCGGCACAAACGCGCAGCTTCACGACTTTCCCAATAACAAAATGAGGACGGCACCATGAGCGCTTTAACCTTGAAAGTCGCAGTCAACCTGGTCAACGAAGCCATCAGCGCCGGGCGCGGTATCAACGCCGCGCCGCTGACCATCGCGGTACTCGATACCGGCGGCCACCTGATCACCCTGCAACGCGAAGACGGCGCCAGCCTGCTGCGCCCGAACATCGCCATCGGCAAAGCCTGGGGCGCCATCGCCCTGGGCAAGGGCTCACGCCTGCTGGCGCTGGATGCCCAACAACGCCCGGCCTTCATCGCCGCGCTCAACAGCATGGGCCAGGGCAGCGTCGTCCCGGCCCCGGGCGGCGTATTGATCCGCGATCAGGCGGGCAACGTGCTGGGCGCGATCGGCATCAGCGGCGATCTGTCGGATATTGATGAGCAGGTGGCGATCAGGGCGGTGGAGGCGCTGGCGTTGCGGGCGGATGCGGGGGTGGCGGCCTGACAGGAAACAGATCCGCACAACTGATGGCGTAATGATGACGAAGAGGAGCGGTATCTATAGACTGCCGCCCCTCTCGTTTATGTATCAAGGAAGATCTGCGTGAAGACGCTATTCGCCATCACCCTGGCTTCGGCCATGACCCTCTGCACCCCCCTCCTGCATGCGACAGAAACACCCGACGCCGAAGAAATCGCGTTCCAGGCACTGAGCCCGGTGGTTTCTGCATTAATCAACGCGGACGATGTACAAGAACTGATGGACCGTGGCGAGAAGCTCGAATCGAGCGATACGTTGCAGGCTATTGCGGTATATCTGGCGGCCACTCGGGAAGACCCGAATCAGTTGCAGGCGCCTTATCAGGTTGCGGCACTGTTCGCTCGCCGTGGCGATGACAAACTGGCCGAGCGCTTTCTGCGCGTGGCCGATGATCGCGGTTTGTGGTTCGGCCCAATGATGGCGAGTGACGAAGACTTCGCCGATCTGCACGAGTCCGACACCTACAAAACCGTGTTGGCCAATGCTCAGAAACGCTACAAGAAAATTGCCCCGGGCAAGGTCGGCGCGATTTCGGTGCTCAACCCGTCGGCGAACATTCCGGCCCCCAAAGCCTGTCGCCCGGTCGTGGTCTGGCTGCACGGTTATGGCATCAATGGCGAGCTGGATGAGAGCTATCAGCCGCTGGCCGACACCGGGGCAATCATTCTGGGGATCAACGGCACTGAAATGATCAACTCAGTCCATAGCTTCCGCTGGATCGGCCCAGGCTTCGAAGGCACCCATCAGACGGTGCAAAAGGCGCTCAAAGCCCTGGAAGCCCAGCAATGCATCGACCGTAAGCGCGTTTTTCTGATGGGCTTCTCCCAAGGGTCGCAACATGCCGGCGCCTTGCTGGCGCAGCACCCGGACGATTACGCAGGCGCGCTGTTGCTGTCGCCCGGCGGCCAGCAACCGACGCCAACCGAAAGCAAGGCGCGCGGCAAGCGGGTGTTTGTCATCAATGGCGAGAAAGAAGGGCCGGGCAATCAGCAGATGAGCGCCGATTTCCGCAAACTGTTCAGCGAAGGCAACGAGGTCAAGTCACGCACTCACGAGGGTGGGCACTTTTTCCCTGACGACTGGCCGACTTCGTTCCCGCAGGCTCTGCGCTGGTTGATGGGTGAGGAGGCTTGAAGTCAAACGATTATCGGCTTTGCCTGTGTCCTCGACAGCAGGGGCCGATTGAGTTTTCGGTGACGGATTAACCGTCATCGCGAGCAGGCTCACTCCTACAAGGGGTCGTGGTTGGACACAAAATGTCTGAACACCACAAACCCCCAGTAGGAGTGAGCCTGCTCGCGATAGCTCTCTCCCAGACACATCCAGCCAACAGTTAACCCCGTTCTACTGAATCGACAGAACTAGCCTTCTCCTGAACTGAACATGGGAGGCAAAGGAATGCCGAATCTACCTGGAGCTCATCGATTGCGAGCCGGGCGCTATGCTGAAGCCAATCGAATCTATCTACTGACAACCAACACACTTGATCGTGAACCGATCTTTGCCGATTTCGCTTTGGACAGATTGGTTGTTCAACAATTTCGACGGGCACAGGATCTCGGCTTGGCGAACTCACTGGCGTGGGTGGTCATGCCGGATCATTTTCATTGGTTAATTGAATTGCAGAAAGGTTCGTTGAGCGAACTGATGCAAAAGACCAAGTCATTGAGTACCAAAGCAGTAAATCAGGCTACCGCCAGAAGTACTGGCCTCTGGCAGAGAGGGTTTCACGACCGGGCATTGCGACGGGAGGAAGATTTGGTGAAGGTGGCACGGTATGTTGTGGCCAACCCATTGCGTGCTGGACTTGTGGAGAAGCTTGGCGATTATCCGCTTTGGGATGCGATTTGGGTTTGAACTGTAACCGTGTTGCCTCGATCGCGAGCAGGCTCACTCCTACAGGGGAATGCATTCCAAATGTAGGAGTGAGCCTGCTCGCGATGGCGTCACCGGGGTCTATCAGTCGGGCTCACACCCTTTCAACACCAACCGGATAATCGTCTGCGCCGCGGCTTCATAATCCGCCTCGTCCAGCTTGTCCTTGCCGGTGATCGCCGAAATCTGCCAGTCGAAGTCGGCGTAGGTCTGGGTCGCGGCCCAGATGCTGAACATCAGGTGATTGGGGTCGACCGGGGCGATCTGACCGCGGTCGATCCAGCTCTGGATGCAGTCGATGTTGTGCTTGGCCTGGCTGTTGAGCTGCTCGACCAGGTCGGCGCTCAGGTGTGGGGCGCCGTGCATGATTTCGCTGGCGAACACCTTGGAGGCGAAGGGCAGGTCACGGGAGATGCGGATTTTCGAGCGGATGTAGCCGCTGAGCACTTCGCTCGGCACGCCGTCCGGGTTGAACGGGGTCGAGGCCTGCAGGATCGGCACGATGATGCTTTCCAGAACCTCGCGGTAGAGGTTTTCCTTGGACTTGAAGTAGTAGTAGACGTTGGGCTTGGGCAATCCCGCCTTGGCGGCGATGTCGCTGGTTTTGGTCGCAGCGAAGCCCTTGTCGGCAAACTCCTCACTGGCGGCACGCAGGATCAGTTCTTTGTTGCGCTCGCGGATTGTGCTCATAAACCCGGTGGTTCCTTGCCTGTTCTGGCGGTTGCGCATGGTAGCACCGGCCTCGCGCATGGCTCAAGAATGCCCCGTGTGGCCTGCAGTCGCGGTATGCTGCGCGGCATTATTCACATAAGGAAACATGATTCATGGCAGGAAGCAGTTTGCTGGTGCTGATCGACGATATTGCCACCGTTCTGGATGACGTGGCGTTGATGAGCAAAATGGCCGCGAAGAAGACCGCCGGGGTGCTCGGCGACGATCTGGCGCTCAATGCCCAGCAGGTCTCCGGGGTGCGCGCCGAGCGGGAAATTCCTGTGGTCTGGGCGGTGGCCAAGGGCTCGTTCGTCAACAAGCTGATTCTGGTGCCATCGGCGCTGGCGATCAGCGCGTTCGTACCGTGGCTGGTAACGCCGTTGCTGATGGTCGGCGGTGCTTACCTGTGCTTCGAAGGTTTCGAGAAACTCGCGCACAAGTTCCTGCACAGCAAGGCCGAAGATGACGCCGACCACGCGCAACTGAGCGCGGCGGTGGCCGAGCCGACCACCGATCTGGTGGCCTTCGAGAAGGACAAGATCAAAGGCGCGATCCGCACCGACTTCATCCTTTCGGCAGAAATCATCGCCATCACCCTCGGCGCTGTGGCCGGCGCATCGCTGACCCAGCAAGTGATCGTGATGTCCGGCATCGCGATTGTCATGACCGTCGGCGTCTACGGCCTGGTGGCCGGTATCGTCAAACTCGACGACCTGGGTCTGTGGCTGACGCAGAAACCCGGTTCGACGGCAAAAAGCATCGGCAACGCGATCCTGCGCGCCGCGCCATACATGATGAAAGGCCTGTCGGTGATCGGCACGGCGGCGATGTTCCTCGTCGGCGGCGGCATCCTCACCCACGGTATTCCTGTGCTGCATCACTGGATTGAAAGCGTGGGTGCAGCGGCTGGCAGCGCCGGTTTTGCAGTGCCGGTGTTGCTCAATGGCGTGGCGGGGATTATCGCGGGTGCGGTGGTGCTGGCGGTGGTTTCGGTCGTGGGCAAAATCTGGCACGCGATCAAAGGCTGAACACGGTTTCTTTGTAGGAGTGAGCCTGCTCGCGATGGCGGTGTATCAGTCACATAAAGGTGACTGACACGGCCTCATCGCGAGCAGGCTCACTCCTGCAGTCTGAATTTGGTTTGCCATGAAAAAGGGCCATTCGACTCGCATCGAATGGCCCTTTTTCGTTGCCGCTGACGTTACTCGGCAATCTGCAGCTTGCGCGACTCGGTGTACACGTAGCGCACTTTCTCGTACTCGAACGGCGAGTTCATCTGACCGTAGCGGAAGTTGGTCTGGTAGCGCTTGTCGACGGCGCGCAAGGCCCAGATCTCAGGATGGTTGGAGCTGACTTCTGACACGTTCAGGTAGTTGATCGCCGATTCGGCGGTGTAGTCCACGGCCAGGCCTGCGGTATCGCGAATGTTCGACGGGCCAAGGATCGGCAGCACGAAGTACGCACCGCCCGGTACGCCGTAGAAGCCCAGGGTCTGGCCGAAGTCTTCGCTCTGGCGCGGCAGGCCCATGGCGGTCGCCGGGTCCCACAGGCCGGCGATGCCGATGGTGGTGTTGAGCAACAGGCGCGCCGTGGTTTCCATTGAACGCTTGCCCTTGAACTGCAACAGGCTGTTGACCAGGTTCGGCACGTCGCCGAGGTTGTTGAAGAAGTTGCTCACCCCGGTGCGCAGGAAGCTCGGCGTCACGTAGCGATAACCGTCGACCACCGGCAGGAACACCCATTGGTCGAAGCGGTAGTTGAAGTGGTAGACGCGGCGGTTCCACGACTCCAGTGGGTCATAGACGTTCAGCGCGTTGAGCGTCGAGCGTTCGAACTCACGCTGGTCCAGTCCCGGGTTGAACTTGAGTTTGGACAGCGGCTCCTTGAAGCCGTCGCTGTCGACCACCACCGGCGCGTTGGCTTTGCTGTTGTCGGCCTGGGCCACGCCTGCACTGAGGAGCGCTGCAATCAGCAGGAGATATTTAGCCACGGAAAAACTCCAGCATGGCGTCGCTGTTGACGCGGTAGTTAAGGTTGCCGCAATGGCCGCCCAGTGGATAAACGGTCAGGCGATCGCCGAAGGTCTTGCGCAGGAAGCCCAGGTCGCCAGGGCCGAGGATCACGTCATCGGCGTTGTGCATGACGGCGATTTTCGGGCTGTCGTGCAGGTAATCCTTGAGCGCGTACAGGCTGACCTGGTCGATCAGTTGCAGCAGGCTGCCGCCGTCGGTACGGGCGCGCCACATCGGGATCACCTGTTCGGTCAGGTAGCAATCGAAGTCGCATTGCAGCGCGCGCTTGAGGAACGGCGTGAGGCTGGTGCCTTCGGTGATCGGGAATTTCGGCGGGGTGATCAGACCACGACGGTTGATCAGGTCCGACGTAAAGGCAATGTCGGCGGCCGAGAAGCGGAACGAGGTGCCGATCAGCATCGCCATCTGCTCGTTGGTCAGGTGCTGCTTGGACTGCTGGAAGTCATAGAGCAGGGCATCATTGAGATCGATATAGCCCTTCTGCTGGAAGTAGCGGGTCAGCTTGTTCAGCACCAGTTCATAGAAGGTAGTGCTGTTGTTGATGCCCTTCACTTCGGTCTGCACCAGCTTGTCGAGGTTGGTGATCGAGGTGTAGAGGTTGACCGGCGGGTTGAGCAGCAGGACTTTCTTGAAGTTGAAGCTGCGCCGGGTTTCGTCCAGATGCGCGACGAACGCGGCATCCAGGGCACCGAGGCTGTAGCCGCTGAGGTAGTACTCGGTGACCGGCAGTTTTGGATGTTGCGCGCGCACGGCCTGCATCACCCGGTACATGTCTTCGGCGTCTTCCTTGGTGATACCGGGCGTGGCGAAGCGTGAAGCGGCGCTGATGAAGTCGAAGCTGGTCGGCGACGACAACTGCACGACGTGGTAGCCGGCCTTGTAGTAGAGCTTCTTCAGGTATTCGTTGAGCGTGCTGTCAAAGCGGGCGCCGGTGCCGGCGATCAGGAAGATCAGCGGCGCGGGTTTGTCCTGCTCGGCGATGCGGTAGGTGAGTTTCTTCACCGCCCAGAAATTGTCCGGGAGGATGAAGGCCCGTTCCGGGCGCAGGGTGATGCTGTGGTCGGACTGGTTGATATCGTCGTTGGACGGCAATTCCGGGCGCAGGTCCGGCGGCGTCGTGGCGATGGTCGCCTCGAACGGGTTGGTCAGGGGATAGCCATAACTGGCGGCATCGATATCCACCGCCAGTGCGGACGCACTCAGAATAAGGCCGCAGAACAGCGCGACGAAGCGCAAGGAACGGAGCATGACTGGATCCCTTAGAGAAAGGTGCCGAATGAAGTTCGCAGGCTATGACCACCGGGTTTGCGCCAAAGTGCCATGCGACGGCATCAAACAGGCAGAATTCGGAGTAATAGTAGGCGGACGATACACTTTGCACGGCGCGGATGACCAGTTAACAGTTGTTAGTGCTTGCCAACGGTGCAAGTCAGATTAAGCTGGCCGCCGATTTCCGTAGATTGGAGTGATTCATGTCCCGCCGCTTGCCCGTGATCCTGTTGCTCGTTCTGCTGCCGTTATGGCTGGCCGCCAGTTATGGCGCGCGTTATGGCTTCATGGAGGACGGGCAGTGGGTCGGCATCTGCGTCGATGAAGCGAGCCGTTGGGAGTGCTCGGTGCGCTCGAACCTGGGGCTGATGATTCACTTCAAGGTATTGGGCTGGACCGCGCTGGGTGCGGCGCTGCTCGGTTTTGTGGTGCCGGGGCGGGCAGGGTGGTGGCTGGCGGTGCTGGCGCTGGTGTTCGGCCTGCCGGCGCTGGCGTTGTACAACACCACGTTGGCGGTGTTTGCGGTGGTGATTGCCGGATTGCGCCTTGTCAGAGAATCCCGAAGCGCCTGATAGAAAAAGATCGCAGCCTCCGGCAGCTCCTACATGGGGGACACCCTGTAGGAGCTGCCGGAGGCTGCTATCTTTTGATCTTGCTGTTTAATCAACGACCGCGAACCCGCAGGCAGCGCCACAACGCCGCCACCATCAACCCGCTGACCAGCGCCCAGCCCCAGGCCTGCGGGTTCTGCAACCCTTCCTCGAACAGCTGCGGCGCAATGCCGGCGCCGATGATGAAAGCCAGCAGGGCGATTTCCCGACGCGGCACGCTGACCGGGCGGCACACGTACACCAGCGCCGGCAGAATGAACGCCATGCTGGCGAAGCTGCGATAACGTGCGTCGAACACCATCTCCAGCATCATCACCGCTGCAGCAAAACCGGCCACGGCCACCAGCCATCCGGCGCGGCGCTCCAGCAGATTGAACGCACGTTCACGCCAACCCTGGCGCGCGCTCAAGGTCAGTGCGGCATGCGCCAGCACCCATAGATTCAACACGGTCAGCAAGCCGACCCACAGCCATTCGCTGGCAAACCGCGTGGTTACCCGCGCCAGATCGCCCCAGGCGCCGATCGAACAGGCGGCCACCGCGCCCAGCAGCGGCAGGATCAATGCCGATTGCGTGGTGCGCACCCGGCCACCGAGCAGCAGCGTACCGAGGAAAATCAGCCCGCCGACGCCCAGCCATTCTTTCCAGTACGGCACGTTGGTCACCGGCCCGGCGAGCACGCCCTTGTCCTGACGATCTGCGTCGAACAGGCCCCAGTAGCCACCGACCGCACCCTCGCTGCCGCGTTTCCATGGTTGGTCGAACGCTTCGATCAGGTTGTAATGCCAGCCTTCCTTCTCGGCCATCGCGACAAAACCACGAATGAACTTGGCTTCGTTGACCCGGCTCGGCAGGGCGGTCTCGCGCTGGCGGCCTTCGCTGGGCCAGCCGGTTTCGCCGATCATCACGTCCTTGGGCGCGAACTTGTTGCCGAACACCTGACGCACATCCGCCACATGTTGCAGGGCGATGTCGATGTTCGAGGGATCGTCTTCCCAGTACGGCAGCAGGTGAATGGTCAGGAAATCCACTGCCGGTGCGACTTCCGGGTGCTTGAGCCAGAACTCCCAGACATCGGCATAAGTGACCGGTTGCTTGACCTGGCTTTTGACCTTATTGATCAGTCTGGCCAGTTGCGCGCCGGTGACTTCCTTGCGCAGCAAGGCTTCGTTGCCGACGATCACCGCGCTGACCACGTCCGGGTTGGCGTTGGCCGAGGCGATCAGCAGGTCGACCTCCTTCTCGGTGTCCACCGGGTTGCTGTTGACCCAGGCGCCGATCATCAACTTCAAGCCGTGCTTGCGCGCCAGCTCGGGCAGGGCTTCGAGGCCGGTCATCGAGTAGGTGCGGATGCACTCGAAGCGCGTCGCCAGCAGGGCAAGGTCGGCGTCCATGCGCTCCGGGCGCAGCTTGAACGGCACGTCGAACGGCGATTGATCCTTGTCGAACGGCGTATAGGAGGCACATTGCAACTTGTGCGTCGGGGTTGCGGCGTCCGGCAGGATCACCGGTTTGCCGAGGCCGTACCAGAAGCCGCCAAGGGCAAACAGGCCGAGCAGGCAAGCGAAAAGATAGGGAATAAACGGGAAGCGGGAAGTCGCGGACATGGTCAGGCCGAGTGGCTGCAAAGCGACGCATGTTACCTGCATTTATCCGCGGGTTGGTGGCCTGCATGATTTGCCCATGCAAAGTTCGGGCGGATTGTCTGGCGCCAATTATTCAGAAGCGATTAATGGCTTTCTGATGTCGTTTCTCGTTGTCTTGAGGTCGTTGCCAGAGCAGGTCGCGTTTGGCGTCAGGCCGATGATCGAAAGCGTCAGTACCCTTATAGAAAAGACGACTGATGTTCGGACGAGTTTGCGGTCAGGCGTGATGGGGGCGCTGTGCACCATAACAATACGTTGACGATGCCCGGCATCCGTCGGGCGCAGCATTTCGGGGAAGTAACGATGAAGATGCGACGACTTTTAGGCGCCGGTGCCGCTCTGGTGCTTGCGATGAGCTCCACATTCGCCAGCGCTGAAAAACAGACCCTGAACATCGGTTACGTTGACGGCTGGTCCGACAGCGTCGCGACCACCCATGTGGCGGCCGAAGTGATCAAGCAGAAACTCGGCTACGATGTGAAACTGCAAGCCGTCGCTACCGGGATCATGTGGCAGGGCGTGGCCACCGGCAAACTCGACGCCATGCTCTCGGCCTGGCTGCCGGTCACCCACGGCGAATACTGGACGAAGAACAAGGATCTGGTCGTCGATTACGGCCCGAACTTCAAGGATGCAAAAATCGGCCTGATCGTGCCGGAGTACGTCAAAGCGAAATCGATCGAAGACCTGAAAACCGACGACAGCTTCAAAAACCGTATCGTCGGCATCGATGCCGGTTCAGGCGTGATGCTCAAGACCGATCAGGCGATCAAGGATTACGGTCTCGACAAATACACCCTCAAGGCCAGTTCCGGCGCCGGCATGATTGCCGAGCTGACCCGTGCCGAGAAGAAGAACGAATCGATTGCCGTCACCGGTTGGGTGCCGCACTGGATGTTCGCCAAGTGGAAACTGCGTTTCCTCGACGACCCGAAAGGCGTGTACGGCGCGGCTGAAACCGTGAACAGCATCGGCAGCAAAGCGCTGGAGACCAAGGCTCCGGAAGTCGCCAAGTTCCTGAAAAACTTCCAGTGGGCGTCGAAAGACGAGATCGGCGAAGTCATGCTGGCGATTCAGGACGGCGCCAAGCCTGAAGCGGCGGCCAAGGATTGGGTCGCCAAGCACCCGGATCGCGTGGCTGACTGGACTAAATAACCACACGTAACGCAGTACCCCCTGTAGGAGTGAGCCTGCTCGCGATAGCGGTCTTTCGGTGACAGCGATGTCGACTGATTTGACGCAATCGCGAGCAGGCTCACTCCTACATTTGTTTCCGGCCACCCCTCACCGACAGGGTTTGCGGCTGTTTCAGCGCCTCTTTCCACTTCTTTCGGCTATTTACAGTCCAAAAATTGGCGAAAATGTCATGTCGTTCTAATACTAAGGTCGTCTGGAAGCCGTTCCGCAGCCGCATACAGTGGATACGTTCCAACAATAATCTGTGCTGCGAGGATAAAAACAATGAACGACAGCATTTACCTCTCGATTCAAAACAGCCCGCGCTTCAAGGAGCTGGTGAGAAAAAGAGAAAAGTTCGCCTGGATACTCTCGGCGATCATGCTCGGGCTGTACTCCGGATTCATCCTGCTGATCGCCTACGGGCCGCAAGTGCTCGGGGCAAAACTCAGTCCCGGGTCTTCGATTACCTGGGGCATTCCGATTGGTGTCGGATTGATTGTCTCGGCCTTCGTCCTGACTGCTATCTACGTACGGCGCGCCAACGGCGAGTTTGACGACCTGAACAATGCGATTCTCAAGGAGGCTCAGCAATGATCCGGCGTCTACTGGCTCTTTTGAGCATCGCAGCGTTCGCTCCAGCCGTCTGGGCCGCTGACGCCTTGACCGGCGAAGTCCACAAACAACCCCTCAACGTTTCTGCGATCGCCATGTTTGTGGTGTTCGTCGGGGCGACCCTGTGCATTACTTACTGGGCGTCCAAACGCAACAAGTCGGCTGCCGACTACTATGCAGCGGGCGGCAAGATCACCGGTTTCCAGAACGGTCTGGCGATTGCCGGTGATTACATGTCGGCGGCGTCCTTTCTGGGGATTTCCGCGCTGGTGTTCACCTCCGGCTACGATGGCCTGATCTACTCGATCGGCTTCCTGGTGGGCTGGCCGATCATTCTGTTCCTGATCGCCGAGCGCCTGCGTAACCTGGGCAAATACACCTTTGCCGACGTGGCGTCCTACCGCCTCGGGCAAACGCAGATCCGCACCCTGTCTGCCTGCGGTTCGCTGGTGGTGGTGGCGTTCTACCTGATCGCGCAAATGGTCGGTGCCGGCAAGCTGATCCAGCTGCTGTTCGGCCTCGACTACTATGTGGCGGTGATTCTGGTCGGTATCCTGATGTGCATGTATGTGCTGTTCGGCGGCATGCTGGCGACCACCTGGGTGCAGATCATCAAGGCAGTGCTGTTGCTGTCCGGTGCCTCGTTCATGGCGCTGATGGTGATGAAGCACGTCAACTTCGACTTCAACATGCTGTTCTCCGAGGCGATCAAGGTTCACCCCAAAGGTGAGGCGATCATGAGCCCGGGCGGCCTGGTGAAAGACCCGATTTCGGCGTTCTCCTTAGGCCTGGCGCTGATGTTCGGTACCGCCGGTCTGCCGCACATCCTGATGCGCTTCTTCACCGTGAGTGACGCGAAGGAAGCGCGCAAGAGCGTGTTGTACGCAACCGGCTTCATCGGCTACTTCTACATCCTGACCTTCATCATCGGCTTCGGTGCGATCCTGCTGGTCAGCACCAACCCGGCCTTCAAGGATGCAGCGGGCGCTCTGCTCGGCGGCAACAACATGGCGGCGGTGCACCTGGCCAATGCGGTGGGCGGTAGTATTTTCCTGGGCTTCATCTCGGCGGTAGCGTTCGCGACCATTCTGGCGGTTGTGGCGGGTCTGACCCTGGCCGGTGCTTCGGCGGTGTCCCATGACCTGTATGCCAGCGTGATCAAGAAGGGCAAGGCCAACGACAAGGATGAGATTCGCGTGTCGAAGATCACCACCATCGCACTGGCCGTGCTGGCCATCGGCCTGGGCATCCTGTTCGAAAGCCAGAACATCGCGTTCATGGTCGGTCTGGCGTTCTCCATCGCGGCGAGCTGCAACTTCCCGGTCCTGCTGCTTTCGATGTACTGGAAGAAGCTGACCACCCGCGGTGCGATGGTGGGCGGCTGGCTAGGGCTGGTGAGTGCGGTGGGGCTGATGGTCCTTGGTCCGACCATCTGGGTGCAGATCCTGCATCACGAGAAGGCGATCTTCCCGTATGAGTACCCGGCGCTGTTTTCGATGATCATTGCCTTTATCGGGATCTGGTTCTTCTCGATCACCGACAAGTCAGCGGCTGCTGATAACGAGCGGGCGCTGTTCTTCCCGCAGTTTGTGCGTTCGCAGACTGGGTTGGGGGCGAGTGGGGCTGTGTCTCACTGATTGCTTGATGATTGTGTAAGCGTTGTACTGAATGCCCCGGTTGAGAGATCGGGGCATTTTTTGTGGGCGGTTATCGGGCTGGAATTGTGTACATATCCGTTGCTGCGGTAACGGCGGCTTAGGGTTTCGCCCTTACGGCGACTCACTTTTTTTACAAACGCCTAAAAAAAGTAAGCAAAAAAACGCTTGCTCCTACGTTCGGCCCGCTCGCTAGGGCTCGGGGTTCCTTCGCTCCGGGATCGATCCGGGGGGCAGCGCCTACGGTTTGCTTCGCTGCACCTCCTCTCGCTGTGTTTGGCTTCGCCAAACGGTCGCTGCGCTCCCACCCCCGGATCAATCCCTCCGCTCAGCCTTCCGACGTCGCCCGTGGATCAAGATCAAGAGCAGGCGAGCTGACACTCGGCCTTAAGGGGGCGAGCGGTCACTGGGGGAGCGGCTTGCCAGCGATGGCGGCTCGTCGGACGAGCAATTTCTGATGGGGGTACCGGGTTCAATTGTAGGAGCTGCCGAAGGCTGCGATCTTTTGCTCTGGCTCTGGCTCTGGCTCTGGCTCTGGCTCTGGCTCTGGCTCTGGCTTTTGATGTGGCTTTTGATGTGGCCTTTGATCTTTTGCCCCTTCGGCAGGCCGAGCGAAGGTGTTCATCAGGGGGGAGGCGCGCAGCGCCGTGCGGCGAAGCCGCATACATCGAGAGGAGGTGCAGCGAAGCAAACCGTAGGCGATGCCCCCTGATGGACACCGTAGCGAGGGAACCCCGAGCCCCAGCGAGCGGGCCGTACGCCGGGGCAAAGCCTTTTGCTTACTTTTCGGCGCCTGGAAAAGTGAGTCGCTGTAAGAGCGAAACCATAGGAGGCCGTTACCGCAGCAACGGATATACACCCAAAACCGCAAAACCCCAGTCGGCCCTCAGGCCGCTGCGACACACAAACAAAAACGGCCCCTATATAAATAGAGGCCGTTCCCGGTACAACTTCAAGACGTTATCGCAAGACAAGTCTTATTTGCGGTCTTCCAGCTTGGTAATGTCACGCGACTCGTAGCCGGTGTACAGCTGGCGCGGACGGCCGATCTTGTACGGGCTGGAGAGCATTTCTTTCCAGTGGGAGATCCAGCCGACAGTACGTGCCAGGGCGAAGATCACGGTGAACATGCTGGTTGGAATGCCGATCGCCTTGAGGATGATCCCCGAGTAGAAGTCGACGTTCGGGTACAGCGAGCGTTCGATGAAGTACGGGTCGGTCAGCGCGATCTCTTCCAGGCGCATGGCCAGTTCGAGTTGCGGATCGTTGTTGATGCCCAGTTCTTTCAATACTTCGTCGCAGGTCTGCTTCATGACAGTCGCGCGAGGGTCGCGGTTCTTGTAAACGCGGTGACCGAAGCCCATCAACTTGAACGGATCGTTCTTGTCCTTGGCCTTGGCGATGAACTTGTCGATGTTGGACACATCGCCAATCTCGTCGAGCATGGTCAATACGGCTTCGTTCGCACCACCGTGGGCAGGGCCCCACAGTGCGGCGATCCCGGCGGCGATACAGGCGAACGGGTTGGCACCCGAGGAGCCTGCCAGACGCACGGTGGATGTCGATGCGTTCTGCTCGTGGTCGGCGTGGAGGATGAAGATCCGATCCATGGCCTTGGCGAGTACCGGGCTGATCGGTTTGATCTCGCACGGGGTGTTGAACATCATGTGCAGGAAGTTTTCCGCGTACGTCAGGTCGTTGCGCGGGTACATCATGGGTTGGCCCATGGAGTACTTGTAAACCATCGCTGCCAGGGTCGGCATCTTGGCAACCAGACGGATCGCGGAGATTTCGCGATGCTGCGGGTTATTGATGTCCAGGGAGTCGTGGTAGAAGGCCGAGAGGGCGCCGACTACGCCGCACATGACGGCCATCGGGTGGGCGTCGCGACGGAAGCCGTTGAAGAAGGTTTTCAGCTGCTCGTGAACCATGGTGTGGTTTTTCACGGTGCTGACGAACTGGGCCTTCTGTTCTGCGGTCGGCAGTTCGCCGTTGAGCAGCAGGTAGCAGGTTTCCAGGTAGTCCGACTTTTCAGCCAGCTGTTCGATCGGGTAGCCGCGGTGCAACAGAATGCCGTTGTCGCCGTCGATATAGGTGATCTTCGATTCGCACGAGGCGGTCGACATGAAACCCGGGTCGAAAGTGAAGCGGCCCGTGGCCGTCAGGCCCCGAACATCAATTACATCGGGACCAACGGTGCCGGTTAAAATGGGCAGCTCGACGGGGGCTGCGCCCTCGATGATCAACTGCGCTTTTTTGTCAGCCATGTGGCCTCCTATTTATGCTTGAACCATCAGACAGACCCCCCACGCAGGGCCCGCACCACTATAGTGAGATAAA
Organism: Pseudomonas sp. MG-9; assembly: GCF_018729515.1. Classification (NCBI taxonomy): domain Bacteria; kingdom Pseudomonadati; phylum Pseudomonadota; class Gammaproteobacteria; order Pseudomonadales; family Pseudomonadaceae; genus Pseudomonas; species Pseudomonas sp. MG-9. The sequence continues at coordinate 578,902 of NZ_JAHHZH010000005.1, forward strand.
TTCGAATGTCAATTTGCCTAAAGTCTTGCTCCAGAAGGCTTTAAGCGCACTTTTTCCTCGAAATTGACTGCCATTTACGCCTTTTATACGACTTGTGCAATCAGCTATTTGGGGTAGGTGATTGCGTTGTCATTAGTAGCCTAACTGTCTATACTCGGCCACCGACCGCCAAGGGCTTTTGGGCTTGCTTTCATTGGGGGTCGCATCCCTGGGTGGTGGTTACCTGACCAGTGCACTCCCCAACAACTTTGCCCTGATTGTTAGGGGCTCTTCAGTGTGAAAAAAAAGCCGTGAAAAGCCAACGACCTGTAAACCTAGACCTAAGGACCATCAAACTCCCAGTCACTGCTTACACGTCCATTCTTCACCGAATCTCCGGTGTCATCCTCTTTGTGTGCCTTGCCATCATGCTTTACGCATTGGACAAGTCGCTGAGCTCCGAGGAAGGCTTCGGTCAGGTGAAAGCGTGTCTGACCAGTCCGCTAGCCAAGCTAGTGATTTGGGGCATCCTGTCCGCTCTGCTGTATCACCTGGTTGCCGGTGTGCGCCATTTGATCATGGACATGGGCATCGGTGAGACGCTGGAAGGCGGCAAGCTGGGCTCGAAAATCGTTATCGCCGTTTCCGTGGTGGTAATCGTTCTGGCAGGAGTTTGGATATGGTAACTAACGTCACGAACCTCTCGCGTTCGGGCCTCTATGACTGGATGGCGCAACGTGTGTCGGCGGTCGTTCTCGCGGCTTACTTCATCTTTCTGATCGGATACGTCGTGGCCCACCCAGGCCTCGAGTATGCCCAGTGGCATGAACTGTTCGCCCACAACGGGATGCGTATTTTCAGCCTCCTGGCCCTTGTTGCCCTCGGCGCTCACGCCTGGGTCGGCATGTGGACCATCGCGACTGACTACCTGACGCCAATGGCGTTCGGCAAGTCTGCGACGGCTATACGTTTCCTTTTCCAGGCAGTATGCGGCGTTGCGATGTTCGCTTACTTCGTCTGGGGTGTGCAGATTCTCTGGGGTATCTGAGTCATGGCTAACATTCCAACGATTTCTTTCGACGCCATCATTATTGGTGGTGGCGGTGCCGGCATGCGCGCTGCGCTGCAGCTGGCACAGGGCGGTCACAAGACTGCCGTGATCACCAAGGTTTTCCCGACCCGTTCGCACACTGTATCCGCCCAGGGCGGCATCACCTGCGCGATCGCGTCCGCCGACCCGAACGATGACTGGCGCTGGCACATGTACGATACCGTCAAGGGTTCCGACTACATCGGTGACCAGGACGCTATCGAATACATGTGTCAGGAAGGCCCGGCTGCCGTTTTCGAGCTGGACCACATGGGTCTGCCGTTCTCGCGTACCGAGCAAGGTCGTATCTACCAGCGTCCGTTCGGTGGCCAGTCCAAGGACTACGGCAAGGGCGGTCAGGCTGCACGTACCTGCGCAGCGTCCGACCGTACCGGTCACGCTCTGTTGCACACCCTTTATCAGGGCAACCTGAAAGCCGGTACCACGTTCCTGAACGAGTACTACGCTGTCGACCTGGTGAAAAACCAGGAAGGCGAGTTCGTCGGTGTGATCGCGATCTGCATCGAAACCGGCGAAACCTCGTACATCCGCGCCAAGGCCACTGTGCTGGCGACTGGTGGTGCTGGCCGTATCTACGCCTCCACCACCAACGCCCTGATCAACACCGGTGACGGCGTTGGCATGGCCCTGCGTGCTGGCGTGCCGGTACAAGACATCGAAATGTGGCAGTTCCACCCGACCGGCATCGCCGGCGCCGGTGTACTGGTGACCGAAGGTTGCCGTGGTGAAGGTGGTTACCTGATCAACAAGCACGGCGAGCGTTTCATGGAGCGTTATGCTCCGAACGCGAAAGACCTGGCCGGTCGTGACGTGGTTGCTCGCTCGATGGTTAAAGAAATCATCGCCGGCAACGGTTGCGGTCCGAATGGCGACCACGTAATGCTCAAACTCGACCACCTGGGCGAGGAAGTGCTGCACAGCCGTCTGCCAGGCATCTGCGAACTGTCGAAGACTTTCGCTCACGTTGACCCGGTGGTTGCTCCGGTTCCGGTTGTTCCAACCTGCCACTACATGATGGGCGGCGTTGCCACCAACATTCACGGTCAGGCGATCACCCAGAATGCCGAAGGCGTGGATCAGATCATTCCTGGTCTGTTCGCCGTAGGTGAAGTGGCTTGCGTATCGGTGCACGGTGCCAACCGTCTGGGTGGCAACTCGCTGCTCGACCTGGTGGTATTCGGCCGCGCTGCCGGCCTGCACCTGGAGAAGGCGCTGACCGACGGTATCGAATACGACGACGCGACCGAAGCCGACATCGAAGCTGCCCTGTCGCGTCTGAACGCGCTGAATGGCCGTACCGATGGCGAAGACGTAGCTACCCTGCGTCGCGAGCTGCAAAGCTGCATGCAGAACTACTTCGGTGTGTTCCGTACCGGCGAATACATGCAGAAGGGTATTGCCCAGCTGGCCGATCTGCGCAAGCGCATCGCCAACGTGAAGATCAACGATAAGTCGCAGGCGTTCAACACCGCACGTATCGAAGCTCTCGAGCTGCAAAACCTGCTGGAAGTGGCTGAAGCTACCGCCATCGCTGCCGAAGTACGTAAAGAGTCCCGCGGCGCTCACGCCCGTGAAGACTTCGAAGATCGTGACGACGAAAACTGGCTGTGCCACACCCTGTACTTCCCGGGTGACAAGCGCGTCACCAAGCGTGCCGTGAACTTCTCGCCGAAGACTGTTCCGACTTTCGAACCTAAAGTCCGGACTTATTAAGGGTGACCGCCATGTTGCAAGTCAGTGTTTATCGCTACAACCCTGATCAGGACGCTGCGCCGTTCATGCAGGAATTCCAGGTCGATACCGGTGGTAAAGACCTGATGGTGCTGGACGTGCTGGCCCTGATCAAAGAGCAGGACGAGGGTTTCTCCTATCGTCGCTCTTGCCGTGAAGGCGTCTGCGGCTCCGACGGCATGAACATCAACGGCAAGAACGGTCTGGCGTGCATCACGCCGCTGTCCGCTGTCGTAAAAGGCAACAAGTTGATCGTTCGTCCGCTGCCAGGTTTGCCGGTTATCCGTGACCTGGTCGTCGATATGAGCATCTTCTACAAGCAATACGAGAAGGTTAAGCCTTACCTGCAGAACGACACGCCGGCTCCGGCCATCGAGCGTCTGCAGTCCCCTGAAGAGCGTGAAAAGCTCGACGGTCTGTACGAGTGCATCCTGTGCGCCTGCTGCTCGACCTCGTGCCCGTCCTTCTGGTGGAACCCGGACAAGTTCCTGGGTCCAGCTGCTCTGCTGCAAGCGTACCGCTTCCTGGCAGACAGTCGTGACACCAAGACGTCCGAGCGTCTGGCTTCGCTCGATGACCCGTTCAGCGTCTTCCGCTGCCGGGGCATCATGAACTGCGTCAACGTATGTCCGAAAGGCCTGAACCCGACTAAGGCCATCGGTCACATCCGTAACATGCTGCTTTCGAGCGGCGTGTGATTCAGCTGCTGTAACCGTAGGACCGCTGTACCGAAGAGGCTGTGGCGCGGGCTTCAACCCGCGTCATGGCTATAACCAGAGCAGTAGCCACAAGCTGCAGCTCTTATTTTGAAGAAATGAGACAAGCAGGGGCATCCGGGCTGGTACCCGGACTATCAGCGTGATCCTAAGTGGCTTGTTTTGGTCGCTGCATTCGGACTTCTGCAAGTTTGCTCGGTATTGACGCCGATGGTGTTCCCCTAACCGAGGGTGACCAAGCATGCAAGAAAGCGTGATGCAGCGCATGTGGAACAGCGCCTACCTTTCAGGTGGAAACGCTGCCTATGTGGAAGAGCTTTATGAGCTCTACCTGCACGACCCTAACGCTGTGCCAGAAGAGTGGCGCACCTACTTTCAGAAGTTGCCTGCCGACGGCAACTCTGCCACTGATGTTTCGCACTCCACAATTCGCGATCATTTCGTGCTGCTGGCAAAGAACCAGCGCCGCGCCCAACCGGTTTCCGCCGGTAGCGTGAGCAGTGAGCACGAGAAGAAGCAAGTTGAAGTGCTGCGATTGATCCAGGCCTACCGTATGCGTGGCCACCAGGCAGCCCAGCTTGACCCGCTGGGGCTGTGGCAGCGTCCTGCACCTGCAGACCTGTCGATCAATCATTACGGCTTGACCAATGCCGATCTTGATACGACCTTCCGTGCCGGCGACCTGTTCATCGGCAAAGAGGAAGCGAGCCTACGCGAAATTCACGAAGCGTTGCAGCAGACATATTGCCGCACCATCGGCGCTGAATTTACGCACATCACCGATTCCGAGCAGCGCCAGTGGTTCCAGCAGCGTCTGGAAAGCGTGCGTGGTCGTCCGACGTACTCCGCTGATATCAAGAGCCACCTGCTCGAGCGCGTGACCGCCGGTGAAGGCCTGGAAAAATACCTGGGCACCAAATACCCGGGTACCAAGCGTTTCGGTCTGGAAGGCGGCGAAAGCCTGATCCCGATGCTCGACGAGCTGATCCAGCGTTCCGGTTCCTACGGCACCAAGGAAGTCGTCATCGGCATGGCCCACCGTGGCCGTCTGAACGTGCTGGTCAACACCTTCGGCAAGAACCCGCGCGAGCTGTTCGACGAGTTCGAAGGCAAGAAGAAGGTCGAGCTGGGTTCCGGTGACGTTAAATACCACCAGGGCTTCTCGTCCAACGTAATGACCACCGGCGGTGAAGTTCACCTGGCCATGGCGTTCAACCCGTCCCACCTGGAAATCGTTTCCCCGGTGGTAGAAGGTTCGGTTCGCGCCCGTCAGGATCGTCGTAACGACCCGACCGGTGAAAAGGTTCTGCCGATCTCCATCCACGGTGACGCTGCATTCGCAGGTCAGGGCGTGGTCATGGAAACCTTCCAGATGTCGCAGACCCGCGGTTTCAAGACCGGCGGTACCGTGCACATCGTGATCAACAACCAGGTCGGTTTCACCATCAGCAACCCGCTGGACTCGCGTTCCACCGAGTACGCCACCGACGTTGCGAAGATGATCCAGGCGCCGATCCTCCATGTGAATGGTGATGATCCGGAAGCCGTGCTGTTCGTGACCCAGATGGCCATCGACTACCGCATGCAGTTCAAGCGTGACGTGGTGATCGACCTGGTCTGCTACCGTCGTCGCGGCCACAACGAGGCCGACGAGCCAAGCGGCACTCAGCCGCTGATGTATCAGCAGATCACCAAGCAGCGCACCACCCGTGAGCTGTACGCTGATCGTCTGACTCAGGCCGGTGTACTGGACGCTGAACGTGTTCAGGCCAAGGTCGACGAGTACCGCAACGCGCTGGACAACGGTCTGCACGTGGTGAAATCGCTGGTCAAAGAGCCGAACAAAGAGCTGTTCGTGGACTGGCGTCCGTATCTGGGCCACGCCTGGACTGCGCGTCACGACACGCGTTTCGATCTGAAGACCCTGCAAGAGCTGTCCGCCAAGCTGCTGGAAATTCCGGAAGGCTTCGTGGTTCAGCGTCAGGTCGCGAAGATCTACGAAGACCGTCAGAAGATGCAAGCCGGCGGCCTGCCGATCAACTGGGGTTACGCCGAAACCATGGCGTACGCGACCCTGGCGTTCGAAGGTCACCCGATCCGCATGACTGGTCAGGACATCGGCCGCGGTACGTTCTCGCACCGTCACGCTGTGCTGCACAACCAGAAAGACGCGGGCACCTACATTCCGCTGCAGAACCTGTACGACGGTCAGCCACGCTTTGACCTGTACGACTCGTTCCTGTCGGAAGAAGCGGTACTGGCTTTCGAATACGGCTACTCGACCACCACGCCAAACGCGCTGGTGATCTGGGAAGCCCAGTTCGGCGACTTCGCCAACGGTGCACAGGTTGTTATCGACCAGTTCATCACCAGCGGCGAGCACAAGTGGGGCCGTCTCTGCGGTCTGACCATGCTGTTGCCGCACGGCTACGAAGGTCAGGGTCCTGAGCACAGCTCGGCACGTCTTGAGCGTTACCTGCAGCTGTGCGCCGAGCACAACATTCAGGTATGCATGCCGACCACTCCGGCCCAGATCTACCATTTGCTGCGCCGTCAGGTGATTCGCCCGCTGCGCAAACCACTGGTAGTGCTGACACCGAAGTCGCTGCTGCGCCACAAGCTGGCCATCTCGACGCTGGAAGATCTGGCTGAAGGTTCGTTCCAGACCGTGATCCCGGAAATCGATGCCCTGGACCCGAAAAAGGTCGAGCGCGTTGTTCTGTGTAGCGGCAAGGTCTACTACGACCTGCTGGAAAAACGCCGTGCCGAAGGCCGTGACGATATCGCCATCGTGCGTATCGAGCAGCTGTATCCATTCCCTGAGGACGACTTGAAAGAAGTCCTGGCGCCTTACACCAACGTCAAGCATGCCGTCTGGTGTCAGGAAGAGCCGATGAACCAGGGCGCCTGGTACTGCAGCCAGCACCACTTGCGTCGCAGCATCAGTAACCTCGACAAGTCTCTCGTACTCGATTACGCGGGCCGTGAGGCTTCTGCTGCCCCAGCTTGTGGTTACGCATCGATGCACGCCGAGCAGCAGGAAAAACTGCTGCAAGACGCGTTTACCGTTTAACGCCTTCGCGCACCTGAAACCGAATTTAAGGAACCACAGATAATGGCTATCGAGATCAAAGCCCCCACTTTCCCGGAATCGGTTGCCGATGGCACCGTTGCCACCTGGCACAAAAAACCGGGCGACGCCGTCAAGCGTGACGACCTGATCGTCGACATCGAAACTGACAAAGTCGTATTGGAAGTTCTGGCTACCGCCGACGGCGTGCTGGGCGCAATCGTCAAGAACGAAGGCGACACCGTTCTGTCCGACGAAGTCCTGGGCTCCATCGAAGCGGGCGGCGCTGCTGCCGCTGCTCCAGCCGCCGCTGCTGCTCCGGCCGCTGCTGCCGCTGCCCCGGCTGCTGCCGAAGGCGAAGACGATCCTGTTGCTGCTCCGGCTGCGCGCAAGCTGGCTGAAGAAAACGGCATCAACATCGCTTCCGTTGCCGGCACCGGCAAAGGCGGTCGTGTGACCAAGGAAGACGTGGTGGCTGCTGTTGCCGCGAAGAAAGCCGCTCCGGCTGCCGCTCCTGCAAAAGCGGCTGCTCCAGCCGCTGCTGCTCCGGTATTCGCTGCCGGTGACCGCGTTGAAAAACGCGTACCGATGACCCGTCTGCGCGCCAAGGTTGCCGAGCGTCTGGTTGAAGCTCAGTCGAACATGGCGATGCTGACCACTTTCAACGAAGTCGACATGACCGAAGTCATGGCCCTGCGTTCGAAGTACAAGGACCTGTTCGAGAAGTCCCACAACGGCGTACGCCTGGGCTTCATGTCGTTCTTCGTCAAGGCGGCCACCGAAGCGCTGAAACGCTTCCCGGCGGTCAACGCTTCGATCGACGGCGCGGACATCGTTTACCACGGCTACGCCGACATCGGTGTTGCCGTTTCCAGCGACCGTGGTCTGGTAGTACCGGTTCTGCGTAACGCCGAGCTGATGAGCCTGGCTGAAATCGAAGGCGGCATCGCCACTTTCGGCAAGAAAGCCCGTGACGGCAAACTGTCGATGGAAGAGATGACCGGCGGTACCTTCACCATCACCAACGGTGGTACCTTCGGTTCGATGATGTCGACCCCGATCGTCAACCCACCGCAGGCAGCGATTCTGGGCATGCACAACATCATCCAGCGTCCTATGGCCATCAACGGTCAGGTCGTGATCCGTCCGATGATGTACCTGGCACTGTCCTACGATCACCGTCTGATCGATGGCAAAGAAGCTGTGACCTTCCTGGTGACCATCAAGAACCTGCTGGAAGATCCGGCTCGTCTGTTGCTGGATATCTGATAGAAGCAGCTGCGAGCTTCAAGTTTCAAGCTGCAAGAAAAGGCAGCTTGGCTTGGAGCGCGCGGCTTGAAGCTTTTCGCTAAAGAGGATTTTTTGAATGTCGCAGAAATTTGACGTAGTAGTGATCGGTGCCGGCCCTGGCGGCTATGTGGCTGCCATCAAGGCCGCGCAGTTGGGTCTCACCACTGCCTGCATCGAGAAGTACACCGACGCTGAAGGCAAGCAAGCCCTCGGCGGTACTTGCCTGAACGTCGGCTGCATTCCGTCCAAGGCGCTGCTGGACAGCTCCTGGAAGTACAAGGAAGCCAAAGAGAGCTTCAACGTTCACGGTATCTCGACCGGCGAAGTCAAAATGGACGTCGCTGCGATGGTTGGCCGCAAGGCTGGCATCGTCAAGAACCTGACCGGCGGCGTTGCCACCCTGTTCAAGGCCAACGGCGTTACTTCGATCCAGGGCCACGGCAAACTGCTGGCAGGCAAGAAAGTCGAAGTCACCAAGCCGGACGGCTCGGTTGAAGTCATCGAAGCTGAAAACGTCATCCTGGCTCCAGGCTCGCGTCCGATCGACATTCCACCGGCTCCGGTCGATCAGAAAGTTATCGTCGATTCGACTGGCGCGCTGGAATTCCAATCCGTACCCAAGCGTCTGGGCGTGATCGGCGCTGGCGTGATCGGTCTGGAACTGGGTTCGGTCTGGTCGCGTCTGGGTGCAGAAGTGACTGTCCTGGAAGCCCTGGACACTTTCCTGATGGCAGCTGACACCGCTGTTTCCAAGGAAGCGCTGAAAACCCTGACCAAACAGGGTCTGGACATCAAGCTGGGCGCTCGCGTTACCGGCTCGAAAGTGAATGGCGACGAAGTCGTTGTGAACTACACCGATGCCAACGGCGAACAGACCATCACTTTCGACAAGCTGATCGTAGCCGTTGGTCGCCGTCCGGTGACCACTGATCTGCTGGCTGCCGACAGCGGCGTGACCCTGGACGAGCGCGGTTTCGTGCACGTTGACGATCACTGCGCCACCACCGTACCGGGCGTCTACGCCATTGGTGACGTGGTTCGCGGCATGATGCTGGCTCACAAAGCCTCGGAAGAGGGCATCATGGTTGTCGAGCGCATCAAGGGTCACAAAGCCCAGATGAACTATGACCTGATCCCTTCGGTTATTTATACTCACCCGGAAATCGCGTGGGTTGGCAAAACCGAGCAGGCCTTGAAAGCCGAAGGCGTTGAAGTTAACGTCGGCACCTTCCCGTTCGCCGCTTCCGGCCGTGCCATGGCCGCCAACGATACCGGTGGTTTCGTCAAGGTCATCGCGGATGCCAAGACTGACCGCGTATTGGGCGTGCACGTGATTGGCCCGAGCGCTGCAGAACTGGTTCAGCAGGGCGCGATCGGTATGGAATTCGGCACCAGCGCTGAAGACCTGGGCATGATGGTTTTCTCCCATCCGACCCTGTCTGAAGCCTTGCACGAAGCTGCTCTGGCTGTGAATGGCGGCGCCATCCACATTGCCAACCGCAAGAAGCGTTAAGACATAATAAGAAACCACGGCGGTAACGGCCCGTCGTGAGCCTTGCGAGCAAGTCTCACCGCGGAATGTCCGCTGGACGCAGTCTTGCGTAGCTGCACCGGGTACCCGGAAAGGCTACGCAAGCAGCAGTCACAGGTGGCGCGGCACTCATCAAGAGCGCAGCGCCGAATGCGCAGTACCTAACGAAGACGGTAAAAAGCATGAATCTTCACGAGTATCAGGGTAAGCAGCTGTTCGCTGAATACGGCCTGCCAGTTTCCACTGGTTACGCAGTAGACACCCCGGAAGCAGCAGCAGAAGCTTGCGACAAAATCGGCGGCAGCGAGTGGGTTGTCAAAGCCCAGGTCCACGCCGGTGGTCGCGGTAAAGCGGGCGGCGTCAAGCTGGTTCGCAACAAAGAAGACGCCAAGGCCTTCGCACAGCAGTGGCTGGGCAAGCGTCTGGTGACTTACCAGACTGACGCCAATGGTCAGCCAGTCACCAAGATCCTGGTTGAATCGTGCACTGATATCGCTAAAGAGCTGTACCTGGGCGCTGTCGTTGACCGTTCGAGCCGTCGCATCGTGTTCATGGCTTCCACCGAAGGTGGCGTGGACATCGAGAAAATCGCTCACGACACTCCAGAAAAAATTCTGAAAGCCACTATCGATCCACTGGTTGGCGCTCAGCCATTCCAGGGTCGCGAGCTGGCGTTCCAACTGGGTCTGGAAGGCAAGCAAGTTGCCCAGTTCGCCAAGATCTTCGTAGGTCTGGCCAAACTGTTCCAGGATCACGATCTGGCCCTGCTGGAAGTGAACCCGCTGGTGATCAAGGCTGACGGCGATCTGCACTGCCTGGACGCCAAGATCAACATCGACGCCAACGCCATGTACCGTCAGCCTAAGCTGAAGACTTTCCACGATCCGTCGCAAGACGATCCGCGTGAAGCGCACGCTGCCAAGTTCGAACTGAACTACGTAGCCCTGGAAGGCAACATCGGTTGCATGGTCAACGGTGCCGGTCTGGCCATGGGTACCATGGACATCGTCAACCTGCACGGCGGCAAGCCAGCCAACTTCCTCGACGTAGGCGGTGGTGCAACCAAGGAACGCGTAACTGAAGCGTTCAAGATCATCCTGTCCGACACCAACGTCGCTGCAGTACTGGTCAACATCTTCGGCGGCATCGTTCGCTGCGACATGATTGCCGAAGGCATCATCGGCGCCGTGAAAGAAGTCGGCGTGAAAATCCCGGTTGTTGTTCGCCTTGAAGGCAACAACGCTGAGCTGGGCGCTAAAGTACTGGCAGAAAGCGGTTTGAACATCATCGCTGCTACCAGCCTGACCGACGCTGCTCAACAAGTTGTCAAAGCTGCGGAGGGCAAATAATGAGCGTCCTGATCAATAAAGACACCAAAGTTATCTGCCAGGGTATTACCGGTTCGCAAGGTAGTTTCCACACCCAGCAAGCCATCGAATACGGCACCAAGATGGTGGGCGGCGTAACTCCGGGCAAAGGCGGCACCGAGCACCTGGGTCTGCCAGTGTTCAACACCGTTAAAGACGCAGTCGCAGCCACTGGCGCTACCGCCAGCGTGATCTACGTTCCGGCTCCTTTCTGCAAGGACTCGATCCTGGAAGCGGCATTCGGCGGCATCAAGCTGATCGTTTGCATCACCGAAGGCATTCCTACCCTGGATATGCTGGACGCTAAAGTTAAGTGCGACGAGCTGGGCGTAGTCCTGATCGGCCCTAACTGCCCAGGCGTGATCACCCCAGGCGAATGCAAGATCGGCATCATGCCAGGTCACATTCACTTGCCAGGCAAGGTCGGTATCGTTTCGCGTTCCGGCACCCTGACCTACGAAGCTGTGAAGCAGACCACTGACGCCGGTTTCGGTCAGTCGACTTGCGTCGGCATCGGTGGTGACCCGATCCCGGGTTCGAACTTCATCGACATCCTGAAGCTGTTCCAGGAAGACCCGAAGACCGAAGCGATCGTGATGATCGGCGAGATCGGCGGTTCGGCTGAAGAAGAAGCGGCTGCCTACATCAAGGCACACGTGACCAAGCCGGTTGTTTCCTACATCGCTGGTGTGACTGCTCCTCCGGGCAAGCGCATGGGCCATGCTGGCGCAATCATCTCTGGCGGCAAAGGCACTGCAGACGAGAAATTCGCTGCTCTGCAAGACGCAGGCGTGAAAACCGTGCGTTCGCTGGCAGACATCGGCAAGGCCCTGGCCGAGCTGACTGGTTGGGCTGTCAAGTAAGCCTCGTGCTTGACTGACGCTTCACCAGGCAAAGGCCACCTTCGGGTGGCCTTTGTCGTTTCTGAAGATCAAAAGATCGCAGCCTTCGGCAGCTCCTACAGATAACCCGATGTAGGAGCTGCCGAAGGCTGCGATCTTTTGATCTTTGCTTTCTTTATGAAATTTAAATACGTAAACGCGACACGGAAACGTCGCGTATCGGATAGTTCGCCCTCAAACAGTGCGTTTGTCAGACAAATTCGTTAGGCTAGCAGCCATTTTTGCGTCTGCCGCCCACAAGGCATGCAACGCGCCAAACGGGTCAGTCTTATACGGACTGACAGCATTTCCCTAACCCCACAGGGAAATCCCCCTCTAAATTCCGATTCAGTAGTGTGGTATTTCCTTAATGAAAGTTTTGAAAGGTCAGGACATCCTGGCACTTGGTTTTATGACATTCGCCCTGTTCGTCGGGGCCGGCAACATCATCTTCCCGCCTATCGTCGGCCTGCAGTCCGGACCTAACGTCTGGATGGCGGCGCTGGGCTTTCTGATCACCGCGGTGGGTCTGCCGGTGATCACCGTCGTTGCCCTGGCCAAGGTCGGCGGCGCGATGGACACGCTGAGCAGCCCGATCGGCAAGATCGCCGGTGGTGTACTCGCCGCAGCCTGCTACCTGGCAGTCGGCCCGTTGTTCGCCACTCCGCGGACCGCGACCGTGTCGTTCGAAGTGGGTCTGGCGCCGCTGACCGGCGAAAGCCCGCTGGCGCTGTTCCTCTACAGCTCGGTGTACTTCCTGCTGGTGTTCTTCATCTCGCTGTACCCGGGCCGCCTGCTCGATACCGTCGGGCGTTTCCTCGCGCCGCTGAAGATCATCGCCCTGGCTGTGCTCGGCATTGCCGCGTTCGCCTTGCCAGCGGGTGATATCGGTCAGGCAACGCCTGAATACGTCGCGGCACCGTTCTCCCAGGGTTTCATCAATGGTTACCTGACCATGGATACCCTCGGTGCTCTGGTGTTTGGCATCGTCATCGTCAACGCAATCCGCTCCCGTGGCGTCGACTCACCTGCGCTGATCACCCGTTACGCGATCATCGCCGGCCTCATCGCCGGTGTCGGTCTGGCGCTGGTGTACATCAGCTTGTTCCGCCTCGGTTCCGGCAGCCATGAAGTCGCGGCCGGTGCCACCAACGGCGCGGCGGTGCTGCACGCTTATGTGCAACACACCTTCGGTTCGCTGGGCAGTGGTTTCCTGGCGGTGCTGATCTCGCTGGCGTGCCTGGTAACGGCGGTCGGTCTGACCTGTGCCTGCGCTGAATACTTCAGCCGTGTGCTGCCACTGTCCTACAAGACCCTGGTGATCATTCTGGCGGCGTTCTCGCTGCTGGTGTCGAACCTGGGCCTGACCAAGCTGATCGCCTTCTCGATCCCGGTGCTGACCGCGATCTACCCGCCGTGCATCGTGTTGGTCGGCCTGAGCTTCTGCAAAGACTTCTGGCATGAACACGGCCGCATCATCGGCCCGGTGATGCTGGTGTCCTTCGTGTTCGGCACCATTGACGCCCTCAAGGGCGCCGGCCTGGCCGACTGGATGCCGTCGCAGCTGTCCCACCTGCCGCTGAGCGAGCAGGGCCTGGCGTGGCTGGTGCCATGCGTCATGACCCTGGTGGTCGCGGTGATCTGCGATCGCCTGCTGGGCAAGCGCAGCGAAGCGGTAGCGTAACGTTCACCGAGCCGCCACAAGCGGGTCTTGAGTGATCAAACAGAAATGCCCCGTATCAATCGATACGGGGCATTTTTTATGCGCGTCAGGCAGTGTCTTTTTCCCTGAGCTAACGTCGAAGCACTGCACAGATTTTATGTAGGCGTGAGCCTGCTCCCACAGTTTTCCGATTTACCGCCCGTCATCACAAGGAATTGCATGTCGTTCATCCAAGCCAACCTGATCCACCTGCTGGCCGCGCTCTGGTTTGTCATCTGCTGGGGCGGCTACACCCGTTATGCGTCGTGGAAGGCCCGCGACACCGCGTGTCTGGCCAGTGTGCTGCACCTGTACCGCGAAGACTGGATGCGCCGCATGCTGCTGCGCGACAACCGCATCGCCGATGCCAGCGTGATCGGCAATCTGGAGCGCAATGCCTCGTTCTTCGCCTCCAGCACCCTGATCATCCTCGCCGGCATTCTGACCGTGCTGGGCGCGTCCGAGCGCGCGGTATCGTTGCTGGCGGACATTCCGATGGTCCAGCAGGCGTCGCAGGGCATGTCGGAGATCAAGTTGCTATGTCTGGCGCTGGTGTTCGTCTATGCGTTCTTCACGTTCAGTTGGTGCATGCGTCAGTACAACTTTGCCGCAGTGCTGGTGGGGTCGGCACCGATGATCGGTGAGCGTCAGGTGTCCGAGCAGGAGCGCAAGGCGTTCGCACTACGGGCAGCGCGGGTGATTTCGATGGCGGCCAACCAGTTCAACTTCGGCCTGCGCTCTTATTACTTCGGCATGAGCATGCTGGCGTGGTTTGTCAGTCCGTGGCTGTTCATGTTGATGAGCGCCGGCGTAGTGCTGGTGTTGTATCGCCGCGAGTTTCACTCCGACGTTCTCGATGTGATGGTCTATACCCCTACAGAGGCGTCGTTGCCCGAAGCGAATAAAGAGGCCGCTTGATGAGTATTCCGTTCTGGTGTGTGTTTATCAGTGCATTGTTGATTTACATCGCGCGTATGCCGGTGGGGAAAGCCATGAAAGAGCAGGGGGGGTACAACAACCACCTGCCACGCCAACAACAGGCGCAACTCACCGGTTATGGCGCGCGGGCACTGGCGGCGCACCAGAACAGCATTGAAGCATTCATCCTGTTTGCCGTGGGCGTGCTGATGGCGCACACCACGCAGACACAAGGCTGGTTGATCGATGCCTTGGCGATCATCTTTGTGATCGCGCGGATTCTCTACTTGTGGTTCTACCTGGCCGATAAGCCAACGCTGCGCAGTCTGGCGTGGCTGGTCGGCCTTATCTGTTCTTTGTTGCTGATGATTAGTCCGACTTTTAGAACTGTGTTGCTGTAAAAGCAGCCTCTAAGCCGGTACTGGCAAAAATCCCGGGCAAAAGAAAACCCGCACTTGGCGGGTTTTCTTTTTCTGCATCAAGTCGCAATTATTGCTTCTTGGCAGCTTCGTCTTGTGCTGCAGCGTTCGATTCAGCCTGAGCTTTGGCGGCTTCGGCGTTTTCTTTCGCAGCGTCGTTCACTTTATCCTGAGCTTTGTTCATGTCTTGCTGAGCTTGTTCAGCATGTTGGTTGGCATCTTGAGCTTTGTCCTCGGATTTTTTATCGCAGGCAGCGAGACCGAGGGAAGCGGTCAACATCAAGGCAATAGCTAAAGTCTTACGCATGGGGTGTTTCTCCTTATGGAAAATAACTACTGGCCTTAAGAACTCGGTCGTGAGGGTTAAGTTCCTCATTTCTTTCAGATATATAAGTTTGTTTTGCAGCGGAACTTTTGCGCTATTTCCTACTACTGGCAAAAGGCTCCATCGAGAGTAATTATCAAATGGCTGAAAACCCCGTTTTTGAGCGCGCGACGCGATTTCTCTCAGCCTTGCGCCACTGTCAGGTCCTTGGTTTGAAGGTGCACAGCGCCTCCAGCGAAGGGCTCACCGTTATTCTGCCGTACAGCCCAAAAAACGTTGGTAATCCGCAGACCGGAGTGATTCATGGTGGCGCCATCACTTCGTTGATGGACACCGCCTGTGGCATGTCGACGTTGTGCGTGCTGCCGGAGTTCGAAGTCTGCCCGACCCTCGATTTGCGCATCGACTATATGCACGCGGCCGAACCGCACAAGGATGTCTACGGTTTCGCCCAGTGCTATCGGGTCACTACCGATGTGATCTTCGCCCGCGGCTTTGCCTATCAGGATGATCCCGAAAAACCCATTGCCCATGTTGTTGGCACCTTCATGCGTATGGGCAAGGGGCTCAAGGGCACCCAAGGCTTTGGCGGCAAAATAAAAGGAGAGGGGCAGTGAATGACGACCTGAAACAACAACTGCACACCGCTCACGTTCAGGGTGATTACGCGCCGTTACTGAAACTGATCCCGTATGCCGGGCTGATTGGCGTCGAATGCTCGCGGGTGGGCGATGAACTGCTGTTCAAGCTGCCGGCGAACAAGGACAACATTGGTAACCCTTTATTGCCGGCAATCCACGGCGGGGTGATTGCCGGGTTCATGGAGCTGGCGGCCGCGTTGCATTTGCTGATCTTCACCGGTGCGCCCGGAGTGCCGAAGATCATCGACTTTTCCCTCGATTACCTGCGTGCCGGACAGTTTCGCGACACCTGGGCCAAGTGTCAGGTCTGTCGCCAGGGGCGGCGGGTGGCGAACGTCGCTGTCACCGCCTGGCAAAGCACCGAGAGCGAGCCGATTGCCACCGCCCGTGCGCACTTCAAAATTGATGAGCCCTTGAAATCCTGAACGCTGCCCCCAACTCAGTGAACAACCCGCCGCCGACCATTTGGGTCGCGGCCAATGCCATCTGATTGGAGTTTGATGACCATGAGTGTGGAAACTCAAAAGGAAACCCTGGGCTTCCAGACCGAGGTAAAGCAGCTGCTGCACCTCATGATCCATTCGCTGTATTCCAACAAGGAAATTTTCCTTCGCGAATTGATCTCGAACGCCTCTGACGCTGTAGACAAGCTGCGCTTCGAAGCCCTGGCCAAGCCAGAGTTGCTTGAGGGCGGCGCTGAGCTGAAAATCCGTGTGAGCTTCGACAAGGACGCCAAGACCGTCACCCTCGAAGACAACGGTATCGGCATGAACCGTGACGATGTGATTACCCACCTGGGGACCATCGCCAAATCGGGCACCGCCGATTTCATGAAGAATCTCTCGGGCGATCAGAAGAAAGATTCGCACCTGATCGGCCAGTTCGGCGTTGGCTTCTACTCCGCCTTCATCGTTGCCGACAAAGTTGACGTGTACAGCCGTCGTGCCGGCACAGCTGCCAGCGAAGGCGTGCACTGGTCGTCCAAAGGCGAGGGCGAATTCGAAGTCGCCACCGTCGACAAACCAGAGCGCGGTACCCGTATCGTCCTGCACCTGAAATCCGGTGAAGACGAGTTCGCCGACGGCTGGCGTCTGCGCAACATCATCAAGAAGTACTCCGACCACATCGCGCTGCCGATCGAGCTGCCGAAAGAAGTGACCGCTGCCGAAGGCGAAGAGACGCCGGCCGTTGAGTGGGAAACCGTCAACCGCGCCAGCGCCCTGTGGACCCGTCCACGCACTGAAGTGAAGGACGAGGAATACCAGGAGTTCTACAAGCACATCGCTCACGACTTTGAAAACCCGCTGGCCTGGAGCCACAACAAGGTCGAAGGCAAGCTCGAGTACAGCTCGCTGCTGTACGTGCCGGCCCGTGCACCGTTCGACCTGTACCAGCGTGAAGCGCCGAAAGGCCTGAAGCTGTACGTGCAGCGTGTGTTCGTGATGGATCAGGCCGAGTCGTTCCTGCCGCTGTACCTGCGTTTCATCAAGGGCGTGGTCGATTCCAACGACCTGTCGCTGAACGTGTCGCGGGAAATCCTGCAGAAAGACCCGATCATCGACTCGATGAAAACCGCGCTGACCAAGCGTGTGCTGGACATGCTGGAAAAACTGGCGAAAAACGAGCCTGAACAATACAAGGGCTTCTGGAAGAACTTCGGTCAGGTCATGAAAGAAGGCCCGGCAGAAGACTTCGCCAACAAAGAGAAAATTGCCGGTCTGCTGCGTTTTGCATCGACCCATGGCGACGACGGCGAGCAAGTTGTCGGTTTGGCTGACTACCTGGCGCGCGCGAAGGAAGGTCAGGACAAGATCTACTACCTCACCGGCGAAACCTACGCGCAGGTCAAGAACAGCCCGCATCTGGAAGTCTTCCGCAAGAAAGGCATCGAAGTGCTGCTGCTGACCGACCGCATCGACGAGTGGCTGATGAGCTACCTCAGCGAATTCGACGGCAAGACTTTTGTCGACGTGGCGCGCGGTGACCTCGATCTGGGCAACCTGGACTCGGAAGAGGACAAGAAGGCCGCAGAAGAAGTCGCCAAGTCCAAAGAGGGTCTGGTCGAGCGTTTGAAAACTGCACTGGGCGATTCCGTGGCCGAGGTTCGCGTCTCTCACCGTCTGACCGACTCGCCGGCCATTCTGGCCATCGGCGAACAGGACCTGGGCCTGCAAATGCGCCAGATCCTCGAAGCCAGCGGGCAGAAAGTGCCGGATTCGAAGCCGATCTTCGAGTTCAACCCAAGCCACCCGTTGATCGAGAAACTCGACGGCGAGCAGAGCGAAGAGCGTTTTGGCGACCTGTCGCACATCCTCTTCGACCAGGCAGCCCTGGCGGCTGGCGAAAGCTTGAAAGACCCGGCCGCTTATGTGACCCGTCTGAACAAGTTGCTGGTTGAGCTGTCAGCCTGATCTCGATGTAGAAAAACCCGCTTCGGCGGGTTTTTTCATTCTGGTGTTTAACAAATCAGGAGTCAGAAATGAGCCAAGTCACTGTACGTTCCGTGGTTTATCAGCTTGATGGCCAGCCTTTTGAAGGTCGTCTGGCGTTTGACGCCGAGCACAAGGGCGCACGCCCGGGTCTGCTGATGGCGCCGAACTGGATGGGCGTCAGCGCCGGTGCCGAGGAGATCGCCAAGTCGGTCGCGGCCAAGGGCTACGTGGTGTTGATCGCCGATGTGTACGGCCAGGCGGTGCGTCCGCAGAACGCTGATCAGGCCGGTGCCGCGATGATGCCGCTGAAGAACGACCGTGCATTGCTGCGCAAGCGCATGCAGGCGGCGTTCGAGCAGTTGCAGAAGCAGGGCGAGGCGGCGGTCGATACCTCGAAACTGGCGGTGTTCGGTTTCTGCTTCGGTGGTTGCTGTGCACTGGATCTGGCCCGCACTGGCGCGCCGGTGAAGGCGGCGGTGTCGTTCCACGGCACGCTGGATTCACCGAACCCGGCGGACGCGAAGAACATCAAGGGCTCGGTGCTGGCGCTGCATGGCGCTGCCGATCCGTTGGTACCGAAGGAACAGTTGCCAGCATTTGAAGATGAGATGAACGCGGCGGGCGTGGATTGGCAGTTGTTCAGCTACGGCGGCGCGGTGCATTCGTTTACCGATCCGCACGCCAATGTGCCGGGCAAGATGATGTACGACGCGAAGACCGCCAGGCGCGCATTCAAGTCGATGCATGATTTGCTGGATGAAGTGTTCAAGGGCTGATTGCCCTAAGATCAAAAGATCGCAGCCTGCGGCAGCTCCTACATAGATCTGGTGCAGGCGCTGCTGCAGGCTGCGATCTTTCGCTTTTAACGGCTTACCGGCAATTCAATCCGCTCAACTTCCCCCGGCACCGTCGGCCAATCCCCGGCCGCCCATTTGCGCCGCGCTTCATCGATCGCCGCCGGATCGCTCGCGACAAAATTCCAGTTGATCCGCCGTGGCCCGTCCAGCGCTGCGCCGCCAAACACCACCGCGTGCACATCACTTTCGGCAAACAGGCTCATCTCTTGTCCGGCCGGCAACACCGCCAGCGCATGGGGTTCGAGGGTTTCGCCATTCAACTGCGCATCCCCACTCAGCACATACACCGCTCGCTCTTCATGTTCGGTGGGAATCAGCAACGTGGTCGCCGTCTGCATCTTCACTTCGGCGTAAAGCGTCGGAGAAAGCACCGGCACCGGCGATTCCAGGCAAAAACCTGACCCGGCAATCATCCGAATCTGCACGCCAAGGTTATCGCTGAGCGGCAGGGTTGCCGCCGGGTGATGGCTGTAATGTCCCGGACCTTGCTCGTGCTCCTTGGGCGAAGCCAGCCAGATCTGCAAACCGTGCAGGGTGAAACTTTGCTCCCACAGCGGTTCGGGCGTGCGCTCGACGTGAGCAATGGCGCTGCCGGCGGTCATCCAGCTGACATCACCGGCGCTGACCACTTGATCGGAGCCGAGACTGTCCTTGTGCTGGATCTGCCCTTCGAACAGGTAGGTGAGGGTCGACAGACCAATGTGCGGATGCTGTCGGATGTTCATGCCTTTGCCCGTCGGATAAACCGTCTCGAGCATGTGGTCGAAAAACACGAAAGGCCCGACGCTGCGGCATTTGGCTGACGGCAACGGGCGCAGGATCGGCTGGCCTTCGACGTCTTCGGCGCGTGGGCGGATGATCAGGGGTGGCGTGTCCATGGTGCGTTCCAGGCTGAGCGGGTGATGCCAGAAGCATAACCCGCCGCTGGCACGAGAGGGATTACTGGCTGTCGAAGCCTTGTGGCGCGTGGGTTTCGATGCTGACGTCGGTGGTGGTCATCAGTTTGTGGATCGGGCAGCGATCGGCCACCCGCAGCAACTCTTCGCGCTGCGCGTCAGTCAGCACGCCTTTGAGCGTGAGGGTGACGTGCAACACGTATTTGCCTTTTTGCTCTTCGCTGTTGTCGCGTTTGACCTCGACACCTACACCGGTCAGCGGGATGTCTTTCTTCTTGGCGTACATCTTCAGGGTCAGGGCTTTGCAGGCGCCGAGGGCAGCGTCGAAGTAGTCGTGCGGCTCCGGGGCGGTGCCTTCGCCGCCGGCAGACTTCGGCACGTCGGCAAACAATTCGTGGTCATCGATCTTTACGGTGTGACGAAAACCCTCGGCGGAGACGGTGTTGACGGTAACAGTCATGGCAACCTCACTGGCAGTAGGAAAAGTCGTGCGATCAAAAAAGACCTTGCAGTTATAGAGCATTCCCACAAGCACGCGTTCCACTTTCCTGCAGGATGAACCGTTGTTGTCGGCTCAGGGTCTAGGCTATGCCTACCTGCCGGAGATTACTTGTGTCCTTGTTTCGTTTGAGTCTTGCCTGCCTGCTGGCATTTGCCGGCGTCGCCAGTGCCCGCGATTACACCTACAGCGATGCGCACCTGCACTACGTGGATTTCTTCCAGGAAACCGCCGGCATGGCGAAACTGCTGACAGCGATGAAGGACAACTCCATCGATCACGTGATGATTTCCGGGATTCCGGTGGCGAAGAAATGGCACGAAGACGAACCAAAGCGTCCGCGCTATTACGCCGGTGATGACGCTGACGCCTATTGGTACAGCGCCACTGACATGATCGTCGCCGATGCCGTGCAAAAACTGACCCCGGAGCAGCGTCAGCACTTTCACCCGTTTCTGTCTGGGTTCAACCCCAACGACAAGAACTCCGCTGCGCATATCCAACGCTTGCTCGATCTGTATCCGGGGTTGTGGCAGGGCATCGGCGAAGTGTTCACCCGCCATGATGACCTGACGGCGCTGACTGCCGGCGATACACCGCGGGCCAACAACGAGGCGATGACACGCATCTATCACCTGGCGGCGGAACACGATCTGCCGGTGATGCTGCATTCCAACATCACCTCCAAGCGTGAGAAAAATCCGCTGTACCTGAAGGAAGTCGAAGAACCGCTGCGTAATCATCCGCACACCCGGTTCATCTGGGCTCATGCTGGCACCAGTGCGGAGATTCATCGGCACCAGACGCAGCTGAAGTTCCTTCTGCCCACCGTCACCCGGTTGCTTGAGGCGTATCCGAATCTGTTCATCGATTTGTCGTGGAGCATGCTCACGCCGTATCTGCTGGATGAGCAGGGCAAACCCCGTCGGGAGTGGCTGGCATTGGTGGAGAAATACCCCGAGCGCTTCATGCTCGGCTCGGATGTTGTAGGCCGATTCAACAAACTCGGACAGGAAATGCACAGCTTCACGCCATTCCTTGATGCCTTGCCCGAGGACGTCGCGCGCAAAGTCGCCCGGGACAACTTCCTGGCGATATTGCCGCGAACGGCGCCCAAGTCCGGGAAAACCTCGCTGAATCGTTAATTCCGAGGGTTGGAAGTATCAAGGCCTTTTGATATCACGTTTTGGTCTTACGCAAATTGGCGCCGGGCCGATACCTTCTAGAGCAACCAGCTGCAGGGTTGATGCAGCGCTTTTGGAAGGAGCCAGAGTAATGAGTATCCGTAGTCTCAATATCGCACCGCGTGCCGGCCTGGGTTTTGGGGTGCTGGCGCTGATGGTGTTTGCCTTGGGGGCGTTCGCCCTGCTGCAAATGTCGAACATGCGCGCGCAATCTGATGAGGTCGACAACAACTGGCTGCCGAGCGTGATGGCGGTCGGCGAGATGAGTCAGGACATGCTGCGCCTGCGGGCGCTGACCATGCGCCTGCTGCTCAATCGCAACGCGCAGGCGCTGGAGCAGAATGTCACCAAGCTCAACGAGCTGCGCGGCGTATTGAGCGAAGCCCAGCAGCGCTATGACGTATTGATCGTGTTGCCCGAGGAGCGCAACTTGTTCGATCGCTTCAAGGTTGCCGAACACAAGTATCTGGAGTTTCAGGCGCAGGTCATGCAGCTGTCCGCGCAGAATCGGGTGGAGGAGGCGGCGGCGATTCTCAACAACCAGATGAGCCCGTTGGCGGATGACATCGCCGTCACCCTGCGCGACCTGGTCCAACTGAACAAGCACAACGCCAACCTCGCGACCGAAGCGGCACGGTTGGTGTTCATCAATTCGCGGGTTTGGGTCGGGGTCATGATCGGCATCACTGCGCTGATCACCATCGGCCTGGCGCTGCTGCTGACCCGCAGCATCGTCCTGCCCCTGGCGCAATCGTTGGGTGTGGCGCAAGTGGTGGCCGGTGGCGATCTGACGGGCGACATCAGCATTTCCGGCAAGGACGAACCGGCGCGGTTGCTGCAGGCGCTGAAAAGCATGCAGCACAATTTGCGCGACACCATCCGGCAGATTTCCGAGTCGTCCAGTCAGTTGGCGTCGGCCTCGGAGGAGTTGAGTTGCGTTACCGAAGACGCCACGCGCGGGCTGCATCAACAGAGCCTGGAGATCGAGCAAGCCGCCACGGCGGTCAATCAGATGACTGCCGCCGTGGAAGAGGTGGCGAGCAATGCGGTGGCGACGTCCGAGGCGTCGCGCGAGTCTGACCGCATTGCCCAGCGTGGGCGCGAGCAGGTCAGACAGACTGTGACTTCAATCCAGTCCCTGGCTGAAGATGTCACGTCCAACGCCACGCAGGTGGATGATCTGGCGCAGAAGGTGCACGGCATCAGCAAAGTGCTCGACGTGATTCGCTCGATTGCCGAGCAGACCAATCTGTTGGCGCTCAATGCGGCGATCGAGGCGGCGCGAGCCGGGGATGCGGGGCGCGGCTTTGCGG
The DNA here is from genome assembly GCF_018729515.1 of Pseudomonas sp. MG-9. Taxonomy (NCBI): domain Bacteria; kingdom Pseudomonadati; phylum Pseudomonadota; class Gammaproteobacteria; order Pseudomonadales; family Pseudomonadaceae; genus Pseudomonas; species Pseudomonas sp. MG-9. Next base: position 601,764 of record NZ_JAHHZH010000005.1, read on the forward strand.
TGGTGGCCGATGAGGTACGGGCGCTGGCGCATCGCACCCAGCAATCGACCCAGGAAATCGAGCAGATGATCGGTGGCATTCGGCAGGGCACCGATTCGGCGGTGAGTTCGATGCAGCAGAGCAGCCTGCGCGCCAATTCGACGCTGGAGCTGGCCAAGGCGGCGGGCGTGGCGCTGGAGGAGATCGCCTCGGCGTTCACCTTGATCAACGAGCGCAACCTGGTGATCGCCAGCGCCTCGGAGGAGCAGGCGGCAGTGGCGCGGGAGGTGGATCGCAACCTGATGAACATCCGCGATCTGGCGATGCAGACGTCTGCCGGGGCGAACCAGACCAGCGCGGCGAGTCAGGAGTTGTCGCGGCTGGCGGTGGATTTGAACAGTATGGTGGCGAAGTTTTCGGTCTGAAGATATCGCTGTAGGAGCTGCGGCACGCTGCGATCTTTTGATCCTTGATCTTAAAGCAGAATCAAAAGATCGCAGCGTGCCGCAGCGCCTACGGGGGGTTGTGATGTGGGAGAAGCGTCATGTCTAGTCCTGAAATAGGTTTACACCTGTTTCACCCTAACGCCCGATGCACCGCATCGGGCGTTTTGTATTTTAAAGAGAGGTGCGGCCGCTCCTGGTTGTAGATCGTGACGGCCTCTCGCACCAT
>NZ_JAHHZH010000006.1:0-472463 GCF_018729515.1 Pseudomonas sp. MG-9
ATTGGGTGCATTCAGTGGAGACTGGTCGGCTGGCAGGCCGCCATCGCGAGCAGGCTCACTCCTACAGTGGGATTGGGTGCATTCAGTTGGAGACTGGTCGGCTGGCAGGCCGCCATCGCGAGCAGGCTCACTCCTACAGTGGGATTGGGTGCATTCAGTGGAGATTGGTCGGCTGGCAGGCCGCCATCGCGAGCAGGCTCACTCCTACAGTGGGATTGGGTGCATTCAGTGGAGATTGGTCGGCTGGCAGGCCGCCATCGCGAGCAGGCTCACTCCTACAGTGGGATTGGGTGCATTCAGTGGAGATTGGTCGGCTGGCAGGCCGCCATCGCGAGCAGGCTCACTCCTACAGTGGGATTGGGTGCATTCAGTTGGAGACTGGTCGGCTGGCAGGCCGCCATCGCGAGCAGGCCATTTCCCACAATGGGATTGGGTGTGGTCAGTTGGAGACTGGTCGGCTGGCAGGCCGCCATCGCGAGCAGGCTCACTCCTACAGAAAAGCAAAAGCCGACCGCATGCTCTTCACCACTCAACAGGATGAGCGTTAGCTCGGCTGCAGCTCTTGATCTGCCGGCCCCTTCGGCAGGCTGAGTGGAGGGGTTTATCCGGGGGTGGGAGCGCAGCGACCGTTTGGCGAAGCCAAACACATCGAGAGGAGGTGCAGCGAAGCAAACCGTAGACGATGCCCCCGGATGAATCCTGCAACGAAGGAACCCGAGCCACGGCGAGGGCCGAACGCCGGGGCCCAGACCTTTGGTTCCTTTGGGGCGTTTGCCAAAGGGACTCGCTGTAAGAGCGAAACCGCCAGCCGCAACCCCCGAAGCAACGGATATACACCCAAAACCCCAAGAACCTGGTCGGCCCAAAGGCCGCCAAGTCCAACAAAGCCAATCAACCCTCGCGACGAACCCGGAACCAAGCCGCATACAAAGCAGGCAAAAACAACAGCGTCAAAGCCGTAGCCACAATCAACCCCCCCATGATCGCCACCGCCATCGGCCCAAAAAATACACTCCGAGACAAAGGAATCATCGCCAGCACCGCCGCCAACGCCGTCAACACGATCGGCCGAAACCGCCGCACCGTCGCCTCGATAATCGCCTGCCAAGGCTTAAGCCCCGAAGCAATATCCTGCTCGATCTGATCAACCAGAATCACCGAGTTGCGCATGATCATCCCCGACAGCGCAATCGTCCCCAGCATCGCCACAAACCCGAACGGCTGGCGGAACACCATCAGAAACAACACCACCCCGATCAACCCCAGCGGCGCCGTCATAAACACCATCGCCGTGCGCGAGAAACTGCGCAATTGCACCATCAGCAACGTCAGCACCACCACGATGAACATCGGCACCCCGGCGTTCACCGACTTCTGCCCACGCTCCGAATCCTCCACCGTACCGCCCACATCCAGCAGATACCCGTCAGGCAATTCGGCACGGATCGGATCGAGCGTCGGCTGAATCTGCTGCACCAGCGTCGCCGGCTGCTCCTTGCCGTAAATGTCCGCCCGCACGGTCACCGTCGGCAGACGATTGCGGTGCCAGATGACCCCTTCCTCAAAGCCATATTCCAAGGTGGCAATCTGCGACAACGCCACGCTGCGACCGTTATCGGTCGGCACAGCCAGGCTCGGCAGCAACGACAACTCGGTGCGCTCGTGCACCGTGCCGCGCAGCAGAATCTCGATCAATTCGTTGTCTTCGCGGTACTGGCTGACGCTGGAACCGGTGAGCGAACTCTGCAGGAATTTCGCCAGGTTGGCGGTGCTCACACCCAACGCGCGGGCGCGATCCTGATCGATGTTCAGGTACACCACCTTGCTCGGCTCCTCCCAGTCCAGGTGCACGTTGACCACGTGCGGGTTCTCGCGCACCTTGGCCGCCACTTTGCGTGCCAGCGCGCGGACTTCCTCGATGTGCTCACCGGTAACGCGGAACTGCACCGGATAGCCAACCGGCGGGCCGTTTTCCAGACGCGTGACCCGCGAGCGCAAGGCCGGGAATTGCTCGTTCAGCGTGTCGATCAACCAACTGCGCAGGTTCTCGCGCTCTTCGATGTTTTTCGCCAGCACCACAAACTGGGCGAAGCTCGCCGCCGGCAGTTGTTGATCCAGCGGCAGGTAGAAACGCGGCGAACCGGTACCGACATACGCCACATAGTTGTCGATGCCGGCGTGGTCCTTGAGCATCGCTTCCAGGCGTTTGACCTCGGCCGTGGTGTTGGCCAGCGAGGCGCCTTCGGCCAGTTTCAGATCGACCATCAATTCCAGTCGATTGGAGGCCGGGAAGAACTGCTGCGGCACGAAACGAAACAGCATCACTGACGCGATGAACAGCCCCACCGTCAGCACGATCACGGTCTTGCGGTGCGCCACGCACCACTCCACCAGACGCCGCACCCGCTGATAGAACGGCGTGCCATACGGGTCCGCCTGCCCGTCAGTCGTGCCGTGTTTGGCGGCGTGAATCTTCGCCAGATCCGGCAGGAGTTTTTCCCCCAGATACGGCACGAACATCACCGCCGCCACCCACGAAGCGAGCAGCGCGATGGTCACCACCTGGAAGATCGAACGGGTGTATTCGCCGGTGCCGGACTGCGCCGTGGCGATCGGCAGAAAGCCCGCTGCAGTGATCAGCGTACCGGTGAGCATCGGGAATGCGGTGCTGGTCCAGGCGTAGCTCGCAGCCCGGATCCGGTCGAAGCCCTGCTCCATTTTGATCGCCATCATTTCCACGGCGATGATCGCATCGTCCACCAGCAACCCCAGCGCCAGCACCAGCGCGCCGAGGGAAATCTTGTGCAGGCCGATGCCGAGGTAATACATACAGGCGAAGGTCATCGCCAGCACCAGCGGAATGGTCAGCGCGACCACCATGCCGGTGCGCACACCGAGGGAGAAGAAGCTCACCAGCAACACGATCGCCAGCGCCTCGACCAACACCTGGACGAACTCGCCAACACCGGTTTTCACTGCTGCCGGTTGGTCGGACACCTTGCGCAATTGCATGCCGGCCGGGAGGCCTTTCTGCAAGCGCGAGAATTCGCCTTCCAGTGCCGTGCCCAGCACCAGAATGTCACCGCCGTCCTTCATTGCCACCGCAAGGCCGATGGCGTCTTCGCCCATGAAACGCATGCGCGGTGCCGGTGGATCATTGAAACCGCGATGTACATCGGCGACATCGGAGATGCGGAACGTCCGATCACCAACCCGGATCGGGAAGTTCTTGATCTCGTCGACGGTCTGAAAATTCCCCGAGACCCGCAGCTGTACACGCTCGCTGCCGGTTTCGAAGAAGCCGGCGGTAGACACCGCGTTCTGCTCTTCCAGCGCCTGCTGCACGGCCGCCAGTGGCAAGCCAAGGGTGGCGAGTTTGACGTTGGACAGCTCGACCCAGATCTTCTCGTCCTGCAAACCGAGTAGATCGACCTTGGCCACATCCTTCACCCGCTGCAGCTGGATCTGGATGCGGTCGGCGTAATCCTTGAGCACGGCGTAGTCGAAACCGTCGCCGCTCAGTGCGTAGATATTGCCGAACGTGGTGCCGAATTCATCGTTGAAAAATGGCCCCTGAATCCCCGGCGGCAAGGTCTGGCGAATGTCGCTGACCTTCTTGCGCACCTGATACCAGAGGTCGGGAATGTCCACTGAATGCATGGAGTCGCGAGCCATGAAGGTGACCTGCGACTCGCCCGGGCGGGAGAACGACACGATGCGTTCGTACTCACCGGTTTCCATGAGTTTCTTTTCGATGCGTTCGGTGACCTGACGCGAGACTTCCTGCGCGGTAGCCCCCGGCCAGCGGGTCTGGATCACCATGGCCTTGAAGGTAAACGGCGGGTCTTCGCTCTGGCCCAGCTTGGTGTAGGACAAGGCGCCGACGATGGCCAGTAAAAGCATCAGGAACAGGACGATCTGGCGATTACGCAGCGCCCATTCGGAAAGGTTGAAGCGCATCGGGACTTACTCCTTGTCCGCCAGATTGACCACACGGTTGGAGCGATCCACAGGACGCACCTGCTGCCCCTCGAGCAACACGTGAACACCGGCGGCGACCACCCAGTCGCTGGCGCTCAGGCCTTCGAGCACCGGCACGCTTTTCTCGCCGAACGGGCCGACGCGCACCGGGGTCTTTTTCAAGGTGTTGTTGGCGCTGACGACCCAGACGTAGGTCGCGCCGTTTTCCGCGGTCAGCGCCGAGAGCGGCACCGACAACGGCACCGCATCGGCCGACTGCACAAACACCCGCGCGCTCTGGCCCAGCTCGGCCGGTACTTTGCCGCTGGTGAACGAGATGCGCGCAGCGAAGGTACGGGATTTCGGATCGGCTGCCGGCGACAGCTCGCGAATCTGCCCGGCGAAACGCTGGTTCTGCTGAGTCCACAATTCAACGGTCACGGGCTGGCCGACCTTGAAACGGCCGAAGCTCTGCTCCGGCAAACTGATCGACACTTCGCGCTCGCCATCGGTGGCGAGGGTGAACACGGTTTGCCCGGCGGCAACCACCTGCCCGACTTCCACCGAACGCTTGGCCACCACGCCGTCCTGCGGCGCACGCAACACGGCGTAACTGGCCTGGTTGGTCGAGACGTTAAATTCGGCTTTGATCTGCTTGAGACGGGCTTCGCCGGAGCGGTAAAGGTTTTCCGCGTTGTCGTAGGCGGAACGGCTGACCATCTGCCGCTCCATCAAGGTCTTGTAGCGGTCACGCTCGGCGCGTACCAGATTCAGATTGGCTTCGGCGGCGGCGACCTGCGCGCGGGTCGCTTCGAGTTGCAGGCGCACGTCCTGCGGATCGAGCTCGGCGAGTGGCTGATCGGCCTTCACGCGCTGGCCTTCTTCGACCAGTCGTCGGCTGACTTTGCCGCCGATGCGGAACGCCAGATCGGGTTCGTAGCGCGCCCGAACCTCGCCCGGATAACTTTCCATCGCCTGCGCCGAAGGCACTGGCTGCACCACCATGGCCGGTCGAATGCTGACTTGCGCCGCCTCTTCCTGACCGCATGCGGACAATAAAAACGCCAGGCTGACTGGCACGGCAAAGGACAACGCATGGCGGAACATGGTGACGGACCTTTCGCTAATGGTGCTTGGAATATTTATACTGGCCGGTATGGTATTAATAGCAAACTCACCAGTCCAGTATTAAAAGCGAAGAATGTCGAACAATCTTGCAGCTCCAAACGGCCCGGGCCGTCCGAAGGATCCAGCCAAGCGCCGGGCGATCCTCAATGCGGCGAAAACCCTGTTTCTGAGTCACGGCTACGCCAACACCAGCATGGACGCGGTCGCCGCCGAGGCTGGCGTGTCGAAGTTGACGGTTTACAGCCACTTCAACGACAAGGAAACGCTGTTCTCCTCCGCCGTGATGGCCAAATGCGAAGAGCAATTACCGCCGCTGTTCTTCGAATTGCCCGCCGGCATCGCCGTGGAAAATGTGTTGCTGAACATTGCACGAGGCTTTCACCAACTGATCAACAGCGATGAGTCGGTGAATTTGCACCGCTTGATGATGGCGCTGGGGACGCAGGATCCGAAGCTGTCGCTGATCTTCTTCGAAGCCGGCCCCGAGCGCATGGTGCAAGGCATGGAGCGGCTGCTCAAACGCATCCACGAGACCGGCGCGTTGAACATCGACCAGCCACGTAATGCGGCCGAGCATTTCTTCTGCCTGATCAAGGGCGCGGGGAATTTTCGCTTGTTGTATGGCTGCGGTGAGCCGCTGAGCGAGGCAGCGGCAGAGAGTCATGTGCAGGAAGTGGTGGGGTTGTTCATGCGGGCGTATCGGCCCTGATTTTGCGGAGTATTGACTGCCCCCTTCGCGAGCAGGCCCACTCCTACAGTTGATCGCGGTACTTCTGTGGGAGCGAGCCTGCTCGCGAAGGGGGCGATTCGGGTCTCAGGGCTTGAGCGCTTTCTTCGGGTAGATGTCATACCGGCTCGACTTGCCATCCAGCGCATGGCTCGGCTTTGGCCCCTCGATGCACGGCGCCTTGCGCGGACGCTTGACCACCACGCGGTGCGTCGCCAGGGCCAACGCCGCTTCGAGCAGTGCCGGCGCATCCGGGTCATCCCCGACCAGCGGCCGGAACAGGCGCATCTCTTTCTTCACCAGCGCCGTCTTCTCGCGATGCGGAAACATCGGGTCGAGGTAGATCACCTGTGGCGGCTCGCCTTCCCAGTTGCGCATGACCTCGATCGAGTTGCCCTTGAGCAGTTTCATCCGCGCGACGATGGGTGCCACGTCGAAATCTTCCGCCGCCCGCGCCAGCCCGTCCTCCAGCAGCGCACCGATCAGCGGTTGGCGCTCGATCAGGCTCATCTCGCAGCCCAGGCTCGCCAGCACGAACGCGTCCTTGCCCAGCCCCGCCGTGGCGTCCAGCACCCGTGGGCGCACGCCCTGGGCGATGCCGACGGCCTTGGCGATCATCTGTCCACTGCCGCCACCGTACAACCGCCGGTGCGCCGCGCCACCCTCGACGAAATCCACCCGCACAGGCCCCGGTGCATCCGGGCCGAGTTGCTGCAGCTGTAAACCCTGCTCGCCCAGTTGCAAGGCGAACTCGCCGTCGGCCACCTGCATCGGCAGGCCCAGACGCTCGGCCCACTGCTCGGCCTGCGCTTCAAACGTCGGGCTCAAGGCCTGGACATGGATGCGGCAGGCCGCGGGTTGCTCAATCATGAAAACACGCTCAAAAAAGTTAAGGATCGGCAAAAGGTGGCCGATAAACCAATCAACGCGCATTTTGCCAGAGCTGAGCGTCAACCGAAAAAAATGTCAGGCATTCTTCCCACATCGATTGGCTACATCTCGCCCCATGGCGACTTTAGCCGTCATAACACTCAAGCACTGAGCGGCGTCAGTCACCTGTGGCAGGATTTCTTTGCCCAGGCCCTGGCCGAACAGACGAGTGATGTGGTGCCGGCCTGTGGCACGTTTCCACCGGTTGACCTGAACAGCCCTGAAGAGCCGACCCTGGGCAGCGAGCTGCACGCGCACATCGTCGAGCAGCGTCAGTGCGACGTGGTCGAGACCGAAGTGCGTCCGCCAGAGCCACTGTTCCTGCCGATCGCCGAGTTCGAAACCGATTTGCTGGACAAGCCGTTCCCACCGTTCCCGCCGGAAGAACTCAAGGCTCAGCAAGAGCAGCAGGATTTCGACAGCAGTTGGGTCCGCCCGATCGTGATCAACAATGGTCAGCCTGTGCCAGAGCCTGGCCCGGCACCACAGAAAAAGCCGCTGTACCTGCCGATTGCCGAATTCGACCTCGACCTGCTGCAAAAACCTTATCCACCGTTCCCGCCGGAAGAAATCGTCGAGCAGCAGAAGGCGCTGGACTTCGATAACGGCTGGGCTCGCCCGATCGTCCTGCAGAACCTGCGCCTCGCCGCCTGACCGTCAGCGACACACGCTCCAGCGCCCGACATCGACATGAAAATGGTTGCGATGGGCGGCGTTGTAATCCGGACTCAACACCACACTGAACACCTCGCAGGCGCCATCGCGCACTTGACGCAGAAACTGCGCGTCCTGATTGTGTTTCGGCCAGTCCCTGAGCACGCTGACGCTGCGCCCGTCCGCCAGACGAACACCGGCGATGTCCAGCGCATCGGCACTGGCATGCCGGCTGAGCGCCCCGCTCTCGCGGTTATAGACATTGCGGCAGGCAAAGCTGCCAAGGTGATCGACACGCGCCACAGGCTGGCCGTAAAGCGCTTGCGCGGCGGGTTGCAGGGTATGTCGTTCGAACATCGCGTAAGCCACCGCCAGCGGACAACTGGCAAGGAAGCTACTGCTCAGCGCCACCTCGCCGCCCTGCACACGCACGGCGCCGATCAGCGGGCACTTGGCGTCAGGGCTGTCGGCCTGGGGCGTGACGCGCAGGTCCGAGCGGCTCAGCGCTTGGGCGCATAACTCGGGATCAGTGCGCAAGCGCATCAGCTTGAAACCGGTCAGCCAGTTGGGCACAACTTTCACGTCCAATGGCGCCCACGGGTTCCACTGCGCCGGCACGTCCAGCCAGCCGCGCCAGACGCTGACCACGGCGCCCGCGATGATCAGCAGCAACGACAGCGCGATCCAGCGCCCCATGCTCAGCCTTTGAAGAACTGATTGGCCTTGGCGTACGGCATCGATTGCGCAGTGAAGCCGAAGGTGCCGCTGTGCTGGATTTCTTCAGCGGCGCGGAAAAACTCGCCGAACGCTGCCAGCGCCAATGCCGAACCGGTACTGATGCGCCGCACGCCCATTTCTTCCAGCTCCTGCACCGTCAGTTTCAAACCGCCGGACATCAATACATTGACCGGTTTCGGTGCCACCGCGCGCACCACCGCCAGCACTTCTTCGGCATTGCGCAAACCCGGGGCGTACAGCACATCGGCGCCCGCCTCGGCGAAAGCCTGCAAGCGGCGAATGGTGTCGTGAATATCGGGATTGCCGTGCAGGTAGTTTTCCGCGCGGGCGGTCAGGGTGAAGGGAAATGGCAGCGTGCGCACGGCAGCGACGGCGGCTTCGATGCGCGCCACGGCGTGTTCGAAGCAATAGATCGGCGCGTCGGCGCGGCCCGTGGCGTCCTCGATCGAACCACCCACCGCGCCCGCCTCGGCGGCGCGCAACAGGCTTTTGGCGCACTCGGCCGGATCATCGGCGAAACCGTTTTCCAGGTCCACCGCCACCGGCAGATCGGTCGCCGCGACAATCGCCCGAACATTGTCCAGGGTCTCATCGAGACTCAAGGCGCCGTCGGCCTTGCCTTGGGAAAACGCGTAGCCGGCACTGGTGGTCGCCAGCGCCTGATAGCCCAGACTGGCGAGCATTTTCGCCGAACCTGCATCCCATGGATTGGGCATGACGAAAATCCCCGGACGCTCATGCAGGGCTTTGAAGGCTTGGGCTTTGCGGGCTTGTTCGTTACGGGCTTGGGCATCCATCGGCAGGCTCCTGGGCAGGCATGAAAATGCGCCTCAGAGCAGGCCAAGTTGCTCGGCGGCGGGTTCTCTGTATAGCTCAGGCAGGGATGGCAGGCCAGGCAAACGTTGCATCAATTGTGCGTGGAAACGTTGCGCCAGCTTCGCCGCCATGATGTTGTCGGCGGTGTGCAGGAAGATGTACGGCGTGCGGCCCTCTTCGATCCACTCGGCGATTTTCGCCACCCACGGCACAAGGAACGGATCATTGGCCTCAAGCTCGGGATGGCCGATGAAACGCACCTGCGGGCACTGGGTGAATGCCGCCGGACGCGTCGGCACCCGGGGCTTTTTCGATTGCGCGTGGATCACCGAAGACTCGGTCGACAGGCAACTGAACAGCGCGCGCGGATCGAGACAGATGCGCTCCACCCCACGGTCCAGCAGCAGACGATTGAGCAGACGCTCGCTCTCGCCCTTGGCGAAGAACTGCTCGTGGCGCACTTCCACCGCGAGTGGCCGGTCCAACGCATCGATGAACGCGGTCAGCTCGGGCAGTCGATGCGGGGTAAAACTTTTCGACAGTTGCAGCCACAGCGGCGAGACACGTTCGCCGAGCGGGCGGAGGAGTTTTACGAAGGTTTCGGCGGCAGTCAGTTGATCGCGCAGGTCACCGCTGTGGCTGATGTCGCCGGGGAATTTGGCGGTGAAGCGAAAGTGTTCGGGCATGGTCTCGGCCCAACGCTGCACGGTGGCCGGCGACGGGCTGGCGTAGAAGGTCGTGTTGCCTTCCACGGCGTTGAACACTTGGGAGTAGAGACTGAGGAAATCGGAGGTCTTGGCGTCCTCGGGGTACAGATACTCGCGCCAGGCGTTTTCGCTCCAGGACGGGCAACCGAGGTAGTAAGGCAGCGCCATCAGATGTACAGGTCGAGGCCCAGCACATCCGCATCCCAATCGACAAAACCGGCGGTGCTCAGGTAGCTGGCCAGGGCCATCGCTACACTTTTGCTCATGGCGCGGTGATAAATCATGTCTTGCTGACGGGCAGGCAGATTGGCCAGGCGTTGTGCGGAGGCTTTGGCAGCGCGGGCGGCCAGTTGCTCTTCAGTCGGGAATTCCAGCTCGCCGTCGATATCGTCGACAGACTCATCCAGCGCCACATTGCCTTTACGAGGCTTGCGCTTGATCGGGTAGGACTGAGAGGAAAGGCCGTCTATACGCATAATTTCATGCTCGGTATCAATGATGGCAATTTAGCGGCACCTGACCGACTTAGCAAACTGCCGAGTGATAACTAGAACACATAAAGCGCAAAAGGTTTAAAACGCGGGGTTGGAAACTGACGATTGGCAGCTGTAGAAGTAAAAGATCGCAGCCTTCGGCAGCTCCTACAGAAGCGTGCAATCCCTGTAGGAGCTGCCGCAGGCTGCGATCTTTTAAAGGCTTAGCGAGCCTTCGGAGTGGCGACTTTATCGCGCAGGTAAACCGGTTGCGCATCATCCGCCGGGATCGCCTCACCGCGTTCCCAGGCAAAGCGCGCCAGGGTCAGCAGGTCTTCAGCGTGAGGCAGCATGCCGGCATCCTGACCGGACAGACTGACCGCGATCCGCTCGCCATACCCCCAACCGGTGCCCGCACCGAACCACTCGCCGCAGGCATCGGTGGGTAACGCTGCGACTTCTGGCGGCAGTACCGCTTCGGCCCCGACCAGACGCATTTCGCCAGCCGTCTCGCGGTAGCAGCCCCAATACACTTCATCCATCCGCGCATCGATGGCCGCCGCGACCTGGCTCACGCCATGTTCGCGATGCGCACGCTGTGCCAGCACCGCCAGATTCGACACCGGCAGCACCGGACGATCCAGTGCGAACGCCAGCCCCTGCACCACACCGATAGCAATCCGCACACCGGTAAACGCGCCCGGGCCACGTCCGAACGCAATCGCGTCCACCGCTTGCAACGTGGTGCCGGCGTCGGCCAGCAATTGCTGGATCATCGGCAGCAGCTTCTGCGCATGCAGACGCGGGATCACCTCGTAATGGCTCGTGACCTTGCCGTCATGCAGCAAGGCAACGGAGCAAGCTTCGGTCGCGGTGTCCAGGGCCAGCAAGGTGCTCATCGATGTATCCAAAACAGGTGGGAGAAAAAGTGCGTCAGTATAAACAACTACGGCCCGCAAGCGGGCCGTGGATGATGCAGCGGATCAGCTTTTTCAGCTCAGCGCTTCGAGCACCTTGGCGGTGATCGCTTCAACCGAACCAACGCCCGGAATGTGGCTGTACTTCGGCTTGCCGTTGGCAGCGGAGAGCTCCTTGTAGAAGTTCACCAGTGGCTTGGTCTGCGCATGATAGACCGACAGGCGATGACGCACGGTTTCTTCGGTGTCGTCCTTGCGCTGCACCAGATCGTCGCCGGTGACGTCGTCTTTGCCTGCCACTTTCGGCGGGTTGTAGATGACGTGGTAAACGCGGCCGCTGGCCTCGTGAACGCGACGACCGGCAATACGCTGCACGATTTCTTCGTCTTCAACAGCGATTTCAACCACAGCGTCCAGCTCGACACCGGCAGTCACCAACGCTTCGGCCTGCGGAATGGTGCGCGGGAAGCCGTCGAACAGGAAGCCATTGACGCAGTCTGGTTGAGCGATGCGATCCTGCACCAGCGCGATGATCAGGTCATCCGACACCAGGCCGCCGGCATCCATGATGCTCTTGGCTTGAACGCCCAGTGGAGTGCCAGCCTTGACCGCGGCACGCAGCATGTCGCCGGTGGAGATTTGCGGAATGCCGAATTTCTCGGTGATGAACTTAGCCTGAGTACCTTTACCGGCCCCGGGAGCTCCCAGCAGAATGACGCGCATCGATGTGCTCCTCAATTTTTTATATAGAAAACAACGGGATTCGCCTCTTTGGGCCAATCTTAAAAAAACGGGTCGTGGCCGCACAAACGGCCAAAGGCTGATCAAGATACACAGCAGGCTGCGCCCACACAAGACGCCAAAAGTCGGAGAAACCGGTGCCTGCCGCGACCTTGCGACGCGGTAACCCAAGTCGCAACCCCATCATTAACTGTCGCCTGCCCGCACTTTCTGCCTGTGTACAAAGCGGCACCCGGCCTGTGCACCGGGCGCCCGACGCCAGCGCTAAAACCTTAGCCGGTATTGCGCAAACCGGCGGCAATCCCCGCCACAGACACCAGCAGCGCCTGCTCCACCGGGCTGCCCTGCTCGACATTCTGCTGCCGCGAACGGGCCAACAGTTCGGCCTGCAATAGATGAAGCGGGTCGAGGTAAGTGTTGCGCAGACGGATGAATTCCAGCGTGTCGGGGCTATGTGCCAGCAGTTGCGACTGGCCAGTCAGCCCGAGCACCACCGCGCACGCCTGCGACAATAGGTCGCGTAACTGCGCGCCCAACGGCAGCAAGTCCGGCTCGACCAGACGCTGATCGTAAGACAGCGCAATGTCCGCGTCAGCCTTGGCCAGGACCATTTCCAGCATGTCGATGCGCGTGCGGAAGAACGGCCACTGTTCGCGCATCTGCCCGAGCAACTCGCCTTCGCCACGCTCCAGCGCCTTGCTCAACGCGCTTTCCCAACCGAGCCAGGCCGGCAGCATCAGGCGGGTCTGGGTCCAGCCGAAAATCCACGGAATCGCCCGCAGGCTTTCGATGCCGCCGGCGCGGCGCTTGGCCGGACGGCTGCCGAGGGGCAAGCGTCCCAGTTCCTGCTCCGGCGTGGACTGGCGGAAGTACTCGACGAACTGCGGATTCTCGCGCACCACGGCGCGATACGCGGCAACCCCATCCGCCGCCAACTCGTCCATCAGGTGCCGCCACTCGGGCGTCGGTGGCGGTGGTGGCAACAGCGTCGCTTCAAGCACAGCGGCCAGATACAGATTGAGGTTCTGCTCGGCGATGTCCGGCAGGCCGAATTTGAATCGAATCATTTCGCCCTGCTCGGTGGTGCGGAAACGCCCCGCCACCGACCCCGGTGGTTGCGACAGGATCGCCGCGTGTGCCGGACCGCCACCACGGCCGACGGTGCCGCCGCGACCGTGGAACAGCAGCAGTTCGACTTGCTGTTCGCGACAGATTTCCACCAGACGCTCCTGCGCCCGGTATTGCGCCCACGCCGCAGCGGTGGTGCCGGCATCCTTGGCCGAGTCGGAATAACCGATCATCACTTCCTGCGGGCCCTGCAACCTGGCGCGATACCCCGGCAGCAGCAACAGACGCTCCATGACCGGCCCGGCGTTGTCGAGGTCGGCGAGGGTTTCGAACAGCGGCACCACGCGCATCGGCCGCAGCACGCCGGACTCTTTGAGCAGCAGTTGCACGGCCAGAACGTCGGAGGCCGCGCCCGCCATCGAGATCACGTAGGAGCCCAGCGACGCGCCCGGTGCGGCAGCGATTTCCCTGCAGGTGGCGAGCACTTCGGCGGTGTCGGCGGACGGTTTGAAATGCGCCGGGAGCAATGGCCGGCGATTGTTCAGTTCGCGGGTGAGAAAGCTGATGCGTTGTTCTTCGTCCCAGTCTTCGTAGCGACCGAGGCCGAGGTAATCGGTGATTTCGGTCATCGCCGAGCTGTGCCGCGTCGAATCCTGCCGCACATCGAGGCGCACCAGGAACAGGCCAAAGGTCACCGCCCGGCGCAAGCAATCGAGCAACGGCCCGTCGGCGATCACGCCCATGCCGCACTCGTGCAGCGAGTTGAAGCACAGCTCCAGCGGATCGAGCAGGTCGCGGTTGTTGTGCAACACGTCGGCCGGGGCCGGCGTGCTCGCAGTCAACGACGCATGTGCCCAGTTGCGCGTGGCGCGCAGGCGTTCGCGCAATTGCTTGAGCACCGCACGGTAAGGTTCGGCGCTGTCACCGGCCGGGGCCTTGAGCGCGTCGCTGGCCTGCTGCATCGACAGCTCGGCAGCCAAGTGATCGACATCGCGCAGGTACAGGTCGGCGGCCATCCAGCGCGCCAGCAACAGCACTTCACGGGTCACGGCAGCGGTGACGTTCGGGTTGCCGTCGCGGTCGCCGCCCATCCACGAGGCAAAGCGAATCGGCGCCGCCTCCAGCGGCAAACGCAGGCCAGTGGCGGCAAACAACGCCTGATCGGCCTTGCGCATGTGGTTGGGAATTGCCTGCCACAGCGAATGCTCGATCACCGCGAAACCCCACTTGGCTTCGTCGACCGGGGTCGGCCGGGTGCGGCGGATTTCTTCGGTGTGCCAGGCTTCGGCGATCAATCGTTGCAGGGTGTTCTGGATCTGTTCGCGCTCGGCGCTGGTCAGATCGCGATGATCCTGCGCAGCCAGTTGCGCGGCGATCGCATCGTACTTCTGGATCAGCGTACGCCGCGCCACTTCGGTCGGGTGCGCAGTCAGCACCAGTTCGATTTCCAGACGCGCCAGTTGCCGGGCCAGCGATTCGGCGCTGTGACCTTCATTGCGCAGGCGGGCGAGCAGTTCCGGGAGCACGCGGGACTCGAACGGCGCCGGCTGGGACTCTTCGCGGCGATGAATCAGCTGATATTGCTCGGCGATGTTCGCCAAATTGAGGAACTGGTTGAACGCCCGCGCCACCGGGAGCAATTCGTCTTCACTCAACTGATTGAGGCTGGCGCTCAGCTCGGCGTCCATCGAACCGCGCCGGTCAGCCTTGGCGCCCTTGCGAATCTGCTCGATCTTGTCGAGAAACTCCTCGCCGTACTGGTCACGTATGGTATTGCCCAACAGCTCACCGAGCAGGTGAACGTCCTCGCGCAAGCGTGCATCAATATCAGTCATCAGCAGTTCTCCAGCGGTAATCGGGACGGCTCAGAAACGAATGCTTTGCCCAGAGAGTGCCGCTCTACGGCGCTTCTTACAAGCAGACGACGAAGGGACTTTAAACCTTGTGGCTTGAAGCTAGTCTCAACAGTAAGCCGTACAACGGCTTGCCGCCGGCCTTGCCGGACACTCACCCAGGCCTGCCACGAGCAGGCGCTAATGAGGTCATCATGAAAATCCGTGAACTCGCCCAGCATTGGGAAGAAAACGCCAAGGGTCGCCTGACCGACACCGGCTACACGATTCATCTGGACGTCGAAGCCGCTGCACGGCTGGCGGCGATTGCCGAGATGTACCCCAAACGCCACCCCGAAGAACTGCTCGGCGAGCTGATCGGCGCCGCACTTGAAGAGTTCGAGGCGAGCCTGCCGTATGTGAAGGGTTCGACCGTGGTTGCCACCGATGAGGAAGGTGATCCGCTGTACGAAGACGTCGGCCCGACGCCGCGTTTTCTGGCGCTGTCGAGGCGGCATCTGCAGGATCTGTCGGCGGCTGCCGGTAAACAGAAACACTGATACAACTCCGTTAAACCTGTAGGAGTGAGCCTGCTCGCGATAGCGGTCTTACATTCAACATTTTCGGTGTTTGACACACCGCTATCGCGAGCAGGCTCACTCCTACAGAGATCGCATTCTTCCCTCCGAATCAGCGTGTTTTCGGGCTGAAATACACCCACGCGTACCACTCCCCGCCTCCAAAATTCCCGGTTTAGAGCCTTGTCCGTTTGGTCAAATTTTTTTTGGGCGATGGGCCATCTTTTCTGAACTTTTGAAAAACGCCTCCGGTCGGAACCTGTAACCACGCCTGGAACGAGCGTTTCAAAAACGCGCTTTCACACGACGCTTGCGGCTCCTCGACCAGGATGGATTTTCGGTTTTATCAGGAGTTAAACAATGGAGTTGAAGACCATGAAGACCCAAACCTCGTTCTCCCACCTGCGCGGTCTGAAACTGGCTGCTCTGGCCATCGGCACCAGCTTCGTGCTGGCCGGTTGCGCCGGTAACCCACCGACCGAGCAGTACGCCGTGACCCAATCGGCAGTCAACAGCGCCGTGAGCGCCGGTGGTACCGAGTTCGCTGCAGTGGAAATGAAGCAAGCGCAGGACAAGCTCAAACAAGCCGAAATCGCCATGCACGACAAGAAGTATGAACAAGCCCGTACTCTCGCCGAGCAGGCCGAATGGGACGCTCGCGTAGCAGAGCGCAAGGCTCAGGCCGCCAAGGCCGAACAGGCTGTGAAGGATTCCCAGAAAGGTGTTCAGGAACTGCGTCAGGAAAGTCAGCGCACCGTGCAGTAAGCGCGCATCCCGAATCGCAAAGCTGAAACTTTTATCGATAGAAAGGACGACAAATTATGCGTAAGCAACTGATGATCCCCGCTCTCCTGGCTGCAAGCGTTGCCCTGGCTGCTTGCTCCACCCCGCCTAACCCGAACCTGGAACAGGCGCGCACCAACTACGCCGGCCTGCAGGCCAACCCGCAAGCGAGCAAAGTCGCAGCCCTGGAAACCAAAGACGCCAGCGACTATCTGGACAAGGCCGACAAGGCTTACCTGGACAAACAAGACGCGGCCAAGGTTGACCAACTGGCCTACCTGACCAACCAGCGCGTGGAAGTGGCCAAGCAGACCATCGCCCTGCGCACCGCTGAAAACAACCTGAAGAACGCCGCAGCCCAACGTGCCCAAGCGCGTCTGGACGCTCGCGACCAGCAGATCAAACAACTGCAGCAGAGCCTGAACGCCAAGCAGACCGATCGCGGTACCCTGGTGACCTTCGGCGACGTGCTGTTCGCCACCAACAAGGCTGACCTGAAATCCAGCGGTCTGGTGAACATCAACAAACTGGCGCAATTCCTCCAGGAAAACCCTGATCGCAAAGTGATCGTCGAGGGTTACACCGACAGCACCGGTGCTGCTTCGTACAACCAGTCGCTGTCCGAGCGTCGTGCGACCTCGGTACAAGTCGCACTGATCAAGATGGGCGTCGACCCTTCGCGCATCGTGGTGCAGGGTTATGGCAAGGAATACCCGGTTGCCGACAACGGCAGCGTGTCCGGTCGTGCAATGAACCGTCGTGTGGAAGTGACCATTTCCAACGACAACCAGCCAGTGATGCCTCGTTCGGCGGTCAGCTCGAACTAAGCGTCACGCAGTAACGCAAAAGCCCCGCCTGACTGAGTCAGGCGGGGCTTTTTGTTGAAGATCAAAAGATCGCAGCCTTCGGCAGCTCCTACATCGGAACGCGATCCCTGTAGGAGCTGCCGCAGGCTCGGGCCACGTTCGGACGATCTTTTGCTTTTAAGGTTGAAGTTTTTGCGGGGTTTCCTGCCCCATGCAGCGCACAGCTTTTTTCTGCGCATTGATCAATACACCGGTCAAACCCTTCTGCTCGGTGTCGAATAACACCAGCACGCCATCGATGCACTGCGCCACTTGCGGTGCCGGGTCCAGCGAGACTTTGTAGTCTTCGCCCGGCACGGTCTTGAGCATGGTGAACTCGTTGAGCAGCAGCGCATCCTCGGGTTTGGCGAAGTGCAGGTAGCCGTAGTACCACAGCGCCCCGACGGTGCCGAGGATGCTGCAGATACCGGTGATGATCAGCGGGATGGCGTTACGTTCTTCACTCATTGCGGGCTCTCATCTTCAGAATTCGAGGGTTGCGGATAATTCGGGATCTCGCCGAGGCGGCGCAGGCCGTTGAAATGTTCGGGGTCTTCCAGATAGCGCAGCATCACCTGACGCCAGACCGGATCGCCGAAGGTCTGCACGTGACCACCCCGGGTCAACTGCAGCACCCGCGGTGGCGGCGCCGCTTGATACAGACGAATGCCATTGGACAGTGGCACGAGCGGGTCGTCGATGCTGTGAAAGATCAGTTTCGGTACACCCTTGAGCTGCGGCATCGAGTTGATTGCACTGTCGCTGTCCGGCACCAGCCACGACAGCGGCACCTGAAACGGCCAGGTCAGCCACGATGTGCTGAGGGCGTACTGGCCGACGCTGCGGTAACTGGCGGGGACGCCGTCGAGCACGAAGGCTTTGAGTTGTTTCTGCCGCTCCGGATGCTGCACCAGCCAATGCACCGCCATCGAGCCACCCAGGCTCTGGCCGAGCAGGATCAGCGGCTTGCCTTTGACCTCCGGCGCCTGATCCAGCCAGGCGAACGCGGCGTCGATGTCCTGATAGATCGCCGGCAGGCTTGGTTTGCCCTCGGACAAGCCATAACCGCGATAGTCCACCAGCAGCACTTGATAGCCGCTTTTCGGTAACCACCAACTGCCTCCCAGATGCAACGGCAGATTGCCGCCGTTGCCGTGCAGGTGCAGGACCGTACCTTTGACTTCAACGCCGGGCCTGGCCGGCAGCCACCAGGCATTCAGCTTCAGGCCGTCAGCAGTGGTCAGGGTGACGGTGCGGTACTCGAGTCTGGCTTTTTCCGGGGTGAAGATCTGGCCCGGCTCAGGGTAGAACAACAACGAACTGCAACCACCGAGGGCCAGGAGCAGGCAAAAGATGCCGAGGATTCTCATCCGGTGAAACCTCGCAAAAAATCCGGGTTGGAACAGGATTAAAAACTGTAGGAGTGAGCCTGCTCGCGATAGCGGTGTGTCAGTCGCTATTTTTGTTGATTGACACACCGCTATCGCGAGCAGGCTCACTCCTACGAGGGTTTTGTGTTGGTTCAAAGGATGTTGGAGTAATCCGCCTCGATCCGGTCCAGGCTCAAGTGATTGAGGAAGTTGGAGAAGCACATCCACGCCGACAGCGCGTTCATGTCGCGGAACTGTTCCGGCAGATATTTCGGTGGCACCACCAGACCTTCATCGACCAATTGACGCAAGGTGCGCATGTCCTCCAGCGTAGTCTTGCCGCAGAACAGCAGCGGCACCTGCTCAAGCTTGCCCTTACGCACGGCCAACTGAATGTAGTTGTAAACCATGATAAAGCCCTTGAGGTAGGACAAGTCTTTGGTAAATGGCAGGCCGGTCGGCGTCGAGCCACGGAACACCCGGCTGGCGTTGCCGTAGCTTTCGGCCATTTCAAAACCCTGCTCGCGGAAGAACTCGAACACCTGCAAAAAGTCCGCGCCCTCCTCGACCATGTGAATGGCGCGGGTGCGGTTGGTCAGTTTGCGCAAGCGACTCGGGTAGGAGGCGAAGGTGATAATTTCCATCAGGATCGCCAGGCCTTCCTGGGTCACCGTCGACGAGGGTGGGCCCTTGGACAGGAAGGTGCAGATCGGCTGGTTCAAGCCGTTGAGGGTAGTGCCCACGTGCACCAGGCCTTCGTGAACTTCCAGCGCGCGCACGTCGCGGTCGTTGAACAGCGCGTCGGTGCGGATCTTGATGTAGTCGGCGCCCGCCGCCGCGTCAGCCACGATGCCGTCGGACTCGAACACGCGGATGGTTTCCTCGGCCTCGCCAAACACCTTGTTCAAGCGCGTTTGCAGCAGGTGTACGGCGTCCTTGGCGGTGAGGATTTTCGGCTCGTCCTTCAGATCGCCACGGCCATCGATGTTGTTCAGGTAGTCGGACATCATCAGGCCGAGATCGGCCAGGGTCGGGTCACCGGCATGGAACGCATCGGAGGCAGCGCCGTACAGCTCTTGCGAGATCAGGCCGAAATCCTCGGTGCCGCGCGCTTCGAGCATGCGCACCACCATCCGGTATTCCTTGCACATGCGCCGCATGATCTGCCCGACCGGGTTGAACTGGCCGAGCTGGCGGGTGATGTCGCGTTCGATGTTCTGGAATTCCAGCTTGACCTTGCTCGAATCGAAACTCAGTGGCCGATTGAGGTAGTAGTCACGATCCACCGCCGGCATTTCCTTGCCCTTGGCCTTGAGAAAGCCCTTGCGGATGTTCTCGTCCCACTTGACCGCATCGAGGACGCGGATCGGTGTCTGCGCCAGCACAATGCGATCGGACAGCGTGCGTATCGTCTGCTGGTAATCGTCCACCCGAAACTCCTGTAGAAAACTGAATTATTTGGCGCGGGCCTGGCGCTGATAGCGCGCGGCTTCGACGAATACATCGGAATTGGCCGGATCGTCGAGGTAAGCAAAGACTTTGTCGAGGCGGCTGTCGACCTGCACGCCGTCGCCATCAGCGTCGGTCTGGAAAGACTGGCCGTCGAGGGCTTGCTGTTTGATCGCCTGATTGATCTGCTCGAGGTCGAGGTTGTACACCACCAGTTCGTGTTTGTCGGTGAGTTCGAAACCGGCGATGGTGTAGTGCCCGCCGTAACGCGCCGGCACCTTCGCCGACAGATACCAGCGGCTGCCATGGCGCGACACGGTGAATGGATACGCTTCACGCTCGTGGGGCTTGGCCTTGAAGTACGTGACGGCCTGATAACGATCATTGCCGACGCGGGTCAGCTCAAGGTTCATCGGCTCGCCCCAGGCATTGGTGCTCGACCACTTGCCCAGCAAGCCCTTGGGCGCCGGCTCACTGGCGGGCAGCGGATCCTTGAAGGTCACCAGACAACCGCTGAGCAGCAGGAACGACAAGGCGATCAGCACGCCACGCCAGGCTTTCATTCAATACTCCCTATGAACATTCGCCGCCCTCATGGTGATCGCTTTCCCCTGTAGGAGTGAGCCTGCTCGCGATAGCGGAGTGTCAGCCAACGGAGATGTTGAAGGTCAGACAGCTATCGCGAGCAGGCTCACTCCTACAAGGTATTGCGTCAGACCGACGCAAGCACCAGATGCATATACCGCGTCAGAATCCCGAGCATGTCCTGTTCGGCCAAAGGCTCGGCGTCGTTGAGCAGGCCCTGATATTCCATCCGTCCGATAATCGCCGTCAACACTTTGGCATCCTGCTGCGGTTCGCGCGAGCCCAGTACCTGGAATAACTGGCAGGTGCCCTGCAGCAGAATCTGCTGATGGGAACGTACCAGATCCGCCAGGCGCGGGTTGAGCAATGCTTCCTGACGGAACGCCTGCTCGGCCATCAGATGCTCGCGACGGTTGACCAGTTGCCGATGCACATAGTCGGCCATCAGCCGCGCGATATCGTCCGCCAGTTGCGAACGCGACTCGGGGCTGCCGTCGCCACTGACGACCATCTCGCGCAGCAGGCCTTCGTTGTTGATCCACAGCTTGGCCATGTAGGCCGCGCTGCGTTCGACGTATTGGGCGAAAGTATCGGTGAGCAGGTCATCGATATCCTTGAAGTAATAGGTGGTGGCCGACAGTGGCACTCCGGCCTCGGCCGCCACGGCCCGGTGGCGCACGGCACGCACGCCGTCACGCACGACAATGCGCATCGCCGCGTCGAGAATGTCCTGGCGACGCTGCTCACTGCCCTGTCGGCTGGCCTTGCGGCCCTGGTACTGAACACTTTCAGCGACCGCAGTGGCGATACCCGCTGCACCTTCTTGAGCGATTGCAACCATCACGACTGGACTTCCTCTGCTATTGCAAAATTAACCAATTGATACATTTGTACCAGACAGGCAATAAAAAGCCGCCTGTTTTAGGCGGCTTTTTCACTGAAACGTTTACGCTTGCGGTCGCATGTGCGGGAACAGGATCACATCGCGGATCGACGGCGAGTTGGTCAGCAACATCACCAGACGGTCGATGCCGATGCCTTCACCGGCCGTTGGCGGCATGCCGTACTCCAGCGCGCGCACGAAGTCGGCGTCGTAGTGCATGGCTTCGTCGTCGCCGGCGTCCTTGTCGGCCACTTGCGCCATGAAGCGCTCGGCCTGGTCTTCCGCGTCGTTCAACTCGGAGTAGGCGTTGGCGATTTCACGGCCACCGATGAACAGCTCGAAACGGTCGGTGACGTTCGGGTTCTCGTCGTTGCGACGGGCCAGCGGCGACACTTCGAACGGGTACTGAGTGATGAAGTGCGGCTGCTCCAGCTTGTGCTCGACCAGTTCTTCGAAAATCATCACCTGCAGCTTGCCCAGACCTTCGAAACCCAGCACCTTGGCGCCGGCCTTCTTGGCGATGGCGCGCGCCTTGTCGATGTCGTTCAGGTCATCGGCGGTCAGCTCAGGGTTGTACTTGAGGATCGAGTCGAACACCGACAGGCGCGCAAACGGCTCGCCGAAGTGGAACACCTTGTCGCCGTACGGCACGTCGGTGCTGCCCAGCACCAGCTGCGCCAGCTCACGGAACAGTTCTTCGGTCAGGTCCATGTTGTCTTCGTAGTCGGCGTAAGCCTGATAGAACTCCAACATGGTGAATTCAGGGTTGTGACGCGTCGAAACGCCTTCGTTACGGAAGTTGCGGTTGATCTCGAACACTTTCTCGAAACCACCGACCACCAGACGCTTGAGGTACAGCTCAGGGGCGATACGCAGGAACATTTCCATGTCCAGCGCGTTGTGGTGGGTTTCGAACGGCTTGGCCGCGGCGCCGCCAGGAATGGTCTGCAGCATCGGCGTTTCGACTTCAAGGAAGTCGCGCTTCATCAGGAAGCTGCGGATGTGCGCGATCACTTGCGAACGCACGCGGAAAGTCTGGCGCACGTCTTCGTTGACGATCAGGTCAACGTAACGCTGACGGTAGCGCTGCTCGGTGTCGGTCAGGCCGTGGTGCTTGTCCGGCAGCGGGCGCAGCGACTTGGTCAGCAGACGCACGTCAGTCATTTCGACGTACAGGTCGCCCTTGCCGGAACGCGCCAGGGTGCCTTCGGCGGCAATGATGTCGCCCATGTCCCAGGTCTTGACCGCGGCCAGGGTGTCTTCGGACAGGGTTTTACGGTTGACGTAGACCTGGATGCGACCGGTCATGTCCTGGATCACCATGAACGAGCCACGGTTGAGCATGATGCGACCGGCAACCTTGACCGGGATTGCAGCCTCGGCCAGCTCTTCCTTGGTCTTGTCCGCGTATTTCTTCTGCAGATCTTCGCAGTAGTTTTCGCGGCGGAAGTCGTTCGGGAAGGCGTTGCCCTTGGCGCGCTCGGCAGCCAGCTTTTCCTTGCGCAGGGCGATCAGGGAGTTTTCTTCCTGTTGCAGGGCTTGCGGGTCGAGTTGTTGGTCGCTCATGTCTTTAGATATTCCATCAGGTTCGTTGCCCCCGGGCCTTGGCCCCGGGGATCGCCAGCAGGCTGGCTCTTACAGGGATCGGGTTGAATCAGCCGATCCTGTGTTGCGTCTTTTTACAGCCCCGATTTCAGGCTGGCTTCCAGGTATTCGTCGATGTCGCCGTCGAGTACCTTGTCGCAGTCGCTGCGTTCGATGTTGGTGCGCAGATCCTTGATCCGCGACGCATCGAGCACGTAAGAGCGGATCTGGTGACCCCAGCCGATGTCCGACTTGGTGTCTTCCAGCGCTTGCGACGCGGCGTTGCGCTTCTGCATTTCCTGCTCGTACAACTTGGCCCGCAGCATTTTCATGGCGGTGTCCTTGTTGGCGTGCTGGGAACGTTCGTTCTGGCAGCTGACCACGGTGTTGGTCGGTACGTGGGTGATACGTACGGCCGAGTCGGTGGTGTTTACGTGCTGACCACCGGCACCGGAGGAACGATAGGTGTCGATCCGCAGGTCTGCCGGGTTGATCTCGATTTCCACCTTGTCATCGATCTCAGGCGAGACGAACACCGCAGAAAACGAGGTGTGGCGACGGTTGCCGGAGTCGAACGGGCTCTTGCGCACCAGACGGTGCACGCCGATCTCGGTGCGCAGCCAGCCAAAGGCGTATTCGCCCTTGATGTGCACGGTCGCGCCCTTGATACCGGCCACTTCACCGGCCGACAGCTCCATGATGGTCGCTTCGAAACCGCGTTTGTCCGCCCAGCGCAGGTACATGCGCAGCAGGATGTTGGCCCAGTCCTGGGCCTCGGTGCCACCGGAACCGGCCTGGATGTCCAGGTAGGCGTTGTTCGGGTCCATCTCGTGGCTGAACATGCGGCGGAATTCAAGCTTGGCCAGGCTTTCTTCGAGACGGGCCAGCTCGGCGACGACATCGCCCACTGCGCCTTCGTCGTTTTCTTCGACGGCCATGTCCAGCAGGTCGCGGCAATCGGCCAGACCGGCGTTCAGTTCATCGAGGGTGTCGACGATCTGCGCCAGCGCCGAGCGCTCGCGGCCCAGTTCCTGAGCGTATTCAGGTTTGTTCCAGACACTCGGATCTTCAAGCTCGCGATTGACTTCAGTCAGACGCTCATGCTTTTGATCGTAGTCAAAGATACCCCCGAATAGTTTCGGAGCGCTCGGACAGGTCCTTGATGGTGTTCAGGATCGGGTTGATTTCCATGACGGGCAGCACTCGTTGGCGAACTTTTGAAAGCCGGCGAGTATAACGTAATCACGCTGTCACGGCAGCCCGTCTGGCGGCTGTCGGGGCGAATCACTTGACACATTTCCCCTGTAGGAGCTGCCGAAGGCTCGGGCCGCGATCGGACGATCTTTTGATTTTGCTTTTTAAAGATCAGAAGATCGCAGCCTTCGGCAGCTCCTACAGGGATTAATGGGTTATTCGATACCGACCTGATTACGCCCGCTGTTCTTGGCCAGATACAGGCCACGATCCGCCGCCGATATCAGCAACCGGCAGTCGCTGCCCGCCTGCGGCACCATGGTCGCCAGGCCGATGCTGATGGTCAGACTCGCCCCCTCGCTTGGGGTGTTGTGCGGAATCTTCAGGGCGGCCACGGTCTGGCGCAGTTTCTCCGCCACCAGTCGCGCGCCGCCCGGCGAGGTGTTCGGCAGCACCAGGGCGAATTCTTCACCGCCGTAGCGCGCCGGCAGGTCCGACGGTCGGGCACTGGCGTCGCGAATCGCCGTAGCGACCTTGCGTAGCGCCTCGTCGCCTTCAACGTGGCCAAAACTGTCGTTGTAGGACTTGAAGTAATCGACATCGATCATCAGCAGCGACAACTGGCTCTGATCGCGCAGCGAGCGGCGCCATTCCAGTTCCAGGTATTCGTCGAAGTGCCGGCGGTTGGACAGCCCGGTCAGGCCATCGGAGTTCATCAGACGCTGCAGCACCAGATTGGTGTCGAGCAACTGCTGCTGGCTGACGCGCAACGCCCGGTACGCCGCGTCTCGTTGCAGCAGGGTCATGTAGGAGCGCGAGTGATAACGGATGCGCGCCACCAGTTCGATGGTGTCCGGCAGCTTCACCAGATAATCGTTGGCCCCGGCGGAAAACGCCGCGCTCTTGATCAGCGGGTCTTCCTTGGTCGAGAGCACGATGATCGGGATGTCCTTGGTCGCCGGGTGATTGCGGTATTCGCGCACCAGGCTCAGGCCATCGAGGCCGGGCATCACCAGGTCCTGCAAAATCACCGTCGGCTTGATCCGTACCGCCTGGGCGATGGCCTGATGCGGGTCGGAGCAGAAGTGGAAGTCGATGTTCTCTTCATTCGACAGCCCACGGCGCACGGCCTCGCCGATCATCGCCTGATCGTCCACCAACAACACCATGGCGGCGTTTTCGTCGGTTTTAATGCCATCGATCTGTAAATCATTCATGGGCGGTCACCTGAATACTGCGGGGGCCAGGATTGCGGATAAACCTGTTCATTTGGGGAAAACCTCCAGCAATCGTGGCGCTATCTTTTCCAGTGGACGGATTTCGACGGCAGCATCGATCGCCGCCGCTGCCTTGGGCATGCCGTACACCGCACTGCTTTGCTGATCCTGCGCGATGGTCAGATATCCTTGCTGGCGCATGAGCTTAAGCCCTTGCGCCCCGTCGCGTCCCATTCCGGTCAATAAAACCCCGACGGCATCGCCGCTCCAATAATTGGCGACACTTTCGAAAAACACGTCGATCGAAGGTCGGTAGATCTCGTTGACTGGCTCGGCGGTGTAGGCCAGCGTGCCGTTTTTCAATAAGCGAATATGGTGATTGGTGCCGGCCAGCAGCACCGCGCCGGCTTGCGGCGGCTCGCCTTCGCGGGCCAGGCGCACGTCCAGGCCGCTGGCGCTGGCAAGCCATTCGGCCATGCCGGCGGCGAACACTTGATCCACGTGCTGCACCAGCACGATGGCTGCCGAGAAATTGCGCGGCAGGCCCTTGAGCAGCACTTCCAGCGCCGCCGGCCCGCCCGCCGACGAACCGATCGCCACCAGCCGCTTGCACGAACCGGAGCTGCGCTGCGTGGCGGGTACCGGGCGGGTGCGGCTGGTCTTCTCGCCGATCAGCCAGCCGATGTTGAGGATCTTGCGCAGCAATGGCGCTGCCGCTTCCTGCGCGTTGCCGGCACCGAGCGCCGGGGTATCGACCACGTCCAGCGCGCCGTGGCCCATGGCTTCGAACACCCGGTGCACATTCTGTTGGCGGTCGACCGTGACGATGACGATAGCGCACGGGCTCTCGGCCATGATCCGCCGGGTGGCCTCGACGCCGTCCATCACCGGCATGATCAAGTCCATCAGGATCAGGTCCGGGGTATTTTCGGCGCACAGTTGCACCGCCTCGGCGCCATTTCTGGCGACCCAGACCACCTGATGCGCCGGTTCGAAGGCCAGCGCACGGCGCAGCGCCTCCACCGCCAGGGGCATGTCGTTGACGATTGCGATTTTCATGCCCGCGCTCCTCCAATGAGCTCAACCACTGCATCAAGCAGGGCGTCGTCATGAAAACTGGCCTTGGCTAAATAATAGTCTGCGCCGGCGTCCAGTCCACGACGGCGGTCCTCTTCACGATCCTTGTACGAGACCACCATCACCGGCAGCGATTGCAGGCGGTTGTCGCGGCGCAGCAGGGTGACCAGTTCGATGCCGTCCATGCGTGGCATGTCGATGTCGGTGATCAGCAAATCGAAGTCCTCCGAACGCAACGCGTTCCAGCCGTCCATGCCGTCCACCGCAACCGCCACGTCATAGCCGCGATTGAGCAGCAGCTTGCGTTGCAGCTCGCGCACGGTGAGCGAATCGTCGACCACCAGAATCCGTTTGCGCGCCACTTCGGCGGCCTGATTGCCGTGGCGCGCGATGCGTTCCAGACGCCCGGTATTGAGCAGTTTGTCCACCGAGCGCAGCATGTCTTCGACATCGACGATCAGCACCACCGAACCGTCGTCAAGCAACGCCCCGGCAGAAATGTCCTGAATCTTGCCCAGCCGCTCATCCAGCGGCAGCACCACCAGCGTGCGCTCGCCGACAAAACGCTCGACCGCCACGCCGTAGATCGCGTCGCGCTCGCGGATCACCACGACCTTGAGGGTTTCGTCGCTGCTCTGGCTGGCCGGGCGATTCAACAGCTGACTGGCCGCGACCAGTCCGACGTGCCGGCCTTCATGCCAGAAATGCTGGCGGCCCTCGACCTGCACGATGTCCTGCGGTTGCAGATCGCACATGCGCTCGATGTGCGCCAGCGGGAACGCATAGGCCTCGTCGCCGACTTCCACCACCAGACTGCGCACCACCGACAGAGTCAGCGGCACTTCAAGATGAAAGCGACTGCCCTCACCCGCCGTTTGCTCAAGCACCACCGCGCCGCGCAACTGCCGCACCATGTGCTGCACCGCATCGAGTCCGACGCCACGCCCGGACACTTCGGTGACCGTGTCGCGCAGGCTGAAGCCCGGCAGGAACAGGAATGTCAGCAGTTCTTCTTCGCTCAACTGAGCTGCGGTTTCGGCCGGCGACAGCTGACGCTCGACAATGCTGCGGCGGACCTTTTCCAGATCCACGCCATTGCCGTCATCACTCAGTTCCAGCACCAGCAAACCGGCCTGGTGCGAGGCGCGCAGGCGGATCAGGCCCTCTTCGGACTTGCCCTTGAGCAAGCGTTGCTCCGGGGTCTCGATACCGTGGTCGACCGCGTTGCGCAGCAGATGGGTCAGCGGCGCTTCGAGCTTTTCCAGCACATCGCGATCGACTTGAGTTTTTTCGCCTTCGATCTCCAGTCGCACCTGTTTGCCGAGGCTGCGCCCCAAATCCCGCACCATGCGCACCTGACCGGTGAGCACATCGGCGAACGGCCGCATGCGGCAGGCCAGCGCGGTGTCGTAGAGCACTTGCGCGCGTTGACTGGCTTGCCAGGCGAACTCGTCCAGTTCGGCGTTTTTCTCCGCGAGCAACTGCTGGGACTCGGCCAGCAGGCGTCGCGCATCTTCAAGGGCTTCCTGGGCTTCGAGGCTCAGCGCATGTTCCTTGAGATGCACATTGAGGCTTTCCAGCGCCCGCAGGCCGTTGTTCTGCATGCGCTTGAGGCGCTGCATGGTCGCCAGATGTGGCTTGAGGCGCTGGGTTTCGACCAGCGATTTGCTCGACAGGTCGAGCAGGCTGTTCAGGCGTTCGGCAGTGACCCGCAGCACGCGCTCGCCACCTTCGGTGGTGCGCTTGTTCTTGCGCGGTGCCGGGTCGGAGATTTCCAGCGGCATATCGACCGCCGGCACAGGCATTGGCGACGGGGTTTCAATCGGTGCAGGCGCCGGCATCTGCAACTCGGCCATGGGCGGCGGCGCCACAGCGGGGGGTGCCGAAGGATCGAGCAGACGCCCCATCAACGCCACATACGCCTCGATGTCCGTCGCTTGCGGGGCATTGGCCGGCGTGGCGATGCGCATCAGCAGATCGGTGCCTTGCAACAACGCATCGATGTGTTCGGGGCGCAGCAACAGCCGCCCTTCCTGGGCGCTGACCAGGCAATCCTCCATCACATGGGCGACGCTGACGCCGCTGTCGATGCCGACGATCCGCGCCGCGCCCTTGAGTGAGTGCGCCGCGCGCATGCACGACTCCAGTTGATCGGCCTGGGTCGGGTTGCGCTCCAGCGCCAGCAGCCCGCTGCTGAGCACCTGGGTCTGGGCCTCGGCTTCGAGGCTGAACAGCTCCAGCAGCGAGGCGTCGCGCATTTGCTCGGGGGTCATGTGAGGCTCCGGGTCACGGCGGACAACAACTGTTCTTCATCCAGCCAACGCAGGCTGCGTCCCCGGAACTGCAGGACGCCACGGGTGTATTTGGCGCTGGCCGTGCTGTTGTGCTCACCGCCGGCACGGGACGCGGCGTCGAGAATTCGTTCGTCAATGGCATGGATACCGTCGACCTCGTCCACCGGCACCACTACCGGTCCGCCGTGTGCGGCGATGATGAGCATGCGCGGCATGATCCGCGCGCCAGTGGCCGGTGCGGCGTTGCTATCGAGGTCGAGCAGTTCGACCAGCGACAGACACGCCACCAACGCCCCGCGCACGTTCGCCACGCCGAGCAAGGCCCGCGAGCGCTGGTGCGGCAACGAGTGAATCGCGTGCAGCGGCGCCACCTCCACCAGACTGCGGGTGGCCAGCCCCAGCCATTCTTCGCCGAGGCGGAACATCAGCAGCGAACGGGTTTTAACGTCACTTTCAACCGCCACGGCGACCGGATCGCGCTCGTCCTGCTGCAACGCATAACGGTCGAGCAGGCGCGTGGCAGCGGCGGAATACACCGCGCAGTTGCGGCAATGAATATGTTCGGCCAGCAATGGGCACGACTTGTCGCCGTGAATGCCGATGCGGTTCCAGCA
Source organism: Pseudomonas sp. MG-9 (assembly GCF_018729515.1). NCBI lineage: Bacteria > Pseudomonadati > Pseudomonadota > Gammaproteobacteria > Pseudomonadales > Pseudomonadaceae > Pseudomonas > Pseudomonas sp. MG-9. The sequence continues at coordinate 29,165 of NZ_JAHHZH010000006.1, forward strand.
ATCATCGATGGCCCGGGCGTCTTCGCGGGTGACGTTCAAGGTGTCGGACGGGATCATCGTTTACGCTCACTGTCGGCGGTGCGCCCGCTGCGCGCGGCGCGTTCCTGCAATCGTCTGGCACCGGCGCTGTCACCCTGGGCCTGGAGCAACGCGGCCAGGTGCATCAACGCTTCGGGGTGTTGCGGTTCAAGGTACAAGGCCTTGCGGTAATAGCTCTGGGCTTCGAGCGCGGAGCCGGCAACATCGCTGAGCAGGCCGAGCCAGTAGAACACCTGAGCCACCGGTTCGTGGCTGCGCAGATACTGTTCGCACGCCGCGCGGGCCTCGGCGCTTTTGCCTTCGTTGGCCAGCGCAGCGATGTTGGCCAGTAGGGTGGCGGCGTCCGGGTTGGCGCTTTTGCTGCTGACAGGCAGCGGCGCAACGTTGGCGAACGGGCGCTGGCGCACCGGCGGTGGCGGTGGCGGACTGCGCAACGGCTGACGCACTGGCAAGGGGGTGGGCGTCGGCAGTGCCACGGGGTCGGGCAGCGGCTCAGCGTGTCGACTGAAGGCAAACGACTGCGGGATGCCGATCGAACGCATGCCCAAACGCCCGAGCAGACCGCCCTCCGCGGGGCCGATGAAAAGCACCCCGTCCATGTGGGTCAGGCGCTTGAGTACGGCGAAAACCTGCTGCTGAGTCGGCTGATCGAAATAGATCAGCAGGTTGCGGCAGAAGACAAAGTCGAACGGCGGCTCGCTGGCCAGCAGCGTCGGATCCAGCACGTTGCCGACTTGCAGGCGTACCTGTTCGCGCACCGTTTCATTGACGCGATGCCCATCCTGTTCCGCGCTGAAATGGCGCTCGCGAAAGTCCAGATCCTGACCACGGAACGAGTTCTTGCCGTACAGCGCCCGCCGCGCCTTGTCCACCGACAGCGGGCTGACGTCCATGCCGTCGACCTTGAACTGATGCGGTTTGAGCCCGGCATCGAGCAAGGCCATGGCAATCGAATAGGGTTCTTCACCGGTGGAGCACGGCAGGCTGAGGATGCGCAGCGCGCGCATGTTGTTCAGTTCGACCAGCCGCTTGCACGCCAGTTTACCCAGGGTGGCGAAGGATTCCGGGTAACGGAAAAACCAGGTTTCGGGAACGATCACCGCTTCGATCAGCGCCTGCTGCTCGTCCCGCGAGACTTGCAGCAATTGCCAGTATTCATCGCTGTGCGCCGCTTGCGACAGCGTCGTGCGCTGGCGCACCGCCCGCTCGATGATCGCCGGCCCGACCGAGGTGACATCCAGCCCGATGCGTTCCTTGAGGAAATCGAAAAAACGTTGGTCGCTGCTCATGGCTGCGCCTCAAGCGGCGCCGGGAACAGCAGGCTGCGCACGGCATCATCCAGCAGGTCGTTGACCCGCACCCACTGCACCAGCCCCTGGGCATCTTCACGCACCGGACCGAGGTACGGCGCCTGGCGATTGTCCAGGCCATAAGGCTGAAAATCTTCGGGGTTGCAGCGCAGGGTGTCGGTCGCCTGCTCAAGGATCAATCCCAGCCAGCGCGGCGGCTGCTGTTCATCCGGACGGTAATGCACCAGCACCAGCCGGGTGCTGGTGCGCGCCTCGGCCGGTTTGCCGAAGGTCAGCGCACTGAGGTCGATCGCCGGCACCACTGCTGCGCGATAGGCGAACACCCCGGCCACCCACTCGGGTGCCTGGGCGATCGGCTTCAACGGCAGGCGCGGCAAGACTTCGGCCACTTCGGTGGCGAGCAAGGCGTAGCGCTCGCTGCCGATGCGAAACAGCAGGAACAACGCCTGCTTCGCCACCGGCGCGGCGCTGCGTTTGGCGGTGATTTCGCTCATCAGACTTTGAATCGCGAAACGCCGCTGCGCAGCCCGACGGCCACCTGGCTCAGTTCGTCAATGGCGAAACTGGCCTGACGCAGCGACTCGACGGTCTGGCTGCTGGCGTCGCCCAACTGCACCAGCGCATGGTTGATCTGCTCGGCACCGGTGGCCTGGGCCTGCATGCCTTCGTTGACCATCAACACCCGCGGCGCCAGCGCCTGTACCTGATGGATGATCTGCGACAACTGCTCGCCGACCTGCTGCACCTCGGCCATGCCTCGGCGCACTTCTTCGGAGAACTTGTCCATGCCCATCACGCCGGCAGACACTGCCGACTGGATCTCGCGAACCATCTGCTCGATGTCGTAAGTGGCGACGGCGGTCTGGTCCGCCAGACGCCGCACTTCGGTCGCGACCACGGCAAAACCGCGGCCGTATTCACCGGCCTTCTCGGCCTCGATGGCGGCGTTGAGCGACAGCAGGTTGGTCTGGTCGGCAACCTTGACGATGGTCACCACCACCTGATTGATGTTGCCGGCCTTCTCGTTGAGGATCGCCAGTTTGGCGTTGACCAGATCGGCCGCGCCCATCACCGAGTGCATGGTGTCCTCCATGCGCGCCAGACCTTGCTGGCCGGAGCCGGCGAGCACCGAAGCCTGATCGGCAGCGGTGGACACTTCGGTCATGGTGCGCACCAGGTCCCGCGACGTGGCGGCGATTTCACGCGAGGTCGCACCGATTTCGGTGGTGGTGGCGGCGGTTTCGGTGGCGGTGGCCTGTTGCTGCTTGGAGGTGGCGGCGATCTCGGTCACCGAGGTGGTCACCTGCACCGACGAGCGCTGGGCCTGGGACACCAGCGAGGTCAGCTCGGTCATCATGTCGTTGAAGCCGGTTTCCACCGCACCGAACTCGTCCTTGCGGTCCAGATTCAGACGGCTGCTCAAGTCGCCGGTACGCATGATTTCGAGGATCTCCACGATGCGGTTCATCGGCGCCATGATTGCGCGCATCAGCAGCAAGCCACAGGCACCGGCCGCCAGCACGGCCACCAGCAGCGAGACGAACATACTGACTTTGGCCGCCGCGACCGCCTCGTCGATGTTGGCCATGGCCTGATCGGCCACCTTCTTGTTCTCACCGATGATGTCGTTGAGTTTCATACGACCTGCATACCAGGCCGGGGTCAGCTTCTCGGTGAACAGCTTGACCGCCTCGGCTTCCAGATTGCGCTTGTGCAGATCAAGTACCTGATCCTGAATCTGCATGTAGGTATCGTGATACTTCTCGAACGCAGCGAACTCGATTCGATCTTCGTCGGTGGTCACGGTGTTGCGATAGTTGGCCATCTGCTCTTGCAGACGGTTCTCGAACGCCTTGTAGTCCGCCGCATCTTCGCTGCTGATGCCCTGCCCTTCCTTCAGCCCGAGCAGTTCCTGAGTCTGCAGGTAGCTGTCGACCCAGGCACCGCGAATCATCGAGCTGTAATAGACGCCGGGAACCGCGTCGTCACGGACGCTGTTTTCACTGGTCTCGATCTTCAGCAAGCGTGAATACGAAACGACGACCATCAGCAGCATGATGGCGATAATCACCGCAAAGCTCGCCAAAATGCGTTGGCGCAACGTCCAGTTCTTCACAGTGAGTCCTCGTGCCTAAGTCGAAATGCGGGGGAGTATAGCCGAGGGAGGTGTCTCATTTATAAGACGCTTTTTAACCCTCGGGCCTGCCGAGCGCGCAAGGCCGGGAGGTTCTGAGGTGGGACTGTCCGTCAATCCGGGGTTGGCGTGCCAGTGATGAAATGGCAAAAAGGGGCGATGGATCGGTCATCGCTGTTGTTGCGAGGCTGAAAACGCAATCGCGAGCAGGCTCGTTCCTACAAATTTCGGCGTCTGGCCCAAAACCTTGTAGGCGCTGCGGCACGCTGCGATCTTTTTGATGTTGGCTTTAAAAATCAAAAGATCGCAGCGTGCCGCAGCGCTTACATAAGTACCGCGTGTTCAGGCGGTTCTATTGCGATGCCATGCGCACCTGTTTCTCCAGCTCCACCTTCAACCCCGGCTCCAGCTTCAACTGCTTCGCCAATTCCTCCAGATACGCCTTCTCCATAAAGCTCTCCTCATCCACCAGCATCACACTAGCGATGTACATCTCCGCCGCCATCTCCGGCGTACTCGCGGCGCGGGCGACGTCGGCAGGGTCGAGGGGCTTGTTGAGTTCGGCGTGCAGCCAGTGTTGCAGCTCCTGGTCGTTGTCGAGTTTGGTGAATTCGCCCTCGATCAACTGGCGCTCGCGATCATCGATGTGGCCGTCGGCCTTGGCGGCGGCGACCAGTGCCTTGAGAATCGCCTGGCTGTGCTGCTCGGCTTGCGCGGGCGGCAAACGGTCGAGTGTCTGCGGTTCGTTTTGCGGTGCCGTGCCCTTTTGCGCGTTCCAGTTGCCGTAGGCCTTGTAAGCCAACACACCGAGTGCAGCGAGGCCGCCGTAGACCGCGACTTTGCCGCCGACCCTGCGCGCCTTTTTACTGCCGAGCAGCAGGCCCATCGCCCCCGCAGCCAAAGCACCACCGCCCGCCCCCGAGAGCAGGCCACCCAGCGCACCGGAGCCTGAAGAGCCGCCGAGCAACCCGCCCAGCCCGCCAGCCGCCGATTTGTTCTGCGCCCCGCCAGCCTTGTTCTGCAACAGATCCTGGCCGGACTTGAGTAGTTGATCGAGCAATCCACGGGTGTTCATGTTCCGCCTCCAAAACAGGGGTTATCCGGATCTATCAGGCCCTCAGCCTAGTTCGAAAGTGCCCCGGTCCGGCCCGCGAGTGTGCTTCCAGATGTTGCTCAGTACGCGCGTGGCCTTCGTGAAAAGAGATATACACTCAGACCAATCGATAAAAACCGCCCACTGGGTACACCCCTCATGATGACCCTGCGTCAGATTCGTCACTTCATCGCCGTGGCCGAGACCGGCTCGATTTCCGCCGCCGCGCAAACCGCGTTCATTTCCCAATCGACCCTGACCCTGGCGATCCAGCAACTGGAAGAGGAAATCGGCGTCAGCCTGTTCAGCCGCCACGCCAAGGGCATGACTCTGACGCATCAGGGGCACCAATTCCTGCGCCAGGCGCACCTGATTCTGGCGACCGTGGACAACGCCAAACGCAGCCTGCAACAGAGCACCGATCAGGTTGCCGGGCAGTTGATCGTCGGCGTGACCAGTCTGGTCGCCGGTTATTACCTCGCCGATTTGCTCACACGATTCCAGCGCGCCTATCCCAACGTCGAGATCCGCGTGATGGAAGACGAACGGCCTTACATCGAGCATTTGCTGGTCAGCGGCGAGATCGATGTCGGTGTGTTGATCCTGTCCAACCTCGAAGACCGCCACGCCTTGCAGACCGAAGTACTGACCCACTCGCCGCACCGTTTGTGGCTGCCGGCCCAGCATCCGCTGCTGGAGCACGACAGCATCAACCTCGCCGATGTCGCCCGCGAACCGCTGATTCAACTGAACGTCGACGAAATGGATCGCAACGCCCAACGCCTGTGGCGCGGCGCCGGACTGCAGCCGAAGATCACGTTGCGCACTGCCTCAACCGAAGCGGTACGAAGCCTGGTCGCGGCGGGTCTGGGGGTGTCGATCCAGCCGGACATGACCTATCGCCCGTGGTCACTGGAGGGCGACATCATCGAAGCGCGGCCGATTGCCGACCTCAACCAGACCCTCGACGTCGGCCTGGCCTGGCGCCGTGGCACCGCGCGACCGGCACTGGTCGACCCGTTCCTGACCGTGGCCCGCGAGCAGCCGCACGGCGGACGCAAGCCATCTATTTAATCGAATGCCACCTTCAGTATTTAGAATTTGTCGACCTCGGAGCCGCGCACTAGTCTTGCTGCATCTATAAGACGGTCGGCTCCCGGGCACGGGAGCAACAATGACCACACAAGAAAAGAGATCGCGGAAAATGGCTGGCGTGCAGACCCCGATGTGTACCGCGTTGTTGATCGACGGCGAACTGGTCGCCGGGCAAGGTTTTGTCGAGCCGATCCTCAACCCGGCCACCGGCGAGATCCTCACGCACATCGCCGAGGCCAGTACCGAGCAGGTCGAAAGCGCGATCCTCGCCGCCCACCGCGCCTTTGCCGAATGGTCACGGACCACGCCGCAGCAACGCTCGAACCTGCTGCTGGACATCGCCAATGCTGTTGAAAAACACGCCGACCACCTCGCCCGCCTCGAAGCGCTTAACTGCGGCAAGCCACTGCACCTGGCGCGTCAGGACGATCTGAGCGCCACCGTCGACGTGTTCCGTTTCTTTGCCGGTGCCGTGCGCTGCCAGACCGGCCAGCTCAGTGGCGAATACCTGCCGGGCTACACCAGCATGGTGCGCCGCGATCCGATTGGTGTGGTGGCATCGATTGCGCCGTGGAACTACCCGATCATGATGGCCGCGTGGAAAATCGCCCCGGCCCTCGCCGCCGGCAACACGCTGGTGTTCAAACCTTCAGAGCACACGCCGCTGTCGATCCTCGCACTGGCGCCCGCACTGGCCGAGATCCTGCCACGCGGGGTGATCAACATCATCTGCGGCGGTGGCGAAGGCGTCGGCAGCCATCTGGTGGGCCACGCCAAGGTGCGTATGGTCTCGCTGACCGGCGATATCGTCACCGGGCAGAAGATCCTTCAGGCCGCAGCGAAAACCCTCAAACGTACGCACTTGGAACTCGGCGGCAAAGCCCCGGTGATCGTTTGCAACGACGCCGACCTTCAAGCGGTGGTTGAAGGCGTACGCACCTATGGTTACTACAACGCCGGGCAGGACTGCACCGCCGCGTGCCGGATCTACGCACAAGCCGGGATTCACGACAAGCTGGTTGCCGAACTCGGCGCCGCCGTCAGCAGCCTGCGCTTCGCCGGCAAACGCGACGCCGACAACGAGATCGGCCCACTGATCAGTACCCGCCAGCGCGACCGCGTTGCCAGTTTCGTCGAACGCGCCCTCGGCCAGCCGCACATCGAGCGGGTGACCGGCGCGGCGGTGCATTCCGGCGCTGGCTTCTTCTATCAACCGACGCTGCTGGCCGGTTGCAAACAGAGCGATGAAATCGTCCAGCGCGAAGTGTTCGGCCCGGTGGTGACCGTGACTCGCTTCGACGAACTCGCGCAAGCGGTGGACTGGGCCAACGACTCCGAATACGGCCTGGCCTCGTCGGTGTGGACGCAGAATCTGGACAAGGCGATGCAGGTCGCCGCCCGTTTGCAGTACGGCTGCACCTGGATCAACAGCCATTTCATGCTGGTCAGCGAAATGCCCCACGGCGGGCTGAAACGCTCCGGATACGGCAAAGACTTATCCAGTGATTCGCTGCAGGACTACAGCGTGGTGCGGCACATCATGGCCCGGCATAGCCGGGAGCTTTAAGCGGCGAGCTACAAGCCGCAAGTTAAAAGCAAATCCGCTGTGTCTTGCAGCTTGGAGCTTGGAGCTTGCGACTACTCTTAACAAAAACCTGATAAACAAAGAGGTGTGTCTCATGTTCGTGCACAAGACCGCACTGTTCAGTGCAATCACCACGGCCCTGCTGGCCAGCGCCAGTTTGCAAGCCGCCGAGCCGCTGAAAGCCGTCGGCGCCGGCGAGGGGCAGCTGGATATCGTGGCCTGGCCGGGCTACATCGAACGTGGCGAGAGCGACAAGGCCTACGACTGGGTGAGCGGTTTCGAGAAGGAAACCGGCTGCAAGGTCAACGTCAAGACGGCTGCCACCTCCGACGAAATGGTCAGTCTGATGGCCAAGGGCGGTTACGACCTGGTGACCGCGTCGGGCGATGCCTCGCTGCGGTTGATCGTCGGCAAGCGCGTGCAACCGATCAACACCGCATTGATCCCGAACTGGAACACCCTCGACCCGCGCCTGAAAGATGCGCCGTGGTACGTGGTCAACAAGCAGACCTACGGCACCCCGTACCAGTGGGGCCCGAACGTGTTGATGTACAACACCAACGTGTTCAAGACGCCGCCGACCAGCTGGAACGTGCTGTTCGACGCGCAGAACCTCCCCGACGGCAAGCCGAACAAGGGCCGCGTGCAGGCGTATGACGGGCCGATCTACATCGCCGATGCAGCGCTGTACCTGAAGAGCGCCAAGCCTGAGCTGGGGATCAAGGATCCGTACCAGCTCACCGAAGATCAGTACAAAGCCGTGCTTGAGCTGTTGCGCCAGCAGCAGCCGCTGATCCACCGCTACTGGCACGACACCACGGTGCAGATGAGCGACTTCAAGAACGAAGGCGTGGTCGCGTCCAGCGCCTGGCCGTATCAGGTCAACGGCCTGATCAACGAAAAGCAGCCGATCGCGTCGACCATTCCGAAAGAAGGCGCCACCGGCTGGGCCGACACCACCATGCTGCACGCCGAAGCCAAGCACCCGAACTGCGCGTACAAGTGGATGGACTGGTCGCTGAAACCGAAAGTCCAGGGCGATGTAGCCGCGTGGTTCGGCTCGTTGCCGGCCGTGCCGGCGGCGTGCAAGGAGAGCGAACTGCTCGGTGCCGAGGGCTGCAAGACCAACGGTTTCGACCAGTTCGACAAGATCGCCTTCTGGAAAACCCCGCAGGCTGAAGGCGGCAAGTTCGTGCCGTACAGCCGCTGGACCCAGGACTACATCGCGATCATGGGCGGCCGTTAAGCCCCTTCAAGATCAAAAGATCGCAGCCTTCGGCAGCTCCTACACCGACCGCGAGCACCGAAAATTCAGCGTCCGGCACACATCCTGTAGGAGCTGCCGCAGGCTGCGATCTTTTCGACGCAACACCTGATCATTCTTTGAAAGCCTGCTTTACCGGAGTACCGCACCATGACGCTTGCAGTCCAGTTCACCAACGTTTCCCGGCAGTTCGGCGAAGTGAAGGCCGTTGACCGGGTTTCCATCGATATCCAGGACGGCGAGTTCTTTTCCATGCTCGGCCCTTCCGGCTCGGGCAAAACCACCTGCCTGCGCCTGATCGCCGGGTTCGAACAACCAAGCGCCGGATCGATCCGCATCCACGGCGCCGAAGCGGCCGGCCTGCCGCCGTATCAACGCGATGTAAACACCGTATTCCAGGACTACGCGCTGTTCCCGCACATGAACGTGCTGGACAACGTCGCTTACGGCTTGAAGGTCAAAGGGGTGAGCAAAACCGAGCGCCACAAACGCGCCGAAGAGGCGTTGGACATGGTCGCCCTCGGCGGTTACGGCGCACGCAAACCGGTGCAGTTGTCCGGCGGTCAGCGCCAGCGCGTGGCTCTGGCCCGCGCCTTGGTCAATCGTCCGCGCGTGCTGTTGCTCGATGAACCGCTCGGCGCCCTCGACCTCAAGCTTCGCGAACAGATGCAAAGCGAACTGAAGAAGCTGCAACGCCAGCTCGGCATCACCTTCATCTTCGTCACCCACGATCAAACTGAAGCGCTGTCGATGTCCGACCGCGTGGCCGTATTCAACAAGGGCCGCATCGAACAAGTCGACACGCCACGCAATCTGTACATGAAACCGACCACCACCTTCGTCGCCGAATTCGTCGGCACCTCGAACGTGATCCGTGGCGATCTGGCGCGCCAGCTCAGCGGTCACCCGCAGCCGTTTTCGATCCGTCCGGAACACGTGCGTTTCGCCGAAGGCCCGCTGGCCAGCCACGAGATCGAGGTCAGCGGCCTGCTCCACGACATTCAATATCAGGGCAGCGCCACGCGTTATGAACTGAAGCTGGAAAACGGCCAGACCCTGAGCATCAGCCACGCCAACAATCAGTGGATCGACAGCAGCGCGCAGCACCAGACCGGCCAGCGCCTGAACGCACGCTGGGCGCGGGAAGCGATGATCGCGCTGCATGACACCGTTGCCGGCGGGGTGTGAGATGAGCACGCTCGCGATGACTCAAGCGCCGCCCTTGCGCCGGTTTTCCAACCTGCTCTACCGCAAACCGAACCTGTACCTGTCGCTGCTGCTGGTGCCGCCACTGCTGTGGTTTGGCGCGATCTATCTCGGCTCGTTGCTGGTGCTGTTGTGGCAGGGTTTCTACACCTTCGACGACTTCACCATGGCGGTCACCCCCGACCTGACCCTGGCCAACTTTGCCGCGCTGTTCCAACCGTCGAACTTCGACATCATCCTGCGCACGCTGAGCATGGCCATCGTTGTGTCCATCGCCAGCGCCATCGTCGCGTTCCCGATTGCCTACTACATGGCGCGCTACACCACAGGCAAGACCAAAGCGTTTTTCTACATCGCGGTGATGATGCCGATGTGGGCCAGTTACATCGTCAAGGCCTACGCGTGGACATTGCTGCTGGCCAAGGGCGGCGTGGCGCAGTGGTTCGTGCAGCATCTGGGGCTGGAGCCGGTGTTGCAGTTCATTCTGGGGATTCCCGGGGTCGGCGGCAGCACCTTGTCGACCTCGCATCTGGGCCGCTTCATGGTGTTCGTCTATATCTGGCTGCCGTTCATGATCCTGCCGATCCAGGCGTCGCTGGAACGCCTGCCGCCGTCACTGTTGCAGGCGTCCGCCGACTTGGGCGCGAAGCCGCGCCAGACCTTTATGCAGGTGATTCTGCCGCTGTCGATTCCCGGCATTGCGGCGGGCTCGATCTTCACTTTTTCGCTGACCCTGGGCGACTTCATCGTGCCGCAACTGGTCGGCCCGCCGGGCTACTTCGTCGGCAGCATGGTTTATGCGCAGCAAGGTGCGATCGGCAATATGCCAATGGCCGCAGCGTTTACGTTGGTGCCGATTGTGTTGATCGCGGTTTACCTGTCCATCGTCAAACGACTGGGGGCCTTCGATGCGCTCTAATTCAGAAAAGCAGGGGGAAAAAGCGTCCCTCGGATTAAAGATCGCAGCCTGGGGCGGGTTGGTGTTTCTGCACTTTCCGATCCTGATCATCTTCCTTTACGCCTTCAACACCGAGGAAGCGGCGTTCAGCTTTCCACCGAAAGGCTTCACGCTGCATTGGTTCAGCGTGGCGTTTTCGCGGCCGGACGTGCTGGAAGCGATCAAGCTGTCGCTGCAGATTGCCGCCATCGCCACGTTGATCGCGATGGTGCTCGGCACGCTGGCTTCGGCCGCGTTGTACCGCCGCGACTTCTTCGGCAAACAGGGTATTTCGCTGATGCTGATCCTGCCGATTGCGTTGCCGGGGATCATCACCGGGATCGCCCTGCTGGCGACGTTCAAGACGCTGGGGATCGAGCCGGGGATGTTCACCATCATTGTCGGCCACGCGACCTTCTGTGTGGTGATCGTCTACAACAACGTCATCGCCCGCCTGCGCCGCACGTCGCACAGCCTGATCGAGGCGTCGATGGACCTCGGCGCCGACGGCTGGCAGACCTTCCGCTACATCATCCTGCCGAACCTCGGGTCGGCCTTGCTCGCGGGCGGCATGCTGGCGTTTGCACTGTCGTTCGACGAGATCATCGTTACCACGTTCACCGCCGGGCATGAGCGCACGTTGCCGTTGTGGCTGCTCAATCAACTCAGCCGCCCACGGGATGTGCCGGTAACCAACGTCGTCGCCATGCTGGTGATGATGGTGACCATGCTGCCGATTCTCGGCGCGTATTACCTGACGCGCGGTGGCGAAAGTGTCGCGGGCAGCGGCGGCAAATAACCGAATAACCACTGAACAAACCGAATCCCTGTAGGAGCTGCCGAAGGCTGCGATCTTTTGATGTTGCTTTGAAGATCAAGATCAAAAGATCGCAGCCTTCGGCAGCTCCTACATGGCTTCGGTTTCGGCAGAACAATAAAAGTGTTAGTGAGGACAAAACCATGCAAACCAAACTCCTGATCAACGGCCAACTGGTCAACGGCGAAGGCCCGGCGCAACCGGTGCTCAACCCTTCGCTTGGCGAAGTGTTGGTGGAGATCAACGATGCCAGCGAAGCCCAGGTCGATGCCGCCGTGCGCGCCGCGGACAACGCCTTCGCTGCGTGGTCGCAAACCACGCCGAAAGACCGCTCGTTGCTGCTGCTCAAACTCGCCGACGCCATCGAAGCCCATGGCGAGGAGCTGGCCAAACTCGAATCCGCCAACTGCGGCAAACCCTACAGCGCCGCGCTCAACGACGAGATCCCGGCAATCGCCGACGTGTTCCGTTTCTTCGCCGGTGCCAGCCGTTGCATGAGCGGCTCGGCCGGTGGCGAATACCTGCCCGGCCACACCTCGATGATTCGCCGCGACCCGGTAGGCGTGATCGCTTCCATCGCGCCGTGGAACTACCCGCTGATGATGGTCGCCTGGAAAATCGCCCCGGCACTGGCCGCCGGTAATACCGTGGTGCTCAAGCCGTCGGAACAGACCCCGCTGACCGCGTTGCGTCTGGCCGAACTGGCGTCGGAAATCTTCCCGGCCGGCGTACTCAATCTGGTGTTTGGTCGCGGTCCTACCGTGGGCAGCCCGCTGGTCACGCATCCGAAAGTGCGCATGGTCTCGCTGACCGGCTCGATCGCCACCGGTTCGAACATCATTTCCAGCACCGCCGACAGCGTCAAACGCATGCACATGGAGCTGGGCGGCAAGGCGCCGGTGATCATCTTCGACGACGCCGATATCGATGCGGCGGTGGAAGGTATTCGCACCTTTGGTTTCTACAACGCCGGCCAGGACTGCACCGCCGCGTGCCGCATCTACGCGCAGCAAGGCATCTACGACACGTTCGTCGAGAAGCTCGGTGCGGCGGTCAGCAGCATCAAGTACGGCTTGCAGGATGATCCGTCCACCGAACTGGGGCCGCTGATTACGGCGCAGCACCGCGACCGTGTCGCCGGGTTCGTCGAGCGCGCCGTGGCCCAGCCGCACATCCGTTTGATCACCGGCGGCAAGGCTGTTGAAGGCAACGGTTTCTTCTTCGAACCGACGGTGCTGGCCGACGCGCAGCAGGACGACGAGATCGTCCGCCGCGAAGTGTTCGGGCCGGTGGTGTCGGTGACTCAATTCACCGATGAAGCGCAAGCACTGGAATGGGCCAACGATTCGGACTACGGGCTCGCCTCCTCGGTGTGGACGGCGGATGTAGGACGCGCCCATCGCCTGTCTGCCCGTTTGCAGTACGGCTGCACCTGGGTGAACACACACTTCATGCTCGTCAGCGAAATGCCCCATGGCGGTCAGAAATTGTCCGGCTACGGCAAGGACATGTCCATGTACGGGCTGGAGGACTACACCACGGTTCGGCATGTGATGTTCAAGCATTAACAGCGAAAAGATCGCAGCCTGCGGCAGCTCCTACAGGAGAGTGGCGTCCATCATGTAGGAGCTGCCGCAGGCTGCGATCTTTTCCGCGACACACGGATGATGTCGGCGATTCAGCACCAGGCGTCACCGAAACCAAAACAATAACTACCGACCCGGGCGGCGCCCGAAAAGCCCCGCCACGGCCTCGGCCATCCGAAATCTGCCGATTTCACGGAGCAACCACACATGAGTGCCTCACCCGATCTCTCCGCCGCTGTTGCCGACAGCGATGCCGAACAACTGCGCAAACTGGGCTACACCTCGAACTTCAACCGCAGTATGAGCCTGTGGGAAAACTTCGCCTTGGGCTTCACTTATCTGTCACCGGTCGTCGGGGTTTATACCCTGTTCGGCCTGTGCCTCGCCGCTGGCGGGCCACCGATGTTCTGGGCCTATTTACTGGTCGGTTGCGGCCAGTTGCTGGTGTGCCTGATCTTCGGCGAAGTGGTTTCGCAGTTCCCGATTTCCGGCGGCGTCTATCCGTGGGCGCGGCGTTTGGTGGGCAAGAAGTGGGCATGGATGGTCGGCTGGATCTACTCCATCGCCCTGTGCGTCACCATCGCGGCGGTGGCCGTCGGCGCCGGCCCGTACCTTGCGGCCATGATGGGCTTCGAGCCGAGCAACAACACCAACATCGTCATCGCCCTGGTGCTGACCCTGTTCGCCACGCTGGTCAATCTGAGCGGTACCCAAGTGCTGGCGCGCATTGCCATGTTCGGCTTCCTCTGCGAACTGGTCGGCGCGGTGATCGTCGGCGTTTACCTGCTGATCTTCGAACGTCACCAACCGCTGAGCGTGCTGTTCAACACCTTCGACATCAGCGTCGACGGCTCGTACCTGCCGGCGTTCCTCACCGCTTCGCTGGCGGGGATGTTCCTCTACTACGGCTTCGAGGCTTGCGGTGATGTCGCCGAAGAAACCCCGAACCCCAGCGCAAAAATCCCGGTGGCCATGCGCATGACCATCTACATCGGCGGCATTGCGGCGATGTTCGCCTGCCTGGCGCTGATCCTCGCCGTGCCGGACATGCAAGCGGTGATCAACGGCACCGACAAGGACCCGGTCACCACCATCCTCAACAACGCCTTCGGCCCGGTCGGTTCGAAAGTGGTGATGGGCGTGGTGATGATTTCCTTCATCTCCTGCGTCATCAGTCTACAGGCCGCAGCGAGCCGTCTGCTGTACTCCTATGCTCGCGACGAAATGGTCATCGGCAGCCGACTGCTGAAAAAGATTTCTCCTACCACCCAGGTGCCGGTTGCCGCACTGTTCGTCTCCGGCGTCCTGCCCGCGCTGATCATCGCCCTCGGCTTCTTCCTGCAGGACGCCGTGGCCACCATCGTCAGCTTCGCCGCCATCGGCATCTACCTCGCGTTCCAGATGATCGTCCTGGCCGCCCTCTACGCCCGCAGCAAAGGCTGGAAACCCAGCGGCAAGTTCACCCTCGGCGCGTGGGGCTGGCCGGTGAACATCGGCGCGCTGGTGTACGGCGTTGGCGCCATCATCAACATGGCCTGGCCGCGTACGCCGGATGCGGCGTGGTACGTGAACTATGCGATGGTGTTGAGCACCGCGATCGTGATTGGGTTGGGCTTGGTTTATATGTGGATTGGCAAGCCGTATGACCATGGCAAGGCGCCGGCTGGGGATGCGTGGAAGGTGAGTCGCTAAGCGTTTTTGACCCCGGCTCCGACAAGGTGCCGGGGTTCAGTAAAGTCGAACAAAATCATCAAAAAGAAAGCTCTGCCTGATCGTGCTTCAGCAAAGAGATACGATCGAACAACCTGATTTTTTCGTTGGCTTTTTGCTTGGCGTGATCGGACATGAATGCAATCAACTCTTCGAGCTGACTGACGTCTCCAACCACTTTGAATTCCTTTTCCTTGTTGACGAAAACAAGCGACTTCTTCTTTCTCGATAACAGTTCTATGACGTTGCTGAGCGTGCCGGTGCTCTTTGCATCCCAGATCATCAAGCCGTAGTCAGCCGCTTCAGCCATGACGACGTCTTTCTCAGTGAAGAAGGCTCTCGACCCTTTGGAATGCTTGGAGTCGACTGTTCTGGCGGGCCATTTCCCAAGATTATTCCGCGGCGTTGAACCACTGCAGAACACCGTGGTTCTGGATCGTTCGAGGCTCAACAGGTACTCCTGAATGGAGGTATCGGCCCCCCCTGCATCACCCACCACCACCTCAAAATCAGACGCAACGATATTATTGATACGCTCTTTAACCTTCGGATCAAGGTTCTTGATGTTGATAGAGCCGGCAATAAATACAGTCGTCATTGAGTTCACTTCCAAGTTAGCGCTGCTACGTAAATCTTCCCTACCTTTGGATATTTACGCAAAACAGCGCAGGCCGCGTCCATCGACGCCCCGCTATCAAACAAATCATCCACAACCAAAACATTCCAGCGCCCATCCGTGGTGATTTCATCATTGACGCTGAAACTGTCTCCAATCGCAGCAACCTTGTCTGCTTTCGAATGCAAATCCTTGAGCGACTTTCCCGTGGCCGCTTTTCGAAGCAAATCCGAGAAAACCGGCAGCCCAGGTCATTCCGATGTTGCGCGAAACCAACGCAATACCTGTCGAGCAGCGACCAAGCCTGAGTTCGGTGAACTGGGCTGGCGCCACCGTGCCCCTGCTGCATTGGCAACAGCAGGCGTGGGTCAACCTGTGGCGAGGGAGCTTGCTCCCGCAGGGTCGCGCAGCGGCCCCTGTGCAAAAAGCAGGGACAGCTGCGCAGTCCAGCGGGACGATTCGACAAGCTCCCTCGCCACAGTCTTTCGCGCCGTTAAAACCTGGAAACACTGCGCATCGCATCCACCAGATACCGCATCGCGATCCGGTCACTTTCCGACAACTCGCGATAGCGCTCCACCAGCTTCAATTCATCAGAGCTCAACCGACGCCTTCTGCGTCCGACGCTCAGGCAGGGGAAGATGCCGAGCATTTCGGTGATGCCTTGTACTTTTGCCATGGACGATGTCCTTCTCTAATACTTCAAAGAATTGCTTGATCACCACATCGCCCTGCCCCTTACAGCAGCGCCTGTGCCCTGCCGGTCGCGCCGGCCATGCCCATAGAATAGGAAGTTAATCGGCGCTGAAAAGCTGTTTTTAGAGTAATTAGTCGAGAAAAGCAGATATGCCCTGTAAATCAGAACGTGCCGTCGGAAAATTTACCGACATGTCTTGTTTCATTGACACTCTGTCACTGTGCTATCAACGAATTTTGCAACGCGAGCGAACCGTTTAAGCTAGCGGGCATCTGTTTATAGTCCGTTGCGTTTGGCCGAAGGCTTGTCCGAACCGTAATTTCTGATCCAGCACGTGCCAGGAAAGGCGCGGGATTGCTCACGACAGGTTGTATTTATGCACCGCAGAAATTTGCTCAAAGCGTCGATGGCCATTGCGGCTTACACCGGTCTCTCGGCTTCCGGCCTGCTGGCCGCCCGTGCCTGGGCAGCCAATGGTGGCGCCGCTGATGGCGAGGCCCAGGCCTTCGACTTCGAAGCGCTCAAGCGCCAGGCCAAGCAATTGGCCGGCTCGGCCTATCAGGACACCAAACAGGTGCTGCCGCCGACCCTGGCGACCATGACCCCGCAGAACTTCAATGCGATTCGCTACGACGGCGACCATTCGCTGTGGAAAGAGAACAAGGGGCAGCTGGACGTGCAGTTCTTCCACGTCGGCATGGGTTTCCGGCAGCCGGTGCGCATGTACAGCGTCGATCCCAAGACCCGTACCGCCCGCGAGGTGCATTTCCGCCCGACGCTGTTCAACTACGAAAACACCTCGGTCGACACCCAGCAGCTCAAGGGCGACCTGGGTTTTGCTGGCTTCAAGCTGTTCAAGGCACCGGAACTGGATCGTCATGACGTGGTGTCGTTCCTCGGCGCCAGCTACTTCCGCGCGGTGGACGCCACTGGCCAATATGGCCTCTCGGCCCGTGGTCTGGCGGTCGACACTTACGCGAAGAAGCGCGAAGAATTCCCTGACTTCACCAAATTCTGGTTCGAGACTCCGGAGCAGAACGCCACTCGTTTTGTGGTCTACGCCCTGCTCGACTCACCGAGCGCCACCGGCGCGTACCGCTTCGACATCGATTGCCAGGCCGAACGCGTGGTGATGGAGATCGACGCCCACATCAACGCGCGTACCGCCATTGAACAACTGGGCATCGCGCCGATGACCAGCATGTTCAGCTGCGGCACCCACGAACGCCGCATGTGCGACACCATCCACCCGCAGATCCACGACTCCGATCGCCTGGCGATGTGGCGTGGCAATGGCGAGTGGATCTGCCGTCCGCTGAACAACCCGGCGACCCTGCAGTTCAATGCGTTCGCCGACACTGATCCGAAGGGTTTCGGCCTGGTGCAGACCGACCACGAGTTCGCCAACTATCAGGACACCGTCGACTGGTACAGCAAGCGCCCGAGCCTGTGGGTCGAACCGACCACCGCGTGGGGCGAAGGCTCTATCGATCTGCTGGAAATTCCGACCACCGGCGAGACCCTCGATAACATCGTGGCGTTCTGGACCCCGAAAAAACCAGTGGCTGCCGGCGATTCGCTGAACTACGGCTACAAGCTTTATTGGAGCGCCCTGCCCCCCGTCGGCACGCCGCTGGCGCGAGTGCATGCGACCCGTTCAGGCATGGGTGGCTTCGTCGAAGGCTGGGCACCGGGCGAGCATTACCCGCCGGTCTGGGCCCGTCGTTTTGCCGTGGACTTCACCGGGGGCGGCCTGGATCGCCTGCCGCAGGGCACCGGGATCGAACCGGTGGTCACCTGCTCCAACGGCAAGGTGCAGGACTTCAGCGTGCTGGTGCTCGATGACATCAAGGGTTACCGGATCCTGTTCGACTGGTATCCGACCAACGACAGCGTCGATCCGGTGGAGCTGCGCTTGTTCATCCGCACCAATGACCGCACGTTGAGCGAGACCTGGTTGTACCAGTACTTCCCGCCGGCGCCGGACAAGCGCAAATACCCTTGATGATTCTCCAGCGTCTGATTGGGCCTCATCGCGAGCAGGCTCACTCCTACAGTTGATCGGTGTCGAACACTCATTTTGTGAACGACAGATACCCCTGTAGGAGTGAGCCTGCTCGCGATAGCGTCCGCCCAGTCAGCACAAAAACACCAACCAGAAAAAAAGCCCCAGCCATCACTGGCTGGGGCTTCTGCATTTCAAAGATTCACTCAATCGCGCAGATCAGACTCATGAATCGGTTGATCACGATGGGTCGCGCGCTGATATTGCGCTGGCCACACTGCTTTGCGCCCGCCCAGATCATCGTCGGCGTGCAGCGGCCAGTACGGGTCGCGCAGCAGCTCGCGGGCGAGGAAGATGATGTCAGCCTGACAGGTGCGCAGAATATGCTCAGCCTGTGCCGGCTCGGTAATCATGCCGACGGTGCCGGTGGCGATGCCTGACTCCTTGCGTACCCGTTCGGCGAACCGTGTCTGGTAGCCCGGCCCAACGGGAATCTCGGCGTTGGCGGCGGTGCCACCGGACGAGACGTCGATCAGATCCACCCCCAATGCCTTGAGGCGACGCGCCAGCTCCACGGTTTCATCCGGGTTCCAGCCGTCTTCAACCCAATCGGTTGCTGACACCCTGACGAACACCGGCAACTCTTGCGGCCAGACCTCGCGAACGGCCTCGGTGATTTGCAGCACCAGTCGAATACGGTTTTCGAACGAGCCACCGTATTGATCGCGGCGCTGGTTACTCAACGGTGACAGAAACTGATGCAGCAGATAGCCGTGGGCGGCATGCACCTCGACCACACTGAAACCTGCCGTCAGCGCACGCTTGGCTGCGGCGACGAAGGCTTGAATGACTTCGCCGATCTGCGCTTCATCGAGCTGTTTCGGTTGCGTGTGTTGCGGGTCGAAGGCAATCGGCGATGGCCCGACCGGGGTCCAGCCGCCATCCTCCGGTTTGACGCTGCCATGTTTGCCGAGCCACGGCCGATGGGTGCTGGCCTTGCGCCCGGCGTGGGCCAGCTGGATGCCGGCGACAGCGCCCTGGGCGGTGATGAAACGGGTGATGCGTTGCAGCGGTTCGATCTGTTCGTCGTTCCACAAACCGAGGTCTTCGGCGGTGATCCGCCCGTCGGCCGTGACCGCCGTGGCCTCTGTGAAAACCAGGCCGGCGCCGCCCACCGCACGGCTGCCCAGGTGCACCAGATGCCAGTCATTGGCCAGTCCGTCGACGCTGGAGTACTGGCACATCGGCGAGACGGCGATGCGGTTGGGCAGGGTCAGTTGGCGAAGGATAAAGGGTTCGAGCAGCAGACTCATGGGGCACCTCTCAAATCAGTGGGCAGGCTCCAGGGTTCTGTTTGAAAAGTCGACGAGTGACAGGAAACGGTGCAGCACCCGCCCCCGCGGGCAAAACATTCGACAAGACGTCACAAGGCCAATCAAGCAGTGCTTAGAGCCTAGTCGACAACCGGGGATGAGGGAGGGTTCAAGCAAACTTTGCTGGCCCGATAACCTGTGGCGAGGGGGCTTGCCCCCGTTGGGCTGCGAAGCGGCCCCGGCTTTTCAGAGAAGCAGGAACCCGCCAGGGCTGCGCACTGGAACGGGGGCAAGCCCCCTCGCCACAGAGTTGTTCGAAATGTTTTAACCGATCAACGCGGTTCGATGTGGGCAATCATCAACTGCACCGTCTCATTGCCCCGAAACTCGTTGACGTCGAGCTTATAAGCCAGTTCAACCCACTGAATGGTCGGGTTCGGCCAGACATCACGGTCGATGCCGAAGGCGATGCCGTCGAGTTTCACCGAGCCGCACTCGCTTTTCAGCACCACTTTCAGATGCCGCTCACCCACCACGCGCTGCTCGACCAACTGGAACACGCCATGGAACAGCGGCTCGGGGAAGTGCTGCCCCCACGGCCCGGCGTGACGCAGGGCGCGGGCCAGTTCGAGGTGGAATTCCTCGACCGCCAGCGTGCCGTCCGACAGCATGCGCCCGGTAAGGTCTTCCTCGCGAAGTTGCCGACGCACTTCGGCGTCGAATGCTTCGGCGAAAAGAGGAAAATTCTCCTGCGGCAAGGTCAGGCCGGCCGCCATGGCGTGTCCACCGTACTTGGCGATCAGATTCGGATGCTGCGCGGCCACCACACTCAGGGCATCACGAATGTGGAAGCCCTGCACCGAACGCCCCGAGCCCTTGAGCAGACCGTCACCGGCATCGGCGAAGGCAATGGTCGGGCGGAAATAACGCTCTTTCATCCGCGACGCAAGAATGCCGATCACGCCCTGGTGCCACTCGGGATCGAACAGGCACAGGCCGAACGGCATCGATTCCATCGGCAAGTCCTTGAGCTGGGCCAGCGCCTCACGCTGCATCCCCTGCTCGATGGATTTGCGATCCTGGTTCATGCCGTCCAGTTGCGCGGCCATTTCCCGCGCCAGATTGGCGTCGGCGGTCAGCAGGCATTCGATACCCAGGCTCATGTCGTCCAGGCGCCCCGCCGCATTCAGGCGCGGGCCGACAATAAAGCCCAGATCCGTGGAGGTGATACGCGCCGCATCACGCTTGGCGACTTCGAGAATCGCCTTGATCCCCGGCCGTGCACGCCCGGCGCGAATCCGCTCCAGCCCCTGATGCACCAGAATCCGGTTGTTGGCGTCCAGCGGCACCACGTCGGCGACGCTGCCCAACGCCACCAGATCCAGCAGTTCGCCAATGTTCGGTTGTGGCTTGCTCTCGTACCAGCCAAGGCTGCGCAGACGCGCGCGCAAGGCCATCAACACGTAGAAAATCACCCCGACCCCGGCCAGCGCCTTGCTCGGAAACTCACAGCCTGGCTGGTTCGGATTGACCAGCGCATCAGCCTGCGGCAGCTCATCGCCGGGCAAGTGGTGGTCGGTGATCAACACCTTGAGCCCGGCCTTTTTCGCAGCTGCCACGCCCTCGACGCTGGAGATGCCGTTGTCGACGGTGATCAGCAACTGCGGCTCGCGGCTCAGCGCGACTTCGACGATTTCCGGAGTCAGGCCGTAGCCGTATTCGAAGCGGTTCGGCACCAGATAATCGACATGTGCTGCGCCCAGCAGACGCAAGCCAAGCACGCCGACCGTACTGGCCGTCGCGCCATCGGCGTCGAAGTCACCGACGATCAGGATCCGCTGGCGCTGCTCCAGCGCCGTCACCAGCAGATCCACCGCCGCCTCGATGCCTTTGAGCTGCTGGAACGGAATCAGCCGCGCCAGGCTTTTATCCAGCTCCGCCTCGGACTGCACGCCCCGCGCCGCGTATAAACGGGTCAACAGCGGTGGCAGGTCACCGAGAAACGGCAGAGTGGCAGGCAACGGTCGAGGATCAATACGCATGGGGTAACGGAAACTTCTCTTGAATACGTGGGATTAATCAGTCGCGACGCGGGATCAGCCGCGTTCGCCTGCCAGCCATTCCAGTTGGACTTCGTGTTGACCACGGTCGTCGGTGACGAAGATCGTGCCTTCGCTGATCATCACGTCCCACTTGATGACGCGGGGCATGTCCTTGGCCAGGGTTTCCAGCACTTCTTGCGGCACGGCGGCGATGTTGACGTTTTTCAGGTTCTTCGCCACCGGCACCACTTTGCCTTCCCACACACGCAGGCTGCCGTAGGCCAGCAGGCTGGTGCGTTCGGTGCGACGCGAGCACCAGGTCAGACGATCGGCGTCCGGCTGGCCGACTTCGATCCAGTGCAGGACGCGGTCATCCAGGCTTTTTTCCCACAGCGCAGGTTCATCCACGTCCGACAGACCACGGCCAAACGACAGCAGTTCGTTGTACCAGAGGGCGTAGGCCAGCAGCCGCACGGTCATGCGCTCTTCGGTTTCCGAAGGGTGACGGGCGATGGTCTGCTTGACGCTCTCGTAGACGCTGCGGTCGAGGTCGGTGAGGTTCAGTTCGAATTTATAGGTAGTGGACGGCTGGGCCATGAACGGGCTTCTTGATACGAGGAAAGTCGGCAAGTCTAACCGATGCGGTAGGCAATCATCGAATTGATGGCGATCAACCTGCGGCGTCTGACAGTCGGCTATGTTAAAACGCTGTATCCGCACAGCCTTGTCCTACAGGATTCAGTATGCCGTTCGCCAACAAACCGCTCAGCGGTGTGAAAGTCATTGAATTGGGTACGTTGATTGCCGGGCCGTTTGCCTCGCGCATTTGCGGCGAGTTCGGTGCCGAAGTGATCAAGATCGAATCGCCCGACGGCGGCGACCCGCTGCGCAAGTGGCGCAAATTGTATGAAGGCACCTCGTTGTGGTGGTTCGTTCAGGCGCGCAACAAAAAGTCGCTGACGCTGAACCTCAAGCACCCCGATGGCCTGGCGATCCTGAAAAAACTCCTCGGCGAAGCCGACATCCTGATCGAGAACTTCCGTCCTGGCGTGCTGGAAAAACTCGGGCTGAGCTGGGAAACCCTGCACGCGCTGAACCCGAAACTGGTGATGGTGCGCCTCTCGGGCTTCGGCCAGACCGGCCCGATGAAAGATCAACCGGGCTTCGGTGCGGTCGGCGAGTCCATGGGCGGTTTGCGCTACATCACCGGTTTCGAAGACCGGCCACCGGTGCGCACCGGAATTTCCATCGGTGACTCGATTGCCGCGCTGTGGGGCGTGATCGGCGCGTTGATGGCGCTGCGTCATCGCGAAGTGAATGGCGGGCTCGGCCAAGTGGTCGATGTGGCGCTCTACGAAGCGATCTTCGCGATGATGGAAAGCATGGTCCCGGAGTTCGACGTGTTCGGCTTCATCCGCGAGCGCACCGGCAACATCATGCCGGGCATCACGCCGTCCTCGATCCACACCAGCGCCGACGGCAAGCATGTGCAGATCGGTGCCAATGGCGACGCGATTTTCAAGCGTTTCATGCTGATCATCGGCCGCGAGGATCTGGCCAATGACCCGGCGCTGGCGAGCAACGACGGGCGCGACAGTCGCCGTGACGAGTTGTATGGGGTGATTGATCGGTGGGTCAACTCGCTGCCGCTGCAAAGCGTGCTCGACCTGCTGAACCAGGCAGAAGTGCCGGCCAGCCGGATCTTCAGCGCCGAAGACATGTTCAGCGATCCGCAGTACCTGGCGCGGGAGATGTTCCTGCAGGCCAAACTGCCGGACGGCAAGCCCTTCAAGATGCCGGGCATCGTGCCGAAACTCTCTGAGACACCGGGTACGTCCGAATGGGTCGGGCCGCAGCTCGGTGAACACAATGCGCAGGTTCTAAGCGATCTTGGCTATGACGAACAGCAGATCGCCCACTTGCGCGCAGACGGAGCCATTTAAGCTGAAACCTCGGCAGACATCGGACGCCAACCGCGCCCACCACTGGTGGACGTGGCGGCTGTTCGGCTTATTGTTTCTGCTGACCCTGCCGGCCTGGGCCCAGGCCAAACCGACGTTGACCTGGTTACTGCGCGACCTGCCGCCCCTGACCATTTTCGAAGGCCCGAAAAAGGGTCAGGGCGTGATCGATCACCTGCTGCCGATGCTGATTGCCGGCATGCCGCAATACGAACACACGCTGATGCGGGTCAACCGCGCCCGGGGCATGCAGATGCTGCACGAGCCGTCCTTTACCTGCGATCCCTCGCTGATCTGGAGCAAGGAGCGCACGCAATGGATCGCGTTCTCCATCCCGGCGTTTCGCGCTGTCAGTAATGGACTGGTGGTGCGTCAGAAGGATCGCGACGTACTGGCACCGTACCTGATCGATGGCGAAGTCGATCTGACGGCATTTCTGGCCAACGGCGAAATCAAGGTCGGAGTCGTCGCAGAACGCAGTTACGGCGAGTTTCTCGACACTCTGCTCAAGCAGGCCCCCGTCGGTGCGTTAACGCCGCATTACGGCAACGATGCCCTGAGCAGCCTGCTGTCGATGCAGCGCCTGGGCCGTCTGCAGGTGGTTTTGGGCTATTGGCCCGAAATCCGCTACCAAGCCCATCAGGCGCAAATTGCCGAAGATGAATTGGTGTTCTATCCGATTCAGGGCACAGGCAAGTACCTGTCGGGATACGTCGGCTGCTCTGACACTGCCGAAGGTCGGCAAGCCATCAGCGAGATCAACCAACTGCTGCGCACCCTGCCCCATGAGCACCTGAACCGGCTCTACGCCGACTGGCTGGACCCGGGCATGCGTAGCGATTATCTCGAACAGGCACAGATATTTTTCGAGCAACAGACCGCGCCGTAAAACCTGCAGGCAAAAAGAAACCCCGAGAAGTGGGGAGACGACTCGGGGTTAAACGTGGCCTGTATAAAGACCCGTAGCAGCAAGCGACAAGCACCGGAGCACAATGCTTGATCCTGCTGTTATGGGGTCTGACTGACGGGGATGCAGGAAGGTTCCCACAAAAAATATTTCATCTTTACAGGGCCGCGCGCTTATCCAGCGCCGCATTGCGCAAGGCCGCGATGACACACGGCTCCAGTCGCCCTTCGGCGATCAGGACGTCGCGGTGCAAACCGTCAACGACGTCTGTCAGCAGGCGTTTGTCGGTCAACTGCGCCTGATTGAATTCGCGCTCCACCACGAGGGCGCCGTTGCTGTTCTTGAGGGTCACCAGGCATTCGCCGTGGGCACCACAAGGGGTCAACGTCACCTGATACGGGCTCAGAGCCTCACCGAGCAATAGACTGATACTTTCCATCTCGATCTCCACTCAATAGTCCGAAAACATTGTGCCTGGGGCGTGTTCACAATAAATGACCACCGGCCCGAGAAGAAAGTTCTGAATACCGGGCTCCTCCCTGAGCAGTTACCGGTCTGTCAGAGCATGCACGCTGAAGATGACAGAAAAATATCGGTGCTGTTCAGGCGATGAGCGGCGTACGCGTGGCCGCCAGATAGGCGTCCAGCAGGCCTCTCATCAATACTGCCGAGACCGGCGTATGCAGGCGCCCCAGCAACATCGGCTCACGTCCCTGCAGCAAGTGTTCAAGATCCGTCAGCAGGCCGGCGGCCACCGGCCCCAGCAGAATCAGCCCGCGAGCCTGGCGCTGTGCCG
Source organism: Pseudomonas sp. MG-9 (assembly GCF_018729515.1). Taxonomy (NCBI): domain Bacteria; kingdom Pseudomonadati; phylum Pseudomonadota; class Gammaproteobacteria; order Pseudomonadales; family Pseudomonadaceae; genus Pseudomonas; species Pseudomonas sp. MG-9. Next base: position 54,278 of record NZ_JAHHZH010000006.1, read on the forward strand.
CCAGGTGGTGGATCAGCGCCATTCCATCGCCACCCTTGAGCTGCGGATCGCAGATCGCAATATCCACCGCACCGCGATGGCCCAGGGAAACCAGCGCCGAGGACCCTGTCGGCGCGGTGAGCACGTCGTAGATGCCGATGGCATTGAGCATCTGATGCAACGCCATCAGTTGGAACGGATTGGGTTCAAGAATCAGGACTTTTAGCGAGCGCATCGACGACCTCGGAAACGGCGGTGGCGGACTCTTGCCGCATGGGCCGTTCACTCTAGGGGAGCCGTCCTCAGCCTCCCATCGGAAAAGGCGTCGCGTCCTATAGGACATTTCCCATCTTCAGTGCGGACATTGGCAGCCGCTTTCCGTGCGGCGCTGGCTGATGTCGGTCCAGCCACCGAGCAGGCCACGCAATTGTCCGTCGGCGCTGTAAAACGGTACGGTCCACTGGTAGATCGCTTTGGGGCCGCTTTTGAACGCCAGCTGACGTTTGCTGAAACGGGCCTTGCGCGTGTGCATCTGCACCATGAACTCGTCGTGCAGCATCCGTGCAATGGCTTCGGGCAGCGCATCGACTTCGAACAGCAGCCGCCCCTGCACCTGCTCGAACCGGATCGAAAGCGCTTCTTCGTAGCTGCGATTACACATCACCAGGCGACCTTGCAGGTCGCGAACGAAGACCGGATCAGGCATCGCATCGATCAACGCGTGCTGAAAGGCCAGTTGGTCGCCCAAGTGTTTTTCCGCTTCGCACCGTTGCCGGATGACGGCGGTAAGCCGCCGGTTCCAGACCAGCGATAACAGCCCGAAGGCCCCCAGCCCCCCCATGCCCCAGCAGCCCCAACCGACGATTTCGTCCCACAGCGAAAGCGGCGCCGGCGGAGCAACACCGCCCAGCCACTTCACTCGGATGGCACGTAACTCTGCGGCGGGAAAGGCGGCCAGCGCCTTGTTCAGGATGCTCACCAGTTCCGGCAAGCCCTTGCGCACGGCCAAGTGATCGGCTTCCCAGCGCCCCTCCACCAAAGCGCCGACCTTGAGCAAGCCGGAAGGAAACAGCTGCGCACCGATTTCATTTTCAATGGTGGCATAGGCCTCACCGCTTTCAACCAGCGCCCGCGCCTCGGCATACGTCTTGACCGAAAGCACCTCGATTGACGGATATTCGCGCCGAACAGCGTCCTCCAGCGCGTGCCTTGCAGGCAATACCAATACCCGTTTGACCAGTTGTTCCAGAGACTGGATCGCCGGCTCGTCCTTGCGTCCGACGAACACCCAGCCTGCACCGCCAAACGCGTGACTGAAATCCAGGAACACTTTGCGCTGGTCATTCATCGCCAGGGTCGTACTCAGATCCGCCGCGCCACTTTGCAGGCGCTCCAGCATCTGATCGGTGGAAAACGATTCCTCGTGCACAAACTGCAAACCGGTCATGGCACTGATGCGTTTGAGCACATCAATGTTCAAGCCTGTCCAGTGACCGTGTTCGTCCTGGAACAGGTACAAGGGATATTGCACCGAAGCGACCGTCACGCTGGGGTTGTCACGTATCCAGCGCCGCTCTCGCTCGTCCAGCTCAATCAGCTCGATCTTCTGTGCCTGCACCTGTTCGTGCAGCACCATTTGTGCCGCCATGCCCCCGCGAACGAATCCACTCAGGCACAACAACAGGAACCAGCCCAGGGCCGGTTTAATTGCTCGTTCAAACAGCATTGCCACTTCCTTCGTGATCGACTCACCCGTCCTTCATGGGCGAAAACCCGAGCAGTGTGGCAGCAGAAACAAAAAAGCCCGTCAAGAGACGGGCTTCAAAATGTGACAGCTTTTTCGGCTTAGAGCGGCTTGCCGCGGTTGCCATGCTGGCTGACAAAGGCCTGTACGGCTTTGAGCTCATTTGGCAGAACGGTGCAGCGCTCGTTTCGCTCAAACAAATCAGAAAGATGTGCAGGCAGTTCGAGAGCTTTTCCTACACCCGCTTTCTCCACGGCATCCGGGAATTTCACCGGATGTGCGGTGCCCAGGATCACCATCGGGATGTCCAGGCTGCGTCGGCATTCGCGGGCAGCACGCACGCCGATGGCAGTGTGCGGATCCAGCACTTCACCGCACTGCTCGTAGACTTCGGCGATGGTTTCGCAGGTTTGCGCGTCATCCACGGCCAGTGAGTCGAACAGCTTGCGGGCTTCGGTCCAGCGCTCTTGTTCGACGCTGAAACCACCGCCCTGCTTGAACGAGTCCATCAGCCCGGCAATCGCGGCACCGTTGCGACCGTGCAGGTCGAACAGCAGGCGTTCGAAGTTCGACGAGACCATGATGTCCATCGACGGCGACAGCGTGGCGTGCAGGGTTTCCTTGACGTACTGGTTGCCGCTCATGAAGCGGTGCAGGATGTCGTTGCGGTTGGTGGCGACGATCAACTGGTTGATCGGCAGGCCCATGTTGCGCGCCAGGTAACCGGCGAAGATGTCACCGAAGTTGCCGGTCGGTACCGAGAACGCCACCGAACGCGCCGGGCCGCCCAACTGCAGGGCTGCGTGGAAGTAGTAGACGATCTGGGCCATGATCCGCGCCCAGTTGATCGAATTGACCGCGACCAGGCGCGTGCCCTTGAGGAAGCTCTGGTCGGCAAAGCTCGCCTTGACCATTTCCTGGCAGTCATCGAAGTTGCCTTCGATGGCGATGTTGTGGATGTTCTCGCCGAGAATGGTGGTCATCTGCCGACGCTGCACCTCGGACACACGGTTGTGCGGGTGCAGGATGAAGATGTCGACGTTTTCGCAATGCTTGCAGCCTTCGATGGCGGCCGAACCGGTGTCACCGGAGGTGGCGCCGACGATCACCACGCGCTCGCCGCGCTTTTCCAGCACGTAGTCGAGCAGACGACCGAGCAATTGCAGGGCGAAGTCCTTGAACGCCAGAGTCGGGCCGTGGAACAGCTCCATGACCCATTCATTGCCATTCAACTGACGCAGCGGCGCAACGGCGCTGTGCGAGAACACGCCGTAGGTTTCTTCGAGGATCTTTTTGAAATCGGCGTCAGGAATGCTGCCGGTGACAAACGGGCGCATGACGCGGAAAGCCAGCTCGTGATACGGCAGGCCGGCCCAGGAAGCGATTTCTTCCTGGGTGAAACGTGGCAGGTTTTCCGGGACGTACAAACCGCCGTCGGTGGCGAGACCGGCCAGCAGGACATCTTCGAAATTCAGGGCCGGTGCCTGGCCGCGGGTACTGATATAACGCATGAGGGCAAACCTTCGGTTTGAGCTACAAGCTGTGAGCTACAAGCTACAAGTGAAAAGCGGCTCTGCTTTTACTTGCAGCTTGAAGCTGGAAACTTGCCGCTGCTGTTAATTCAAGTGTTCGACGCGGATCCGCACAACCGGACCATTGACGCCGGCCAGTGCTTCGAGGGCGGTGATCGCATCGTTGATGCGCTGCTCGACCACGCGATGGGTCAGCAGGATCATCGGCACCAGGCCGTCGTGCTCTTCGACTTCCTTCTGCATGATCGACTCGATGTTGATGCCACGCTCCGAGAGGATGCTCGCCACCTGAGCCAGTACGCCCGGATGGTCCTTGGCCTGAATGCGCAGGTAGTAGGCGCTTTCGCAGGCTTCGATCGGCAGGATCGGATGGGCCGACAGCGAGTCGGGCTGGAAGGCCAGGTGCGGCACGCGGTTTTCCGGGTCGGAAGTCATCGCGCGAACCACGTCCACCAGGTCGGCGATCACCGACGAGGCGGTCGGCTCCATGCCGGCGCCGGCGCCGTAGAACAGCGTCGAACCCGCGGCGTCACCGTTGACCATCACCGCGTTCATCACGCCGTTGACGTTGGCGATCAGACGATCGGCCGGAATCAGCGTCGGGTGTACGCGCAATTCGATACCGGCCGCAGTGCTGCGGGCCACACCGAGGTGCTTGATGCGGTAGCCCAGCGCTTCGGCGTAGTTCACGTCGGCGGTAGTCAGTTTGGTGATGCCTTCGGTGTAAGCCTTGTCGAATTGCAGCGGAATGCCGAACGCGATCGAAGCCAGAATCGTCAGCTTGTGCGCCGCGTCGATGCCTTCGACGTCGAAGGTCGGATCGGCTTCGGCGTAGCCCAGCGCCTGCGCTTCGGCCAGCACGTCTTCGAAGGTGCGACCCTTCTCGCGCATTTCGGTGAGAATGAAGTTACCGGTGCCGTTGATGATCCCGGCGACCCAGTTGATGCGGTTGGCGGACAGGCCTTCACGGATCGCCTTGATCACCGGAATGCCGCCGGCCACAGCCGCTTCGAATGCCACGATCACGCCTTTCTCGCGTGCCTTGGCGAAAATCTCATTACCGTGAACGGCAATCAGTGCCTTGTTCGCGGTGACCACATGCTTGCCATTCTCGATGGCCTTGAGTACCAGCTCGCGGGCAACGGTGTAGCCGCCCATCAGCTCTATGACGATGTCGATCTCAGGGTTCGTGGCCACTTCGAAGACATCGTTGGTAATCGCAATACCGGTCGTCTGGAACTGAGGCTTTGGCGTGCGCATGGCAATTTGTGCCACTTCGATCCCACGCCCGGCACGACGAGCAATTTCCTCGGCGTTGCGCTGAAGTACGTTGAAGGTACCGCCACCGACGGTCCCTAACCCACAGATGCCTACTTTGACCGGATTCACTGTGAACTCCCCATGAAACGGCCGACGCAAGGTCGGCCGGAAAACAACCGCGTGCTCGCGGCTCTCTATTAATGGCCCGGCGATGTTGCTGCCGGACCATGATCGTCAAGGCTGACCGTGACGATGCGAATTACTTGGCGCCCAGTGCCAGTTTGGCGACTTGTGGCGCCGGCTGGTAGCCCGGAATGACTTGTCCGTCGGCCAAAACGATGGCCGGTGTGCCGTTCACGCCGATCGACTGACCGAGGGCGAACTGTTTGGAAACCGGGTTCGCGCACTTGGCGGCCTTGATTTCCTTGCCATCGACCATCTTGTCCATGGCGGCTTTCTTGTCGGTCGAGCACCACACGGCTTGCAGTTGCTCGTCACCCGGCGAACCGAGGCCCTGACGCGGGAACGCAACATAACGCACTTCGATGCCACGCTTGTTCAGCTCAGGCACTTCGGCGTGCAGCTTGTGGCAGTACGGGCAGGTGGTGTCGGTGAACACGGTGATGTGCGATTTGGTCTCGCCCACGGCCGGATAGACCACGGTTTCGGCCACCGGAATGGCGTTGATCAGTTTGGAGATGCCAAGGCGCTCGGTCTTCTCGGTCAGGTTGACCGGTTTGCCGTCCTTGAGCTGGAACAGGTAACCCTGAACGATGTACTGGCCGTCGGCGCTGGCGTACAGCACACGGCTGCCCTTGAGCTTGACTTCATACATGCCCGGCAACGGGCTGGCGCTGATGCTTTCTACCGGAACCTCGAGTTCGAGTTTTTCCAGGCTTTGACGAATGGCTTTGTCGGCCGCGTCATCGGCGACGGCAAAGGTGCTGACCAACGCAATGGCTGCGGCGGCGAAAATCTGGGTCAGACGCATGAGAACTCCTGAAGACGGACAAATGAAACGGTCAGAACGCCCGTGCCGGAACACCGGGTCATAACCGTCCATCGTGCAAACCGGCAAAGCCTAACACATAAGGCCCGCAGGGCCGAATGCGCCTGACACAAGACAGGTAGGAGCTGCCGAAGGCTGCGATCCTTTGACTTTTTTTTGAAATCACAAGCACGATCAAAAGATCGCAGCCTTCGGCAGCTCCTACAGGGATTTGGTTCAGCCTCTAGGGTGGTGTTTGGCATGCAGGTCCTGCAACCGTGCCCGCGCCACATGGGTGTAGATCTGCGTGGTCGACAAATCACTGTGCCCAAGCAGCATCTGCACCACCCGCAAATCCGCGCCGTGGTTGAGCAGGTGCGTGGCAAACGCATGGCGCAAAGTGTGCGGCGACAGCGTTTTGCCGATCCCGGCGACCTTGGCCCAATGCTTGATGCGGTGCCAGAAGGTCTGGCGGGTCATCTGTTCACCGCGCTGGCTGGGGAACAGCACATCACTGGGACGCCCGCCCAGCAGCTCGCTGCGGCCATCGCGCATATAGCGCTCGACCCAGACAATCGCTTCCTCGCCCATCGGCACCAGCCGTTCCTTGCTGCCCTTGCCCATCACCCGCAGCACACCCTGACGCAGGTTGACCTGCTCCAGCGTCAGGCTCACCAGTTCGGTCACCCGCAGACCACAGGCGTACAGCACTTCAAGCATGGCGCGATCACGCTGGCCGATGGTTTCGCTCAGATCCGGTGCCTTGAGCAGCGCCTCGACGTCAGCTTCCGACAGGGATTTGGGCAGCGGCCGACCCAATTGCGGCATGTCGACGCGCAAAGTCGGATCGACCGTAATCAGCTTTTCCCGCAACAGATAGCGATAAAAGCCACGCACGCCCGAGAGAAATCGGGCGGTGGAGCGCGGTTTGTAGTTCTGTTCCAGACGCCAGGCCAGATGGTCGAGGATCAACTCGCGACCGGCATTGATCAACTCCAGGTTCTTGTCCTGCAGCCAGCCGTTGAACAGCGCCAGGTCGCTGCGGTAGGCACCGCGGGTGTTGTCGGACAGGCCTTTTTCCAGCCACAGGGCGTCGAGGAATTGATCAATCAGCGGATGGTCGATGGCAGGCATGGGCGCTCAAGACACGCAGCCTCAGGGACGGCGCGCAAATGTAGAGTGAACTGTAGGAATGGACGCTAGTCTTTCATAGCCCGCAATTTCAAGGAACAGGGAGCATCAATGAACGAGCAGCAAATTCTCTTGGCATTTGGCGGGATCGGTGCCGCGGCGCTGGGTTGCCAATGGCTGGCGTGGCGCTTGAAGCTGCCGGCGATTCTGTTTCTGTTGCTGACCGGGATTCTCGCCGGCCCGATTCTGGGCTGGCTTGATCCGCAGGAAATGTTCGGCCCGCTGCTGATGCCGCTGGTCTCGCTGGCGGTGGCGTTGATCCTGTTCGAGGGCAGCCTGACCCTGCATCTGTCCGAGTGGCGCGAGATCGGCAGCGTCGTGCATCGCCTGGTAACCCTCGGCGCCCTCGTCACATGGGTGGTAATCGCCGTCGCAACGCATTTCTTGCTCGGCTTCGACTGGCTGCTCGCGATCCTCTTCGGCAGCCTGACGCTGGTGACCGGCCCGACCGTGATCGTGCCGATGCTGCGGGTGGTGCGGCCGAAAGCGTCGATTGCCAACATTCTGCGCTGGGAAGGCATCGTCATCGACCCGATCGGTGCCCTGCTCGCGGTGGTGGTCTACAGCTTCATCATCGCCAGCGGCGAGGGCCACGGGCTCAAGCAAAGTCTACTGACCTTCGGTGGCGTGATTCTCTGCGGCAGCGTGTTCGGCATCGTCGGTGGCTGGGTACTGGGCACCATCATCCGCCGCCAGTGGTTGCCGGAATACCTGCACAACCTCGCCTCGCTGGCGGCAGTGCTGGGGATTTTCATTGCGTCCAACGAGGTGATGCACGAGTCCGGCCTGCTCGCGGTGACGCTGATGGGCATGTGGCTGGCGAACATGAAGGGCGTGGATGTACGGCACATTCTGCACTTCAAGGAAAACCTCAGCGTGCTGCTGATTTCCGGGCTGTTCATTCTGCTCGCGGCGCGCCTGGATCTGAATGCGCTGATCGGCCTCGGGCCACTGGTGCTGATTCTGTTGTTGGTGATTCAACTGATCGCCCGCCCGCTGAACGTCTTGCTGAGTACCGCCGGCTCCAGTCTGAGCTGGCGTGAGCGCGCCTTGTTGTGCTGGATCGCCCCGCGCGGGATCGTGGCGGCAGCGGTGTCGGCGATTTTCGCGATTCGCCTGGATGAGGCCGGGCACGAAGGCGCCCTGCTGCTGGTGCCACTGACGTTCGCAGTGATCATCGGCACGGTGGTTCTGCAGAGCGCAACCGCTCGGCCACTGGCCCGCCTGCTGAACGTGGCGGAACCGGCGCCCAGCGGCTTCCTGATCGTCGGCGCCAACGGCCCGGCGCGGGCGCTGGGCAAATCACTGCAACAACTGGGCAGCCGGGTGCTGCTGACCGATTCGAGCTGGGAGAACATCCGCGCCGCGCGCATGGAAGGTTTGCCGACGTATTTCGGCAACCCGGCCTCGCAACATGCGGATGCGCATCTGGACCTGGTCGGGCTGGGGCACCTGCTGGCACTGTCGCCGTCGGGCGAACTCAATACGCTGGCGGCGATGCGCTTTCGCCACGACTTCGGTCATCAGCGCCTGTTTGGTCTGGCCAGCGGGCATGAAAGCCGTCGAAGCGACAAGCACCGCGCGAGCCTTGAGCACCGGGGCAATCAGCTGGGCAGCGATGCTCTCACCTACGCGAAACTGGCCAGCCAGATGGGCCAGGGCGCCGAGTTGTACAGTACGACGCTGACGGACGGGTTCGGTTGGGATGATTACCGCGCGCTACATGGCAATCGCGCCACGTTGCTGTTCATGCGTGATGACAGCGGCTGGGTGCATGTGGTGACGCCGGAGACTACGGTGAAACCGGGATCGGGGTGGACGCTGCTGGCGTTGATTCAGCCTGAGATCAGCGGCGTTTGATCTGGTGCCTTCGCGGGCAGGCTCGCTCCCACAGGTTCTGTGCCGGACACAAATTTGTGTTCACCCAGATCACTGTAGGAGCGAGCCTGCTCGCGAATGGCGCGACTCGGCCCTGAATCAGACTGCAAACCCTGGCAACACCGGCACCGGTCGTTTGTCATCATCAATCGCCACAAAGCTGAACTGTCCGTGGATCGCCTTCTCGCGACCGTCACAGCTCATGCTCTCGACGAACACCTCCACCTCGACCTTGAGGCTGGTGTTACCCACCTTGATCACCCTGCCCACCAGTTCGACGATGGAGCCGGCCGGGATCGCGTGATTGAAGTCGATGCGGTCGGTGGACACCGTCACCAGCGGCAGGCGACAGAAACGTGTTGCAGTGATGAACGACACTTCGTCCATCCACGCCAGCGCGGTGCCGCCGAACAAGGTGTTGTGGTGGTTGGTGGTCGGCGGGAAGACGGCTTTGGTCACGCGGGTCACCGAGAGTTCGGTGCGGCGTTCGATTTCCTGGTCACGGGTGGTCATGAAGAATGGCTCTGATTTCTGGCTGCCGAAACACATGCAGGATCAAAAGATCGCAGCCTTCGGCAGCTCCTACAGGTTGAAGGCGGTAAATGGCAGGCAACAAAAAAGCAGCCCGTAGGCTGCTTTTTTCTGCATCGGAAGCTGGACTTAAGCCAGTTTTTCCTTGATGCGAGCTGCTTTACCCGACAGGTCGCGCAGGTAGTACAGCTTGGCTTTACGTACGTCACCGCGACGTTTAACAGCCATGCTGTCGATCTGCGGGGAGTAGGTCTGGAAAGTACGTTCTACGCCAACACCGTTGGAGATTTTACGAACGGTGAACGCACTGTTCACGCCGCGGTTACGCTTGGCGATTACAACGCCTTCGAACGCTTGCAGACGGGAACGATCGCCTTCCTTCACTTTCACCTGAACGACAATGGTGTCGCCCGGGGCAAAGGTAGGGATTTCTTTGGTCATCTGCTCTGCTTCGAGTGCAAGGATGATTTTGTTGGTCATGCTGTGCTCCTAAGGTAAATCAACTGATCTACCATCGATACGTTGTTAACTATCGTCCCGCTCGCGGATGTATTCCTCGAGCAGCTTCTTCTCTTCTCCAGAAAGCGAGCGGCTTTCCAGAAGATCGGCGCGTCGTTCATAGGTCCGACCAAGGGACTGCTGTAAACGCCAACGCCGGATATGCGCGTGATTGCCACTTAGCAACACGTCGGGAACACGCTGATCCGCATACACCTCAGGTCGGGTGTAGTGCGGGCAATCCAGCAGACCATCCGTAAAGGAATCTTCCTCAGCGGAATCCGCATGCCCTAAAGCTCCAGGCAGCAGTCGTGTAACCGCATCGATCATGACCATGGCCGGCAGCTCGCCGCCAGACAGTACATAGTCACCAATCGACCACTCTTCATCGACATGAGCCTCAATAAAGCGCTCGTCAATGCCTTCATAGCGGCCGGCAATCAGGATCAATGCATCCGATTTTGCCAACTCGCGTACCGCCGACTGAGTCAGTTGACGGCCTTGGGGGGACAGGTAAATCACCTTCGCCGCCTCCCCGGCTGCTGCCTTGGCCTGAACCAGAGCATCTTCCAGGGGCTTGATCTTCATCACCATGCCCGGACCACCGCCAAACGGGCGATCGTCCACAGTGTGATGCCGATCCGTCGTGTAATCCCGCGGATTCCAACAGGTCAGCTGCAACAGCCCCTGTTTGACCGCACGACTGGTAATGCCGTACTCACTGATGGCCGAGAACATCTCGGGGAACAGCGTAATGACGTCTACGCGCAGGCTGGCCATTGCTTAGAAGTCCGCGTCCCATTCCACCCTCATCACGCCTGCATCCAGGTCAATTGCCAGCACGCATTGCTCTGTGTAGGGCAACAACCGCTCGCGATCATCCAGGCTGCCCGCGCAGGGCTTGACCACCAATACATCGTTCGCGCCGGTCTCCAACAGGTGATCAACCTTGCCGAACAATTGCTCGTCCTGGTTGATGACGCTCAGACCCTGCAACTGGTACCAGTAGTACTCGTCGCCTGTCAGGTTGGGCAAAAGGCTTCGCGAGATGCAAATCTCATAACCGCTCAGAAGACGGGCTTCATCGCGATCATCGAGGCCTTTGAGCTTGGCAACCAGATCCTTTTGAGTGGATCGGCCGCTGACCAGCTCGACCTGTTTCACCACGCCTTCGCGCCGAAGCGTCCAGTTGCGGTAGTCCAACAGGTTTTCAATCGGATCGGTAAAGGAAAAGACCTTCACCTCGCCGCGAACGCCGTGAACCGAAAAAATCTTGCCGACAACGATCAGGTCATCAGCTTTTTCTGGCGTCGCGCTCATACTGCTCAGGCTGCAGCCTTGGCAGATTCCTTCAGCAACTGAGCAACACGCTCAGAAGGCTGTGCACCAACGCTCAGCCAGTAGGCTACGCGCTCTTGGTTCACGGACAGACGGATTTCCTGACCACGGGCAACAGGGTTGAAGAAGCCAACCTGTTCTTTGTGGGAGCCGTCACGCGGGTTACGCGAGTCGGTTACGGTCAGGTGGTAAAACGGGCGCTTTTTGGAGCCGCCAAGGGCAAGACGGATTGTTAGCATGTGAACATCGTTCCTGTAGTCGGTGCTGCAAATCTAAATGCACAGCGGGCATGGGTGCCCGAAAGGCCGCATATTCTAAGGAATATCCGGACTTTTGCAAATGACTTTTTCCGGCGCCTATGGCATGCCGTGCGGATTTGCATATAGAGCCGTCGATGAAAACGGCCAGTAGCTCCCGCCGAGTGCGGGTTTGCTGTTGATCCCGCGTCCTTGCGGGGTCTGCGCCGGTGCGACGACCGGCGAAGTCTTTGTGTCCTGTCTCACCCATTTCGCTCACTTTTGGCGAGTGACTGATGCCCTCAAGCAAGGCGCCGCAACGAGTCATTGCCCGCTATGGCGAGGAACAGCAACGCAGCATGAGGGCATCAGGCGCCGCCATAAGTGAGCAGAATGGGCGAGAGGGGACACCTCACATCTTTGGCATGCCGCCGCCGGGCAACATACCGCCCATGCCGCGCATCATTTTTGCCATACCGCCTTTGGCGGAGAATTTCTTCATCATCTTCTGCATCTGCTTGTGCTGCTTGATCAAGCGACCGATGTCCTGCACCTGGGTGCCGGAACCCATGGCGATCCGGCGCTTGCGCGAACCGCTGATCAGCTCAGGGTCGCGGCGCTCGGCCGGGGTCATGGAGTTGATGATGGCTTCCATCTGCTTGAACTGCTTCTCTGCCGCATTCTGGGCATTGCCCATCTGCGACAGGTTGACGCCGCCGATGCTCGGCAGTTTGTCCATGAGGCCGCCGAGGCCACCCATGTTCTTCATCTGTTGCAACTGATCGCGGAAGTCTTCGAGGTCGAAGCCCTTACCCTTCTTCAGCTTCTTGGCCAGTTTATCGGCCTTGTCCTTGTCGAGGGTCGCTTCGGCCTGTTCGATCAGGCTGAGCACGTCGCCCATGCCGAGGATCCGCGAAGCGATACGCTCAGGGTGGAAAGGCTCGAGCGCTTCGCTCTTCTCACCCATACCGATGAACTTGATCGGCTTGCCGGTGATTGCACGTACCGACAGTGCGGCACCGCCACGGGCGTCGCCGTCGACCTTGGTCAGGATCACACCGGTCAGCGGCAGTGCATCGCCGAAGGCCTTGGCCGTGTTGGCGGCGTCCTGGCCGGTCATGGCATCAACCACGAACAGGGTTTCGACCGGGTTGATCGCGGCATGCAATGCCTTGATCTCGCCCATCATCTCTTCGTCGATGTGCAGACGACCGGCGGTGTCGACGATGACCACGTCGATGAATTTCAGTTTTGCTTCTTTAATAGCCGCGTTGGCGATGTCGACCGGCTTCTGGCTCAGGTCGGACGGGAAGAACGTCACGCCGATGTCGTTGGCCAGGGTTTCCAGCTGCTTGATCGCGGCCGGACGGTAAACGTCCGCCGATACGACCATCACCGACTTCTTCTTGCGCTCTTTAAGGAAGCGCGCCAGTTTGCCGGCGGTGGTGGTTTTACCGGCACCCTGCAAACCCGCCATCAGCACAACGGCAGGCGGCACGGCGCTCAGGTTCAGGTCTTCGTTGGCCGCGCCCATCAGGCTTTCGAGTTCGGCCTGGACGATCTTCACGAATGCCTGGCCCGGCGTCAGGCTGCGCGACACCTCGGTGCCGACAGCGCGCTCCTTGACCGAGTTGACGAAGTCCTTGACCACCGGCAGGGCGACGTCGGCTTCGAGCAACGCCATGCGCACTTCACGCAGGGTGTCTTTGATATTGTCTTCAGTCAGCTTCGCCTTGCCGGTGACATGGCGCAGCGTCTGCGAGAGACGGTCGGTTAAGTTTTCAAACATTGCGCGATCCTTTCAGGCCCTGTGTAGACCGGGATAATGGCGGCCCAGACCGGATTCAACATGTGCTCGGCGAGCCTGCGGCGTGGGCAGGTCGCGGATTATAGCGAAGACTGCGTCGGGCGGACACCTCGCACTTTCGTGGTGTGGCGGTTCTATGCCAAACTCAGCGCCTTTCGGGCCTGCCTAACAGGATTTATGCTCCCCTTGTCACCCAGTTTGCTGACCACGCTCGCCGCCGCTCTTCTTTATGCCGCTGCGACCCTTTATCAGGGCACCCGTCTGGCCTCCGGCGCCAAGGCGAACAAGCGCCTGCTGGTTACGCTCGGCATCCTTGCCGTGCTGGCCCACAGCGCCAGCCTGCTCACCCACCTGCTGACGCCGATCGGCCTGGGCCTGGACTTCTTCAGCGCCGCCAGCCTGATTGCCGCAGCGGTCATTGCCCTTACATTGCTGGCCTGCTCGCGGATCCCGGTGGAAAACCTGCTGGTGCTGCTGTTCCCGCTGGGCGCCGCGACGGTGCTGCTGGCGCAGTTCGCGCCCGCCGGCACGGTGCAGATCATCGACGAAGAGCCGGGCATCCTCGCCCATATCCTGCTGTCGATCCTGGCCTACGGCATGTTTACCATCGCGGTGTTCCAGGCCTTGCTGCTGCTGGTGCAGGATCACCAGCTCAAGCACAAGCACCCGTCCGGGCTGATCAAGAACTTCCCGCCGCTGCAAACCATGGAAAGCCTGCTGTTCGGCTTTCTCTGGGCCGGCTGGACGCTGCTGTCGCTGTCGCTGATCTCCGGCTGGCTGTTCGTCGAGAACCTATTCGCCCAGCATCTGGTGCACAAGACCCTGCTGGCGTGCCTGGCGTGGGTGGTGTTCAGCGTGCTGTTGTGGGGCCGTAATCGCCTCGGCTGGCGTGGTCACAAGGCGATTCGCTGGACCCTCGCCGGTTTCTGCCTGCTGATGTTGGCGTATTTCGGCAGCAAACTGGTTCGTGAATACATCCTGCACATCTGACGGGCGGCATAAATGGACGGTTTGCCCATAGGGCCGATGCTCGCGGTATTTGTCCTGCTGATTTTATGGTCGGGGCTGTTTACCGCCGTCGAAATCGCGCAGCAGCACCTGCTCGCGCAGCGCGCCGCGTCGCGCGCCAGCGATAAACCACTGGCGAAGCTGAGCTTCCCGCTCGACAGCCTGATTCTCTGCAACACCCTGTGCCGCGCCCTCGCAGTGGTCATCGCCACGCTGCTGGCGATCTTCCTGTGCGAAGAAAACGGCCCGTGGGTAGCCTGCCTCGGCGCCGCTGCCGTGTTGCTGGTGTTTGCCGATTACTTCCCGCGCACCGTTGCCCATCGCTATCCAGACGCCGTGCTGTCCTTCGGCAATACCCTGCTGGCCGTACCACTGAAAATCCTTTACCCGCTGGCCTGGCTGCTGAGCAGCATCAGCGGCTTGCTGCTGCGTCCCTTCGCCCGCAAGGCCCAAGTGGTGCAGCAGAGCGAAGACGAAGAGCCTGCCGATCGCCACGATGACCCGGAACATCCGTCCCGCACGCACCCGGTTTCGGGGATCCACGCGCTGGACAACATCACGGTCAATGACATTCTGGTGCCGCGCAGCGATGTCGACGGCATCAATCTCGATGACTCGATCGAAGAAATCATCGAACAACTGCGCCACAACAAGCGCACGCGCCTGCCGGTGTTCCACAGCGACATCAACCAGGTCGAAGCGGTGCTCAACACCCGGCAAATCCGCCATCTGCTCAACGATGACAAGCTGACCCGCGAAGCGCTGCTGGCTGCCAGCTACGAACCGTATTTCGTTCCGGAAAGCACGCCACTGCAGCTGCAACTGCTGAATTTCCACAAACAGCAGCGCCGCTTGGGCATGGTGGTGGACGAGTACGGTGAGGTGCTGGGCATCGTCACTCTGGAAGACATTCTCGAAGAAATCGTCGGCGAATTCGAAAGCGAGCACAGCCTCGACAATCCGCACATCCACCCACAGGCTGACGGGCGCATGGTGATCGACGGTACCGCGTCGATTCGCGAACTGAATAAATGCCTGGGCTGGCACCTGCCCAGCGACGGGCCGAAAACCCTCAACGGCCTGGTGACCGAAGCGCTGGAGACCATTCCAGAAAGCGCGGTGTGCCTGAAGATCGGGCGATACCGGCTGGAGATTCTCGAGACCGAGGAGAACCGGGTGAGCAAGGTGTTGATCTGGCATACCACTTCGGTACCGGCCATCATCTAAAGCCTTCACCATTCCCTGTGGCGAGGGGGCTTGCCCCCGTTTGGCTGCGCAGCAGTCGCATTTGCCTAAACAAAGCGCTAGCCGAGATATTTTGATTGAAGCGTCGGCACTGCTGCGCAGTGCAACGGGGGCAAGCCCCCTCGCCACAAAAGCCATGCCCTCGCCTCCTTTTTAGCGCTTGTTCATTCGTTAGCCCCCTTCCTATAATCGAACCGCTTACCCAAGCACCGCCTGGCCTTGTGCTTACCCGCACGCCTACGGCTTCGGCTATTTCCGCATCATCCCGGCGACTGTTCCTACTCGAAACAGCGACCGCGCCTCATCCCACATCCCTGGGTGCTCGACCATAATAATTCGCTCCAACGGAGCTCATGACTGTCAGGGATCACCGCATGACGACCAGTACCGCTTACAGCGCCACCACGCCTGCCCAGCCGACCAACTCCGCCACCCGTGTGGCAACGGCGAGTTTCATCGGCACTGCCATCGAATTCTACGATTTCTACGTGTATGCCACCGCCGCCGCGCTGGTGATCGGGCCGGTATTCTTTCCGCAGACTTCCGGCACCGCGCAGATGCTCTCGGCATTTCTCACCTTCGGCATCGCCTTCCTCGCCCGACCGCTGGGTTCGGCGTTGTTCGGCCATTTCGGTGACCGCATCGGACGCAAATCGACCTTGGTCGCTTCGCTGCTGCTGATGGGCGTGTGTACCACGCTGATTGGCGTGCTGCCGGGTTACGACAGCATCGGGGCCTGGGCGCCGATCCTGTTGTGCGTGTTGCGCTTCGGACAAGGTCTGGGCCTGGGCGGCGAATGGGGTGGCGCGGCGCTGCTGGCCACGGAAAACGCGCCCAAGGGCAAACGGGCGTGGTTCGGCATGTTCCCGCAACTTGGCCCGTCGATCGGTTTTCTCGCGGCCAACGGGCTGTTCCTGACCCTGGCCATGACCCTCAACGACGAACAGTTCCGCAGTTGGGGCTGGCGGATTCCGTTTCTGCTCAGCGCGGCACTGGTGATGGTCGGCCTGTACGTGCGCCTCAAGCTCCACGAAACCCCGGTCTTCGCCAACGCCATTGCCCGTCAGGAGCGGGTGAAAGTGCCGCTGGTCGAGCTGTTCAGCCAATACTGGGCGCCAACCCTGCTCGGCGCGGCGGCAATGGTGGTCTGCTATGCGCTGTTTTACATCTCGACGGTATTTTCCCTGAGCTACGGCGTGTCCACCCTCGGCTACAGCCGTGAGACGTTCCTTGGATTGCTGTGCTTTGCCGTACTGTTCATGGCCGCAGCGACGCCATTGTCCGCCTGGGCCAGCGACCGTTACGGGCGCAAACCGGTGCTGATCATTGGCGGGGTGCTGGCGATTCTGTCCGGATTCCTGATGGAGCCGTTGCTGACACAGGGTTCGACCTGGGGCGTGGCGCTGTTCCTGTGCATCGAACTGTTCTTGATGGGCGTGACGTTTGCGCCCATGGGTGCGCTGCTGCCGGAGCTTTTTCCGACCCATGTGCGCTATACCGGGGCATCAGCCGCCTACAACCTGGGTGGGATCGTCGGCGCCTCGGCGGCACCGTTCTTCGCGCAGAAACTGGTGGCGATGGGCGGTTTGAGTTATGTCGGCGGGTATGTGTCGGGGGCGGCGGTGCTCAGCCTGATTGCAGTGCTGTGCCTGAAGGAGACGAGGAATAACGATCTGAATCAGATTGCCTGACAGAGCGAATCGCGAGCAGGCTCACTCCTACAAGGGAACGCATTCCAATTGTAGGAGTGAGCCTGCTCGCAATAGGGGCGCCTCGGTTTACAGCTCTACAACAACCGCCTGAGCAGCGCGGGTCGCCTTGGCACGCGCAGCCTCGATCGACTCATCCCGCGCCAAGGCCACGCCCATACGGCGCTGACCGTTGACTTCAGGCTTGCCGAACAGACGCAACGCCGTATCCGGCTCGCTCAGTGCGGCACCGAGGTTGGCGAAGGCGGTCTGGGTCGACTGCCCTTCCACCAGAATCACCGCCGAAGCCGACGGGCCGAACTGACGGATCAGCGGCACCGGCAGACCGAGAATGGCGCGGGCATGCAGCGCGAACTGCGAGAGGTCCTGGGAGATCAGGGTTACCAGACCGGTGTCGTGCGGGCGCGGCGAAACTTCGCTGAACCACACCTGATCACCCTTGATGAACAACTCGACGCCGAACAGACCACGGCCACCCAGGGCCTCGGTCACGGCCTTGGCCACGCGCTCGGACTCCGCCAGGGCAGTCGGGCTCATGGCTTGCGGCTGCCAGGACTCCTGATAGTCGCCCTTCTCCTGACGGTGACCGACCGGTGCGCAGAACGTGGTGCCACCGATGTGGCGCACGGTCAGCAGGGTGATTTCGTAGTCGAAATCGATGAAGCCTTCGATGATCACCCGGCCCTTGCCGGCGCGACCGCCTTCTTGCGCGTAATCCCAGGCCTTCTGCACGTCATCGACGCTGCGCAGCAGGCTCTGGCCTTTGCCCGAAGAACTCATCACTGGCTTGACCACGCACGGGAAGCCCAGGTCCTGAACGGCTTTGCTGTAGTCCTCGAAGGTGTCGGCAAAGTGGTACGGCGAGGTCGGCAGGTCCAGCTCTTCAGCAGCCAGACGACGGATGCCTTCACGGTTCATGGTCAGTTGCGCGGCACGGGCGGTCGGGATCACGGTGAATCCTTCGGCTTCCAGCTCGACCAGGGTGGCGGTGGCGATCGCTTCGATTTCCGGCACGATGAAGTGCGGCTTCTCGGCTTCGATCACCGCACGCAGCGCGGCGCCGTCGAGCATGTTGATCACATGGCTGCGGTGGGCAACCTGCATGGCCGGCGCGTTGGCGTAACGGTCGACGGCAATCACTTCAACGCCCAGGCGTTGCAGCTCGATCACCACTTCCTTGCCCAACTCACCACAGCCACACAGCAATACGCGGGTCGCGGTCGGCGACAATGGAGTTCCGATACGGGTCATCTCAGGTCCTCAAAGAAGCGGATCATCGAGGAAAGCAACGCCAGACGCGCTTTCCATGGGGAGAAAGCGCGGCATTTTACATGAACCCGAGGGTTTGGCTTCAGCTGGCGACAGCCTGTTTGCGCTCGCGCCAGGCCATGATCAGCCAAACGGCGGTCACGCCGGCGAACTTCGAGGCCAGCGCGGTGATGATCACCGGTGGCGTCATCAGGTCGATCATGCCGAAGAAGATGAAGGTATCGATGGGAATGCTCAGCGCCGAGCTGATCCACAAACGGTCACGCAACGGACGTTTGGTGACGCTGAACACCAGCCAGTCGATGCATTCGGAGATCGCGAACGCCGTGGCGCTGGCTAGGGCGATGGACGGATCGGACGTAACGTAGGACAGAACCAGCGCGACCAGCATTGCCACGATGGCACCGTGACCGAAACGGGTCTGCACCATATCGCGCAATACGAACACCAACCCGCCCCAGGCCGACCAGATGATGTCCAGGTGTGGCGCGGTGGAGAAGGCGAAGTTGATCAGCACGACGCTGCTGATGTAGGCGATGAGGAAAATCATGGGAGCGACCTGTCAGATTGGCGCACAGGTTACTTCAGCCAAAGCAGAATCAAAAGATCGCAGCCTGCGGTAGCTCCTACAGGAGAACGCACTCCAAATGCAGGAGCTGCCGCAGGCTGCGATCTTTTTGCTCTTCGCTACTTGTTCGGGGTCGCCCCAATCATCCAGATCAACCCACTCGCCTTCGCCCGCTCATGACACAACCCGAGCACCACCCGTCGCTCGTCGTTGCTCATGCGGCTCCAACGGGTGATCTCTTCCACAGTGCGCTGGCAGCCGGTGCAGATGTCATCCTCATCCAGCGCACAAATGCTCACGCACGGCGAGGCGACCGGTCTTTCGGGTGTGTTCATTCCTCTTGCTCAACCAGATCCCGCGCGTAACGCTGCGAGTTATGCACATAGTGCGCGGCGCTGGCTTCGAGCATCTTCTTCTGCGGCTCGGTCAGTTCACGCACGACCTTGCCCGGCGAGCCCATGACCAGCGAGCCATCGGGGATTTCCTTGCCTTCGCCGATCAGCGAATTGGCGCCGATGATGCAGTTCTTGCCGATCTTTGCGCCATTGAGGATCACCGCGTTGATGCCGATCAGGCTGTAATCGCCGACGGTGCAGCCATGCAACATGGCGTTATGACCGATGGTCACGCCGGTGCCGATGGTCAGTGGATAGCCCATGTCGGTGTGCATCACCGTGCCGTCCTGAACGTTGCTGTTCTTGCCGATCAGGATCAGTTCGTTGTCGCCACGCAGCACGGCGTTGAACCAGACGTTGGCGCCCTCTTCCAGTTTGACCTTGCCCACCAGCACGGCATTGGGCGCAACCCAGCTCTGCGGATGGGTGTCGACGCGGGCGTCGCCCAGGCGGTATTTCATCTTGTTTTCCTCAGGGCTCACGATGACGGGCCATTCGAACGATGGCTTCAGGTATTGATATAGCTTTTGGGGGGATGGTGCAGGCTGATCTGTTCGTCATAGAGCAGATTGATCAACTCGACGATCATGATCGCCGTCAGCCCCCAGATCTTGAATTCACCGTAACGATAACTCGGCACATACCAGCTGCGGCCCTGATAATCGATACGGTGCGTGTGTTCACGCGGGTCTTTGCGGAAGAATTCCAGCGGTACGTTGAATACCGCAGCGATCTCGGCATCGTTGGCCAGGTATTCGACGAAGTCAGGTATCACCCCGACATAAGGCGTGACCTTGATGCCATGCAGCGAAATCAGCGGGCTGAGCGGACCAATCACCTCGACCAGCCCCGGTGGCAGGCCGATTTCTTCTTCGGCTTCGCGCAGGGCGGTGAAAATCAGGTCAGGGTCTTCCGGATCGCGGCGTCCGCCGGGAAAGGCCACTTCGCCGCCATGGGTCGAGAGGCCGCTGGCGCGCAGGGTCAGTACCAGCTCGGGTTCGTCACTGCGGGTGATCGGCACCAGAACAGCAGCCTCGGGGAAACGTTTATCGGTCTCCAGCGTGCGCGGTGTGTGGTTGCTTACCCTATGCAGTAGCTCGTCCAGCATGAGTGTTCTCGATCTGTGCCTTACCCTGCATCATGCACCAATCATGGCAGCCGCCCAAGCCCCTCGCCAGGCCATGTCGCGAAACGACAACTTGCCGACCGACACCGCTGCACGCCAAGATAGGCGCAGCATTCAGGAACCCCAGCATGAAATTTTGCAGCCAGTGCGGCAACCCGGTGACCCAGCGCATTCCCGAAGGCGATTCGCGGCTGCGTTTTGTCTGTGACAGCTGTCAGACCATTCACTATCAAAACCCCAACATCGTGGCCGGTTGCGTTGCGACCTGGGGCAGTAAAGTGCTGCTCTGCCGCCGCGCCATCGAGCCCCGGCTCGGTTACTGGACGCTGCCTGCCGGTTTCATGGAAAACGGCGAGACCATCGAGCAGGCCGCGACCCGCGAAACCGCCGAGGAAGCCTGCGCACGGGTGCGCAACCTGAGCATCTATACGTTGATCGACGTACCGCACATCAGCCAGGTGCATGTGTTCTTTCGCGCCGAACTGGCCGACCTGGATTTTGCCGCCGGCCCCGAGAGCCTCGAGGTGCAACTATTCGACGAAGCCGACATTCCATGGGACGAGCTGGCTTTCCGCACGGTGGGGCGTACCTTAGAATGCTTCTTCGCTGACCGCCGCACCGAAACCTACCCGGTGCGCTCCGAATCGATACCGCCGCTGGCGCAGGCTGCCATTAGCTGACTTAAAAGATCAGAAGATCAAAAGATCGCAGCCTTCGGCAGCGCCTACACTTAACATTGCGTCATTTTGGGGAATTGTTTCAATGCGCTGGTTGCTTGCTCTGTTTTGCCTGTCGTTCGTCTCACTCTCCCAAGCGTCCTTCGTGACTACCGTGACGCCGTCGAATACGCCACTGATCGAAAAAATCCTGGTGCTCAAATCGGCGCATCAACTGCAGTTGATCGCCGACGGCAAGCCGATCAAGACCTACCGCATTTCCTTGGGCAAGGGCGCAAAAAAGGGTCCGAAACTGATTGAAGGCGACAAACGCACCCCGGAAGGCTTCTATTGGATCGACTGGCGCAAGGTCAGCGACAAATTCAACCTGGCGATGCACATTTCCTACCCGAACATCAGCGATTCGGCGCGCGCCCGGCGTGAAGGCGTCGAGCCAGGCGGGATGATCATGATCCACGGCACGCCGGATTCGGAAGAAACCCCGGAAAACCTGTTCCACACCCTGGACTGGACCGATGGCTGCATCGCCATGCGCAACATGGACATGCGCGAAGTCTGGGGCCTGGTACCGGACGGTACGATGATCGAGATTCGCCCCTAGTCCCTGACCACTGGTCACCTGCAAAAAAATAAATCAAAAGATCGCAGCCTGCGGCAGCTCCTACAGAGGTGATACCACTCTCAACTGTAGGAGCTGCCGCAGGCTGCGATCTTTCGCGTTTTAAAGCCCACCTTTAATACCACTCAAGACAACCATCTCAAGAAACCGCCATTTCATTGGGCCAACGGCCATTTCCCCGCGTTGACATGGTATTCAAGTGGTATTAATTTCCGTCCCACAAGCGAGCCACAACAATCCTATACTCGCGTCGGAAATGACCTACATGAACGACCTCCAGGCCCTACGCCCAGATGACTCTCAGCCGACGCCGCTGTACCTGCAGCTGGCGCGCAATCTGGAATCGGCGATCCATGCCGGGCAGTGGAAAGCCGAGCAGGCGATGCCGTCCGAGCGCAACCTCAGCGAGCAACTCGGTATCTCCCGGGTCACCGCCCGCAAGGCGCTGGAAGTGCTGCTTGATCAAGGTCTGATCCGCCGCCTGCAAGGTTCCGGCACGTTCATCACACCACGCCTGGAACAACCGCTGTCGCGCCTCTCGGGCTTCAGCGAAATGCTCCGCCTCAAGGGTTTCGTCCCCAGCTCGCAGTGGCTGGAGCGCGAAGTCACCCTGCCGACTCACGAAGAACTGATCCGCCTGAGCCTGTCGCCGAACGACAAGGTTGCGCGCATGAAGCGCTTGCGCAAGGCCGATGACACCGTGATGGCCATCGAGATGAGCACCCTGCCCGCCTCGATCATGCCCAAGCCGCAACTGGTCGGCGATTCGCTCTACGAATACCTCGATGGCATCGGCAAACCGATCGTTCGCGCCCTGCAGCACATTCAAGCGATCAACGCCTCGGACGAATTCGCCGCGCTGGTCGGCATCGCCCCCGGCACAGCGATGCTGCTGATGACCCGGGTCGGCTATCTGGAAGACAACACGCCGATCGAAGTCACCGACACCTATTGCCGCAACGACTACTACGACTTTGTTGCAGAGCTTCGAAGATAAAGAGCTGCGTCGATAAACAGCTGCGCCACTAAACGGGCGAAGCCGTCAAACAGCGAGAACCGAAATGTCCGAAGACAACATCCTCACCACTCACGGCTGGGTTCGCGGCCGGCTGATCCACGAACACGGCAAAGTCGTGTCGATCGAAGGCGTACCCTGCGATCCGGCCGACAATGACCTGCCGTATCTGCTGCCGGGCTTCATCGACCTGCACGTTCACGGCGGTGGCGGCAAAGACATCATGGAAGGCGCCAGCGCCTTCGAAACCATCACCAAAACCCACGTGCGCTTCGGCACCACCTCGCTGCTGGCCACCACCATGACCGCACCGAGCGCCGAGATCTCCAGCGTCCTGAAGGATGTCGGAACATTCTGCGAACAGCGTCCGAAAGGCGCCGCCCGGGTACTCGGCGTGCATCTTGAAGGCCCGTACATCAATCCCGGCAAACTCGGCGCACAACCAAATTTCGCCCACACCGCGTTGATGGCCGAAGTTGAGGAATACCTGGCGCTGGCGCCGATCCGCGTGATCACCATCGCCCCGGAAATCGCCGGCCACGACGGATTGATCCGCGAACTGAGCAGCCGCGGCATCCGCATGCAGATCGGCCACACCCTGGGCAGCTATGAAGAAGGCGTCGCCGCCCTGGATGCCGGCGCCACCAGCTTCACCCATTTGTACAACGCCATGAGCCCGCTGCATCACCGCGAACCGGGGATCGTCGGCGCGGCACTGGCCCACGCCAAATTCGCCGAGCTGATCCCGGATTTGCTGCACGTGCACCCCGGCGCGATCCGCGTGGCCCTGCGTTCGATCCCGTGCCTGTATTGCGTCACCGATTCGACCGCTGCCGCCGGCATGCCCGACGGTGAATACAAGCTTGGCAGCCACACCGTGACCAAATGCCTGGGCGGCGTGCGCCTGCCCGACGGCACGCTGGCCGGCAGCACCCTGACCATGGATCAGGCCCTGCGCAACCTGGTGAAGATCGGTTTGCCGATCGCCGAGGCCTCGCAGCGTCTGTCGCAATTTCCCGCCGACTACCTCGGCATCACCGAACGCGGGCGCCTTGCACCTGGGGCCTGGGCCGACTGCGTGCAGCTGGATCGCTCACTCACACTGACCGCCGTCATGGTCGAAGGAGAAGACATTGACTTCAAAAATGCTTGAAGAGGCGCTGTCCTCGTTCGAGGCCGTGCAAGCCCAACTGCAACAGCTCGACCCGCAGATGATCGAGATCGCCGGGCGCCTGCGCCGTCAGCCGCCGCAAGTGGCGATGACCGTCGCGCGCGGCAGCTCCGACCACGCGGCGAGCTACTTCGCCTACCTGACCATGCAGCAACTGGGCGTGCCGGTGGCGTCGTTGCCGATGTCGGTGGTGACCATGCAGCAGGCGCCGTTGAAGGTCAGCGGTCAGGTCGCGTTTGCGTTCTCGCAATCGGGTCAGAGCCCGGATCTGGTCAACAGTCTGCGACTGCTACGCAAGCGCGGCGCACTCAGTGTTTCGATGGTCAACGCCGCCGATTCGCCATTGGAAGCTGCGTGTGAGTTCAGCGTGCCGCTGCTCGCCGGCACTGAGAGCAGCGTCGCCGCGACCAAAAGTTTTATCGCCACCCTCAGCGCCAGCGCCCGGCTGATCGCGCACTGGAAAGAAGACAGCGAACTGCTGGAAGCGCACAACGCCCTGCCCGAAGGCCTGCGCGAAGCGGCAAAGCAGGACTGGAGCGCGGCCATCGACGCGCTGCGCGATTGCGAACGGCTGATGGTCATCGGCCGTGGTGCCGGTTTTGCCATCGCCCAGGAAGCCGCGCTGAAATTCAAGGAGACCTCGGCGATTCAGGCCGAAGCTTTCAGCAGCGCCGAAGTGCGTCACGGCCCGATGGCGCTGATTGACGAGCACTACCCGCTGCTGGTGTTCGCGCCACGCGGCGCCGAGCAGGCCGGGCTGTTGAGCCTCGCGGCGGAAATGCGTCAACGCGGCGCCCGTGTATTGCTGGCCGCACCGGACGATGTCAGCGAGCGCGACCTGACCCTGACCCGCGCCGAGCACCCGGCCCTTGATCCGATTCTGGCGATCCAGAGCTTCTACGTGATGGCCGCAGGTTTGGCCGTGGCCCGGGGCATGGACCCGGATCAGCCGCGCCACCTGAGCAAAGTGACCCGTACACACTGACAACGGCTGAACGATGCACAACCCTGTCGGCGGACGTGAAACCCGTTGATTGATGCACAACCCTGTAGGAGCTGCCGCAGGCTGCGATCTTTTGATTTTGATTCACATAAAAACAAGATCAAAGATCGCAGCCTTCGGCAGTTCCTACACAGGGACACCGAACCGAGATTTAACCGATGAGACCGAGCCATGCACAACAACAATAAAGAGCTGACCCTCAGCGCCCCGCTCAGCGGCCCGGTGCTCACGCTCGCCAAAGTCCCGGACGCGGTGTTCGCCAGCGGCGCGATGGGCGATGGCATTGCCATCGACCCGTTGAACGACACCCTGTATTCGCCCTGCGCCGGCGTGATCATCCATGTCGCCCGCACCGGCCATGCACTGACCGTGCGCGCCGACAACGGCGCAGAAATCCTCCTGCACCTGGGCCTCGACACCGTTGAACTGAACGGCGAAGGCTTCTCGATGCTGGTCAAGGAAGGCGCGCGCGTCAGCAAGGGCCAGCCGTTGCTGCACTACGACCTGGACAAGGTCGGCCTGCAGTGCAAAAGCCTGGTCAGCCTGTTGATCCTGACCAACAGTCAGGACTTCCAGGTACGCCCGATCACCCTCAAGGCGGTGAAAGTCGGCGAGCCATTGCTGCACATCGTCGCGCTCTCAGGTTCCGCGGCAAGCGCTGAAGCCGTCGGTGGCCCGCAGGTGCACGGGCAGGTGCTGGTCGCACATCGCGGCGGTTTGCACGCGCGTCCCGCGGCGCTGATTCGTCAGACCGCGCAAGGCTTCAAAAGCCAGGCGCAACTGCACTTCGCTGGTAAATCGGCACCGTGCAACAGCCTGATCGGGCTGATGGGGCTGGCCATCGGCGAGCAGGATGAAGTGCAAGTCAGCTGTCAGGGCCCTGACGCCGAAGCCGCGCTGCAAGCCTTGCTCAGCGCATTGGCCACCGCCCTGCCGGAGGATCATCACGCCGCCGCACCGGTCAGCGCTGCACCGCGCAAACGCCCGGCCGAGGCAGGCGTGCTGCAAGGTGTGTGCGCCGCACCGGGCCTGGTCGGCGGGCCGCTGTTTCGCCTGAACGCGATCAGCCTGCCGGCGGATGCGGGCAATCATGATCCGCTGGGGCAGCAGCAGATTCTTGAGTCGGCATTGAATCAGGTTCGCAGCGAAATCCACACCACCCTCACCCAAGCGAAAAAGCACAAGAGCGCCGACGAAGAAGCGATCTTCGCCGCGCACCTGGCGTTGCTCGAAGACCCGGCCCTGCTCGACGCCGCGCAGCAATCCATCGATAAAGGCACTGCTGCAACCCACGCCTGGAGTCAGTCGATCGATGTGCAGTGCGAGGTGCTGCAACACACCGGCAGCGCGCTGTTGGCCGAGCGCGCCAATGACCTGCGCGACCTCAAGCAACGGGTGCTGCGCGCCCTGCTCGGCGAAGCCTGGCATTACGAGGTGCCGGCCGGCGCCATCGTCGCTGCGCATGAACTGACCCCTTCTGATCTGCTGCAACTCAGCGCCCAAGGTGTCGCCGGATTGTGCATGGCCGAAGGTGGCGCAACATCGCACGTAGCGATTCTGGCGCGAGGCAAAGGTCTGCCATGCATGGTCGCGTTGGGTTCGGCTTTGCTCGACCAGCCGCAAGGGCAATCGGTGGTGCTCGATGCTGACGGCGGTCGCCTTGAACTGACGCCGAGCGCTCAGCGCCTGGCCGAGGTCCAGCAAGCGCAAATCGATCGTCAGCAACGTCGCGATGCGCAACAAGCCAAAGCGCATCTGCCAGCAGAAACGCGCAATGGCGTGACCATCGAAGTGGTCGCCAACGTCGCCTCAAGTGGTGAGGCGGCGGACGCGTTTGCCAACGGCGCCGACGGTGTCGGCCTGCTGCGCACCGAGTTCCTGTTCGTTGATCGCCAGACCGCGCCGGACGTTGAAGAACAGCGCAGCGCCTATCAAGCCGTGCTCGATGCGATGGGCGACAAATCGGTGATCATCCGTACCATCGACGTCGGTGGCGACAAACAACTCGACTACCTGCCGCTGCCCACCGAAGCCAACCCGGTGCTCGGCTTGCGCGGCATTCGCCTGGCTCAGGCCCGTCCGGAAATCCTCGAGCAGCAACTGCGCGCGCTGCTGCAAGTCAGCCCGTTGCAACGCTGCCGGATCCTGCTGCCGATGGTCACCGAGGTCGATGAGCTGCTGCACATCCGTCAGCGTGTCGATGCGCTGTGCCTGGAACTGAACATCAGCCAGCGCCCGGAAATCGGCGTGATGATCGAAGTCCCGGCCGCCGCGCTACAAGCCGAGCAACTGGCCGAACACGCCGACTTCCTGTCGATCGGCACCAACGATCTGTCGCAATACACGCTGGCCATGGACCGCGACCACGCCGGCCTCGCCGCCCGGGTCGATGCCCTGCACCCGGCGCTGCTGCGTTTGATTGCCATGACCTGCGCAGGCGCGGCGGTGCACAAGCGCTGGGTCGGCGTCTGCGGTGCCCTCGCCTCCGATCCGCTGGCGACGCCGGTGCTGATCGGCCTGGGCGTCACGGAGCTGTCGGTCAGCCCGGTGCAGATCGGTGAAATCAAGGACCGCGTGCGCCAGTTGCACGAGGCTGAATGTCAACACCTCAGCCATGATCTGCTCAAACTGAACAGCGCCGCTGCGGTGCGTCTCGCCTGCCACCAGCATTGGCCTCTGCACTAACAACAAGCTCTCTATAAAGAGCAGGGAGAACCACCATGTATCAACTCTTCATCGAAGGCCTGCAACGCCTCGGCCGTGCGCTGATGCTGCCGATCGCGATCCTGCCGATTGCCGGCCTGCTGCTGCGTCTGGGTGACACCGACCTGCTGAACATCGCGATCATCCACGATGCCGGGCAAGTGATCTTCGCCAACCTGGCGATGATTTTCGCCATCGGCATCGCCGTCGGTTTCGCCAAGGACAACAACGGCACCGCCGGTCTGGCCGGGGTGATCGGTTATCTGGTGATGATCTCCACGCTCAAGGTGCTCGACGCGAGCATCAACATGGGCATGCTCGCCGGGATCGTCAGCGGCCTGATGGCCGGCGCGCTGTACAACCGCTTCAAGGACATCAAGCTGCCGGAGTATCTGGCGTTCTTCGGCGGCCGGCGCTTCGTGCCGATCGTCACAGGTTTTGCCGCGGTCGCTCTGGGCGTGGTGTTCGGCTACATCTGGCCGCCGATCCAGCACGGCATCAACAGCTTCGGCGCCTTGATGATGGAAAGCGGCAGCCTCGGTGCCTTCGTCTTTGGCGTGTTCAACCGCCTGCTGATCGTCACCGGCCTGCACCACATCCTCAACAACATGGCGTGGTTCGTGTTCGGCAACTTCACCGACCCGACCACCGGCGCACTGGTCACTGGCGACCTGTCGCGCTACTTCGCCGGCGATCCGAAGGGCGGCCAGTTCATGACCGGCATGTTCCCGATGATGATCTTCGGCCTGCCCGCTGCATGCCTGGCGATGTACCGCAACGCCCTGCCAGAGCGCCGCAGGGTCATGGGCGGGATCTTCCTGTCGATGGCGCTGACATCGTTCCTCACCGGCGTGACCGAACCCATCGAATTCGCCTTCATGTTTTTAGCGCCGCTGCTGTTTCTGCTGCATGCGTTGCTGACCGGGTTGTCGATGGCGATCACCAATGCGCTGAACATCCATCTGGGCTTTACCTTCTCGGGCGGGTTCATCGACATGGTGCTGGGCTGGGGACGCTCGACCAATGGCTGGTTGGTGATTCCGGTCGGGCTGGCTTACGCCGTGGTGTATTACGCGGTGTTTGATTTCTGTATTCGTCGTTTCAATCTGAAGACGCCGGGGCGTGAGGATGTAGCCACTGCCGAGAAATCGGTGCTGACAGAAAACGAACGTGCGGCTGCGTACATCAAGGCCTTGGGCGGTGCCGAGAACCTGGTCACCGTCGGCGCCTGCACGACCCGTCTGCGCCTGGAGATGGTGGATCGCAACAAAGCATCCGATGCCGATCTGAAAGCGCTGGGTGCGATGGCGGTTGTGCGTCCGGGCAAGGGCGGCAGTTTACAGGTGGTGGTCGGGCCGATGGCCGACAGCATTGCTGATGAGATTCGCCTGGCGATGCCGGCGTTGGGGCGTGCGTTGGTGGCTGCGCCAGCGGTGGTCGTAGAGGAATCGAAAGCTGCATTGGTCACTGCACCGCAAGCCCAGCAATGGCTGACAGCACTGGGTGGTAGCGAGAATGTACTGCAACTGGACTGCATCGCCCTGACCCGTATTCGTCTGCGACTGGCGGACGGCAAAGTTTTGTCCGAGGCTCGGTTGAAAGACTTGGGGTGTCAGGGCGTCAGTCAGTTGGAAGGCGGGGTCTGGCATTTGTTAATTGGCGAGAAAGCGGCGGGTTTGAGTGGGGCGATTGAGGCGTTGGTGAACCGGAGTAAAATCAGCGCCAAGGTCTGAACCGTCCACTGTAGGAGCTGCCGAAGGCTGCGATCTTTTGACTTTGGCTTTCCACAATCAAAGGCAAGATCAAAAGATCGCAGCCTTCGGCAGCTCCTACAGGTGAGTACTGCATCAGCTAGAGATTGGTCGGCTGTCAGGCCGCCATCGCTGGCAAACCAGCTCCCACAGAAATCAACAGCAGACCGCATCCACCTCTCACCACTCAACAGGATGAGCGTTAGCTCGGCTGCAGCTCTTGATCTTGATCCACGGGCGACGTCGGAAGGCTGAGTGGAGGGATTGATCCGGGCGTGGGAGCGCAGCGACCGTTTGGCGCAGCCAAACACAGCGAGAGGAGGTGCAGCGAAGCAAACCGTAGACGCTGCGCCCGGATGGATCCCGGAGCGAAGAAACCCCGAGCCCCAGCGAGCGGGCCGTACGTAGGAGCAAGCGTTTTTTGCTTACTTTTTTTGGCGTTTGAAAAAAAGTGAGTCGCCGTAAGGGCGAAACCGCCAGCCGCAGCACCCGAAGAAACGGATATTCACTCAATCAGACAGAGCATGGTCGTCTGTCAGGGCGCCATCGCGAGCAGGCTCACTCCTACAGAAAAGCAAATCGCAGGCAACAAAAAACCCGCAGACAATCACTCATCTGCGGGTTTCTTGTAATAAGCGGTTATCAGAAATCTTCCAACCGCCACACCTCATAAGCCGGCGTCTCGTAAGGGTGGCTCAACTTCAAAGCCGCCACCACATCACGAATCAACTCGTCACAAACGACAAGCTCAACCTTCCATTCCTCAACTTGCTCGACCTGCCCTGCTTGCCCAATAAACGGCTGACTGCCGTCCAACGGACGAAACTGGCCCAGACCGAGCACCTGCCACGCACAGTGGTCATAGTCACCGATCCGCCCACCACCCGCAGCGAACACAGCCCCTTTGACCACCTCGACATGACTGTCAGGAACAAAAAACGCCAGCTTGTACACAGGCCTTAGTTCACCCAGACGCGCGCATTACGGAACATGCGCATCCAAGGAGCGTCCTCGGTCCAGTCTTCCGAACGCCACGAGTTCTGCACGGCGCGGAACACACGCTCCGGGTGCGGCATCATGATCGTCACACGGCCATCACGGCTGGTGAGACCGGTGATCCCGCGCGGCGAACCGTTCGGGTTGGCCGGGTAGGCTTCGGTGACCTTGCCGTGGTTGTCGACGAAACGCATCGCCACGCAACCGGACAGATCGGCTTCCAGCAGTGCTTCTTCGCTGGAGAATTCGGCATGACCTTCACCGTGAGCAATGGCGATCGGCATGCGCGAACCGGCCATACCCTGCAGGAAGATCGAGTTCGATTCCTGGATCTGCACCATCGCCACACGCGCTTCGAACTGCTCGGAGCGGTTGCGCACGAAGTGCGGCCAGAACTCACTGCCCGGGATCAGCTCGTGCAGGTTGGACATCATCTGGCAACCGTTGCACACGCCGAGGGTGAAGCTGTCATTACGTTCGAAGAAGCCCTGGAAGGCATCGCGAGCGCGGCTGTTGAACAGCGCGGACTTGGCCCAGCCCTCACCGGCGCCGAGCACGTCGCCGTAGGAGAAACCACCGCACGCCACCAGACCTTTGAACTCGTTCAGGTCGACGCGGCCGGCCAGAATGTCGCTCATGTGCACGTCGATCGCGTTGAAACCGGCGCGGTCGAATGCGGCCGCCATTTCCACCTGACCGTTGACGCCCTGCTCACGCAGCACGGCCACCTGTGGGCGGATGCCTTTCTTGATGTAAGGCGCGGCGATGTCTTGGTTGACGTCGTAGCTCAGCTTGACGCTCAGGCCCGGGTTGTCTTCTTCCAGCAGCGCGTCGAACTCTTGCTCGGCGCAGTCGGCGTTGTCGCGCAGACGCTGGATCTGGTAGCTGGTCTCGGCCCACTGACGTTGCAGCAGACGACGCTGGCCTTCGAACACGGTGTCACCGTTGAAGGTGATGTTGATCTGGCCGTTGTTGATCGGCTGACCGATCACCGACACGCAGTCGCCCAGACCGGCCGCGCTGAACTGCGCGAGAATGTCCGGGGTGGCGTCCTGACGAACCTGGATGACCGCACCCAGCTCTTCGTTGAACAGGATCGCAGCGATTTCTGCCGAGTTTTCGGCAACGCTGTCCAGGTTCAGGCTCAGACCGCAGTGACCGGCGAAGGCCATTTCCACCACGGAGGTCAGCAGACCACCGTCGGAACGGTCGTGGTAAGCCAGCAGGTGACCGTCGGCGTTGAGGCCCTGAATGACAGCGAAGAAGGCTTTCAGGTCTTCGGCGTCATCGACGTCCGGCGCCTGCTTGCCGAGCTTGCCGTGTACCTGAGCAAGGATCGAGGCACCCATGCGGTTCTGGCCGCGACCGAGGTCGATCAGGATCAGGTCGGTGGTGCCCTTGTCCATGCGCAGTTCCGGCGTCAGGGTCTGACGCACGTCAGCCACTGGGGCGAAACCGGTCACGATCAGCGACATCGGCGAGGTCACGGTTTTTTCTTCACCGTTGTCGTTCCAGCGGGTGGCCATGGACATCGAGTCCTTGCCCACCGGGATGGTGATGCCCAGCTCAGGGCACAGTTCCATACCGACCGCTTTCACGGTGTCGTACAGACGTGCGTCTTCACCCGGGTGACCGGCGGCGGACATCCAGTTCGCCGACAGTTTGATGTCGGAGATCTTGTTGATGCGCGAAGCGGCGATGTTGGTCAGGGTTTCGCCAATGGCCATGCGGCCCGACGCCGGGGCGTCCAGCAGTGCCAGCGGAGTACGCTCGCCCATTGCCATCGCTTCACCGGTGTAAACGTCGAAGCTGGTGGCGGTGACGGCCACGTCGGCCACCGGAACCTGCCATGGGCCAACCATCTGGTCACGGGCCACGAGGCCGGTGATGGTGCGGTCGCCAATGGTGATCAGGAAGCTCTTGCTCGCCACGGCCGGGTGATGCAGAACGCGTTCGATGGACTCGGTGATGTCGAGGTTCGACGGATCGAAGTCATCGCCCAGTTCTGCTTCACGAACCACCGAACGGTGCATGCGCGGGGCCTTGCCCAGCAACACTTCCAGCGGCATGTCCACCGGGTTGTTGCCGAAGTGGCTGTCGGTCACGGTCAGTTGCGGCTCGGCAGTGGCTTCGCCGACCACGGCGAACGGGCAGCGCTCACGTTCGCAGATCGCCTTGAAGCGCTCGAAGTCGGCCGGGCCGACCGCCAGAACGTAACGTTCCTGGGATTCGTTGGACCAGATTTCGTGCGGGGCCATGCCCGGCTCGTCGTTGGGAATGTTGCGCAGTTCGAAACGGCCACCGCGGTCGCCGTCGTTGACCAGTTCCGGGAAGGCGTTGGACAGACCGCCCGCACCCACGTCGTGGATGAAGCTGATCGGGTTCTTGTCGCCCAGTTGCCAGCAACGGTCGATGACTTCCTGGCAACGACGCTCCATCTCAGGGTTTTCACGCTGTACGGAAGCGAAGTCCAGATCCGCCGAGCTGGTGCCGGTGGCCATGGAGGAAGCGGCGCCGCCGCCCAGACCGATCAGCATCGCCGGGCCGCCGAGCACGATCAGCTTGGAGCCGACCACGATCTCGCCTTTCTTGACGTGTTCTTCGCGGATGTTGCCCATGCCGCCAGCCAGCATGATCGGCTTGTGGTAACCACGAACTTCGTCGCCGTGCGGGGTGGTGATCGACTGTTCGAAGGTACGGAAGTAGCCGGTCAGGGCCGGACGGCCGAATTCGTTGTTGAACGCGGCGCCGCCGAGCGGGCCTTCGATCATGATGTCCAGCGCGGTGACGATGCGCTCAGGCTTGCCGTACGGCACTTCCCACGGCTGTTCGAAGCCAGGGATCTGCAGGTTGGACACGGTGAAACCGGTCAGGCCGGCCTTTGGCTTGGCGCCACGACCGGTTGCACCTTCGTCGCGGATCTCGCCACCGGAACCGGTGGAGGCGCCCGGGAACGGGGCAATCGCCGTCGGGTGGTTGTGGGTCTCGACCTTCATCAGAATGTGCACCGGCTCTTGCACCGCGCCGTACTGGCGGGTTTCCGGATCCGGGAAGAAGCGGCCGGCGACGTTGCCGACGATCACCGAAGCGTTGTCCTTATAAGCGGACAGCACGCCTTCGCTGTGCATCTGATAGGTGTTCTTGATCATGCCGAACAGGCTTTTTTCCTGGCTCTGGCCGTCAATATCCCAACTGGCGTTAAAGATCTTGTGGCGGCAGTGCTCGGAGTTGGCCTGGGCGAACATCATCAGTTCGATGTCGTGCGGGTTGCGCTTGAGACCGTTGAAGGCGTTGACCAGGTAGTCGATCTCGTCTTCGGCCAGGGCCAGGCCCAGCTCGGTGTTGGCCTTTTCCAGCGCGGCGCGGCCGCCACCGAGGATGTCGATCGCGGTCAGCGGCTTCGGCTCGGCGTGGCTGAACAGACCGGCGGCCTGCTCCAGATTGCCCAGCACGATCTGGGTCATGCGGTCATGCAGCACGTCGGCGATTTGCTGGGCTTCGGTGTCGCTGAACTGACCGGCCACGTAGAACGCGATACCGCGCTCCAGGCGCTGGATCTTGCTCAGGCCGCAGTTGCGGGCGATGTCGCTGGCCTTGCTCGACCATGGCGAGATGGTGCCGAAACGCGGCAACACCAGAAACAGACGGCCGGTCGGCTCTTGTACCGGAACGCTTGGGCCGTACTTCAGAAGGCGCGCAAGCACCTGCTGTTCGTCGCCGGTCAGGACGCCGGTGACTTCGGCGAAGTGAGCGAATTCAGCATACAGGCCACTGACAGCTGGAACCTTCTGGCTCAGTTGCTCAAGGAGTTTGCTGTGGCGAAAGGCAGAAAGGGCAGGAGCGCCGCGCAGGATCAACATCTTCGGGACAGCCTCGGGAAGGGGTGTGCTTTGAGGCCGTGCATTCTAGCCTAAACCGCCCTCAACATCACCCGAAACGCTACGCACGGTTGCACTCGGATATCAATCTGTGTTTCTGCCTTTGAAGTCAGATTTAACGGGGGCCTGATGCAGGCTTATTTTTACTGTAACAAAATGCCGTCAAGCCCCATTTCTGCGGGGTTTCAGCCAGTTTTGTGATCTCTAGCAGACAAGCCCTTCACTGTCGAGATATGGCGCCCGTGGCCGTTTGCGTATACTGCGCAGATGTTTTTCCCAACGGCTTTGCGTCCGCGGTACGCCAAATGGCTGATCGCAACCGGACTCTTCCTGATGCTCGGTGGCTGTGTTGATAAACCCAACACACTCGAGCGCGTAAAGGAGGATGGTGTGCTGCGGGTGATTACCCGTAACAGCCCCGCCACCTACTTTCAGGATCGCAGCGGTGAAACCGGCTTCGAATACGAGCTGGTGAAGCGCTTCGCCGACGATTTGGGGGTCGAGCTGAAGATCGAGACCGCCGACAACCTCGACGACCTGTTCAACCAGATCGGCAAGCCGAACGGCCCGGTGCTGGCGGCGGCCGGCCTGGTCAGCAGTGAAGATCGCAAGAAGCAGGTGCGGTTCTCCCACTCCTACCTCGAAGTCACCCCGCAGATCATCTACCGCAACGGCCAGTCTCGCCCGACCGATCCCGGCGATCTGGTCGGCAAGAAGATCATGGTGCTCAAGGGCAGCACTCACGCCGAACAACTGGCCGAGCTGAAAAAGAAATTTCCCGGCATCGAGTACGAAGAATCCGACGCCGTTGAAGTGGTCGACCTGTTGCGCATGGTCGATGAAGGCCAGATCGACCTGACCTTGGTCGATTCCAACGAAGTGGCGATGAACCAGGTGTATTTCACCAATATCCGCGTAGCCTTCGACCTCGGCGATGCACGCAGCCAGAGCTGGGCGGTGGCCGCCGGCGAAGACAACAGCCTGCTCAATGAGATCAACGCGTATCTGGACAAAGTACAGAAGAACGGCACCCTGCAACGCCTGAAGGACCGTTACTACGGCCACGTCGATGTTCTCGGCTACATGGGCGCGACCACCTTCGCCCAGCACTTGCAGCAGCGCCTGCCCAAATACGAACAGCACTTCAAGACCTACGCCAAGAAAGAGAAAGTCGACTGGCGCCTGCTCGCGGCCATCGGCTATCAGGAATCGCTGTGGCAACCGGCCGTCACCTCGAAAACCGGCGTGCGCGGCTTGATGATGCTGACCCAGAACACCGCCCAGGCCATGGGTGTGTCGAACCGTCTCGATCCCAAGCAAAGCATCATGGGCGGCGCCAAGTACCTGGCCTACATGAAGGATCAGCTCGACGATTCGATTCAGGAGCCGGACCGCACCTGGTTCGCGCTGGCGGCTTACAACGTCGGCAGCGGCCACCTCGATGACGCGCGCAAACTGGCGTCCCGCGAAGGTCTGAACCCGGACAAATGGCTGGACGTGAAGAAGATGCTGCCACGCCTGTCGCAAAAGCAGTGGTACAGCAAAACCCGCTACGGCTACGCCAGGGGCGGCGAGCCGGTGCATTTCGTGGCGAACATCCGTCGCTACTACGACATCCTGACCTGGGTGACCCAGCCGCAGCTTGAAGGCGATCAGGTGGCTGAAGGCAATCTGCACGTGCCAGGGATCGACAAATCCAAACCGGCGCAAGAGCCTGCCCCGCTTTAACCAACACCCCAAATCAATTGTAGGAGTGAGCCTGCTCGCGATAGCGGTGTGTCAGCCAACCTGATGTTGTCTGACACACCGCTATCGCGAGCAGGCTCACTCCTACAGGGGTTTGTGTTGTTGCTTAGTGCTTGGCGGCAGCCAGAATCAGCGCTTTCATCTCGGACACTGCCGACTTGAAGCCCACGAACAACGCATGCGCCACCAACGCATGGCCGATGTTCAGTTCGTTGATGCCCTTGATCGCCGCCACGGCTTCGACGTTGTGGTAGTGCAGGCCATGCCCGGCGTTGACGATCAGGCCTTGGGCCAGACCGAACGCCACGCCGTCCGCCACACGCTTGAGCTCTTCGGCGACTTCGGTCGGAGTCTCGGCATCAGCGTAACGCCCGGTGTGCAGCTCGATGGACGGTGCGCCGACGCGCTTGGACGCGGCGATCTGCCGCTCGTCGGCATCGATGAACAGCGACACTTCGCTGCCGATCTTCGACAGGCGCTCGACCGCCGCCTTGATGCGCTCTTCCTGCCCCGCTACATCCAGACCGCCTTCAGTGGTCAGTTCCTGACGGGTTTCCGGCACCAGGCAGATGTGCGCCGGGCGGATACGCTCGGCGAACGCCATCATTTCTTCGGTGACGCCCATTTCGAAGTTCATGCGGGTCTGCAGCACGTCCTTGAGCAGCAGCACGTCGCGCTCCTGAATGTGCCGACGGTCTTCGCGCAGGTGCACGGTAATGCCGTCGGCACCCGCCTCTTCCGCGTCCAGCGCCGCCTTGACCGGATCCGGATAGCGCGTGCCACGGGCCTGACGCAGGGTGGCGACGTGGTCGATGTTCACGCCAAGAAGAATGCGATTGCTGGTGGTCACGGATGCGCTCCTGAAGGGAAAGATTCGGCGCACAGCATATCAGGGCTTGCGAAATAGCTCGCGGCTGACGAGGGGGCGACCACCCAGATGAACGGCCAGTGCCTGACGCATCAGACGCTTGGCCGCCGACAGCGCGCCGGGAGCTGTCCAATCGGCTTCGGCCATGGCCAGTAATTCAACGCCGTTGAACAAGCCCGGTTGCAGCAGGTAGACGCGCTCAAGTCCGGCATCCACTTGCAGGCGATAGAGACCGTCCGGGGCGACGGGTTCGCTGTGGATGTCGGTGTTCAGGGAAAAGCCATAGCCGAGATCGTCCAGCAAGCGCCATTCGAAGGAACGCAGCAGCGGTTCCAATGGCCGACCTTCGGCCAGGGCCAGCAGCGTCGCGGCGTAATGATCGAACACCGCCGGGTGCGGATCTTCGGCGGGCAGCAGGCGGATCAGCAGTTCATTGAGATAGAGGCCGCTGAACAGCGCCTCACCGACCATCCAGGTCGCGTTACCGGCACTTTCCATGCGCCCGACATTCTTCAGCTCACCCTTGCCACGAAACTCCACTTCCAGCGGCACGAACGGTCGCGCCAGTGTCCCGGCCTTGCCCCGCGCACTGCGCAACACCGCCCGCAGCCGACCTTGCGGCGTGAGGAAGTCGACCAGCGCGCTGGTTTCGCGGTAGGCACGCGAATGCAGGACGTAGGCGAGTTGGGCGGGAGGTGGGGTTTGCGACATGAGGCGAAAGATCTCTGAAGATCATCAATTGTGGCGAGGGGGCTTGCCCCCGTTCGGCTGCGAAGCAGTCGTCAGGCCATTCTGTGCGGATTGACTGACGCCCCGCGTCGAATGGTTCAGGGCTGCTTCGCAGCCCAACGGGGGCAAGCCCCCTCGCCACAGAAGCCCGCCCGCACAGTGAAACCGTGTATTACAGGTCGCCGTAACCCAGCGAACGCAGCGCACGCTCGTCGTCGGACCAGCCGCCCTTCACCTTGACCCACAGGTTGAGCATGATCTTGGAGTCGAACAGCAGCTCCATGTCCTTGCGCGCTTCGGTGCCGATGCGCTTGATGCGCTCGCCCTTGTCGCCAATGATGATCTTCTTCTGACCGTCACGCTCGACGAGGATCAGCGCGTGAATATGCAAGGTCTTGCCCTGCTGCTTGAACTCTTCGATCTCGACGGTGATCTGGTACGGCAGCTCGGCGCCCATCTGGCGCATGATTTTCTCACGCACCAGTTCGGCGGCGAGGAAACGGCTGCTGCGGTCGGTGATCTGGTCTTCCGGGAAGAAGTGATCATTCTCCGGCAAATGATCAGCGATGACCTTTTCCAGTGCTTCGAGGTTGTGCCCGTGCTGCGCCGAAATCGGGATGATCTGCGCGTTCGGCAGCTGTTCCTGCAACCACGACAGGTGCGGCATCAGCTCGGCCTTGTCTTCGATGCGGTCGGTCTTGTTCAGCGCGACGATCAGCGGGCCGGTCACGTACTGCACGCGCTCCAGGACCATCTGGTCTTCTTCGGTCCACTTGGTGCGGTCGACCACGAAGATCACCACGTCGACGTCTTTCAACGCCGCCGAAGCGGTCTTGTTCATGTAGCGGTTCAGGGCCTTTTCGCCCCCCTTGTGCATGCCGGGGGTGTCGACGTAGATCGCCTGCACGTCACCCTCGGTCTTGATCCCGAGCATGTTGTGGCGGGTGGTCTGCGGCTTGCGCGAGGTGATCGCCAGCTTCTGACCCAGAATATGGTTCAGCAGCGTGGACTTGCCCACGTTGGGACGGCCGACGATGGCAACGTAGCCACAGCGAGTTGCGTTTGTATCAGTCATTGCCATTCTCCACGCCCAGGGCAATCAGTGCTGCGGCGGCCGCTACCTGTTCGGCAATACGACGGCTCACACCCTGACCTCGGCTTTTTTCATTCAGTAAAACCACTTCGCACTCGACGAAGAAGGTACGGCAGTGCGGTTCGCCCTGGATATCCACCACTTCGTAGCGTGGCAGTTCGCAACCGCGCGATTGCAGGTGTTCCTGCAGACGGGTTTTGGGATCCTTGTTGGTGTCGACCAGCGTCAGGCCTTCGAACTCGCCGGCCAGCCAGGCCAGTACGCGTTCGCGGGCGACGTCCATGCCGGCATCGAGGTAGATCGCACCGATCAACGCTTCGAGGGCATCAGCCAGAATCGACTCGCGACGGAAGCCGCCGCTTTTCAGTTCGCCCGACCCCAGACGCAGGTAATCACCCAGGTCGAAACCACGGGCCAGCACGGCCAGTGTCTCACCCTTGACCAGACGTGCGCGCAAACGCGACAACTGGCCTTCGCGGGCCAGCGGGAAGCGATCGAACAGCGCCTCGCCAGCCACGAAGTTGAGGATGGCATCGCCGAGGAATTCCAGGCGTTCGTTGTTACGCCCGGCAAAGCTGCGGTGCGTGAGGGCCAGCAGCATCAGCTCCTGATCCTTGAAGGTGTAACCGAGCTGGCGCTCGAGACGGCTTAGAGAAACGCTCACGGTTTACCCACGCTGAGTTCGTGGCTGGATTCCACCGCCATCGCCGGGATACGGCGCAGGCCTGGGACAATTAACGCTGTGTTCAAAAATGACGTCCTGAGTATCGTGGCTTCATGCCCTGGCGCCGATTTGTGTCGACTCCAGAAATGCATTCGGCGCTGTGGTCAACAGCGCCGTGATTGTTTACTTGATCAGGCCAACCCGCGAGAAATTCGGCAGGTGGCTGAGTTTCGGTTCCGGCCAGCTCATCCAGACAGCGAAGGCTTTACCGACGATGTTCTGATCGGGAACCATGCCCAGCAGATCCTTGGGAATGTTCGGGTCATCCCAATAGCGACTGTCGTTGGAGTTGTCGCGGTTGTCGCCCATCATGAAGTAATGGCCGGCCGGCACGGTCCAGGTATGGTCCGGGGTGGCGCGGTAGCGGCTCATTTCCTTGCGGATCAGGTGCTCGGCAGCGCCGAGTTTTTCCTTGTAGAGCTCAGCACTGCCCAGCGTACCCGGCTCGGAACCGACCAGTTGCTCGGCAATCGATTCGCCATTGACCAACAGACGCTTGTCGACGGTGTAACGCACCGTGTCGCCCGGCAGGCCGACTACACGCTTGATGTAGTTGACGTTCGGGTCGCTCGGGTAGCGGAACACCATCACATCGCCACGCTGCGGATCACCGACTTCGATGATTTTCTTGTCGATCACCGGCAGGCGGATCCCGTAAGAAAACTTGTTCACCAGAATGAAGTCGCCGACATCCAGGGTCGGCTTCATCGAGCCGGACGGAATCTGGAACGGTTCCACCAGGAACGAACGCAGCACCAGCACGATGAACAGCACCGGAAAGAACGACTTGCCGTACTCAACCAGCAACGGCTCTTTGTTCAGTTTCTCGACCACCACGGCTTCGGGCTGGCTGACACTGCCTTGATAAGAGGCAATGGCAGCACGCCGACGCGGCGCCAGGAACAGCAGATCGAGCAACGCCAACAGGCCGCAGACGAACACGGCGATGACCAGCAACAGCGGGAAATTTAGTGACATAGGACCTGACTATTCCAACCTGAGCACGGCAAGGAAGGCTTCTTGTGGAATTTCCACGTTGCCGACCTGCTTCATGCGTTTCTTACCGGCCTTCTGCTTTTCCAACAGTTTTTTCTTACGGCTTACGTCACCGCCGTAGCATTTGGCCAATACGTTCTTTCTGAGTGCCTTGACGGTTGTCCGGGCAACGATCTGACCGCCAATGGCAGCCTGGATCGCCACGTCGAACATCTGACGAGGAATCAGTTCTTTCATCTTCTCGGTCAACTGGCGACCTTTGAAGTGCGAATTGTCGCGGTGCACGATCAACGCCAGGGCGTCGACCTTGTCACCGTTGATCAGCACGTCCAGTTTCACCAGATTAGCCGATTGGTAACGATCGAAATGGTAATCCAGCGAAGCATAGCCGCGGCTGGTGGATTTGAGGCGGTCGAAGAAGTCCAGGACCACTTCGTTCATCGGCAGGTCGTAAGTGACCTGCACCTGATTGCCGAGGAACAGCATGTCGACCTGCACACCGCGTTTCTCGATGCACAGGGTGATGACGTTGCCCAGGTGTTCCTGCGGAACCAGGATGTTGGCACGCACGATGGGCTCGCGCATGTCTTCGATGGCCGACACATCCGGAAGCTTGGATGGGTTGTCGACGTAAATCGTTTCACCGGTTTTCAGCACCAGTTCGAAAATCACCGTTGGCGCGGTGGTGATCAGGTCCAGGTCGTATTCGCGCTCCAGGCGCTCCTGGATGATCTCCATGTGCAGCATGCCGAGGAACCCGCAACGGAAGCCGAAGCCCAGTGCGTCGGAGCTTTCCGGGGTGTACTGCAGCGACGAGTCGTTCAGGGTCAGTTTCTGCAGCGCTTCGCGGAAGTCCTCGAAGTCGTCGGAGCTGACCGGGAACAGACCGGCGTAAACCTGTGGCTGGATGCGTTTGAAGCCAGGCAGCACTTCAACGTCCGGGGTCGAGCTCAGGGTCAGGGTGTCACCGACCGGTGCACCGTGAATGTCCTTGATGCTGGCGATGATGAAGCCCACTTCGCCGGCCTTCAGGTCTGCGGTGGCGGTATGTTTCGGGTTGAACACACCGACGCTGTCGACCAGGTGGATCTTGCCGGTGGACTTGACCAGGATCTTGTCGCCCTTCTTCACGCGGCCATGACGCACGCGTACCAGGGA
Source organism: Pseudomonas sp. MG-9 (assembly GCF_018729515.1). Lineage (NCBI taxonomy): Bacteria > Pseudomonadati > Pseudomonadota > Gammaproteobacteria > Pseudomonadales > Pseudomonadaceae > Pseudomonas > Pseudomonas sp. MG-9. The sequence continues at coordinate 95,707 of NZ_JAHHZH010000006.1, forward strand.
GACAACGCCCAGGTAGTTGTCGAACCAGGAGTCGATGATCAACGCTTGCAGCGGATCCTCGATGTTGCCGGTTGGCGCAGGAATGGTCGCGACCAGGCGCTCGAGCACTTCGTCGACGCCCAGGCCAGTCTTGGCACTGCAGGTGACGGCGTCGGTGGCGTCGATGCCGATGATCTTCTCGATCTCGTCCTTGACGCGGTCCGGCTCGGCCTGTGGCAGGTCGATCTTGTTCAGGACCGGCATGACCTCGAGGCCCTGCTCGATCGCGGTGTAGCAGTTGGCCACGGACTGGGCTTCAACACCCTGACCGGCATCGACCACCAGCAAGGCACCTTCACACGCGGCCAGGGAACGGCTGACTTCGTAGGTGAAGTCAACGTGGCCCGGGGTGTCAATGAAGTTCAGCTGGTAGGTGACGCCGTCTTTGGCTTTGTAATAGAGGGTAACGCTGTGGGCCTTGATGGTGATCCCGCGTTCGCGCTCCAGATCCATGGAATCCAGTACCTGGGCTTCCATTTCACGCTCGGCCAGGCCACCGCACATCTGGATGAAACGGTCAGCCAGCGTCGACTTGCCATGGTCAATGTGGGCGATGATGGAGAAATTGCGGATATGACTCAAATCACTCACGGATCAACACTCAAAAAGGCTGCAGGCTTGGCCCGCCGAAAAATAGCCGGGAATTGTACCTGATACACGGCGCAAGCGTCACGTTCGCCTGTCACCCGGATTGCATACGAAAACGCCCCGATCTGTCGACCGAGGCGTTTTCGAGGTTAAAGCGCTAGCAACCACGCGGCCATCAACCGGCCCGTCGCAGCAACCAGACCCCGCCCAGCGCACAGACACCGGCCGGCACCAGCACCGCGAACAGCGGCGAGAAGCCGAATACCAGGCTCGATGGGCCGAGCAAATCCTGGACGATGCGGAAGGTGAAGCCCACCAGCACACCGGTGAACACCCGCTGACCGAGGGTCACCGAGCGCAAAGGACCGAAGATGAAGGAGATCGCCATCAGCACCAGCGCGGCGGTGACCAGCGGCTGCAACACCTTGACCCAAAATGCCAGCCAGTAGCGGCCGTTGCTCAGGCCCTGGTCCGCCAGATAGTGGATGTAGCCCCACAGACCGGAAATCGACAGCGCCTCGGGGGCCATCACTACCGTGTTGAGCAGTTGCGGGCTCAGCGACACGTCCCACTGCTCGCTCGGCGCGTTCAATACTTCGGTGCTGCGTTCATGGAACACCGTGGTAGTCACATCGGAAAGCAGCCAGCGGTTGCCGTCGAACTCCGCACGCTTGGCGAAACTGGAGCTCAGCAGGTGGCGTTCCTTGTCGAAGTGATAGCGGGTCACGCCATACAACAGGCCGTCGGGTTGCACGGCGTTGATATGGATGAACTCCTCGCCCTGACGGTGCCACATGCCATGCTTGGCGCTCTGCGCGTCACCGCTGCCTTGTGCCAGCGAGCGATTGGCCTGGGCCATGCTTTCGGTGGCCGGGGCCACGTACTCGCCGATCAGCACGCCGGCCAGCATCAGTACCAGCATCGGTTTCATGACCGCCCAGACGATACGTCCGATGGACACGCCAGCGGCCCGCATGACGGTCAGCTCGCTGCTGCTGGCCAGACTGCCGAGGCCGATCAGACAGCCGATCAGCGCGGCCATCGGCAGCATTTCATAGAGGCGACGTGGCGCGGTGAGGACGACGAAGCTCAGAACGTCTGTCAGCGTGTAGGTATCGCTGACGTCACTCATCTCGTCGATAAAGGCAAACAGGGTCGCCAGACCCAGAATGATCGCCAGCACGGCGATGATCGCCACGAATACGCTGCTGCCGATGTAGCGGTCGAGTTTAACCACGGGCCACCTCCAGCGCAGCGCTGCGACGGCTGGCCAGCTTCAGGCGCAACGGCTCCCAGTACAGCAGCCCCAGACCAATGACCAGGAAGATCCCGTGCACCCACCACAGGCCAAGGGCCGGCGGGATCTTGCCTTTTTCGAGGGCGCCGCGGGCGGCAATCAGGATGGTCAGATAAGCCATATAAAGAAGAATCGCCGGCAGCAGCTTCAGGAAACGCCCCTGACGCGGGTTGACCCGCGACAGCGGCACCGCCATCAGAGTCACGATGAATACCAGCAACGGCAACGAAATACGCCATTGCAGTTCAGCCTTGGAACGCTCGTCGTCGCTGCTCAGCAAGGTCGATGTCGGAATCGCATCACGGTCGGTGACTTCGTCGCTGGCATCGGGCTTGGGCAGCAATACGCCATAGGTGTCGTATTTGATTGCACGGTAATCGGCCTGGCCTGGGCTGCCGTCATAACGATAGCCATTGTGCAGGATCAGGTAGCGATTGCCGTCCGAGTGAATCTCCTGACGACCATTCTCGGCCACCAGCACGGAAATCCCGCGGTCTTTCTGATTGGCCCCCAGGTTCTTCTGCGAGATGAACACGCCGCTGAGGTTGACACGATCATCGGTCAGGGTTTCGGTGTAGGTCACCCGGGTACCGTCACGCAGGGCCTGGAAGCGGCCGGGTTCGAGGGTATCGAACTCGGTCAGGGCGTCCTGCTTGTTCAGCAGCAGTTGGAACTGATTGGCGCCCTGCGGGGCCAGGCTCAGGCTCAACCACGCCACCACCAGCGCGACCAGCGTCGCCGGGAACAGGGTCATGCGCAGCAGACGCTGCTGACTCATGCCGGTGGCCGAAAGCACGGTCATTTCGCTTTCGAGGTACAACCGGCCGTAAGCCAGCAGGATCCCGAGAAACAGCCCCAGCGGCAGGATCAGTTGCATGAACCCCGGCAGACGGTAACCCATGATCAGGAACAGCGATCCCGGATCGAGTTGGCCCGCAGCAGCCTGGGCAAGGTATTTGATGAAGCGACCGCTCATGATGATGACCAACAGCACGGCGCTGACGGCGCTCAGGGTCAACATCACTTCACGGGACAGATAACGGAAGACGATCAAACCAGACACTCCAGGGTTGTCAGGCTAAGGCGGCCAAACAAGCAAACGTCTCGACCGGCCCGCAAGGCAGAGCCGTCGAAAAAAGATGCGGCATTATCCTGTGATTGAGGGCGCCTGTCACTGCGCACACTCACCCAAGCGTGCAATCGGTTGAAGATCGTGCCACCGAGGGTTGTCAGGCGCAGGGAGCGAGGTTCAAACTGCCGCCTTTGTCGCAGGCACTGGCCTGCGTCTCTTCTATCTATAAGCAGGCGACTGCGGACACCGTCGAACGCCTGCATGTTGACCATTCATTCAGGGATCCGGACATGGAACTGGTTGTAAAAAGCGTTAGCCCAGAAACGTTGAAAACCGCCACCCTGGTGGTTGCCGTCGGCGAAGGCCGCAAACTCGGCGTTGCCGCCAAACAGGTCGACGAGTTGAGCGGCGGCGCGATCAGCGCCGTACTCAAACGTGGCGACCTGGCCGGCAAGGTCGGTCAGAGCCTGCTGCTGCACAGCCTGCCGAACCTGAAAGCCGAACGCGTGCTGCTGGTCGGCGTGGGCAAGGATGAAGAACTGGGCGACCGTCCGTTCCGCAAAATCGTTGCAGGCATCCTCAACACGCTCAAAGGCCTGGGCGGCAGCGATGCCGTGCTGGCCCTGGATGAAATCATCGTCAAGAATCGCGACAGCTACGGCAAAACCCGTCTGCTGGCCGAAACCCTGGTAGACGGCGAATACACCTTCGACCAGTTCAAGAGCCAGAAAGCCGAACCGCGCGCCCTGAAGAAAGTCACCCTGCTGACCATCAAGGCCGCTCAGGCCGAAGTGCAGCGCGCGGTGAACCACGCCACGGCAATCGCCAACGGCATGGCCTTCACCCGCACTCTGGGCAACCTGCCGCCGAACATCTGCCACCCGACCTTCCTCGGTGAACAGGCGAAAAACCTCGGCAAAGAGTTCAAGGATCTGAAAGTCGAAGTGCTCGACGAGAAGAAGATCAAATCCCTGGGCATGGGCTCGTTCTACGCCGTCGGCCAGGGCAGCGCCCAGCCGCCGCGCCTGATCGTCATGCAGTACAACGGTGGCAAGAAGTCCGAGAAGCCTTACGCGCTGGTCGGCAAAGGCATCACCTTCGACACCGGCGGCATCAGCCTGAAGCCAGGCGCCGGCATGGACGAAATGAAATACGACATGGGCGGCGCGGCCTCCGTGTTCGGTACCCTGCGTGCCGTGCTTGAGCTGAAACTGCCGATCAACCTGGTGTGCATCCTCGCCTGCGCCGAAAACATGCCGAGCGGCACCGCTTCGCGTCCGGGCGACATCGTCACCACCATGAGCGGCCAGACCGTGGAAATCCTCAACACCGACGCCGAAGGCCGCCTGGTGCTGTGCGACGCCCTGACCTACTCCGAGCGCTTCAGGCCGCAAGCGGTGATCGACATCGCCACCCTGACCGGCGCCTGCGTCGTGGCACTGGGTGCACACACTTCCGGCCTGCTGGGCAACAACGACGAACTGATCGAGCAACTGCTCAGCGCCGGCAAGGCGGCTGACGACCGCGCCTGGCAACTGCCGCTGTTCGACGAATACCAGGAGCAACTGGACAGCCCGTTCGCCGACATCGCCAACATCGGCGGGCCGAAGGCCGGCACCATCACCGCCGCGTGCTTCCTGTCGCGCTTCACCAAGAACCTGAACTGGGCGCACCTGGACATCGCGGGCACTGCCTGGACCAGTGGCGGCAAGGACAAGGGCGCCACCGGCCGTCCGGTTCCGCTGCTGACCCAATACCTGCTGGACCGCGCCAAAGCCTGAAACCGATGAACCTGAGCGGCGCTGCTAGCCGGCGGCGCCGTTCAAGGCTCAGGAACCGCAATGACCAAAGTCGACTTCTATATCCTGCCCAGCGCCGATCCTTCGGCTCGCCTGGACTTTGCCTGCAAGCTCACCGAGAAAGCCTGGCGCATGGGCCACCGCATCTACCTGCATTGCAGCGATGTAGCCCAGCGTGACGATCTTGATGCGCGTCTGTGGGCGTTCAAGGGCGAAACCTTCGTGCCTCACGGCCCTGCCGACAGCGAACCGGACGGTTTGATCGTGCTGGGGGTGGGCGCTGATTGTGGCGCGCACCAGGATCTGCTGGTCAACCTCGACCTGAAAGTCCCGGCCTTCGCCAACAAATTCGCCCGCGTGGCGGAAGTGGTGGTGGAAGATCCGACGATTCGCGCGGCGGCACGGGAGAGTTTCCGTTTCTACCGCGAACAGGGCTATCCTCTGCAAGATCACCGTTTACAGCGACTCTGAGTACGCCGATGGACACTCCAAAACCGCTGCAAAAGCCTGCGCACCTGCTGGACGATCTCGAATCGATCCGTCAGTTGCTCGGCGATGACAACCTGCAACCGCCACTGCTGACCGACACGGTCGATGAAGGCGAACAGGAACAGATTCCGATGTTGTTCGAGGCCGTCGACGCCACGCCGCCCGCCATCGAACCGCCACCCGCGTCGCCCCCTATACCTGCGGCGCAACCTGCTGCAGCGCCTGTGGATAAAGGCCCGGACGCCCTGCTGCACCTGGACAGCGAACTGCGCGCCGCCGCGCAATTGATCATGCAGGACGTGATCGACGACTTCGCGCCGCACATCGAAACCGAAATCAAACGCCGCCTCGAGGCGCGAATGGAACGGCTGCTCAGCCAATACGAATAATGTCCCCTGTAGGAGCTGCCGAAGGCTGCGATCTTTTGATCTTGTTTTTTAAAAAGCAACATCAAAAGATCGCAGCCTTCGGCAGCTCCTACAGAAAGCTTTCTCCAGCCGGTCCCGCCCCGCTCGCCCTCGGCCCCATGCCCCGCTATACTTCCCGGCTTTTCCTGAACAAATGCCAATAGGGTCCCGCCGCGCATGGATAAGACCTACCAGCCGCACGCCATTGAAACTTCCTGGTACAACACCTGGGAGTCCGAGAACTATTTCGCACCGCAAGGCGCGGGCGATTCCTACACCATCATGATCCCGCCGCCGAACGTCACCGGCAGCCTGCACATGGGTCACGGTTTCAACAACGCGATCATGGACGCCCTGATCCGTTTCCGCCGCATGCAGGGTCGCAACACCCTGTGGCAGCCAGGCACCGACCACGCCGGTATCGCCACGCAGATGCTGGTGGAGCGTCAATTGGAAGCCACCGGCCAGAACCGTCATGACCTGGGTCGCGAGAAATTCCTCGAAAAAGTCTGGGAGTGGAAGGATCAGTCCGGCGGCAACATCAGCCGTCAGATCCGCCGCCTCGGCTCGTCCGTGGACTGGAGCCGCGAGCGCTTCACCATGGACGACGGCCTCTCGGAAGCGGTCAAGGAAGCGTTCGTACGCCTGCACGAAGACGGCCTGATCTACCGCGGCAAGCGTCTGGTCAACTGGGACACCAAGTTGCACACAGCGATTTCCGACCTCGAAGTGGAAAACCACGACGAGAAAGGGTTCCTGTGGAACCTCAAATACCCGCTGGCCGACGGCGCGAAAACCGCTGAAGGCAACGATTTCCTGATCGTCGCGACCACCCGTCCGGAAACCATGCTCGGCGATTCCGCCGTGGCCGTTAACCCGAACGATGAGCGCTACAAAGCCTTGATCGGCAAGTTTGTCGAGCTGCCACTGGTTGGCCGCCGCATCCCGATCATCGCCGACGATTACTGCGATCCTGAATTCGGCACCGGCTGCGTGAAAATCACCCCGGCCCACGATTTCAACGACTACGAAGTCGGCAAACGCCACAACCTGCCGCTGCTGAACATCTTCGACAAGAACGCCAATGTGCTGCCAGCCGCCCAGGTGTTCAACCTCGACGGCACGCTGAACGACAGCATCGACGGCAAGATCCCGGCTGAATACGCCGGCCTTGAGCGTTTCGAAGCGCGCAAGCAGATCGTGGCTGCGTTCGACGCCGCCGGCCTGCTGGTCAGCGTCGACGATCACAACCTGAAAGTGCCGAAAGGCGACCGCTCCGGCACCATTATCGAGCCGTGGCTGACCGACCAGTGGTACGTGTCGACCAAGCCTTTGGCTGAGCCGGCGATTGCTGCCGTTGAAGACGGCCGTATCCAGTTCGTGCCGAAGCAGTACGAAAACATGTACTTCTCGTGGATGCGCGACATCCAGGACTGGTGCATCAGCCGTCAGCTGTGGTGGGGCCACCGGATTCCGGCCTGGTACGACGAGTCGGGCAAGGTCTACGTCGGTCGCGACGAAGCCGAAGTGCGCGCCAAGCACAACCTCGGCCCGAACGTTGCGTTGCAACAAGACAACGACGTGCTCGACACCTGGTTCAGTTCGGGCCTGTGGACGTTCTCCACCCTGGGCTGGCCGGAAAAGACCGAGTTCCTTAAGAAATTCCACTCCACCGACGTGCTGGTCACCGGTTTCGACATCATTTTCTTCTGGGTTGCCCGGATGATCATGCTGACGATGCACCTGATCAAGAACGAGGACGGCACGCCGCAGGTTCCGTTCAAGACCGTTTACGTGCACGGTCTGGTGCGTGATGGCCAGGGCCAGAAGATGTCCAAGTCCAAGGGCAACGTCCTTGACCCGCTGGACATCATCGACGGTATCGAGCTGGAAGAACTGGTGCGCAAGCGCACCTCCGGCCTGATGCAGCCGAAACTGGCGAAGAAGATCGAGAAGCAGACCCGCGACGAGTTCGCTGACGGTATCGCCAGCTATGGCACCGACGCCCTGCGCTTCACGTTCTGCTCGCTGGCCTCCACCGGTCGTGACATCAAGTTCGACATGGGCCGCGTTGAAGGCTATCGCAACTTCTGCAACAAGATCTGGAACGCCGCGCGTTATGTTCTGGACAAGGGCGAAGACTGCGGCCAGAACGGCGAAGCCTACGAGCTGTCGCTGGCGGATCGCTGGATCATCTCGCAGCTGCAACGCACCGAAGCCGAAGTGACCCGTCAACTGGATCAGTTCCGTTTCGACCTCGCCGCGCAAGCGCTGTACGAGTTCATCTGGAACCAGTACTGCGACTGGTACCTGGAACTGTCCAAGCCAGTGCTGTGGGACGAGAACGCGCCGGTCGAGCGTCAGCGCGGCACCCGTCGCACACTGGTTCGCGTTCTGGAAGTAGCGTTGCGACTGGCGCACCCGTTCATGCCGTTCATCACTGAAGAAATCTGGCAGCGCATCGCGCCGCTGGCCGGCATTCAGGGCAAGACGATCATGCTGCAACCCTGGCCGGTGGCCAACGAAGAGCGCATCGATCCGGCGGCCGAAGACGACATCGAATGGCTCAAGGGCCTGATGCTCGGCACGCGTAACATCCGTGGCGAAATGAACATCGGCCCGGGCAAACCGCTGCCGATCTACCTGAAGAACGTCAGCGCTGAAGACCAGCGTCGCCTGACCGAGAACGAAGCGCTGCTGAAGAAGCTGGCGCGTCTGGAATCGATCACCGTGCTGGCGGCCGGCGAAGAAGCACCGCTGTCCGCGACCGCGCTGGTTGGCGAGATGGAAGTGCTGGTGCCAATGGCCGGCCTGATCGACAAGGGCGCTGAGCTGGCGCGTCTGGACAAGGAGATCCTGCGTCTGCAGGGCGAAGTCCAGCGGGTGGGCGGCAAGCTGTCGAACGCCGGTTTCGTTGACAAGGCCCCGGCCGAAGTCATCGAGAAGGAACGCGCCAAACTGGCCGAGGCTGAACAGGCCCTGGGCAAGCTGGCCGAGCAGCACGCGCGGATTTCGAGCCTGTAAGGGCAAGCAGCAATGAAAGAGGGAGGCCCTGGTGGCCTCCCTTTTTTATGGTTCCCGCCACCTTCCCCTACATAAATCAAAATCCCCAAGTCCAAGGTCATGGGTCACAGGTTCGGCGCATGACTCACCAATGTGGGACAATACCCGCCACTTTCAGCCATACCCGAATCGATCACACCCATGAACGCCCCCCGCACACCCAAACCTGCGCGCAAGAAGCCTGATGTCGCGACCCCGGCCAAAGCCGTCGAGCCGCGTGAAAAGGCCAGCCTGCACCCGCGCAATCGCCATCAGGGTCGCTACGACTTCCCGGCGCTGATCAAGACCACGCCGGAACTGGCGAAGTTCGTGATCACCAACCCGTACGGCAAGGAAAGCATCGACTTCGCCAGCCCCGACGCGGTGCGCGTGTTCAACCGGGCGCTGCTCAAGGCGTTCTACGGCATCGAACACTGGGACATCCCGGCGGATTACCTCTGCCCACCGGTCCCGGGCCGTGCCGATTACGTGCACTTCCTCGCCGACCTGCTGGCCAGCATGAACGACGGCAAGGTCCCGCGTGGCGCGATCGTCAATGTGCTGGACATCGGCATGGGCGCCAACTGCGTGTATCCGCTGATCGGTAACAGCGAATACCGCTGGCATTTCCTCGGTTCGGAGATCGATCCGACCGCCGTGGCTGCCGCCAGAGCCATCGTCCAGTCCAACGACCTGAACAAGGTCATCAAGCTGCGCCAGCAGGAAAACCGCAAGCACATCCTGATCGGTTTGCTGGAGCCGGGTGAGCGCTTTGACCTGACCATGTGCAACCCGCCATTCCACGCTTCGATGGACGAAGCGACCAAGGGCAGCGAGCGCAAATGGCGCGCACTGGGCAAAGCCGACCCGAAGCGCAAGCTGCCGGTGCTGAACTTCGGTGGCCAGTCGGCAGAGCTGTGGTGTGAGGGTGGCGAAGCGCGTTTCGTGACGCAACTGATCGCCGAGAGCGCGAACTTCCAGCACAAGGTGCTGTGGTTCAGCACGCTGGTGTCGAAAGCTTCGAACCTGCCCGCCATCGAAACCGCGCTGAAGAAGGCCGGCGTGCTGGAAAGCCAGGTGGTGGAGATGTCGCAAGGGCAGAAACAGAGTCGCTTCGTGGCCTGGACCTTCCAGACCAAGTCCGAACAGCAGATCTGGCGTCGCGAGCGCTGGACGCGCTAACGCCTGCGCCGGCGAACCTGTAGGAGCTGCGGTACGCTGCGATCTTTTGATCTTGATCCTGAAGAACAAGATCAAAAGATCGCAGCCTCGTTTCACTCGACAGCTCCTACAAGGCGGCGTAACTCCTCGCCAAATCGCAGGCACAAAAAAACCGTGCCCGGATCGCTCCGGTGCACGGTTTTTTTATCGCTGCGTCTTACTTGTTCACAGCGTCGGTCAGGCCTTTGGCCACAACCAGCTTGATCACTTTCTTGGCAGGGATTTCGATGGCAGCGCCAGTCGAAGGGTTACGGCCAGTGCGGGCAGGACGCTCGGTCACTTTCAGCTTGCCGATACCTGGCAAGGTGATTTCGCCGCCGTTTTCCAGCTGATCGGCAACGATTTGGCCCAGTTGGTCCAGAGCGTTACGCGCGGTGGTTTTCGGCGCGTCGATAGCTTCAGCGATGTCGGCGATCAGTTGGTCTTTAGTAAGAGCCATGTAGTGTTCCTTCCCTATCAAATTCATATGGATTGCAGAGTGCAGTGTCAGCCATCGAGCCCGATCTTCTGGATCTGGCACCCTCGGCGATAACCACGACGAGTCGGGGTTATAGATACCGAAATCAGGGTTTGGTTCGACCTGACAAATGCTGAATGCACGCTTAACGCAGTGACTTCGCGTAAGACCGGGCAAAACTAGCACAGAGACGGGGAAATATCCGCCTCTAGCTACCCATTTGGTCAGCTTTATTGCTCTAAATCGGTAAAAAACTGCACAAGGCCGGGCGTTAGCCCCGGATTTGCCCTTCCACCCCCTGTTTACGCTGCCGCCGGCCACAATTTTCTGCTGCATCCTCATCATGCAGGAGCTGCCGAAGGCTGCGATCTTTTGACGTTGATTTTTTAAAAGCCAGATCAAAAGATCGCAGCCTTCGGCAGCTCCTGAAGGGGGACGGTTGCATCGTCCCAGGTGGAGAATCGGGTACACTGGGCGCTTTTTCGGGGGAGCCTGCCCTCCTCCCTTCCAACAGCCGAGAAGCCCATGCCGATCCGTCATTGCATCGTCCACCTGATCGACAAAAAACCCGACGGCACGCCCGCAGTTCTGCACGCCCGTGACTCTGAACTGGCTGAGTCCGCGGCCATCGAAAACATGCTCGCCGACCTCAACGAAAGCTATAACGCCAAACAGGGCAAAGCCTGGGGCCTGTTCCATCCGGAATCCGGCGCGTTCCCGTTCAGCGGCTGGCTGAAGGAATACATGGACGGCGGCAAGGACTTCGCGGCGTTCAGCAAAGTCGCGGTCGAGCACTTGCAGAAGCTGATGGAAGAGTCGAACCTGTCAGTCGGCGGCCACGTGCTGTTCGCCCACTACCAGCAAGGCATGACCGATTACCTGGCCATCGCCCTGCTGCACCACAGCGAAGGCGTGGCGGTGACCGACGAGCTGGACGTGACCCCGTCGCGCCACCTCGACCTCGGCCAACTGCACCTGGCGGCGCGGATCAACGTGTCCGAGTGGCAGAACAACAAGCAGTCCAAGCAGTACATCTCGTTCATCAAGGGCAAGAACGGCAAGAAGGTCTCGGAATACTTCCGCGACTTCATCGGCTGCCAGGAAGGCGTCGACGGCCCGGGCGAAACCCGCACCCTGCTCAAGGCCTTCAGCGACTTCGTCGAAAGCGAAGACCTGCCGGAAGACTCCGCCCGCGAGAAAACCAAGACCCTGGTCGATTACGCCAGCAGCCAGGCCAAACTCGGCGAGCCGATGGGTCTGGAAGAGCTGTCGGAGCTGATCGACGAGGAGCGCCCGAAGGCCTTCTACGACCACATCCGCAACAAGGATTACGGCCTGTCGCCAGAGATTCCGGCGGACAAACGCACCCTCAACCAGTTCCGCCGCTTCACCGGGCGCGCCGAAGGTCTGTCGATCAGCTTTGAAGCGCACCTGCTGGGCTCCAAGATCGAGTACGACGAAGAAGCCGGCACCCTGATCATCAAGGGCCTGCCGACCTCGCTCACCGATCAGCTCAAGCGCCGCAACTGATGTTGGGCAATGTGCTGAAGAAAGTCGCGCTGGTGCTACTGGTGGTGGTGGTCTATCAGAACTGGGGCAAGATCGAGCGGGTGTTCAACCCGTCGCAGATGGTCTCGGAGCAGACAAGGGCGCAGGCCAATGTTGTGTTGTATGCCACCGACTGGTGCGGCTACTGCAAGCAGACCAAACGCTTTCTCGACAGCAAGGGCATTGCGTTCAAAGAGTTCGACATCGAGAAGGATGCCGAGGCACGCAAGGTGTATGAGGCACTGGGCGGGCGCGGGATTCCGTTGATCGATGTAAACGGCACGTTGATTCGCGGGTTTGACCCGGATGAGATCCTCGCGGCCCTGAAGTAACACCAAGATCAAAAGATCGCAGGCTGCGGCAGCTCCTACACATGTCTCATGTAGGCGCTGCCGAAGGCTGCGATCTTTTGCCTTTAGCGCGCTTCGATGCGGAAGCCGAAGCGCGGGAAATGCACATGCACCACGCCGCCACGCGGGTCTTCGCGACGCAGGATCAGCTCTTCACGGCCGGCAAACAGCAACTCGCCCTCCACCGGATCCACACCGTAATCGATGGCCGCAATCGCCACCTGCTGCCCGGCCTTGAACCCGTTCGGATCAACAAACTGCTCATCGGGCAACGCGGCCGGCGTCGAGTTGCGCGCCACGTCCAGCGCCTCCTCGGCGGTCATCGCGCTCGCGGCGCCATGACCAAAACCCAGCACACGCCCCAGCCATGCGGTCACGGCCGGATACTCATCGACCAATGGTGCGGTGACGTGCGTCGCCTTGAGGAACCACAGCGAATGCGCCAGGGCGAAGTCGGCAATCGACGGCTCACCGAACAGGAAGTCGCCCTGCTCGCGCTGCAACTGCAGCTCCAGGCGCGCCATGATCGTTGGCCATTGATGCTTGGCCTGTTCGGCCGACGGCCGGGTGGCGCTACCACCACTGAACAAACCGGCACGGTCCGCGAGGAACGCCTTGATCGCTTCCGGCGGCAACTTGCCGAAGCGCACCGCCACCGACTCCGGCTGGAACACCAGGCTGACGGCATGCTGGAACACCACAGAGTCGGCCCACGCCGCGAAACTGGCGGTGGTCATTTCCTGACCTTCAGGAAAAAACGCCGGCAGGGCTTTTTCCTGCTCCAGACGGCGAGCGATCAACGACGTGTCGCAATAGATGTCGGCACCGACCTGCAACACCGGGGTCTTGCGATAGCCGCCGGTCAGGGCAGTCAGATCAGGTTTCGGCATCACCGGCGAAATGTGCACCGAGCGCCAGGACAAGCCTTTGAACCCCAGGAGCAGGCGGGCCTTCTCAGCAAATGGAGAAGTCGGGTAATGATGCAGAATCAACTCGGACATGCTCGGCTCCGCCGCTCAAATAGTGAGTCGGCAGCTTAGCGCGCATTCGATTAGCAGCCTACAGATCCGGCTGATGGGAACCGATCAATCAGATTGATAAGACGCGACCAGGCATTCCTTGGCGCTTTTGCGCAGTTTCTTGATCAGGCGTTCCTGGCGCAGCGCATCGCTCTTGTCGCGGCAGCGCTCGGTGTAGACCAGCGCCATGGCCGGGCTGGACAGAAAGAACCGCGCGCCCTTGCCGCTCTGATGCTTGGCGAAACGGCGCACCGGGTCGTCGCTGATCCCGCAATACAGCGAACCGTTGGCTGCGCGCACGAGGTAGACGAACCAGGACTTGCTCACTGGCTCGACAACATCAACCGATTTTTCGCTAAGGTTGGTCACTTCGGGATCAAGGTGTGTAGGAAACAGGCCGCGATCTTATCAGCGACCGGCCTGAAATGCCTTCAGTCCCTTCAGCGCCTGCGCGCGTACCGCGTTGCGCACCAGCGGCGTCCAGCCCAGCAGCAAGCCCTTGAAACCCAGGGCCTGACGCGACCAGCGCCACAGGTCGAAGTGATCGTGGTGCTCGCAGATCTTGCCGTCACGGAACACGAAACGCGCCTGGATATCGTTGATCACCACGTTGCCGGTCTGGCTGAACAGATACGTCGCCACCCAGTGCGCACCGCCGCTGCGCTCGTCAGCGCGAACATTGTCGAAGGTCAGGGAAAAGTCCTTGGCGCGGGTGGTGAGCATACGCCACATGTCGCCGGCATCGCGTCCACGCAGTTCACCGAAGGCCGGATCGCTGAACACTACGTCGTCGGTATAACAGGCAGCCATGCCTTCGGCGTCGAGGCGCTGGAAGGCCTGGTAGAAGCGGGTGATCAGGGCGGCGTGGGCTTCGCTCATGGGCAAACTCCAGGGAATGGACAGATTGCCAGCACCATAAGCTGCAAAGCGAAGAAACACTATCGGCATTCGCGCACCGAATACCCGCAGTACACAAAACCTGTAGGAGCTGCGGCACGCTGCGGTCTTTTGATCTTTAAGATTTTCAAGATCAACATCAAAGGATCGCAGCGTGCCGCAGCGCCTACAGCTATCAGATTTTTTCGCTTTGCACCTGCACGTACAACGCACGCCCGGCACCCAGCCCGGCGATGATCGCACCGGTGCCGATGATGCCGAAGATCCAGCCCACCGCATTCCAGCCGCCGGTCCAGTCATGCACCACGCCGACCGCGAACGGGCCCATCGAGGCCAGGGTGTAGCCGAAGCCCTGCGACATGCTCGACAGATTCGCCGCGACGTGCGAATCCCGCGAACGCAGCACGATCAGGGTCAATGCCAGGCTAAAAGTACCGCCCTGCCCCAGACCCAGCAGAATCGCCCAGCCCCACAGGCCGTCGAGCGGTGCATACAGGCAACCGAACAAACCCGCGAGGGTCAGCGCCATCACCACCACGATCGCCAGACGCTGATCCTTGCCACGGGTCGCCAGCCACGGCGCCGCGAGAGAACTGGCCAGCTGGATGATCACCGAACCGGACAGCACCAGACCGGCCTGGGTCGGGGTTAGTCCGCGACCGATCAGGATCGACGGCAACCAGCCGAACACGATGTACGCCAGCGACGATTGCAGGCCCATGTACAAGGTCACCTGCCAGGCCAGCGGATCGCGCAGCAAGCCGCGTACCCGATAGGCCACATTGTGCGCGCCGTGTTTTTGCCCGACTTGCGGCAGCCAGAACACCGCCGCCGCCAGCGCCGGGATCACCCAGAAGCCCAGGCCCAGCGCCCAGCTGTTGTCGAAGTGCTCGCTCAACGGCACGGTCGAACCCGCCGCCATCGCCGCGCCCAGACACAGCGCCATGGTGTAGACGCCGGTCATGGTTCCCGCGTGTCTGGCGAAGTCGCGTTTGACAATGCCCGGCAGCAGTACGCCGATAATGCCGATGCTCGCCCCGCCCAGCACGCTGCCGGCGAACAAGCCGATCTCACCGAAATTGCTGCGCAGGATGATCCCGCCGGCCAGGGTCAGCAGGATGCCGAGCACCACGCGTTCGGCGCCGAAACGCCGCGCCAGAATCGGCGCCAGCGGTGCGAACAAACCGAGGCACAGCACCGGCAAAGTGGTCAGCAGACCGGCCTGAGCCGCAGACAGCCCAAGGCTTTTCGACACTTCGCTGAGCAGCGGCGCCATGCTCGACAGCGCCGGACGCAGGTTCAGCGCGACCAGAATCAACCCCAGCAGCAACAGCCACGGCCGGCGCACCAGCGGATGACTTTGCTGCACTTGCTCGTCATCGGCCTCGGCGTCGATCAGCAGCTCTTCGAGCTCTGCCGTGCGCTTGAGGGTTGAGACGTTTTTCTCGGTTTCAAGGTTCATTGATCAACTGCCTCGATATGGCTTTGGCCCGCTCCGGGTCGCGTTGTTCGACGGCATCGAGCAACGCGATGTGCAGGTCGAACACTTCCTGACGGCGCGGGACGATGTTCAGGGTCTGACGCAATTGGGCGCCGACGATGCTGGAGAAATAGCGATACAACTCGCTGAGGGTCGGGTTATGCGCGGCATCCACCAGACGGCGGTGGAACACCAGATCGCAGGCAATGTAAGTGTCGAGATCGCCGTGGTAATGGCTGCCGCTGGTGCCCAGTGCTTCACGCAAGGCGACGAGGTCTTCATCGGTGCGGCGCAACGCGGCCAGGCCGATCGCTTCGACTTCGAGGATGTGCCGGGTCTCGCGCGCTTGCTCCAGCGAACAGCGAGACAGCGCCTTGAGCGTGTCCATCGGATCGACCACCGCGCGCAAATAACTGCCGTCGCCCTGGCGGATCTCGATCAGCCCGGAGAACGCCAGCACACGCATGGCTTCACGCACGGTATTGCGGCTGATGCCCAGCTCGGTACTCAGCTCCGGCTCGGTCGGCAGACGTTCGCCGACCTGCCACACGCCATCGGTAATGCGCTGACGCAATTGATCCAGGGCCTGATCGACCAGGGATCGCTTAACCAGTGGAGAAATATCTGACATAGGATTCGCCCTGTCATCCAATCATAGGATGAATTTCCTGACAGGGTAGTCAGCTACGCGCAGGACGGCAACCTCCTATGGTCAGAAGAAGGCCGCGCAACCATCAACTCCGACCACTCTGCGGATTGCAGAAGACTCGTTCCTACTCAATGAGTCGAAGAATCAGCGATCCGAAAAGTGATTTCCCACATTGCAGAGAAATGTTTGCCGACATCACTCACCGCCACCGGACTTCAGACTCTGGAAATTATCCTCGGACGTTTTCGTCCGTCATTTAGTCAACGGAAGATGAAAAAATCATGGTGGAAATCAACTTCGGCAAGCAGCACAGCCGCCCTTTTGCTCTGGAGAAAAACCGACAATTGCTGGCGGTCCGCGGCTGCGCGGGAAAGCCGCTGACGCACGCGCTTTGCTGCGAGTCCGCCGACACCGCACTGCAAGGCTGCGAGTTGGTGCTGCATATCGAGGACGCTGATGTGCAGGTCTATAAACTGCCGCAGCATTCGGTTCCATCGCAACGCAAGGCTCTGTTGCGTGAGTTGCCCGACGTACGCTTCGCCGGCAGCGTGTTGATGGACCCCATCACTCAGGATCCGGTGCTCTATACCGAGAATGTGTTTCTAAAGTTCATCGATTCACTGCGCGCCACCCAGTGCATGGCGATTCTCGAAGAGCTGGGCGTGATGATCAAACAACAGGCGCCTTACGCATCAAACGCCTTTTTCGTTCATCACCCCGCCGTCCAGGGAACCGACATTTTCACACTCGCCGCTGAATGGTTGAAGCGCGACGAGATTGAGTACTGTCACCCCGAATTGCTGCGCCAGGGGCAACGTCGAGCGATCCATGCCAATCAGTGGCACCTGAAGAAAACCACCGTGACCTATCGGGTCGACATCGATGCCAGCGCCAATGTCGAAGCCGCGCATGAACTCGCGCAGGGCGAGGGCGTGGTGATAGCGGTCATCGACGATGCCTTTGATATCGACCATCCCGAGTTCGCCGGAGAAGGCAAAATCGTCGGCGCGCAGAACTTTGACCGACGTAACGCCAAACAGGGCCCACGCCCGAAAAACGCCCTGGAACGCCATGGCACAGCCGCCGCCGGAGTGGCTTGCGCCAATGGCAAGGTCGGCGCCAGTGGCGTCGCTCCGCGGGCCAGCCTGATGCCGTTGAAACTCACCAAGCCCTTGGGGGCTCGCGCCGAGGCCGACGCTTTCTACTGGGCCGCCGATCAGGGGGCCGACATCATTTCCTGCAGTTGGGGGCCGGCCGAAGGTCATTGGGCCGACCCCGCCGACCCGCGTCACAGCCAAGTGTTTCCCCTGGCGGCGAGCACTCGGCTGGCAATCGAGTATGCAGCCACCAAGGGCCGCAATGGCAAAGGGTGTGTGATCTTTTTTGGCGCAGGAAACGGTAACGAATGCGCCGACAATGATGGCTACTCCAGCCACCCCCATGTGATTGCCGTAGGTGCCTGCAACGACCAGAACCGGCGCAGTGCCTACAGCGATTTTGGCAAAGTGCTCTGGTGCTGTTTCCCCAGCGGCGATCAGCAGCACCCTGATCCGAAGTTCAAACCTGCCACCTCGACTCCACAGACCCGTGGCATCCGCACCACGGACTTGAGCACGCGCTTCGTCGCCCAAACATTGCCGGCCTACACCGATTCATTCAGCGGCACCTCCAGCGCCTGCCCCGGCGCTGCGGGCGTCGCAGCGCTGGTGCTCGGAGTCAATCCCGGCCTCGATCGTCTGGCCGTGCGGCAGATACTCGCCGATTGCTGCGACAAGATCGGCCATGCCGACGACGGGCCACTCGGTCAATACGATGAAAACGGACACAGTCATTACTACGGACACGGACGCCTCAACGCGATGCGGGCCGTGCAACGGGCACTTGAGCTCAAAGCAAACGCGGGTTGATTCACCGCCCATGAAAAAAGCCCCGCCGGGCATCCGGCAGGGCTTTGTGGTTAAACGGGCCTCTCAAGCCATCAATGCAAAATCTGGCTCAGGAACAGCTTCGTCCGGTCATTCTGCGGATTGTCGAAGAAGTCATTCGGCGCCGCCTGCTCAACGATTTCGCCCTTGTCCATGAAGATCACGCGATTGGCCACGGTGCGGGCGAAGCCCATTTCGTGGGTCACGCACAACATGGTCATGCCGTCTTCAGCGAGGCCGATCATGGTGTCCAGCACTTCTTTCACCATCTCCGGGTCGAGTGCCGAGGTCGGTTCGTCGAACAGCATGATTTTCGGTTTCATGCACAACGCGCGGGCGATCGCCACACGTTGCTGCTGGCCGCCGGACAGTTGCCCCGGGAATTTATGCGCCTGCTCCGGAATGCGTACGCGCTCCAGATAATGCATGGCGATTTCCTCGGCCTTGCGCTTGGGCATCTTGCGTACCCACATCGGCGCCAGCGTGCAGTTCTGCAGGATGGTCAGGTGCGGGAACAGGTTGAAGTGCTGGAACACCATGCCGACTTCGCGGCGGATCGCTTCGATCTGCTTGAGGTCGTTGGTCAGTTCCACGCCGTCGACGACGATGCGGCCCTGCTGGTGTTCTTCCAGACGATTGAGGCAACGGATGGTGGTCGACTTGCCGGAACCCGACGGGCCGCACAGCACGATGCGCTCGCCCTGTTTGACGTTGAGGTTGATGTCTTTGAGCACGTGGAACTGGCCGTACCACTTGTTCACGCCCTGCATCTGGATAATGCCTTCAGGGCCCACAGGCTTTTTGATTGCTTCGCTCATTTACAGAGAACTCCTAACGCTTGTGGCCAGTGTCGAGCTTGCGTTCCAGATGCATGGAATAGCGCGACATACCAAAACAGAAAATCCAGAACACCAGGGCGGCGAACACGTAGCCTTCGGTGGCCATGCCCAGCCATTTCGGATCGGCAGCGGCTTGTTTGACGCTGTTGAGCAGGTCAAAGAGGCCGATGATGATCACCAGGCTGGTGTCCTTGAACAGCGCAATGAAGGTGTTGACGATGCCCGGAATCACCAGCTTCAGGGCTTGCGGCAGAATCACCAGGCCCATGGCGCGCCAGTAACCGAGCCCCATCGCCGCAGCGGCTTCGTACTGACCTTTGGGAATCGCTTGTAGACCGCCGCGCACCACTTCGGCGACGTAGGCCGACTGGAACAGGATCACGCCGATCAGTGCCCGCAGCAGCTTGTCGAAGTTCATGCCTTCAGGCAGGAACAGCGGCAGCATCACCGAGGACATGAACAGCACGGTGATCAACGGCACGCCGCGCCAGAACTCGATGAACGTCACACACACCACGCGAATCGCCGGCATGTTCGAGCGACGGCCCAGCGCCAGGATGATCCCCAGTGGCAAGGCACCGGCGATACCGACGGTAGCGATGACCAGAGTCAGCATCAGACCGCCCCACTGGCTGGTCGCCACATTGCTCAGGCCGAAACCGCCGTGCAGCAGGATGTAGGCAATGATCGGGTACAGCACCAGGAAGCTCAGACCGTACACCGCTTTACGCGGGAAGCGCGAGATGAACAGTGGCGCCACGCCGATCACCGCCAGCCACACGGTCAGGTCCACGCGCCAGCGCAGTTCCGTCGGGTAGTAGCCGTACATGAACTGGCCGAAACGCTGCTGGATGAACACCCAGCAAGCCCCGTCCTTGGTGCAGTCGGCGCGGGTGGTGCCAACCCAGTTGGCATCGAGGATCGCCCAGCTGAGAATCGGCGGGACCACGAGGTAGATCAGGTAGAACGCAAACAGCGTCAGCAGGGTGTTGAGCCAGCTGGAGAACATGTTCGCGCGCATCCACGCCACCACGCCGATGCTGCTGTTCGGTGGGGGCATGTCGGGTTTGAAAGTATGAGTACTCATGCGCTTTTCCTTACCGCTCGATCAGCGCAATGCGCTTGTTGTACCAGTTCATCAGCAGGGAGATGCTGATACTGATCGCCAGGTACACGCTCATCGTGATGGCAATCACTTCGATGGCTTGACCGGTCTGGTTAAGCACGGTGCCAGCGAACAGCGACACCATTTCCGGGTAACCGATACCGGCCGCCAGCGAGGAGTTCTTCGCCAGATTGAGGTATTGGCTGGTCAGGGGTGGAATGATCACGCGCAGGGCTTGCGGAATGATCACCTTGCGCAGGGTCGGGCCGTTGCGCAGGCCGAGCGAGCGCGCCGCTTCTGTCTGGCCATGGCTGACCGATTTGATGCCCGAACGCACGATCTCGGCGATAAACGCCGCGGTGTACACGGTCAGGGCCAGGGTCAAGGCCAGCAGTTCCGGGATCAGCACCCAGCCGCCGACGAAGTTAAAGCCTTTGAGCTCAGGCATTTCCCAGTGCAGCGGGGCGCCGAAGATCAGTGCGCACAAGGTCGGGATCACCAGCAGAATCGCCAGACCGACCCAGAACTTGTGGAACGGCACGCCGGTTTCTTCAAAGCGCTTGTTGGCCCAGCGGCACATCAGCACGATGGCGACGATGGCCAGCACCACGCTGACCACAAACGCCCAGAAACCGTCGGCGGCCAGAGCGGCCGGCATGTTCAGGCCCCGGCTGCTGACGAAGAAGGTGTCACCGAAGTTGTGGCTGTTACGCGGCCCCGGCATGGTCAGGAATACCGCGAAGTACCAGAACAGGATTTGCAGCAGCGGCGGAATGTTGCGGAACACTTCCACATACACCGTCGCCAGTTTGCTGATGATCCAGTTCTGCGACAGCCGTGCCACACCTATGATGAAACCGAGGATCGTCGCTAGAACCACGCCGATCACGGTCACCAACAGGGTGTTGAGCAGACCGATCACAAAGACGCGGGCATAGCTGTCCGCTTCGGTGTAGTCGATCAGGTGTTGAGCGATGCCGAATCCGGCACTGCGCTCCAGAAAGCCGAAACCGGAAGTAATGCCCCGGTGCTGAAGGTTGGTTTGCGTGTTGTCGAACAAGTACCAGCCCAGCGAGACCACCGCCACAACGGTAATGATCTGGAATAGCCACGCACGCACTCGTGGATCGCTGAGGCTGAGCCTCTGCTTTGGTGCGCCGATTGAATTTTGCATGAAGTGCCCCGGAAGAAATGGAACAAGAACATCACCCGGCGGTTGGCCCGCCGGGCGATAGAACCATTAGCGCACTGGTGGTGCGTACTGAATGCCGCCGTTGTTCCACAGGGCGTTCAAGCCGCGGTCGATTTCCAGCGGAGTGCTCTTGCCGAGGTTTTTCTCGAAGATTTCGCCGTAGTTGCCGACTTGTTTGACGATCTGCACAACCCAGTCTTTCGGCAGTTTCAGGTCTTTGCCGTACTCGCCGTCAGCACCGAGCATACGGGCAACGTCCGGGTTCTTGGTCGACTTGGCTTCAGCTTCAACGTTCTTCGAAGTGATGCCGGCTTCTTCGGTGTTGAGCAGCGCGTAGCCAACCCAACGGACGATTGCCAGCCACTCGTCATCACCGTTACGTACGACCGGGCCCAGCGGTTCTTTGGAAATGGTTTCCGGCAGAACCACGTAGTCCTTCGGCGATGCCAGCTTGGAGCGCTGGGCGAACAGTTGGGACTTGTCGGAGGTCAGCACGTCGCAACGACCGGATTCCAGCGACTTGGCGCTTTCATCGGAGGTGTCGAAGGTGATCGGGGTGTATTTCAGACCGTTGCCACGGAAGTAGTCGGAAACGTTCAGCTCGGTGGTGGTACCGGCCTGGATGCAGATGGTTGCACCGTCCAGCTCTTTGGCACTTTTCACGCCCAGCTTGTTGTTAACCAGGAAACCGATGCCGTCGTAGTAGGTAATGAAGCCCGGGAATTTCAGGCCCATGCCCGCGTCACGCGAACTGGTCATGGTGGTGTTACGCGACAGGATGTCGATCTCGCCCGATTGCAGCGCGGTGAAGCGCTCCTTGGCGTTCAACTGGCTGAACTTGACCTTGGTCGCGTCGCCGAATACGGCAGCGGCCACGGCGCGGCAGACGTCAGCGTCGATCCCGAGGATCTTGCCGGTTGCGTCCGGTACCGAGAAACCCGGCAGACCGTCGCTCACGCCACACTGCACGAAACCTTTCTTCTGCACGGCATCCAGGGTTGCACCCGCCTGAGCGAACCCGCTGACGCCGAGTACTGCTGCAGCAGTCACGACCGCCAGAGTGGATTTCAACATCTTCATTCAAACCTCCAGTTTTGCTCTTGTTGTGTCGGAGCTTGAGTCCAGTCGCACCCTTTTGAGGCGTTGTTGACCCGTGTTGGCTTTTTTTGGGGTCAACCGACGTAAGACCTTCGCTATGAGTCTAGTAGGAGAAAATCCACATCATGGACAACTCACTTCTCACCAGTCGGCCGAACGGGCTGTAGCCCTTTCACGTTCGCGTTGCCCGTAGCGGCCATTGGCGAACATCCATCACCGGATTCTTTGCAATCCCGTCGCAAGTCGTACACTGATAGTGTTACCGCCACACGCGAGATCGGTTGCACGCTGAGAGCCATAGCAAAGCCCGTACCACACCGCTTGCTGAAGCGATTGCGCGACAGGTCAATAGCAAAACTTGTAGCCTTGCGACATCTTGTTAACGGATCGAACGGGCGCGCACGCAAATCACGCACTTATTGAGAGCGCCCGCACATTTTTGGAGCAGCCATGACCGAGCCCCTGATTCTTGAACCCGTAAAGCCCGCAGACGCCTGCGTGATCTGGCTGCACGGCCTCGGCGCTGACCGCTATGACTTCCTGCCGGTGGCTGAAGCCCTGCAGGAAAGCCTGTTGAGCACGCGCTTCGTATTGCCTCAGGCACCGACCCTGCCCGTCACCATCAATGGCGGTTACGAGATGCCGAGCTGGTACGACATAAAGGCCATGAGCCCGGCGCGGGCAATTGACCGTGCGCAGCTGGAAGAATCGTCAGAGCGCATCGTCAAATTGATCGAAGTGCAGCGCGAGGCCGGAATAGACGCCTCGCGAATTTTCCTCGCCGGGTTTTCCCAGGGTGGCGCCGTCGTCCTGCACACCGCCTATCTGAAGTGGCAAGGTCCGTTGGGTGGCGTACTTGCCCTGTCCACCTATGCCCCGACCTTCACCGATGAAATGGAGCTTTGCGCCAGTCAGCAGCGCATTCCGGCGTTGTGCCTGCACGGCCAGTTCGATGGCGTGGTGCAGAACTCCATGGGCCGCAGTGCCTATGAGCATTTGGTGAAGCATGGTGTCACCGTGACATGGCAGGAATACCCAATGGAGCACGAAGTGTTACCCGAAGAAATTCGCGACATCGGCGTCTGGCTGGGCGAGCGTCTACGCTGATTCGGCCGCTCAGCGGACCCCTTTGATCATCCCACTACGCCGAGCCCGCTTCTTGCATTACACTGGCCGGCGTACATTCCTTAACCAATTGATGAGATGACCGTGCTCAAAGCACTCAAGAAAATGTTCGGTAAAAGCGAGGCTGAGCAACTCGCGCCAGTCCCCAGTGCGCCGTCGCACGCCCCCGGCCCTCGCAGCGATGCGCCCAAGGCTGAACGTCCGGCTCCGGTAGCGACACCCAAGCCCGAGCCGCAACCCGTTACTGCCGCCGAACCTGTCCGCGCCGAAGCACCGAAACCGGCCAGGCCGCGCCGCGAACCGAAGCCCAAGGCACCGGTCATTCCCTGGAAACTCGAAGATTTCGTCGTCGAACCCCAGGAAGGCAAAACCCGCTTCCACGATTTCAAACTCGCTCCGGAACTGATGCACGCCATCCAGGACCTGGGCTTCCCGTACTGCACGCCGATCCAGGCGCAGGTGCTGGGTTTCACCCTCGCCGGCAAAGATGCCATCGGCCGCGCACAGACCGGTACCGGCAAGACGGCCGCGTTCCTGATCTCGATCATTACCCAGTTGTTGCAGACCCCGCCGCCGAAAGAACGCTACATGGGCGAGCCCCGTGCGCTGATCATCGCGCCGACCCGCGAGCTGGTGGTGCAGATCGCCAAGGACGCCGCTGACCTGACCAAGTACACCGGCCTCAACGTCATGACGTTCGTCGGCGGCATGGACTTCGACAAGCAGCTCAAGCACCTCGAAGCGCGTCACTGCGACATCCTCGTCGCCACCCCGGGCCGTCTGCTCGACTTCAACCAGCGCGGCGACGTGCACCTGGACATGGTCGAAGTGATGGTGCTGGACGAAGCCGACCGCATGCTCGACATGGGCTTCATCCCGCAGGTGCGGCAGATCATTCGTCAGACCCCGCCGAAGGCCGAGCGCCAGACCCTGCTGTTCTCCGCGACCTTCACCGAAGACGTGATGAACCTGGCCAAGCAGTGGACCACCGATCCTGCCATCGTCGAAATCGAAGTCACCAACGTGGCCAACGAAAACGTCGAGCAGCACATCTACGCGGTGGCCGCTGCCGACAAATACAAACTGCTCTACAACCTGGTCAACGACAACGGTTGGGAGCGGGTGATCGTGTTTGCCAACCGCAAGGACGAAGTACGGCGCATCGAAGAGCGCCTGGTGCGTGACGGCATCAACGCCGCGCAACTGTCCGGCGACGTGCCGCAGCACAAGCGCATCAAGACTCTGGAAGGCTTCCGTGAAGGCAAGATCCGCGTGCTGGTGGCCACCGATGTCGCCGGTCGCGGTATTCACATCGACGGCATCAGCCACGTGATCAATTTCACCCTGCCGGAAGTCCCGGACGACTACGTGCACCGCATTGGTCGTACCGGTCGCGCTGGCGCTGACGGCGTGTCGATCAGCTTCGCCGGCGAGGACGATTCCTACCAGTTGCCGTCCATCGAAGAGAAGCTGGGTCGCAAAATCAGCTGCGAAACCCCGCCGACGCATCTGCTGCGCGCGGTTGAGCGCAAGCGTCCGCAATAAGCGCCCCAAAAACAAAAAGCGCAGTCGGCAACGACTGCGCTTTTTTTTGTCCAGCGTTTCATCAGATGCTTGCGAGAGACAACTAAAAGTCCATAATGGACAAATTAGTTTAGATTTAATCTCCGGAGCCTGACATGTCCAGTACGCCCTACGTAATCGACCAACGCCAGGCCCGCGAGCTGCTGGCGCGCATCGACGTGCCGCAGATCCTGCGCAAACTGTTTCGCGACCTCGCCGCCGGTCACGCCGTGCAACCGCCGCAGCAATGGGTGGAATTCCCGCAGGGCGCCGGCGACTTCATCAATTATCTGGGTGTGCTGGCCGAAGACGGCGTGTACGGGGTCAAGACTTCGCCGTACGTCGTCCGTGAACAAGGCCCGCTGGTGACGGCGTGGACCCTGTTGATGTCGATGCACACCGGCCAGCCGCTGCTGCTGTGCGATGCCGGCGAACTGACCACCGCGCGTACCGCCGCGACCACCGCGGTAGCAGTTGATGGCCTCGCCCCGCTCAATGCCTCGCGACTGGCGATCATCGGCAGTGGCAAGGTCGCTCAGGCGCATCTGCACTACGTGAAAGGCCTGCGTGACTGGCAGAGCATCAGCGTGTATTCGCCGAGCCTGGCTGAAGACGCTGAAACCCAGGCGCTCATGAAACAGATTTTCCCTCGATTGCAGATTGCCGACAGCCGCGACGACGCCCTCGCCGAGGCCGACGTGATCATGCTCTGCACCTCGTCCGCCGGGCCGGTGATCGACCCGGTCACCTTGAGCAAACCGGCGCTGATCACCTCGATCAGCACCAACGCCCCGCGCGCCCATGAAGTGCCGCCGCAATGCCTCAACGCCATGCAGGTGTTCTGCGACTATCGACTGACCACGCCGGGCTCGGCGGGTGAGATGCTGATCGCGACGGAGCAGCATGGCTGGGACAAGTCTGCGATTGTCGGTGACCTTGCCGATCTGCTCAGCGAGAAAGTGCCGCGCCCCGGTTACGACCGTCACGTGTTTTTCCGTTCAATCGGCTTGGGCCTGGAAGACATCGCGCTGGCCAATGCGGTTTATCACCTCAAGCACTGACCCCTCGATCCCTTGTAGGAGCCGTCGAAGGCTGCGATCTTTTGATTTTTAAAAGGCAAGATCAAAAGATCGCAGCCTCGTTTCACTCGTCAGCTCCTACAGAGAACCTCAATGACTCAGGAGACGTTCATGAGCCAGGCAGATTTCATCATCATCGGCGGCGGGATTGCCGGCGCTTCCACCGGTTTCTGGCTGTCGCCGCACGCCAAAGTGATTGTGCTGGAGCGCGAATCGCACCCGGCCTACCACTCCACCGGACGCTCGGCGGCGCTCTACACCGCCGCATACGGAACGCCACAGGTGCGGGCGCTGACGCTGGCCAGCCGGGCTTTTTTCGATCACCCGCCCAGCGGCTTCTGCGAGCATCCATTGCTCACACCGCGCGGCGAAATGACCGTCGATTTCACCGGCGATGACGCCGAACTGAACCACCAGTACCTCAGCGCCAAAGCCACAGTGCCGGAGATGCAGTTGCTCAGCGCCGACGAAGCCTGCGCACGCCTGCCGATCCTGCGTCGGGAAAAGGTCCACGGCGCGATCTACGACCCGACCGCCAGCGACATCGACACCGACGCCCTGCATCAGGGTTACCTGCGCGGTATCCGCCGCAACAACGGCGAGGTGCACACCGATTGCGAGGTACTGGGCCTGAGTCGCGACGCTGACGGCCAGTGGCAAGTGCAAACCAATAGCCAGACATTCAGCGCCCCAGTGGTGATCAACGCCGCCGGCGCCTGGGCTGACAAGATCGGCGCATTGGCTGGCGCAAAATCGCTGGGCCTGCAACCCAAGCGCCGCGCCGCGTTCATCTTCGCCGGCCCCGAAGGCGTCGACAGTCATCACTGGCCGATGCTGGTCAGCCTCGATGAGTCGTTCTACATGAAACCCGACGCCGGGATGTTCCTCGGCTCGCCGGCCAATGCCGACCCAGTCGAACCGCATGACGTGCAGCCGGAAGAGCTGGACATCGCCATGGGCATCTATCAGATCGAAGAAGCCACGACCTTGACCATCCGCCGCCCGACCCGCACCTGGGCCGGTTTGCGCAGTTTTGTCGCGGACGGTGATCTGCTCAGCGGTTTCGATCCGCAAGTGCCAGGGCTGTTCTGGGTCGCCGCCCAGGGCGGTTACGGCATTCAGACGTCGCCGGCCATGGGTCAGGCCAGCGCGGCATTGGTGCGGGGTCAGTCGCTGCCCGAGCCTCTGCAGCAGGTCGGCCTGAGCAGCGCCATGCTCTCCCCCGCACGGCTGGGCTGAGCACCCTCGCGGATGACGCGCCCAACGGATTGCGGCACACTCGCAGCGCCCCCTGTTCACGGGGGCGTTGACGCCGCCTGGAGTTCCACAACCATGACCGCCCCCGAATTCGATCCGGCACTGGATAACTTCCGTGCCGTCGCCGACGCCATCGCCACGCTGTTCTTTCCCCACGCCGAAGTGGTGCTGCACGACCTGCGCACGCAAAAGGTCGACTACATCGCCAACAACCTGTCCAAACGCGAGATCGGCGACGACTCATCGCTCGAAGACATGCTCAGCGAGGACGTCAGCGACCGCAACATCGGCCCGTATGAAAAACTGAATTGGGACGGCCAGAAGATTCGCAGCCTGAGCACGGTGCTGCGCGACAGCGAAGGCCGGCCGCTGGCGGTACTGTGCATCAATCTGAATATTTCGCTGTTCGAGAATGCCAAGGCCGCGCTGGACCTGTTCCTGTCGCCGAGCAAACTGATCCCGCAACCGGACTCCCTGTTTCGAGATGACTGGCAGGAACGCATCAACACCTTCCTCCACGCCTGGCTGCGCGAACGCCAACTGAGCCTGAATCTGCTGACCCGCGATCACAAGCGCGAACTGGTGCTGGCACTGCACGCCGAGGGCGCGTTCAAGGGCAAGAGCGCCTCGAACTATGTGGCCAATGTGCTGAACATGGGACGGGCGACGGTGTACAAGCATTTGAAGGAATTGAAGGGCTGAAAATCAAAAGATCGCAGCCTGCGGCAGCTCCTACAGGAGAATGCATTCCTATGTAGGAGCTGCCGAAGGCTGCGATCTTTTCTATCAATCGCCGTAAATGTCAGACTTGAAATATTTCTCGGAAATCTTCTGATACTCGCCACTCGCACGAATCCCGTCGATGGCCGTGTTCAACTCGCTGACCAGCTCGCCATTGCCCTTGCGCACCGCAATCCCCGCGCCCTCACCCACGTATTTCGGGTCTTTCAGTTCCGGCCCGACAAACGCAAAGCCCTTGCCACGGGGCATCGACAGGAAGTCCGTCAGCGGAATGGTGTCGGCAAAAATCGCATCGAGGCGCCCGGCCGCCAGGTCCATGTAGATCTCTTCGTTGTTGCTGTAACGCTTGACGTTGATGCCCTTCGGCTCGAATACCTCGGTGGCATAACGGTCGGTGGTGGTCGCGCGCTGCACGCCGACGTTCTTGCCCTTGAGGCTGGCGTATTGATCATCGACCGTGGCGCCTTCCTTCATCACCAGTCGCGACGAGGTGAAGTAGTACTTGTGGGTGAAATCCACTGACTTCTTGCGATCTTCATTAATGGTCATCGACGACAGCGCCATGTCGATTTTTTTCACTTTCAGCGAAGGAATCAGGCCATCGAACTCACCCTCCACCCATACGCACTTGACCTTCATTTGCGCGCACAGGGCATTGCCGATGTCGTAGTCGAAACCGACGATTTCACCCTTGTCGGTTTTCGAAGCGAACGGCGGGTAAGCCGCCTCGATGCCGATGCGCAGGGTTTTCTCGGCGGCAAACGAGCTGGTGCACGCCAACAGGCTCAGGGCCAGACCGGTGATGAGGGGGAGTTTCTTCATGTTCGTTCTCTCGCGGGTTGTTGTTGGTTTGGCAAGACAGAAGAAAGAGCTGGAACGGGGGAAATGTTTTTTGTACTTGTAAATCCATACTGGACTTTTATGTATAACCCGTCAATCGGGCAAAGAGGCAGGATTTTTTTGTATGGCGGATGGCGCTATCGCGAGCAGGCTCACTCCTTCAGGGGAACGCATTCCAACTGTAGGAGTGAGCCTGCTCGCGATGGCTGACTTGAGGGCGACGCGGGTTTTACTTCTTCCAGCGATCGGCGGCGGCATGATCACTGTCACGCCCCTCGACCCAACGCGGGCCGTCGCTGGTGGTTTCTTTCTTCCAGAACGGCGCACGGGTTTTCAGGTAGTCCATGACAAAGGCGCAGGCATCGAACGCCGCCTGACGATGGGCACTGGCCGCGCCGACAAACACGATCGGCTCGCCCGGCTCCAGTGCGCCGATGCGGTGCAACACTTCCAGCTTGAGCAACGGCCAGCGCTGCTCGGCCTCGACGGCGATCTTGCCGAGGGCTTTTTCAGTCATGCCCGGGTAGTGTTCGAGGAACATTCCGGCTACATCCAGCCCGTCATTGAAGTCGCGCACATAGCCGACAAAGCTCACCACTGCACCGACGCCAACGTTGGCCGCGTGCATCGCGTTGACTTCAGCACCGGGATCGAACGCCATGGACTGCACACGAATCGCCATGCCTCAGCCTCCGGTCACGGTGGGGAAAAACGCCACTTCGTCACCGTCGCTCACCGGCTCGTCGAGCTGGCACAGGTCTTCGTTGCGCGCACACATCAGGTTCTGCTCGCTCAACACCTCGGCGCCGTCACGTTGCGCGAGCAGTGCACGCACGTCATCGACAGTGGCGAAATCACCTTCGACCGCCACCGAGTCCACGCCCAGCGCTTCACGGTAACGGGCGAAAAACTTCACGGTCAGGTTCATGGCTGCTCCGCCTGGAAGTGCCCGCTCTTGCCGCCGACCTTCTCCAGCAGACGCACGCTTTCGATGGTCATGCCGCGGTCCACGGCCTTGCACATGTCGTAGATAGTCAGTGCGGCAACGCTGGCGGCGGTCAATGCTTCCATCTCCACGCCGGTCTGCCCGGACAGCTTGCAGCGCGCGACGATGCGCACGCTGTCGTCACCTTCGGCACTGAGTTCGACTTTGACGCCGGTGAGCATCAGCGGATGGCACAGCGGGATCAGATCACTGGTTTTCTTCGCCGCCTGGATGCCGGCGATACGCGCCACGGCAAATACATCACCCTTGGGATGGCCGCCACTGACGATCATCTGCAGGGTTTCAGGCAGCATGCGCACCAGCGCCTGGGCGGTCGCCTCGCGGAACGTCACGGCTTTTTCGGTGACGTCGACCATGTTGGCGCGACCTTGGGAATCTAGATGAGTCAGCACGGGATTACTCCTGATCAGGAGCTGGGATTGTAAACCTGCGGGTCAAATTTCCGCGAGCGCGATTACAGCCACACCGCAAATCCCTGTAGGAGTGAGCCTGCTCGCGATAGCGGTCTGACATTCAGCATTAATGTCGACTGATACACCGCTATCGCGAGCAGGCTCACTCCTACGGGGGTTGTGTATTTATCCATAAAAAACCGGGCAGCTTGTGGGCCGCCCGGTTCTGATCGAA
This sequence comes from Pseudomonas sp. MG-9, assembly GCF_018729515.1. Classification (NCBI taxonomy): domain Bacteria; kingdom Pseudomonadati; phylum Pseudomonadota; class Gammaproteobacteria; order Pseudomonadales; family Pseudomonadaceae; genus Pseudomonas; species Pseudomonas sp. MG-9. The sequence continues at coordinate 126,458 of NZ_JAHHZH010000006.1, forward strand.
GGGTTACAGATGCGATTCGGCGTATTCGGCCAGAATCGAGCGCGGCACACCCTGCAGGGTGATGTGCACACCGTTGGGGAAATCCTTGAAGCGTTCGGTCAGGTAGGTCAGCCCGGAACTGGTCGCGGACAGGTAAGGGGTATCGATCTGTGCCAGGTTGCCCAGGCACACCACTTTGGAACCGGCGCCGGCCCGGGTGATGATGGTTTTCATCTGGTGCGGCGTGAGGTTCTGGCATTCGTCGATCAGGATCAGGCTCTGCTGGAAGCTGCGACCGCGAATGTAGTTGAGCGATTTGAACTGCAACGGCACTTTGCTGAGGATGTAGTCGACGCTGCCATGGGTGTTTTCGTCATCCATGTGCAAGGCTTCGAGGTTGTCGGTGATGGCGCCCAGCCAAGGCTCCATTTTTTCCGCTTCGGTGCCGGGCAGGAAGCCGATTTCCTGGTCCAGCCCCTGCACGCTGCGGGTGGCGATGATCCGCCGATAACGCTTGCTGACCATGGTCTGCTCGATCGCAGCGGCCAGCGCCAGAATGGTTTTACCCGAACCCGCCGCCCCCGACAGGTTGACCAGGTGAATGTCCGGATCCAGCAACGCATACAGCGCCAGGCTCTGATAAATGTCCCGTGGCTTGAGCCCCCAGGCTTCCTGGTGCAGCAGCGGTTCCTGGTGCAGATCGAGGATCAGCAGCTTGTCTTCCTGGATTTCCTTGATCCAGCCGACAAAGCCTTGTTCGTCAATGATGAACTCGTTGATGTGCACCGCCGGCAGGTTGTCGATCAGTTGCACCTGATGCCAGGTGCGGCCGTGATCCTGACGGGTGTCCACCTTGCTGACGCGGTCCCAGAAGGAGCCGGTCATGTTGTGGTAGCCGTTGGGCAGCAGGGACACGTCATCGACCAGTTGGTCGGTGCTGTAGTCCTCGGCATCGATCCCGCAGGCGCGCGCCTTGAGGCGCATGTTGATGTCTTTGGTGACCAGCACCACGGCCTTCTTCGGATCACGGGTGTGCAGGTCGATCAGTTGGTTGATGATTTTGTTGTCGTTCAGATGCTCGGGCAGAATCAGGTTCGACTCGGCCTGCTTGCTCATCAGAATTGACAGCAAGCCCTTCGGCCCGCCCTTGCCGCGCTGGATCGGCACGCCCAGCTCGACGTCCTCGGGGGAGGCATCGCCCAGGGTCTTGTCGATCAGCCGGATAGCCTGGCGGCATTCGGCAGCAACGCTGTGATGCCCGCTCTTGAGCTTGTCCAGCTCTTCGAGCACGGTCATCGGGATCGCGACGTGGTGTTCTTCGAAATTCAGCAGGGCATTTGGATCGTGAATCAATACGTTGGTATCGAGTACATAAAGGATTGGCTGGTTGGAAGAAGGGCTACGTCCGTGATCATCCATACTCGGTCACCTTTGTGGGAGCCATTCGACGCAATACCTGGGCGGTGCTGCGCCTCGAAGTGACTGCCGAATTCATCCCTGAGGGTTTGGATGAACTGCACACAAAAGGAGTCTTGGAAGACGCCACCTGTGTTGCAGGTTTCGGCGGTCTGTCTTCGTAATACTCCAAAACCCATGACATAAAAAAGCACTTTGACGGTTTTTTTAAGTTTATTTTGCAGAGTGACGAAAAGCCCTTGGCGGACCGCCCAGACCCCGCTAAAGTCGGAAGTCCGCCTGCATCGAATTCTCATCAAAAATCGCCCCAAGCCCAATGTTTCCGGGCTTTTTTCGTTTATCAGCGAAACCCGTCCTGACAATCCTCCCAGCCGATTCCGCTTTGCGCGGTTTGCGTGATCAGCCACGGCAACGCGGTCTTCACCGCATCCTGTTTCATGTTGAAATTGATCACCCCGTGGCGCCACAAGAGCATCAGGGTCAGCACCCGCTGCGCACTCGGCGCCCCTTTGAGCTTGCCCGCACCGTCCTGGGCATCGATGTCCCACAGCGCCACTTGCAGGCCCTGATTGCGGAAGAAGCTGCCGGAATCACTGCGCCGTTGCCCTTCCGGCGGACGGAACAGCGGCACGTAGTTTTCCGGCAACTTGTTCCTCACCAGATCACTGCTGCGGCGCACCGAGTCCTGCCAGTCCTGCCAGTGGCTGTGAGAGCGGAACTCCCAGCCCTGCACGCCAACACAGAGATTCGAGAACTCCGATTGCAGGTTGTTCACCGAACGATCCGCCAATCGCGCCTGCACATCCTTGCCCAGCAAGAAGAAAGTGCCGCTCAGACGGGATTTACGCAGGTAGTCGGCGATCCAGTCGGTGTTGTCCGGCTGCAGATTGGCGGCGCTGTCGAAACTCAGCAGAAACAGCCGATCGTGCATCTCGTCGCCGTTACGCTCGTAGTCGCCAAAACGATCGACTTCGCTGCTGGTCTGCGGCGACAGCGCGGCCTTGCGCATCAGCTCGTCCAGGTATTGCAAATGAAACAGCCGGCTCGGCTCGGCCCACTTGGTGTAATAGCTGTCGTCACTGACCGCAAATTTGGCGGCCTGCTCGCGCAACGTTGGCAAGTCTTCGACGAGGAAGCAGAACGAGGCGTCCTGGTCGCAGCTCTGCTGGGCGAAGTTGTAGTTGGCCAACAGGCGTGCCCACAGCCGCTGACGCAGGCTGTTGATCGCATCGACATTGACCGTGCGCAGCCCCAGTCGCTGGGCCAGCGCGGCTTCATCCAGCGCTTCGGTACCGAGCAGGCCACGGGCGAACATAAGGATTTCCGCGCGGGACGCGACGTCGAACAGGGTCGGGCTGCCGAGCTGCTCCGGCCAGGTGCTGCGATCCAGCGTCGCCACATCACCCGGCGCCGCCATGGCACCGAAGCTCAACAGCCACGCGGTGAATAAAAGAACAATGCGCAAAGGGGTGTCTCCATAACCAAACCCGCGCGGCACTATAGCTGATAAGCCACCCATTCCCGCAGCCACATCGATCCCCTGTAGGAGTGAGCCTGCTCGCGATAGTGGTGTATCAGTCGACATTAATGCTGAATGTCAGACCGCTATCGCAACAGGCTCACTCCTACAGGGATCGTGGCGGGCCATCGATCACCTATCACGCTCATAGCTGGAGTCAACTCGGACAACCCCCTAGAATCGCCCCCACGATTAAAGGAGACGACTTCATGCTGATGGTGATTTCCCCCGCCAAGACCCTCGATTACGAAACACCGCCGGCGACCCAGCGCTTCACCCAGCCGCAATACCTCGACCACTCCCAGGAGCTGATCCAGCAACTGCGCGAACTGAGCCCGGCGCAAATCAGCGAACTGATGCACGTGTCCGACAAGATCGGCGGCCTCAACGCCGCACGTTTCGGCAGCTGGACACCCGCCTTCACCCCGGAAAACGCCAAGCAGGCCCTGCTCGCGTTCAAGGGTGATGTGTATACCGGTCTCGACGCGCAATCGTTCAGCGAAGCCGAATTCGATTACGCGCAACAGCACCTGCGCATGCTCTCCGGCCTCTATGGCCTGCTGCGTCCACTGGACCTGATGCAAGCGTATCGTCTGGAAATGGGCACCAAACTGGCCAATGCCCGTGGCAAGGATCTGTACGCCTTCTGGGGCACGCGCATCAGCGAATGGCTCAACGAAGCGCTCGCCGAGCAAGGTGATGACGTGCTGCTGAACCTGGCCTCGAACGAGTACTTCTCGGCGGTCAAACGCAGCGCCCTGAATGCACGAATCATCAACACCGAGTTCAAGGACCTGAAGAACGGTCAGTACAAGATCATCAGTTTCTACGCCAAAAAAGCCCGTGGCCTGATGAGTCGTTTCGTGATTCAGGAGCGAATCAACGATCCGGCCGCCCTCAAACAGTTCGATGTGCAGGGCTACCGCTACAGCGTCGAACAGTCGAAACCCGACAATCTGGTGTTTTTGCGCGACCACGCCCCAGAATAAAGCATGCCCATTGCACGACTCTTTCTATAAAGAGTCGTGCAGCTCGCACGACGTCAAAAATCCCCCGCCACATTTCGCCGCTTTATTGGCGCCATAAAATTGTCCTCTCGAATTCTAATTTTAGTTTCACTCGACAGCCGCACTTTTTTTCAGTAGTGGCACGTAAATTTTTTTACGGTAGTGGCACAAAACTATCTGGCTCGATTAAGGGCCTATTAATAAAGGCTCAAATCGAAAGTGCTATCAGATTGAGACCAGTGCCATCTTTGGCAATATTTCAAAAAATTTCAGATTTGCCGATGAGTGGGTAGGAACTATGTCCAAATGCATAGCTCATACCACCGGTAACGATTCTCGCCGAGTTTGTACGAGATAACTTACGCAGAGCGGAGAACCATGTAACCAAGTTGTCACAGCAACTTGCCTAGATGGTTCACTCATCTGAACAACTAACGATGGATAGGTGATACGCACCATAAACATCCTCTACAAGGCCAAAGGCTGCGCCCCTGTAACCGTGCTCGCCTGAGCACCCAACCGCTTGATCTACGGGCCTTACGCCCGACATCAGGTGGACTGGACACATGCACAAGAGTCTTCCACCAAGAAGATCGGCTGCATAACAGGGCAAGTCATAACAACTAGGCCTAGTTGCGCACATCTTGAGTGCACTTATTTAGACACTCGGAACTTAGTATGCCTGCACACGGCATTGTGGCGTCTGTATGCCGCACTTTCGAGTGCACTATGACCGCTGAACACCATTAACTCCGGCCATCTAATGGCTTGATAAAACACAGAGGTAATTGCGATGCGCATCAGCATATTTGGTTTGGGTTACGTTGGCGCAGTGTGTGCCGGTTGCCTGTCTGCACGGGGCCACGACGTGGTTGGCGTCGATGTTGCCAAAGACAAGATCGACATGATCAACGCCGGCAAGTCGCCGATTGTTGAACCGGGTCTGGGCGAACTTCTGGCTCAGGGTATCGAGACCGGTCGTCTGCGCGGTACTACCAACTTCGCCGAGGCGATTCGTGACACCGACCTGTCGATGATCTGCGTCGGTACACCAAGCAAGAAGAACGGCGACCTGGAACTGAACTACATCGAAGCGGTGTGCCGCGAGATCGGTTTCGTCCTGCGTGAAAAATCTACCCGCCACACCATCGTGGTCCGCAGCACCGTGCTGCCGGGTACTGTCGCCAACGTGGTGATCCCGATCCTCGAAGACTGCTCCGGCAAGAAGGCCGGCGTCGATTTCGGCGTCGCGGTCAACCCGGAATTCCTGCGCGAATCCACCGCGATCAAGGACTACGACCTGCCACCGATGACCGTCATCGGCGAGTTCGACAAGGCCTCGGGCGACGTTCTGCAATCGCTGTACGAAGAACTCGACGCGCCGATCATCCGCAAGGACATCGCCGTCGCCGAGATGATCAAGTACACCTGCAACGTCTGGCACGCGACCAAAGTGACCTTCGCCAACGAGATCGGCAACATCGCCAAAGCAGTCGGCGTCGATGGCCGTGAAGTGATGGACGTGGTCTGCCAGGACAAGACCCTCAACCTGTCCCAGTACTACATGCGCCCGGGCTTCGCCTTCGGCGGTTCGTGCCTGCCCAAAGACGTGCGCGCCCTGACCTATCGCGCCGGTTCGCTGGACGTCGAAGCGCCGCTGCTCAACTCGCTGATGCGCAGCAACGAATCGCAAGTGCAGAACGCCTTCGACATCGTTGAAAGCCACGACAAACGCAAAGTCGCCCTGCTCGGCCTGAGCTTCAAGGCCGGTACCGATGACCTGCGCGAAAGTCCGCTGGTGGAACTGGCCGAAATGCTGATCGGCAAGGGCTACGACCTGAGCATCTACGACAGCAACGTCGAGTACGCCCGTGTTCACGGCGCGAACAAGGACTACATCGAGTCGAAGATCCCGCACGTGTCGTCCCTGCTCAACTCGGACTTCGATTCGGTGATCGACAACTCCGACGTGATCATCCTCGGCAACCGCGACGAGAAGTTCCGCTCGCTGGCCCAGCAAGCACCGCAAGGCAAACAGGTCATCGACCTGGTGGGCTTCATGGCCAAAGCCACCAATGCCGGTACTCGCACCGAAGGTATCTGCTGGTAAAGCAGACGTTGCGCGCCGCCGCGTAACCCATAGGCGGCGCGCAACCAATGTGTGAACCCGAATGTAGGAGCTGCCGAAGGCTGCGATCTTTGCCCCAAACACTTGAGTCCCGAGTGGACCGGCAAAGATCAACAGATCGCAGCCTTCGGCAGCTCCTACAGGGTTCGCCCGAATTGCGCGTGACATCGCAGTTCTTTGTAAGCCTGCCTTAACCCCATCGGGCTCGCCCGAGATAGAGACGGATGCAGATTATGCACAGGCTAAAGCACGGCCTACTTCAGGCCGCCGGTTGGCTGTTTTACCTCAGTTTGTTGATGGGCCTGGCCTTGATGCTGCCCACGTCCACGTTCGACTCCGAGTCGAAGGACTTCATTTTCCTGATTGGCGCCGTGGGTATCTGGCGCTACTCGATGGGTGCAACGCACTTTGTGCGCGGCATGATTTTTCTCTACATCGTCTACCCGCACCTGCGCCGCAAAGTGCGCAAGCTGGGTAAAGCGGCGGACCCGTCGCATGTGTTTCTGATGGTCACCAGTTTCCGTATCGACGCGCTCACCACGGCGCAGGTCTACAGCTCGGTGATCCGCGAAGCCATCGACTGCGAACTGCCGACCACCGTGGTCTGCTCGATCGTGGAAATGTCCGATGAGCTGCTGGTCAAGGCACTGTGGGCACGGATGAATCCGCCGGCACGGGTCAAACTCGACTTCGTGCGCATTCCCGGCACCGGCAAACGTGATGGCCTGGCCTATGGTTTCCGCGCGATCTCCCGTCACCTGCCGGACGACCGCGCCGTGGTGGCCGTGATCGATGGCGACACCGTGCTCGGCGAAGGTACCGTGCGCAAGACCGTGCCGTGGTTCCAGCTGTTCGGCAATGTCGGCGGCCTGACCACCAACGAGTTCTGCGAAGTGCGCGGCGGCTACATCATGAGCGAATGGCACAAGCTGCGTTTCGCCCAGCGTCACATCAACATGTGCTCGATGGCCCTGTCCAAGCGCGTGCTGACCATGACCGGACGCATGTCGGTGTTCCGCGCCACCGTGGTCACCAACCCGGAATTCATCGCCGACGTTGAAAGCGACTCGCTGCAACACTGGCGCCTGGGCCGCTTCAAGTTCCTCACCGGCGACGACAAGTCGAGCTGGTTCAGCCTGATGCGCCTGGGTTACGACACCTTTTACGTGCCGGATGCGGCGATCAACACCGTTGAGCACCCGCCGGAAAAGAGCTTCATCAAGGCCAGCCGCAAACTGATGTTCCGCTGGTACGGCAACAACCTGCGCCAGAACTCGCGAGCTTTGGGCCTGGGTGTGAAACGCCTCGGCGCCTTCACCTCGGTGGTGCTGTTCGACCAGCGCGTGTCGATGTGGACGTCGCTGCTGGGCCTGACCGTGGCGATCATCGCCAGCTTCAAATACGGCACCGCGTTCATCCTGGTTTACCTGCTGTGGATCGGCATCACCCGTCTGATTCTGACGCTGTTGCTGTCCTGCTCCGGTCACCGGATCGGCCCGGCTTACCCGGCGATTCTCTATTACAACCAGATCGTCGGTGCGCTGGTGAAGATCTACGTGTTCTTCCGCCTCGACCAACAATCCTGGACTCGCCAACCCACTTCCCTGACCCGTGATCTCGCCAGCTTTCAACGTTGGTTCAACACCTGGTCGTCTCGGACCATGACCTTCTCCGCCGGCAGCATTTTCGTCGCCGTGCTGCTGATGATGGTCTGACCCGCCCCTATTGAATTAACAAGGAAATCGCCCCTATGAATACCGCCGTCAACGCCAACGTAGTGCATGAATCCGAAGCCCAGCGTCAGCACGCCCGAGTGAAAATCCCGGCCAAACTGCGTTTCTTCGGCCCAGACCGGACGCCAGTCGAGGCACGGGTCATCGACCTCTCGGCCGGTGGTCTGGCGTTCAACGCCGGGCAACTGCCGCTCAAGGCCGGCGACGTGTACAAGGCGCGTCTGCAATTCGTGATCGACAACCTCGGCCTGGCCATGGACGTCGAACTGCAAGTGCGCTCCTACGACCGCCAGACCGGCCGCGCCGGTTGCCAGTTCCAGAACCTGGAACCACAGGACATCTCGACCCTGCGTCACCTGATCACCTCGCACCTGGCCGGCGACATCGTCAGCATGGGTGAAGTGCTGGCGACCCTGCAGCGCGACAACTTCACCAAGGCGCGCAAGGTCAAGGACGGCGGCCACGGCATGACCCCGTTCGGGCGTCTGAAAGCGGTGACCTTCAGCGCCGGGGTCTTCGCCATCGGCCTGGTCGCGTTCGGTTTCGTGTTCAAGTCGGTGTACGGCATGTACTTCGTCAGCCATGCGCAGGCGGGCCTGGTCAGCGTGCCGGGGATGAACATCACCATGCCGCGCGACGGCACCGTGCAGAGCCTGGTCAAGTCCGACGGCGTTGCGGCCAAAGGCGCACCGCTGGCGACCTTCAGCACCAGCATGCTCGACGTGCTCAAGGGCCATCTGGACGAAGACCAGCTGCAACCGGCCAAGGTTGAAGAACTGTTCGGCAAGCAAATGACCGGCACCCTGACCTCCCCTTGCGATTGCACCGTGGCCCAGCAACTGGTGGCTGACGGTCAGTACGCGAGCAAGGGCGACGTGATCTTCACCCTGGTACCGCGCAACACCCAGGCCACCGTCGATGCGCGCTTCTCCTATCGCCAGTTCGGTGACGTGCGTCCGGGTACGCCGGTGAGCTTCCAGATCGCCGGCGAAGACAAGACCCGCACCGGCAAGATCGTCAGCAGCACCAGCCTGAAGAGCGCCGACCTGTCCTCCGACATCCGCGTGCAGATCCAGCCGGACGAGCCGCTGGACAGCGCCTTCGCCGGCCGCCCGGTGGAAGTGAACAGCGACCGTGGTCCGAACCTGAACTGGCTGATCGACAAAGCCATGGCTGCCGGTCTTTAAGTCGAGGACATGCCTGTGACTACTCATATCTTGAACACACCGCCGACCCTGTGGGAGCGAGCCTGCTCGCGATTGGATCGCCGCGGTATGTCTGATGCACCGAGTGGCTTGCATCGCGAGCAGGCTCACTCCTACAGGGGGACGGTGTGTGCCTTGGCATTGGCAGTCAGTCTGGCCGGTTGCGCCGGTCTGCCCGACCAGCGTCTGGCCAACGAAGCGCTCAAGCGTGGCGACACCGCCACCGCCGCGCAGAACTACCGCGCGCTGGCCGATCTGGGTTACAGCGAAGCGCAAGTCGGCCTCGCCGATATCCAGGTCGACAGCCGCGACCCCGAGCAGATCAAACAGGCCGAGGCGACCTACCGCGCTGCCGCCGATGTTTCGCCACGGGCCCAGGCCCGTCTCGGTCGCCTGTTGGTGGCCAAGCCGGGCTCGACCGAGGCCGAGCATCACGAAGCCGAAAGCCTGCTGAAAAAAGCCGCCGCCAATGGCGAAGGCAATACGTTGATCCCGCTGGCGATGCTGTACCTGCAATACCCGCACAGCTTCCCGAACATCAACGCCCAGCAGCAGATCGATCAATGGCGCAAATCCGGCTACCCGGAAGCGGGTCTGGCCCAAGTGCTGCTGTATCGCACCCAGGGCACTTACGACCAGCACCTGGATGACGTGGAAAAGATCTGCAAAGTCGCGCTCAACACCACCGACATCTGCTACGTCGAACTGGCCACGGTCTATCAGAAACGTGCCCAGCCGGAGCAACAGGCCGAGCTGATCAAGCAGATGCAGGCCGGTTACAGCCGTGGCACGGTCAGCGCGCAGCGTGTCGATTCCGTGGCTCGTGTACTGGCCGATTCGACCCTGGGCAAGACCGACGAGAAGACCGCGCAGTCGCTGCTCGAGCCGATCGCTCCGGGCTATCCGGCGTCGTGGGTGACCCTCGCGCAACTGCTCTACGACTTCCCGGAACTGGGCGACGTCGATCAGATGATGAAGTACCTGGACAACGGCCGCGCCGCCGACCAGCCGCGCGCCGAGCTGTTGCTGGGCAAGCTCTACTACGAAGGCAAACTGGTGCCGGTCGACGCGAAAGTCGCCGAAGAACACTTTCAGAAAGCCGTCGGCCGCGAAGTCGCCGCTGATTACTACCTCGGCCAGATCTATCGCCGTGGTTACCTGGGCAAGGTCTATCCGCAGAAGGCCCTCGACCATCTGCTGACCGCTGCGCGCAACGGCCAGAACAGCGCCGACTTCGCCATCGCCCAACTGTTTTCCCAAGGCAAGGGCACCAGGCCCGACCCGCTCAACGCCTACGTGTTCAGCCAGTTGGCCAAGGCGCAGAACACCCCGCAAGCCGATGAACTGGCGACCACCCTCGCCGCGCAATTGCCGCCCGAGCGTCTGGCCGAAGCCCAGCGCCTGCTGCAACAGGAACAGGCCAGTCGTGGCGCCCAGAACCCGAACGCATTGCAACTGCACGCCCTGCAAGAAGAAGACGGCGAGGAAAAATTATGAAGTTGAATCCATTCGTGAAGGCCGGTATTGGCCTCACCTTCGCACTGATCTGGTCTTGCCCGACACTGGCTGCGATGACTGAAAGCAAGAACTTCGGCCTGGAAGTGAAAATCACCGGCCAGTCCGAAGACGACCGCGACCTCGGTACCGCACCCGGTGGCGACGTCAACGGTGTGGGCCTGGACCTGCGTCCGTGGGTCTACGGCGAAAGCGGCGCGTGGAGCGCCTACGCCATGGGCCAGGCTGTCACCTCGACCGATATCATCGAAACCGACACCCTGCAGCAGTCCGACAGCGAAGGCAGCCAGACCACCGACAACGGTGATCGCAAGACCAAGAAAAACTACTTGGCGATGCGCGAGTTCTGGGTCGGCTACAGCGGCCTCACCCCCTACCCTGGCGAAATACTCAAGTTCGGTCGCCAGCGTCTGCGCAATGATGACGGCCAGTGGCGCGACACCAACATCGAAGCGCTGAACTGGACCTTCGACACCACCCTGTTGCGCGCCAACGTCGGCGTCGCCGAACGCTTCAGCGAATACCGCACCGACTTGAAAGAGCTGGCGCCCAAAGACAAGGATCGCCTGCACGCCTACGCCGATGCCGCTTACCAGTGGACACCGGGTAACTGGGTCGGCATTCGCGGCCACCACACCCACGATGACGGCAAACTCGACTACGCCGAACCGGGTGTGCCCCGCGACTCGCTCGACAAGACCCAGAACGGTGACATCAGCTGGCTCGGCCTGACCGCCGACAGCGACGCCTACAACTGGCGCAACACCAACACCGTCAACTACTGGGGCAGCATCACCGGCATGAGCGGCGACCGTGACTCGGTCAACCCGCTGAACGCCGACGGCACCGCCCCGGCGCAAGCCAAACGCAGCGATGACATCAACGGCTGGGCCACCGATATCGGTGTGCGTCTGCGCCTTGACCCGCAATGGCAAGTCGGCGGTGCCTATGCCCGCGCCAGCGCCGATTACCAGCAGAACGGTCTGGAGAGCAACCGCTCCAACTACACCGGTACGCGCTCGCGGGTACACCGTTTCGGCGAAGCGTTCCGTGGCGAAATGAGCAACATGCAGACCGCCACCCTGTTCGGTTCGTGGATGCTCAACGACCAATACGACGCCAGCCTGATCTACCACAAGTTCTGGCGCGTGGACGGCAACAAGCCGGTGGGCAGCAACGGCATCAACGCCGTGGAAAACAACACCGACGACGTGACCGGCGCGATCCTCTCCAGCACCTCGCTGCCGCTGCAGGATGGCAACAAGGACCTGGGTCAGGAGATGGACCTGGTGGTCACCAAGTACTTCAAGCAAGGCCTGTTGCCGGCCGCGCTGAGCCAGTCGATCGATGAACCGTCGGCGCTGGTGCGATTCCGTGGCGGCGTGTTCAAGCCCGGGGATGCCTATGGCAGCCAGGTCGACTCGTACATGCACCGCGCGTTCATCGACGTGATCTGGCGCTTCTGATGCAAACCGCCAAGGGAGTGCCCGACATGCACCATGCAAGGAAAGGCTCGATCAGCCTGTTGGCCGGCGCCATGCTGCTGGCCTCGGCGAGCGCCTTTGCCAGTGTCGAACCGGCGGCGCCGCAACCAGGCAAACCGGTTACGACCGCCAAAGAGCTGCAACAAGCCAAGACCTACACCGTCAGCAGCGCGCCGACCGAGGCGCTGGAACTGGCCAAGCCGACACTGCCCGACCTGTCCGGCTTCACCGCCGAGGCCGCTGCCGCGAAAATCGTGCGCAGCAAACCGGGCAAGATCAGCGTGCGCCGGATGATGCAGGAAGACGCCCTGAAGGACTTCATCGGCGGCGACAACAAGATGGCCGAATGGGTGGTGCGTCAGCACGGCATCCCGCAGGCGATCTTCGTCGACGACGGCTACCTGAACCTCAAGGATCTGGCGAAAAAAGTGCCCAAGCAGTACTTCAGCGAAACCTCGCCGGGCGTGTATCTGGCGAAGTTGCCGATCGTGGTCGGGCGCAAAGGCATCCTCGAAATCGATGACCAGACCCAGGAGTTGCGCCTGTCGCAGGAGGCGGGTTCGTTCCTGGTCAACGACGGTCAGCTGTTCGTGCGTGACACCAAGGTCACCGGCTGGCGCGAGAAGGACAACGGCCCGGCCACCTTCCGTACGCCGAAGGAATTCCGTCCGTTTCTGCTCGCCTGGGGCGGCACCGAGACCTACATCGTCAACAGCAAGATGGCCAGCTTCGGCTACGCCAACAGTAAGTCGTACGGGGTGAGTATTTCCCAGTACACGCCGAACATGGCCAAGGTGCTCAAGCGTCCTGAACCGACCGGCTGGATCGTCGGCTCCGAGTTCTCCGACATGTGGTACGGCTTCTACTGCTACGAAACCCGTGACTTCGTGGTCAAGGGCAACACCTACAAAGACAACATCGTCTACGGCATCGACCCGCACGACCGTTCCCACGGTCTGATCATCGCCGAGAACACTGTGTACGGTACGAAGAAGAAGCACGGGATCATTATTTCCCGTGAGGTCAACGACAGCTTCATCTTCAACAACAAGAGCTTCGACAACCACCTCTCGGGCCTGGTGATCGACCGTAACAGCGTCAACAACCTCATTGCCTACAACGAGATCTACAAGAACCACACCGACGGCATCACCCTCTACGAGTCTGCCGACAACCTGCTGTGGGGCAACAAGGTCATCAGCAACAAGCGCCACGGCATCCGCATTCGTAACAGCGTGAACATCCGTCTGTACGAAAACGTGGCCATGGCCAACGGTTTGACCGGCGTCTACGGCCACATCAAGGACCTGACCGACACCGACCGTGACATCAAGCTCGACCCGTTCGACGCCCAGGTGTCGCTGATCGTGGTCGGCGGTGAACTGGCGGCCAACGGCAGCGGCCCGATGGCCATCGACTCGCCGTTGAGCGTCGAGCTGTACCGGGTATCGATGCTGGCGCCGACCAAATCCAGCGGCATCAGCTTCAACGGCATCCTTGGCGAGCGCCAGGATGAAATTCTCGACCTGCTGGTGCGCCAGCAGAAAGCCGTGCTGATCGACCCTGTCGAACGCCAGACCGAAATGCGGGACTGAGGATAATTCCATGCACTCACACTTGATCAAATTACTCAGCCTGTCGGCCCTGACCGTGGGCATTCTGGCGGCGAGCAATGGCGCCCGCGCCGATGAAGCGGCGGGCGCCACCCCGCCGAAGTTCAACGCCGAACCGTGCTGCAACCTGTGCCCGGCCGCCCATGACGCGAAGAACTACACCACGCGTTATCAGCAGAACTTCACCACCCTGGTGCAGGCGCAGGGCGACTGGCTGTTCCGCACGCAGGAAGATTTGCGCACCGAGTTCAACACCACCCCGGCCGGCTACAAGCGCCTGCAACAGCTGCACGATGCGTTCAAGGCCAAAGGCGTCGAGCTGGTGATCGTTTACCAGCCGACCCGTGGCCTGGTGAACCGCAACAAGCTCAACCCGCAGGAAAAAGCCGCGTTCGATTACGAGAAAGCGCTGGGCAACTACAAGACCATGCTCGGCCGTTTCGCGCAGATGGGTTACGTGGTGCCAGACCTGTCGCCGCTGACCAACGAATCGCTGCCAGACACCCTGCCCGCCCACGATTTCTACTTCCGTGGCGACCAGCACTGGACCCCGTACGGCGCACAGCGCACGGCGAAAATCGTCGCCGAGAAGGTCAAGCAGATCCCGGCCTTCGCCGACATTCCCAAGCGTGAATTCGAGACCAAGCGCACCGGGCGCATGGGCAAGACCGGCACCCTGCACAACATGGCCGGACAACTGTGTGGCACCAGTTACGCGATCCAGTACATGGACCAGTTCACCACCGAGCCGAAAGGCGAAGCCGGTGATGGCGACCTGTTCGGTGATTCCGGCAACCCGCAAATCACCCTCGTGGGTACCTCGCACAGCGGCAAGAACTACAACTTCGCCGGCTTCCTCGAAGAGGCGATCGGCGCCGACATTCTCAACGTCGCCTTCCCCGGCGGTGGTCTGGAAGGTTCGATGCTGCAGTACCTGGGCAGCGACGAATTCCAGAAGACTCCGCCGAAGATTCTCATCTGGGAATTCTCGCCGCTGTACCGTCTCGATCAGGAAACCATCTATCGCCAGATGATGTCCCTTCTCGACAACGGTTGCGAAGGCAAAGACGCCCAGATGACCGGCAGCGCCACGCTGAAACCGGGCAGCAAACAAGAACTGCTGGTCAACAGCAAAAACCTGAACCTGCAGAACAGCAGCCACCAGGTCGACATCCGCTTCGCCGACACCTCGGTGAAAACCCTGCACGCCACCCTCTGGTACATGAACGGTCGCCACGAGGACATCAAGATCGAGAAACCGGAAACCTCCGACACCGACGGTCGTTTCGCCTTCGAGTTGCGCACCGACGAAGACTGGGCCTCGCAAAACCTGCTGGCGGTCGAAGTCCAGGGTCCGGAAGCGGGCACCGCGCCACAAAAAGTCGAAGCGAAAATCTGCAAACGCAACGTATTCCCGGGCGCTGGGCAACAAACCGCTCAGGTCGGGCAATGAGGTCTGCTATGCGAAATCCGAAATTGAAATCTTTACTGGCTCCCACCCTGTTGAGCCTGGCGATGTTCGCCGGCGCCACTCAGGCCGCCGCGCCACTGCGCCCGCCGCAGGGCTACTTCGCGCCGGTGGATAAATTCAAGACCGGCGACAAGAGCGAAGGCTGCGACGCTATGCCCGCGCCGTACACCGGTCCGCTGCAATTTCGCAGCAAATACGAAGGCTCGGACAAGGCCCGCGCGACACTGAACGTGCAGTCGGAAAAAGCCTTCCGTGACACCACCAAAGACATCACCACGCTGGAGCGCGGCACCGCCAAACGGGTGATGCAGTTCATGCGCGACGGTCGCCCGGAGCAGCTCGATTGCACGCTCAACTGGTTGACCGCTTGGGCCAAGGCCGACGCGTTGATGTCGAAAGACTTCAACCACACCGGCAAATCGATGCGCAAATGGGCGCTGGGCAGCATGGCCTCTTCGTACATTCGCCTGAAGTTCTCCGACTCGCATCCGCTGGCCGCGCATCAGCAAGAGGCGCAGCAGATCGAGGCATGGTTCAGCAAAATGGCCGATCAGGTGGTCAGCGACTGGGACAACCTGCCGCTGGAAAAAACCAACAACCACTCGTACTGGGCTGCCTGGTCGGTGATGGCAACCGCCGTCGCCACCAACCGTCGCGACCTGTTCGACTGGGCGGTGAAGGAATACAAGGTCGGGGTCAATCAAGTCGACGCCGACGGCTTCCTGCCCAACGAACTCAAGCGCCAGCAACGCGCCCTCGCCTATCACAACTACGCCCTGCCGCCGCTGGCGATGATCGCCAGTTTCGCCCAGGTCAACGGTGTCGATCTGCGTCAGGAAAACAACAGCGCGCTCAAGCGCCTGGGTGATCGGGTACTGGCCGGGGTGAAAGACCCGGATGCATTCGAGAAGAAGAACGGCAAAGAGCAGGACATGACCGACCTGAAAGAGGACATGAAATTCGCCTGGCTCGAACCGTTCTGCACCCTCTACACCTGCCCGCCGGATGTGATCGAGAAGAAGCACGGTATGCAACCGTTCAAGACCTTCCGCCTCGGTGGCGACCTGACCAAGGTCTACGACCCGTCCCATGAAAAGGGCAACAAGGGTTCGTAGGCCGCACACATCCCAATGTAGGAGCTGCCGAAGGCTGCGATCTTTTGATCTTGCCTTCAAAGATCAAGATCAAAAGATCGCAGCCTTCGGCAGCTCCTACAGAGGGCCGGTGTCAGGTTTTAGATTTGTGAGTTGGCCCTCCGGTTCTACGTGGGGGGTTTGGGGGGGGCTTTGGCCCTTGACTGTTGGTTCAAACATGGAGAGATCGGGATGGTATTTTCATCCAACGTGTTCCTGTTTCTGTTCTTGCCGATCTTTCTCGGCTTGTACTACCTGAGCGGGCAACGCTATCGCAACCTGTTGCTGCTGATCGCCAGCTACGTGTTCTACGCGTGGTGGCGAGTGGACTTCCTCGCGCTGTTCGCAGCGGTGACGCTGTGGAACTACTGGATCGGCCTCAAAGTCGGTGCCGCTGGCGTCAGGACCAAACCGGCGCAGCGCTGGCTGCTGCTCGGCGTGGCGGTCGACCTGTGCATCCTCGGCTACTTCAAGTACGCCAACTTCGGCGTGGACAGCATCAACGCGATCATGACCTCGTTCGGTCTGGAGCCGTTTATCCTGACCCACGTACTGTTGCCGATCGGCATCTCGTTCTACATTTTCGAGTCGATCAGCTACATCATCGACGTGTACCGCGGCGACACCCCGGCCACGCGCAACCTGATCGACTTCGCGGCGTTCGTGGCGATCTTCCCGCACCTGATTGCCGGCCCGGTCCTGCGTTTCCGCGACCTCGCCGACCAGTTCAACAACCGCACCCACACCCTCGACAAGTTCTCCGAAGGCTGCACGCGGTTCATGCAGGGTTTCATCAAGAAGGTGTTCATCGCCGACACCCTCGCGGTGGTGGCCGACCACTGCTTCGCCCTGCAAAACCCGACCACCGGTGATGCCTGGCTCGGCGCACTGGCCTACACCGCGCAGCTGTATTTCGACTTCTCCGGTTACAGCGACATGGCCATCGGCCTGGGCTTGATGATGGGTTTCCGCTTCATGGAAAACTTCAAGCAGCCGTACATCAGCCAGTCGATCACCGAGTTCTGGCGCCGCTGGCACATCAGCCTGTCGACCTGGCTGCGTGACTACCTGTACATCACCCTCGGCGGTAACCGCAAAGGCACACTGATGACCTATCGCAACCTGTTCCTGACCATGCTCCTGGGTGGTCTGTGGCACGGCGCGAACATCACCTACATCGTCTGGGGTGCCTGGCACGGCATGTGGCTGGCGATCGAGAAAATGCTCGGCATCAACACCTCGCCGCGCAGCCTCAATCCGATCCGCTGGGCACTGACCTTCCTGCTGGTGGTGATGGGCTGGGTGATCTTCCGCGCCGAAAACCTGCACGTTGCCGGGCGCATGTACGGCGCGATGTTCAGCTTCGGCGACTGGTCGCTGTCGGAACTCAACCGCGCCAGCCTCACCGGTCTGCAAGTGGCAACGCTGGTGGTGGCGTACGCAACGCTGGCGTTCTTCGGCCTGCGTGATCTGTACACCAATCAGCCGCCGGTCAAGACCAAACCTGAAGTCAACGTCGAGGCCGACGGCCCTGCCACTGCGACCCCGGGAATGATCAAGGCCGCACCCGGCGAAAACCCGGCGAACATCCATGAGCCTGGCTACACCGTCGGCGTCGAAGCCCAGGTGCAACCGGCCTACTGGACCGCGGACTGGTCGCGCTATGTGATGCGCGGCTTGATCCTGCTGCTGTTCATCGCCTCGATTCTCAAACTCTCGGCGCAAAGCTTCTCGCCGTTCCTTTACTTCCAGTTCTGAGGGATCTGACATGACCCGCTCATTACGCATCTTCTACATCGCGCTGTTTCTGGTGACCCTGCTGGTGCTCGGTCTGTGGTCGGTGCGCAGCTTCTTCGGCTTCAGCACCAACGCCGACGCGACGGTGCTCAACGGTCGCTGGACCAAAGCCGTGGAAACCCACTACGACGACCAGTTTCCGATCAAGCGTCTGGGCACCAACCTTTGGGCTGCGCTGGATTTCAAACTGTTCAACGAAGGTCGTCCGGGCGTGGTGCTCGGTCGCGATCAGTGGCTGTACAGCGACGAGGAATTCAACCCGATCGTCAACGAAGAGCTGAACCTGCAAGGTAACTACGCGCTGGTCGAAGGCGTGCGCCAGACCCTCAAGGCCAAAGGCGTGAAACTGGTGATGGCGATCGTCCCGGCCAAGGTTCGCCTGTACCCGGAACACCTGGGTGAAGTGAAACCGGCGAGCATCCACGAAAACCTGTATCAGGACTTCCACGCCCGTGTCGCGGCGGACAAGATCCTCGCCCCGGACCTGCTCGGCCCGCTGCAACAGGCCAAGCAGAACGGTCAGCAAGTGTTCCTGCGCACCGACACCCACTGGACGCCTGAAGGCGCCGAGATCGCGGCCAACACCCTGGCGAAAACCATCGCCGACAAGTTCCCGCTCAGCGGCGAGCCGCAGCGTTTCGTCACCACGCCGGCAGAGAAGGTCACGCACAAGGGCGACCTGCGTCTGTTTCTGCCGCTCGATCCACTGTTTGAAAACCTGATGCCGGCGCAAGAGCCGCTGCAAAAGCGCAACACCGTGGCCGCCGCCGAGCAGCCTGCCGGTGACGATGCCCTGTTCGCCAACAGCGAAGTGCCGGTCGCGCTGATCGGCACCAGCTACAGCGCCAACCCCAACTGGAACTTCGTCGGTGCGCTGAAACAAGCGCTGCACAGCGACGTCGTGAACTACGCCGAAGACGGCCATGGCCCGATCCTGCCGATGCTCAGCTACCTGAAAAGCGATGACTTCAAGAACAGCCCGCCACAGGTGCTGATCTGGGAGTTTCCTGAACGATATCTGCCTGTGAACAACGAAATCGGCGACGCCGACCCGCAGTGGGTCGCAGAGCTCAAACAAGCCGGTGCTCGCCAACAAAACGTAGCCATCAACACTAAATCCGAGACGCCCGATCGGGCGCAAAACTGAAAGAGAGGTAACACCATGACTTTCACAACTACTCCTCGTCGTCTCGCAAAACGCTTCGCACTGGTCGCTGGCCTCAGCGTGCTGTCGGTCCAGGCTTTTGCCGGTGGTGACGCCGCACTGTACGGCCCGACCGCACCGAAAGGCTCGACCTTCGTGCGGGTCTACAACGCCAGCAACGCCGAAGTCAGCGCCACCGTCGGCAGCACCAACCTGAGCGATGTTGCGCCACTGGCCAGCAGCGATTTCAGCTTCATGCCGGGCGGCGACTACAGCGCCAAGATCGGCAGCCAGACCCTGCCGGTCAAACTCGCCGGTGACCACTACTACACCCTGGTCAACAACGCGTCCGGCGCGCCGCAACTGATCGAAGAGCCACCATTCAAGAACAAGCAGAAATCCCTGGTGCGCGTGCAGAACCTCAGCGACAAGCCGCTGACCCTGAAGACCGCCGACGGCAAGACCGACGTGGTGCCGAACGTGGCCGCCAAGGGCCGTGGCGAACGTGAAATCAACCCGGTGAAAGTCAGCCTCGCGCTGTACGAAGGCGACAAGAAAGTCGGCGACGTGAAACCGGTTGCCCTGGAGCGCGGTGAAGCAGCCGTGCTGTACGTCACAGGCTCCGGCAGCAGCCTGTCGCCAGTCTGGGTGAAACGCCCGGTGTCGACGCGTTAATCATTTTTCCGATGAGACGCTGATCCCTGTAGGAGCTGCGGCACGCTGCGATCTTTTGACTTTGCTTTTAAAGATCAAGATCAACAGATCGCAGCCTTCGGCAGCTCCTACAGGGGAATGCGGTGGCCTCTCGGTACGAGACAAAAACAAGAGTGAAACGACACAACGTTCGTGCCTCTAACCCAATTGATTTTTATGGAGTAAACAACATGATTCCGGTGATCTTGTCAGGTGGTAGCGGTTCGCGTCTGTGGCCACTTTCGCGCAAACAATTCCCTAAGCAATTCCTCGCCCTGACCGGTGAGCACACGCTGTTCCAGCAAACCCTGGAGCGCCTGGTGTTCGAAGGCATGGACACGCCGATCGTGGTCTGCAACAAGGATCACCGCTTCATCGTCAACGAGCAGTTGGCCAACCGTAACCTCGAATGCCAGCGCATCCTGATGGAACCGTTCGGCCGCAACACCGCGCCGGCGGTGGCGCTGACCGCGATGATGCTGGTCAATGAAGGTCGTGACGAGCTGATGCTGGTGCTGCCGGCCGACCACGTGCTGGAAGACCAGAAAGCCCTGCAACGCGCCCTCGCCCTGGCGACTGTGGCCGCTGAAAACGGCGAAATGGTGCTGTTCGGCGTGCCGGCGACCAAACCGGAAACCGGTTACGGCTACATCAAGTCCACCGCTGATTCGCTGCTGCCCGAAGGCGTCAGCCGCGTTTCGCACTTCGTCGAAAAACCCGACGTCAAACGCGCCACCGAGTACGTCGAATCCGGCGGCTACTACTGGAACAGCGGCATGTTCCTGTTCCGCGCCAGCCGCTTCCTTGAAGAGCTGAAAAAGCACGATCCGGACATCTACGACACCTGCCTGCTGACCCTTGAGCGCAGCCACCAGGACGCCGACACCGTCACGCTGGACGAAGCCACCTTCGCCTGCTGCCCGGACAATTCCATCGACTACTCCGTGATGGAAAAAACCCAGCGCGCCTGCGTGGTGCCGCTGACTGCTGGCTGGAGCGATGTCGGTTGCTGGTCGTCGCTGTGGGAAGTCAACGAGAAGGACGCCAACGGCAACGTCAGCAAAGGCGACGTGGTGATCCAGGACAGCAAGAACTGCATGATCCACGGCAACGGCAAACTGGTGTCGGTGATCGGCCTGGAGAACATCGTCGTGGTCGAAACCAAGGACGCGATGATGATCGCCCACAAGGACAAGGTCCAGGGTGTCAAGCAGATGGTCGCCACCCTCAACGAGCAGGGCCGCAGCGAAACCCAGAACCACTGCGAGGTCTACCGTCCGTGGGGCTCGTATGATTCCGTGGACATGGGCGGGCGTTTCCAGGTCAAGCACATCTCGGTGAAACCGGGCGCGTGCCTGTCGCTGCAGATGCACCACCACCGCGCCGAACACTGGATCGTGGTCAGCGGCACCGCCGAAGTGACCTGCGATGAAAACGTGTTCCTGCTCTGCGAAAACCAGTCGACCTACATCCCGATCGCCTCGGTGCACCGCCTGCGCAACCCGGGCAAGATCCCGCTGGAAATCATCGAAGTGCAATCGGGTTCGTACCTGGGCGAGGACGATATCGAACGCTTCGAAGATATCTACGGTCGCTCCACCCCGATCGAACGCGGCGTGTCGGTGAAAACCATCGCGCAGTGATCACCGCGTAACAAGAAGCCCCCGTCCAGCCCACTGCGTCCCCTATCCGCAGCGGGTTGGGCGGGGCTTTTTTTGAAGCAAAAGATCGCAGCCTGCGGCAGCTCCTACAGGGAAAACGCATTCCAACTGTAGGAGTTGCCGCAAGCTGCGATCTTTTGACTTTGCCCTGCCCATCGCCAACCTCACCTACGCTTAGGTAGGATGCCCCTCTATCCCCGCGAGGTTGTGCGACATGTTCATCGGCGTTTTGCTGGTCATCACCTGGCTGGTCCTGTTGCTGCGCTATCCGGCCAAGGCTGTACCGGTGTCGGTGGCTGCCGCCGTTGGCTTGGGGCTGGTGGCGGTCTGGGTGGTGTGGCTGGACAACCGCGAGCTCAAGCAACTGGCGCGTCTGGAGATGCGCATTGCCTACGCCCCTGAACAGTGCCCGGCAGATCGTCCGCTGCAACTGAAAATAAAAAACGGCAACGACGTCCCGCTGACCGAACTGCGCTGGCGCATCGCCGCTTACGCGCCCGGTGACACTGTCAACCTGGCCGACAACCAATACACCGCGCCGCGCTATCGTGGCCCCGGTGAATTGCAGGCCGGCGGCAACTGGGAAGATTGCTTGCCAATGCCACCACTGCGTCCCGGTTATCGTCCGCAAACCCTGGAGTTCCGCGCCGAGCGTTTGCAGGGCAGTTTCTCCGACTGATCCCCTCCCTTAACTTTCTTGCACAAGGAATGCGCCATGCCCGTTGCGTTGATCACCGGTTGCTCCAGCGGCATTGGCCGCGCCCTCGCTGATGCGTTCAAAGCCGCCGGCTACGAGGTCTGGGCCAGTGCGCGCAGGGCCGAAGACGTCTCGGCCCTCGCCGCTGCCGGGTTCACGGCGATCCAGCTGGACGTCAATGACAGCGTGGCGCTGGAACAGCTTGGTGAGCGGATCAACCAGCAACACGGTGGCCTTGATGTGCTGATCAACAACGCCGGTTACGGCGCCATGGGGCCGCTGCTCGACGGCGGCGTACCGGCCATGCAGCGCCAGTTCGAAACCAACGTATTCTCGATTGTCGGCGTGACTCGCGCACTGTTCCCGGTGCTGCGCCGGGCCAAGGGCCTGGTGGTGAACATCGGCAGTGTGTCTGGGGTTTTGGTCACGCCATTCGCCGGCGCCTACTGCGCCTCGAAAGCCGCCGTGCATGCCCTGAGCGATGCGTTGCGCATGGAACTGGCGCCGTTCGGCATTCGCCTGATGGAAGTGCAGCCCGGGGCGATTCAGTCGAGCTTCGCCAAGAATGCCGGGCATGAGGCGGAGCAGTTGATCAACGAGCAATCGCCGTGGTTTCCGTTGCGTGAGGGGATCCGCGCGCGGGCCAAGGCCTCGCAGGACAAACCGACGCCGACCAGTGAGTTTGCCGCGCAACTGCTCAAGGCTGTGCAACAGGACAAGCCGCCGCGGTTGATCCGCATCGGGAATGGCAGCCGGGCGTTGCCGTTGCTGGCGACACTGCTGCCCAAAGGGTTGCTGGAGTCGACGTTGATGAAGCGGTTCGGGTTGCGTGGGAAGCTCTGAGACCGAGGCGCCCCCATCGCGGGCAAGCCACGCTCCCACAGGGTTTTGCGGCGTACACAGATATCCAGAACGACACAAAAACCTGTGGGAGCGTGGCTTGCCCGCGAAGAGGCCGGAACAATCACTCGAGATCCTCAGCCCCACCCCTTCATGAAATCAATAAACGCCCGCACCTTCAGCGGCAAATGCCGGGTATCCGGGTACAACGCGTAAACACCCTGTTGGGCAAAACGGTAATCGGCCAGCAAGCGCACCAAACGCCCGGCCTCCAGATCATCCTGAATCAGCCACTGCGGCAAAATCGCCACGCCTTGCCCGGTCAACGCAAACGCACGCAACGTCGCTGAGTTGTCGGCGACGATGGCGGTGGTCCCCGGTTTGGGCTGGTAGACGTGCTCGCTGCCGGCCGGGTCGGTGACCGTCATTTCCGGCACTCGCCCATGCCCCAGCGTCGGCATCGACTCCAGCGTCGCCAGCGTGGCCACCGGCGTGAAGCGCTCGACCAAACCTGGCGCCGCCACTGCAAACACTTCGAACGTCGACAACTGCACCGCCCGCAGATTGGAGTCGTGCATGCGGCCCAGGCGGATCGCCATGTCAAAGCGCTCTGAGATCAGATCGGCATGGGTCGAGGACGTCGACAGGTGGATGTTCAATTGCGGCTGTTGCTGACGAAACACCTCCAGCGCCGGCACCACTTGGGCCAGGGCAAATTCCACGGTGGTGGTGATGCGCAATGTGCCCTTGAGTTGCGAATGCTCGGAACGCGCTTCCTCGATCGCCAGTCGCGCTTCGTCGAGAGTGCGCAAGCAGCGGCGATAAAAGCGTTCGCCGGCATCGGTCAGGGCCAGTTGTCGGGTGTTGCGCGTGAGCAACGTGACGCCCAGTTCCTCTTCCAGCCGTTTGAGGTTGAAACTCACCACTGCCCGGGTCTGGCCCAATGTATCGGCGGCGGCCGTCAGTGACCCGGCCTCCACCACGGCTTTGAACGTGTCAAAACGGTCCAGGCTGACCATCGTCACGGCACTCTCTGTCAAAATAATTTTGACAAACTAGCAGGCAAACCAGCGTTTTCCTAACGCCACAAGCGCCCTAACCTGCACGCCTCATCACAGGGAAGCTGCCATGGCCTATCGCTCGAAAGTCGCGCTGGTGTATTTGTTCGGGTTCGCCCTCGACTTGCTGAACATGTTCGCCGCCAGCATTGCCTACCCGGACATCGCCCGAGAACTACAGGCATCGGTGACGCAATTGGCGTGGATCACCAACGCCTACATGCTCGGGCTGACGCTGATCATTCCGATGAGCGTGTGGCTGGCCGCACGCCTGGGCGAGCGCCGGCTGATCCTCGGTTCATTGTTGCTGTTCGGGATCGCTTCGGGTCTGGTGGCCCAGTCTGGCTCGATTGAAAGCCTGATTGGCTGGCGCCTGCTGCAAGGGCTCGGTGGCGGCTTGTTGCTGCCGGTCGGTCAGGCCCTGGCGTATCGGCAATTCCCGGCGGCACAACGTGCGCACCTCACTGGCGTGGTGCTGTTGGTGGCGCTGATGGTGCCGGCCCTGTCACCGGCGGCGGGCGGCCTGATCGTCGAGGCGTTGTCGTGGCGCTGGATTTTCTACCTGAACATGCCAATGGCGCTGTTGGCTTTCGCCCTGGGCTTGCTGTGGTTGAAAGCCGATCAACCCACCACGGAACGCCCGACGCTGGACATTCGCGGCCTGCTGCTGGCGGTCTCAGCCCTGAGTCTGTTGCTGATTGCCGTGAGCCTGGCGAGCGCCTCCGCGACCCGTCACCTCGCGGGCGGCGTCTTGCTGCTCGGTGCCTTGACCTTATGGCTGTACCTGCGCGATGGCTGGCACAAACCCGACGCCGTCCTCGACCTGCAACTGATCAAAAGCCCGTCGCTGCGCCTGGCGATGCTGATCTACCTGTTCGTGCCCGGAGTCTTTACCGGGACCAACATGATTGCCGTGCTGTACCTGCACGACCTCGGTGTCGGCGCGGCGCAAACCGGCGCGCTGATGTTGGCCTGGGCCGCTGCCTCGGGCGTGGCGATCATGCTCGGCAAACGCAGTTTCAATCGCATCGGCCCCAAGCCGTTGCTGATCGCCGGCATGCTCCTGCAATGCCTGGGCATTGTCCTGCTGATGCGCATCGAACACCCCGCCGCTGCGCCGCTGATCATCGCCTACGCGCTGATGGGGCTGGGCGGCAGTCTGTGCAGCGTCACCGCGCAAACCCTGGCGTTTGTCGGCATCGCGCCGGAAAAAATGGGCCACTCCAGCGCCCTGTGGAACATCAATCGCCAACTCGGTTTCTGCCTGGGTGCGGCGCTGCTCAGCTCACTGCTGGGCGCACTCGGCGGCAACGGTTTTCACTACTGCTTTTTCGCCGCCGCACTGCTGACGCTGTTGCCGATGGTCGCCGTGCTGCGTTTCGATGCCACCCACGTGCTCGCCCTGCTGAGCTCACCTCCCCTTCAGGAAAAATCCACATGACTGACTACCAAGAATATTTTGACGAAGTGATCCAGGCACATGAGGCCATCGAACAGTGGTTTGCCGTGGAGCAGGATTCGGCCGAACTGGAGCGCTTGCTGAGCCGCTTCTCGGCGGACTTTTCCATGGTCACACCGCTGGGCCGGGCGCTGGATGTCGCAGCCTTGCGCGCACTGTTTCAGGCGGCGGGCGGGAAGAAGTCAGGCTTCAGTATCGTGCTCAGTGAGCTGCGTGTAATTGCGCTGCATGAGCGCGGCGCAACGTTGAGTTACCGCGAGCAGCAGACCGATGCGAGCGGGTTGCACACGGATCGGCGCTCGACGGTGGTGTTTGAAAAAAACGAGGCCGGGCGGGTGCTGTGGCGGCATTTGCAGGAGACGTTTTGCCAAGGCTGACGCGATCCCTTTGTGGCGAGGGAGCTCGCTCCCGCTGGGCTGCGCAGCAGCCCCAATACCTGCCCCCAACCCTGTCAGGCAAACCGCGCAGTCAGATTTTACGACTGCTACGCAGCCGAGCGGGAGCAAGCTCCCTCGCCACAGGTTTACTCTCCCGTGTCCTGCTTCACCACCACGGTGCAGGTAATCCCCGCCGCCAACAACACACCTTCCGGCACTTCATCGATGTGAATCCGCACCGGCACCCGCTGCGCCAGGCGCACCCAGTTGAAGGTCGGGTTCACATCGGCGATCAGCTCGCGGCTTTCCGGGTTGTCGCGGTCGTAGATGCCGCGGGAAATGCTTTCTACATGGCCCTTGAGCACTTCGCCGCTCATCAGTTGCATGTCGGCCTTGTCACCCTCGCGCACGTGCGGCAGTTTGGTCTCTTCGAAGAAGCCGTAGACCCAGAACGAGTTCATGTCGACCACGGCCATTTTCGCCTCGCCGATGCGCGCGTAATCACCGCGATGCACGTTGAGGTTGGTCACGTAGCCGTCCACCGCTGCACGTACTTCGGTGCGTTTGAGGTTGAGTTCGGCGGCTTCCAGTTGCGCTTGCGCGTGTTGGTAATCGGCCAGCGCAGCGTCGGCGATGTTGCTGGCGTCGTCGCGGTTTTCCTTGGAGATCACCAGGTTGTCCATATCGGCGCGGCGATGCGCGTTGACCTTGCGCATCTCCCACGTCGACTTGCGCGAAGCGACCAGCGACTGTGCCTGTTTGACCGCGATACGGTAGTGCTCGGGGTCGATCTGCATCAGCAAGTCACCCTTCTTCACCAACTGGTTGTCGCGCACCGGCACGTCGATGACTTCACCGGTGACGTCGGCCGCGACGTTGATGATGTCGGCGCGAACGCGCCCGTCGCGGGTCCACGGGGTGTTCATGTAGTGCTCCCACAACGTGCGGCCGATCCACAGCGCCAGGGCCAGCACCAGCAGGGTCGCGAGCAGGCTGAAAAACTTTTTCATCAGGGCCTTCTTCAGAGATAGAGAGTCAACGGTAAACAGTCAGCGCCATGGCGCCGAACAAACAGGTAAACAGGCTCAGGCGCAGCAGCGCCGGGTGCCAGAAGAAGCGGTACAGATCAAACCCCGAGAGGAACCGGTCCAGCGCCCAGGCCAGGGCCGCAGCGACAAAAAACATCAGGGTCATGGTCGGCATGTACACGCCGTGGAAGGCAATTTCACGAGGCATGGGCAAGTCCTTCGGGCTTGGCGACGGCATAGGCGGCGAGCGGTGATTGCGGGTCGAGCAACGAGGTGCGGATGAAGTGCAGGTAGCTCTTCACCCGGCGCAGGGCCGAGGTATCGAAGTGCGGCGCGAACGGCTCGTCGGTCGCGGCAACCCGGCTGATCGCGTGATCGACCGCCACCAGTGCGCGCTCCAGATTGCTCTGGTTCGGTTGCAGAAACAGTCGCACCAGCGCCCGGCCCATCACGCGGATCGCCTGACGCCACGGCTGCGATTCGGCATACGCCGGGTGCACCGGGAGAATCGCCTGTTCCTTGCGCAGCTCGATAATCGCGTGGCCGACTTCCAGCACCACGAACATCCAGCGCAGCAGCTTCTTTTGCACGGCAGGCTGCCCGGCGGCGAGCCCGTAAGCCTGATGCAACAGGTCGCGGGTGCGGCTCTCGAAACTCGACGCCAGGCCCTTGAGCTTGCCACTGATCGCGTAGACCACCTGGCCGCGCAGATCCTGCTCCAGCCGCTTCCACAACCAGCGACTGTTCGGCGGCAGAATGATTGCCCCCGCCGCCGCGCAGACCAGCATGCCCATGACCATGGCGATGTAGTCGTTGATGAAGGTGTAGGGGTTGTAGACGGTCAGGTTGTCCGGCACCGAACCGGTGCTGAAGAAGATCAGCAGACCGAGACCGACCCCGGCGTATTGCGGCCGCGAAGCGAGAAACGAACCGAGCACAATCACTGGCGCCAGCATCACGCACAGCAGCGGGAAACCATCGATCCACGGGAAGATGAAAAACATCTCGACGAAACCGATCAGTGCCCCGAGGAAGGTCCCGCAAGCCATCTGGAACGCCATGCGTTTCGGGTTCGGTGTGGCGGCGGACAGGCCCACGGTCGCCGCAGCAATCAAGGTCATGGTCGCGCCACTTGGCCACGCGGTGGCGACCCAGTAACTGCCCAACACAATCAGGATGAACGAGGCGCGAATCCCCGAAGCGGCGGCGGCCCACCAGTTGGTTTGCGGGGTAAACGGCTCGTCCCAGCGCTCGCGTTCGTGGCTGTGATCGGCCAGCGAGGCGTGGGTCTGGGCATAACTGTGCAGGTCGTCGACGAAGCGATAGAGCAGTTCGTAGGCGGTGTGAAAATCCAGTTGCTCGGCTTCACTCGGACCGGTTTGCTGGAAGGTTGCGCGCAGGGTTCGCACGCGAGTCGGCAAACCTTCCTTGTAGGTCGCCAGCGCCGTCGCCAGACGCGCAGCGTCCGGGCTGGTCAAGGCGCGGCCACTGAAGCCGTCGAGCACTTCGGCCAGATCCTGCAGGCCCGGTTTGATCGCGGCCACCACGTGTTCTTCACCGTTGCCGCGCAGGCGCTCCAGCAACTGATGCAAGGCGTTGAAGCGCGTGGTGATGCCCATGAACTCGCTGTTCAAACGACTGAGGCGACCGTTGCGCCGACGCATGTGCGGGTCTTCGAACACCGTCACGCTGCGCAGCCCTTCCAGGCCCACCGCTTCGGCGATGAAGCGCACGTTGTTGGTCTCGAAGGCGTCGGCCTTGCTGCGCCCACGCAGGCCATCGGTGACGAACAGGGCAAACACACCGAAGCGTTGATACAAGGCGTTGCGCATCGCCGCACTGGCGGTTTGCGGCAGGATCGCGGCACTGACCACGGTCGAGCAGAGAATCCCCAGCGAGATCTCCAGCACCCGCCACACAGCGGCCATGAACGCCCCGTCCGGATGTGCCAGCGCCGGCAGCCCGACCATCGCCGCGGTGTAGCCGGCGAGGACAAAACCGTAGGCGCGAAAGTTACGGCAGCGCGCGGCACCGGCCGAGCAGATACCGACCCAGATCGCCAGCGAGCCAAGGAACAGTTCGGTGTTCTGCGCGAACAGCGCGATCAGCGTAACCATCATCGCCGACCCGGCCAGGGTGCCGAGGAAGCGATAGAAACTCTTGGCGAACACATGGCCGCTCTGCGGCTGCATGACGATGAACACGGTGATCATCGCCGTGCGCGGCTGCGGCAATTCCAGACGCATCGCCAGCCACAGGGTGAGAAACGCGGCGAGCAATACCTTGAAGATATACACCCAGGTCACGCCATCGCTGCGCGCCCAGTCAAACAAACCCCGACGCCATTCCAGGGAGTAGAGCCAGCGTATTGGTGCGGGCAAGGGAGTCATTTGGTCTTGCTCAATGAATTGGCACGGAATAATTGCGCAGCGGATGCAAAAACCTGTGGTGAGGGAGCTTGCCCCCGTTGGGCTGCGAAGCGGCCCAAAAATCTTGTGAGCGCTGCGCACTCAAGCGGGGGCAAGCCCCCTCGCCACAGAGAAACAGTTGCCTGGTAGATGGGGTTCACCGCAGGAGAACCGGGGTTTTCGGGGCCTGGGTTTTCTCGGCAGCGGGCACATCGTTGCCAGCCCCGAGGCCGCCACCCAGCGCCGTCACCAGCTCGGCATGCGCACTCAACCGCGCCGCCTGCACCTGCTGCTGCACTTGCTGCTGCTTGAACAGCAAGGTCTGCGCATTGAGCACGTTGAGGTAATCGGTGAGGCCACGCTGATAGGCGATCATCGCGATGTCGTAGGTCTTCTGCGCGGTGGCCACCGACTCGGCGGCGAAGGCTTGCTGCTTGTCCATCGACTCGCGGCGGATCAACTGGTCGGAGATGTTCTTCAGCGCATTGACCAGCGTCTGGTTGTAATGCGCCACGGCAATGTCATACCCGGCGGACGCTTCACCCAGTTCGCTGCGCAGACGCCCACCGTCGAAAATCGGCAAGGAGATCGCCGGGCCGACGCTGTAGTTGAGCTTCTTGCCGGTCAAAAACTCCAGCGCTCCGCCGCCGGTGGCCATGTAGCCGAGGCTGCCGACCAGATCGACGTTGGGATAAAACCCGGCGTGCGCCACATCGATGCCGCGCGCCTGCGCCGCCACCTGCCAGCGACTGGCGACCACATCCGGCCGCTGACCGAGCAACTCCGCAGGCAATGCCGACGGCAGTTTCAACGCAGCCCCCAGCGCCAGGGTCGGCCGCTGCAACTGCGCGCCGTCGCCCGGGCCTTTGCCCGCCAGCGCGGCGATCTGATTGCGGCTGAGGGCAATTTCTTCGTCCAGCGCATCCAGTTGCCGATGGGTTTCCGGCAATGGTGTTTCTGCCTGACTGACTTCGAAGTGCGTGCCGATGCCGCCGTCCAGACGCTTCTGCGCGAGGTCGAGAATCTGCTGTTGCTGCTTGAGCGTCGCGGCGACGATGTCGCGCTGGGCGTAATGCAGCGACAGCTCGATGTAGGCGCGCACGATGTTGTTCTGCAATTCCAGCTGCGCCAGCCGCGCTTCTGCAGCGCTCATGTGCGCCAGATCCACTGCCCGTTCGGTGGCATTGCTTTCGCGGCCCCAAAGGTCGAGGGCGTAGCTGAAACCCAGCGCGGCGTTGTTGTCCCAGGTGGTGCTGTTGGCCAGCTTGCCGGGGCCGTAGAACTGGTCGGTCGGCCAATTGTGGCGCTTGAGCGTCGATTCACCATTGATCTGCAACGACTCGGCCGCTTCGGCGATACCGGCCATCGCCTTGGCCTGACGCACCCGCGCAGCGGCCATGGCCATGGTCGGGCTGCCCTGCACGGCGAGGTCGATCCAGTGATTGAGTTGCGGGTCACCGTAGGCTTGCCACCATTGCGCGGTGGGCCAGTTGGCGTCTTTGGCGGCGTGGGCAATCGCGTCATCGGTAGCCAGCGTATTGGCCTCCAACGCTTTGCCCTGCGGGGCAATTCCTCCGGTACCGATGCAGCCGCTGAGACCCAGGGTGATAGCCAGAACACTGAGCGGCAAAAGCGCTCTGTTGATGCGACGCGGCACAGCTGCAAATTCCTGAAAGGGATAAACCGGGGGACTGGTGTAGGAGCTGCCGAAGGCTGCGATCTTTTGATTTTGCTGTTCACAATCAAGATCAAAAGATCGCAGCCTGCGGCAGCTCCTACAGGGAACGGCGCAATTCTAGGTGGGTGCCTTTGTGGCGATAAGCTGGGATTCCTGTGAATCTTTGTTACCGTTAGCGAGATAATCCCTTGGTCGGGGGTCTCAGCCCCTGAAACTTCGTGTCACAATTTGCCATCTCCCTTGAGAGCACCCCATGGACACATTGCAAAACATGCGCGCCTTCAGTTGTGTGGCCGAAGCCGGCAGCTTCACCGCCGCCGCCGTGCAACTCGACACCACCACGGCCAACATCTCGCGCGCGGTCTCCAACCTGGAAGCCCACCTGCAAACCCGCCTGCTCAATCGCACGACCCGGCGCATCGCCCTGACCGAGGCCGGCAAGCGCTACCTGCTGCGCTGCGAACAGATCCTGGCCTATGTCGAAGAAGCCGAAGCCGAGGCCAGCGAAGCCCACGCCCGCCCCGCCGGCCAGCTGAAAGTGCACACCATGACCGGCATCGGCCAGCACTTCGTGATCGACGCCATCGCCCGCTACCGCAAGACCCACCCGGACGTGACCTTCGACCTGACCATGGCCAACCGCGTGCCGGACCTGCTCGACGAGGGCTACGACGTGTCCATCGTGCTGGCCACCGAACTGCCGGACTCAGGCTTCGTCTCGCAACGCCTGGGCATCACCTACAGCATCGTCTGCGCCTCCCCGGCCTACGTGAAAGCCAACGGCTGCGCGCAAAAGCCCAGCGACCTGCTGAACCACGCCTGCCTGCGCCTCGTCAGCCCGGTGATCCCCCTGGAAAAATGGGCCTTCAACGGCCCCGACGGCCAGGAAATGGTCACCATCAACAGCTCGCCCTTCCTGGTGAACTCCGCCGACGCGATGAAAACCGCAATCATCAGCGGCATGGGCGTCGGCGTGCTGCCGGTCTACGCCGCCATCGAAGGCCTGCGCAACGGCACGCTGGTGCGGATGATGCCGAACTACCGCTCGCAGGAACTCAACCTGTACGCGATCTACCCGTCGCGGCAATACCTGGATGCGAAGATCAAGACGTGGGTTGAGTATTTGCGCGGCTCGTTGCCGGAAATTCTCGCCGCCCATCAAGCCGAACTGGCTGCTTACGAATTAAGCGGCAGCCTCGCTGGAGCCCGAGTCGCCAACTGACCTTAAACACACTACGAAACCTGCAGGAGCTGCCGCAGGCTGCGATCTTTTGCCCTTGATGTTTAAAAATCAAAAGATCGCAGCCTACGGCAGCTCCTACAGAAGCGGTGATTTGAGGGGAGTTTTCCGACAGGTTTTGACGGTTGTGGGTTGGAAGTGGGGTGGATAGGCTCAGGGGGTCGTTGACGAATCAGCGACCGGACTTGGTCGTCCGGGTTTAGAATGGCGCACTTTTCAAGCTTGCTTAATGGCGAGCTGTGCGTGGGAGGGCCTTGGCCCTGCCGGGTTTCCATTCCCTGGTCGACCAACCTGCGTACGGTTCGCCACCCTATTGCTTGGTCGCAGTACGTGGCGAACTCCACATCCCGAATGGAGCTTCACCATGATCAAACCCACACCCAATCCGCCCGAAGCGGACTGCACTTCCCCCTACGAATCCCTCGACTCAAAAAAGCTCCACGACGCCGCCGAGCGCGCGCTCGACCACTACCTCAAACCTTCCGCCACTACCCTCAAATTCCACAAACCGAGCACGATGTTTCAGGTTGCCCCTGATATGGATAACGAGAGCCTGCTGGTTCATGCCTGCGAATCACTGGCCTCGGCGAGCATCATGACCAGCGACATTGCGGCCTACGTCGATCCGCCGCAGCGGCACACCCTTCTGGCGATTCAGCAGATCATCATGCTGGCGGAGCTGGCGGTGAATCGGGTGCTGGATAATGTGGAAATCAGCCAGTCTGCAGCACACAGCTAAACCCCTGAGGGAGCGGTGGGTCAGCAAATACCTGCGTTGAATGACACACCGCATTCGCGAGCAAGCTCGCACAGTTAGATTGGGTGCAGGCAGTTGGTGATTGGTCGGCTGACAGGCCGCCATCGCGAGCAGGCTCACTCCTACAGCTGGATTGGGTGCAGGCAGTTGGTGCATCCGCTTCTCACCACTCAACAGGATGAGCGCAAGCTCGGCTGCAGCTCTTGATCTTGCCGTACCGGCCCCTTCGGCAGGCTGAGTGGAGGGGTTCATCCGGGGGTGGGAGCGCAGCGACCGTTTGGCGAAGCCAAACACATCGAGAGGAGGTGCAGCGAAGCAAACCGTAGGCGATGCCCCCGGATGAACCCCGTAACGAAGGAACCCGAGCCACGGCGAGGGCCGAACGCCGGGGCCCAGCGTTTTGGTTACTTTTGGGCGTCTGCAAAAGTGACTCGCTGTAAGAGCGAAACCGCCAGCCGCCACACCCGCAGAAACGGATATACACCCAAAACCCCAAGAACCTGGTCGGCCCAGAGGCCGCCAAGACAAGCCAAACCCCACAAAGAAATGTTAGCTTGCTTGGCAATAAAGCCCCGAAGCCCGAGCCCCAGCCCAATGAAAAAAACAGTCCTGGCCTTCAGCCGCATCACCCCCCCAATGATCGAACGCCTGCAACAGGAGTTCGACGTCATCGTTCCCAACCCCAAAAACGGCGACATCAACGCCCAATTCAACGAGGCCCTGCCCCACGCCCACGGCCTCATCGGCGTCGGCCGCAAACTCGGCAAAGCCCAACTCGAAACCGCCACAAAACTTGAAGTGGTCTCCAGCGTCTCCGTCGGCTACGACAATTACGACCTCGACTACTTCAACCAACGCGGCATCATGCTCACCAACACCCCCAACGTGCTCACCGAAAGCACCGCCGACCTCGCCTTCGCCCTGATCATGAGCAGCGCCCGCCGCGTCGCCGAACTCGACGCCTGGACCAAGGCCGGCCAATGGCAAGCCAGCGTCGGCGCGCCACTGTTCGGCTGTGACGTCCACGGCAAAACCCTCGGCATCGTCGGCATGGGCAACATCGGCGCCGCCGTCGCCCGACGTGGCCACTTCGGCTTCAACATGCCGATTATCTACAGCGGCAACAGCCGCAAGACCGAACTGGAACAACAACTCGGCGCACAATTTCGCAGCCTCGACCAGTTGCTGGCCGAAGCCGACTTCGTCTGCCTGGTGGTGCCGCTCAGCGACAAGACCCGCCACCTGATCAGCCACCGCGAACTTGCCCTGATGAAGCCCGGCGCGATCCTGGTCAACATCTCCCGTGGCCCGGTGGTCGATGAACCGGCGCTGATCGAAGCGCTGCAAAACAACCGCATCCGTGGCGCCGGCCTGGATGTCTACGAAAAAGAACCGCTGGCCGAATCGCCCCTGTTCCAGCTGAAAAATGCGATGACATTGCCGCACATCGGCTCCGCCACCCACGAAACCCGCGAAGCCATGGCCAACCGTGCCCTCGCCAACCTGCGCAGCGCACTGCTCGGCGAACGCCCGCAGGACCTGGTCAATCCGCAAGTCTGGCGAGGCTGAAAAAACGGGCAAGCACCTCATCGGCACTTGCCCGCTTAAATTAACCCCTTGGCCAACCGTTACATACCTTGCAACTCAAGCCTCAACTAAAAACACAACACAGAACATTAAACTCTCCAGACTTATCGACAGCACGATAAACATTCTGGAGAAACCCTTGAACAACCTGAACATCCAAAAACTCATTCGCTACAGCAAAGTTACCCTGATGGCTTACATAAGTTTTTTCGGCTTGCTGGTGATGTACAGCAACTTCACCGACTACGCGTCAAACTATACATATGTCGGTCACATCCTCAGCATGGACACCACCCAGACCAACCCCAACATCCGTTACCGTGCAATCGAGTCACCGATACTGCACCACCGGATCTACTGGTTCATCATCACCACGGAAGTGATCTGGACCACGTGCTGCCTGGTCGGCACCTACCAGCTTCTACGCAAGATAAAAGCTTCAGACAAAGCCTTTCACGATGCCAAGAAGTTTTCGATTATTGGTTTATTGATCGCGATCTTTGTTTATTACATCTGCCTGCAAGTCATCGGCGTCGAATGGTTCGACATGGACACATCGCAAGTCTGGAACGCCAAGGACTGGGCGCGGCACATTGTTGACTTCATCTTACCGGTATTGCTTTACATCACATTGAAAGTCGAGCGCTGAATGTTCAGCGCTCGCGGATTTCACGCCAACTTTCCTTGAGGAGGCAACACCGCCCCCTTGGATTTACGAAACACCAATACATTGCCAAACATCACCAATACCAGCCCAAGCAGCGCCGGCACCGTCCACTGATACCCTTCGGCAAACGCCGACACGTTCAGCGCCACCACCGGGAACAGCACGGTGCAATACGCCGCACGTTCCGGCCCCATGCGCCCGACCAGCGTCAGGTACGCGGTGAAGCCGATCACCGAACCCGGGATCACCAAATACAGCAGAGCGCCGACGTAGCGCGGCGACCAATCCATCTCGAACGGAATGCCTTTGAACAAGCACCACACCGACAACATTGCCGCGCCATAGGCCATACCCCAGGCATTGGTGGTCAACGGTTTCAGGCCGGCCTTCTGCTGCAGGCTCGACAACATGTTGCCCGCCGAGAAACACAACGTGCCACACAGCGCCAGCGCCAGACCGAGCAAGGTCTGCGGGCTGGCGTGATGACCGGCCAGTTCCGGCCAGAACAACATCCCCAGCCCGAACAAGCCGAGCGCCCCGCCCATCAGCACGTTGCGCGCAATGCGCTGGCCGAAGAACACCCGTGCATTGAGCGCGTTCCACAGCGTTGCCGTGGAAAACACCACCGCCACCAGACCGCTGGGAATCCACTGGCTGGCGGTCAGAAAGCACATGAAGTTGACGCAGAACAGGCACAAGCCCTGCGCCACGCAGATCAGATGCCCTCGGCGATTCATCGGCTGCAGCCGGCGACTGAGCAGCAACAGCACGAACAGCACCAGCGCGGCGAGACCGAAGCGATAGACGATCGACACTGGAATCGCCACCACACCCAGTTGCCATTTCAGGGCAATCCAGGTGGTGCCCCAGATCAGCACGGTCAGCAGATACAACGACAGATTCATGGCAAACACTCCTTGATGCGGCAACGCTGAGCGCTTCTGTGGCGAGGGAGCTTGCGCCCGCTTGAGTGCGCAGCACTCGCAAATCTGCATTAGCAACCCAGAATTTTGGGGCCGCTTCGCAGCCCAGCGGGAGCGAGCTCCCTCGCCACAAGGTTTTGCGCTGAATTGAAGATCAGGGTGCGGCAGCAGGGATCGGGGCGCTTGCAAAATCTTGCGCTTTTGTCGCCCGGCAGGCTGGCAGCGCAAAGGCTACGGAGTAGGATGCAAGGCGTTGGAGAGAACCGAACATGGCCGCTATCGATACCCTGCAAGTCTTTCAAGCCCTCAACCGCTCGCCGAACGCACGCCTTGTGCACAGCGCCGAACTCGGTGACGGCTTGTCTGCGGCCCTGTGGACCAACCACCACGACGCCCAGGAATACGAAGCGCCGAGCCATCACACCCTGTCGTGCTACATCGCCGGCGGCACCGGGACCTTTCGCCGTGACCAGCCTGGCCACAAGGGTGGGCCGGACAAGTTGTGCATCCTGCCGGCCGACCACCAATCGGGCTGGGTGATCAATGGCGATATCCGCCTCGCGCATCTGTATTTCAGCGCCGAGCAATTTGCCTTGGGTTGCGTCACTTTGCTCGATCGCGAGCCGCGAGAAATGCAGTTGCGCGAGCAGACCTTTCTCGAAGACCCGCAACAGGCGCGGCGCTTTCGGCAGTTGCTCACGCTGAACTGGGACGAACCGGCCGAGCGCTTGCTGACCAGCAGCCTTGCACACGAATTGCTCAGTCATACCCTGCTCAGCCAGGTCGGTGCCCGTCAGGGTTTGCGCCTCAAGGGCGGGCTGGCGCCCCACCAGCGTCGGCAATTGGTAGGGTTCATTGACAGTCATCTGGCCGAACCGATCAGCCTCGGGCAACTGGCCGGGCTGTGCGCGCTGTCGGAATACCACTTTGCGCGGATGTTCCGCGCCAGTTTCGGCTTGCCGCCGCATCAGTACGTGCTGGCGCGCCGCTTGAGCCGGGCGCGGGAGTTGTTGCGCGGGACGGCGTTGCCGCTGGGAGAGATTGCGCTGGCGTGCGGCTTTGCCAGTGCCAGTCATTTCACCAACCGGTTTCGGCAGGTGCTGGGCGGGACGCCGGGGGAATATCGACAGGCGTTTTTGCGTTAGCGCCAGATCAAAAGATCGCAGCCTTCGGCAGCTCCAACAGTTGGAATGCGTTCCTCTGTAGGAGCTGCCGAAGGCTGCGATCTTTTACGGTTCCGGGTCAGAACTCCAACGTGCTCGACAACGAAATCTGCCGCGAATCACCCATCGACACAAAGAACCGGCTCGCCGCCGAGGTGTAATACGTGCGGTCGAACAGGTTCTTCACGTTGAGCTGGAACTTGACCTTCTGCCCCTCAAGCTTGGTGTCGTAAGTGGCGAACGCATCGGCCACGGTGTAGCTCGGCAGGTCGAAATCATTCACCGCGTTGCCCGCGCGCTCGCCGACATACCGCGCCCCGGCGCCGACCCGCAATTGATCGCCACCGATCACGCTGCCGAAGTCATACACCGCCGACAATGAGCCGCTGTTCTTCGCCACGTTTTGCAGGCGATTGCCTTGGTACTCCGGGTCTTTGGTGACCTCGGCATCGGTGTAGGCATAGGCGCCGATCAGGCTCCAACGATCACTGAGTTGACCGGTCAGGTCCAGTTCCAGACCCCGGGAACGCACTTCGCCGGCGGCGCTGTAGATCGTGGTCGGACCTTCGGAGTTGGCCACCAGCACGTTGCGTTTTTTGATGTCGAACAGCGCGATATTACCGGTGAGACGCCCCGGCATATCCAGGCGCGCGCCCAGCTCCCACGACTTGGCTTCTTCCGGCGCGATACTGCCGTCGAGCACGGTGCTGCTGCCGCCGAGCGGGGCGATGGTCGAGTTGGGTTTGAACGATTCGGTGTAGCTGCCGTAGAACGACAACTCATCGGTGTAGCGATACACCAGGCCGGCACGCGGCACGAACTTCTGCCCGTTGCTGTCGGTGTTGGCCTTGAACGGTACGCCTTTGCCGGCGTACTGGTCGTACTCCTGGAAGCGCCCGCCGGCGACCAGAATCCACTGGTCGTTGAGGTGAATGGAGTCCTGCAGGAACACCGAATCGCTGCGCAGCAGATCGGTTTGCGCGCTGTCGGCCGGGCTGACCGTGGTGCCTTCGACTTCGCGGCCATACACCGGATTGACGTAGCTGAAGGTGCTCAGGCTTTTCTGGCGGATCAGGTCGGCGCGGTAGATCTTGCGGTACTCGTCGTCGACGCCGAACACCAGGTCATGTTGCATGCCCAGCAGGTTGACCTTGCCTTCGAGGCTGGCGGTAGTGAAACGGTCAGTGCTGATCGCCCCTTGCGTGCCGTCCATGCTGCGGGTCAGCGTGCCTTTCCTGGTGTCGATGGCGGTCACGCGGACCTGGCTGGCGTCGTAGGTTTCGCGGTTCCAGCTGTAGCCGAAGTGGGCTTTCCAGTTGTCGTTGAGTTCGTGGTCGGCCTCGAAATGGTACAGGTCGGAACGGCCTTCCATGTCGTTGAACGGCTCGTCCAGACGCTCGTTGCGCGAGATATCCAGCGGGTGGTTGGTGCGTGGATCGATCACCGTGCCACGGTCGAACGGCGTGAGAAACTCGCGGTGCTCGTAGCCGAATGACAGCTTGGTGCGCTCGCCGAACCAGGCCAGCGACGGCGCGATCAGCGTCTCGCGGTGGGTGCCGTAGTTGCGCCAGTAATCTTCGTCTTCGTGATCGAGCACCAGCCGATAGGCCAGCCCGGATTCACCCAGCGCACCGGTGCTGTCGAAGGCGCCGCCGCTGCCATTCTTGCCGTCGCCGTAGGTCGAGCCGCGCAGGGTCAGGGCGTTGTACTGGGTCAGTTCCGGTTTCTTGCTGACCAGGTTGACCACGCCGCCCGGGTCCTGAATGCCGTACAACAACGACGCCGGCCCCTTGAGCACTTCGACACGATCGACTGTCGCATTCATGCCGCGGCCCTGCACGATCGGCATGCCGTCACGCATGATCGAGCCGTTGCGGTTATCACCGAAGCCGCGGGTCATCACCGAATCCTGAGTGCTGCCCAAGGTGTTGCCCTGGGTGATGCCGCTGACGTTGGCCAGCGCATCGTCGAGATTGCGCGGGGTCTGATCGCGGATCACCTGGGCCGGGATCACGTTGACGGTCTGCGGGATTTCCTGCAGCGACGCAGAAGAGCGCATGACCGAACTGGTTTGCGGCGGTTGATACGTCATCGACTCGTCGCGGGTCGAGGTGATGGTGGTGGCGCCGAGATTGAGCGCGCCTTCGGTGGGTTGCGGTTCCAGCGCCAGGGTATGGCTGTCGGTGCGACGGAAGGTCATGCCGGAGCCGCTGAGCAGGCGTTGCAGCGCTTGTTCGGCACTCATCTGACCGCTGACGGCCGGGGCGTTGAGGCCGTACGGCGCTTCATCGGTGTAGACCACGCTTTGCCCGGTGACGCGGCTGAAGTCGCTCAGGGCTTGCGGCAGCGGTTTGGCACTCAGGGAAAAACTGAACTGCTGTTGCGCCGGGCTGCTGACGGTTTCAGCGGCGAGCGCCACGCTCATCGGCAACAGCGCCAATGCGGAAAAACTCAACGCCGAAACGCCCAACCATTGTTTGACCGAACCCGATTTTGCCCTGGACTTCATTGCTCAATGACCTGTGTAGAACCGCAACGGATGCGAATGACTCGCAGTTTCAGTCACTACACGGATGGGGCTGGGGTTTACCTCACTACAATTTTGAAAAAGTTTTTCAGAAGCAAAAGATCGCAGCCTTCGGCCGCTCCTACAGAGGATCGCATTCCAATGTAGGAACTGCCGAAGGCTGCGATCTCTTGACGTTGATCAGCGCAAAATAATCAGATGCCCGAGAACCTGATGCTGCTCAAACCCCATCACCCCTTGCAGCGAACTCAACACAGCCTGCGGATCCTTGCTCGGAAAACTCCCGCTGACCTTGCGCGCCGCCAGCTCATCATTGAGCAACACAATCCGCCCCGGGTAATAGCGCCGCAAATCCTGCACCACATCGCCCAGCGTCGATTTGTAGTAACTCAGCCAGCCCTGACGCCAGGCCAGTTGCGCTTCGCTGTCCACTGCATGCAGCTTTTCGGCGCGGCCCTGCCCATAAGCCACTTGCTGGCCAGCCGTCAGAATCTGTTGCTGCGCGTTGCGATCCGCCGTCACGCCAACGCGCCCGGACAGCACCGTGACCTGCGCGCCCTGCGGTTGCAGACGCACTTCAAACTGCGTGCCGAGCACCCGCGCCTGGCCTTTCTCGGCCTCGACCACAAAGGGATCGCCGGTATGCGTCACGCTGAAAAAACCGGCGCCACGACGCAACTGCACATGCCGCTCGCCATGGCTGAAATCCACGGCGATGGCGCTGTCGGCGTCCAGCGTGACTTGCGATTGATCGGCCAGGGTCACCGTGCGGATTTCCCCCGGTGCCGAAACGTAATCGGCGCCCAGATCGTCGATCCAGCGCTGCGGCTGCCAACCCGTGCCGAGGCTGATCATCAGCAACAGGCACGCGGCCATCGCCAACGCACCCGACCAGCGCAACAGCGCTGAACGACGCGGACGATCCATCGCATTGAGGTAGCCCTGCAACGCCAATGCGTCTTCAACGGCCAGGGCGCGCGCCGGGCTTTCGCTCAATTCCCACATCACCTGCGCCTGGGCATAGGCCTCGGCGTGGGCCGGATCGGCGCGCAGCCATTGGCTGAACGTCAGTTGATCGCCCGTGCTTGGGCGGTCGTGCAACAGGCTCAGCCAGGCGAGCGCGGCCTGTTCCTGAGCGGGCGTCGGAGCGACGCGGTCGGTGGGCTTCACGGTGCTTTCCCTGGCAGGCGTGGCGCGGGTTCGCGCAGGCTGGCCTTGCAGGCCTCGAGGGCGCGCATCATATGTTTTTCCACAGCGCTTTGGGACAGGCCCATGGCCTTGGCGATGTCCGCGTATTTGCGTCCGTGGATGCGATTGAGCAAAAAGATCTGCCGGGTGCGCTCGGGCAAGGCGCGCAACGCCGCTTCGACATGGCGCAAATCATTGCCCGCTTCGAGCGCGGCCTGCGGTTCGCTGCCGTGGCTGTCCGGCTCGTCCGGTTGCCAGCCCTCGTTGACCCGCACTCGCGTGCCTTCGCTGCGCAAATGATCGATGGCGATGTTGCCGGCGCAACGCAACAGGTACGTGCTGAGTTCTTCGACCTGCACCAGCGGCCGACGCCAGAAGCGCAAGAACAGATCCTGCACCAGATCCGCCGCCGTGGCCCGGCAACCGACGCGCCGGTTCACCAGCGCTTCCATCTGCGAACGCTGCGAGAGGAACACCTGGAGAAAATGCGCACGCGCCCCGTGCGGCTCGTCGTCGCGGGATTCCGGAGGATGACCGATCAGCATCTCAGCATTGCACTCATGCTTTGGCGCAAACCCTCTTTCATGCGTACCCCAGGCCACGCGCGGCACCGGAAGCCGTCGCCAGGATCACGCTCGGCACCAGCAACCCGACCCACGCCGACCACGCGGTGCGACAGGCAAAACACCAGAGCACCGCGACCAGATAGACCAGAAAGGAAATGGTCATGCCGGTCACCACCGCTTCGGCACGGCTCAACGGCAGCCACAGCGTCAGGGCGACACTGGCCAGCGCCGCGACCAGATAGCCGCCAAACACCGCCGCCAGCACCCGCGAAGTGACGGCCAGACGATAGGACATGGGAAGTGAGGCGAGTTTGCCTTTCATGTTTCGACCCTGAAACGAAAAAACGTCCGACCGACAAGCCGAACCCACAGGCGAGCAATATTAATGATAAATATTCTCATACGCAAAAGCATCTGATTGCCGGGTGGCCTTCTCCACCCCTACAATGCGAACAGTTCTTGTTCTCTAACGCATGCTGCATGCGCCTGGAGTAATACCGTTGCCGTCCGCCCATCCCGTCGAATCGCTCTACCACGACCACCACCGTTGGCTCACCGGCTGGTTGCGGCGCAGACTCGGCTGCCCTGAGAGCGCGGCGGATCTTGCCCAGGACACCTTCATCCGGGTGCTGAGCGCCCGCGAACCAGCGGTGATCATCGAACCGCGCGCCTTCCTCACCACCCTTGCCAAACGCGTGCTGTTCAATCATTACCGCCGCCAGGACCTGGAACGCGCCTACCTCGAAACCCTGGCGCAAATGCCGGAAATGCTCGCGCCTTCGGAAGAAGACAAAGCCATCATCCTGCAAACCCTGATTGAGCTGGACCAGTTGCTCGACGGCTTGCCGCATCTGGTCAAACGCGCCTTTTTGCTGGCTCAGGTCGATGGCCTGACCTATCCGCAGATCGCCACTGAATTGAACATCTCGGTG
Source organism: Pseudomonas sp. MG-9 (assembly GCF_018729515.1). Taxonomy (NCBI): domain Bacteria; kingdom Pseudomonadati; phylum Pseudomonadota; class Gammaproteobacteria; order Pseudomonadales; family Pseudomonadaceae; genus Pseudomonas; species Pseudomonas sp. MG-9. Next base: position 169,051 of record NZ_JAHHZH010000006.1, read on the forward strand.
GCCACGGTGAAGCGTCATTTGAACAAGGCAGCGATGCGCTGCTACTTCGCGCTATGAACCGCGTCCCGGACTTCTCTGCGCCAGTGGCCGAGCAGGCCGTGCACTGGCTGATGGAAATGCAGCAGGGCACGCTCTCCCCACGCCAGCAACAGGCCTGGCAGCAGTGGCTGGATGCGCACAGCGAGCATCGTCGGGCGTGGGAACACATTCAGCGGGTCAACCAGCGCTTGCGCGGTGTGTCTTCGCCGCTGGCACACGCAGCGTTGAACGGAGCGAAATCCGCCAGCCGTCGGCAGGCGTTGAAACTGCTGCTGATTCTCGGCGCCGGTTCGGCCGTCACCTGGGGCCTGCGCGAGCACAATCCGCTGCCGTCGCTGCTCGCCGATTACCGCAGCCCGGTGGGTGAACGACGCAAGGTCGCGCTGGACGCCAGCAGCCAGTTGCAACTCAACACCGCGAGTGCGGCGGACGTGGACAGCACGCAACGACTGATCCGTCTGCTGGAAGGCGAGATCCTCTTGAGCACCACGCAAGCGTTCGAAGTGCGCACGGCACAGGGCATTCTGAAAACCCGGGCGGCACGCCTCAACGTCCGGCAATTTGCCGATCGTACGCAGGTGGCAGTGTTCGAAGGCCAGGTCGAACTGAACGCCCACGGGCGCGCACCGATGTTACTGCCCGTCGCCCGTCAACTGAGTTTCAGCTCGACATCGATCAGCGAAGCCAGGCCGCTGGATGCCAACAGTGGCGCCTGGGCCGAGGGCATGCTGATCGCCGCGCACATGCGCCTGGGTGACTTCCTCGATGAGCTCGGTCGGTATCGTCGCGGGCAGCTGCATTGCGACGCGAAAGTGGCTGACCTGCTGATCTCCGGGACTTATCCACTGGACGACAGCGAGCGGATTCTTGATCTGCTGCAAATCAGTTTGCCGGTGAAAGTGCGGCGCTTTACCCGCTATTGGGTGAGCGTCGAAGCGCGGGTTTAGAAGCAGGATCAAAAGATCGCAGCCTGCGGCAGCTCCTACATTGGCTCGGTGTACATCCTGTCGGAGCTGCCGCAGGCTGCGATCTTTTGCTCTCGAAAAATAAATGAGCCGTTTTTCAGATCTGGCGTGACAGAGAAGGAAAGCCCCCTTGATTCAACCTTCTCAGGATCACCCTTCATGCACCCGACCCGCCTCACACCCCTGGCCCGCAGCCTGCGCCATCTCGTTCTCGGCGCCAGCCTGAGCTTCAGCGCCCTGCCCGTCCTGGCCGCCGAAGCCAAGGCCTACCACATCGCCCCGGCGCCGCTGGAAAACGCCCTCAACCAGTTTGGTCGTGAGGCCGGCGTGCTGATTTCCTTCGGCTCGCAGATCACCCGCGGCGTGCAAAGCCGAGGCCTGGAAGGCAGCTACACCGCCGCGCAAGGTCTCGACGCACTGCTCGAAGGCACCGGCCTGCAAGCCCGTGCCGAGGGCAACAATGCCTTCAGCCTGCAACCTGTGGCCGACACGGCGCTGGAGCTGGACACCTCGAAAGTCGTTGGCGACTGGCTCGGCGATGCGGCGCAGGTCAACGTGTTCGAGCATCCGGGCGCCCGCGACGTGATCCGCCGCGAAGACTTCGAACGCCAGGGCGCGACTCAGGCGCGGGACGTGCTCAACCGCATCCCCGGTGTCAACGCCCCGGAAAACAACGGCACCGGCAGCCACGACATGGCGCTGAACTTCGGCATCCGTGGCCTCAACCCACGGCTGGCGGCGCGCTCCACGGTGCTGATGGACGGCATTCCCGTGCCATTCGCCCCTTACGGTCAGCCACAGTTGTCGTTTGCGCCGATCAGCATGGGCAACATGGATGCGGTGGACGTGGTGCGTGGCGGCGGCGCGGTGCGGTACGGCCCGCAGAACGTCGGTGGCGTGGTCAACTTCGTGACCCGCGCCATCCCGGACGACCCGACGGTCAAGGGTGGTTTCCAGACGGAAACCAGTCAGTCGTCGAGCCATGACGGCTTCAAGACCAGCGCCAACCTGCTCGCCGGCGGCACCAATGAAAATGGCCTCGGCGGCGCGCTGCTGTACTCCGGCACCCGTGGCGGTGATTGGCGTGAGCATAGCGACACCGAGATCGACGACCTGATCCTCAAGGGCAAATACCAGCTCGACGAGGCCAACAGCTTCAATGCCATGGCCCAGTATTACGAAGGCAAGGCCGACATGCCCGGCGGCCTCAGCGTCGCCGATTACGACGCCGATCCGTACCAGTCGACGCGCCTGAAAGACCAGTTCTGGGGACGCCGGACGATGTTCAACTTCGGCTATCGCTATCAGGAAGATCGCCGCGAATTCACTGCCAACACCTTCTTCACCAAGACCCTGCGCAGCGGTTATCTGGATCAGGGCAGCTTCCTCTCGCTGTCACCGCGCGAGTATTGGGTGCGCGGTTTCGAAACCCGTTTCGCCCAGGGCTTCGACCTCGGCCCGAGCAGCCACGAAGTCGGCGTCGGCTACCGCTACATCAACGAGGCCGGCCACGAGTTGCGCTATCGCACGCCGATCAGCAGCAACGAATACCCGACCACCAACAGCCGCAATGATCGCGATACCCGGGGCGGCACCGAGGCCAACGCATTCTTCGTCGACGACCGCATCGACATCGGCAAATGGACCATCACCCCGGGCGTGCGCTACGAGATGATCGAGTCGCAGCAGACCAACAATCTGACCAACGTCAAATACAAGGGCGACTACAACACTGCGCTGCCCGCATTGAACGTGCTGTATCACCTGAGCGACAGCTGGAATCTGTACGCCAATACCGAAGGCTCGTTCGGCAGCGTGCAATACAGTCAGATGCCCAATCGCGTGAGCAGCGGCGAAGTGAAACCGGAGAAGGCCCGCACCTGGGAACTCGGCACCCGTTATGACAACGGCGCACTGCGCGCGGAAATCGGCGCGTTTCTGATCAACTTCGACAACCAGTACGAAAGCAACCAGACCAACGATTCGGTGATTGCCCGTGGCGAGACCCGCCATCAAGGCATCGAGACCAGCGTCAATTACGCGCTGGACGACTTGAGCCCGGCACTGGCCGGTTTCGATGTGTACGCCACTTACGCCTACGTCGACGCGAGCATTCGTGAAGACGGGCCGAACAAGGGCAATCGCGTGCCGTTCTCCTCGAAACACAAAGGCACGATTGGCGTCGGTTATACCGAAGGGCCGTGGAAGCTCAACGTCGACAGCAGCTTGCAGAGCGACCAGTTCGCCGACAACGCCAACACCTCGACAGAAAGTGCCGACGGCAGCACCGGCAAGATCCCGGGCTACATGCTGTTCAGCAGCCGCGCGGGGTACGACTTCGGGCCGCAATTGTCGGATCTGAATGTGGCGGTGGGGGTGAAGAACATCTTCAACACCCAGTACTTCACCCGTTCGTTCGATGACAACAACAAGGGCAAGTACGTGGGTGAGCCGCGCACGGTGTATGTACAAACGTCTGTAGCTTTCTAAGGTATACGTCACCCACTGTGGCGAGGGAGCTTGCTCCCGCTCGGCTGCGAAGCAGCCGTAAATCCTTGGCTGTTAATGCCGTTGCAGGTTTTGGGGCCGCTTCGCAGCCCAGCGGGAGCAAGCTGCCTCGCCACACTGTTCACCAAAAGTAAAAAAAACGGGCCTGCATTCGCAGGCCCGTTCTCATTGGGTGGCTTGGAAAATCAGCGCATCAACTGTTGATCGCTGCCTGTTCGTTCTCCAGAAACTCTTCTTCCAGCAGTGCGTCATTCGCCTTGCTGAATGGCACGATGGCGGCGCGGGGTTTGCCCCGCAGTTTGCCAAACAGGTGCTCCAGCGCGTGTTCCAGTTTTTCGGCTGCACCATCGATCGCCTGTTCCAGCGAATCGGCCTTATGGGTGACGGAAATCGGTTGATGGCCTTTTGGCCGCGCTTCCAGTTGGCAGCGCAAGTCATGGGGACCTGGTTTGTCGCCGTTCTCGTCGCTCAGGTGGACTTCGACACGGGTCAGGTCTTCTTCATAACGGTCGAGCGTGCTCTCAATGGTTGTACGTACCCACTCCTCCAGTCGTTTACTGCTTTGAATATGGTTATCGCTGTTGACTTGGATTTGCATAGTTCATCCCTTATTTCAGCTAGCTCGCAAGAGGCCTTGAACAGGATTTCGTGACCCCTTGATTACAACAATCGGCCCGACTGACGAACATTTCAACCCCTGAAAAAAGATAAATATTCATTCGCAAAAAAAGCCGGACAACCGAGCAAGTCACTGGTAAGGTCGGGAGTTGGGTCGCCTCGCAACCCTGCAAAATCCGCTCACAATTGCCCGTCGTTCAACGGGTGCAAACTGCGGAAAATCCCCGCCTCCTCCACCAGCCAGTCATGCACGGCGCGCACGCCCGGGTGGCTCAGCGCCCCTGGCGCATACAGCAACACGTAACGTTTGTGATTGGGCACCGACAGCCCGAACGGCACGATCAACGTCCCGCGCTCCAGCTCATCGTTGAGTAACGTCCGCCGGGCAATTGCCACGCCCATGCCGGCGATCGCCGCTTCGATGGTCAGGTGATTGCGATTGAAGGTGTGTCCACGCCGTACGTCGGCGCCTTCGAAGCCGATCGCATTGAGATAAAACTCCCATTCCGCATATTCGTAACTGCCGCGCCAGGCCGTGATGTCGTGCAGCAGCGGGAAATGCACCAGATCCGCCGGCCCGTGCAGCGGCGGGCGTCCACGCAGCAGGCTCGGCGCACACACCGGAAAAATCTGCTCATCGAGCAAGGCTGTGGATAACAGTCCCGGGTAGCTGCCGTCGTTCAGGTCAATCGCCAGATCAAAGTCGCCCTCGTACAACGGTACGCTGCTGTCCTCGGCCACCAGGCGCAATTGGATGTCGGGATAGCGCTGTTGCAAGCGCGGCAGGCGCGGGGTCAGCCATTTGCTCAGAAATGACGGAATCGAACGCACCCGCAGAATCCCGCTGATCATTCCGGCATCCAGTCGGCGCAATTCGGCATCGATGCTGCCGTAGGCCTCATTGACCGTGATCGCCAGCCGCTGCCCTTCCGCACTCAGCTCCACACCCCGCGCCCGACGATGAAACAGGCGAAAACCCAGGCGCTCTTCCAACTGACGAATCTGCTGGCTGACCGCCCCCGGGGTGATGTGCAGTTCTTCTGCACAGCGGGTGAACGACAGGTGCCGCGCGGCACAGGAAAACACCTGCAGCCAGACGTAGGTCTGGGCATGCAATTGACGACTCATCGTTTAGTCCTGCTAAAGGCTTTCTTAGGAAGTTTCGTTGGTCACGTAGTACCGAGGTGGGCAGTATCGCCGACATTGCGCTTGGCCTACAAAAAATGGCAGCGATTCCTACTCCATTGCTTGTAAGGCTTTAGCATGGCTATCAGTGTTTTCGATTTATTCAAGGTCGGCATCGGTCCGTCCAGTTCCCATACCGTTGGCCCGATGCGTGCCGCCGCGACCTTCGCCCAGGCGCTGATCGACCAACGCTTGCTGAACGATGTGCGTCGGGTGGAAATCCGTTTGTACGGCTCGCTGTCGGCCACCGGCGTCGGCCACGCCACCGACCGCGCCACGGTCATGGGCCTGATGGGCGAATGGCCGGACAGTATCGATCCGGCGACCATCGACCCACGCATCCAGCAACTGCGCGAAAGCGGCCTGCTGCTCCTGGCCGGTCAGAAAGAAATTGCCTTCAACTGGCAGCACGATCTCCTGCTGCTGGACCAAAGCCTGCCCTACCACCCCAACGCCATGTCGCTGACAGCCTTTGGCGAAAGCGCCGAGCTGTTCACGCAGACGTACTACTCGATTGGCGGCGGTTTCATCATCGAAGCGGCGGAAGCCGAGTCCGGTGTGGCGCCTGCCGGTGATGTGGTGCTGCCGTATGAGTTTTCCAGCGCCGCCGAACTGCTGAGCCTGTGCAAGCAGCACAACCTGCGCGTGTCGGAGCTGATGATGGCCAACGAACGAGCCTGGCGCAGTGACGATGACATCCGCAACGGCCTGTTGCACATCTGGTCAGTGATGCGCGAGTGCGTCGAACAGGGTCTGCGCCACGAAGGCATCCTGCCCGGTGGTCTGAATGTGCCGCGCCGCGCCGCGAAACTGCACCGCAGCCTGTTGGAAATCGGCAAGCCGAATGTGATCAGTTCAACGCTGTCGGCGATGGAATGGGTCAACCTGTTCGCCCTCGCCGTCAACGAAGAGAACGCTGCAGGCGGGCGCATGGTGACGGCGCCGACCAACGGCGCGGCCGGGATCATTCCAGCGGTGCTGCATTACTACATGAAATTCAATCCGGACGCGTCCGACGATGACGTGGTCGCTTTCTTCATGGGCGCCGCCGCCGTCGGCATTCTGTGTAAGAAAAATGCCTCGATCTCCGGGGCCGAAGTCGGCTGCCAGGGCGAAGTCGGTTCGGCCTGCGCCATGGCGGCTGCGGGCCTGGCCGAAGTGCTCGGCGCGACCCCGGAGCAACTGGAAAACGCCGCCGAAATCGGCCTGGAACACAACCTCGGCCTGACCTGCGACCCGGTCGGCGGTCTGGTGCAAGTGCCGTGCATCGAGCGCAATGCCATCGCCGCGGTGAAGGCGATCAACGCCACGCAAATGGCCCTGCGCGGCGACGGCAAACACTTCATTTCCCTCGACCGGGTGATCCGCACCATGCGTGATACCGGCGCCGACATGCACGACAAATACAAAGAAACTTCACGGGGTGGCCTGGCCGTGAGCTGGGTGGAGTGCTGACGCGCATTCCCTGACCGCCCCGGCAGGCCGCAATCAGCGGTCTGCCAACCGTGAGCCCGAGCAAAAATAATAACGAGGCAAAAACGATGACCGATGTACGTACACCTGCTGCCGAAAATCCCGCTGTAGATCTCACACGCAACACCGAAACGGCCCACAAGGGCTGGAGCAAATTCGACACCACCTGGATGCTCGGCCTGTACGGCACGGCCATTGGTGCCGGCACCTTGTTCCTGCCGATCAACGCCGGTGTCGGTGGTTTCTGGCCGCTGTTGATTCTGGCGCTGCTGGCGTTCCCGATGACCTTCTTCGCCCACCGTGGCCTGACCCGCTTCGTGCTGTCCGGGCGTTCGGGCGACATCACTGAAGTCGTTGAAGAACACTTCGGCATCGGTGCCGGCAAGCTGATCACTCTCCTGTATTTCTTCGCGATCTTCCCGATCCTGCTGGTGTACAGCGTCGCACTGACCAACACCCTGAGCAGTTTTCTCGAACACCAATTGCACATCGCCCCGCCGCCCCGGGCGATTCTGTCGCTGGTGCTGATCCTCGGCCTGATGGCGATCGTGCGTTGCGGGCAAAACGTGATCGTCAAAGCCATGAGCGTGCTGGTCTATCCGTTCGTCGCCGCCCTGCTGTTGCTCGGTCTGAGCCTGATCCCCAACTGGAACGGTGCGTTCTTCGCCAGCGCCCAAGAGGCGATGCCGCTGTCGACGTTCCTCAAGACGATGTGGCTGGCGATCCCGGTGATGGTGTTCTCGTTCAACCATTCGCCGATCATCTCCGCCTTCGCTGTTGACCAGAAACAGCGCTACGGCGCCCAGGCCGAACGCAAGAGCAGCGGCATCCTCGCCATGGCCCACGGCATGATGGTGGTGACGGTGATGTTCTTCTGCTTCAGTTGCGTATTAGCGCTGTCGCCGGCGGATCTGGCAGCAGCGAAGGCGCAGAACATTTCGATCCTGTCGTACCTCGCCAACCACTTCCAGACCCCGGTCATCGCCTACGCCGCGCCACTGATTGCGCTGGTGGCGATCACCAAATCCTTCCTCGGCCACTACATCGGCGCCAGCGAAGGCTTTCAGGGCATGATCGTCAAGAGCCTGCGCAGTCGTGGCAAGGTGATGTCGGCGAGCTGGCTGAACCGTGCGACCGCGCTGTTCATGATCCTCAGCTGCTGGGCCGTCGCCACATTCAACCCGAGCATTCTGGGCATGATCGAAACCCTCGGCGGCCCGGTGATTGCCTGCCTGTTGTTCCTGATGCCGATGTACGCCATCCGCCGCGTGCCGGCCTTGCGCCAGTATTCGGGACAGGTGTCCAACGTATTCGTGGTGCTGATCGGCCTGATTGCACTGTCGGCGATCATCTACTCGGTTCTGCCCTGAAACGGGCCACAAATGACCAAGGCGAGCCAGGTGCTCGCCTTTTTTATGCCGTATCCATTGTCCAACAATTTTCCCGGCATGCCCCTTGCTATACCCCTGTAGGAGCTGCCGAAGGCTGCGATCTTTTGATCTGCATGACGCACATCAAGACGCTGAAGATCAAAAGATCGCAGCCTGCGGCAGCTCCTACATAAGCAACACACAGGCCACGGAATGGCCGATGATCCGGTATGGCGAACCAACCCGATCACGGCCGGTCAACAACTGCACGTTCAATCAGGCGGTGACGCATCATGGACAATCCTTTTCAGATCATTACCGATGCCTTCGCGCCGGACTATCAGATCAACCTGAGCATTCAGGGGCTGGACGGCAGCATCATGCTGACCCTGTCGAACAGCGGCCGCATCGTGGCCAAACGCATGATCAGCAGCGAACAACGCAATGATCCACAACGCTTGAGGCGGCTGGTGCAAAGCATTCAATTCGGCATCGCCATCGAACAGGGCCACAGCGCCATGGCGATCCTTGAAGCGATGACCAGCGGCAGCGGACTGCCCCCGCCACCGCAGCAAATCGACGGCCGGTCTCGACCGTCGGCTGGCCTTTAGAGTTCGCCTTTCTCGATCTCGGGGTGTTCACCGGAACCGGCGCCGAGTTTGCGTTGCGGCTTCTCGATCTTCACTGAGGGAAACTGCGACGAGGCGTAACGCACCACCAGGATCGAGAATGCCAGCAGCAGAATCCCGCCGCACAGGTAGATGATGCCCATGTCCGGCGGGTTGTGGTGCGAGACGTTGGAGATCAACAGGCGCGTCAGCGCAGTGATCGCCACGTAGATCAGGAAGCGCACCGGCATGTGGTTGGTCTTGAAATAAATCCCGACCATCGCCCCCAGTTCCAGATAGATGAACAGCAACAGAATGTCATCGATCTTGATGTGGCCCTCTTCGAGCATGCCGAGAAACTCCATCACCGCTGCCCACGCGGTCACCGCACCAATGGCGAACAGCGCCAGATAGTGGAAGGTCTCGACGAACAGGTTGCCCAGGGACTCGGCCAGTTGATGCACGTTTTGCCGCAGTTTCTCGGCCCAGTTTATTTTCACGATGATGTTCCTTAGCCCGACTCGGGCGGATGATGCGTGTTGGACGTGACGGTTTTCTGCACGTCTTGACGTTTCATGCAGAAAAGAGGCCACGCCATCATGGCGAGCCGGCGCAAAACCCGCGCCGTGGCGTTTGGTCGCACATGCCAGCCTGCACCGAACCCTGTGGGCGCGAGCTTGCTCGCGAATGGCCGCCACGCGGTCATCCCCTGACAAACCCTGAATCCGGTCTACATTAAAAAGCCACTACCCAAAGCGCAGGGATTCGCTTATCCTTTCGCTGTATATAAATACAGTATTCGCTAAGACAACTAAATGTGAAGGCATGTGAGGTGGTGAATGGCCGTCGAAGTGGTATACCGCAGCAGCCGAGATCTGGAGCGCTTGTTCATGGATAAAGCCGAAGCTGACCGTCATGACAAAATGCTCGAACTGGCCGAGATGCTGTCCGAAGTGTTGCAAAAAGCCGTTCCGTCGCTGAACGAGCAGCAGGTTGAAGAGGTCGGGATCTACATGGCGAAGAATCGCGATGTATTCGCCAAAGCCTTCAAGAGCCAGCCTGATGCGCTGTCGGAGCTGATCAACGCACCGGCCGAGCCAGTGGCTGAAGTGGCTGATGCAGCAGAGACGGCTGAAGCACCGGCCAAACCGGCAAAAGCGGCGAAAGCTGCCAAGTAATCATCGCCTGATCAAAAGATCGCAGCCTTCGGCAGCTCCTACAGGGAATACGCATTCCAAATGTAGGAGCTGCCGAAGGCTGCGATCTTTTGCTTTTCAGCGATACAAAACCTTCTCCGCCAACTCATCTGCCACCCGCGCCGGCGAGCGTTTTTCGGCCTGCGCATGGGCGAACACTTCGGTCAGTCGCGAAGAAATCTTCGACAGGTGCGCGGTGATCGTCCCCAGCTCTTCGCCGCGATGTTTGAGTGAAACGTAGATCAGGCCACCGGCATTGATCACATAATCCGGCGCATAGAGGATGCCGCGCCGCTCCAGTTGATCGGCTACGTCCAGATGCGTCAGTTGATTATTCGCCGAACCTGCCACCGCCGAGCAGCGCAGTTGCGTCACCGTATGACTATTGAGAACCCCGCCGAGGCCGCACGGGGCAAGAATGTCGCAAGGCGTGCTGAGCAACGCATCGTTGGCGATCGGATGCGCGTTGAGCTGCTCCATCGCCAGTTGCACCTTGCCGTGATCGATGTCGCTGACCAGCAGTTCAGCCCCCGCCGCGTGCAGTTGTTCGGCCAGCGCGTAACCCACGTTGCCCAAGCCCTGAATCGCCACGCGCAGGCCTTCGAGATTGTCACTGCCCAACCGCGCCATGGCCGTGGCACGAATCCCGGTGAACACGCCCATCGCCGCATGCGGTGCCGGGTCGCCGGCCGAGGTGGTGCTGGTGACGTGTTGGGTCTGCTGGGCGATGCAATCCATGTCCGCCACCGAGGTGCCGCTGTCGATGGCGGTGATGTAGCGGCCGTCGAGTTGCTCGATGCAGCGACCAAACGCTTCGAACAACGCCGCGCGATTTTCCACATGCGCCGGGCGCACGATCACCGCAACGCCGCCGCCCTGGGCAAGTCCGGCCAGCGCTGCCTTGTAGCTCATGCCCTGCGCCAGGCGAATGGCATCCTCGACCGCAGATTCATCATTGGGATAGGCAAGATAACGACACCCGCCCAGGGCAGGCCCGAGGCGACTGTTATGAATGGCAATGACCGCCTTCAACCCGGTGATCGGGTCAACGCTGAGGTGCAGCGATTCCAGGCGAGTGCTTTGCATGAGAGCGAACATCGGCAGGCTCCCGAATCACTTCTGGTAGACGCCAGTATAGGCTTGCGCCCAAAAATTGCTGAAGCGCACCGGAATAAGCGCCCACGTCGACGGTGACTTTGCGGCATAACCAGAAACCGGCCAGGGTCAGCACTGGACGAATGACACGGACGGGGCTAAAACGAGGCATTCCCCGGAGATTCAGATGAGCCCGCGCCAACGTTTTTTCGAGTGTCTGCACCGTTCACCGCCCGCGCTGTTCGAAGCTGCGCTGTGGATGGCCGCCGAGCACGAAAAGACTTTGGACCCTCAGGCGTTGCAGGAGGATTTCAAAGACCTGCAACAGCGCGTCAGCTACGGCTTGCCCATGCTGCCGGTCAGCGAACTGGCGCAGCCGTTGTTGCGGCGGATGAATGATCTGGGATTCGCTCAAGACGACTTTCTGCCACTGCGCCCACAGGCCGCTCTGGTGCATAAAGTGCTGCAGACCCGGCGCGGCCAGCCATTGGCTCTGGCACTGATTGCGCTGGAATTGGCGCGCGGCCTGGAGATCCCCTTGGTCGGGGTGAACTTCCCCGGGCACTTTTTGCTGCGAGTACCCGGCGCCGACCATTTGCTCGATCCCTGTGGCGGGCGCCGTCTGTACCCAAACGATTGCCGTGAGTTGTTGCAGCGCCAGTACGGTGCGCACCTAAAGCTCAACGCCGATCATCTGGCCACCGCCACCCCGCTGCAGATGCTTCAGCGCCTGTCACGCAACATGCGACAGCTGCATCTGGCGCACGAGGATTACATCGCCGCGCTGATCGATGCCGAACGCGTGCTGGAACTGGGCAGCGCCAGCGCCGCCGACTATCTGGCCCGCGCCAGCCTGTACCAACGCCTGGACTGCCCGAACGCCGAGCGCTTCGATCTGGAACATGCCTTGCTGCTCAGTGACGATCCGATTCAGCGGTTGCGCCTGACCGAACGCCTCGGGCACCTCCCTCCGAATTCCGTTGTTCATTAAAAAGCAAAAGATCGCAGCCTTCGGCAGCGCCTACAGGGGAATGTATTTCAATGTAGGCGCTGCCGAAGGCTGCAATCTTTTGCTCTTCAGGTTTTGACAGCCCCACCACTTCCAACTACCGGGACAAAATCGGAAGGTGCGCGCACCTGGATGATCAACAGCGCCGCGATGACCGCCGGAATCGCACAGAAGAAGAAAATCTGCGCCACCGGAATGTGCATCGCCAGCAGCATGCTGCCCAACAGCGGCCCGAGTATCGAACCGAATCGCCCTACCCCCAGTGCCCAGCCAGTACCCGTGGCGCGCACATGGGCCGGGTAGAAGTTACTGGCGAAGGCGTTCAGCGTCAGTTGTCCACCGATGATGCAGAAGCCGGCCGCAAACACGCAGGCCACCAGATAACGCGGATTGTCGTGATTCAAACCCAGCAGAATCGTACACAGCGCAGCCCCGGCCAATACCGCGCAGAGCAGGCGTACCTTGCGTTTCAAGCGGTCGGCGAACCACGCCATGCACACAGCGCCCAAGGTGCCGGCGAACAGGAACATCGAGGTCACCAGGTTCGCTTCATTGAGTGTCAGGCCGCTTTCGAGCAACAGCGTCGGCAGCCAGCTGATCATGAAATACAACAGAATCAGGCTGACAAAAAACGTTGCCCAGATCAGCAGGGTTGGTCGCGCATAGCCGTTGCGGAATAACTCGACCACCGTCAGTTTGCTGCCCTGCTCACGCTCGTTCTGCTCGACCGAGGCGGTCGGCGGTTGCCAGTCCGGCAGCATTCGCGCGGTGACTTTGCGCAGGCGCGCATAGGGCGGTGCGTCGCGCAGCAGACGCGGCAACGATTCCGGCAGCCTCCACCAGAGGAACGGAAACAGCAGCAGCGGTGTGACGCCACCGGCGAGAAACACCGCTTGCCAGCCGAAGCGATCGATGAACCCCGCGGCGACAAAACCGCCCGCCGCACCACCGAAGGAAAAACCACAGGCCGCCAGCGTCACCATCAAGGTGCGCAGACGCGGGGGCGAGTATTCCGACATCAAGGCCATGGCACTGGGCATCGCCCCGCCCATGCCGATCCCGCAGATAAAGCGCGCGATCATCAGAGTGTTCAGCGAATTGGCAAACACCATCAGCACGGTGAGGCTGGCGTAGATCAGCACGCAGGCGAGCAGAATCCGCCGCACGCCGAAGCGGTCGGCCAGTGGCGTCACCGCGAGCGAACCGAGCGTGAGGCCCAACAGATTGGCGCTGAAAACAGGCCCGAACGCGGCTTTCTCCAGCCCCCAGTCCTGCGCCAGGGCCGGCACCACATAACCCAGCACCTGGGCGTCATAACCGTCGGTGACCAGCAACAAGGCAAGCAGGATCAAGAGCAACCACTGATAGCGGGACACGGGACGGGCGTCGAGTGCCGCACGGAAGCTGGCAATCTGGTTGTGCATCGCAAGGTACCTGTTTTTGTTTTTATGATTTTTGTGTACGGCGCTGATCCCTTGCAGGAGTGAGCCTGCTCGCGATGGCGTCCTCACATCCAACCTGGATGCGACGGTTAAACCGCTATCGCGAGCAGGCTCACTCCTGCATTGGGACAGTGTGAAGCTTTACGGGGTATCAGGTTGATTAGCCGGATGCGCCTTGATGAACGCCGGATGTTCATCCGCCAGCGCCGCCACCCGACGAATCCGTGGATAAGCCTCTAGCGACACATTAAAACGCTCGGCCGCGTACAACTGCGGGATCAGGTACACGTCCGCTACGCACGGCCACTCGCCGAAACAGAAACCGCTGTCGCCGATCAACTGCTCGACGGTCGTCAGCCCTTGACCGATCCAGTGCGCAATCCACTCCACCACCTGCGGCTCTTCGTGCCCCGACTGGCGCAGTCGATTGAGCACGCTGACGTTATGCAGCGGATGCACATCGCAGCCGATCACCGCCGCCACACCGCGCACATGAGCGCGGGCAGCGAGGTCTTCCGGCAGCAGGGGCTGCTGTGGATAACGTTCTTCCAGGTACTCGATGATCGCCGGCGACTGAATCAGCAACTCGCCCTCATCGGTACGCAAGGCCGGCACCCGACCTTGCGGGTTGATCGCCAGATACGCCGCTTGCCGATGCTCGCCACCGGACGGCGCGATCAGGTTGACCGGCAGCGCCTGATAGTCGAGGCCCTTCAGCGCCAGCGCGATACGCACCCGGTACGACGAAGTGGAGCGGTAGTAGGTGTAGAGATCCATGATCCGCTCCTGTCAGCGCGCCGCCAGCACTTTGCCGCGGCACTCGCCGAAACCGATCGAGGCAAAACCGTCACGAGCGCAACGCGCGCGCAGGATGACTTCGTCGCCGTCCTCTAGGAATTTGCGCACTTCGCCGGAGGCCAGTTCGATCGGCTTTTTGCCGCCCTCAGTGATTTCCAGCAGGCTGCCGAACTGACCGCTTTGCGGGCCGGACAAGGTGCCCGAACCGAATAGATCACCGGCCTGCAACTGGCAACCGTTGACGCTGTGATGCGCGACCATTTGCGCGACAGTCCAGTACATGTAGCGGGTATTGCTCAGGGTCAGGCGATGGGCCGGCAGCTTCTGCTCGCGCATGGTTTCGGTGAGCAGCAGCACTTCCAGCTCGATGTCGAAAGCACCACCGTCCTGATCGCGTTTGTCGAACAGGTATGGCAGCGGTTGCGGATCACCTTGCGGACGCGCCGGTTGCGCGGTGCGGAACGGCTCCAGCGCTTCGGCGGTCACCACCCATGGCGAAACACTGGTGATAAAACTCTTGGACAGGAACGGGCCCAGCGGCTGGTATTCCCAGGCCTGGATATCCCGGGCCGACCAGTCGTTGAGCAGGCAGAAACCGGCGATGTGCTCGGCGGCGTCGCCGATGGCGATCGGCTCGCCCATTTCGTTGCCCGGACCGATCCAGATACCCAGCTCCAGCTCGTAGTCCAGACGTGCGCACGGGCCGAACGTCGGCTCGCTCGCACCGGCCGGCAGGGTCTGGCCTTTCGGGCGGCGCACATCGGTGCCGGAGGCGCGCACCGTGGAGGCGCGACCGTGGTAACCGATCGGCACGTGCTTGTAGTTCGGCAGCAGTGGATTGTCCGGACGGAACAGTTTGCCGACGTTCTGTGCGTGCTCGATGCCCACATAGAAATCGGTGTAATCGCTGATGCGCGCCGGCAGGTGCATCTGGCAATCGGCGGCCAATGGCAGCAGTTTTGCGCCTTGAGCTTCGATGGCTCCACGATGGCTGCTGCCCTCGCTGAACAACTCCAGCAGGCGAGTGCGCAACGCGACGCGAGCCTCACGCCCGAGGTCGAAGAAGGCGTTCAACAGCCCACCGTGCATGGCCTCGACTGCACTGCGAGCGACACCGTCGAACAGCCCGGCTTCGAGCGCCACCTGCAGATCGAAAATGTGTTCACCGATCGCAACGCCGGCACGCGGCGCCGAGCCGTTGAGGCTGAACACGCCCAGCGGCAGGTTCTGCAACGGGAAATCCGCGTGGCCGTTGGCCGAAGCAACCCAACTGCGGGTAATGGAAGTCTGAGTCATGGGTTATCTCCGGGTCGGGTCGAACGTGGCGGGCAGCGTGGCCCAGCAGGCGTCGTAATGGGATTGCAGTTGCGGGCAGTCGAGAGCGAAGCGGCTTGGGCGCAGCACCTGACTGGTCTCGAACATGAAGGCCATGGTGTTGTCGATCTTCGCCGGCGCAAGGTCAGCGTTGATCGCTTTGGTGCAGGTCTCGCCGTCCGGGCCGTGGGCGCTCATGCAGCTGTGCAACGAGGCACCGCCGGGCACGAAGCCTTCAGCCTTGGCGTCGTACTCGCCCTGGATCAGGCCCATGAACTCGTTCATCAGGTTGCGGTGGAACCACGGCGGACGGAAGGTGTTCTCGGCGACCATCCAGCGTGGCGGGAAGATCACGAAGTCGAGGTTGGCCAGCCCATGCACGCTGGTCGGCGAGGTCAGTACGGTGAAGATCGATGGATCGGGATGATCGAAACTCACCGTGCCGATGGTGTTGAAGCGGCGCAGGTCGTATTTGTACGGCACGTTGTTGCCGTGCCAGGCGACTACGTTCAGCGGCGAATGATCGAGCTCAGTGCCCCACAACTGGCCGAGGAATTTCTGCACCAGCGTCGTCGGCCGCTGCAGGTTTTCGTAGGCGGCGACCGGGGCCAGGAAATCCCGCGGATTGGCCAGACCATTGCTGCCGATCGGCCCCAGATCCGGCAGGCGCAGCGGCGCGCCATGGTTCTCGGCAACGTAACCGCGAGCCTGCGGATCAAGCAGTTCGACACGGAATTTCAGTCCGCGCGGCAGCACGGCGATCTCCAGCGGCGCCACCTCCAGCACACCGAGTTCGGTGGCAATGCGCAGCCGCCCCAGTTGCGGCACCAGCAGCAGTTCGCCGTCGGCGTTGTAGAACACCCGCTCCATCGAGCGATTCGCGCAATAGTTGTAGATGCTGATCCCGGCAGGCTTTTCCGCCGCCGAGTTGGCCACCATGCCGATCAGGCCGTCGATGAAGTCGGTCGGCTCGGCGGGGATCTCCAACGGATTCCAGCGCAGGCGATTGGGGGTCACTTCACCCAACGGGCCGCCGGCCAGTTGCCGCTCCAGTTTGACGAACGCCGGGTGATTGGCTGACGGCTGAATCCGGTACATCCAGGTGCGCCGCGCTTCACTGCGGGTCATGGTGAATGCGGTGCCGGAGAGCAATTCGGTATAGAGGCCGTACGGGGCTTTTTGCGGGGAATTCTGGCCGATGGGCAATGCGCCGGGCAACGCTTCACTGCTGAACTCGTTGCCGAAACCGGACTGGTACGCCAGCTCCGACGCGTTTGAATCGAGGTTCATGGAGCCTCCTGAACAGGGAGTCGGCAGTGGCCCATCGCTCTGGCTCAGAGGTTTCGGCACGCCGGGGTTGTTATTATCGTAATTCGATTACGCATAACGTAATTTGCTCACTATCCAGCGTCAAGCTATAAAGACGCCCATTCGTTTTCGGATCCCGACCGCACCATGGAAAAAACCAGCGACAGCAACGGCAAACAGAAAGTCCGCTCCGCCGAGGTCGGCACCGACATCCTCAAGGCCTTGGCCGAATTGTCGCCCTCCACGTCCCTGTCGCGTCTGGCCGAACATGTACAAATGCCGGCGAGCAAGGTGCACCGTTACCTTCAGGCACTGATCGCCAGCGGGTTCGCCGAACAGAACGCCGCCACCAACCATTACGGCCTCGGACGTGAAGCACTGCGCGTAGGCCTTGCCGCCCTCAACAGTATGGACGTGCTCAAAGTCGCCGCCCTGCCCTTGGCCGAGTTGCGCGACGAATTGAATGAAACCTGCTTTCTGGCGGTGTGGGGCAATCAGGGTGCGACCGTGGTGCACATCGAGCCGGCGGTGCGTGCGGTGACGGTGGTCACGCAACTGGGGTCGGTATTGCCGTTGCTCAGCTCGTCGACCGGGTTGGTGTTCAGCGCCTATCTGCCGCATCGGGAAACCGATGAACTGCGCGAGCTGGAAATCGCCGTCGCCGATCATCCGCTGGCCGATGAAAAAACCTATGCCAGCCTGTGTGAACAAATCCGCGAGCGCGGCCTGCATCATGTGCACGGTCTGTTGATGCCGGGCGTGGACGCGCTGTCGGCGCCGGTGTTCAACGCGGTCGGGCAGATCGTCGCCGTGCTGACCATCGTCGGTCCGACCTCGCTGTTCCACGCCGACGAGAACGGCCCGGCGGCGCAGCGATTGCTGGCAGCCGCGCAGGCCGTGAGTTGGCGCATGGGGTACGAGAAAGCCCATTGATTCCTGCGATCTCCACGCGCCAGCCTGGGTTCAGCGCACTATCGTTTTGCTGATGCTTGACGCTTGATCCTTCAGCAACTCAGTGAAGAAATCGATCAACTGCTGATCTGCCGTTTTGTGACCCGCCGCCTCAGCGACGAATTGCGCCGCTGACCGAGCGTCATCGACCAAGCTGAGAAACGTTCGCTGAACGTTAGTCAACTTCTTGATCACCTCTACACTCTCGCCGGCTTTGGCTGCCTGGCCGAGCGTAAACAGACCAATCAACGCTTGCGCGCCATGTCCCAGGGCCGCCGAGTAGTCACCTCGTCTTTGCGCCTGTGCTCCGTCGTAAATACTTTTCATCATCTGAACCGCGACGACCACGGTGCCAATGGGTGGCACAACGAGACTGATGACACTCGCTACCTTGATCAAGCCATCGTAAATCAGCCCCGCAATAATCTCCTTCAAACTGGTGGTTCGCTCTGCGATATCACTCTGCACACGTTCGACTCTCCGATCGTGGAACGTGAAGAGATTGTGCAGCCTGGCGCGTTGCTGCGTCTTGATCGGAGGCCGGGTATCCACGGTCGCGACAAGGTCATCAAAATAATTATTGATCACTTCTCGATCGATCAGCGCAACCCGATCAAAGTAATAATTCCGCATAGGGCCAAATCGGTAACGAATGGAGGGAATGAAATCGCTGATTGGTCGATAAGCTACACCATCCGGTGCGTCCGGCGTATATAACCAGTTGTGGAACTGGCTGGCGATGTTCAGCCGAAGGATATAGACACCTGCAACAGTGCGGTCGTGGTCTTTTGTGAGACCCAGTTTATCGATATTGAATTCGTATAATCCTTCATCACCTTCCTCGATGGTCTTAATGACCGGGTAGTGATAGACATCTTCCTTCAAACTTCCGACAACACGTTGTAGAGCAGAAAACACCTCAGACCCAAACCTGCCATCGACATAGTTGGCGAGAATATCGTAGTGCATCTGACAGCGAACTTTCTTGGCGTGGACGGCGCGTTTGAATGCGTAGTCGGGATGCTCCCTGTCCAGATAGTCATTTCCGAGCATTGCCCTATATCTGTCGCCAGGGCGGAATGTTTTCGATAACGAGGAAAGATCGCGAATATCCAGTTGATCGATCGCAGGATGGCCACCCGTCAAAAAATACCTGGGGTCATATTTGCTCGGATATGCAGGATTGGCAGCTTCAAACGAAAGGCCTTCGATGAGCAGATCCGTGACACTTTTCTGAAAGTCGTCAGTCTGGACAATAATCTGATCGGGATTGACTTCGACACTTTGTCCTCGTGTATACAGCAGGCTTTCAAGGTTCTGTTTTACCGCATCGTAAGTAAAGCGTTCGTAAGAAGGGAAAGCATTGTCCCGCGCCTCAATGGTGGAGAGCGCCTTGAGCTCGGTGTTCAATCGAGCATAGCGTTTGCGTGCCTCGATCCCCAAGTACCGGTAAGGCGCAGGCGCGATAGCCTTGTGTAACGCAAGTTCACTCTGATAAGCGATATTGACGTCATTGAGCAACGGTACTGCGCCATTTGGGAAAAGTTCAGGGTATTGGGTATCCAGCCTGTACAGGTAATAGGTTGAGTCACGGCTGACACCTTGCAGCGTTCCGGCATCGTTCAAATAGTCCGGATGAATCAATGACGCCGCGTATTCACGGTCAGCGGTCATGGCCGACTCAAACCAGTCGTTCAGCACGAATAAATCCGCAAACTTCATGAAAGCAAATTTACCTTCAGGCGTCCTCAGGTAAACCAGATACGTCGTACTTTCCCGTGCAAGAAACACCATCACATCTTTCAACGGTGGCCCTGGAAACTTCAGACTCAGTTTTATTCCACGTATTGACACCGACAGGTCACCAGCCAACGCCGCTTCAATCACTTTTGCATCGGCATCACTGTAGACCCCAGAATGACGGGCAATGAAAAGCGCGAACGCCATCTTGCTACGCATATGGTCGCGGTAGGCCTGTGCAAACTCCGGCGATGGATCAGTGGGGAGACTGGATACAAACTGCGAGCGCAAGTTGATGTTGCGCAACCATCTCTCAAGTGCTGCTGCGGAAAATCCGCTACCGAGCGGCAACCCCTCGATACTGAGTTCGGCTTTGTAGCTCTCCTCATGCAGGCCAAAAATGAGGAACTCCATCAGGGTCCGGCTATCGATCTGCTCGATGGTGCGCCCACCCAGTTGCATTTTATGGAGGCTTCGTACCTCTATCGTCTCGGCATTCAGTTGCTCACCGAATGCACTCATTGCCCACTCGGAAAAACACCGCAAGACATAGTCTTTGAACGAGAAACTCTTGTCGAAAACCACTTGGTAGCTGGCGTGGTATTTCTCCATCGAATACTCAAGTTCGACGTAACGCTGCTGAATACTTTCACCGCCACTCTTCAACCAGAGTGGCCATTCCGTACGTTTGAGTTCTGCCTGTAACTGATTAAAGCGACGACCGATGTCATCACGCATCACCGTCAACACTTGATTGTCCTGCAATATCAGGCTGAACGCTTGAGTCTGTTCCTGCCGATCACGCATAAGGTTTGTAACTGTGTCGAGTTGTCCTTTCAGATAAGTCTCAACACAATAGGCCGCAACATTCTGCGTTGTTTTCGGAAAAGCAAATTCGCTACCAGACGCTGACACACGCGCCAGCAACTTATCGCGCAATTCAAAATTGCTGTTGAAATACTCGAAGCCATGGCCTGGCGCATGCATGACATAGCCCGTGGACTCGTTGACCAACTTCATTTCCGAATCCGTTCGCATCACATTATTAAGCACAAACCCCGGCCCCAGCGAAGATCGATAGTCGGGTTCAGGGTTGAACTCTATTTTGTAAGCACCCGCTCCGCTCTCCAGGCCCAACAAGTAGCTAAAGCGTGCCGCCATGCCATGGTCTATTACACCGGCCATGGCTTTTAAAGAAAGCTCTGCGGCAAGTACATCAAGATAGGCTTGCTGAAATGCCTCTTTATTCGTCTGCAGTGATTCTTCAGCGACCGCGGATTTTTCGGGGGCTGCCCAATATTTACGTATTTCCGAACGCAGGCTGCTTTCCAGGTTCCGTAACGCATAGGTAATAGATCCCTCGGCGTCAATAATACTGAACCCTTCGACTCTCATCTGATCGCTAACGGTATCGGGCAGGTAAAACACTCCATCTCCGCCGCCACTCAGATAGTTCGGCAATACATTGTTATCAAGACAATGGAGCAAGACATCAGAAAGCTTGCCCAAGGGACGCGTTTCAAGCTCATACGACCGGTCCGTGATATTGATGTAAACATTATCGATATCAATGGCCTTATTTCGACGTTGCAACTCTTGCCGCAGTGCCTGTCGAGCGATTTGCCGAACTGTCGGGATCGCATCCACAATTGCGAACACTCGACTCTGCACGGCGTTAGCCTTCTCCCACTCCGCTCGCCAGGTAACTTCCTCACCTTCAGAGCCGCGCATCAAACTTTTGTACAACTTATCCATCTTGAGATCCTATCTTTCATATTCAGTGATTGCGACATACCGCGTCACCGGGAAAGCGAAAGATAGATTCATTTTCCGAAAACAAGAAGAACCAGTTCATTTCAATAAATATAGATTACAAGCCATTAACAAAAACACAAAACCACACATCTATGACGACAACTTCAAAAATAAAAATACGTGCTCTATCATTACCGAGAGCAACAAATTCAATTATCCGAAATATAGAACGAAGCGACATGTTTTTGGCTGCGAATACGCTGCCCAGTCCGTGCAGGGTGCCGTGGTGCGATCAGACTGTTACATGCCCCGTAACAGTGCATATCCGGAATTGCTATTTTTCCTTTGGGCTCGAGACCTTATTCTGAGCGGGCTTTCACGGCACACGCCGTACAGCACGAAGCCTTGGCCAGTGAGCAACTCGCACCCAGGCTGACCGATTTCAGATCAATCGAATCTTCGATTGATCGCCCCGGTGTTCACTGACGTTGATTTGTAGCTCCTTGATCCAACGTCTTACCTTGGCCGCTGCGTTTGCAGCGGCCTTTTTTATGCCTGATGAAAAACAGGCATCCCGTCCTACAAGAAACCTCCGAAAAATCCATCGGAAACTTCTTATTGCATAGCAGTACGCAACCCCGTCCTTTTACAAACCCTCGAAAGTTCACTCAACACTACAAGCAATAACTCACGGAATTCTCAGACTTTTGAACTCAGGCTTTGTTGTAACTTGAAACGACTCAAGCATTGCCCGGCAACAAGGATCGCATCGCCTGCAGCAGTGAGCTCTTGCACAAACCAATAACGTCATCACGCACATTCAAAAGGATATGAATATGCAAAATCCACCGAGGCTGCCCGACAGGCCTGGTTATCTTCAAATCGATACTGCGCTGGAAATAAAAGGCGTTGCACCTGACCATATGCGGCCAGGCCCGCGTACTTCGAATGACAATGGTGTTCAGCAGTCCGTACGCGGGAGGTTACGTCAAAGGGAAATACAGCGGTCGGATTTACAATCCAGAGCAGTCTGGTGGACCAATACTTGATCTGGACTGGCACACAGCGGTCATCACAAACGCTGGAGTCATTGCGGTGAAACTACACGTAGCGAGGTTCAACCAATCAGATGCTAACGACGTCATGATTCAAAGATTAGAGAGAATTTGGAACGGGGATTTGAATCATACTGACACTGATCTGCGCTACTACACTCACGAATTGAGAGAGCTTGAGCGATACAGAAATTTTGGCTATAGCGATACCACATCCCCCTCTGATGAGTCTCCGATATGGAACAATGCGCACACCGCGACACTAGAGGACTACAAACTCGGCAGCGAATTGACTCTGCTCTACAACGAAGAGGCAATCAACGCAATGAACGCTCAATGAGGAGTTTCGGCCAATGAGCACTGTCGAGAAAATCATAAAAAACGAACCGATTGCGGAAGTCATTTCACTCTTCGCGCTATGTTTTCACCCCATGCGCATCGATCAAATGTATGTACGCTATCGCAAGGACACTATTTCCCATGGTGTCTTTGTAGACACATACAACTCGTTATTCAGAGACGGCGTCTTGTCTTACGATGAAAATGGAAAAACAATCAAGGGTCCTAATTGGACACCGCCGGCATTCATGACAGAAAAACGTTACGACTAAAACAGAAAAAACCACCCGACCATCACTTCCATTGATCGGGTGGCTTAAGTAGCTAAAGCGAATACTTCTGCAAATTTGCCATCATCTCTTTCAGCGCCTCGATATTGTCCTTCGGATGCGCCGCGCCTTCGAAATTGCAAATCTGCTGCCAATGCGCCGCCACATCTTCCGGCGAGAAGCCAACACGCGGATCGAATCCGGCGCCGAGGCTGCGCTCCCAGCGCACCTTGCCCATCCAGCCGCCGCCGACCTCGAACAAACCGGACGTTTCCTCGCATTGTTCACTGGCCAGGTACACCACCAGCGGGCTGACCAGTTCCGGTTTGAGCTGTTCGAACACTTGCGGTGGAATCAGGCCCTCGGTCATGCGCGTGCCGCCGGTAGGCGCGATGGCGTTGACCAGGATGTTGTTCTTGCGCCCTTCAATAGCCAAGGTGCGGGTCAGGCCATAGAGGCCGAGTTTGGCCATGCCGTAGTTGGACTGACCGAAGTTGCCATAGATGCCCGAGGTCGAGGCGGTGAAGATCACCCGGCCGTAGTTTTGCTCGCGCAGGTGCGGCCACGCGGCGCGGGTGACTTTGTAGGCGCCTTCGACGTGGACGCGATAGACCAGATCCCAGTCGGCGTCGTCCATTTTGTGAAACGTCTTGTCGCGCAGGATCCCGGCGTTGTTCACCACCACGTCGATACGGCCAAAGGCATCGAGGGCGTTCTGCACCAGTTTGTCGCCGTCGGTGACCGAGTCGTGGTTGGCCTCGGCAATGCCACCGGCTTCGCGAATTTCCGCCACCACGCGATCGGCGGCGGAGGCGTTGGCGCCTTCGCCCTGGGTCGAGCCGCCGAGGTCGTTGACCAGCACTTTGGCGCCGTGCCGGGCGAACAGCAAAGCGTGCGCACGGCCCAGGCCACCGCCGGCACCGGTGACGATCACGACTTTATCTTCGAAACGTACGGACTCATTCATCGCAGGAACTCCAGCAGGCCGAGGGACAGTGACCCCGAGTGTCAGGCACGGGGCTTTCGGTCACAACGAATACGGCTGAGGCTGAATAGTGCGCGATAAGGCTGGGGGATGATGAACCAAAAAATCAAAAGATCGCAGCCTGCGGCAGCTCCTACACCGATCTTCTGCAGGAGCTGCCGCAGGCTGCGATCTTCTGATCTTTCAGGAGCACGCCACTTTGCGCGGCGGCAACGCCAGGTGATCTCGAAACGCCAGGTAATGCTTGAGCACCTGCACCGGCGCTTCGATCTGTGGATAGTGGCCAATGCCCGGCAACAACACGGTGTCGGCGTCGGCAATCAACTGCCGGTAACGCTCGACCATGTGCGCCCCGGAGATCGGATCGACTTCGCCATCGATCACCCGCAGCGGGATCTCATCGCGCTGCATGGCCGCCACCCAGCGGTCGCGCTGCACCCGGCGCTCGGGGATATAGCCGATCAGTTTGTGCATGATACGTGGACCGCGATGGGTCTCGATCAGGCTCCAGAAATCATCCAGTTCGCTTTCAGTAGGGCCGGTCTGCGGGCCGAAGATCTGCCGGAAACTTTTCACCAGGCCATCACGGGTGAAGGCCCGGCCGATCATCCAGCCCAACGGGCTGAGCAGCAGTTTTTGCATCAGCACCGGGCGATGGGTTTCCGGGAACAGCCCGCCGTTGAGGAATACGCAACTGGCGACCGCGATCCGGTTTTCGTAATGCCGGGCGAGCAGTTCCTGGGCAACGCTGTCGCCGTAATCGTGGGCCAGAATATGCAGCGGTTGCTCGACCTGAAGATGCGCCAACAGCGCCTGTTGCAGGTCGGCCTGCTCCAGCAGGCTGTAACTGTGATTCAACGGTTTGGCCGAATCACCGAAACCGAGCATGTCGCAGGCGATCACCCGATAACGTTGGGTCAATGGCTGCCACAGGTAGTGCCAGTCCCAACTGGCGGTCGGGAAACCGTGGATCAGCAGCAGCGGCTCACCCTGCCCCGCCGTCCAGTAACGGATCGACTGGCCGCGAAAGACAAACGTCCAGCTGCGCTTGCGCCAGACACACAGAGGAATCTCGGCAAGAGGCATTAGAGTTTATATCCGGGGTCTTGTTTATCGAGTTTGCGCAGCAACGCCGGCCAGGCCAGCGCGCCGCCCATGCCTTGAGCGCTTTTGGTCACGCCGGCGATCATCGCTTTGGCGCCCGCCAGAATCTGCGGTTCGATGGCGATCAGTTCCGCGCCGCCGGTTTGCGCCATGACCTGAATGTCGCAGGCGCGCTGGAAGGTGAACATCATCAGAAACGTATCGGCGATGGTGCCGCCACAGGTCAGTAACCCGTGGTTGTGCAGCATCAGAAAATTGTTGTCGCCCAGATCGGCCTGCAAGCGGGCCTTTTCTTCGTGGTTCAGCGCCACGCCTTCATAGGCGTGATAGGCCAGACTCGACAGCACGAACAGCGATTGCTGACTGATCGGCAACACCCCTTGTTTTTGCGCCGACACCGCGACACCGGAGGCGGTGTGGGTGTGCAGCACACAGATCACATCGTGCCGCACTTCGTGCACGGCGCTGTGGATGGTGTAACCGGCGGGATTGATCTCGTAGGGGCTGTCCATGAGCTTGTTGCCGGCCTGATCGACTTTGACCAGGCTCGACGCGGTGATCTCATGGAACATCAAGCCGAACGGGTTGATCAGGAAGTCTTCGGTGCCCGGAACCTTGGCGGAAATGTGGGTGAAGATCAGGTCGTCCCAGCCATGCAGCGCGACCAGACGATAACAGGCGGCGAGATCGACCCGGGTCTGCCACTCCGCAGCACTGACCTGATCTTTGACATTAAGGGACGACTGGACCGGGGCTACGCTCACTGTATGCACCTCTGTTCTTGTTGTCTGGCACGTGTGAGCAGTCTAGTCAGCCCCCGGAACTCACGTAGTTGCATTGGCAGCCAGCTTGATGACTGAGCGGGTCAGCAATGCAATCTCCTTGGATCCATGTCAAAGCAACGACGCCAACAAAGGCGCGGCGAACAGATTGAGCAGCCCGGTCAGGACCATCACCAGCCCCGCCACCGAGCCTTCCTCACCGCCCACTTCATGGGCCCGACTGACGCCGGCACCGTGCGCGCCGACCCCGAACAACGCACCGCGCGCCAAGGCACTGCGCAGCGGTAACCACTTGAGCAATACCCCGCCGAGCATCGCGCCAAAGACCCCGGTAAACATCACGAACACCGCGGTCAATTCCGGCACGCCTCCAAGATCCTGCGCCAGCGGCATGGCGAACGGCGTGGTGATCGAACGCGGCACCAACGACATCGTCACCGAACTGTCCAGTGCCAACGCCTTTGCCAATCCGAACGAGGTGGCGATGGAAGCGGTGCTGCCGGCCAGCATGCCGAGCAGCAGCGCCGACCAATGCTGCATCAGCAGACGCCGCTGCTGCCAGATCGGCACGGCGAAGGCGACCGTGACCGGGCCGAGCACCAGCATCAACCAGTGGGTGTTGCTGGCGTATTCGGCATACGCCGTGTGCAGTGGCACCGCGAGGGCCAGCAACAGCGCCGGCACCAGAATCAGTGGCGACAGCAAATAACGCCCGGTGCGCCGATAGATCCAGCGGCTGAACAGGTACGCCAGCAAGGTGAAGGCAAGCCAGAACATCGGCATCAGTTCAAACTTCATGGGAACGCCTCATTCGCACAGCCAACTCCACGGTGAACGCGGTCACCAGCATCACCATCAGGGTGCTGACGCCGATCACCAGCAGGATCCGCCAGCCGTCATTGCGCAGCAGCGCGCCGTAATCGAGCAGGCTCATCAACGCCGGAATAAAGAACAGCAGCATCTCGGCCATCAACAGCCCAGCGCCCAACTGCAGCGCGGCCGGTTTGACCCAGCCGAAGGCGAACGCCAGCAGCAACAGGGCCATGCCGATTACGCCACCGGGAATCGGCCAGGCCAGCCATGCGGCGATCCGGCAACCGAGCAGGTAGAGGCCGAGTAACACGGCCAGTTCGGCCAACAGACGGGAAAGATGCTTGAGTGGGGCGGGTTTCATGATTTTTGCTCCTGACAGGGGCTTATTTTACGAAGCCGACTGTCATCCCCGAAGCGAATTGTTAGACTCGAAGCCATTCCAAAATGGAATCAGGTAGATGGAATTCAAACAGCTGCGCAGTTTTGTCGAAGTCATGCATCAGGGCGGCTTTACCCAAGCGGCGAAAACCCTGCACATCAGCCAGTCGGCGGTGAGCAAACAAGTCGCGCAACTCGAACAGAGCCTGGGCACGCCGCTGCTTGAACGGCTGGGTTCACAACTGCGCCTGACCGCTGCCGGCAGCGTGGTGCTGCAACGGGCCGAAGGCATGTTGCGCCTGCGCAATGAGCTGCTCAGGGAGCTGGACGATCTGAGTCATCTGGCGCGCGGGGAGTTGCGCCTCGGCTTGCCGTTGCTGGGCAGCGACGCGCTGTTCGCCGGGCTGTTTGCCGAGTACCGGCGGCGCTATCCGAACATCAGCATTCAACTGCTTGAAGGCGGCAGTCGCAACGTCGAGCAAGCGGTGCTGAGTGGCGAACTGGAGTTGGGCGGCAGCTTGTTGCCGAAAGACCCGCAGTTCGACTTTCAGCCGTTCTGCGATGAGAAACTCGATGTGCTGCTGCCGGTGGATCATCCGCTGGCGGCACGCGGCGAGATTGGCCTGGAGGAATTGGCCGAGACGCCATTCCTGCTGTATCAGCGCAGCTTCGTGCTCAACGATCGCCTGCTGCAGGCCTGCCAACAGATGGGTTTCACCCCCAAGGAAGGCGGGCGCAGCGGGCAGGCGGATTTTCTCGTCGCCTTGGTGGCCGCCGGGCAAGGCGTGGTGTTGCTGCCCAGCGTGGTCGCCCGGGCACTGGAGCGCCCGGGCGTGGTGCGCCTGACCTTGCGCGCGCCAGACTACTTGCGCTGGGACATCGCCTTCATCTGGCGTCAGGGCGCCTATCTGTCGAAAGCCGCCCAGGCCTGGCTGGCATTACTGCGCGAGCGCGCGGTCAGCCCTTGAGGGTGGCGATCAATTGCGCCAGCCATGGTTCGGCGTCGGTTTCCGGCGTCACGCTTTCGCTGGCGTCCAGACGCAGCATCTCCTGCACCTCACGCACGCCGAGCTCAGCGAACAATTCGCGCATCAGCTCGCCGCCACCGCAGAACGTATCGCCATAACTGGCATCGCCCAAACCGATCACCGCACCCGGCAGGCCACGCCAGGCCATGGGCAGTTGATCGCGAATGCTTGAGTACAACGGCTGCAAGTTGTCCGGCAGCTCGCCCATGCCGGTGGTCGAAGTCACGGCGAGCAACGCTTCAGGGCCGAACGCCTGGATGTCCGCCAGGCTGGCGCGTGGGTTGTAGAAGGTTTCAAAACCGGCGTCTTTCAGCAGGTCTTGCGCATGACGGGCGACTTCTTCGGCCGTGCCATAAACCGAGCCGGAGAGGATGGCGACTTTCATCAATCTGATCCTGAAGCTGAAAAAAATGAGCCGGGATAGTAGCAGCCCGACACAAAAGCCGCGATCCGCGCTCAATTAGCGGTGGTGGCCGGTAGACAGCGGCGTTGGAACTTCTAGAATGCCAGCCAACATCAACACTGAACGGATTCATTGATGATCAATGCCAGCCTGCTGCAAATGGTGATCAACGCGTCGAATGACGGAATCGTGGTAGCCGAGAAGGAAGGTGAACAGGACAACATCCTGATTTACGTAAACCCGGCCTTCGAGCGCCTGACCGGTTACACCAGCGAAGAGATTCTTTATCAGGACTGCCGCTTTCTGCAGTCCGGAGACCGTGATCAGGCCAGCCTGACGCTGATCCGCGACACCTTGCGCGATGGCGGCTCGTGCCGGGAAATCCTGCGCAACTACCGCAAGGACGGCACGCCGTTCTGGAACGAACTGTCGCTGTCGACGGTGAAAAATGCCGACGACGGCCAGACCTATTTCGTCGGTGTGCAGAAAGACGTCACGGTTCAGGTCAAGGCGCAACAACGCGTCGCGCAACTGGAAGCGCAGGTGGCTGCGCTGCAAGCCGAACTCTCCGCCTTGAAAGCGACGAACGGCGAAAACAAAACTGCGAACTAACTGTCAGTAACTACAATCACCAATGACTTTGTAACTATTTCTTTCGAGCCAGGCCATGCAACGCGACGCCCTCTTGACCCAGGATGAGCTGGATTTCATCCAGACCATGCAGCACAACCCGCAGCTCAATGTGCGGGATGCAACGTCGAGCCTGCTGGTCAATGGCGGTTCGCAGATCCGTGACCTGCTCACGCGCCTGGCCGCTCATGAACAAGTGACCATTCAGGCCAACTTCGAAAATCAGCAAATGACCTTCCCGCTGCATCTGGTGGAAGACGAATTCCACGCCTTGCACCTGCGTCTGGGCGTGCCGAGCATTTACGAAGACGGGCCGATGGTTCGCCCTTGGCGACTGACCCTCGAAGAGCCAGTGGCGCTGGAAAATGCCAAGGGCCAACCGGGCATGATGTGGGTGCACGAGGTGTCGCACAAAGGCGTGCTGCTGGAAATGCGCAACAAGACCAAGCCACCCAAGCATTTCGCCCTGTGGTTCAGCCCTTCAGGTTATGAGCGGATTTCCCTGCGTGGCAATTTCGAGCGGGAAACCGAGCACGGTTTCTTCGCCTACGCGCTGAGCCAGACCGATGCCGATGAAACCGAGCGTCTGCGCCAGTTCATCCTGCAACAACATCGCCTGACTCACCCCGCCCTGCACACCTGAGTTTCAGGTATCGAGTTTACCCGCGAGAAATTGCGTCAGGCGCTGCAGCATCGTGGCGCCTTCGTTGCCCAGGCAGCCGATCGGCGAACCGGCCAGGGCGTCTTGCGCCAGATCCGCCGCATCCCCGGCCAACAACAACGGACAATCGAGACTCAGCGCCAGCCGATTCAGGCGTCGCGGCAGCTCCGCTGTCGGCGCATGATTGGAAAACAGCACCAATGCCTGAGGTTTGATCTTTTCGCAGACCAGGGTCAACTCGTCGAACGGCTGCTCCGTCGTCAACACCCGCACCCCGGTTTCTCCACCGCTGAGAAACAGCGCCGCCACCAGCAATTCCAGTTCACGGCAATGCCCTGCCAGGGCGCTGACGATGATTTTGCGCGGCTGCGGCTTGCGTAACACGAGGATCCGCCCCAACACCCGGGTGCGCAAAAAACCATCGAGAAACAGCCATTCACTGGTTTGCCCGAACGCTTCGCGATGCTGAAGCAGGCGTCGCCACAGCGGCAACAGAATGTCCTGGAACACCACCGGCAATGGGTAGGATGCAAAGATCTGCGAGTAGACCCGATCCAGTTCCAGATCGTCGAAAGCGCTGACCGCACGCTGCACCTGGTCCTGCCACTGTTGATAGTCCGCCTTCACCTGGTCATCGGAAATGATCTGCGACAGCGCCTTCAGCGGTTCGGTCTTGGCGAGAATCTTGCCAACCTTGCTGACCGCTACCCCACGGTCGATCCACTCGACAATGCTGCGCACACGCTCAATATCGGTCATCGAGTACAGCCGATGCCCACTTTCGGTGCGTACCGGCTCAATCAAACCGTAGCGGCGCTCCCATGCTCGCAGCGTGACCGGGTTCACCCCGGTCAGCCGTGACACTTCACGAATGGGGAACAGCTCTTCGCGTTCGAGCGCGGCAGATGCCTGCGAAGCAGGGCTAACGTCCGTGATAACAGCCATTATGCAGGTGTGTCCGCTCATCAGATTTGGATCCCATTCTACATCCGATGTCCTCTATCGGTTCAACCCATGAACAGGAACGAAAGTCTCTGAAACTGTCATCAAAATCAGGAATAATCCTTGCTTGTTGAAAAGCGCAGGCCCCTACCCCCAGCCTGCGTATGGCGAAACTCCTACCCGGAGCGACGCACTTGGAAATACGGAGATACAAAATGTCTACTTCCCCCGTCACGCTGATGGTGGCGCGTCGTGTCGCCGACGGTCGCTATCAGGAGCTGATTGCCTGGCTGCGCGAAGGCGAACAACTGGCCACTGACTTCCCCGGTTACCTGGGTTCCGGCGTGCTCGCACCGCCGCCCGGTGACAACGAATTCCAGATCATTTTCCGCTTCGTCGACGAGCAGACCCTGCACGCCTGGGAGCACTCGGCCTCACGCACCGCGTGGCTGTCGCGGGGCAGCGATCTGTTCGCGCATCCCAAAGAACATCGGGTCAGTGGCATCGAAGGCTGGTTCGGCGCGGCAGGCCAGCGACCCCCACGCTGGAAACAGGCGGTGGCGATCTGGCTGGCGTTCTTCCCGGTATCGCTGCTGTTCAACTTTGTCCTCGGGCCGTTGCTCGCCGAGATGAGCCTGTTGCCGCGCGTGTTGATCAGCACGGCGTGCCTGACACCGTTGATGGTGTACTTCTTCATTCCGTTGTCGACGCGGTTGCTGGCGGGTTGGTTGAACAGCGCGCCGACGCGTCCTTTACCGGTGACACCTTCTGCACAAAATCGCTAAAAGATCGCAGCCTCGTCGCACTCGACAGCTTCTATAGGGTGGATGCGCCTCTGTAGGAGCTGCCGAAGGCTGCGATCTTTTCGGCAGCGTCGCTGTTATAGTTTTTGCTCCAACCGCGACGCGAGCCATTCATGACCACTTCCTCCGCCCCGATCCTCATCACCGGTGCCGGCCAGCGTGTCGGTCTGCACTGCGCGCGGCGTTTGCTCGAAGACGGCCACAGCGTCATCTTCACCTACCGGACTGAACGTCCGGGCGTGCAGACACTGCGTGATCTGGGTGCTGTCGGGGTATTCGCGGACTTTTCCAGCGAGGCAGGGATTCTCGCCTTTATCGCTGAACTGAAAACCCACACGGAGCGCCTGCGCGCGATCATCCACAACGCCTCCGAATGGCTGGCGGAAACACCGAACAACGAAGCCGAAGCCTTTATGCGCATGGTCAACGTGCACATGCTTGCGCCGTATCTGATCAACCTGCACTGCGCCGACCTGCTTCAGCGCTCGACGCCTGCGGACATCATCCACATCAGCGACGACGTCACCCGCAAGGGCAGCAGCAAGCACATCGGTTATTGCGCCAGCAAGGTCGGGCTCGACAGCCTGACCCTGTCGTTCGCCGCGCGTTATGCGCCGGCGATCAAGGTCAACGGCATCGCGCCAGCCCTGCTATTGTTCAATCCCGACGACGACGCGGCGTACCGTGCCAAGGCCCTGGCCAAATCCGCGCTGGGCACCGAGCCCGGCAGCGAAGTGATCTATCAGAGCCTGCGCTATCTGCTCGACAACCCTTATGTCACCGGTACGACCCTGACCGTCAACGGCGGAAGGCACATCAAATAATGCCTTGCTGCGAGGATGTCCATGACCCGTTCCCTGCCCGAGAATTACCGCGAGATCCTCATCGGCCTCGGTGAAAACCCCGACCGCGAAGGCCTGCTCGACACCCCGGTGCGCGCGGCCAAGGCCATGCAGTACCTGTGTCACGGCTACGAACAGAGTGTGGATGAGATCGTCAACGGCGCGCTGTTCGCCTCCGACAGCGACGAAATGATCATCGTCGCCGACATCGAGTTGTACTCATTGTGCGAACATCACCTGCTGCCCTTCATCGGCAAGGCCCATGTGGCTTATATTCCGACGGGCAAGGTGCTGGGGCTGTCGAAGATCGCGCGGCTGGTGGACATGTTCGCCCGGCGCCTGCAGATTCAGGAAAACCTCACCCGGCAGATTGCCGATGCGGTGCAGCAAGTCACCGATGCCGCCGGCGTCGCGGTGGTCATCGAGGCCCGGCACATGTGCATGATGATGCGCGGTGTCGAGAAACAGAATTCGACCATGAACACCTCGGTCATGCTCGGCGCCTTTCGCGACTCGAGCAACACCCGCCAGGAGTTCCTGCAATTGATTGGACGGAGCAAGTAAATGTCACAACTTCAACCGGGAATGGCGCGCATCCGGGTCAAGGATCTGCGCTTGCGCACCTTTATCGGAATCAACGAGGACGAGATCCTCAACAAGCAGGATGTGCTGATCAACCTGACCATCCTCTACGCCGCGCAGGAAGCGGTGCGCGACAACGATATCGATCACGCGCTGAACTACCGCACCATCACCAAGGCGATCATCGCCCACGTCGAGGGCAATCGTTTTGCGCTGCTCGAACGCCTGACCCAGGAACTGCTGGATCTGGTGATGAGCAATACCGCCGTGCTGTACGCCGAAGTCGAAGTCGACAAGCCGCATGCGCTGCGTTTTGCCGAGTCGGTGTCGATCACCCTCGCGGCAAGCCGCTGAGCTTCAAGCTTCGAGCTGCAAGCGGTAAGCTAAAGGCACCCACAACCCAATCTTGCAGCTCGCAGCTCGCCGCTCGAAGCTGTCTCGCAGAGACCCCCATGACCGAGCAACAACGCCTCGAACTCGAAGCCGCCGCCTTCCGCCGGCTGGTCGCCCATCTGGACAGCCGCAAGGACGTGCAGAACATCGACCTGATGAACCTTGCCGGGTTTTGCCGCAACTGCCTGTCCAAGTGGTACAAGGCCGCCGCCGATGACCGTCAGATCGAGGTCAGCCTCGACGACGCCCGTGAAGTGGTTTACGGCATGCCTTACGCCGAGTGGAAAGCCCAATACCAGCAAGAAGCCAGCGCCGAACAACAGACGGCGTTCGCCAAAGGAAAACCCAATGAGTGATCTGAACACCCTGCGCGCCAGCCTCAAGAGCGGCGAGCACCTTTTCGCCGACAC
The DNA here is from genome assembly GCF_018729515.1 of Pseudomonas sp. MG-9. NCBI lineage: Bacteria > Pseudomonadati > Pseudomonadota > Gammaproteobacteria > Pseudomonadales > Pseudomonadaceae > Pseudomonas > Pseudomonas sp. MG-9. Next base: position 202,844 of record NZ_JAHHZH010000006.1, read on the forward strand.
CCTGGCGTTCATCGCCGCTGGTTACGACTATCAGCCGCAAGCGTTCAACAACGGCGGCGTGGAAAACGCGGCCGGGCAGAACGAAGGTTCGTGCAAGACCCTGGGGCTGGCGCTGCTGGAAGGCTTGAGCGATGAAGAAGCGCTGCTGGCGTTCGGCGAACATTACCGTTCGGTGGTGGCGACGCCTGAGGGCAGCGATCACGGCAATATCCGGGCGCTGATCAAGCACGGTCTGGCCGGTGTGAAGTTCACCGCCCAGCCGCTGACCCGTCGCTGATTTCATATCCGACACAACCCCTGTAGGAGTGAGCCTGCTCGCGATAGCGATCTTACATTCAACACATGAGTTGCCTGATAAATCGCGATCGCGAGCAGGCTCGCTCCTACAATGGAACTGCGTTGTGCCAGAAATCACGGGCATAAAAAAACCGGCCGAAGCCGGTTTTTTTGTGTCTGCGATTTAGAACGAAGCGTTCTGCAGACCGTCCAGGTAACGCTCGGTGTCCAGTGCCGCCATGCAGCCGGCGCCGGCCGAGGTGATGGCTTGACGGTAAACGTGGTCAGCCACGTCGCCGGCAGCGAAGATGCCTTCGACGCTGGTCGCAGTGGCGTTGCCGTCACGGCCGCCCTGCACCACCAGGTAACCGTCTTTCAGGGTCAGTTGGCCTTCGAAAAGCGAGGTGTTCGGGGTGTGGCCGATGGCGATGAACACGCCGTCGACCTTGATTTCGTCGAAGCTGCCGTCGTTGTTCTTCAGGCGCGCACCGGTCACGCCCATGTTGTCGCCCAGCACTTCGTCGAGATTGGCGTTCAACTTGAGAATGATCTTGCCTTCGGCCACGCGGGCGTTGAGCTTGTCGATCAGGATCTTCTCGGCGCGGAAGGTTTCGCGACGGTGGATCAGGGTCACGGTGCTGGCGATGTTGGCCAGGTACAGCGCTTCTTCAACAGCGGTGTTGCCGCCGCCCACCACCGCCACTGGCTTGTTGCGGTAGAAGAAACCGTCGCAGGTCGCGCAGGCAGAAACGCCTTTGCCCATGAACGCTTCTTCCGACGGCAGGCCCAGATAACGAGCGCTGGCGCCGGTGGCGATGATCAGGGCGTCGCAGGTGTAGGTCGCGCTGTCGCCGGTCAGGGTGTACGGCTTGGCAGCGAAGTCCACGGCGTTGATGTGATCGAAAACGATCTCGGTTTCAAAACGCTCGGCGTGCTCACGCATCCGCTCCATCAGTGCCGGGCCGGTCAGGCCGTGCACGTCGCCCGGCCAGTTGTCGACTTCGGTGGTGGTGGTCAGTTGACCACCGGCCTGCATGCCGGTGATCAGCAGTGGCTTGAGGTTGGCACGGGCGGCGTAGACCGCAGCACTGTAACCGGCAGGGCCGGAACCGAGAATAATCACTCGCGAATGACGGACTTCAGACATGACCTGCTCCTGTTGACCGGGCCGAAAGACTGGCGCGGAACGCCGGACTGCCGGCGGGAATAAAAAAGGACTGTGGATAACCTTGGGGAAGGCATGAGCTCGACAGTCCTGTAAAAAGTTGGGTGCAGCGTATCGAGGGGGGCAAGATTAAGGAAATACGGTTTAACAATCCAGCTCATAGGTGGTCTCTATGCGCACACACTGACGAGATGGACGTCTTTGTTACAGTGCATGTCGATCACTCTGCCGCGCTTTCACCACTGGTGCAAAGCCGGTAAGGTCGGCGCGTTTTCCCTTGCTCGGAGCACCTTATGCCCGCCCCTGTTCTGTCCGGCCCGCAATACCTGCGCGAAGGCCTCAAACTGGTTCTCAGCCCAGGCCTGCGCCTGTTCGTGTTGTTGCCGCTGGCGATCAATCTGGTGCTGTTCGTCGGATTGATCTATCTGGCTGGCCATCAGTTCAGCCTGTGGGTCGACAGCCTGATGCCGTCGCTGCCCGACTGGCTGAGCTTCCTCAGCTACATCCTCTGGCCACTGTTCGTGGTGCTGGTGGCGCTGATGGTGTTCTTCACCTTCACCATGCTCGCCAACGTCATCGCCGCGCCGTTCAACGGTTTTCTCGCGGAAAAGGTCGAAGTGGTGGTGCGCGGCACCGATGATTTCCCGGCGTTCAGCTGGGGCGAACTGATCGCGATGATCCCGCGCACCCTCGCCCGGGAAATGCGCAAACTCGGCTACTTCCTGCCGCGCGCGATCGGCCTGTTCATCCTCTCCTTCATACCGGTGGTGAACATTATCGCCGCACCGCTGTGGCTGCTGTTCGGCGTGTGGATGATGGCAATCCAGTACATCGACTACCCGGCGGACAACCACAAACTGGGCTGGAACGAAATGCTCGCCTGGCTGCGCGAAAAGCGCTGGCAGAGCATGAGTTTTGGCGGGATCGTCTATCTGGTGCTGCTGATTCCAGTGGTCAACATCCTGATGATGCCGGCCGCTGTCGCCGGAGCGACGCTGTTCTGGGTGCGCGAACGCGGTGCGGAGAACCTCGTCACACAACGCTAAGCCGGTCACCAACGCCCAGTCACAAATCCATCATCCGATCGTCACAGGCACGACATGGCCTCAGCCGACACTGAGGTCATGACGACAGCTCTACATATCACTCTGATCAGCGAAACCTTCCCACCGGAAATCAACGGGGTGGCCAATACCCTTGGCCGTTTGTGCGATGGATTGCGCGCGCGCGGGCATCAAGTGGAGCTGGTGCGGCCGCGTCAGGCCAGTGATCCGCAGCGCAGCGAGGATGACGCGCTGCTGCTGTGTCGGGGCTGGCCGTTGCCCGGGTACCCGGGGCTGCAATGGGGCCAGTCGTCGATGCACAAACTGCTGCGGCGCTGGAAGCGCCATCGCCCGGATGTGCTGTACATCGCCACCGAAGGCCCGCTTGGCTTGTCAGCGTTGCGGGCGGCGCGGCGCCTGGGGATCTCGGTGGTCAGCGGTTTTCACACCAATTTCCAGCAGTACACCAACCAGTACGGGCTGGGTTTGCTGACGCGCTTGCTGACCCATTACCTGCGCTGGTTCCACAACCGCTCGGCGATGACCCTCGTACCCAGTGTCAGTCAACGACTGGAACTGGAGCGCCGCCAGTTCGACCGCCTCGCTTTGCTTTCACGAGGTGTGGACAGCCAGTTGTTTCACCCAGCCAAGCGACTGAACGGTTTGCGTGAGCAATGGGGCCTGAGCGAGCAGGACATCGCGGTGATTCACGTCGGCCGCCTGGCCCCGGAGAAGAACCTCGGCCTGCTCAAGCGTTGCTTCGACACACTGCGTAGCACTTATCCACAGCGCAACCTGAAGCTGATCGTGGTCGGCGACGGCCCGCAACGGCTTGCGCTGGAAAAGGAGCTGCCGGAGGCGATTTTCTGTGGCTCACAACGCGGCGAAGCGCTGGCCGCGCACTATGCCTCGGGGGATATTTTCCTGTTCCCGAGCATGACCGAAACCTTCGGCAACGTGGTGCTCGAAGCGTTGGCTTCCGGCCTGGGAGTGGTGGCGTACGATCAGGCCGCAGCGGCGCAGCACATTCGCCATGGCTACAACGGTGTGTTGGCGATGCCCGGTGATGAAGAGGCGTTCTGCGATGCGGCGGCATGGTTGCTGGAGGAGGATGAGACGTTGCGTTGCGTGCGCCTGAATGCCCGCCAGCATGCCAGCCGTCAGGGGTGGGCGGCGATCATCGAGCAGTTTGAAAAGCATTTGCGTGGGGCATGTGTGGGGGAGCAGGTGTTGCCGAATGCGCAGACATTGCCTTAGGTTTCTGCAGATTTTGAAACAGCCATCGCGAGCAGGCTCACTCCTACAATTTGGAACGCATTCCAGTGTAGAAGTGAGCCTGCTCGCGAGGGCGTCGGTACTGACAGCGCTTAAACCAGCGTCATCAACGCCTCACGGCTGAACGGCAGAATGTCCTGCTCACGCCCTTCACGGACTTTCAGCGCCCAGTCCGGATCCACCAGCAGCGCACGGCCCACCGCCACCAGATCGAACTCGTCGTTGTTCAGACGCTCCAGCAGTTTCTCCAGGCTCGCCGGTTGCGCGACCTTGTCAGTATTGACCATGAACTGCAGGAACTCGCCATCCAGGCCGACGCTGCCAACCGTGATGGTCGGCTTGCCGGTCAGCTTGCGCGTCCAGCCGGCCAGGTTCAGCTCGGAACCGTCGAACTCAGGCTCCCAGAAACGCCGCGTCGAGCAGTGGAAAATGTCCACACCGGCATCGGCCAGCGGCTTGAGGAATTCACCCAGGGCCTCCGGGGTCTGCACCAGACGTGCGGTGTAGTCCTGCTGTTTCCACTGCGAGAAGCGGAAAATGATCGGGAAACCCTCACCGACCGCAGCGCGCACCGCTTGAATCAATTCGATGGCGAAACGCGAACGGTTGGCCAGGCTGCCGCCGTACTCGTCGGTGCGCTGGTTGCTGCCTTCCCAGAAGAACTGGTCGATCAGGTAACCGTGGGCGCCGTGGATCTCCACGCCGTCCATGCCGATGCTTTGCGCATCCTTGGCCGCCTGGGCGAATGCGGCGATGACGTCCTGAATGTCCTGCTTGCTCATGCCGTGCACCACGACCTGACCGTCCTTGAGTTTTTCCGACGGGCCGTAACCCGGCACGCTGGCGTCCGGCTCGGTGCCGATGCGGCGCACGCTGCCCACGTGCCACAGCTGCGGAACAATCTTGCCGCCCTCGGCATGCACCGCGTCGACGACTTTTTTCCAGCCGGCCAATGGCGCGTCACCAAAGAACTGCGGCACGTTCGGGTAACCGTTGGAGGCAACGTGGCCGACGGTGGTGCCTTCGGTGATGATCAGGCCGACGCCGGCGGCGGCACGGCGACGGTAGTACTCGATGACTTTGGAGTTGGGTACGCCGCCCGGGGAAAACGAGCGGGTCATCGGCGCCATGACCACACGGGTCGGCAGTTCGAGGGTACCGAGGTGGAACGGTTTGAACAGGGCTTGGACCGGCATTGGAAGGCTCCGCAGGGAATGACTTTATGACGGCGATAATATGGAGAGTCGCAAGCCTTGAACAGCATTATTGATTTGGGTGATCAAGGATCAAAAGACACAAAGCAAAAGATCGCAGCCTTCGGCAGCCCCTGCCTGTAATCGAATTACCGAATCACTGTAGGGGCTGCCGAAGGCTGCGATCTTTTGATCTTGCTGTTCAGCTCAGCGCTTTTTCAATCGCGTGAACAATGGTCGGATCATCCGGCGCAGTGCGCGGCGAGAATCGCGCCAGCACCCGGCCGTCCTTGCCGAGCAGGAATTTCTCGAAGTTCCAGGTGATGTCACCGGGAAACTCCGCGCCCTCGCCCGCCAGCAGGCGGTAGAGCTGATGACGGTCGTGACCGTTGACTTCGAGTTTGCTCGACAACGGAAAGGTGACACCGTAGTTGAGGCTGCAGAACTCTTGAATTTCCTGTTCGCTACCAGGTTCCTGACCGGCAAACTGATTGCACGGCAGGCCCAGCACACTGAAGCCTTTGCCTTTGAATTGCTGGTAGAGGTTTTCCAGTGCCGCGTACTGTGGGGTCAAGCCGCATTTGGAGGCGACGTTGACCACCAGCACGACTTGGCCCTTGAAAGGCGCCAGCGGTAGCTCCTGACCATCCAGGGCTGTCAACTTAAGGTCGTGAAAAGCACTCATGACGTACTCCAGGATTCCCGTGTTCTACTCGAAACAGCCACTTGGCGAGACCACCAAGGACAGCCGCGGACTAAAAAGGCGCCCGCAGGCGCCTCTCCAGTACTCGAAGCTTAGCGCAGAAAATCAGTGGTGATGGCCACCTTCGCCATGGACGTGGCCATGAGCGATTTCTTCCTGGCTGGCATCACGGATATCAACGACCTTCACTTTGAAGTTCAGGCGCTGACCGGCCAGTGGGTGGTTACCGTCGACGGTGACGTCGTCGCCGTCCAGGTCACGGATGGTCACGATCTGCATCTGGCCGTCCGGCGCCGAAGCGTGGAATTGCATGCCGACTTCCAGCTCGTCAACGCCTTCGAACATGCTGCGGCTCAGGGTGCTGACCAGTTCGGCAGCGTATTCGCCATAAGCGTCTTCCGGCTCAACGGAAACTTCCAGCTCGTCACCAACAGCTTTGCCTTCCAGGGCTTTTTCCAGGCCCGGGATGATGTTGCCTGCGCCTTGCAGGTAGACCAGCGGAGCGCCGCCGGCGGAGCTGTCGATGACCTCACCAGCGTCGTTGGTCAGGGTATAGTCGATGGAGACAGCCTTATTGGCGGCGATCAGCATGGGGCGAGACCTTTTGCATAAGAATATAGAAAGGCCAAGTTTAGCGAAGCAATCGCGCGAAAGCGAACACAACCCGGACAAACGGGATTCGACGATCACCGGTTTCCATCAGGACGAGGACGGTCACTGGGTGGCCGAGCTTTCCTGTGGCCACACCCAGCACCTGCGCCACCAGCCGCCATGGCAATCGCGCGCCTGGGTCCTCGACCCGGCGCAACGTATTGAAAAAATAGGCCAACCCTTTGCCTGCGGTTGGTGCGCACAAGGCTCGGTTAGCGATAACCTTGGCGACTGAATTTCGGTAGGCAGTCACGTATAGATCGCCACCATTGCCATGCACCCTTAGAGAATCCGCATGCAAACTTTTTTTATCGCACCCACCGATTTTGGCGTGGGCCTGACCTCCATCAGCCTCGGGCTGGTGCGTACCCTGGAGCGGGCCGGACTGAAAGTCGGCTTCTTCAAACCGATTGCCCAGCCACATCCGGGCGACACCGGCCCCGAGCGTTCCACCGAACTGGTGGCGCGCACCCACGGCCTGAAACCGCCGCAACCACTGGGCCTGGCCCATGTCGAGCGGATGCTTGGTGACGGCCAGCTCGACGAACTGCTCGAAGAAATCATCGCCCTTTATCAGCAAGCCGCCATCGGCAAAGACGTGCTGGTGGTCGAAGGCATGGTGCCGACCCGCAGCGCCAGCTACGCCGCGCGCGTCAACCTGCATCTGGCGAAAAGCCTGGATGCCGAGGTGATTCTGGTCTCGGCGCCGGAAAACGAAGTCCTCGCCGAACTCTCCGGCCGCGTGGAATTGCAGGCGCAATTGTTCGGTGGCCCGAAAGACCCGAAAGTCCTCGGGGTGATCCTCAACAAGGTCAAGACCGACGAGAGCATGGACGCCTTCGCCGCGCGTCTGAAGGAACATTCGCCGTTGTTGCGCAGCGGTGATTTCCGCCTGCTCGGCTGCATTCCGTTTCAGCCGGAACTCAACGCACCGCGCACCCGTGACGTCGCCGACCTGATGGGCGCGCAGGTGCTCAACGCCGGCGACTACGAAACCCGGCGCATGACCAAAATCATTATTTGCGCGCGCACCATGCGCAACACCGTGGAGCTGCTCAAGCCCGGCGTGCTGGTGGTGACCCCGGGTGACCGCGACGACATCATCCTCGCGGTCAGCCTCGCGGCGCTCAATGGCGTACCGCTGGCCGGCCTGTTGCTGACCAGCGACACCCTGCCCGATCCGCGCATCATGGACTTGTGTCGTGGCGCGTTGCAGGCCGGTTTGCCGGTGCTGTCGGTGAGCACCGGCTCCTACGACACCGCCAACCTGCTCAACGGTCTGAACAAGGAAATCCCCATCGATGACCGCGAACGCGCGGAGATCATCACCGATTTCGTCGCCAGCCATCTCGACGCCAAGTGGCTGCATCAACGCTGCGGTACGCCGCGAGAAATGCGCCTGTCGCCCGCCGTGTTCCGTTATCAATTGATTCAACGGGCGCAGTCGGCGAACAAGCGCATCGTCCTGCCCGAAGGCAGCGAGCCGCTCACCGTGCAAGCGGCGGCGATCTGTCAGGAGCGCGGGATCGCCCGTTGCGTGTTGCTGGCCAAACCCGAGGACGTCGAAGCCGTGGCCCGCGCTCAGGGCATCGAGTTGCCGCCGGGGCTGGAAATCCTTGATCCGGACCTGATCCGCGAACGTTACATCGAGCCGATGGTCGCCCTGCGCAAGAGCAAAAGCCTCAACGCGCCGATGGCCGAACAGCAACTGGAAGACACCGTGGTGATCGGCACGATGATGCTCGCGCTGGATGAAGTCGACGGGCTGGTGTCGGGTGTGATCAACACCACCGCCAACACCATCCGCCCGGCCCTGCAACTGATCAAGACCGCGCCGGGCTGCACGCTGGTGTCCTCGGTATTCTTCATGCTGTTTCCCGAAGAAGTGCTGGTTTACGGTGACTGCGTGATGAACCCGCACCCGAGCGCAACAGAACTGGCCGAGATCGCTCTGCAAAGCGCCGACTCGGCGGCGGCATTCGGCATCACCCCACGGGTGGCGATGATCAGCTACTCCAGCGGCGAATCCGCCAGCGGTGAAGAAGTCGAGAAAGTCCGCGAAGCCACCCTGCTCGCCCATGAGCAACAGCATTCGCTGCTGATCGACGGCCCGCTGCAATACGATGCGGCTGCCAACGCAGAAGTCGCCCGGCAACTGGCGCCGAACAGCCAGGTGGCCGGTCGCGCCACGGTGTTCGTGTTCCCTGACCTGAACACCGGCAACACCACCCACAAAGCCGTGCAACGCAGCGCCGACTGCGTCAGCCTCGGCCCGATGCTGCAAGGCCTGCGCAAACCGGTGAACGATCTGCCGCGCGGCGCGCAGGTCGACGACATTGTCTACACCATCGCCCTGACCGCGATTCAAGCCGCCAACCGACCTATGGATGTGTAAATGCTGGACTTTCTCCCTGCACCGCTGCGCGGCGTGATCGCCTCGTTGTTGCTGGCGCTCAATACGATTCTGCTGTGCTCGTTTCTGTTCTGCGTGGCGCTGATCAAAGTGCTGCCGTTCGACCTCGCCCGACGCGCCTCGCTGTGGCTGATGAGCCACACCCACGAAGCGTGGATCAGCAACAACAAGGCCTGGATGAACCTGGTGCGCCGCACGCGCTGGCACGTCAGCGGCCTGCAAGGCCTGGACTACCAACACTCGTACCTGATCACCAGCAACCACCAGAGCTGGGTCGACATTCTGGTGCTGCAATACGTGCTCAACCGGCGTATTCAGCCGTTGAAGTTCTTCCTCAAGCAGGAGTTGATCTGGGTCCCGGTGATCGGTCTGGCGTGGTGGGCACTGGGCTTTCCGTTCATGAAGCGCTACTCCAAGGCCTATCTGGAAAAGCACCCGGAAAAGAAAGGCAAGGACCTGGAAACCACGCGCAAGACCTGCGCGAAATTCCGCAACAACCCGGTGGGGATTTTCAACTTCGTCGAGGGCACGCGCTTCACCGAAGGCAAGCATGCGCAGCAGCAATCACCGTTCAAATACCTGCTCAAGCCCAAGGCTGGTGGCATTGCGTTTGTGCTGGACGCGATGGGTGAACAACTGGAGTCGATCGTCAACGTGACCATCCACTACCCAGGCGGGCGTCCGGGCTTCTGGGATTTGTTGTGCGGCAATGTGCGCGACGTGGTGGTGCACTTTGAAGAGCTGCGGATTCCGCCGGCGTTCATCGGCAAGAACTACGATCAGGACGGCGAATACCGCCTGCAGTTTCAGGGCTGGATCAATCAGCTGTGGCAGGACAAGGATGCGTTGCTGGAACAGATGCACCGCGAGTATCCAGCCAAACGCTAACCCCCTGTAGGAGTGAGCCTGCTCGCGATAGCGGTGGATCCGCCACCGCAAATGTTGAATGACACACCGCTATCGCGAGCAGGCTCACTCCTACAGTTGACCGAATTAGCCTGAAATAAAAAGCCCGCCGATGATTGCTCATCGACGGGCTTTTTCTTGTAGCTCGAAGCTAGAAGCTTGCAGCTGCTTCTGTCTTAGATCGCGCCACGCTTGCGCAGCAGATCCAGCACTTGCTTGACGCTTTCTTCCAGCGACAGCGACTGAGTGTCGATCACCAGATCGGCGTTCAGCGGCACGTCGTACGGGAAGGACTCGCCCGGGATGTTGTCGCCACCGGCGGCATACAGACCTTGCGGATCACGCTCGGCGCACACGGCCGGCGAGGCCTGCACGTAAACGGTCAGCAGACGATCCTTGCCGATCAGCTCCTTGGCCTGCTCACGCCCTTCGGCACTCGGTGCAACGAACGCTGCCAGTGTCAGCAGGCCTGCCTCGTTGAACTGACGCGCCACGTGCGCGGCACGACGCCAGTTCTCGGTACGGCCGGAACGATCCTGTGGCAGGCCTTTGTTCAGGTCCTGACGCAGGTTCTGTCCATCGAGCACGAACACCGCACGGCCCATGTCGAACAACTTGCGCTCGACCGCATAGGCCAGCGTGCTCTTGCCGGCGCCCGACAGGCCACTGAACAGTACGGTCGCCGGTTGCTGGCCGAAGCGTTGGGCACGCTCTTCAGTGGCAACATGCGCCAGTTTGCCGTGGTGCGAAGCCGTCCCATGAGCCACTGGCTGAGCGACGATCATGCCGGCGCCGACGGTGCCGTTGGTCAAACGATCAATGACGATGAATGCGCCGGTGGTGCGGTTGCTGTCGTAACCGTCGAGGGCGATCGGCGCGTCGAGCGCGATCTTCACCTTGCCGATTTCGTTGAGCTGCAACGCGCTCGCCGGGCCTTCTTCGAGGGTGTTCACGTCGACCTTGTTGACGATGCTGGCAATCGAGCCCGGCACGTAACTGGTGGCGCGTTTGATGTCGTATTTCTTGCCCGGCAGCATCGGCTCTTCAGCCATCCACACCAGCATCGCTTCGAAGCTGTCGGTGACCGGCGGCACGTTGTCGGCATGCACCAACAGGTCGCCACGGGAGATGTCGATTTCGTCTTCCATGGTCAGCGTGACAGCCTGACCGGGACCTGCGTGCTCCAGCTCACCTTCGAAGGTGACGATGGATTTCACCCGGCTGCTCTTGCCCGACGGCAGAACAACCACTTCGTCACCCTTGTGCACGATGCCGCTGGCCAGGGTGCCGGCGAAACCGCGGAAGTTCAGGTTCGGACGGTTGACGTACTGCACCGGGAACCGCAGATCGGTGAAGTTGCGGTCGCCCGCCACTTCCACGGTCTCGAGGATTTCCATCAGCGACTGGCCGGTGTACCACGGCGAGCGCTCGGACTTGTTCACCACGTTGTCGCCCTTGAGAGCGGACATCGGCACGAAGTGCATGCTGGTCGGCTTCATTTTCAAGCCTTCGGCGAACTTCAGGTAGTCGGCCTTGATCGACTCGAACACGCCCTGATCGAAGTCTTTCAAGTCCATCTTGTTGATGGCGACGACGATGTGCTTGATGCCCAGCAGCGAGGCAATGAAGCTGTGGCGACGGGTCTGGGTCTGCACGCCGTAACGGGCGTCAACCAGGATGATCGCCAGGTCACAGGTGGACGCACCGGTGGCCATGTTGCGGGTGTACTGCTCATGGCCGGGGGTGTCGGCGATGATGAACTTGCGCTTGGCGGTGGAGAAATAGCGGTAGGCGACATCGATGGTGATGCCCTGTTCACGCTCGGCCTGCAGGCCGTCGACCAGCAACGCCAGGTCGATGTCGTCACCGGTGGTGCCGACTTTCTTCGAATCGCGGGTGATGGCCTCCAGGTGATCTTCGTAGATCATCTTGGAGTCGTGCAGCAGGCGCCCGATCAGGGTGCTCTTGCCGTCATCGACGTTACCGCAGGTCAAAAAGCGCAGCAGCTCTTTACGTTCGTGCTGGCCCAGGTAGGCGAGGATGTCCTCGCTGATCAAATCAGATACGTGCGACATGACAACCCCTTAGAAATAACCCTGACGTTTCTTGTCTTCCATCGAGCCTGCGCCATCGTGGTCGATGACCCGGCCCTGGCGCTCGGAAGTTCGCGTCAGGAGCATTTCCTGAATGATGTCCGTGAGGGTTTCAGCCTCGGACTCCACCGCGCCCGTCAACGGGTAGCAGCCAAGGGTACGGAAACGCACTTTCTTTTTGACGATGCGCGCCTTGTCCTCATCGGACAGGTGTTCGAGGATACGGTCGTCGTCGATCATGATCAGCGTGCCGTTCTTCTCGATCACGTCGCGCTCGGCCGCGAAGTACAGCGGCACAATCGGGATGCCTTCGAGGTAGATGTACTGCCAGATGTCCAGCTCGGTCCAGTTCGACAACGGGAACACACGAATGGATTCGCCCTTGTTGACCTTGCCGTTATAGACGTTCCACAGCTCCGGACGCTGGTTTTTCGGGTCCCAGCGGTGCTTGCTGTCGCGGAACGAGTACACGCGCTCTTTGGCGCGGGACTTCTCTTCATCGCGACGGGCGCCGCCGAAAGCTGCGTCGAAACCATGCTTGTCGAGTGCCTGCTTCAGGCCTTCGGTCTTCATGATATCGGTGTGCTTGGCGCTGCCGTGGGTGAACGGGTTGATGTTCTGCGCCACGCCATCGGGGTTGATGTGGGTGATCAGATCCAGACCCAGTTCCTCGACCATCTTGTCGCGGAACTTGTACATCTCCTGGAATTTCCAGCGAGTGTCGACGTGCATCACCGGAAACGGCAGTTTGCCCGGGAAGAACGCCTTGCGTGCCAGGTGCAGCATCACGGCGGAGTCTTTACCGATGGAGTACAGCATCACCGGGTTGTCGAACTCGGCGGCCACCTCGCGGATGATGTGGATGCTTTCCGCCTCCAGCTGTTTCAGATGCGTCAGTTTGTCGACCATGGCTACTCACGAAAGCTTTCTTATGAACGGCCAGCGGGCCGTGTTCGAGCGGGGAATCCTAGCACAGCGTCCTTCTTCTAATCAGGGCGCAAGCTAGAACGAAAGAGCATATGAATATGCCCACCCGTTTGGGCGATGCCCCCTGTAGAAGCTGCCGAAGGCTGCGATCTTTTGATCTGGTCTTTTAAAAAACAAGATCAAAAGATCGCAGCCTTCGGCAGCTCCTACACAGGGGAGTGGTGCTCGTCAGATCGGGTTGGGGCAATCGATGAAGATGTGTTCGAGTGCGAAGCGCTTCGCCAGATAATCGCCCAACGCTTGCACGCCGTAACGCTCGGTGGCGTGGTGCCCGGCGGCGATGAAGCTGATGTCGTTTTCCCGAGCGCTGTGGAAAGTCTGCTCGGAGGCTTCACCGCTGAGGAACAGATCGACGCCCGCCGCCACGCCCTGATCGATATAGCCCTGACCGCCACCGGTGCACCAGCCGACCCGGCGGATCATCGCGCTGCCTTCGACCAGCAGCGGCTCGCGGCCCATGACGTCTTGCACCTTGCGGGCGAAATCACGCGGGGTCATGGGTTCGCTCAGCGAACCGACCAGACCGACAATCTTCAGGTTGTCCGGATCCAGCGGCCCTTCGACGGTAATGTCCAGTTGACGCGCCAGTTGCACGTTGTTGCCGACCTCCGGGTGCAGGTCCAGCGGCAAGTGGTAGGCGAGCAGACTGATGTCGTGCTTGAGCAAGGTCTTGAGCCGGCGCTGCTTCATGCCGGTGATGCACGAGTTCTCGCCTTTCCAGAAATAGCCGTGATGCACCAGCACCAGATCGGCTTCGGCCTCCACTGCGGCGTCGAGCAAGGCCTGACTGGCGGTGACGCCGCTGACAATGCGCATCACCTGCGGACGGCCTTCGACCTGCAGGCCGTTGGGGCAATAATCGGCAATTTTTGCACTGCCAAGGTAACGGTCGGCTTCTTCGACGAGGGTGCTGAGGGCGACGGCCATGAAAGACTCCTAAATATCCCGTTCAGAGGCGCGCGCGGCCTCGTATAATGCGCGACATTATGGGCGGTCTGACCCCGCCTGCAACTTTTCCAGGACGTGCTTAATGCTCAAGGCGCTGCGTTTTTTCGGCTGGCCGCTGTTGGCCGGTGTGCTTATCGCTCTGTTGATTATTCAGCGTTACCCGCAGTGGGTCGGGCTCCCGAGTCTCGACGTCAACCTGCAACAGGCTCCGCAGACCACCAGCGTGCAGCAGGGGCCGGTGTCCTATGCCGACGCGGTGACCACCGCCGCGCCATCGGTGGTCAACCTCTACACCACCAAGGTCATCAACAAACCGGCGCACCCGCTGTTTGAAGACCCGCAGTTCCGACGCTTCTTCGGTGACAACTCGCCGAAGCAGAAACGCATGGAATCGAGCCTCGGTTCCGGCGTAATCATGAGCCCGGAAGGCTACATCCTCACCAACAACCACGTGACCACCGGCGCCGATCAGATCGTTGTCGCCCTCAAGGACGGTCGCGAAACCCTCGCCCGGGTGATCGGCAGCGATCCGGAAACCGATCTCGCGGTGCTGAAGATCGACCTGAAAAACCTCCCGGCGATCACTGTCGGCCGCTCCGACAACATCCGCATCGGCGACGTCGCACTGGCCATCGGCAACCCGTTCGGCGTCGGCCAGACCGTGACCATGGGCATCATCAGCGCCACCGGGCGTAACCAGTTGGGCCTGAACAACTACGAAGACTTCATCCAGACCGACGCAGCCATCAACCCGGGCAACTCCGGCGGCGCGCTGGTCGATGCCAACGGCAACCTCACCGGCATCAACACCGCGATCTTCTCCAAGTCCGGCGGCTCGCAGGGCATCGGTTTCGCGATCCCGGTGAAACTGGCGATGGAAGTGATGAAGTCGATCATCGAGCACGGCCAGGTGATTCGTGGCTGGCTCGGCATTGAAGTACAACCGTTGACCCAGGAACTGGCTGAGTCGTTTGGCCTGTCCGGGCGGCCGGGGATTGTAGTGGCGGGGATCTTCCGCGACGGTCCGGCGCAGAAGGCCGGCCTGCAACTGGGTGACGTGATTCTGAGCATCGATGGCGAACCGGCCGGTGATGGTCGGCGTTCGATGAACCAGGTCGCGCGGATCAAACCGACCGACAAGGTGACCATTCAGGTGATGCGCAACGGCAAAGAGCTGAAGCTGACCGCTGAAATCGGCCTGCGTCCGCCTCCGGCACCGGTGCAGGAAAAAGAAGAGTAAGACGATATTCGCGCCAATGGCGCGAATAGAATACATTCTCAAAAGGCATGTTATATTGTTTCAATTTAAACATTGGAACAACATAACATGTCGTCTCGAAAAAGGGCTTCCCTGCTCCGCCTGACCCTGGGTTTGCCCCTTGGCTTGCTGGGCGATCCGGTCTTCGCCGAAGAACCGCAACCGCTCGAACTCGACGCCATCAGCGTCACCTCCGACTACGAATCCGCCACCGGTCCGGTCCAGGGCTACCGCGCCACGCGGTCTTCGAGCGCGACAAAAACCGACACCGCGATCCGCGATATTCCGCAAGCGATCAGCGTGGTACCGGCCAGCGTGCTCAAGGATCTGGGCAGCACCCGCGTCGAGCGCGCACTGGACTTTGCCGGCGGCGTATCGAAGCAAAACAACTTCGGCGGCCTGACGCTTTACGAATACAGCGTGCGCGGTTTCACTACCTCGGAATTCTACAAGGACGGCTTCAGCGCCAATCGCGGTTATCCGAGCACACCCGACGCGGCCAATATCGAGCGCATCGAGGTACTCAAAGGCCCGGCTGCCAGCCTTTATGGCCGAGGCGATCCGGGCGGCACGGTGAACATCGTCACCAAAAAGCCGCAACCGGAAGCCTTTACGACGTTGCAAACCAGCGCCGGCAGCTGGGACCGCTATCGCACCGCACTGGACATCAACACCCCGCTTGATGAACAGGGTGATGTGCTGTCGCGGGTCAACCTCGCGGTCGAGGACAACCACAGCTTTCGCGATCATGTCGACAGCCAGCGCGTGTTCGTCGCGCCCTCGATCAGTTGGCAACTGAACCCGGACACGTCGCTGTTGGTTGAAAGCGAAATCGTCCGCCACAGCTCCACCTTCGACCGCGGCATTGTCGCGCCCAACAACAAGTGGAACGGCGTCTCGCGCTCGACTTTTCTTGGCGAGCCGAACGACGGCAATATCGACAGCCACAACAACCTGCTTCAGGCCACCCTCGAACATCACCTCAATGATCGCTGGAAGTTGCGTCTGGCCAGTCACTACAAGGAAGGCAAACTCTGGGGCGACGCCTCCGAATCACGCCCGCTGAACGCCGATGGCCGCACCGTCAACCGCCGCTATCGCGAACGCGACACAAACTGGCACGACAGCATCACCCAGCTCGAATTGCGCGGCCTGTTCGACCTCGGTTCCTGGCAGCACGAAATGCTGATCGGCACTGAGTATGAGAATTTCCGCAAGAACGAACGCGTCACCACCATCGCCGGTGGCCCGTACGCCATCGACATCTACCGACCGATCTACGGCCAGCCGAAACCCGGTGGCACACGCTCCGGCACAGACTTCTTCGAACACGTAGAAAGTCACGCACTGAACTTGCAGGATCAAATCGTCTTCAACGACAAACTACGCGCAATGGTCGGCACGCGTTTCGAACATTTCGAGCAGCACATCGACGATCACCGCCGTAACGCCAAGAGCAGCCAGCGCCACGACGCCCTCACGCAACGCGCCGGACTGCTCTATCAACTGACACCCGACACCGGCCTGTTTGCCAACGCCTCGACCTCGTTCAAACCCAACAACGGCCTCGACGCTGCGGGCAAGTCATTCGATCCGGAAGAAGGCGTCGGTTACGAAGTCGGCATCAAGAACGAGCTGTTCGACGAGCGCCTGAGTAGCACCCTCGCCTTCTTCCATATCGACAAGGAAAACGTCCTGACCCTCGACCCGAGCACTGATTCCAGCCGCGCGATGGGCAAGGCGCGCAGTCGCGGTTTCGATTGGCAAGTGACCGGGCAAGTGACCGACGCCGTGCGGGTGATCGGCGCCTTTGCCTACATCGATGCCGAGGTGACTCAGGGCGACGCGGTGATTCCCTCCGGCAGCCGCATCCTCGGCGTGGCCAAGCGCAGCGGCAGTCTGCTGGGGGTTTACGAGTTTCAGGACGGCTATTTGCGCGGCTCGGACGTCGGCGCGGCGTTCACCTATGTCGGCGACCGCTCCGGTGAGGCCGGCAGCGACTTCGAATTGCCGGCTTACCAGACTATCGACTTGCTGGCCCATTACAAGGCCAGCGACAACGTCACCGTCGGCCTCAACCTGAACAACCTCTTCGACGAAAAGTATTACGAGCGCTCCTACAGCAACTATTGGGTCAACCCCGGCGAGCCGCGCAATTTCACCGTCAGCCTGACACTCAACCTGTAAAAGGACGTCACCATGCAATACGGCAAATCCCTTGTGTTCATCGCAGCGCTGTTCGCCGGTCAGGTCTCGGCCCATGGCCTGTGGACAGAGCAACGCCGCGGCCATATAGAAGTGATCTACGGCCACGGCGCCGAAGACAATGCGTTCAAGGCGCAGAAAATCAGCGGTGCCTGGGCGTATGACACGGACGGCAAGATGATCCCGGTGAGCGTCGAGCGCCTGGCAGATCATGCACGCCTCAAACCGCTGAAAGCGCCCGCAGTGATGGCCGTGGCCCTGAACAACGGCATGTGGTCGCAAACCGCTGACAAGAAATGGATCAACGAAGGTCGCAGAAAAGTGCCGGGCGCCATCGATGCGACGGAGACCTTCAAGTACAGTCTGGCGATTTATCAGCCGGGGGCAAAGCTGCCGAAACTGGATCAGATCAAGTTGCTGATCCTGCCGGAGGTTGATCCGTTGACGGTTGGGCCGGGCAAGTCATTGCCGGTGCGGGTATTGCTCGATGGCAAACCGGCGGCAGGGGTGAAGTTGATTGGCGACTATCGCAGCGCGCCGAACACGTTGAGCGCCGAGACTGACAAGGATGGCCGCGCGCAGGTGCTGGTGCGTAATGAAGGGTTGAATGTGATTGCGGCGCAGGTTGAGGTGCCAGTGAAGGACAGTGCCGATGTGAACAGTCGCGGGTTGTTCACCTCACTGACCTTCCTTGGCGAAGCGCATCACGAATAACCCATACAAATCCCCTGTAGGAGTGAGCCTGCTCGCGATTTCGGTGTGTCATTCAAATCACATGTTGAATGCTGAAACGCATCGCGAGCAGGCTCACTCCTACAGGGTGCAGCGGTGATTCAGAGATCGCCGAGGCCATCGATCAGCGCCTGGTTCTGCTCCGGCGTACCGATCGAAATCCGCAGGAACTGGGCAATCCGCTCCTGCTTGAAGTGACGCACGATCACGCCTTGCTCACGCAGTTTCGCCGCCAGGCCCGCTGCATCATGTTGCGGGTGACGGGCGAAAATGAAGTTCGCCGCCGATGGCAACACTTCAAAGCCCTTGGCCTGCAACTGTGCGATCACCCATTCACGACTCTCGATCACCAGACGGCAAGTCTTGTCGAAGTACTCGCGATCGTCGAACGCCGCCGCCGCGCCGACAATCGCCAGGCGATCCAGCGGGTAAGAGTTGAAGCTATTCTTGATCCGCTCCAGCGCTTCGATCAGATCCGGGTGCCCCACTGCCAGCCCCACCCGCAGGCCAGCCAGCGAACGGGACTTGGACAGGGTCTGCGTGACCAGCAGGTTCGGGTAACGGTCGACCAGGCTGATCGCGGTTTCGCCACCGAAATCGATGTAAGCCTCATCCACCACCACCACCGAATCCGGGTTGGCCTGGAGGATTTGCTCAACCGCTTCCAGCGCCAACAGGCAACCGGTCGGTGCGTTCGGGTTCGGGAAAATAATCCCGCCGTTCGGTTTGGCGTAGTCCGCCGGGTTGATCTGGAACTGCGCGTCCAGCGGCACTGCATCGTATTGAATGCCGTACAAACCGCAGTAAACCGGGTAGAAGCTGTAGCTGATATCCGGGAACAGCAGCGGCTGCTCGTGTTGCAGCAGACCGTGGAAGATGTGCGCCAGCACTTCGTCCGAACCGTTGCCGAGGAATACCTGATTGCTCTGCACGCCGTAGTAGCGGGCGACCGCGGTTTTCAGCAGATCGCCGTTCGGGTCCGGGTACAGGCGCAGGTTATCGTTAAGCTCGGTCTGCATCGCCGCCAGCGCTTTGGGCGACGGGCCGTACGGGTTTTCGTTGGTGTTGAGTTTGACCAGTCTGGTCAGCTTCGGCTGTTCGCCCGGCACATAAGGCACCAGATCCTTGACGAACGGGCTCCAGAATTTACTCATGTTCATTCCCCCTGCCCTTGAAGAAAGTCTGCGTCTTTGATGCGGTATTCGGCGCTGCGTGCGTGCGCGCTCAGGGATTCGCCACGGGCCAGCACCGAAGCGGTCTTGCCCAGCTCGGAAGCACCGGCTTCGGAGCAGAAGATGATCGACGAACGTTTCTGGAAGTCGTACACGCCCAGCGGCGAGGAGAAGCGCGCGGTGCCGGACGTCGGCAGCACGTGGTTCGGGCCGGCGCAGTAATCGCCCAGTGCCTCGGAGGTGTGACGGCCCATGAAAATCGCGCCAGCGTGACGGATCTGTGGCAGCCACGCCTGTGGATCGGCAACCGACAGCTCCAGGTGTTCCGGCGCGATGCGGTTGGCGACTTCGATGGCCTGGGCCATGTCGCGCACGTGAATCAGCGCGCCGCGACCGTTGATCGAGGTTTCGATGATAGTCGCGCGGTCCATGGTCGGCAGTAGCTTGTCGATGCTGGCGGCGACCTTGTCGAGGAACTCGGCGTCGGGACTGACCAGAATCGCCTGGGCGTCTTCGTCGTGTTCGGCCTGGGAGAACAGGTCCATGGCGATCCAGTCCGGATCGGTCTGGCCGTCGCACACCACGAGGATCTCCGAAGGGCCGGCAATCATGTCGATGCCGACCTGGCCGAACACGTGGCGCTTGGCGGTGGCTACATAGATGTTGCCAGGCCCGACGACCTTGTCCACTTGCGGCACGCTTTCGGTACCGTAAGCCAGCGCGGCAACCGCTTGGGCACCGCCGATGGTGAACACCCGGTCAACACCGGCGATGCACGCCGCCGCCAACACCAGCTCATTGATTTCACCGCGCGGGGTTGGTACGACCATGACCACTTCGGTCACGCCGGCGACCTTGGCCGGAATCGCATTCATCAACACCGACGACGGGTACGACGCCTTGCCGCCCGGCACATACAGGCCGGCGCGATCCAGTGGCGTGACCTTCTGGCCGAGCACGGTGCCGTCAGCCTCGGTGTAGCTCCAGGAATCCTGCTTCTGTTTTTCGTGGTAGCTGCGCACACGGGCCGCAGCTTTTTCCAACGCTTCGCGCTGCGCCACAGTGATGCGGGTCAGGGCCAGTTCCAGACGCTCGCGCGGCAGGATCAGGTCAGCCATCGAGGCCACTTCGAGGCCGTCGAATTTCTGGGTGAACTCGACCAGCGCCGCGTCACCGCGTTCGCGCACAGCCTTGATGATGTCCAGCACTCGCTGATTGACCGAGTCGTCAGACACACTTTCCCAGCTCAGCAGATGATCCAGATGATGCGCGAAATCCGGGTCAGCAGCGTTGAGTCGGCGAATTGCAGTCGGTGCGGTCATAGCGAGAGCCTCATAGGAATGGCAAAAACTCAGGCGCCCTAACTTAGCAGTCGTTTCCGCTTGGGCACCTGAGATTCTGGCTATGAGGCGGATAGACGGGCGCGACTCAGCGTCGCGCAGGTGAATCAGCCGCGGTGTCGCGATTCCACTGCGTTGCGCAGGGTATCGATCAACGCCTGGATTCGGGCGTGTTGCATCTTCATCGAAGCCTTGTTGACCACCAGGCGCGAGCTGATCGTGGCGATCAGTTCCTGAGGTTCCAGGCCGTTGGCGCGCAGGGTGTTGCCAGTGTCGACCACGTCGATGATCTTGTCCGCCAGACCGATCAGCGGCGCCAGTTCCATCGAGCCATAGAGCTTGATGATGTCGACCTGACGGCCCTGCTCGGCGTAATAACGCTTGGCGACGTTGACGAACTTGGTCGCCACGCGCAGACGGCCCTTGGGCTCGGCCGCGCCGATCTTGCCGGCGGTCATCAGCTTGCACTGGGCAATCTGCAGATCCAGCGGCTCGTACAGGCCCTGGCCGGAGTATTCCATCAACACGTCTTTACCGGCGACGCCAAGGTCGGCCGCGCCATGCTCGACATAAGTCGGCACGTCGGTGGCACGCACGATCAACAGACGTACGTCATCCTGAGTGGTGGGGATGATCAGCTTGCGGCTCTTGTCCGGATTCTCGGTCGGCACAATGCCCGCTTCAGCGAGAAGCGGCAGGGTGTCGTCAAGGATGCGGCCCTTGGACAGTGCGATGGTCAACATGGGAAACGTCAGTCCTTATCAAGGTACTCATGCCCGGTCGCAATTGGCGCCGGACACACATCGAGCCGGGACCGGCTCGACTCAAAACAAATTCCCCATGTGGCGTTACAGCTACTGCGCTCTGCAATCCTACGTTGAAAACCGGCTCGAAATGCTCATTGACTAAAGTCAACTCCGCTTTCTCGCCAGTTTTCGCCTTGTCTTGCTTTCGCTCATGACGCTGTAACACCACATGGTGGACACCTCCCTGTGTCCTCATGCAGCGGTTAGCCCGGTACGCGACGGATCTTGGCGCCCAACATCTGCAGTTTTTCTTCGATGCACTCGTAACCACGGTCTATGTGGTAGATGCGGTCGATCAGGGTATCGCCTTCGGCCACCAGGGCCGAGATCACCAGGCTGGCCGATGCGCGCAGGTCGGTCGCCATCACTGGCGCGCCCTTCAGCACTTCGGTACCTGTAACGATGGCCGTGTTGCCTTCGACCTGGATCTTGGCGCCCATGCGGTGCAGTTCATACACGTGCATGAAGCGGTTTTCGAAGATCGTCTCGATCACCGCACCGGTGCCTTCGGCAATGGCGTTGAGCGAGATGAACTGGGCCTGCATGTCGGTCGGGAACGCCGGGTACGGCGCGGTGCGCACGTTGACCGCTTTCGGACGCTTGCCGTGCATGTTCAGCTCGATCCAGTCTTCACCGCAGGTGATTTCTGCGCCGGACTCGCGAAGCTTTTCCAGGACCGCTTCGAGAATGGTCGGATCGGTGTCCTTGACCTTCACACGGCCACCGGTGACCGCAGCGGCCACCAGGTAGGTGCCGGTTTCGATACGGTCAGGCATGACCTTGTAGAAACACGAACCCAGGCGCTCGACGCCATCGATGGTGATGGTGTCGGTGCCGGCGCCGGAGACCTTGGCGCCCATGGCGTTGAGGAAGTTCGCCAGGTCGACGACTTCAGGCTCGCGCGCGGCGTTTTGCAGCACGCTGCGACCTTTGGCCAGGGCAGCCGCCATCATGATGTTCTCGGTACCGGTCACGCTGACGGTATCGAAGAAGAAGTGTGCACCGCGCAGGCCACCTTCAGGCGCCTTGGCCTTGATGTAGCCGCCTTCGACGTCGATCACCGCGCCCATGGCTTCGAGGCCACGGATGTGCAGGTCGACCGGACGCGAACCGATGGCGCAACCGCCAGGCAGCGCGACTTCGGCTTCACCGAAGCGGGCGACCATCGGGCCCAGCACCAGAATCGACGCACGCATGGTTTTCACCAGTTCGTACGGTGCGATCAGGGTCTTGATGGTGCGCGGATCGATTTCGACGCTGAGTTTCTCGTCGATCACAGGCTCGATGCCCATGCGACCAAACAGCTCGATCATGGTGGTGATGTCGTGCAGGTGCGGCAGGTTGCCAACGGTCACCGGGCCATCGCACAGCAGAGTAGCGGCCAGAATCGGCAGGGCGGAGTTCTTCGCCCCGGAGATACGGATTTCGCCATCAAGACGAACGCCACCGGTAATAATCAATTTATCCATAAGAATCTCGACGCCCTAGGGCTCAGGTGCGCTCGGCCCAGGCCGCGCGGCTGAAAAATTTCATAGTGACCGCATGGATGCTGCCATCGGCGATCCACGGGTTCAAATGGGCATAAATGCTCTGCTGACGCTTGACCGGGCTCAATGCCGCCAGTTCATCGCTAATCACGTTCAGCTGAAAGTTGCAGCCTTCGCCCTCAACTTCTACCTGCACTTGTGAAAGAGTCTCGGACAGCTTTTCTTCAAGGAAACTCTTAACTTCGTTGGCCTGCATGCTCAACCTCAATCGGCGCCCTGTGCGCACGGGTCGGACATCATACAAAAAAGCCCCGCGCCTGCGAACCCCGCATTGGCAGGACTCTGACGGGGGGCTTCTTTATCGATGCGGGTTCAGGGGTGCGCCAGCAACTCGGTCAGTTCACTGACCTGAGCGATTTCGCGCATGTCTTCCGGCATCGCGCGGATGCTGACAGCCTTGCCGGCCGCCTGGGCATCGCGCATGAAGCACAGCAGCAAGGACAAGCCGACGCTGCTGGACTTCTTAACTGCCGAGCAATCGATCACCAGCGATGCCGCCTTGCTGGACTTGATCAGCGCCTGGCCTTCCTTGCGCAGATCGGGACCGGTGCGATAGTCCAGCACTCCGCTGAGCAATAGCTCGTCGACATCACTCATACGAACTGCCGCCTCATTCATTGCGCTGGCTTCTGTTCGGTGGATTCCTTGGCCTTGGCCACCTCACCCGCCCAATTGTTGATGGTCTTGTCCAGATCGTTGCCGTTGCGCTGCATCGCGTCGGCGAACTGGTCACGGAACAGCTTGCCGATGTTGATGCCGTTGATGATCACGTTACGCAGTTTCCACTCGCCACTGATCTTCTCGAGCGTGTACTGCACCGGATAGATCGCGCCGTTGCTGCCCTTGACGGTCATGTTGACGCTGGTGCGGTCGCCCGACTCGTCCTTGGCAGGATCAACCGTGATGCCCTGGTTGTTGTACTCGAGCAAGGCGTTGCCGTAGAACTGGAACAGGCCTTTCTTGAAGTTTTCCTGAAAGCGCTGCATCTGCGCAGGCGTGGCCTTGCGCGAATACTTGACCGTCATGATGCTTTTGGAAATGCCTTCAGCGTCCACCACCGGACCGACGATGGTATTCAACGCCGTGTAGAAATCCTGTGGATCCTGTTTGTACTTCTCTTTGTTGGCCGACAAGTCGGCCAGCATCCGGTTCGTGGTGTCCTGAATCAGATCGTGCGCCGACTGTCCGGGCGCAGCGTTGGCCAGCAACGGCAGTGCCGCGAGCAACACCAACAGGCCACGTCGCAAGGTAGAGATCATTCAAAAGCTCCTCATTTGGCGTCTTTGCTAACGGTATTGAGCAGGAATTTACCGATCAGGTCTTCCAGTACCAGAGACGATTGGGTGTCGTGGATGGTTCCCCCATCCTTCAGGCGGGTATCTTCGCCGCCCACACTGATACCGATGTACTTCTCGCCCAACAGGCCAGCGGTCAGGATAGACGCAGTGGAGTCGGTCGGCAGGTTGTCGACCTTTTTATCCACTTGCAGGGTTACCCGACCGGTGAAGCTGTCGCGATCCAGATCGATGGCCGTGACCTTGCCGATGGTCACACCGGCCATGGTCACTTTGGCTCTGACCGTCAAACCGGCGATATTGTCGAAGTAGGCATAAAGTTTATACGTGTCGGTAGTCGAAGTCGGAGACAGGCCACTGACCCGCAGAGCAAGCAGCAACAAAGCCAGGATCCCTGCCAGCAGGAACAGGCCGACACCGATTTCCAGGGTGCGGTTTTGCATCAGAAATCTCCAAACATCAAAGCGGTCAGAATAAAGTCCAGACCCAGTACCGCCAGCGAGGCGAATACCACGGTCTTGGTGGTGGCGCGACTGATGCCCTCGGAAGTGGGCTCACAGTCATAGCCTTGAAATACGGCGATCCAGGTCACGACGAAAGCGAAAACGATACTTTTGATGACGCCGTTGAGCACATCGCTGGTGAAGTTCACGCTGTTTTGCATGTTCGCCCAGTAGGAGCCTTCATACACTCCAAGCCAGTCGACAGCCACCCACGAACCGCCCCAGATACCGACCACGCTGAAAATCATCGCCAGCACTGGCAGGGAAATGAAACCGGCCCACAGACGCGGGGCAATAATGTATTTGAGCGGATCGACACCGATCATTTCCAGGCTGGAAAGCTGTTCGGTGGACTTCATGTTGCCGATTTCGGCGGTCAGCGCGGAACCGGCACGCCCGGCAAACAGCAGCGCTGTCACTACCGGCCCGAGTTCACGCAGCAACGTCAGGGCGACCATCTGCCCCACTGCCTGTTCGGAGCCATAGCTCGACAGAATATTGAAACCCTGCAGCGCCAGCACCATGCCGATGAAAATCCCGGACACGACGATGATCACCAATGACATCACGCCAACCGAATGCAACTGCTTGACCAACAGGCCAAACCCGCCACCGATACCGCCGCGTCCGAGCAAGGTGTGAAACAGGAACAACGTCGCACGACCGAAAACCGCGATGGAGTCGATCGCGGACTCGCCGAAGCGGCGCACGCGTTCTATCAATGAAATTCTGCGCATCAGCGCTTCCCCAGAAGATCTGCGCGGTAATCCGTCGCTGGAAAATGGTACGGCACCGGGCCATCGGGGTTGCCGGTCATGAACTGGCGGATACGCGGCTCATCCGAATTCATCAACTCGTCCGGCGTGCCCTGCCCCAACACCTGACCATCACCCACTACATAGATGTAGTCAGCGATGCTCGCGGTTTCGGCCAAGTCGTGAGAGACCACGATACTGGTGATACCCAGCGCATCATTGAGCAAACGGATCAGGCGGACCAATACGCCCATGGCGATCGGATCCTGACCGACGAACGGTTCGTCATACATGAGGATCTGCGGGTCGAGAGCAATCGCACGGGCCAGGGCGACACGACGCTTCATGCCCCCCGACAGCTCGTCGGGCATCAGCTCGATCGCGCCGCGTAGACCGACCGCCTGCAATTTGAGCAGGACGATGTCGCGGATCATCTCATCCGGCAATTGGGTATGAACACGCAGAGGGAAAGCGACGTTCTCGAAGACATCGAGATCGGTGAACAGCGCGCCACTCTGAAACAGCACGCCCATGTGCTTTCGCGCATCGAACAGATCACTGCGCGACAGCGTCGGCAGGTTCTGACCGTTGACCCAGACTTCGCCGCTGGAAGGACGCAATTGCGCCCCCATCAAACGCAGCAGCGTGGTCTTGCCACACCCGGAAGGCCCCATGATGCCGGTAACCTTGCCGCGCGGGATGCGAATATCGACGTTATTGAAAATGCTGCGCGCACCGCGCTTGAAGGAGACTCCCTTCAGCTCGACCGCGTAGGCGTTATCGGCACTCATCTAAACTCCTTGCGATGCAGCCTCTCACTCGGACGCCTGGCTTTCCTTGGAAAGCACATACCTCCCGGGCAGGCCGAACTGGCGGCGAACTATATCACTGCAAACCCCAAGCGCCCAAGGCCCACGCTGGTCCGAGTTCAGCGATATGACAGGCCCGACGGTACTTTTTAAGGGTTTTGGTGACGAGGAATGACAAAGCACGACGAACTTGCGTGAGGCTTTTCAACATAACCGCTATAATCGCCGCCTTTTCATCGGGCTATACGATTTCTGACATGAGCCAATCCAGCGACCTGATTCAATCGGCACAACGCACCATCCGCCTCGAAGTGGAAGCCGTACAAGGCTTGTTGCCCCATATCGACGCCGATTTCGTACGCGCTTGCGAGATGATTCTGGCCAGCAAAGGCCGTGTGGTCGTGGTCGGCATGGGCAAGTCCGGGCACGTCGGCAACAAGATCGCTGCGACCCTGGCCAGCACCGGCACCCCGGCGTTTTTCGTCCATCCGGCCGAAGCCAGCCATGGCGACATGGGCATGATCACCCGCGACGATGTGATCCTCGCCCTGTCCAACTCGGGCTCGACCAACGAAATCGTCACCCTGCTGCCATTGATCAAGCGCCTGGGCATCCAGTTGATCAGCTTGACCGGCAATCCTCAGTCGCCGCTGGCCAAGGCCGCCGAAGTCAACCTCAACGTGCATGTCGAGCATGAAGCCTGCCCGCTGAACCTGGCACCGACCTCCTCGACCACCGCCGCGCTGGTCATGGGCGACGCCCTGGCGGTAGCGCTGCTGGAAGCCCGGGGTTTCACCGCTGAAGATTTCGCCTTTTCCCACCCGGGCGGTGCACTGGGTCGACGCCTGCTGCTGAAAGTGGAAAACGTCATGCACGCCGGTCAGGAGCTGCCGCAAGTACAGCGCGGCACCCTGCTCAAGGATGCGCTCATGGAAATGACCCGCAAGGGCCTGGGCATGACCGCGATTCTTGAAGCCGACGGCAAACTGGCCGGGATCTTCACCGATGGCGACTTGCGTCGCACGCTGGATCGCAGCATCGACATCCGCAGCGCCACCATCGACCAGGTCATGACCGCGCACGGCAAAACCGCACGCCCCGAGATGCTCGCCGCCGAAGCGCTGAAAATCATGGAAGACCACCGAATCAACGCACTGGTTGTCGTGGACGAAGAAGATCGCCCGATCGGCGCCTTCAACCTCTCCGATCTGCTGCGTGCAGGAGTGATGTAATGACAAGCGACCTGCTGCAGCGCGGCAAAGCGATCAAACTGGCGGTTTTCGACGTCGACGGCGTCCTCACCGACGGGCGCCTGTACTTCCTTGAAGACGGCAGCGAATTCAAGACGTTCAACACCCTCGACGGCCAAGGCATCAAGATGCTGATGAACGCCGGCGTCGAAACCGCCATCATCAGCGGTCGCAAGACGCCAGTGGTCGAGCGCCGGGCGAAGAACCTCGGGATCGCGCACCTGTTTCAGGGGCGCGAAGACAAATTGGTGGTTCTGGACGGTCTTCTGCAGCAACTGGGCCTAAGCTATGAACAGGTCGCCTATCTCGGTGACGACTTGCCTGACCTGCCGGTGATCCGCCGTGTAGGCCTCGGCATGGCCGTTGCCAATGCCGCCGACTTCGTGCGCGAGCACGCCCATGGCGTCACTCGGGCTCGCGGCGGCGAAGGCGCTGCCCGCGAATTCTGCGAATTGATCCTGCGCGCCCAGGGCCGCCTCGATGCGGCCAACGCCGCGTACCTGTGAGCCAAATCATGTTTAGCAAAAAATTTCGCAACTTCCTGCTGTTCGGCTGTATCGCCGCCATGTTTGCGGCGGTCGGCTACTGGAACATCAGCCCTGAGCGTTTCCTCGACAAACCTCCGGTCAAGGTCGAAGACACTGCCATCGACTGGTACGCCACCAACACGCATACCCTGCAATACCTTCCGGATGGCAAGCTGCAATACGAAATGACCTCCGACAAGGCCGAGCACCTGAAAGCGACGGATGTGACCCTGGTCACCAAGCCTGACCTGAACATGTTCCGCGGCACCGAATTCCCGTGGCACGTGACCAGCGAGCGCGGCGAAGTGAACCCTGACGGAACTCAGGTAGAACTGATCGACTCGGTACGTATCAAGCGCACCGATGAAAAGAACCGCGACACCCTGATCACCAGCACACGCATGACGGTGTTCCCTCAGCAGCAATATGCGCAGACCGAGCAACCCGTTAGAATTGACGGCGCTGGCGGTGTATCGACTGGCGTGGGAATGAAGGCGTATTTGAAGGAAAGCAGGATACACCTGCAATCGAACGTAAGAGGACAGTATGAGGCTCGTTAAAACCCTCCCTATTTTGCTCAGTCTGGGCGCAGCACTGGGAAGCGTGAGCGCCTGGGCTCTGCCGAACGATCAGCAGCAACCTATCCGCATTCAAGCCGACGACGCCCAACTGGACGACAAGAACGGCATTGCCACCTATAAGGGCGATGTGATCATCACTCAGGGTTCGATGATCGTTAAAGGCAACACGGTAACCATCACCCGCACCCCGACCGGTGACATCGACGTCGTGACGTCGGTGGGCAATCTTGCCTACTTCGAGCAGCTGCAAACCCAGGGCGACACCAAGCCTGTACAGGGCTGGGGCGTGACGATCCAGTACCACGCCGCGCAAAACCGCGTCGTGCTGATCGACAAGGCCAAGGTTGTCGACAAGGACAACAACACCACTCAGGGCGAGAAAATCGTCTATGACACGGTGAGAAAACTGGCCAGCGCAGGCCGCGCTACCGGCAACAAGGTCACCGAGGCGCGTCCACGCATCGACATGGTGATCCAGCCGAAGAAGAAAACCGACGAGAAGGCCCAGTAATGGCGACTCTGAAAGCCCAGCACCTGGCCAAGGCCTATAAAAGCCGCCAGGTCGTGCGTGACGTCAGCCTGTCGATCGACAGCGGCCAGATCGTCGGCCTGCTCGGCCCGAACGGTGCCGGCAAGACCACCTGCTTCTACATGATCGTCGGCCTGGTGCAGGCCGATCAGGGCCGCGTGCTGATCGATGATCTGGACGTCAGCCACCAGCCGATGCACGGCCGCGCCAAGGCCGGTATCGGCTATCTGCCGCAAGAAGCGTCGATCTTCCGCAAACTGTCGGTGGCCGACAACATCATGGCCATCCTCGAGACCCGCACGGAACTCGACAAGGCCGGTCGCCGCAAAGAGCTGGAAAGCCTGCTGCAGGAATTCCACATCAGCCACATCCGCGACAACCTGGGCATGAGCCTGTCCGGTGGTGAACGCCGCCGCGTGGAAATCGCCCGCGCCCTGGCTACCGCACCGAAGTTCATCCTGCTCGACGAACCGTTCGCCGGTGTCGACCCGATCTCCGTCGGCGACATCAAGCAGATCATCCACCACCTCAAGGCCAAGGGCATCGGCGTACTGATCACCGACCACAACGTCCGCGAGACCCTGGATATCTGCGAAACCGCGTACATCGTCAACGACGGTCAACTGATCGCCGAAGGCGACGCCGAGACCATCCTGGCCAACGATCTGGTCAAGGAAGTGTACCTGGGCCACGAGTTCCGCCTCTAAAGCGCGAGCGCATTCGGCCAGCCGTCCGGGCGCTGTAACGTTGAAGCTGATTTTTTATACGCTTTTATTGTTACAGCGCTCTGGGCAGATACGACGCTTCAAAGATGTTCACCGCGCTTCGATGCGATGCGTCAACAAAGTTTTATACGCTTTTATTGTTACAGCGCTCTAGGCAAACACGACAGTTTCAGGCATATAATTTGCTTAAGTTTGGCGCTCCGGCGCCCTGTAGTGGATGGCGCATGCGCGCCGGCGAATAAGGTGTTTAGCCCCTGCCATGAAACCATCGCTAGTCTTGAGAATGGGCCAGCAGCTGACGATGACACCGCAGCTGCAACAGGCCATCCGCCTGCTCCAATTGTCCACCCTGGACCTGCAACAGGAAATCCAGGAGGCCCTGGAATCCAACCCGATGCTCGAACGCCAGGAAGAAGGCGACGACTTCGACAACTCCGATCCTTTGGCCGACAACGCCGAACAAAAACCCAACACCGAGATTCAGGAACCCTCCTATCAGGAAACCGCCCCGACGGTGGACAACCTGGAGGACGGCGAATGGAACGAGCGCATCCCTAACGAATTGCCCGTCGATACCGCCTGGGAAGACGTTTACCAGACCAGCGCGAGCAGCCTGCCCAGCAGCGATGACGACGAGTGGGATTTCACCACCCGTACCTCCGCCGGGGAAAGCCTGCAAAGCCATCTGTTGTGGCAATTGAACCTGGCGCCGATGTCCGACACCGACCGCCTGATCGCCGTGACCCTGATCGACTGCATCAACAATCAGGGCTACCTCGACGAAACCCTCGAAGAAATTCTCGACGCCTTTGATCCGGAGCTCGATATCGAGCTGGACGAGATCGAAGCCGTCCTGCACCGCATCCAGCAGTTCGAACCGGCCGGTATCGGCGCGCGCAACCTCGGTGAATGCCTGCTGCTGCAACTGCGTCAGCTGCCGGCCAAGACCCCGTGGCTGAACGAAGCCAAGCGTCTGGTCAGCGATTACATCGATCTGCTTGGCAGCCGCGACTACAGCCAACTGATGCGGCGCATGAAGCTCAAGGAAGATGAACTGCGCCAGGTCATCGAACTGGTGCAGAGCCTCAATCCGCGCCCGGGTTCGCAGATCGAATCGAGCGAAGCCGAATACGTGGTGCCCGACGTCATCGTGCGCAAGGACAACGAACGCTGGCTGGTCGAGCTGAACCAGGAATCGGTGCCCCGCCTGCGGGTCAACGCCCAGTACGCCGGGTTCGTGCGTCGTGCCGACACCAGCGCCGACAACACCTTCATGCGCAATCAGTTGCAGGAAGCGCGCTGGTTCATCAAGAGCCTGCAAAGCCGCAATGAAACCCTGATGAAAGTCGCCACCCAGATCGTCGAGCACCAACGCGGCTTCCTGGAGTACGGTGACGAAGCGATGAAACCGTTGGTCCTGCACGACATCGCCGAAGCGGTCGGCATGCATGAATCGACGATTTCCCGGGTCACGACCCAGAAATTCATGCATACCCCACGCGGTATTTATGAACTGAAATACTTTTTCTCCAGCCACGTCAGCACCTCCGAAGGCGGCGAATGCTCGTCCACGGCGATCCGCGCGATCATCAAAAAACTGGTTGCAGCGGAAAATCAGAAAAAGCCGTTGAGTGACAGCAAGATCGCTGGTTTACTGGAGGCACAAGGCATTCAGGTGGCTCGCCGCACCGTCGCCAAGTACCGCGAATCCCTCGGGATCGCGCCTTCGAGCGAACGCAAGCGGTTGATGTAAGCCACGTTACAGCGTTCCAGTGGCAGGCTATCCGGCCTGCCGCTTTATGCACTGGCAACGAAGGAGAAGCTGTATGCAAGTCAACATCAGTGGACACCAACTGGAAGTGACCGAACCTCTGCGCACCTACATCAACGAGAAACTCGAACGATTGGAGCGCCATTTCGACAAGATCACCAACGTGCAGGTCACGATGTGCGTCGAAAAGCTGAAGCAGAAAATCGAAGCCACCTTGCATATTCCCGGCAGCGAAGTGGTCGCCAACGCAGAAGATACCGACATGTATGCTGCGATCGACTCATTGACCGACAAGCTGGATCGCCAACTCAAAAAGCATAAGGAAAAGACCCAGAGCCTCCTCCAGGGCGCAACCGGTCGTTAACACCCCCAACCCATGATCCGACTTGAAAGTATCCTGACCCCCGGCCGTTCCCTGGTGAACGTGCCGGGCGGCAGTAAAAAGAAAGCCCTCGAACAGATTGCCAACCTCATCCATAAAGAAGTGCCGGATCTGGCCATGCAGGATGTCTTCGATGCGCTGATCGCCCGTGAGAAACTCGGCTCCACCGGTTTCGGCAACGGCATCGCCATTCCCCACTGTCGCCTCAAAGGCTGCGAAGCGCCTATCAGCGCGTTGATGCACCTTGATGCCCCCATCGATTTCGATGCCATCGACGGCGCACCGGTTGACCTGCTGTTTGTCCTGCTGGTCCCGGAAGCGGCTACCGATGCCCACCTCGAATTACTGCGCCAGATCGCCAGCATGCTCGATCGCAAGGATGTGCGCGAAAAACTGCGCAGCGCACCGAGCAACGAAGCCTTGTATCAGGTCGTCCTGAGCGAGCAAAACGGTCACTAATCATGCGTTTGATCATCGTCAGCGGCCGCTCTGGGTCGGGTAAAAGCACCGCATTGAATGTCCTTGAGGACAACGGTTACTACTGCATTGACAATCTGCCGGCCGGCCTGCTGCCGGAACTGGCCGAACGCGCCCTGATTCACACCGAGCTGGCCCAGCCGCTGGTGGCCGTCTCGATCGATGCCCGCAACCTGCCAAGTCACCTGTCGCGCTTCCCCGAGCTGCTGGAAGAGGTCCGTAGCCGCCACATCCAGTGCGATGTGGTCTATCTGGATGCCGATGAGGAAACCCTGCTCAAGCGCTTCTCGGAAACCCGTCGGCGCCATCCTTTGAGCACCGCCAATCGCTCGCTGGCCGAAGCCATTCAGGACGAGACAGCCCTGCTCGGGCCGATCGCCGACCTGGCCGACCTCAAGGTCAACACCACCAATCTGAACCTGTACCAGTTGCGCGACACCATCAAGCTGCGCCTGCTGAACCAGCCAGAGCCAGGCACTGCCTTTCTGGTCGAGTCGTTCGGCTTCAAGCGTGGCATGCCGGTGGATGCGGACCTGGTGTTCGACGTACGCTGCCTGCCCAACCCGTACTGGAAGCCGGAACTTCGCGCGCAATCAGGTCTCGATACACCGGTCGCCGAGTATCTGGCGGCGCAACTGGAAGTCGAAGAGATGTATCAGGATATCTTCGGCTATCTGAATAAATGGCTGCCGCGCTTCGCCGCGAGCAACCGCGCCTATGTCACCATTGCCATTGGCTGCACCGGCGGGCATCACCGCTCCGTTTACCTGACCGAACGCCTGGGTCAGGCCCTGCAGAAAACCCTGAAGAACGTCCAGGTTCGCCACCGCGACCTCACTTAAAGGATTCACACCGCGATGCCTGCTCTGGAAATCGAAATCATCAATAAACTGGGTCTGCATGCCCGGGCGTCGGCCAAGTTCGTTGGCGTGGCGGGCCAGTATCCGGATTGCACGATCAGAGTGGGTCGCACGCCGGAGACCACGGTCGATGGCAAAAGCATCATGGCGATGATGATGCTCGCCGCCGGCAAGGGCACGAAGATCTATCTGAGTACCGAAGGCCATCAAGAACAGGAAGCGCTGAACGCGCTGGTGGCGTTGATCAACAACTATTTTGATGAAGGCGGTTGACAGGTCAACATCAAAAGATCGCAGCCTTCGGCAGCTCCTACATTGGAATGCGTTCCCTGTAGGAGCTGCCGAAGGTTCGGCCCGCGTTCGGACGATCTTTTGATCTGCTTCAACCCAATGCTGTATCCATCACCATCATCAGACAGAACCCGATCAGCAAGCCAAGACTGGCCAGCTTGTCATGACCATTACGTCGCGACTCGGGGATCACCTCATGTGTCACCACCAGCAGCATAGCCCCCGCCGCCAGCGCCAGTCCCAACGGCAATAACAACTCTGCCAGACTGACCAGCCACGCACACAGCAGCGCGAACACCGGTTCCACCAGACCTGACGCCGCACCGATCAAGAATGCCTTGACCCGCGACATCCCCGCCCCGGCCAGCACCAGTGCAATCACCAGCCCCTCCGGCACGTCCTGCAAGGCAATGCCCATCGCCAGACTGTCCGCGTCGGGCATGCCGCCGCCGGCCGACACGCCGACCGCCATGCCTTCGGGAATGTTGTGGGCAATGATCGCGAAGACGAACAGCCAGATCCGTGGCGCAATAACCGGGTGCTCAAGAGTGCCAACGAGCATTTCCGGTGAGGCGCCGGACAGCCGCAGATCCACCAGGTACAAGCCGAACGCACCGAGCATGATGCCGAAACAGATCAGACTGCTGGCGGCCCAGGGAGTCAGGCCCAGACTTTCGGCGGCAGCGATGCCGGGCACGATCAGCGAGAACGCCGTCGCGGCCAGCATCACCCCGGCACCGAACCCCAGCAGGGTATCGCTGAGCATTTGCGGCATGCGCCGAATCACCAGCACCGGCACCGCCCCGAGCGCCGTACCGAGGGCGCAGATCGCGCCACCTTGCAAGGCCCGCGACAGCTTCGGCGGCAGGTCCAGCCATTCCAGTCCGTGCGCGACCAACAGGGTCATGCCCGCCAGCAGCAACAGCGATCCCACCGCGTAACGAAACATACGCCCACCGCCGATCGCCAGTGTTTCAGTGCCCATAGTCAGCCTTGGATTGTTTTTATAGATGACTTAAACCAGTGCGGCCTGATAGCGCGCGGCGACTTCAGGCCAGTTGATCACGTTGTAGAACGCGCTGATGTATTCCGGGCGACGGTTCTGATAACGCAGGTAGTAGGCGTGCTCCCAGACGTCCAGACCGAGAATCGGCGTATTGCCGTTCATCAGCGGGCTGTCCTGGTTGCCGCTGCTCTCCACCACCAACTGCTTGCCGGGTGTCACGCTCAGCCAGGCCCAACCGCTGCCGAAACGGGTCAGCGCGGCTTTGGTGAACGCTTCCTTGAAACTGTCGAGCCCGCCCAGTTGTTCATCAATCGCCTCGGCCAGCACACCGCCTGGCTTGCCGCCGCCGTTGGGCACCATGACTTCCCAGAACAGCGAATGGTTGGCGTGTCCGCCGCCTTGGTTGATCACTGCCGCGCGGAGTTTTTCCGGCAGTTGCTGAACGCTGGCGACCAATTTCTCGACCGGCCACTCGGCAAACTCGGTGCCTTCGACTGCCGCGTTGAGGTTATTGATGTAGGTCTGGTGGTGCTTGGTGTAATGGATTTCCATGGTTTGCGCATCGATATGCGGTTCCAGGGCGTCATAGGCGTACGGCAAGGCAGGCAAGGTAAAAGCCATTTCAGTGGACTCCATGGTGATGTGAGGCTGGCGCGCGGCGCGCATTGCCGGTATCCGGGTGCAGCAGGCGCTGGGTGCGCGGATATTCGCCGTGCTCGCTGATGAAATTCAGCAGCTCGACATAGGTCTTGCTGCTCTGGCGCAACGCCGCTTCCCGCAGGGCCGGGCGCAGGCGCTCATCCTGCATGGTCTGCAGCAGCCGCTGATGAATCGCGCAGAGGTACTCGGCGCTCTCCTCCGGCTGGTTCAGACGCAAATGCAGATCCGCCAGGTTGTGGTGGGAGATGACGCAGGCCGCCACCGCTTCGTCGGCATCGGCCCAGCGTTCGAACAGCACTTGCGCCAGGGCCAGGGCTTGCAGGTAAGCCTCGCGGGCATCGATCAGCTCGCCGAGCATGAAGCAGCGATTGGCCCGTTCGATCGTGCGTTTCCAGTGCTCCATGGTGAACCTCCAAAGCGGTTGCGGGGGTTACACGCCGCCGGCGGTGAGTTTCTCGGGATTGAGCAACTCTTCCAGCTGGCTGCGTGACAGGTCGGTGTGCTCCAGTGCAACGTCGATCACCGGACGACCTTGCTTGTAGGCCTGCTTGGCGATGTCGGCGGCTTTCTGGTAGCCGATGATCGGATTGAGCGCGGTGACCAGAATCGGGTTGCGCGCCAGCGCTTCCTTGATCCGCGACTCGTTGACCTTGAAGCTGGCAATGGCCTTGTCGCCGAGCAGACGGCTGGCATTGGCCAGCAATTCGATGCTGCTCAGCAGGTTCTGGGCGATGATCGGCAGCATCACGTTCAGCTCGAAGTTGCCCGACTGGCCGGCGATGGTGATCACCGAGTCGTTGCCGATCACTTGGGCGGCTACCATTGCGGTGGCTTCCGGGATCACCGGGTTGACCTTGCCCGGCATGATCGACGAGCCCGGTTGCAGGCCCTCGAGTTCGATTTCACCCAGACCGGCGAGCGGGCCGGAGTTCATCCAGCGCAGGTCGTTGGCGATTTTCATCAGCGACACGGCCGTGGCTTTGAGCTGGCCGGAGACAGCAACGGCGGTGTCCTGCGAGCCGATCAGCGCAAACAGGTCCTTGCCCGGAGTGAATTGCACATTCGTCAACTGACTCAGTTGGCGACTGAAACGTGCAGCGAATTCCGGGGGCGCATTGATCCCGGTCCCCACCGCCGTACCGCCCTGCGCCAGCGATTGCAGGCTCGGCAGCAAATCCTGCAGGTGAGCGATGTTGGCCTTGAGCTGCTGCGCCCAGCCATTGAGCACCTGGCTCATGCGCACCGGCATCGCGTCCATCAAGTGCGTGCGGCCGGTTTTGACGTGGTGGTGCACTTGCTCGGCTTTCTGTTCGATCACCTGCACCAGGTGCAACAGCGCCGGCAGCAGTTGTTCGTGCAACGCCAGGGCGGCGCTGACGTGGATGGTGGTCGGGATGATGTCGTTGCTGCTCTGGCCGCAGTTGACGTGATCGTTCGGATTGACCGGCTCGTCGAGCAGACGGCTGGCGAGGGTCGCGATCACTTCGTTGGCGTTCATGTTCGAGCTGGTGCCGGAGCCGGTCTGGAAGATATCCACCGGAAAATGCTGCATGAAGTCGCCTTCGAGCAGACTTTGTGCGGCATCGCAGATGGCTTTGCCTTGCGCCGCACTGAGCTGATTGAGTTCGACGTTGGCCCGTGCGGCGGCCGCTTTGGCGAGGATCAGCGCGCGAATGAATTGGGTCGGCATCGGCTTGCCGCTGATCGGGAAGTTATCCACTGCACGCTGGGTCTGCGCGCCATAGAGAGCGTCCATCGGCACCTGCAGTTCGCCCATGCTGTCGCGCTCAATACGTGTCTGATGGTAGATACTACTCATCGGTAAATCCTTGGACTAATTCAATAAGAGGAATCGAGGGAAGCAACTCGCAGGTCGCCAGTTGCCAGGTGTAGCGCTGCCAACGCTGGAGCCGGCAGTTGCACAGCGACAGGCGCTCCATGTCACGCAACGGGCGCCAGGCTTGATCGAGACACAGGCTGCGCCAGTGCCACGGCAAGGCGATGTCGCTGGCCGTGTCGAACAGCAGACAGAAGGAGGTTTCAGCGATGGTCCAGGGGGATGTGGCCGTGCAGCAGGCCAGATAACGGCCTTCAGCCAGGTAATGTTCGATCAGGCGCGGTTCGTCAGGATCCATCGCGCAGCGGATCTGGCGACTCATCCAGCGCCAGCTTTCGAGGTACGGCTGCTCGTGCAAGGCAGAACTCATGATCCGGGACTCGTGCGGAGATGAGATTTATTATTAGATGATAATGAGAACCAAAACAAGAGTGCTTTTGTAGGAGCTGCCGCAGGCTGCGATCTTTTGATCTTGTCTTTAAAAGCAAAATCAATCGCAGCCTGCGGCAGCCCCTACAGGGCGGACATAAAAAAGGCGCGCCATCCGACTGGATGGCGCGCCTTTTGGCGTGACGGACTGGGGGCTTAGCTGCCCGCCACCGTCATCCGCTCGATCAACACCGAGCCTGTACGAATGTTGCTGCGCAGCTCCAGATCGTTACCGACTGCGACGATCTGCTTGAACATGTCGCGCATGTTGCCGGCGATGGTCACTTCCTGCACCGCGAACTGGATTTCGCCGTTCTCGACCCAGAAACCCGCCGCACCACGCGAATAGTCGCCGGTGACCATGTTCAGACCGTGGCCCATCAATTCGGTGACCAACAGGCCACGCCCCATCCGCCGCAGCAGTGCCGCCTGGTCTTCATCGCCGTGGGTCACGAACAGGTTGTGCACGCCACCCGCGTTGGCGGTGCTCGGCATGCCGAGTTTGCGCCCGGAGTACGTGCCGAGGATGTACGACACCAACTCGCCTTTCTCGACGAACGGTTTGGCGTAGGTGGCCAGACCATCACCGTCGTACGACGCACTGCCCATGGCGCGCATCAGGTGCGGACGCTCGTCGATGGTCAGCCATTCCGGAAACAGCTTCTGCCCCAGCGTGCCTTCCAGGAACGACGATTTGCGATACAGACTGCCGCCAGACACCGCCGACAGAAAGCTGCCGAACAACCCGCCCGCCAACTCGGCGGAAAACAGCACCGGCACTTCGCAAGTCGGCACCGGACGCGCACCCAGACGGCTCGCTGCCCGCTGCGCGGCACGCTGGCCAATGCTCGCAGGATCGGCCAGCAGGCTGCCCTGGCGATTGACGTCATACCAGTAATCGCGCTGCATCTGGCCGTTGGCCTCGGCGATCATCACGCAACTGAGGCTGTGCCGGGTCGACGCGTAACCGCCGATGAAACCGTGACTGTTGCCGTACACACGGCAGCCCTGATGGGTGCTGAGGGTGGTGCCGTCGGCGTTCTTGATCCGCGCATCGGCGTCGAACGCGGCCGCTTCACAGAGCAAAGCCTTCTCGATGGCCTGCTCCGGGGTGATGTCCCATTCGTGGAACAGGTCGAAATCCTGTTGATCCTTGGCCATCAGCGCCGCATCGGCCAGGCCCGAGGCTTCGTCTTCAGAGGTGTGTTTGGCGATCGCCAGTGCGGCGGCAACCGTTTCGCGAATCGCATCAGGCCCGGTGGCGGACGTGCTGGCCGAGCCTTTGCGCTGGCCGACGTACAGGGTGATGCCAAAGCCCTGGTCGCGGTTGAACTCGACCGTCTCGACCTCACGCTGGCGCACCGACGTCGACAAACCCTGCTCCAGCGATACCGCGACTTCGCAGGCACTGGCGCCCTGACGCTTGGCTTCGGCGATGATCTGCTCGACCTGTTCCTGCAGTGCCGGCAATGCCTGCGGGCCGACGCTTTGAACTGCACTCATGCTCATCTCCACTCAAATTCTGCTTTCGGCTGGGGTCATCGAGCGACCGGGCCGGACAAGCGGCCCCCGACTGGTTATCATGGCGGCGTTTCTTTGCGGACTGCCACCATGGTTGATTCTTACGACGACTCCCTCGATACGGGAGAAAAAAGCAAATCTCAGGTCAAACGCGAGCTGCATGCTCTGGTTGACCTTGGCGAGCGCCTTACAACACTCAAGCCCGACTTGCAGGCAAAACTGCCATTGACCGACGCTTTGCGCCGGGCTCTGGCCGATGCGCCCAAGCACACCGCGAACATCGCGCGTAAACGGCACCTGCAGTTCATCGGCAAACTGATGCGCGATCAGGACACTGACGCGATTCTGGTCCTGCTCGATCAACTCGATGCCTCCACCCGTCAGTACAACGAGCGTTTCCATAATCTCGAACGCTGGCGCGACCGCCTGATCGCCGGTGACGATGCCGTGCTGGAGAAATTCGTCGTCGAGTACCCGGACGCCGATCGCCAGCAGTTGCGTTCCCTGATCCGTCAGGCTCAGCACGAGGTTGCACACAACAAACCTCCTGCTTCCAGCCGCAAGATCTTCAAGTACATCCGTGAGCTGGACGATACGCAACGCGGTCTGCGTTGATATCTCGCCCCTGCAGGAGCTGGCGCAGCTGCGATCTTTTGATCTTTTAAAAGCAAAGATCGCAGCCTGCGGCAGCTCCTACAGCCAGTTTATTTATGCGCCCGTGCCACCCACGGTAATCGCATCGATCTTCAGCGTCGGCTGACCGACACCCACCGGCACCGACTGCCCGTCCTTGCCACACGTGCCCACACCGCTGTCCAGCGCCAGATCGTTACCGACCATCGACACTCGGCTCATCGCCTCGGGGCCGTTGCCGATCAACGTCGCGCCCTTGACCGGCGCGGTGATCTTGCCGTCTTCGATCAGGTACGCCTCGCTGGTGGAAAACACGAACTTGCCGCTGGTGATGTCGACCTGACCGCCGCCAAGGTTGGCGCAGTAGATACCTTTCTTCACCGAAGCAATGATTTCCGCCGGATCACTTTCGCCGCCGAGCATGTAGGTGTTGGTCATGCGCGGCATCGGTAGATGCGCGTAGGACTCGCGACGACCGTTGCCGGTACGGGCCACGCCCATCAGGCGCGCATTGAGCTTGTCCTGCATGTAACCCTTGAGCACGCCGTTTTCGATCAGTGTGGTGCACTCGGTCGGGGTGCCTTCGTCGTCGACGCTGAGCGAGCCGCGACGACCACTCAGCGTGCCGTCATCGACGATGGTGCACAGCTTGGAAGCAACCATTTCGCCCATGCGCCCGCTGTAGGCGGAGCTGCCCTTGCGGTTGAAGTCACCTTCCAGACCGTGGCCGACCGCTTCGTGCAGCAGCACGCCGGACCAGCCCGAACCCAATACCACCGGCAAGGTACCGGCCGGTGCCGGAATCGCTTCCAGGTTCACCAGGGCCTGACGCAGCGCTTCACGGGCATACGACATGGCGCGGTCTTCAGCGAGGAAATAACGGTAATCGGTCCGCCCGCCACCGCCATGCCCGCCGCGCTCGCGACGACCATTCTGCTCGACGATCACACTGACATTGAAACGCACCAGCGGACGCACATCGGCGGCCAGACCACCGTCGGTGGACGCCACCAGAATACGCTCCCAGACCCCGGCCATACTCACGCTGACCTGCTGAATCCGTGGATCGAGGGCGCGCGTGGCGACATCGATGCGCTTGAGCAACTCGACTTTCTCGGCGCGGCTCAGCACTTCCAGGGGGTTGTCCGGCGCATACAACTGCGCGACATCCTGAGTGGTGAATGCCTGCACCGTGCCGTTCTGCCCGGCACGGGAGATCGAACGCGCAGCACGGGCCGCAGCGCCGAGGGCTTCGAGGGTGATCGCGTTGCTGTAGGCAAAACCGGTTTTCTCACCGGACTGCGCACGCACCCCGACACCCTGGTCGAGGTTGAAGCTGCCTTCCTTGACGATACCGTCTTCCAGCGACCACGACTCGGAGATCTGGCCCTGAAAATACAGGTCGGCCGCATCGATGCCCGGGCCTGCCAGGTCACCGAGCACGCCTTGCAGGCTCTCGATGGTCACGCCGCCGGGCGCCAACAGGTGATCACTGACTGAGGACAACAACTCGCTCATAGGTTTACGCCTTAAATTCAT
The DNA here is from genome assembly GCF_018729515.1 of Pseudomonas sp. MG-9. Classification (NCBI taxonomy): domain Bacteria; kingdom Pseudomonadati; phylum Pseudomonadota; class Gammaproteobacteria; order Pseudomonadales; family Pseudomonadaceae; genus Pseudomonas; species Pseudomonas sp. MG-9. The sequence continues at coordinate 243,937 of NZ_JAHHZH010000006.1, forward strand.
GTTCTGAAGCAGGCCGCTGTGCGCCCTGCGAGAAAAACCGCCGATGATTCGTCACCGGCATTCGCGCCCTGATAGACGCCTGTTCATCACTGTCGCGTTCGGCCAATAACACCGCTTCGCCTTGATCCTGATGCGCCAGCACCCGGCCCCACGGATCGATGATCGCTGCGTGACCGAAGGTTTCCCGCGGCCCCGGGTGGGTCCCGCCCTGTGCTGCCGCCAACACATAGCACTGAGTCTCGATGGCCCGGGCACGAATCAGCACGTCCCAATGCGCTGCACCGGTCACCGCCGTAAACGCCGATGGCGCCGTGATCAACTCAGCACCGGCGGCGCGCAACTCGCTGTACAGCTCCGGAAAACGCAGGTCATAGCACACGGTCAGACCGACCCGGCCGACCGGCGTATCCGCCACCACGACACCACTGCCATAAGCATAGTCATCGGATTCGCGATACCGCCCGCGATTGTCCGCCACATCGACGTCGAACAGGTGCAACTTGTCATACCGCGCCACGGTTTCCCCCTGATCGTTGACCAGCAGCGAACAGGCGTGGGACTTGGCGTCCGGCTGCCCAAGTGGCGGCAACGGCAACGTGCCGGCCACTATCCATAACTTGAGGTCACGGGCGGTCTGTTTCAACCATGGCAGGATCGGGCCTTCGCCGAGCGCTTCGGCGCGGCCGATGTCGGCAATGTCGCGACGGCCCATGGCGGCGAAGTTTTCCGGCAGCACTGCCAGCTTCGCACCGCCGGCCGCGGCCTGCTCGAGCAGGCGTCGGGCCTGGGCCAGATTGGCCAGCACATCGCTCTGGCTGACCATTTGAATCACCGCTAAAGACATGGCCGCTCCTCGGGATCTGCACCTAACTTTGTAGGAGCTGACGAAGGCTGCGATCTTTGGATCTGACTCTAAAAAACCAAATCAAAAGATCGCAGCCTTCGGCAGCTCCTACCAAGGGGTAGTTTCTGCTAGTTAAAAAGGCTTGTCGAAGGTGATTTTCGGCTCTTTCCACGGCCCTTTGACGGTGTATTTGACGCTGGCGAAGCGCGCCACGCGATCACCGATCAGCTTGTCGATCAGGAACAACGCCCCGCCGACCGCCGGCGCGCCGACGATCAGCGCCGCAATCGGCAGGTTGTTGGTCACCGGCAACGTCACCAGCAACTTGGCATCGACCTGCTCACGGACCAGGTCCAGCGTACCGTTGAGTTCAATGTTGCTCGACGGACCGGTCAGGCGAATCGGCTCGCGAGTGTCATACACACCGGCGTTGGCCACCAGCAGGCCCTTGACCCGGTCGTAGCTCAAGCCTTTGCCAAACAAGTCGGAGAAGTCCAGACGCAGTCGGCGACCGATGGAGTTGAAGTTGAGCAGACCGAACACCCGCAACGCCTGCGCGCCGCCCTCCACTTCAACGAACTGACCTTTATTGAGCGAGGCATCCAGGGTGCCGGAGAAGCGCTTGGTCGCCAGCCATGCCGGCGAGCCTGGCCAGCGGCCATCGACGTCCATGTGGAACTCTTCGCTGGTCACGCTTGGCGCAAAGCCCCAGCCTTTGAGCACGTCAGCGAGGTTCTTGCCGCTGATCCGGCCCTTGAACCAGCTGTTGGTCGAGCCCGGCGCACCTTCCCAGCCGCCATTGCCCTGCAACAGGATGCCCTTGAGGCCCATGTCGAGGTTGTTCAGGGCGATGCCTTTGGCTGTCGGACGCACCTTCAGTGACCAGCCGCCGACCAGATCCTGGCCCAGAAACAATTGATTGATGGTGATATCCAGCGCGGGAATCTTCGTCGGGTCGACGGAAACCAGCGGATCGGGCGAATTCTCATCGGCCTGCACCGCCGGGTCCGGCGCCGGCAGCCGCACGTATTGCAGATTGACCGCAATCGGTGCGCCTTTGGCATCGGGAAGGCTGGCCGAACCCTTGGCCTGCTGACTGTCGAGCGACAGGTTCCACGCCCACGGTTTGCGATTGACCTGCACCGCAGCCTGATCGAGCATGGTGCCGAATGCGCTGAGCTTGCCCACTTTGAAATCGGCGCTGTTGAGCAGTTGCTTGGCGCTGCCACCCGGATCGTTACCGGCGTATTTGTTGACCAGATCCTGCCACGGCCCGACATCCAGCTCAGACAGCACACCGCGTATACGCAGGCCCTTGGCATCCGGCAGGACCGCGTCGCCCGTACCGAGGAACAGCTCGCCCCGGCCATCAGCGATATTGCCCGGTGGCGCGGCGAAGGTGAAGCTCGCCAGTTGATCGTAACTGACCCAGTAACGCCGCTCCGGGCCTTGCAGGGTCATGCGAAACACGGTGTCACGGCCCTGCTCGGCCGACATGCCGAACGGCGCTGGCAGATCCACCGCCACGCCTTTCATGCTGGAACTGACGGTCAGCTGACTGTCGGTACCGTCAAGGTTGACCTGTAACTGATAAGGAATGGTCCCAGACACCGGCAACGGCTGCGTCACGCCCAGCCAGTCGGTGAGTTTCTTGACCTCGACCTGCCCGGAAGCCGCGACCCGAGTCTTGAGCCTGTTCGGGCTGCCATCAGCGAAAATCTGCGCGGTCACAGGCTTGTCGAAAGCCCTGGCGGCGATGTTCTGCCCGCTCAGGCCCTTGGCGCTGTCGAAGCGGAAATCCCCCTTGAGCTGGCTCAGCTCAAGCTTCGGCTCGGCCAGTTTCAGGCGCGCATTGGCGGTCTTGAAGTCGACGAGGATCTTCGGCAGATCGCCCTTTTCCAGCGGGATGTCGAGTTTGACCTTACCCTGCAGATCGCCCTCGCCTTCCCAACCGGCGAAGGTTTCTCCGGTGCCGATCGGTGCGGTCTGCAGAATTTTCAGACCATCGCCCAAACCGCCGGCAAAACCGCCGTCGAGGAACAGATGCACGGGCTGCCCGGCCGGTACATGGGGAATGTTGACGAAAACATCGCTGACCTGGGTGTCGAGCAACTGGCCCTTGTCGGCCACGATGCGCACACCGCTGTCCTCAATGAACACATCGCCGCTGACCTTGCTCACGTGCGGCCAGCCCGGCTGGAACGCCAGCTCGGCATCATGCACCTTGAAGAACAGGCTGATACTGCGATCAACGTCCTTGGCATTTTTGCTCAGCGAACCCTGGTACTGGAAGAAGCCCTGGTCCACCGCACCCTTGAGGATCGCCGTACGCAGCCATTCGTCGAGGGCCGGGCTGAGGACTTCGGGCAGGTATTTGGCAGTGTATCGACCGTCGCCATCGACCAGGCCGACGCGCAGGTCCATGTAGTCTTCCTGGGTATGGTCGAAATGCAGGCGAATCAGGAAGTCGCCAGCAATCTTGCCCTCTTCGCCGAGCACCTTCAGGTACGGCGCGATCAGGGTGAAACCGTCCTTGTCGAGTTTCCAGGTCAACCGGGCGTTGGCTTGAATGTATTGCCATGGCTTGGCGAAGATCGGATCGAGGTGCAGGACAAAATCCTTGCTGTCCATGCGCAACTCGCCACCGTCGAGGTTGCCGCTGAGGCTGCCACTGACGTTTCGCGCCGCCGGGGCACCGTGATAGGCGTCGAAACCGACTTGATCCAGATTGGCAGCGAAGCTGAATTTCGAGCCGTCGGTGGCGTTGGGACGAAAATCCAGCAGCACATTGCGCAGCCCACCTGTCACTTTCAGGTGGTCGACGACGGTAGCGAAACCTTCCGGCAACGGCCCCAGCGCATTCAGCAGCGGAGTAATCGGCGTCAGATCGAGGCGATCAGCCTGCAAATGCCAGAGTTCTTCGACTTTATCGGTGGCTGCCGTCTGCTTGAGCTGCACATGGGATTCCCAGCGGGTCTCGCCGAAGTTCATCGCCAGTGAATCAAGGGTAACGGTCGCGCCGTCATCGCCGCGCTGGTAGTAGCCGTTGAGCGCCAGATTGTTGATCTGGATCGGCTTGCGCTCGGCATAGGCGCCGTTCAGTTGTGGCGCATTCAAACGAATGGCGGCGCTCTGCAGGGCGCCGTCATTCCAGTTCACCCAGAGCTCGCCACCAGCCTTTATCCGGGAAAAATTCCACTGCTGGGTCAAACGCTCGGGCAACCACTTCGACCAGTCGCTTTGCGGCAGGCTGACATAACCCTCCACCGAGCTGTCGGGCAACTGCGTGGGGCGGATCCGTGTGCGCAGGCTCATGGCCACCGGTTGCCCGTCGGGCAAGGTCAATCGCGCATCGAGACGCTGCCGGCTGGCACCGGTTTTCAGGTTGAGGCCGACGTAGGTGAACGTCATCGGCGCGTGGTCCAGCGGCAGCACGGTCACCTGACTGTCGAGCACCGACAGTTGCTGAATCATCTGCGAGCGGTTGAACAGTTGCTCGGGATTGAGCGGCTGATCGTTCTGCACCGGCAAACCTTCCAGCGCCCAGGTGCCGTCCTGCGCTTCCTTGAGGCTGATCTTCAGACCGTTCAATTCCAGATGGGCGATGCGTACTTCGCGCGCCAGCAGGCTGGCCCAGAGATCCGGCACGGCGCGCACCCGGTCCAGACGCAAAGCATTGGCGCCGTCGCCGACCATCACGTCATGGGCCAGCAGGATCGGCGCAAATCCGCTCCAGTTACCTTCCAGTTCGCCGATCCGTAGCGGCATGCCAAGGGCGGCACTGGCCTTGTCTTCGATGTCCGCGCGGTACTCCGCCACCAGCGGCGTCAGTTCCCGACCGAGGCTGACGTACAACGCCATCAACACCAGAACCAACGCGCACAGGCCCAACCCCCAGCGGGTAAGTGCGGCCAGAATGCGTGTCAGACGCTCCATGTCAGTTGGCTCCCATGGCGAAAAAACTGCGAAAAGCTGAGGCCAGCCGTTGAGGATTAAATGTGCCGCAGGGGTTCAGAGCAGCACCACGTCATATTGTTCCTGGGAATACATGGTTTCGACCTGAAAGCGTATGGTGCGACCGATGAACCCTTCAAGCTCGGCGACGTTACCGGATTCTTCATCAAGCAGTCGATCCACCACTTTCTGGTTCGCCAACACCCGATAACCCTCGGCCTGATAGGCACGGGCTTCACGCAGAATCTCGCGGAAGATTTCGTAACAGATGGTTTCCGGGGTCTTCAGCTTGCCGCGGCCCTGGCAACTGCTGCACGGCTCGCACAGCACTTGCTCCAGGCTTTCGCGGGTGCGCTTGCGGGTCATCTGCACCAGGCCCAGCTCAGTGATGCCGATGATGTTGGTCTTGGCGTGATCACGCTCGAGCTGTTTTTCCAGGGTACGCAGCACCTGACGCTGGTGCTCTTCATCTTCCATGTCGATGAAGTCAATGATGATGATCCCGCCCAGATTGCGCAGGCGCAGCTGACGGGCAATCGCGGTGGCAGCTTCGAGGTTGGTCTTGAAGATGGTTTCTTCAAGATTGCGATGACCGACGAATGCCCCGGTGTTGACGTCGATGGTGGTCATGGCTTCCGCCGGATCGACCACCAGATAGCCGCCGGACTTGAGCGGCACTTTGCGCTCAAGGGCTTTCTGGATTTCGTCTTCGACGCCATACAGGTCGAAAATCGGCCGCTCGCCCGGGTAGTGTTCCAGGCGATCGGCGATTTCAGGCATCAGTTCAGCGACGAACTGCGTGGTTTTCTGGAAGGTTTCCCGGGAGTCGATGCGGATCTTCTCGATCTTCGGGCTGACCAGGTCACGCAAGGTGCGCAGGGCTAGCCCGAGGTCTTCATAAATCACACTCGGCGCGCCGATGGTCTGGATCTGCGCATTGATCTGATCCCACAGGCGCCGCAGGTAGCGGATGTCCATGAGGATTTCATCGGCCCCGGCGCCTTCGGCGGCGGTACGCAGGATGAAGCCACCGGCCTCCTTGATCCCTTCCTTGGCCACGCAATCGCTGACCACCTGTTTGAGGCGCTCACGCTCGGCTTCGTCTTCGATTTTCAGGGAAATGCCAACGTGGGCGGTGCGCGGCATGTACACCAGATAGCGCGACGGGATCGACAGTTGCGTGGTCAACCGCGCGCCTTTGGAACCGATCGGGTCCTTGGTGACTTGCACCACCAGACTCTGGCCTTCGTGCACCAGCGAGCTGATGCTCTCGACCGCCGGCCCTTCACGCAAGGAAATTTCCGAGGCGTGAATGAACGCGGCGCGGTCCAGGCCGATGTCGACGAAAGCCGCCTGCATGCCCGGCAGCACTCGCACGATCTTGCCTTTATAGATGTTGCCGACGATCCCGCGTTTTTGCGTGCGCTCGACATGGACTTCTTGCAGCACACCGTTTTCGACCACCGCCACACGCGACTCCATCGGCGTGATGTTGATCAGAATCTCTTCACTCATGGCAGGATCTCGTTCAGGCATGTTCACGATAATGGCCGCATCTTGATTCGTACGACGCTCATTGCGCGTGCAGGTTTTGCCAACAGGGTATGCCGAAATGGCCCAACAGTTCTGCGGTTTCGCAAACCGGTAGCCCGACCACGGCCGAATAGCTGCCGTTGAGGCCCGCGACAAACACCGCGCCCAGGCCCTGAATGCCATAACCGCCGGCCTTGTCCCGAGGCTCGCCGCTGGCCCAGTAGGCGGCGGCTTCGTCGCGACTGATCGGGCGGAACCGCACCAGACTGCGCACCACTCGCGACTCACAGCGCTCACCTTCCAGCACGGCGATGGCCGTCAGCACCTCATGCTCCTTGCCGGACAACATCATCAGCATGGCGCATGCCTCGGCTTCGTCCACCGGTTTGCCAAGAATTTTGCCGTCGAGCACCACGGCGGTGTCTGCCCCCAGAACGCAAAACGCCGCGTCGGACGCGAGCGTGCGGCGACCAGCCTCGGCCTTGCCGCGCGCCAGGCGCTCGACATAGGCCGAAGGCGATTCTTCGGGTAGCGGGGTTTCATCGATGTCCGCACTGATGGCGGAAAATGGCACGCCGATCTGCGTGAGCAATTCACGCCGACGGGGCGATCCAGAGGCGAGGTACAGCGGCTTCATCAAAACATCTCCCTGTTCAGTGCCCAGCCTCACCGGATCAATTGATTTTGTAGCGGCGGCGCAATCCACGCAAAGCGAAGCTGACCCACGGCCAGAGCAAGGCACTGGTCAATGCCGGCAGCACCAGGGCCAGGGTTGGCTGACGGTTGCCGGTCAGGGCGCTGAGCCACAGCTGAACCAGCTGTGCGAGACCGAAGATCACCAGGATCACCAGGCATTGCTGCCATATCGGGAACATTCGCAGGCGCTGCTGCAACGACAGCACCAGGAAGGTGATCAGCGTCAGGATCAAGGCGTTCTGCCCAAGCAGCGTGCCGTACAGCACATCTTCGGCCAGCCCCAGGCAAAACGCCGTGACCATGCCGACGGTTTGCGGCAGCGCCAGAGCCCAGAACGTCAAGAGCAGCGCCAGCCACAGCGGACGCAGGATTTCCATGAATTGCGGCATCGGCGACACGCTGAGCAGCAGGCCGATAAGAAACGTCAGCCAGACCATCCAGCCGTTACGGGAAGCGGTAGCCCCAACCATTATTCTTGTCTCCCGGTAGTGGCCGGCGCAGTGACAGGCGGTTTGGCCGCTGGTCGAGCCGCCGGCTGGGACGCCGCAGGCCTGCTGTTCGCGGGCGTGGCTGCAGGTGGTTTGGCTTGCGCAGGCGGCTTGCTGGCGGCCGGTTTGGCCGGCGTGGCGCTGGTGGCCGGAGCGGCGGTCGCGGCAGGTGCAGGCGCTGCTGCGGGCGGCGTCACGGTTTTCGGCACCGTGGCCGGAATCACCGGGCCACCGCCCTGCGCATCAAGATTTTCCTGGGCTTGCGCGGCATCGTTGGCGCGCTCTTCGGCAGTGCGGTTGTCGCTGAACACCAGCAGCAGGTAGCGACTGCGGTTCAGCGCAGCCGTCGGCACGGCGCGGACAATCGCGAACGGCTGGCCGGAGTCGTGGATAACTTCCTTGACCGTCGCCACCGGGTAACCGGCCGGAAAGCGCTGACCCAGACCGGAACTGACCAGCAGGTCGCCTTCCTTGATGTCCGCGGTGTCGGCGACGTGGCGCAGCTCCAGGCGTTCCGGGTTACCGGTGCCACTGGCAATCGCCCGCAGACCGTTACGGTTCACCTGCACCGGAATGCTGTGAGTGGTGTCGGTCAGCAGCAGCACACGGGAGGTGTACGGCATCAACTCGACCACCTGGCCCATCAGACCGCGCGCATCGAGCACCGGTTGACCGAGCACCACGCCATCGCGCTCACCTTTATTGATGATGATGCGGTGGGTGAAGGGATTGGGGTCCATGCCGATCAACTCGGCCACTTCGACCTTTTCGTTGACCAGTGCGGAGGAATTGAGCAACTCGCGCAGCCGAACGTTCTGCTCGGTGAGGGCGGCAAGCTTCTGCATGCGCCCCTGCAACAGCAGGTTCTCGGTCTTGAGTTTTTCGTTTTCGGCGACGAGTTCGGTGCGACTGCCGAACTGACTGGCAACACCGTCCCACAACCGTCCGGGCAGGTCAGTGATCCAGTAGGCGTCCATCAGCACCAGCGACATCTGGCTGCGTGCAGGCTTGAGCAGACTGAAGCGGGCATCGACCACCATCAGCGCGACCGACAGCACGGCCAGCACCAACAGGCGCACACCCAGCGAAGGGCCCTTGGCGAAAAGCGGTTTAATAAGCCGCTCCTCCCAGGCAAATGTTCTGTTTATTCATACGGCATCAAACCGGCCTGGATGAAGACTGACAGAAGATAAACGCCAACAGGCAGCACTGCAAAGTGCTGCCTGCGCGCTCACCCACGTATTGCAAACCGGCGAGTTATTCGCTGGAGAGCAGGTCCATGGTGTGCTTGTCCATCATTTCCAATGCACGGCCACCGCCGCGAGCAACGCAGGTCAGCGGGTCTTCGGCAACGATCACCGGCAGACCGGTTTCCTGGGCCAGCAGCTTGTCGAGGTCACGCAGCAGCGCGCCACCACCGGTCAGCACCAGGCCACGCTCGGCGATGTCGGAAGCCAGTTCCGGCGGCGATTGCTCCAGGGCGCTCTTCACGGCCTGAACGATGGTTGCCAGCGACTCTTGCAGAGCTTCCAGCACTTCGTTGGAGTTCAGGGTGAATGCGCGTGGAACGCCTTCGGCCAGGTTGCGACCGCGAACGTCGACTTCGCGAACTTCGCCGCCCGGGTAGGCCGTACCGATTTCCTGTTTGATGCGCTCGGCAGTCGATTCACCGATCAGGCTGCCGTAGTTGCGGCGCACGTAGGTGATGATCGCTTCGTCGAAGCGGTCGCCGCCAACGCGTACGGATTCGGCATAGACCACACCGTTCAGGGAGATCAGCGCGATTTCAGTGGTACCACCACCGATATCGACGACCATCGAACCGCGTGCTTCTTCAACCGGCAGGCCGGCACCGATCGCAGCAGCCATCGGCTCTTCGATCAGGAACACTTCACGAGCACCGGCGCCAAGGGCCGATTCACGGATGGCACGACGCTCAACCTGGGTGGATTTGCATGGAACACAGATCAGCACACGAGGGCTGGGCTGCAGAAAGCTGTTTTCGTGAACCTTGTTGATAAAGTATTGCAGCATCTTTTCGCAGACGCTGAAGTCGGCGATCACGCCGTCCTTCATCGGACGAATGGCAGCAATGTTGCCCGGCGTACGGCCGAGCATGCGCTTGGCTTCGGTGCCGACAGCTACGACACTTTTCTGGTTACCGTGTGTCCGAATGGCCACAACCGATGGCTCATTCAGGACGATACCGCGCTCGCGCACGTAAATAAGGGTGTTGGCAGTGCCCAGGTCAATGGAAAGATCGCTGGAAAACATGCCACGCAGTTTCTTGAACATGGGAAAGGGACCCTAGGCAACGCGTGGGTAAAAAAGTGCGGCAAACTCTAACAACGACAGGGATTTTGGGCAAGGCGCCAATATGTTAAATTGGCCGCTTTTCTGTGCACCAAGCCCCACAATCGCGGCCTTATGACCGTAGAAGTGCGGTAGTGTTCCGACAATCTAACACACGGACGCCGTCCGTTCTGTTTTCCACTGGAGAATCCCGATGGCGCTAGAACGCTCCGACGTGGAAAAAATCGCACATTTGGCCTGTCTAGGTCTTAATGATGCCGATCTTCCGCACATTACTTCCGCCCTCAACAGCATTCTCGGGCTGGTCGACGAAATGCAGGCCGTCGATACCGACGGTATCGAGCCTTTGGCCCACCCGCTGGAAGCCAGTCAGCGCCTGCGCGCCGACGTCGTGACCGAGACCAATCATCGCGAGGCCTATCAGTCCATCGCACCAGCGGTCGAAAACGGCCTGTATCTGGTTCCGAAAGTCATCGACTAAAGGGAAAGAGCCTGCAATGCATCAAATGACTCTGGCCGAGATCGCCCGCGGTCTCGCCGATAAAAAGTTTTCCTCCGAAGAGCTGACCAAAGTCCTGCTGGCGCGTATCACCCAGCTCGATCCGCAGCTCAACAGCTTCATCAGCCTCACCGAAGAGCTGGCGCTTGAGCAGGCGAAAGCCGCCGACGCGCGCCGGGCCAACGGTGAGAGCGGCGCCCTGCTGGGTGCGCCGATCGCCCACAAGGACCTGTTCTGCACTCTGGGCATCCGCACCAGCTGCGGCTCGAAGATGCTCGACAACTTCAAGGCGCCGTACGACGCCACCGTGGTGGCGAAACTGGCCGCTGCCGGCGCCGTGACCCTGGGCAAGACCAACATGGACGAATTCGCCATGGGTTCGGCCAACGAGTCGAGCTGGTATGGCGCGGTGAAAAACCCGTGGAACCTGGAACACGTGCCAGGCGGTTCGTCCGGCGGTTCGGCGGCGGCGGTTGCCGCTCGTCTGTTGCCAGCGGCCACGGCCACTGACACCGGCGGTTCGATCCGTCAGCCGGCGGCATTCACCAACCTGACTGGCCTGAAACCGACCTACGGTCGAGTTTCGCGCTGGGGCATGATCGCTTACGCCTCCAGCCTCGATCAGGGCGGCCCGTTGGCACGCACGGCCGAAGACTGCGCGATTTTGTTGCAAGGTATGGCCGGGTTCGATCAGAACGACTCCACCAGCATCGATGAGCCGGTTCCGGATTACTCCGCCAGCCTCGGCGATTCGCTGCAAGGCCTGCGCATCGGCGTGCCGAAGGAATACTTCAGCGCCGGTCTGGACCCGCGTATCGCCGAACTGATCCAGAACAGCATCCAAGAGCTGCAAAAGCTCGGTGCCGTGATCAAGGAAATCAGCCTGCCGAACATGCAGCACGCGATTCCTGCGTACTACGTAATCGCGCCGGCAGAAGCCTCCTCGAACCTGTCGCGTTTCGACGGCGTGCGCTTCGGCCATCGCTGCGAGAACCCGGAAAACCTGATCGACCTGTACAAGCGCTCCCGTGGCGAAGGCTTCGGTACCGAAGTGCAGCGCCGGATCATGGTCGGTGCCTACGCGCTGTCCGCCGGTTACTACGACGCCTACTACCTGAAAGCGCAGAAGATCCGTCGTCTGGTGAAGAACGACTTCATGGCAGCCTTTAATGAGGTCGACATCATCCTCGGCCCAACCACGCCGAACCCGGCCTGGAAGCTCGGCGCCAAGAACAGCGACCCGGTCGCTGCCTATCTGGAAGACGTCTACACCATCACCGCCAACCTCGCGGGCCTGCCGGGCCTGTCGATGCCGGCCGGTTTTGTCGACGGTCTGCCGGTTGGCGTGCAGTTGCTCGCGCCGTATTTCCAGGAAGGTCGCCTGTTGAACGTTGCCCACCAGTATCAGTTACACACTGACTGGCACACCCGCACCCCGCAGGGGTTTTGAAACTGCTGCGCTCGGTAATGCTGCGTTGAAAACTGGCTCGTAATGCTCATTGACTAACGTCAACTCCGCTTACTCGCCAGTTTTCGCCTTGCCTTACCTTCGCTCGTGACGTTTCAAAATCCCCAGCAAAAGGCTAGGAGACACACATGCAATGGGAAGTCGTGATCGGGCTGGAGATTCATACTCAGCTCACTACCCGATCGAAAATCTTTTCCGGTAGTTCCACCCAGTTCGGTGCGGAGCCGAACACCCAGGCCAGCCTGATCGACCTGGGCATGCCCGGCGTGTTGCCGGTGCTGAACCAGGAAGCGGTGCGCATGGCGGTGATGTTCGGTCTGGCGATTGACGCCGAGATCGGTCAGCACAACGTGTTCGCGCGTAAAAACTACTTCTACCCGGACCTGCCGAAGGGCTACCAGATCAGCCAGATGGAATTGCCGATCGTCGGCAAGGGCCACCTGGACATCGCGCTGGAAGACGGCACCGTCAAACGTGTCGGCATCACCCGTGCGCACCTGGAAGAAGACGCCGGCAAGAGTCTGCACGAAGAATTCAACGGTGCCACCGGCATCGACCTGAACCGTGCCGGCACGCCACTGCTGGAAATCGTGTCCGAGCCGGACATGCGCAACGCCAAGGAAGCCGTGGCTTACGTCAAGGCGATCCACGCACTCGTGCGTTATCTGGGCATCTGCGATGGCAACATGGCCGAAGGTTCGCTGCGTTGCGACTGCAACGTGTCGGTACGCCCGAAAGGCCAGGTCGAGTTCGGCACCCGCTGCGAGATCAAGAACGTCAACTCGTTCCGCTTCATCGAGAAGGCGATCAACTCCGAGATCCAGCGTCAGATCGAGCTGATCGAAGACGGCGGCAAAGTGATCCAGCAGACCCGTCTGTACGATCCGAACAAGGACGAGACCCGTCCGATGCGTTCCAAAGAGGAAGCCAACGACTACCGTTACTTCCCCGATCCGGACCTGTTGCCGGTGGTCATCGAAGAGTCGTTCCTGGGCGAGGTGCGCGCCACCCTGCCGGAACTGCCGCCGCAAAAACGCGAGCGCTTCCAGAGCCAGTTCGGTCTGTCGGCCTACGACGCCAACGTGCTGGCTACCAGCCGTGAGCAAGCGGACTACTTCGAGAAAGTCGCAGCCATCGGCGGCGACGCCAAACTGGCGGCGAACTGGGTGATGGTCGAGTTGGGCAGCCTGCTCAACAAGCAAGGCCTGGACATCGAGGATTCGCCAGTCTCCGCCGAGCTGTTGGGCGGCATGCTGCAGCGCATCAAGGACAACACCATCTCCGGCAAGATCGCCAAGGTGGTGTTCGAAGCGATGGCCAACGGCGAAGGCACGGCGGATGAGATCATCGACAAGCGCGGTCTCAAGCAAGTGACCGACACCGGCGCGATCTCCGCCGTACTGGACGAAATGCTCGCGGCCAACGCCGAGCAGGTCGAGCAGTACCGTGCGGCCGACGAAGCCAAACGCGGCAAGATGTTCGGCTTCTTTGTGGGCCAGGCCATGAAAGCCTCCAAAGGCAAGGCCAACCCGCAGCAAGTGAACGAACTGCTGAAAAGCAAGCTCGAAGGCTGATGAAAATGGAGCCAGACAAACAGCCTGGCTCCATCCCCTGTAGGAGTGAGCCTGCTCGCGATAGCGATTTGACAGTCACTTTTCCGGTGTCTGACATTGCGCTATCGCGAGCAGGCTCACTCCTGCATTTGTTTTTGGGAAACCTTGAATGAAGCGTCTGCTCAGCCTTTTTGCCCTGCTCTCTCTACTGGCCGGTTGCGCCAGCAACGACATCATCGACCCGCACGGTTACGACCAGACCGGCGTCGCCTCCTACTATGGCGCCAGGCACCACGGTAAGCGCACCGCCAGCGGCGAAGCGTTCAACCAGAATTCCCTGACCGCCGCCCATCGCCAACTGCCGTTCGGCACGCGGGTGAAGGTCACCAACCTGAAAAACGAAAAATCCTGCATTGTGCGCATCAACGATCGCGGACCGCACACCCGTGGCCGCTTGATCGATGTCTCGCGCGAAGCGGCCGAACGTCTCGGCATGCTCAGCAGCGGCACGGCACGGGTGCGCATACAGGCCCTCGACGACTGATGGAGCGCTGACCATTTTTGCTCTTGCCGATTTACCGCTGATCAACGTGATCGAACTGCTCAGCGGTTTGTTCCTGCTGATCGTCGGCGCCGAACTGATGGTGCGTGCCGCCGTGCGTCTGGCGGCGCGCCTGCATGTGCGCCCCCTGATTATCGGCCTGACCATCGTCGCCCTCGGCAGCAGTGCCCCGCAGATGGCCGTCAGCCTGCAGGCGACGCTGGCGCACAACCCCGACATCGCCGTCGGCAGCGTGATCGGCAGCAGCATCTTCAACATCCTCGTGACCCTCGGCCTGTCGGCGCTGATCATTCCGCTGCGGGTCTCGCGGCAACTGGTGCGCCTGGACATTCCGCTGATGATCGGCGCCAGCCTGCTGGTGTTCGTCCTCGCCTGGAATGAACAGATCGGCCGCTTCGACGGCGTCCTGCTGCTCGCCGCACTGGCGCTGTATCTGGGCTTGCTGCTACGCCAGTCGCGGCACTCGGCCCGGCCGCATTCCGAATTGCCACAAACCCCGCAAGCACCGTGGTTCAGCAGCCTGCTGATGATCGTTGTCGGCCTGGCAATGCTGGTGTTCGCCGGGCATTTGCTGCTGGGCGCGGCGGTGGCGGTGGCGACCGACCTGGGCTTCTCCGAGCGAGTGATCGGCCTGACGGTGGTCGCGGTCGGCACCTCGCTGCCGGAACTCGCCACCTCGCTGATCGCGGCATTGCGCGGTCAGCGCGACATTGCGGTGGGCAACGTGATCGGCGCCAACCTGTTCAACCTGCTGGGGGTGCTTGGTGTCACCGCGCTGATCGCGCCGACGCCACTGTCGGTATCGCCCAACGCACTGGATTTCGACTTGCCGGTGATGCTCGGCGTCGCCGCGCTGTGCCTGCCGGTGTTTTATTCCGGCTACCGCGTGACCCGCGCCGAAGGTTTGTTGCTGCTCGGTTTGTACCTGGCTTACGGGCTGCATGTGGTGTCGTTCACCACCGGCATGCCGCTGGCCGGCAGACTCGAAAAGCTGATGCTGTTTTACGTGCTGCCGACGCTGCTGGCGTTCCTGTTGTTCACGTCCGTACGCGCCTGGCGCCGCCAACACCACAAGAGGGATGTGCCATGACCGATTCGAAGAAATCCGGGGTTGAAATCCGCCGCCAGGTAATGGGCGATGCGTTCGTTGATCGCGCGCTGGGCAATGCCACCGAGTTCACTCAGCCGTTGCAGGACTTCGTCAATGAACACGCCTGGGGCGGCGTGTGGAATCGCGAAGGTTTGCCGCTCAAGACCCGCAGCCTGATCACCCTTGCCGCGCTGACGGCATTGAAGTGCCCGCAGGAATTGAAAGGCCACGTGCGCGGTGCGCTGAACAATGGCTGCACCGTCGAAGAGATCCGCGAGGCGCTGCTGCATTGCGCGGTGTACGCCGGGGTGCCGGCGGCGATCGATGCGTTTCGCGCGGCGCAGGAAGTGATCGACAGTTACCAGAAAAGCTAAAAGATCGCAGCCTGCGGCAGCTCCAACATTGGAATGCATTTTCCTGTAGGAGCTGCAGGTTGCGATCTTTTGATCTTGCCCGTCAGATCCACCCACCCCACTGCAACAGAAAGATCCCGACATTGGTGGTCACCGCCGCCATCAGCGTGGTCAGCACAATGATCGCCGCCGCCAGTTCATGATTACCCTGCGCCGCCCGGGCCATGACGAAACTGGCTGCCGCCGTCGGGCTGCCGAAGTACAGAAACAGAATCCCCAGCTCCGCCCCGCGAAAACCCCACAACCATGCGCCGAGCGTCGCCAGCAGCGGCAAACCGATCATCTTCACCAGGCTGGAGCTGAGCGCCATGCTCCCGCTCTTGCGCAACGCCGCCAGTGACAGCGTGCCGCCAATACAGATCAGCGCCAGCGGCAAGGTGGTTTGTGCCAGGTACTGGCCGGAGGTTTCCAGCCAGCCCGGCAGGCTGATCTTGAACCAGGCAAACGGCGCCGCCGCAATCACGCTGATGATCAACGGGTTGCTGAAGACGCTTTTGCAGATGCTCCACGGATCGGACTTGATCACCGGGCTGTACACCGCGAGCACAATGGTCGACAGCGTGTTGTAAAACAGGATCACCAGCGCCGCGAGAATCGCCCCGAGGGAAATCCCGTAGTCGCCGTACATGCTCGCCGCCAGCGCCAGGCCGATCACCCCGTTGTTGCCGCGAAACGCGCCCTGGGTGTAGATGCCGCGATCTTCGCGCGGGCACTTGATGATCGCCCAGCCCCAGGCCAAGGCAAAACTCGCCAGCGTGGCAACCGCGAAATAGATCAGCAACGCCGGTTGCAGCGCCGCGTGCAGATCCGCATGCAGAATGCCGAGAAACAGCAGCGCCGGCATGCTGACGTTGAACACCAGCGACGAGGCGGTGTGGATGAAGTTGTCGTTGATCCAGTCGATGCGCTTGAGCAACACCCCCAGAAACAGCATGGCAAACACCGGCGCGGTGATGTTCAGGGTTTCGAGGAAGATTGCCAGCATGCCGGGAGAGCCTTTGGGTGAGCGTCGTCAGGGGTTAATGATAAGCCACTGAGCCTCACATGAAGATCAAAAGATCGCAGCCTGCGGCAGCTCCTACAGAGAAACGCAAATCCAATGCAGGAGCTGTCGCAGGCTGCGATCTTTTAATACAGGCACCTCAGTCTCAGGTAATCGGCGCCGGATTGAACAGGGTGATGTCGTTATGCAGCTTGTGCTTCTCCGCCCAGGTCTGCTGCTTGCCGCTCGCCACATCCAGATAGTAGTGAAACAGCTCCCAGCCCAACTCCTCGATAGTCGCCCGCCCGGTCGCAATCCGTCCGGCGTCGATATCGATCAAGTCCGGCCAGCGTTGCGCCAGTTCGGTCCGGGTCGAAACCTTGACCACCGGCGCCATCGCCAAGCCATACGGCGTACCACGCCCGGTGGTGAACACATGCAGGTTCATCCCCGCCGCCAGTTGCAACGTGCCGCAGACAAAATCACTGGCCGGGGTCGCGCAGAAAATCAGGCCCTTGCGCTTGAAGCGCTCGCCCGGGCCGAGCACGCCGTTGATCGCGCTGCTGCCGGATTTGACGATCGAGCCCAGGGACTTCTCGACAATGTTCGACAACCCGCCTTTCTTGTTGCCTGGGGTGGTGTTGGCACTGCGATCCGCTTCGCCCTTGGCCAGATAGCGGTCGTACCAGTCCATTTCGCGCACCAGCTCCTGCGCCACGGTCTGCGTCTCGGCGCGGGAGGTCAGCAGGTAGATCGCATCGCGCACTTCGGTGACTTCGGAAAACATCACCGTCGCGCCCGCGCGCAGCAGCAGGTCCGAGGCGTAGCCCAGCGCCGGGTTGGCGGTGATCCCGGAAAACGCATCGCTGCCGCCGCACTGCATGCCGAGGATCAGCTCGGAGGCCGGCACGGTCTCGCGACGACGCTGGTCGAGCTTCTTCAAGCGGACTTCAGCCAGCGCCATGATCTGCTCGATCATCTCGGTGAAACCGTGACTGGAATCCTGCAGGCGATACAGCCACGGCTCGCTCAAGTCGACCGACGCATCGTCCTCGTGCATCACCTGCCCGGCCTGCAATTTCTCGCAGCCGAGGCTGATCACCAGCGCCTCGCCACCCAGGTTCGGGTTGCGCGCCAGGTTGCGCACGGTGCGGATCGGGATATACGCATCGGTGGCGGTGATCGCCACGCCGCAGCCGTAACTGTGGGTCAGCGCGACCACGTCATCGACGTGCGGATATTTCGGCAGCAACTCGTCCTTGATACGCTTCACCGCGTGATCGAGCACCCCGGTGACACACTGCACCGTGGTGGTAATCCCGAGAATGTTGCGCGTGCCGACGGTGCCGTCGGCGTTGCGGTAACCCTCGAACGTGAAGCCTTCCAGTGGCGCCTGAGCGGCCGGCACTTCGGTGGACAGCGGCAGGCTGTCCAGCGGCGGCGCGGTCGGCATGCGCAGTTGATCTTCCTTGACCCAACTGCCGCGGCGAATCGGCTGCAACGCATAGCCAATCACCTGACCGTAGCGAATCACCTGGCCGCCCTCGGGTATGTCTTCCAGCGTGACCTTGTGGCTTTGCGGGACGAAATCCACGGTCACCAGACCGTCGGGGAATTCGGTGCCGGCCGGCACGCCCTGGTCGTTGACCACAATCACTACGTTGTCCCGCTCGTGCAGGCGGATGTAGCGCGGCGAGTCGGAATGTTCAATCAACTGCATGACGCCGCTCCTCAGGAATGCGCTTGAGACAATTTGCCGGTGGCTTCAGAACCACCGTTGGTTGGCGGCTCTTTGAGCACCACCCGTTTGATCGGGCCGACGATCACCAGATAACTGAACACCGCGACCAGTGCGTTGGCGCCGACGAACACCAGTGCCCATTTGAACGAACCGGTGGAGCTGATGATGTAGCCGATCACGATCGGTGTGGTGATCGAGGCGATGTTGCCGAAGGTGTTGAACAGGCCACCGCTCAGACCGGCGATCTGTTTTGGCGAGGTGTCGGAGACCACCGCCCAGCCCAGCGCGCCCACGCCTTTGCCGAAGAATGCCAACGCCATGAAACCCACGACCATCCATTCAACGTCGACATAGTTGCAGGCCACGATGCTGCTGGACACTAGCAAACCGGCGATGATTGGCGCCTTGCGGGCGAAGGTCAGCGAATGCCCTTTGCGCAGCAGGTAATCGGAAATCACCCCGCCGAGCACACCACCAATGAAGCCGCAGATTGCCGGCAACGAAGCGATGAAACCGGCCTTGAGAATGGTCATCCCACGCTCCTGCACCAGGTACACCGGGAACCAGGTCAGGAAGAAATAGGTGATGCCGTTGATGCAGTACTGGCCCAGGTACACGCCGAGCATCATGCGGTTGGTCAGCAACTGGCGGATGTAATCCCACTTCGGCCCGTCAGCCTTTTTGCCTTGCTTCTGGTCCATGTCGACCATGCCGCCGTTGTCGGCGATGAACTGCACTTCCGCTTCGTTGGCCATCGGGTGCTGACGCGGGCTGTGGATAACCTTGAGCCAGATCCCCGAGAAAACGATGCCGAACACGCCCATGACGATGAACACGTGTTCCCAGCCGAAGCTGTAGACGATCCAGCCCATCAGCGGTGCGAACAACACGGTGGCAAAGTATTGCGCCGAGTTGAAGATCGCCGAAGCGGTGCCGCGTTCAGCAGTCGGGAACCACGCCGCTACGATGCGTGCGTTACCCGGGAAGGATGGCGCCTCAGCCAGCCCCACCAGAAAGCGCAGCATGAACAGCGCCACAATGGCCGTGGACATGCCGAATTCACCGACAAAACCTTGCAGCACGGTGAACAGCGACCAGGTGAAGATGCTCAGGGCATAGACTTTTTTCGAGCCGAAGCGATCGAGCAGCCAGCCACCGGGAATTTGCCCGGCGACGTAGGCCCAACCGAATGCGGAGAAGATATAGCCGAGGGTGACCGCGTCGATGCCGAGGTCTTTTTGCAGGCTGGAACCGGCGATGGCGATGGTCGCGCGGTCGGCATAGTTGATCGTGGTCACCAGAAACAGCATGAGCAGGATCAAATAGCGGACGTGAGTCGGCTTGGACGATTGCATGTAGATGTACTCCCACTGATTATTTTTATGCGCGGGTGAATCTGTTGTGTATTCGCTTGCTCCCTGTAGGAGCTGCCGCAGGCTGCGATCTTTTGATCTTCGGCGTCATCCGAGACGCCAGAGAATCAAGATCAAAAGATCGCAGCCTGCGGCAGCTCCTACAGGGGTATTGCGTCGATCAGGAGCCGATGTAGGCAGTTTTCACGACCGTGTAGAACTCTTGCGCATAGCGGCCTTGCTCACGTGAGCCATAGGATGAACCCTTACGGCCACCGAACGGAACGTGGTAATCGACACCGGCGGTCGGCAGGTTGACCATCACCATCCCGGCTTGCGAGTGGCGCTTGAAGTGGTTGGCGTACTTCAGCGAGGTGGTGGCGATACCCGCCGACAGGCCGAACTCGGTGTCGTTGGCCATCGCCAGCGCCGCCTCGTAATCCGCCACGCGGACGATATTCGCCACCGGGCCGAAGATTTCTTCACGGCTGATGCGCATCGACGCTTCGCTGTCGGCAAACAGCGTTGGCGCGAGGAAGTAGCCTTCGGTGTCGCAGGTCACCAGACCACCGCCGCTGACCACTCGCGCACCTTCGCTCTGGCCGATGTCGATGTATTTCAGGTCCTGTTCCAGCTGCGCCTGGGAGACCACCGGGCCGATGTCGGTGCCGGACTTCAGCGCGTGACCGACCTTGATCGACTGCATGCGCTCGGCCATGGCTTCGACGAACTTGTCGTGAATTCCAGCGGTGACGATCAAGCGGCTGGACGCTGTGCAACGCTGACCGGTGGAGTAGAACGCGCTCTGCACCGACAGCTCGACCGCTTGTTTGAGGTCGGCATCGTCGAGAATGATCTGCGGGTTCTTGCCGCCCATTTCCAGCTGCACCTTGGCTTGGCGCGACACACAGTTGACCGCGATCTGCCGGCCCACGCCCACCGAACCGGTGAAGCTGATGCCATCGACTTTCGGGCTGTTGACCAGCGCTTCGCCCACCACGCGACCACTGCCCATCACCAGGTTGAACACGCCGGCGGGGAAGCCTGCGCGGGAGATGATTTCCGCCAGCGCCCAGGCGCAGCCCGGTACCAGATCCGCCGGTTTCAGCACCACGCAGTTGCCGTAAGCCAGGGCCGGAGCGATCTTCCATGCCGGGATGGCAATCGGGAAGTTCCACGGGGTGATCAGGCCGACCACGCCGAGGGCTTCGCGGGTCACTTCGACGTTGACGCCCGGGCGCACCGACGGCACGTAGTCACCGGACAGACGCAGGCATTCACCGGCGAAAAACTTGAAGATGTTGCCGGCGCGGGTCACTTCGCCGATGGCTTCAGGCAGGGTCTTGCCCTCTTCCCGGGCCAGCAGGGTGCCGAGCTCTTCGCGACGGGCGAGAATTTCCGTGCCGACTTTATCCAGCGCATCGTGCCGGGCCTGAATGCCCGAAACCGACCAGGCCGGGAACGCGGCGCGGGCCGCATCGATGGCCGCGTGCACCTGAGTCAGGTCAGCCTTGGCGTAGTCGCCGATGGTGTCGCTCAACTCGGACGGGTTGATGTTGGCCGAGTAATCGGCACCGGCGACCCATTCACCGTTGATGTAGTTGTCGTAACGCTTGGAATCAGCCACAGAATTTTCTCCTCTCTACGCAAAAGCCGCTGATTGCTCAGCGGCCTTGTGGGTCGGTGTTTATTGCGCGCCTTGCTTGTCGATCAGTGCGGCGAGCATTTCGAATTCTTCGCCGGTCAGGTCGGTCAGCGGCGCCCGCACCGGGCCTGCGTCATAGCCGGCAATTTTTGCCCCGGCCTTGACGATGCTCACGGCGTAACCGGCCTTGCGGTTGCGGATGTCGAGGTACGGCAGGAAGAAGTCGTCGATGATCTTGCCGACGGTGGCGTGATCGTCGCGGGCAATGGCGTGGTAGAAATCCATCGCGGTTTTCGGAATGAAGTTGAACACCGCCGACGAATAAACCGGCACGCCGAGGGCCTTGTAGGCGGCGGCATAGACTTCAGCGGTCGGCAGGCCGCCCAGGTAGCTGAAGCGGTCACCGAGGCGGCGACGGATCGACACCATCAGCTCGATGTCGCCCAGGCCGTCCTTGTAACCGATCAGGTTCGGACAGCGCTCGGCCAGACGTTCCAGCAGCGGAGCGTTGAGGCGGCAGACATTGCGGTTGTAGACCACCACCCCGATGTTCACCGATTTGCACACCGCTTCTACGTGGGCGGCGACGCCGTCCTGGCTGGCTTCAGTCAGGTAGTGCGGCAGCAGCAACAGACCTTTGGCGCCCAGACGCTCGGCTTCCTGTGCGTATTCGATGGCCTGACGGGTCGAACCGCCGACACCGGCCAGAATCGGCACGCTGGTGGCGCAGGTGTCGACCGCAGTCTTGATGATTTCCGAATATTCGCTGGCCGCCAGGGAGAAGAATTCACCAGTGCCACCTGCGGCGAACAAGGCCGAAGCGCCGTACGGGGCCAGCCATTCCAGACGTTTGATGTAGCCGGCGCGGTTGAAATCGCCTTGGGCATTGAAATCGGTGACCGGGAACGACAGGAGGCCGGCGGAGAGGATGGACTTCAGTTCTTGTGGATTCATTTTTCGAACACCCTGGGTAGCAACGTTTTTTGTGAGTTTTAGGGTTCAGCCAGCGCTGAAGTTGTAGGTCATCGTACAACTTAAAAAATAACCGTCAACTGCATTTCATCGCTGCCGGGCATTTTTTGTCGGACAGGATTCTTTCTTGACGTAGGAAAAATCTCGTCTAGGCTCGATTTGGCTGTATGGATATACAGTTAAATTAAATCCTACCGATGACATATCAAGGAGAAAGAAATGTCCGGACTGCACCCCAAACCACAGGAAAGACCCACGCCAGTCATCGCCCGTTTCGATGATCTGTTCACCCCAACCGGCATCCGCTTCAGCGCCGACAACCCGCATCTGGTGCTGCACATTGCCGATGCTCACAGCGATGTCGAACCGGACACCGCCCAACCCGGCAAACCGCTCAAAGGCAAACCGCAATTGCGCTTCGAAGGCGGTGAACACACGGCCATCGGCGATAACACTCTGCTGCGCTTCGTCGAAAACGCCGAACCGATCCGCGCGCAGAACGTGCAACTGCACCTGCCGAATGGCCTCGCCCTGACCTACGGCCAGGTCGTGGCGCTGGCCGGCGATTTCTACGGTGTCGTCGACCGGCCAATCAGCGAAGGCGCGACCCCGGCCGATCGTCTGAACCGCTTCAACGCCGCCTTCGATTCCCTCGCCGTGCTGCCGGCCTCCCGCGCCGAGGCGCCGCAGATCCTCGCGGTCATGCAGAAAGAGATCGACGCGGTTAAACAGGCGATCAAGGACGGTAAACCACCGCACGAAGCCTACGACGCCCTGGGAGATACGTTGTCCGAAGAGTGGAACAAGCTCACCGGTGGCGGCAGTTTCGTCTCCGCACTGTTCCCCCTCGGGCGTTACCTGAAACTGGCGGCGAACAACGCCGACCACTTCGGCGAATGGGCAAAACTGGCTTACATCGCCGGGCACACCGCCGCCCTGCAGACCGCCGTCGCGGCCCGCGCCAATCACGATGAACAACAGTTGGAACGGGCCTACGCGATGAACGCGTTCGCCGACCACTTCCTCACCGACCTGTTCTCCTCCGGCCACCTGCGCGTGCCACGTAAAGAGATGGCGGCGGTGGTAACGCCAAGCGATCTCGGCTCGCTGGTGACCCGCTTCATGCACGACGAGGACAGCAAATTCGGCCTCAAGGTACGCAACGCCCATGGCGATCAATGGCGCGCCTACGGTGACAAGCGCTACTTCGAGGCCAGCGACGCGGACAACCGCACCCAAGTCAACCTGGCGGTGCAGGCCTCGGCGGATGAAATCTTCGCCGCCTACCTCAACGGCAATGTGCCCGTCCCTTCGACGTTCGCCGCGCTGCAACGGCTGCCGGATCTGACGGCGGTGCAGAGTCTTTCCAACAACTTTTCACCACTGTTCCGCGTCGAGGGCGGCAAGGTGCTGCGGCGTAAAGACGTGAATAACCTCAACGACACCGCCACCGTCGATGACTGGTGGGGCTGGAGCACGTACCTGCTGCTCAAGGACTACCACCCGACGGGCAACGTCAATTAAGGAGAACGACCATGACGATCAAATTGAAACTGGAACTGGCGTCGGGCCAGTCGCTGCAAGGCGCGCCGCTGGAGTTGCTGGCCGATGGCAAGCCGATTGCGCGAGGGGTTGTGGATAAGGAGGGGTGGGTGGCGTTTGCGCTAGTGCCAGGGAAAGCGGAATTGGCAGTAAGGGTCGATCACTCGATATTGCCGCGCTGAAGTCAAGGGCCCCTTCGCGAGCAGGCTCACTCCTACACTGATTGATGCCTCCCTGTGGGAGCGAGCCTGCCTGCGAAAGATGTCGTGACCACGACCGTTCGTCGAAACTGGTATTTCTTACAGGTGCAGGCCACATTCGAACTTGACTGAATGACCGAGGAGCAAACGACCGGCTCCGACATCGCAACGCCGCAACTTATGCTCACTCCACGGTCAATGGTTAGTAAAAAGGAATTGGATCATGACTGCACAAGCAAAAGCATTGGCGACTCCAGTACTGAAGGAAGCCGTGAACGGGGTACTTCACGTTGGCAAATTGGAAGGAAGCGCTCACGCTGTTGTACCTCCTCCCCCTGGTTTGGCTGTCGGTGACTTAGTGTCATTGCGCGTAGCTACATCTATGGGAAACGACTTTCAAGAACGGATCGTAGTGACCGCTGCCGAAATCGGGAAACCGCTCACGTTCGCCATTCCAAAACACGTTTTTGAGAAAAATCTCGTTTCGGACGCCAGCGCCAAGATTGACTACTCCGTTACCAAAATGTCTCAGCCGCCCGAAACTTCTCCAGCGCTAACCGTCAAACTCGAACGTTAAACCCATCACCCCTGCGCCTGCGCCTCTTCATGGGCCTGGCGCAGTCTCTCGCGACTGTTGGTCAAATGCAGCCGCATCGCCGCCCGCGCCGCATCGGAATCCTGGCGAGCAATCGCGTCATAGATCTCTTCGTGCTCACGGCTCAGGCGATTCATGTAGTGCTGTTGATCATCATGCGCCAATCGCGCCGAATTCAGCCGCGTGCGCGGAATGATGCTGGTGCCCAGGTGGGTCATGATGTCGGTGAAGTAGCGGTTGCCGGTGGACAGGGCGATTTCCAGGTGGAAGGCGAAGTCCGATGCCACCGCATCACTGGCGTGGGCCACGCTGTCGTTCAGCGCATCAAGGGCGGCGCGCATGGCGGCCAGTTGCTCGGGGCTGCGACGTTGCGCGGCAAGGCCTGCGGACTCCACTTCCAGGCTGATGCGCAATTCCAGAATCGCCAGCACGTCACGCAGGGTGACGACCGTGGCCGGGTCGATGCGGAAACCGCTGGGGCTCGGCGTATCGAGCACGAACGTGCCGATGCCGTGGCGGGTTTCCACTTGGCCTGCGGCCTGCAAACGGGAAATCGCCTCGCGCACCACGGTGCGGCTGACGCCATGCTCCTGCATGATCGCCGACTCGGTGGGCAGCTTGTCGCCACGCTTGAGCAGACCATCGCGGATCTGCTCGGTCAGCACCGTCACCAGCTCCTGGGCCAGGCTGCGGCGCTTGCGAGGAAGGCGCGGTGTCTCGATCGGGTTTTCCATGGTTAACGTCTGGTCTCGAAAATTCGGCTAGGTTCGCATCATAGCGCAGGCGGGTTGTACGATCACTCGCCAAAGCCCCCCCTGTAGGAGCTGCCGCAGGCTGCGATCTTTTGATTTTGTCTTTTAAGATCAAAAGATCGCAGCCTGCGGCAGCTCCTACAAGGGGATTTGTGTGGGTCAGGCCGTCACGGCCTGTTCCACCAGATGCCCGCTGTCGATCCGTACATGCCGTGGGTGGAAACGCTTGAGGCTGCTGCGGTGGCCGACGCTGACGATGCTCAGCCCCGGCAACTGATCGATCAGCGCCTGATACAGCGTCGCCTCATCCTCTTCATCCATCGCCGATGTCGCTTCGTCCATGTACAGCCATTGCGGTGCGAAGAGCAACGCACGAGCGAAGGCCAGACGTTGCTGCTCACCCGGCGACAGCATGCGCTGCCAGTGATTGGCTTCATCCAGACGCGCGACCAGATGCGGCAGACGGCAGGTTTCCAGCACCTCGGCGTAGCGCTCAGGCGCATAGGTATCGCCCGGTTGTGGATAACTCAAGGCTTCGCGCAGGGTACCGATCGGCAAGTACGGTTTCTGCGGCAGGAACAGATAGCGCGCTGCCGGCAGCCGGATGTTGCCGTGGCCCGCCGGCCACAAATGCCCCATCGCCCGCAGCAACGTGGACTTGCCGCTGCCGGATCGGCCGCTGAGCATCACCCGCTCGCCCGGTTCCACCGTCATGTCGGCATGGGTCAGCAGGTGACGACCGTCGGCCAGGTCCAGACCGAGGTTGTGCACTTTCAGTTCGCTGCCCTGGTTCTGCACATCGATGGCCGGGGTGCGATCTTCGTTGTCGGTCATGGCCTGACGGAAGCTCAGCAGACGATCACAGGTGGCGCGCCAGGCGGCCAGCTCCGAATACGCACTGATGAACCAGCTGAAGTTCTCCTGCACGTTGCCGAATGCCGAGTTGATCTGCATCAGCTCGCCCAGCTCGATCTTGCCTGAGAGGTAGCGCGGCGCAGCAACGATGAACGGGAAAATGATCGCGATCTGGCCGTAGCCAGAGGTGAAGAACGTCAGGCGCTTGGACACGCGCATGATGTCCCAGAAGTTGTGCCAGACCAGCCCGAAGCGGCTGCTCAAGCGGCGGTTTTCGTTTGGTTCACCGTTGTACAACGCAATGCTTTCGGCGTTCTCACGCACGCGGACCATGGAGAAACGCAGATCGGCTTCGAAGCGTTGTTGTTGGTTGTTCAGGCCGATCAAGCGTTTACCGATCAAGTGCGTCAGCCAACTGCCGACCGCGGCATAAATCAACGCACACCAGAACATGTAGCCGGGGATCTCGATGCCGAACACCTCGATGCTGCCGGAAACGCCCCACAGAATGATCGAGAACGACACCAGACTGACCACCGTGCGCACCAGTCCCAGGCCCAGGCTCAGGGTGTTGGCGGTGAAGGTGTTGAGGTCTTCGGAGATCCGCTGGTCGGGGTTATCGGTGTAACCGCCCTGCTCCAGCTGGTAGTAGTTCTTGTTGCCCAGCCAGCGCTGGAAGTGGTTCTCGGTGAGCCACGCCCGCCAGCGGATGGTCAGCATCTGCGTCAGGTACAGGCGATATACCGCACCGAGGATCGCCACCGTAGCGATGCCGCAGAAATACAGGATCAGTTGCCAGAACGCGGCCTCATCCTTCTTCTGCAGGGCGTTGTAGAAATCCTTGTACCAACTGTTGATCCACACCGAGATCGCCACGCTGAACAGCGACAGCGCGATCACGGCAATCAGCAATGTCCAGGCCTTGCCCTTCTCTTCGCTGCGCCAGTAAGGCGTGGTCATCGCCCACACTTTGCGAAAAAACTGCCCGCGCACAGCATCGTTGACCGCGGAGTATTCAGCGTTCTGATTCATGGAAAAGGCTCAATAAAGAAAAGAACAGACACGCACCGATCATAGATGATCGGTGCGTGTTATCGCGAGGGCTGGCGATGGCCGTTCAGCGCAGGTTCAGCGACGAACCGGGCGCTTCTGCAGTTTGCGCTGCAGGGTGCGGCGGTGCATACCCAAGGCGCGGGCAGTAGCGGAAATGTTGCCTTCGTGCTCGGTCAGCACACGCTGGATGTGCTCCCACTGCAGGCGGTCAACCGACATCGGGTTTTCCGGCACCAGGCTGTCGAGGTCGGCGTGCTCGGAGAGCAGCGCGGCCAGCACGTCGTCGGCATCGGCCGGTTTGCACAGGTAGTTGCAGGCGCCGCGCTTGATCGCTTCGACCGCGGTGGCAATGCTCGAATAACCGGTGAGGATCACCACGCGCATTTCCGGGTCCAGCTCCAGCAGCTTGGGCAGCAGCACCAGGCCGGAGTCGCCGTCCATTTTCAGGTCCAGCGCGGCGTAGTCCGGCAGGTCGGCCTGGGCGATGGTCAGGCCTTCTTCGGCGGAACCGGCGGTGCTGACGCGAAAGCCACGGCGGGCCATGGCACGGGCCATCACTCGGGTGAAGGTCGCGTCGTCGTCGACCAGCAGCAGATGCGGCAGTTCTTCGCCTTCGACTTGGATTTCGTCACTCATGTTGGTCTCCTCGGGCGCCGTGGGGCAGGCGCAGCTCGGTGAGCGTGCCGCCTTCCTCATGACTATAGAGTTTCACTGAGCCGCCAGCGCGTGTCACGCTGGCCTTGCTCAAAAACAGGCCCAGGCCGAAACCTTTGCCCTTGGTGGTAAAAAACGGCTTACCGATCTGCTCGGCGATGGCCAGCGGCACACCGGCGCCGTGGTCACGAATGCTGATGGTCACGGTTTCCGCGTCCCAGTCCAGCGTCACCTGGAGATTTTCCGGGCAGGCGTCGGCAGCGTTGTTCAACAGATTAAGCAGCGCCTGGGTCAGGTCCGGCGGCGGCGCCATGCGCGGCACAGAGCCCTGGCCGAGACGCTGGAAGCGATAACTGGCTTCCGGACGCATCAGGTGCCAGCGGTTCAGCGCTTCGTCAAGCCACTGGGTGACGTCCTGCATCTCCACCGCCATACGGCGATTGGCCTCAGCGGCGCGCACCAGTTGCTGCAGGGTTTCTTTGCACAACTTGACCTGATCCTGCAGCACCTTGAGGTCGTCCTGCAGCATCGGATCGGGGTGATCCTGCTGCATTTCCTTGAGCAACACGCTCATGGTCGCCAGCGGTGTGCCCAACTCATGCGCCGCGCCAGCCGCCTGGGTGGCGACAGCGAGCAACTGCTGGTCACGCAGGCCCTCTTCGCGACGAATCGCGCGCAACTCTTCCTGACGGCGCAGCTCTTCGGCCATGCGTGCAGCGAAAAACGTAATCACCGCAGCAGCCAGCGCGAAGCTCAGCCACATGCCGTAGATCTGCAGGTTCTCGCGGGCCACCGGCAGGGTTTCCAGCGGGTAGAACCGCGTCAGCATCACGGTGTACAGCGCCAGCGCGATGCCGGACAGAATCACCGAATAACGCCACGGCAGCGTCACCGCCGCGATGGTCAGCGGCACCAGATAATAAGACACGAACGGGTTGGTCGAACCGCCGGAGAAATACAGCAGCGCACTGTGGATCACCAGATCGCAGGCCAGTTGCAGGGCGTATTCAAGCTCGGTCACCGGCCACGACGTGCGCAGGCGCACAGCGGTGAACACACAGAGCAGAATCGAACAGCCAAGCGTCATCGCCAGTTGCACCCACGGCAACGGCAACAATTGCAGCCAGTAGGCCAGGCCGACGGAACCGGCCTGCGCGGCAAGCACCAGGGTGCGGATAAAAGTCAGCCGCCAGAGGTTCTGGCGAGTGGCGGAAGTCAGTTGTACGGGGGCGAGCATGAGCTCTCCTGATGAGCGCTCCAGGCGAATCGCACGGAGTATAACCAAGCCGCGGCCTTGAGAGGCGAAAGTGCGGCAAACGACCACATGGCGCTGGCGGTAAAATCGGCTACTGCGCATGGCTGTCCGAGATCGACTGTGGCGAGGGAGCTTGCTCCCGCTCGGCTGCGAAGCAGTCGTAAATCAGGTATCTGCGGTATTTCTGGCAGACCATGTTTGCCGGTTTTGGACCTGCTCCGCAGTCCAGCGGGAGCAAGCTCCCTCGCCACAAAAATCTCACTCGCTCAAGGAATACGTGCAGACATGACATCTGTATAGAAGTTGTAACTGGGCGAACCGGACCGCAGCAGCTAGAGTCTGATGGTTTCACGCAGGGACGAACCAACACCTGCGCATTATTCAAGGAGCCTTCATGCACACCTTTCGCCGCAGCGCCGCCCTTCTCGCTCTGACCGTCGGCAGTGTCGCCAGCCTTCCGGCCCTGGCCGCCGATGAGTTGCACTACAACCAGATTTCCCTGCGCGCCGAAGTCAGCCAGGAAGTGGCCCGCGACCTGATGATCGTGACGCTCTACACCGAAGAGCAAAACACCGACCCGGCCAAACTCGCCGCCGACGTCAGCACCACCATGAACAAGGCACTGGCCCAGGCCAAGCAAGTCAAAGACATCACCCTGCGCCAGGGCAGCCGCAACAGCTACCCGATCTACGACACCAAAGGCCAGAAAATCACCGGCTGGCGTGAACGCGCCGAACTGCGCCTGGAGAGCGCCGACTTCGCGGCCCTGTCCAAACTCACCGGCGAACTGCTGACCGACCTGAAGATGGGCGGCATGGACTTCGCCATCGCCGAGCCGACCCGCAAGGCCAGCGAAGACAAACTGCTCAAAGAAGCCGTCAGCGCCTTCAAGGCCCGCGCCCAACTGGCCACCGATGCACTGGGCGGCAAGGGCTATAAAATCGTCAACCTGAACCTCAACAGCAACGGCTACCCACAACCGTACATGCGCGCCCCAATGATGATGAAAGCCGCCGGCATGGATTCAGCACCGGTCACACCGGAAGTCGAAGCCGGCACCAGCCAGGTCAGCCTGACCGCCGATGGCTCGATTGAAGTGTTGATGCAGTGAGTTGATGTGGGCTGAATGAGAAACCGGCGATCCGTGAATGATCGCCGGTTTTTTTGTGTCTGGGATTTTTGGTGAATCATCTGGTGCCATCGCGAGCAGGCTCACTCCTACAGGGGTAACCCATTCCAAATGTAGGAGTGAGCCTGCTCGCGATGAACGATGACGCGGTCTCAGGTCTGCGGATCAACCTGATCCAGCGCGCGGTTCACCGCCAGTTCAGCCAGCATGATGATCTGCTGGATCGCCAGCGCCGTATTGCGTTGCGGGCGACTGAGTTGATCAGCGAAATCGCTGGCCATGGTGTTGGCCGACGCCAGGGACTCACAGGCGTGCGCCAACAGACTTTCGGTGTCGATGCCCGGATGGACGAGGAACATCGAGCTGGGTGGGCGCGGTTTTGCGGCTTCGGGGCTGAGGTAGAAATCGAGGGCGCGCTTTATGGCTTCGCGGTTTTTCGCGAGGTCTTCGGCGTGGAGGGCTTCGGCGAGTGGGGTTGTTTCTGGAGGTGGATCGGGGACAGGCTTGGACATTGATAGCGTTCCTAATCAATAGCCATTCACTTGCCGTTTCTCACGCGGCGGAGTGGTGGCAGCAATGTGCGGGGTGAGAAACCGGTAGGAACAAGCCCGGCCGGACCGAAGCCCGCCCGCACACAGCCGCCATAAAACATTGCGAGCAGCAGAAATGCCGGCGGCAATTATGGTGGTACTGATTGTGGATTAACAGTTCCTATGGGTTCTCACACCCGATCGCCGAGTTTTCAGCGACAACCCAAGGCTAGAGAGCCGGCGTCCGACGGACAACCTGAAAACATTGTGGGAAGGTTCTGGTTATTCCACACACTTTTAAACACAACCACACTCGCTGTAGGAGCTGCCGAAGGCTGCGATCTTTTGACCTTGGCTTTTCACAGTCAAAAGCAAAATCAAAAGATCGCAGCCTTCGGCAGCTCCTACAGGGGGACTGGGTGTATTCAGTTAGAGATTGGTCAGCTGGCAGGCCCCACAGTTTTGATTTGAGTAAGCCCATGCGGCGCAGCCGCCCCACTCAACAGGATGAGCGTTAGCTCGGCTGCAGCTCTTGATCTTGATCTTGATTCACAGGCCCCTTCGGCAGGCTGAGTGGAGGGATTCATCCGGGGGTGGGAGCGCAGCGACCGTTCGACGAAGTCGAACACATCGAGAGGAGGTGCAGCGAAGCAAACCGTAGGCGATGCCCCCGGATGAGTCCCGTAGCGAAGGAACCCGAGCCCCAGCGAGGGCCGTACGCTGGGGCAAGACTTTTTGGTTACTTTTGGGGCGTTTGCCAAAAGTGACCCGCCGTAAGGGCGGAACCCTAAGCCGCCGTTACCGCAGCAACGGATATGTACCCGACAAAAGCCGCCACATATACCGAGATAGACATCTCAGCAGGAAAAACGATATTTCCGAACACCCCCAAATCCCCGCTAACCTCAACAAACAACCACCTCCAAATCCCGGGGACTCCATGGAAAGATCCACCCTAAAACCACTACTAATCACCCTCGCACTCACCGCCATCGCCCCGATCGCCAACGCAGCCACCACCCTGGTCTACTGCTCCGAAGCCAGCCCCGCAGGCTTCGACCCCAGCCAATACACCAGCGGCACCGACTTCGACGCCTCCGCCGAAACCGTCTTCAACCGCCTCACCCAATTCCAGCGCGGCGGCACCGACATCGAACCCGGTCTGGC
Organism: Pseudomonas sp. MG-9; assembly: GCF_018729515.1. Taxonomy (NCBI): domain Bacteria; kingdom Pseudomonadati; phylum Pseudomonadota; class Gammaproteobacteria; order Pseudomonadales; family Pseudomonadaceae; genus Pseudomonas; species Pseudomonas sp. MG-9. The sequence goes on from NZ_JAHHZH010000006.1 coordinate 275,774, forward strand.
GACAAAATGGGACGTTTCCAGCGACGGCCTGCAATACACCTTCCACCTACGCCAAGGCGTGAAATTCCACACAACGGAATATTTCACCCCGACCCGCGACTTCAACGCCGACGACGTGCTGTTCACCTTCCAGCGCCTGCTCGACCCGGACAACGCCTTCCGCAAGGCCTACCCCGCCGAGTCCCCGTACTTCACCGACATGGGCCTGAACACCACCATCAAGTCGGTAGAAAAACTCGACGACAACACCGTGCGCTTCAACCTGAACAACGTCGACGCCGCGTTCGTGCAAAACCTCGCCATGAGCTTCGCCTCGGTGCAATCGGCCGAATACGCCGCCCAACTGTTAAAGGAAGGCAAAGCCGCCGACCTCAATCAGAAACCGGTGGGCACCGGCCCGTTCGTGTTCAAGCGCTACCAGAAGGATTCGCAGATCCGCTACGCCGCCAACAAGGCCTACTGGAAACCCGAAGACGTGAAGATCGACAACCTGATCTTCTCGATCACCCCCGACGCCGCCGTACGCCTGCAGAAACTCAAGGCCGGTGAATGCCAGGTCAGCGGCTACCCGCGTCCGGCTGACATCGAAGTGATGGAAAAGGACCCGAACCTGCGCGTGCTCAAGCAGGCCGGTTTCAACCTCGGCTTCCTCGCCTACAACACCACCCATCCGCCGCTGGATCAGCTCAAGGTCCGTCAGGCGCTGGACATGGCCATCGACAAACCGGCGATCATCAAAGCCGTTTACCAGAGTGCCGGCCAGTTGGCACAAAACGCCTTGCCACCTGCGCAATGGTCGTATGACCCGAACATCAAGGACGCGCCTTACGATCCGGTGAAAGCCAAGGCGCTACTCAAGGAAGCCGGGGTTGCACCGGGTACCACCATCAACTTGTGGGCGATGACCGTGCAGCGCGCCTCCAACCCGAATGCGCGGATGTCGGCGCAGATGATCCAGCAGGACTGGGACAGGATCGGGATCAAGGCCAATATCGTCAGCTATGAATGGGGCGAGTACATCAAGCGCGCCAAGAATGGCGAACACGACGCGATGATCTACGGTTGGACCGGCGACAACGGCGACCCGGACAACTGGCTCGGCGTGCTCTACAGCTGCGCGGCGGTCAAGGGCAGCAACTACGCCAAGTGGTGCGACCCGGCCTACGACAAACTCGTGCAGCAGGCCAAGGTGACGACCGACAAGGCGCAACGGGTAAAACTGTATCAACAGGCGCAATTGATCCTTAAACAGCAGGTGCCGATCACGCCGATTGCCAACTCCACGGTGTTCCAGCCACTGCGCAAGGAAGTGACCGACTTCAAGATCAGCCCGTTTGGCCTCACACCCTTCTACGGCGTGGGTATAAATAAGTAACACCGGGCCCCAAGGCGGCGCGCACAACGTGACCAACGCACCGTTTTGGGGCTCCATTTGCACCGTTAAAAACACCCGCAAACGGTCAAATGCGTCAACTCTTATACAAATGCGACATTAAGGTACGTTCGTGCCACGCTTTGAGGCCGGCAGTCGCTCTGGATCTTGCATTGGGTATGGCCCCTGCATAAGTATCCGCAGGCACGACTCACGAGGTCGTACCTCAATATTAAAAAATGACAACAAATCATGAGGCCAACATGCTTAAACACGCGGTCATTCCGTTTTTAGTCGGCGCAGGCTTGTTAGCCTCCGCACCTTTCGCAACCGCTGCGACTAACCTGGTGTTCTGCTCCGAAGGGAGCCCGGCCGGTTTTGATCCAGGCCAGTACACCACCGGAACCGACTTCGACGCCTCAGCCGAAACCATGTTCAACCGTCTGAGCCAGTTCGAGCGTGGCGGCACCGCCGTAATCCCGGGCCTCGCCACCAGCTGGGACATTTCCCCGGATGGCCTGACCTACACCTTCCACCTGCGTGAAGGCGTCAAGTTCCACACCACCCCGTATTTCAAGCCGACTCGTAACTTCAACGCCGACGACGTGCTGTTCACCTTTAATCGCATGATTAACAAGGATGACCCGTTCCGTAAGGCGTACCCGACCGAATTCCCGTACTTCACCGACATGGGGATGGACACCAACATCACCAAGATCGAGAAAGTCGACGACAACACCGTCAAGTTCTCCCTCAAAGAAGTCGACGCTGCGTTCATCCAGAACATGGCCATGAGCTTCGCCTCGATCCAGTCCGCCGAGTACGCTGCTCAGCTGCTCAAGGAAGGCAAGGCCGCCGACATCAACCAGAAGCCGATCGGCACTGGCCCGTTCGTGTTCAAGAGCTATCAGAAAGACTCGAACATTCGCTACACCGGCAACAAGGACTACTGGAAACCTGAAGACGTGAAGATCGACAACCTGATCTTCGCTATCACCACCGACCCGTCGGTGCGCATCCAGAAGCTGAAAAAGAACGAGTGCCAGGTCACCCTCTTCCCGCGTCCGGCGGATCTCGCGGCGCTGAAAGCCGACAAGACCCTGAAGATGCCTGACCAGGCCGGTTTCAACCTGGGCTACATCGCCTACAACGTGATGGACAAGGTCAAGGGCAGCAACGAGCCTAACCCGCTGGCTGACCTGCGCGTGCGCCAGGCGCTGGACATGGCGGTGAACAAGCCGCAGATCATCGATTCGGTTTACCAGGGCGCCGGCCAGCTGGCCGTCAACGCCATGCCGCCGACCCAGTGGTCCTACGACACCACCATCAAGGACGCCAAGTACGACCCTGAAAAAGCCAAGCAACTGCTCAAGGAAGCTGGCGTCAAGGAAGGTACCGAGATCGTTCTGTGGGCGATGCCGGTGCAGCGTCCGTACAACCCAAACGCCAAGCTGATGGCTGAAATGCTCCAGTCCGACTGGAAGAAGATCGGCCTGAACGTGAAGATCACCAGCTACGAGTGGGGCGAGTACATCAAGCGCTCCAAAGGTGGCGAGAACCAGGCCATGCTGATTGGCTGGAGCGGTGACAATGGTGATCCGGACAACTGGCTGAACGTGCTGTTCGGCTGCGATTCGCTCAATGGCAACAACTTCTCCAAGTGGTGCGACAAGAAGTACGACGGTCTCGTCAAGGATGCCAAGCGCACCACCGATCAGGCCAAGCGCACCGAACTGTACAAACAGGCGCAACACGTCCTCAAAGATGCTGTGCCCTACACACCTATCGCTCACTCGACGGTGTTCCAACCCATGCGCGCCAACGTGCAGGATTTCAAGATCAGCCCATTCGGCTTGAATTCCTTCTACGGCGTCAGCGTCAGCAAATAAGCCATTGCAACGGCGACGTTCGTGACGTCGCCGTTGTTTTAGCTGCCGGGAAGTCAGGAATTTGCCTACAGCCAATTCCGCTGCGGATGACTGCAGCGGCAGAGGACGTGTCGACTTTTCCTACGAGTTTTCAGGCAATTACGCATTTACTGCCAGACCCACGGCCCCTACCGTCGGGTTCTGACCAGCTTCTGCGTGGGCCACCGGCTTGCCGTACGTGCTGGATTGAGCTCAATGCACCTCAACGTCCCTGGACGGGATCGCGGTGCATTGAACAACACTACAAAAAGAGGGAGCGTCATGCGCCATACCTTGGTTTTTTCCGCATTGCTGGGCGCCGGCCTGTTGGCCGCCACGTCCGCCAGTTACGCCGCCAGCAACAGCCTGGTGTTCTGCTCCGAAGGCAGCCCGGCCGGTTTTGATACCGCGCAATACACGACCGCGACCGATAACGACGCCGCCGAGCCGCTGTACAACCGTCTGGTTGAATTCGAAAAAGGCGCGACCAATGTCGTACCGGGCCTGGCAACCAAGTGGGATATTTCCGAGGATGGCCTCAAGTACACCTTTCACCTGCGTGAAGGGGTGAAATTTCATACAACGCCGTACTTCAAACCGACGCGTGATTTCAACGCCGACGACGTGCTGTTCACGTTCAACCGCATGCTCGATCCGCAACAACCATTCCGTAAGGCTTATCCGACCGAGTTCCCGTACTTCAACGGGATGAGCCTGAACAAGAACATCGCCAAGGTCGAAAAGACCGGGCCGCTGACCGTGGAGTTCACGCTCAACAGCGTCGACGCCGCGTTCATCCAGAACATCGCCATGAGCTTCGCCGCCATCCTGTCCGCCGAATACGCCGACAAGCTGCTGGCCGAAGGCAAGCCGAGCGACATCAACCAGAAGCCGGTCGGTACCGGGCCGTTCGTGTTCAAGAGCTATCAGAAAGACTCGAATATCCGCTACACCGGCAACGAGCATTACTGGGACCCGAGCCGGGTCAAGCTGAAGAACCTGATCTTCGCGATCAACACCGACGCTTCGGTGCGCGTGCAGAAGCTCAAGGCTGGCGAATGCCAGATCACCCTGCACCCGCGCCCTGCCGATGTCGAAGCGCTGAAGGCCGACCCGAAACTGCAACTGATCACCAAGCCGGGTTTCAACCTCGGTTACATCGCCTACAACGTGCGCCACAAACCCTTCGACCAGCTCGAAGTGCGCCAGGCGCTGGACATGGCGGTGAATAAACAGGGGATTCTCAACGCTGTTTATCAAGGCGCCGGCCAACTGGCCGTCAACGCCATGCCGCCGACCCAGTGGTCCTACGACGACAGCATCAAAGACGCCGCCTACAACCCGGAAAAAGCCAAAGAGCTGCTCAAGGCTGCCGGCGTGAAAGAAGGCACCGAAATCACCCTGTGGGCGATGCCGGTACAGCGTCCGTACAACCCGAACGCCAAACTGATGGCCGAAATGCTCCAGGCGGACTGGGCCAAAATCGGTCTGAAAGTGAAGATCGTCAGCTACGAATGGGGCGAGTACATCAAGCGCACCAAGAATGGCGAGCACGACATCAGCCTGATCGGCTGGACCGGCGACAACGGGGACCCGGACAACTGGCTGGGCACCCTGTACAGCTGCGACGCCATTGGCGGCAACAACTACTCCATGTGGTGCGACCCGGCGTACGACAAGCTGATCAAAGAGGCCAAGGTCGTCACCGACCGCGACCAGCGCACCACGCTCTACAAACAGGCGCAGCAGTTGCTCAAGCAGCAAGTGCCGATCACGCCTGTCGCCCACTCGACGGTCAACCAGCCGTTAAGCGCCAGGGTTGAAGGCTTCAAGGTCAGCCCCTTCGGTCGCAACGTGTTTTCGGGCGTCAGTATCGATTAACCCAACCGATTAGCCGCAACGCTGAGGGGGACCGTCTATCCCCCTCACGCAAGCGCTTTGCCGAAATTCGCCAATCAGGCATTTTGCAAACGTTTGCGGTGTGTGAATGAGTTCTAAACCAATAACCGGCCAACCCAAAAAAGCCGGCATAAAAAGAAAGTAAAGGAGCTTCACCCATGAAACTGAGCAGCACCGCGATACTGGCTCTGGCCATCAGCAGCATCACTGCCACGGCTTATGCCGAGCAACAGAGCCAGGCGTTCACCCCGGTGACCGTCAACGAAAAGAGCGCCCAGGCTGACGCCACCGGCTTCCTCGAAGGTTCCACGATCAGCGGCACGACCCGTAACTGGTATGCCAACGAGCAACTCAAGCGCGGCGGCAAGTTCACTTACCGCAAGGACGGCGTGGCCACCCCGACTGACCGTCGTATCAACTGGGTGCAGGGCACCATCGTCAACTTCAACTCCGGCTTCACTCAGGGCACCGTCGGTGTCAGCACTGAAGTCGCCGCGTACAACGCCGTGGCCCTGGAACGTAATCGCAAGGATCTGGCCTCCAACAACGGTGGCGCACCGGGTTCGCGTCCAGGCGCAGGTAACAACCGTACGCTGACCAAAGAAGGCGGCGACGCTGAAGGCCAGTGGAGCAAACTGGGCCTGGCCAACGTCAAGTTCCGCGTGTCGAACACCACACTGACCGCCGGTCGTCAGAACTTCAGCACGCCAATCGTCGATACCATCGGCAACCGTGCACTGCCTTCGAGCTTTGAAGGTGTCAGCCTGCACAGCGAAGAACTGAACAATCTGTCGTTCGACGCCGGCAGCTTCGACCGCGTATCGCCGCGTACCGAAGAGAGTCTGTCCAAGTTCCGCTCCGAGTACACCAACAACAACGCTGAAACCGATCGCGTAAGCATCGTCGGCCTGAACTATCAGCCGCTGAAAAGCCTGAAGACCAGCCTGTACGCCTCCAAAGTTGAAGACTTCTGGAACCAGTACTACTTCGGCGCCACCCACGAACTGGGTGACAGCAATATCGTGAGCCTGACCACCGGCCTGAACTACTACAAAACCGTCGATACCGGCAAAAAAGAGATGGGCGAAATCGACAACGACACCTACTCGCTGTCGTTCGGCCTGACTCACCAGGCCCACAGCCTGACCTTCTCGTACCAGGCCATCAACGGTGACGAGTACTTCGACTACCTGCACGAAACCAACGGCATCTACCTGGCCAACTCCCTGCTGTCGGACTTCAACGGCCCGAACGAGAAATCCTTCCAGGTGGCCTACGGTCTGAACATGGCCGAATACGGCGTGCCAGGCTTGAAGTTCAACATCTACCAGGCTCGCGGCTGGGGCATCGACGGTACTCACTACACCGGCACTGCGTATGACGTACGCAACATGGACGGCGAGCACCACTACGAATACGGCATTGGTGCAACCTACGCGGTACAGAGCGGCCCACTCAAGGCGACCACCATCCGTGGCACCTACACCGCTCACCGCGCCAGCGAAAACCAGTCCGATGGCAGCATCAACGAGTTCCGTCTCGTGACCACGATTCCATTCAACATCCTGTAAAAACCGCCAACCGACGGCTGACTCATGAAGAGTCGGCCGTTCGGTTTTTTGTCTTCAACCGATTGCAGAGGGTTATCGATGAAAATGCTTCCCCTACGTGCGGCCGTCGCGGCTGCGTTGTTGAGCGCCGCCATCGGCGTCTCGGCCAAACCCTTGGTGGTCTGCACCGAAGCCAGTCCGGAAGGCTTCGATATGGTCCAGTACACAACTGCAGTCACGGCGGACGCTGTGGCCGAAACCATCTTCAACCGCCTGGCGGACTTCAAGCCCGGCACCACCGAAGTGATTCCGGCGCTGGCCGAATCCTGGGACATCAGTGAAGACGGCCTGACCTACACGTTCCACCTGCGCAAAGGCGTCAAGTTTCACACCACCGAATACTTCAAGCCGACGCGCGACATGAACGCCGACGACGTGGTCTGGAGCTTCCAGCGCCAGCTGGACCCGAATCACCCGTGGCACAAACTGTCGAGCGTGGGCTTCCCGTACTTTGAAAGCATGGGCTTCAAGGAACTGCTCAAAAGCGTAGAAAAAGTCGACGACAACACGGTCAAATTCACCCTGACCCGCCGCGAAGCGCCGTTCCTGGCCGACATCGCCATGGCGTTCTCCTCGATCTACCCGGCCGAATACGCCGACCAGTTGCTCAAGTCCGGCAAGACCGGCGACCTCAACAACAAACCGGTCGGCACCGGCCCGTTCATCTTCCAGCGTTACGCCAAGGACGCCCAAGTGCGCTTCAAGGCCAACCCGGACTACTTCCGTGGCAAGCCACCGGCCGACGCGTTGATTCTGGCGATCGCCACCGACAACAACGTGCGCCTGCAGAAGCTCAAGGCCAACGAGTGCCAGGTCGCGCTGTATCCGAAACCGGATGACATCCCGAGCATCAAGAAAGACAGCAACCTGAAGGTCGATGAACTGGATGCGATGACCGTGTCCTACGTCGCGATGAACACCCAGCACAAATACATGAGCGATGTGCGCGTGCGTAAGGCCATCGACATCGCCTTCGACAAGGAAGCCTACGTCAACGCGCTTTTCGGCAAGGGCAATGCTTCGGTGGCGGTCAACCCGTACCCGCCGACCCTGCTGGGCTATAACCACGACCTGAAGAACCCGCCACGCGACCTCGACAAGGCCCGCGCCCTGCTCAAGGAAGCCGGGGTTCCGGAAGGCACCGTGTTTACCCTGTTTACCCGTAACGGCGGCGGCCCGACCAACCCGAACCCGATGCTCGGCGCGCAAATGATGCAGGCTGACCTGGCGAAAGTCGGGATCAAGATCGACATCCGTGTGATGGAATGGGGCGAAATGCTTAAACGCGCCAAGGCCGGCGAACATGACATGGTCTCGGCCGGATGGGCGGGCGACAACGGCGACCCGGATAACTTCCTGACGCCTATGCTCAGTTGCGAAGCCGCCAAGAACGGCGAGAACTACGCGCGCTGGTGCAACGAGAAATTCCAGGCGCTGCTGGACGAAGCACGGGCTAAAGTAGATCCGGCCGAACGTGCGAAACTCTACGAGCAAGCCCAGGTCCTGTTTAATCAGGACCAGCCGTGGATCAGCATGGCCCACACCCGCATGTTTACTGCAATGCGCAAAAACGTAGAGGGCTACCACATCAGCCCTCTCACCACGAATAACTTCGCCACTACCCAGGTGAAGTAGATAAGAAACTCCCGGCCTCCCTGACCCCAGGGGCGCCGGGCACGCCTAACCGGCTGATGAGGTACCACACAAGATGTTTAGTTTTATTGCCCGCCGACTGGGGTTGTTGATCCCCACGTTTTTCGGCATCACCCTGCTGACTTTCGCGTTGATTCGCATGATCCCTGGCGACCCCGTGGAAGTGATGATGGGCGAACGTCGGGTCGACCCCGAAATGCACGCTCAGGCAATGGAACGCCTTGGTCTGAACAAGCCGCTGTATGCCCAGTATCTGGACTACATCGGCAAACTGGCCCACGGCGATCTCGGCGAATCCCTGCGTACTCGTGAGAGCGTATGGACCGAGTTCACCTCCCTCTTCCCGGCGACCCTGGAACTGTCCATGGCCGCCCTGCTGTTCGCCGGCATTCTGGGCCTTCTGGCCGGGGTGATCGCGGCCCTCAAGCGAGGATCCCTGTTCGACCATGGGGTGATGGGCATCTCCCTGGCGGGGTATTCGATGCCGATCTTCTGGTGGGGCCTGATCCTGATCATGTTCTTCTCGGTAAGCCTGGGCTGGACCCCGGTTTCCGGGCGGATCGACCTGCTCTACGACATCGAGCCGCGCACCGGCTTCATGCTGATCGACACGCTGCTGGCCGATGACGTCGGGGCGTTCTTCGATGCCCTGCATCACCTGATCCTGCCGGCCATCGTACTCGGCACCATTCCACTGGCAGTGATCGCGCGGATGACCCGTTCGTCGATGCTCGAAGTGCTGCGCGAAGACTACATCCGTACCGCCAAGGCCAAAGGCCTGTCGCCGTCGCGCGTGGTGTTCGTGCACGGTCTGCGCAACGCGCTGATCCCGGTACTGACCGTGGTCGGCCTGCAAGTCGGCACCCTGCTGGCCGGTGCAGTCCTGACCGAAACCATTTTCTCCTGGCCCGGCATTGGTAAATGGCTGATCGAAGCCATTGGCGCCCGGGACTACCCGGTTGTGCAAAACGGCATCCTGTTAATCGCCTGCCTGGTGATTCTGGTCAACTTCGTAGTGGACATCCTCTACGGCTTTGCCAACCCACGCATCCGTCATCAGCGCTGAGGTCCATACCATGAGCACTCCAACATCCTCAGTAGCCACTTCCGCCCCGAGCGCGGATCAAAGCCTGCTGTACCCGTCGCCGTACAAAGAATTCTGGCAAGCCTTCTCGAAAAACAAAGGCGCGGTTGCCGGCCTGCTGTTCATGCTGCTGGTGATTTTCTGCGCGATCTTCGCGCCGTGGGTCGCGCCGCATAACCCGAGCGAGCAATACCGTGACTTCCTGCTGACGCCACCGGCGTGGCTGGAAGGCGGGCAGATGCAATTTCTGCTCGGCACCGATGAACTGGGTCGCGACCTGCTGTCGCGGCTGATCCAGGGTTCGCGCCTGTCGCTGCTGATCGGTCTGTCGTCGGTGGTGATGTCGTTGATCCCGGGGATCCTGCTGGGTCTGTTCGCCGGGTTCTTCCCGAAAATGATCGGCCCGACCATCATGCGTCTGATGGACATCATGCTGGCCCTGCCGTCCCTGCTGCTGGCAGTGGCGATCGTCGCCATCCTCGGCCCTGGCCTGATCAACACCGTGATCGCCATTGCTGTGGTATCGCTGCCGTCCTACGTGCGTCTGACCCGTGCCGCCGTAATGGGCGAACTGAACCGCGACTACGTGACCGCCGCGCGCCTGGCCGGTGCCGGTCTGCCACGTCTGATGTTCATTACCGTGCTGCCCAACTGCATGGCGCCGCTGATCGTTCAGGCCACCCTGAGTTTCTCTTCGGCGATTCTCGACGCTGCGGCGCTGGGCTTCCTCGGCCTTGGCGTACAACCGCCAACCCCTGAGTGGGGCACCATGCTGGCCTCGGCCCGCGACTACATCGAACGCGCCTGGTGGGTAGTGAGCCTGCCGGGGCTGACCATTTTGCTCAGCGTGCTGGCAATCAACTTGATGGGCGACGGTCTGCGCGATGCGCTGGACCCGAAACTCAAGAACGCCGCCTGAGGAGATTCCCATGTCACTGCTAGAAATCAAGAATCTCAACGTTCGCTTCGGCGACAAGAACGCCGTTCCCGTGGTCGATGGCCTCGACCTGAAAGTGGACAAGGGCGAAGTTCTGGCGATCGTCGGCGAGTCCGGTTCGGGCAAGTCGGTGACCATGATGGCGCTGATGGGCCTGATCGAGCACCCGGGGATCGTCACTGCCGATGCCCTGAGCTTCGACGGCAAGAACATGCTCAAGCTGAGCAACCGCCAGCGTCGGCAGATCGTAGGCAAAGACCTGGCGATGGTCTTCCAGGACCCGATGACCGCGCTCAACCCAAGCTACACCGTCGGTTTCCAGATCGAAGAAGTGCTGCGCCTGCACCTGAAAATGTCCGGCAAGCAAGCGCGCAAACGCGCCATCGAACTGCTGGAAAAAGTGGAAATCCCGGGCGCCGCCAGCCGTATGGACGCCTACCCGCACCAACTGTCCGGCGGCATGAGCCAGCGCGTTGCGATCGCCATGGCGATTGCCGGCGAGCCGAAACTGCTGATCGCTGACGAGCCGACCACGGCTTTGGACGTGACGATTCAGGCGCAGATCATGGATCTGCTGCTGGCATTGCAGAAAGAACAGAACATGGGTCTGGTGCTGATCACCCACGACCTCGCCGTTGTGGCCGAAACCGCCCAGCGTGTGTGCGTGATGTACGCAGGGCAAGCCGTTGAAGTCGGTCAGGTGCCGCAACTGTTCGACATCCCGGCGCACCCGTACAGCGAAGCGCTGCTCAAGGCGATTCCCGAGCACAGCCTGGGCGCCGCACGCCTGTCGACCCTGCCGGGCATCGTTCCGGGCCGCTACGACCGTCCGCAGGGTTGCCTGCTGTCGCCGCGCTGCCCGTATGTGCAGGACAGCTGCCGCGCGCAGCGTCCGACCCTTGATCCGAAAAGCAACAGCCTCGCTCGCTGCTTCTTCCCGCTGAACCAGGAGGTGGCGTAATGGCCGTCGTACTTACCGCCCGCGACCTGACCCGTCACTACGAAGTCTCCCGTGGCCTGTTCAAGGGTCACGCGACCGTGCGCGCCCTCAACGGCGTGTCGTTCGAACTGGAAGCCGGCAAGACCCTCGCCGTGGTGGGCGAATCGGGCTGCGGCAAATCCACGCTCGCCCGCGCCCTGACCCTGATTGAAGAGCCGTCGTCCGGCTCGCTGAAAATCGCCGGTCAGGAAGTCGCCGGCGCCGACAAGGCCCAGCGCAAGCAACTGCGCAAAGACGTGCAGATGGTGTTCCAGAGCCCGTACGCGTCGTTGAACCCACGGCAGAAAATCGGTGATCAACTGGCCGAGCCACTGTTGATCAACACCAACCTGAGTGCCGCTGAACGTCGCGAGAAAGTCCAGGCGATGATGAAACAGGTAGGCTTGCGTCCTGAGCACTACCAGCGCTATCCGCACATGTTCTCCGGCGGTCAGCGCCAGCGTATCGCCTTGGCCCGGGCGATGATGCTGCAACCCAAAGTGCTGGTGGCGGACGAACCGACCTCGGCGCTGGACGTGTCGATTCAGGCGCAGGTGCTGAACCTGTTCATGGACCTGCAGCAGGAATTCAACACCGCCTACGTGTTCATCTCGCACAACCTGGCAGTGGTGCGTCACGTCGCCGACTCGGTGCTGGTGATGTACCTCGGCCGTCCGGTGGAAATGGGCCCGAAAGAGGACATCTACACCCGTCCCCTGCACCCGTACACCCAGGCCCTGTTGTCGGCGACGCCAACGATCCACCCGGATCCGGACAAGCCGAAAATCAAGATCGTCGGCGAACTGCCCAACCCGCTGAACCCGCCACCGGGCTGCGCTTTCCACAAGCGTTGCCCATACGCCACCGAGCGTTGCAGCACGGAAGAGCCGGCGTTGCGCCAGCTCGACAGCCGGCAAGTGGCTTGCCACTACGCCGAGCAGTTCCTCGACGGCGCGGCGTAAGCAAAACCGGAGAACGACACAAAACCTGTAGGAGCTGTCGAGTGAAACGAGGCTGCGATCTGTTGATTTTCAGAATCAAGATCAAAAGATCGCAGCGTGCCGCAGCTCCTACAGGAATCGTGTTTATCCGGAAGTAATGTGTTAACCAAGCCCCTTCTCTCTCGATTGCGCATCAGTCGGGGAAGAAGGGGTTTTCTTTTGCCCGCGAGTTACGACTGGCTGTCGCCTTCGTCATCGTCGGTGTCTGGCTCGTCGGTGGTCGAATCATCATCGTTCTCGCTGCCCCCCTGATCCTGATCGCCCGGTTCGGCTTCCGACTTGGCCAGCATGATCACACCCGCGTGGCCGTGGGCCGCATTAAATCCTTGGGGTGGCGTGGCGGTACTCGCCCAGGCCGCCGTGGTGCCAAGCGTCAACAGCACCAAAACCTTAAGCAACAGCACAATGCGTTGAAAAATGCTCATAGTCATTTCCATCCTTTCGTGGTTGAAGCCTGGATGCCGATCCGGCGCTGAATGAAATCTAGTTCCGATCAGCGAGGTTCACCAGATAGGACGCTAACCAGGCCCTGTAAATGCCCCGACCCGGTAGATCACTTGTGAATAACGGCTATAACCGAATCAGCTAAGCGAGGAGGCGTTTTTGCTGGCGGTCAGCGCCTTGGCCTGGGTCGCTGAGCGCGTCGCGAGGTCGATCAGCGGCAAGGTCAACAGTGCCAGTGTCGCGCTCGCAAGCCATACGCTGTGCCCTCCGAAGTGCCCATACAACTGACCACTGAGCACCGGCGACAGCAGTGCGCTCGCGCTCCAGCTCATGAAAAACAGACCAAAATACTGGCCGCTTTTGCCACCCTGCGCATGCTGCATGACCAGCACATTCATCGGCGGCATGAAAAAAGCTTCACCCAACGTCCAGATCACGGTCGACAAACACACGTAAAACAACCCGGAGCCAAACGGCAGCATGCCCAGCCCGACGGCCAGCAGCACACAGCCCGCCAGCAGTTGCCGACGCGCGCCCCAACGCTCGCCCCAGTGCGTCAGTGGAATCTGCAGCGCCACCACCAGCATCGCGTTGAGCCCGAACTGCCAACCGATGGCCTCGGTACTCAAGTGGTAATAGTCGCGCAGATAGTTGCCCAGCGTGCTGTAGACGGTGTCGAAGGCCATCCCCAGCAACACTGCCGCGCCCAGTAGCCAGAGGAATGCCGTGTCGCGCAACGGCGCGCCTGTGCCGGTGCCTGCCTCGGCCACCTCATCGGGTTCGAGCACCGCGCGGCGCCAAGTGGTGCGCACAAACCAGAGCAACGCCAGCAGCGTCATCGCCGCACTGCCAAAAAACACCCAACGAAAATCCGTCTGCGCCAACACCCCGCCGGCAATACCGGCAGCAGCCATCCCAAGATTTCGCGCGACCCGGCTCAGCGCTTGGGCGCGAGAGCGCTGTGCAGGCTCGCAATACTCCATGATCAAGCGCTGGTGCAGCGTTCGAATCGCCCCGTCGACGGCGCCACTGAGTAACAGCAAGGCGGCCAGCAACGGCACCTGCGTCACCAGCCCGAGCAGGATCAGCACCCACACAGAAACGAAGAACAGCGCCGCCGTCAGCCGCGCCGTACGCACATGGTCACTGAGCAGCCCGCCGAGCATCGAACCGATCAACAACCCGCCACCGTACGCCGACAACAGCCAGCCAACGGTCTCGATCGCCAACCCCAGCTCCTGGCGTAGATACAACGCCATGAACAACTTGACCATGCTGCTCAGGCGATTGATGAACAGCAACGCCGCCAGCACCCAGGCCATCAGACTGAAATAGCCGTTGGGGCGAAGCAGATGGACAAGGTTGCGCGTCATTCCATGACCTCTCAAAGCGACTTGCGTGGACCTGAACACTAACGGCCGGCGATCCGGTTGTCGCGCTCAAGAACATCGTAACCACAAAATACGGAGTCGCCCTACACTCCCCTGCAGGAGCTGTCGCAGGCTGCGATCTTTTGACTTTGCTGCCTTCGGCAGCTCAGTTGTTGAGTGCACTCAGCTAGAAAATGGTCGGCTGTCGGACCGTTATCGCGAGCAGGCTCACTCCTACAATTGGATTGAGTACAACTGCAAGAAACAGGTCGCCTGGCAGGCCGCCATCGCTGGCAAGCCAGGCTTCCACAGTGGATTGAGTTCAATCTGCCAGAGGGTGGTCGGCTGTCGGACCGTTATCGCGAGCAGGCTCACTCCTACAATTGGATTGAGTACAACTGCAAGAACAGGTCGCCTGGCAGGCCGCCATCGCTGGCAAGCCGGCTCCCACAGAAAAGCAAAATCAAGATCAAAAGATCGCAGCCTTCGGCAGCTCCTACACAGGATGAGCGTTAGCTCGGCTGCAGCTTTTGATCTGTAAGGCGACGTCGGAGGCTTCGTTCCGGGATTGATCCGGGCGTGGGAGCGCAGCGACCGTTTGGCGCAGCCAAACACAGCGAGAGGAGGTGCAGCGAAGCAAACCGTAGGCGCTGCGCCCGGAGCGAAGGAACCCCGAGCCCCAGCGAGCGGGCCGTACGTAGGAGCAAGCGTTTTTTGCTTACTTTTTTTGGCGTTTGAAAAAAAGTGAGTCGCCGTAAGGGCGAAACCGTCAGCCGCCACCCGCAGAAACGGATATACACCCAAAACAAAAGCAAAAAAAAGCCCCCAAGGCATACACCTAGGGGGCTTTGGACGAAACAATTCAGCGCTTAGTGATGCTCACGCGTCGCCCGGAATTTCACATCCGGCCAACGCTCTTCCATCAACGCCAGGTTAACCCGCGTCGGCGCCAGGTAAGTCAGGTGACCACCGCCATCCAGTGCCAGGTTCTCCACAGCCTTGTTGGAAAACTCCTCAAGCTTCTTCTTGTCGCTGCATTCGATCCAGCGCGCGGAGTACACAGTAATCGGCTCGTACGAGCACTCAACCTTGTATTCCTCTTTCAGGCGGCTGGCGACCACATCGAACTGCAGCACACCGACGGCACCAAGAATGATGTCGTTGCTGCGCTCCGGGAAGAACACCTGGGTCGCGCCTTCTTCCGCCAGCTGTTGCAGACCCTGACGCAACTGCTTGGATTTCAGCGGATCACGCAGACGCACGCGGCGGAACAGTTCCGGGGCGAAGTGCGGGATACCGGTGAAACCGAGGACTTCACCTTCGCTGAAGGTGTCGCCGATCTGGATCGTGCCGTGGTTGTGCAGACCGATGATGTCGCCGGCGTACGCTTCTTCCAACTGCTCACGCTCGGAGGAGAAGAACGTCAGGGCGTCGCCGATGCGCACATCCTTGCCGGTACGCACGTGGCGCATCTTCATGCCCTTCTCGTACTTGCCCGAGCAAATGCGCATGAAGGCGATGCGGTCGCGGTGTTTCGGGTCCATGTTCGCCTGGATCTTGAAGATGAAGCCCGAAAACTTCTCTTCCACCGGCTCCACGGTACGCTCGTTGGCGACACGGGCCAGCGGGCGCGGTGCCCAGTCAACGACAGCGTCGAGCACGTGGTCGACACCGAAGTTGCCCAGAGCGGTACCGAAGAACACCGGGGTCAGTTGACCGTCGAGGAACTCCTGCTGGTTGAACTCGTGGCAGGCGCCCTGCACCAGTTCCAGCTGTTCGAGGAAACGCTCGTACTCGTCGCCCAGGTGCGCACGCGCCTCGTCGGAGTCGAGCTTCTCGATGATCTTGGTTTCGGTGCGTTCGTGACCGTGACCGGCGGTGTAGACAATGATGTAGTCGTCGGCCAGGTGGTACACGCCCTTGAAGTCGCGGTAGCAACCGATCGGCCAGGTGATCGGCGCTGCCTTGATCTTCAGCACGGCTTCGATTTCGTCGAGCAGCTCGATCGGGTCGCGGATGTCGCGGTCGAGTTTGTTGATGAAGCTGACGATCGGCGTGTCACGCAGACGGCAGACGTCCATCAGCGCAATGGTCCGTGGCTCAACACCTTTACCGCCGTCGAGGACCATCAATGCCGAGTCGACCGCCGTCAGGGTGCGGTAGGTGTCTTCGGAGAAGTCTTCGTGGCCCGGGGTGTCGAGCAGGTTGATCATGTGTTCGCGATACGGGAACTGCATGACCGACGTGGTAATGGAAATACCCCGTTGTTTCTCCATCTCCATCCAGTCGGATGTCGCATGGCGATCGGATTTACGGGATTTCACCGTACCGGCCACCGCAATCGCCTTGCCCATCAACAGGAGCTTTTCGGTGATCGTGGTTTTACCGGCATCGGGGTGGGAAATAATGGCGAAAGTGCGGCGTTTCGCGACTTCGGCGGCCTGGTTGGTCATGGGAAATCGCCTGGCGGTGATTCAAAAAAGGGCGGCGAGTATAGCTTAAAAAGTGATCGCCAGACCACCGTCCCTCGGCCCCGCAAAACCCTGTAGGAGCTGCCGCTGGCTGCGATCTTTTGACCTGGCTTTTAAAAACAAAATCAAAAGATCGCAGCCTTCGGCAGCTCCTACGGGTGGCCAAACAGTGTCTAACGTGGGAACCTTTTAAAGCACGGAGACGTCCATCCCCTGTTACGACATTTCGTCAGGGGCTGAAAAATCAGCAAGTTAGCCTGACGAGGCTGCGCTCATGGCTCGCTTTCAGACCGCTTTTTGCCGGTGCTGAGGGAGCTGCTTCTCGCGAACGTTTATTCCCGGCAGCCAAGGCTTGGCATGCCACTCGGGAGAGCGTTCGCCGACTACAAAAAAAGGAGTCCGCCTGTGGCTATCCGCTATGGCAAAGGGCTGATGGGAGGTGCGGTGGTGATCGCGCTCCTGGCCCTGCTGGTCCACTGGATCGGCATCAACACGATCGAACACTACCGCGACGATTTGTTGTTTTACCTGCAAGCTCATCTGATTCTCGTCCTCGCTTCAATGCTGGCCGCCCTGGTCGTGGGCATCCCCGCCGGCATCTTCCTCAGTCGCCCGACCATGGTCGGCCGCGCCGAACGCTTCATGCAGATCTTCAATATCGGTAACACCGTGCCACCGCTGGCTGTACTGGCGATTGCCCTGGGGATTCTCGGCATCGGCAGTGGTCCGGCGATCTTCGCTTTATTCCTCGCCTCCCTGTTGCCGATCGTGCGCAACACCTACGAAGGCCTGAAAAACGTCCAAGGCTCGCTGAAAGAAGCCGCCGTCGGCATCGGCATGACCCCGCGCCAGGTGCTGTGGAAAGTCGAATTGCCCAACGCCGTACCGATCATCGTCGGTGGGGTGCGCGTGGCCTTGGCGATCAACGTCGGCACTGCGCCACTGGCGTTCCTGATCGGCGCCAACAGCCTCGGCAGCCTGATCTTCCCTGGCATCGCCCTGAACAATCAGCCGCAACTGCTGCTCGGCGCCGCGTGCACCGCGCTGCTGGCCTTGCTGCTCGATGGCGTGGTCACCCTCGCCAGCCGCCTCTGGCTGGAACGCGGTTTGCGCCCGTCTTAAGGCTCTTGCGAAGGAATATTTATGAAACGATTTAGCTCGTCTTTGGGATTGATAGCAGGCTGCATCCTGCTGTTCGCAGGAATCGCGCAAGCCGCTGAAAAACCGGTGATCCGCCTCGGCGCCCGGGTGTTCACCGAACAGACGCTGCTCGCGGAAATCACCGCGCAATACCTGCGCAGCAAAGGCTACGACGCGCAGATCACCGGCGGTCTGGGCAGCAACCTGGCCCGCAGCGCCCACGAAAGCGGGCAACTGGACATGCTCTGGGAATACACCGGCGTGTCGCTGGTAGCCTACAACCATGTCACCGAGAAACTCGACAGCGAACAGTCCTACGCCCGGGTGAAAGAACTCGACGCGAAAAAAGGCCTGGTCTGGCTGACTCCGTCGAAATTCAGCAACACCTACGCCCTCGCCCTGCCGAAAAAAGTGGCAGAGGAATATCCGCAGATCAACAACATCAGTCAGTTGAATGAGGTGCTGCAGACTGAAGCCAAGACCAACCACCTGGTGGCGCTGGACACCGAGTTCGCCAACCGCTCCGACGGTCTGGACGGCATGGTCAAGCTCTACGGCATGAACCTGACCCGCAAAAACATCCGCCAGATGGACGCGGGACTGGTCTACACCGCGCTGCGCAACGGTCAGGTATTTGCCGGTCTGGTCTACACCACCGACGGCCGCTTGAACGCTTTCGGCCTGAAGCTGCTGGAAGACGACAAGCACTACTTCCCGGATTACACCGCCGCACCCGTGGTGCGTCAGGCGTATCTGGACGCGCACCCGCAACTGGCCGAGCAGCTCAAGCCATTGGCGCAACTGTTCGACGACGAAACCATGCGCCAGCTCAACGCGCGGGTCGACGTCGACCACGAAAGCCCGTCGAAAGTCGCCACCGATTTCCTGCGCCAGCACCCACTCAACTAAGGAGGAAAAGTCATGGAATTTCTGAACGCCTTTTCCCACCTCGACTGGCAGCAGGTGATGCACCTGACCTGGCAGCACATCACCCTGGTCGGTATCGCCGTGACCCTGGCGATTGTCGTTGGCGTGCCGCTGGGCATTCTGATGACGCGCTTTCCGACCCTTGCCGGCCCGTTGCAGGCCAGCGCCACGGTGCTACTGACCGTGCCGTCGATTGCCCTGTTCGGTTTGCTGCTGCCGTTCTACTCCAAGTTCGGCCAGGGCCTCGGGCCGATGCCAGCGATCACCGCCGTGTTCCTCTATTCGCTGCTGCCGATCATGCGCAACACCTACCTCGCCCTGACCGGCGTGGAACCGGGCATTCGTGAAGCCGCACGCGGCATCGGCATGACCTTCGGCCAGCGCCTGCGCATGGTCGAGCTGCCGATTGCGGTACCGGTGATCCTCGCCGGTGTGCGCACCGCCGTGGTGATGAACATCGGCGTGATGACCATCGCCGCGACCATCGGCGCCGGCGGCCTTGGCGTGTTGATCCTCGCCTCCATCAGCCGCAGCGACATGTCGATGCTGATCGTCGGCGCGCTGCTGGTCAGTCTTCTGGCGATCTTCGCCGACCTCCTCCTGCAGTGGCTGCAACGCACGCTGACTCCAAAAGGACTCCTCAAATGATCGAACTTCAAAACCTCAGCAAGACCTTCCAGAGCAACGGCAAAGATGTCAAAGCCGTGGACTCGGTAAGCCTGACCGTCAATGAAGGCGAAATCTGTGTGTTCCTCGGGCCATCGGGTTGCGGCAAAAGCACCACACTAAAAATGATCAACCGCCTGATCAAACCGACCTCGGGCAAGATCCTGATCAACGGCGAGGACACCACCGATCTGGACGAAGTGACCCTGCGCCGTAACATCGGCTACGTGATTCAGCAGATCGGTCTGTTCCCGAACATGACCATCGAAGAGAACATCGTCGTGGTGCCGAAACTGCTCGGCTGGGACAAACAGAAATGCCACGACCGCGCTCGCGAACTGATGAGCATGATCAAGCTGGAACCCAAGCAGTATCTGCATCGCTACCCGCGTGAACTGTCCGGCGGCCAGCAGCAGCGGATCGGGGTGATCCGTGCATTGGCGGCGGATGCCCCGCTGTTGCTGATGGACGAGCCGTTCGGTGCGGTCGACCCGATCAACCGCGAGATGATCCAGAACGAGTTCTTCGAGATGCAACGGGCGCTGAACAAGACCGTGATCATGGTCAGCCACGACATCGACGAAGCGATCAAACTGGGCGACAAGATCGCGATCTTCCGCGCCGGCAAACTGCTGCAGATCGATCATCCAGACACCCTGCTCGCGCATCCGGCGGACGACTTTGTCAGCAACTTCGTCGGCCAGGACAGCACGCTCAAGCGTCTGTTGTTGGTGAAGGCAGAAGATGCGGCGGACAACGCACCGTCGGTGAGCCCGGAGACGCCAGTGGCTGATGCGCTGGAATTGATGGACGAACATGACCGCCGCTACGTGGTGGTCACCTGTGCCGAGAACAAGGCGCTGGGCTACGTGCGTCGCCGCGACCTGCACCGCCAGACCGGCACCTGCGCGCAATTTTTGCGCGAGTTCAACGCCACGGCGGCGTACGACGAGCATTTGCGCATCCTGCTGTCGCGCATGTACGAGTTCAATCGTTCGTGGCTGCCGGTGATGGATGCCGAGCGGGTGTTCCTCGGTGAGGTCACGCAGGAGTCGATTGCGGCGTATCTGAGCTCGGGACGTTCGCGGGGGATGAAGACCAATATCGTCTCGCCGGCTGAAGCCGTGGTTGCCTGATAGTCGGTAAAACACAAAACCCTGTAGGAGTGAGCCTGCTCGCGATAGCGCAATGTCAGTCGATGAAGATGTTGGCTGTAAAAAAGTCATCGCGAGCAGGCTCACTCCTACAGAAATGGGGGCGTTACCAAGTCATTCACAAGGCGGAAAAGAATCTCAACACCTGAGAACCAGACAGCATGCGCTGGATAGCCGTCCAAACAGCCAAAATCCCCCTCACCCCCATCTCTCGCGGCCATCGTCGCCGATGTTGCGCCCATCGCACTTACCCAATACTTAGCCGACAAAATCCGCGAACGTGCAGGTATTTTTAACACTTGAAAATTCTCGGGGAACATCTGTCCGTCATCTCGGTCGGCTACAAAGAGTGATGAACGCGACGCACGTCAGAAGCGTGCAAAAACGCGACATTTTTAGTTGATCTCAGGCCCCTCACGCCCTAAAGTTCGCGCCGAACGTCCATGCTGGAAACGATCCATCCGGCTCAAGTACTGACGACGAGACAGCAAGGCCAAGGGCAAATACGCCCGTGGCCTTTTTGCTTTCGGCGACATGCCTTGGGAAGTAGGCGAACCAAAGTGGGGATACGGAGGGCGTTCATTTGCACCCATTGTTTTTACGAGTTTGCCCATAGGAGCTCCCAGCATGTCGATTCAGGTCGAAGACTATTTCGCGCGCGCTACATTCGACAAAATGAAAGCGTTCGCCGACAAACAGGAAACCCCGTTCGTGGTGATCGACACCGCGATGATCGCCAAGGCCTACGATGACCTGCGCGCCGGTTTCGAATTCGCCAAGGTCTACTACGCGGTCAAGGCCAACCCGGCCGTCGAGATCATCGATCTGCTCAAAGAGAAAGGTTCGAGCTTCGACATCGCCTCCATCTATGAGCTGGACAAAGTGCTGAGCCGTGGCGTCAGCCCGGACCAGATCAGCTACGGCAACACCATCAAGAAATCCAAGGACATCCGCTACTTCTATGAGAAGGGCGTGCGCCTGTTCGCCACCGACTCGGAAGCCGACCTGCGCAACATCGCCAAGGCTGCCCCGGGCGCCAAAGTTTACGTGCGCATCCTGACCGAAGGCTCGACCACTGCCGACTGGCCCCTGTCGCGCAAGTTCGGCTGCCAGACCGACATGGCCATGGACCTGCTGATCCTCGCCCGCGACCTGGGCCTGGTGCCGTACGGCATTTCGTTCCACGTTGGCTCGCAACAGCGTGACATCAGCGTCTGGGACGCCGCGATCGCCAAGGTCAAAGTGATCTTCGAACGCCTGAAAGAAGAAGACGGCATTCACCTGAAGCTGATCAACATGGGCGGCGGCTTCCCGGCCAACTACATCACCCGTACCAACAGCCTGGAAACCTACGCCGAAGAAATCATCCGCTTTCTGAAAGAAGACTTCGGTGATGACCTGCCGGAAATCATTCTGGAGCCGGGCCGTTCGTTGATCGCCAACGCCGGCATTCTGGTCAGCGAAGTGGTACTGGTTGCCCGCAAATCCCGCACCGCCGTCGAGCGTTGGGTCTACACCGATGTGGGCAAGTTCTCCGGCCTGATCGAAACCATGGACGAAGCGATCAAGTTCCCGATCTGGACCGAGAAAAAAGGCGAGATGGAAGAAGTGGTCATCGCCGGCCCAACCTGTGACAGCGCCGACATCATGTACGAAAACTACAAGTACGGCCTGCCACTGAACCTGGCGATCGGTGATCGTCTGTACTGGCTGTCGACTGGTGCCTACACCACCAGTTACAGCGCCGTAGAGTTCAATGGCTTCCCGCCGCTGAAATCGTTTTACGTGTGACACGCAACGACTGAGAAAAAGGCCCATGGAAACCATGGGCCTTTTTTATTTGCGAAGCCATACCTCAAGATGGTTCAGCATCGCCATGCACTCATTGGCGTTCTCGGTAATAGCGGCCAGTTTGAAATTCAGCTCGCTCAGTTTCACCGCATTCATCGCCTGCAAGAGTTGATTGCACAGACCGTCGAGGCGCTGATAAAGCCCTTCAATGAATAGCCCCATCTGCGTACTCACCGAAACGAATCCACTGAATAACGCCACGACATCGGCCTTGTATTCAGCCGCCCTGATGGCCGGATCAGTCGAAGCATAGGCCAGGTCCCAGACCGGAGTCGTCAATGGATCGCCAAACAACCCCTGGGCAACCGTGGGAGTCGTATGGCACAGGCAGGAACGGTGATCCATGGCGCTGACAAACACTGACTTCAAACCAAATGACTCGTCGTGAACTTCCACGACCGTGTGTTTCAGCCGTCGTGTCTCGGCACTGAGCACATAGAACCGAAGTGCCAGTTCGTGTATCAGGCCAGCAACATTCTGCGCGGGAAACAACTTCCAGCTGGCCGACCGGGAAAGGCTGAACAGCCGAAAGTCCACTTGGCTGACGGGCTCGTGCCTGGAGGTTTTGCCTGCGATATCCAGGGATTCGCGAGTGAAAACCTCCAGATCCCCGATATACCCCGCGCCAAGAAGCCTTGACGCTTCGGTACGCGCCCAGAATTCTTGCAGGTAGCGCTGATTGAAAGGGGCGTTATTCAGACGCGAGTCCCTGGCCAGAACCGCCAATTGATGCCCCTCTTTTCTACGGCGCTCGCAAACCAGTGGTATCGCGTTGAATGTCATCGGCAAAGCGCCGAGAAATCGTATGTAGTGATCGAGCACACGCCGTTGCGCCGCTGAAAACTCATAAGCCAGAACATTCATGCTGTATCAGAGAAGGTGGGCCGGTAGCCCACCCTCCCAGCTCCTTGTTATTGATGAATGCTCTTCAAATGCTTGACGACTTCGGCGACTCGAACAATCGCAGCTTGCGCTCGGGTTTCGACGGGAAGCGAAGTGTTCTGCCTGAAATCACTGGCGAACTGCGTAAAGTCATCGATCAAAATGGAGAACTCTCCAGCGTATTTCGCACGGCCATCGTCCAGTTGATCCAGGGTTTCGACCAGTTCAATCCGGCCATCAATCCGGGCGATGTCTTTGATGTACTTGTTGATCTGCGTGCGCAGATCACCTGCCTTGTCATTCAGTCGGTTGTACGCCGCCAGCATATTGAGGAAGGAAATGGCCTCGCCAATGCCGGAAATCATTTTCTTCAGCGTATCGATAGCCAGCAAGACGACTTGCACCTGAGGTGGCGCCAGGCCCAGTGCCTTGATATTTTCCAGCGACAACTGCACTTGTTCGCCAATTTTCTCGATGCCCGCCTTGGCGATCAGATCAATCCCCTCGGAAACAGACTTCATCTCGACAGCCAGGCCTGCGAGTTTTTCGTCGAACGTGACCTTGAGCTCGACAGTCGTCGCACGTTCAGCCTTGAGCGTCACGACCCATTCGGCCGAGGCGCTGCGGTCGTAATGAGCGCTGATGCTCTTGTGCACAGCTTTCAGATCTTCGGTCTGGACCGATACCTTATTGAAGATATTCTTCAGCTCGACCTCCATATCTTCGCGAACTTCGTCCGCGTCCTCCGGATACTCCAACTCAGCCTGATAGCTGCGCAGTTTCTTCTCCGCGCGCTCCAGGTAAATGCCGGTGGCCTGTGCCTGACTCCGCAGGTCGTAGGTGGCCTTGTTGACGGCGAGCGCCAGATTGTTCATGGTCCCGACAGTCCCAGGCATGTAATCGAATTGCTCGAAGAGCATCTGAGCCGTGGTATTGAACCCTTGCACCGAAGCATTATGCTCACGCAGCCGGGTTATATTGAATGCGGGAACAGCCGAACTAACCGACAGCAAAGACATCATTGACCTACTCCGAACAACCAGACCGCTTCTCTCATAATCCTTATCAGCCTCCTCAAATACTTTCAGTAATTGATCGGAGCTGACTTTTATTTGCTCCCAAGGATCAATGATATTTAGCAATTGATTCTTGAAGCGCCGCAATGAGGTCGCTTCGAAAATACCATCAACCTCTTTGACAGAAGCTTCGACATAGTCACCCAGGGCATTCCATACCAGCATGAGGTTCTGCGTGGCAACCTCGGCTTCAATGGCCACGTAACTCAGATTCTGCAGATCATCTCGAATCTTGTTCAACGAACTCAGCGTCTGGTTCTTGCTTGCCATACTTTGGTTATCAACCTGCTGCAGTTGCTTCAGGCGGTTACGTTCAGAACGGATTTTCTCTGCCTTGACGCCTTGGTAGATACCCAGAATCAATCCACCAATATTCAGAGTGGCTGCCGCCTTGATCGCTTCCTGTACCAGTAGATCGTATTGCTTGTTCAGCTCATCAATTTCATTCGCGCGCTGATCAATGCCTTCTTGTAGCGTCTTGATATCGTTCTGATAGGTGTTCCTGGAGACAAACTGCAGTCGCAAGGCAATTTCCGGCAACACTTTTTCGCGCATATCGGTGCCGAAACTGTCCAGCTCGGCCCGCACCCGCTCGGCGCCCTGATGACAATTCGCAACTTTAGCCAACAAGTCATTGAGATAGGCCTTGATATCCAGGATATCGTCCGAAGACAGCTCCAGTTCGGGAAGCCCCGGCATCTGGCGTTTCAGGCTCAGATACTCCTCAGGCGTATTGATGTTGTGTTCTTCCAGATATCTCGAGGCTCTAAGGTCCTCATACACTTCTACAATGGCGTTACCTGTGCGAATGATACTGCCGGAAAAGATTTTCAGGTCCGTGCCCGTCAACATGATCTTTTCGCGCAACGGCGACCAGCGTTTGGCGTGATCATATGTCATGCTAAAGGTACGCAGGAAGTCCAACGCTTTTAGCCCCACCCCCCCTTCATCACCAGCACCATAGTTTAGATAGGCAATAACATCCTGCAGCCGAACGGGAAGCGAGAGGCCGAGAACCTCATACTTTCTAAGACTGATAATTTGCTCTTTTGTCAGTTGTATACCGGTACCCCGGTTATATTCTTCACCCGCCCCCAGCGAGGCATTCACAAATACCAGAGGTGCGTTTGCGGCGGCTTCGACCACCTTGTCATTCAACTTCAGCTCCATCAGAGACTCCTTGTCTTCCATGGATATTAATCATAATTACTTAATTTTCGATGCCAGCAAGCAACTTCCAACTACTTGAATACAAACATCGAACACAACACTAACCAGGCAAAACCAATCAACCAAGCCATCAACTATTAAAATTAAATACAAGAACAAAAAACTAACTACTTACTCAATAGCCAGAATAGATTGTTGGTTGGTTATTCAAGCAGCTAACAACTCACCAAGCCGCCGCCGATAAGCATCGACCATCTGGCGAATCTGCGGGTGACGGGCGTTCGACAATGAGTCGATGCTCACCCGCAAGAAGCTCGCATTCCCTGCAGCCAGTGCCTTGCGCAACCAGCCCAGTGCGTCCTCGATCAGTCCTGCATCAGCCAGCACAGCGGCGTAACTGAACTGCCCCCGAAAATCCCCGCCCTCGGCCGAGCGTCGATACCAGTCACGCGCCAGCAACGGATCCGCCGGGCACACCTGCCCTTCTTCCAGATAACGTCCCAGCAGGTTCATCGACTTCGCATGGCCTGCTTCAGCAGCGCGTCTGTACAGCGTCAATGCCTGAAGCTGATCCCCCGCCACACCTCGCCCAGTGGCCAGCAGATTGGCCAGGTTGTACATCGCCCAATCAAGCCCGGCATCTGCGGCGATTCGATAATGCTGCGCGGCAGTCGCCGCATCCGCCACACAACCCCAGCCATGTTCATGGCAACGGCCGAGCATGTTGCGCGCCATCAGGTGCCCCTGCCCGGCAGCGATGCCGAACCAACGCAGCGCCAGCGGCTGATCCTGGGCGATGCCACGGCCATCGAGCAGGATCTGTCCGAGCAGTGCCTGCGCTTCGACAATGCCCTGGCCGGCAGCCAGCAGAATCGCCTGCGCGGCACGGGCCGGGCTTTCTTCGAGCATGGCGCTGAGCTGCGTGCCGTCGAGCACTTCTTCGCGGCGCAGTTGATAACTCATACCTCGACCCAGCGCCGCAGCAGGTTGTGATAGGTGCCGGTGAGGCGAATCAGCGACGGGTGATCGGGCATGTCTTGCGTCAGTTGCTGGATCGCCCCGTCCATCTCGAACAGCAACGCGCGCTGGCTGTCTTCGCGCACCAGGCTTTGCGTCCAGAAAAACGAGGCATAGCGCGCACCGAGGGTGACGGCGTTGACCTTGTGCAGACTGGTGCCCGGGTACAGCACCATGTCGCCGGCCGGGAGTTTCACCCGTTGGCTGCCGAAAGTGTCCTGGATCTCCAGCTCGCCACCGTCGTAATCCTCGGGCTCACTGAAAAACAGCGTGGCCGACAGATCGGTGCGCACCCGCTCGATGCTGCCCTTGGGCTGGCGCACGGCATTGTCGATGTGAAAGTCGAAACTGCCGCCCGCTGTGTAGCAGTTGAGCAACGGAGGAAAGACTTTGTGCGGCAGCGCGGCCGACATGAACAACGGATTTTTCCACAGCCGTTCGAGCATCGCTGCGCCGATTTCCTTGGCCAGTGGATGGCCTTCAGGCAGTTGCAGATTGTGCTTGGCCTTGGCCGACTGATAGCCGGCGGTGATCTTGCCATCGGCCCAGTCAGCCTGTTCCAGCGCCTCGCGGATGCGCTGCACTTCGTCTTTGGCGAACAGGCCGGGGATGTGCAGCAGCATGGCGATCGTACCTGATGGTAAAGGGGTGCCAATGGTATTGATTCTTATTGACCATGTAAAACCCGCACGACGGATGAATCGGCAAAAACCGTAAGGTGAAATTGTAAAGAATGTAAATTCGTCGCGAATAACAATATTTCGCAATTGATACGAATACCTGTTTACCCTATATTCCGCGACCTCAAATCCTTGGGGAGGGGAATTCACATGTCACGCCAACAACTACAATCAGCCGTCAGTTCACCGCGTTTGCTCGCCTCTGCCATCGGCATGGCAATCACTGCCGGCTCTGCCGGACACATGGCCTTCGCTGCGCAGCAAACGGATGAAAAAGCCTCGGGCAATGCGATTGCGCTGGACGCCACCAGCGTTGTTGGCGAGCAACAGGACACCTCCTACAAAACCGATACATCGCAATCGAAAAAATACACCGCACCGCTGCGCGAAACGCCAAAAAGCGTGACCGTCATCCCGCAACAAGTGATCCGCGACACGGGCGCCACCAGTCTGGTCGATGCCCTGCGTACCACGCCCGGCATCACCTTCGGTGCCGGCGAAGGCGGCAACCCGGCCGGTGACCGCCCGATCATTCGGGGCTTCAACGCCGAGAGTGACGTGTTCATTGACGGCATGCGCGACCCGGCCTCGCAGAGTCGCGAGATCTTCGACGTCGAATCGGTCGAAGTCAGCAAGGGCCCGGGCTCGGCCTTCACTGGCGCCGGCTCCACCGGTGGCAGCCTGAATATGGTCAGCAAGACCGCCAAACTGGGCAGTTTCTACAACGGTGGTTTCACCTGGGGCTCGGACCAGACCAAGCGCACCACTCTGGACCTGAACCAGCAGATGACCGACACCTCGGCCTTGCGTCTGAACCTGATGAAACATGAAGCCAACGTCGCCGGACGTGATGGCGTGGACGTCAGCCGCTGGGGCGTGGCACCGACCTTCTCGTTCGGCCTGGGCACCGACACCCGGGTGATCGTCGGTTACTACCACAACGAAACCGACGACATTCCGGACTACGGCATCCCGCTGACCTCCAGTTCAAACCGCAGCAAATACCACGTCGACAAACCGGCCAACGTCAACCGCGACAACTTCTACGGTCTCACCAGCCGTGACTATCGCCAGACCAGTGACGACAGCGGCACCTTCAAGATCGAGCATGACCTGAATGATGACCTGACGGTCTCCAACAGCTTCCGCATGTCGCGCTCGACCCTCGACTACATCGTCAGCAACCCGGACGACAGCAAGGGCAACGTGGCCAATGGCAGCGTCTATCGTGGCGCCAAGAGCCGCAACTCGACCTCCAGCGGCTGGGTCAACCAGACCGACCTGAGTGCCAAATTCAACACGGCCGGCATTGAGCACAGCCTGGTCACCGGCCTGGAGTTCTCCTACCAGGACACCCACAACCGGCCGTATGTGCTGACTTCGTCCGCCAGCGGCACCACGTGCAACGCTGCGCTGTTCCGTTCTGGCGACTGCACCAACCTGTACAAGCCAACGCCTGGGGATAACTGGTCGGGCAAAATCACTGACAGCGCCGCGTACACCGATACCGACACCAAAACCGCGGCGGCTTACGTCTTCGACACGCTGAAGTTCAACGAGCAATGGTCGCTGAATCTGGGCCTGCGTTATGACAATTATCAGACCGAATCCAGCGGTTACAGCACCGGCGGTCGCGGCGCGGTGGCGGGCAACTTCTCCCGCGAGAACACCAGCGACCTGCTCAACTACCAGATCGGCGTGGTCTACAACCCACTGCCTAACGGCAGTGTCTACGCGGCCTATTCCACCTCCAGCAACCCGGCCGGCGAAACCAGCGGTAACGGCGGCCTGGAACTGACGGCGAACAACAGCGACCTGGATCCGGAAAAAAACCGCAACTACGAGATCGGTACCAAGTGGGACTTCTTCGGTGACGATCTGTCGCTGACCGCAGCGCTGTTTCGCACCGAGAAAACCAATGCGCGTATCGACGACCCGGACGGCGCCACCACCCAGGTGCTCGATGGCGAACAGGTCGTCAATGGCCTTGAGCTGACCTACAGCGGCAAACTGACACGTAACTGGAAAGTCTTCGGCGGCTACACCTACATGGACAGCGAAGTGGTCAAGACCACCCTCGCCGCCGACAAGGGCAACCACATGCCGAGCACACCGCGCAACAACTTCACCCTGTGGTCGACCTATGACCTGATCCCGGAAAAACTGACCATTGGCGGCGGTGCAACCTTCGTCGACTCGCAGTTCGGTAACGTCGCCAACTCGGTGGAGATCCCGTCCTACTGGCGCTACGACGCCATGGCCAGTTACGCCCTGACCAAGAACGTCGACCTGCAGCTCAACGTGCAAAACCTGACCGACAAGCGTTACTTCGACCAGGTGTTCCAGACCCACTACGCCCATGTGGCGGCGGGTCGCACAGCGCTGCTGAGCGCCAACTTCCACTTCTGACCCTGTAGGAGCTGCGGCACGCTGCGATCTTTTGATCTTGATTCTTAAAAACCAACATCAAAAGATCGCAGCGTGCCGCAGCTCCTACAAAGAACAAAGCCCCGTTCATTCAATTGAACGGGGCCTTTGTGCGTAATCAAAGAAGCTCTCGACAACCCACGGCATAATGCGCGCCGTGAAAACAATTTTCGAACGGACGGCGAGTGACGTGTTGAAGAAAACCCTGTTCCAGTTGCACTGGTTTTTTGGCATCACTGCCGGGCTGGTGCTGGCCCTGATGGGCATTACCGGTGCCGCCTATTCGTTTCAGGACGAAATTCTGCGGGCGCTGAACCCATCGGTGCTACAGGTGGAAAAACAGGTCGCTGGCGTCCTGCCTCCGGTCGAACTGGTGGAGCACATCGAAACGACCTCCGGCAAAAAAGTCGCGATGCTCTGGGTCGAGACCGACAGCGGCAACGCCGCACGCGTCTACTTCACGCCGCCCAAAGGCGAACGCCGTGGCGAGATGCGCTACTTCGATCCGTACACCGGCGAGTTCATGGGCGATGCCGTGGGCCAGGACTTCTTCGGCCTGATGCTGCAACTGCACCGCTTCCTCGCCATGGGCGACACCGGGCGCAACATCACCGGCGCATGCACCCTGATCCTGTTGTTCTTCTGCCTCTCCGGGCTGTACCTGCGCTGGCCGCGACAGTGGAACAGCTGGCGCGTGTGGCTGACCCTGGACTGGAAGAAAAAGGGTCGCAGCTTCAATTGGGACCTGCACTCGGTAGCCGGCACCTGGTGTTTGCTGGTGTATCTGCTGCTGGCGTTGACCGGGTTGTCCTGGTCCTACGAGTGGTACAACAAGGGCCTGACCCGACTGCTTTCCGACGCACCGCAAAACGAACGCGTGCGCGGTGGTCGCGGGCCGGCGCCGGAAGGCCCGGCACCGACCGCCGACTACGCGGCGATGTGGAGCAGCATCTACAGCGCGGCCGGGCCGGGCCTGTCGGCCTACAACATCCGCATGCCGCCAGTGGCCGGGCAACCGGCGACCGTGTTTTACCTGCTCGACAGCTCGCCGCATGATCGCGCGCTGAACCAGATCACCCTCGACCCGGCCACCGGCATCGTCCAACGCGTCGATCGCTACGCCGACAAGAGCTTCAAGGCGCAACTGCTCACCAGTATTTACGCGCTGCACGTCGGCAGCTATTTCGGCCTCGTCGGGCGGATCATCATCACCCTCGCTGCGGTGTGCATGCCGCTGTTTTTCATCACCGGGTGGTTGCTGTATCTGGACCGGCGGCGCAAGAAAAAGCAGATTCAGGACGCACGCAAAGGCCTCGAACAACCGGCCGGCAATGCACCCGGTTGGTTGATCGGTTTCGCCAGCCAGAGCGGTTTTGCCGAACAACTGGCGTGGCAGACGGCCGGGCAATTGCAGGCCGCCGGATTGCCGGTGAACGTGCAGCCGCTGGCGGACATCAGCACGCAGGATCTGCGGGAATCGAACCACGCGCTGTTCGTGGTCAGCACCTTCGGCGACGGTGAAGCACCGGACAGCGCTCGCGGCTTCGAGCGCAAAGTGCTGCGCAACGCCGCAAGCCTCGATGGCCTGCACTACGCCGTACTCGGCCTGGGTGACCGCCAGTATGCGCACTTCTGCGGCTTCGCCCGACGCTTGCATCAATGGCTGAGCGAGCACGGCGGCAAGACCCTGTTCGCCCCGGTCGAAGTCGACAGCGGCGACCCGTACGCCTTGCGTCACTGGCAGACCCAACTCGGGCTGCTCACCGGGCAAACGCCGGTCGACACCTGGCAAGCGCCGAGCTACGAAAACTGGACACTGGTGCGCCGCGAACTGCTGAACCCCGACAGCAGCGGTGCACCGGTTTATCTGCTGGGCCTGAGCGCACCGAGCACCAGCAGTTGGCTGGCCGGCGACCTGGTGGAAGTGCTGCCGCGCAATGGTGCGTGGGCCGTCGAGCATTTCCTCGACGGTCTTGGCATTCGTGGCGAAACCCGGGTGAAGATCAACGGCCTCGAAGAGCCGCTGGAAGTCGCCCTCGCCTCGCGCCAACTGCCTGAACATCGCGCGCATCTGGTCGGTCTGCACGCGCAGGCGCTGGTTGACGCGATGGTGCCGCTGGCGATGCGCGAATACTCGATTGCTTCGATCGCCGCTGACGGTGTGCTGGAGCTGATCGTGCGCCAGGAACAACACAGCGATGGCAAGCTCGGCATCGGTTCCGGCTGGCTGACCGAGCATGCCCCGGTCGGCGGCAGCATCAGCCTGCGCGTGCGCCGCAACAGTGGCTTCCATCTGCCGAACGTGCCGGTGCCGATGATTCTGCTCGGCAACGGCACCGGTCTGGCCGGGTTGCGCAGCCTGCTCAAGGCTCGCATCGCCGACGGTCAACAGCGCCACTGGCTGCTGTTCGGCGAGCGCAATCGTCAGCACGATTTCCTCTGCCGCGCGGAGCTGGAAGAGTGGTTGATCAATGGCGATCTGGCGCGACTGGACCTGGCGTTCTCGCGGGATCAGGCGCAAAAGATCTATGTGCAGGATCGCCTGCGCGAATCCGCTGACGAGCTGAAGCAATGGCTGGCCGACGGTGCGGTGATCTACATCTGCGGCAGCCTTCAGGGCATGGCCGCCGGCGTGGATCAGGTGCTCAACGACATCCTCGGCGCCGCCGAAGTCGAACGCCTGATCGAACAGGGCCGCTATCGCCGCGACGTTTACTGACCTAGTCCTGTAGGAGCTGCCGCAGGCTGCGATCTTTTGATCTTGCTCTTAAAAACAAAATCAAAAGATCGCAGCCTGCGGCAGCTCCTACAGAAAGCCGTTACACCGGCTGTAACTTCTGTTCAAACACGCTCACGCCATTAAGATCGCGCAACACCACACTCATCTCCCCGCTCTGCCCTTCGATATTCACCTCACCAAAAAACTGAAACCCGGCAAACGGTGACATGTTCTGCACCGTAGGTGCTTTCTGGAACACCACTTCCGGGCCAAAGGTCTTGTCCAGCGGATTGGGCCCGAAACTCCCGGCGTTCAACGGCCCGGCGACAAACTCCCAGAACGGTTCGAAATCCTGAAACGCCGCGCGATCGGGGTGGTAGTGATGCGCCGCGCAGTAATGCACGTCCGCCGTCAGAAACACGAAATTGCGCACTTGCTGCGCCCGCAGAAAACCGAGCAGCTCGGCGACTTCCAGTTCGCGCCCCTGAGCCGGGCCGGGATCACCGTTGGCCACCGCCTCCCAGCGTGCAACGCCCGGGCTGACTTCACCGTCTGGCACACCGAGGCCGATCGGCATGTCGGCGGCGATCACCTTCCACTGCGCCTTGGAGTGCTTCAGCCCACGCTTGAGCCAGTCCAGTTGCTCGCGCCCGAGGAACGGTTTTGCCGCGCCGAGATTGTCGTCGTTGGCCCCGCGATAGCTGCGCATGTCGAGCACGAACACATCGAGCATCGGCCCATAACTGAGCTTGCGATAAATCCGCCCGCCACCGTCGGCGGCCTGCAGACGCATAGGCGAATATTCCAGCCAGGCCTTGCGTGCACGGCCGACCAGGGTGTGGATATCTTTTTCCTGATAACGCTCGTCGAGCTGCTTGCCCGGCGACCAGTTGTTGACCACTTCGTGGTCGTCCCACTGCCAGATCTGCGGTACTTCGGCGTTGAAGCGGCGGATGTTTTCGTCCATCAGGTTGTAGCGGTAGTTGCCCCGATAGTCGTCCAGCGTTTGCGCGACTTTGCTCTTGGCTTCGGTGGTGAGGTTGCGCCAGATGCGGCCACCTTCGGTGGTCAATTGCGCCGGCACCGGGCCGTCGGCGTAGATGGTGTCGCCGCTGTGGATAAAGAAGTCCGGCAGGCGCAGGCGCATGGATTCGTAGATGCGCATGCCGCCGATGTCCGGGTTAATGCCGAAGCCCTGACCTACGGTGTCGCCGCTCCACACGAAACGGATGTTGCGCCGCGCTTTCGGAGCGCTGCGCAAGTGACCGAGCCACGGTTCGCTGGCGACGCCGGTTTGCGCGTCCTTGAAATACACCCGATAGAAAATCGCCTGATCGGCGGGCAGCCCGGAGAGTTCAACCCGGGCGGTGAAATCCGTGCGCGCATCGGCCAGTGCCGAGACTACACGGCGCGGGTGGCGAAACTGGCTGCGGGTGTCCCACTCGACCACCATCCGCGCCGGACGGTCGCTGCGGCTCCAGATCATCGCGCGGTCGCCTTGCAGGTCGCCGGACTGTACGCCGTCAGTCAGCTGCGGCCGATCCTTGACCGACGCAATCACCGCCGGCGCCAGCCCCGGCATCAACAGCCCGGCACCGACCACTTGCATGACCCGCCGGCGCCCCGGATTGAAATCGCTCATGGTGTTCTCCCCGAAAAAAGGAAAACTTAAGCACGCGATCATGAAACAGACATGACACCAGACACACCACAGCACCAATTGTAGGAGTGAGCCTGCTCGCGATATCGGTATATCTGCCAACATTCATGTCACTGACAGACCGCTATCGCGAGCAGGCTCACTCCTACAGGGCCAGTCAGGCCTTGGCGGGTTCCAGCGCCAGCTCAACGGCCTCCGGGCGTTTGACCGTCGCGTAGACAACGGCGGTCAAGAGACTCCCCGCCACAATCGCCAGCAAATACAGCAACGCATGATTGATCGCATTCGGGATCGCCAGCACAAACAATCCACCGTGCGGCGCCATCAGTTTGCAGCCGAAGTACATCGACAACGCACCGGTCAACGCGCCGCCGGCAATGCTCGCCGGGATCACCCGCAACGGGTCTTTGGCGGCGAACGGAATCGCGCCTTCGGAGATGAAGCACAGCCCCAGCACCAGCGCCGCTTTACCGGCCTCGCGCTCGGTCTGGGCGAACTTGCGCCGGGCGATGAAGGTGGCGATGCCGAGCCCGATCGGCGGCACCATCCCGGCGGCCATGGTCGCGGCCATCGGCGCGTAACTCTGCGAGGCCAACAGGCCGACCGAGAACGCATAGGCTGCCTTGTTGATCGGCCCGCCAAGGTCGACGCACATCATGCCGCCGAGCAGCACGCCAAGCAGGATCGCGTTGGTGGTGCCCATGCTGTCGAGGAAATGCGTGAGCGCCGCGAGCATGCCGGCGACCGGTTTGCCCACCACGTAGATCATCACCAGCCCGGTAAACAGGCTGGCGAACAGCGGGATGATCAGAATCGGTTTCAGCGCTTCAAGACTTTGCGGCAACGCGACGTAGCGACTGATGGCCTTGGCCGCATAACCGGCGAGAAACCCGGCGACGATACCGCCGATGAACCCTGCCCCCAGCGTACTGGCGAGCAAACCGCCGATCATCCCCGGAGCCAGGCCCGGACGGTCGGCGATCGAGTAGGCGATGTAACCGGCGAGCAGCGGCACCATCAACTTGAACGCGGTCTCGCCGCCGATCTGCATCAGCGCCGCCGCCAACGTGCCTTCTTCCTTGAACGCGGTGATGCCGAAGACGAACGACAACGCGATCATCAAACCACCGGCCACCACCATCGGCAGCATGAACGACACGCCGGTCAGCAGGTGTTTGTAGACCCCGGTTTTCTCTTGCTTGGCCGGTGCCTTGCCGTCATTCGATGCGCTCTCCACCTGACCTTCGGCGAGGGCTTTGTTCAGTGTCGCTTCAGACTGCTTCAACGCAATCCCGGTGCCGCAACGGTAGATTTTCTTGCCGGCGAAACGCTCGGTGGCGACTTCGATATCGGCTGCCAGCAACACCACGTCCGCCTCGGCAATTGCCGTGGCGCTGAGCGGGGTTTTCGCGCCGACCGAACCCTGGGTTTCGACGTGCAGTTCATAACCCAGACGTTTGGCCGTTTGCTGCAACGCTTCGGCGGCCATGAAGGTGTGGGCGACACCGGTCGGGCACGCAGTGATGGCAACGATGCGCGGCGCACGTTGCGCAGCAACTGCCGGGGCAGCTTCGGCGGCAACGTAAACTGCGGCCTCTTCAGCACCACGACGCAGCACCGCTTCGACGTCTTGCAGCGCTTGCGCCGGGGCGATCTGGAACACGCGTTTGCCGACGAAACGCGTCATGTCGATGTTGCCGGTGGCCACCAGCAATACCCACTCCGCCGCCGCGATGGTGGCGGCCGACAGCTCACGTTCCGGGTGCGCCGCATCCACCACTTCAACGCTGGTGCTCCAGCCCTGACGCTGGGCTGCGGCGTCGAGCAGACGGGCGCACAGCACACTGGTGACCATGCCGTTCGGGCAGGCCGTGACAATGGCTAACTTCATGACAAACCCTCTTATTGTTCTGTCAGGGCGCGCACGCGCACGCCCTGTTCGAGCTGCGCCAGGTGCGCGGCGTCGTTGATGCCAAAACCGATCTGCGTCACCGCCATCGCGGCAATCGCCGTGGCGCTGCGCAAGGTTTGCTCGGGGGTGTCGGCACTGAGCAAACCATGGAGCATGCCGGCCAGCAACGAGTCCCCGGCACCCACCGTACTGGCGACCGAGACCTTCGGCGGCGTGGCATGCAACGCCGAACCGACGCTGAACCAGTTCACACCGTCGGCGCCATGGGAGATCACCACGTGCTCGATGCCCTTGGCGTGCAGGCACGCCGCTGCCTGTGCTTCGGCGGCGTGCGAAACCACATCGCAATCGAGCGCATCGGCGAGTTCTTCAGTGTTCGGTTTGATCAGCCACGGGCGCGCTTCAATGGCTGCGCGCAAGGCTTCGCCACTGCTGTCGAGGGCGACTTTCAGACCGAGGCCGTTCAGCCGTTCGATGAGTTCGCGCAACCACTGCGCGGTGACGCCACGCGGCAGACTGCCGGCCACCACGACGGCATCGTGGCCCGGTGCAATCTGCACCAGACGCTCGAGCAATGCCTGCTGCGCCGCCGCGTCGACCACCGGCCCCGGGCCGTTGATGTCGGTGATACGGCCGTCGTGCTCGGCGACCTTGATGTTGCTACGCGTCTCCCCCGGCACGCGGATGAACGCGTCGACAAAGCCGCGTTTGGTGAACAAGGTTTCGAAGGCTTGCAGATTGTCTTCGCCGAGAAAGCCGCTGACGGTCAATTGGTGTCCCAGATCAGCGAGCACCTGGGCGACGTTCACGCCCTTGCCCGCGGCGTGGGTGTGCATCTCGTCGCTGCGGTTGACCTGACCGGCCTCCAGGCGTGGCAGCTCGACCGTGAGGTCCAGCGCCGGGTTGAGGGTCAGGGTGAGAATCTTGGCCATTACAGGGCCTCCACTAATGCACGCACTTCATTCGCGCTGCCCACAATGAGGGCTTGTTGAGCAAGGGTTTGCGCCTGGGTCAGGCTGAGTTCGCGGATGCGTGCCTTGACCTCGGCGATGCTGCGCCCGGACACACTCAGCTCATCGACGCCGAGGCCGACCAGCACCGGCACAGCCAGCGGATCGGCCGCCAGTTCGCCGCACACGCCGACCCATTTGCCGTGGGCATGCGCGGCGCGCACGGTGATGTCGATCAGTTGCAGCACTGCCGGGTGCAAGCCATCGGCCTGGGCCGACAGCGTCGGGTGACCCCGGTCGATGGCCAGGGTGTATTGCGTCAGGTCGTTGGTGCCGACGCTGAAGAAGTCGACTTCCTTCGCCAGTACCGGCGCCAGCAAGGCAGCCGACGGCACCTCGATCATGATCCCCAGTTGCAGATCCGCAACCGGAATTTCCAGGCGCAAGCGCTCGGTCATGTCGCGGGCCTGACGCCACTCTTCGACGCTGCCGACCATCGGGAACATGATGCGCAACGGACGGTTGTCCGCCGAACGCAGCAAGGCGCGCAGTTGCGCTTCCATGATGTGCGGACGCTGTAACGTGAGGCGAATGCCGCGCACACCGAGGAACGGGTTTTCCTCCTTGGCGATCGGCCAATACGGCAGCGGTTTGTCGCCGCCGACGTCCAGCGTACGTACCACCAGCGGCCGCCCGGCGAGGCCGTCGAGGACGCGGCGGTATTCGGCTTCCTGAGTCGCTTCGTCCGGTACCTGCGGGTGAGCCATGAAAATCAGTTCGGTGCGCAGCAGACCAATGCCTTCGGCGCCCTGCTCCACCGCCGCGGTGACACCGGCGCTTTCGCCGATGTTGGCGAACACTTCCACGGCATGGCCGTCGGTGGTGTGCGCCGGTTGATGACGTTGTTCGGCGGCGGCCTTGAGGCGCTGCTCGCGGGTGTCGCGTTCTTCGGCGGCGCGTTGCAGGGTCGCGGCATCGGCGTCGACGTGCAGGCGACCGCGCTGGCCGTCGAGCAGCAACGGCGTGCCCGGTTTGAGCAGCAACACCGCCGCGCCGGCGCCCACCAGCGCCGGGATCCCGAGGGCACGCGCGACGATGGCACTGTGCGCGGTGGCGCCGCCACGAGCGGTGAGAATGCCTGCGACACGGGCCGGATCGAGGCGCGCCACATCCGACGGGCCGACTTCGTCCATCACCAGAATGTACGGTTGCTCCGGCTCATTCGGCGTCTGCACGCCGCAGAGTTGCGCCAGCACCCGGCGCCCGATATCACGCAGGTCCGCCGCCCGCTCGGCGAGCAACGCGTCCTGCAACGACTCCTGTTGTTTGGCCGCCGCCTCGATCACCGCCATCCACGCTGCTTCGGCGCTTTCGCCTTGTTTGAGGCGAGTGTCGACTTCGTCGGTCAGCTCCGGGTCGTCGAGCATTTCCTGGTGGGTGATGAAAATCTCGCGAATGGCCTTGGCCTTGCTGCGTTCGACCAGGCCCTGAATGTCGCGGCGCACGTCGTCCAGTGCTTGCTTGAGACGCTCGCGCTCGATGGCGGCTGACTCACCGCGCAACGGGTAATCGATGGCTTGCTGCACTTGAATGTGCGCCGGCCCGATAGCGATGCCCGGCGCCGCCGGGATCGCCTGCAATTGAGCACCGGATGCCGGGGCGATCAGCACTTCGGCGATATCGGCAATGACTTCGCGCTGCTGGCTCACTGCTGGCAGCGGTTCGACTTCTTCGCCCAGGCCCTCTTCGATAGCGGCCAGCAGGGCCGGCAAGGCGTCGGCGGCGA
This sequence comes from Pseudomonas sp. MG-9, assembly GCF_018729515.1. Taxonomy (NCBI): domain Bacteria; kingdom Pseudomonadati; phylum Pseudomonadota; class Gammaproteobacteria; order Pseudomonadales; family Pseudomonadaceae; genus Pseudomonas; species Pseudomonas sp. MG-9. The sequence continues at coordinate 314,518 of NZ_JAHHZH010000006.1, forward strand.
TGCTCGGCTCAGCGATCAACTCCAGCACCTGACCGCGACGGGCGCCGAGGCTGAGCAGCTTGCTCAGACTTTTCACCGACACGGCGCTGTCCTGGCCGTCGACGATGCGCACGCGAATCTCGCCGTCGAAACTCTTCGCCAGTTGCGCGAGGATTTTCGCCGGGCGCGCGTGCAAACCGTGGGCATTGGCCAGCGCGATACGGGCGCTCGGCCAGTCGGCGGGCAGTTCGCCGCCGAGCACTTCGAGGACTTTGCGGCTGCTGGTGGCGCGGCCCAGTTCATGGCCGCGACCTTCGATCAACAACGCGCACAGACGTTCGAGCAGCGCCTGATGCGCTTCACCGAGGCTGGCCAGGCAGAACAGACCGCTGAGCGGCTGGCCGAGGTAACGCATCGGTTTGTCCGGGGTGACGAACGCCAGGCCCGGACGCTTTACGGTCTGTTCGCTGTGCAGCCACCACAGGCCATCGCCCAGCGGCAGCGCTTCGACTTGTTGCAACACACCGGCAAAGCCGTTGCTCACACAATCGGCCTGACGCAGCAGACGCGCGCCCCGCCAGACCAGCTCTTCGAAATCATCAGCCGACACGCCGAGGCCGATCATCTGGGCATCCAGCGCCAATTCCTGCGGCGCGCCTTGCAGCAGTTTCAGCAGCGCTTCCGGGGAGCTGGCGCGACGCAGGGCCTGGCCCAGATCGGTCTCGCCGAGGGCACGGGTCAGCAATTGCAGCAGGCGCAGGTGTTCGTCGGATTTGGCGGCGATGCCGATCGCCAGATAAACGATCTGCCCATCGCCCCAATCCACGCCCTCGGGAAACTGCATCAGGCGCACGCCGGTGGCGAATACCTGATCGCGGGTTTGCGGAGTGCCGTGGGGAATGGCAATACCTTGACCGAGAAAGGTCGAGCCCTGCGCTTCCCGCGCCTGCAAGCCGGCGAGGTAGCCGTCGGCGACCAGACCATCGGCCACCAGGTGATTAGCGAGCAATTGCAGGGCGGCGGGTTTATCCACAGCCGATTGGCCCATGGATATCTGCTCTATAGTGAGCTCGAGCATGCGATCTCCTTTTTGGCGCCTGAGGACGCCAGGTATTGTTTTGGATTGTTTGCAGCTTAGGCGCTGTAGGCCATCCTTTTCAGGGGCAGTTTTGGCGGTTTCACGGCAGAACCGGCCAAAGGCGTCTAAAACGTAGAAAATACGCTTGCTGAAACGTTTAATCTAGATTGATCGGCACGTTACTCGATAATGTCTCATCCTTGAAGTCCAACTTGTCGGATGCGCTGCGACAATCGTCGCCTGCCCTAATCGGTTAGGATTGGCGAAAATGTCGGGGCTAGCTCGAAAAAACAAGGAAATACCGGGTTGAAACTCAGTGATATCGCGCGGTTGGCCGGAGTGTCCGTGACCACCGCCAGCTACGTCATCAACGGCAAGGCCGAACAGCAACGCATCAGCAACGCCACGGTCGAGCGGGTGCGTACGGTCGTCGAACAACACGGCTTCACGCCCAACCCGCAAGCGGCCGGGCTGCGCAGTCGGCACACCCGTACCCTGGGGTTTATCCTGCCGGACCTGGAAAACCCCAGTTACGCGCGAATCGCCAAACTGCTGGAGCAAGGTGCGCGGGCGCGTGGCTATCAGTTGCTGATCGCCAGCTCCGACGATGCGCCGGACAGCGAGCGCCAGTTGCTGCAACTGTTCCGCGCCCGCCGCTGCGATGCGCTGATCGTCGCCAGTTGCCTGCCGGCCGGTGACGACAGCTACCGCCAGTTGCAGGCCAAGGGTTTGCCGATCATCGCCATCGACCGGGTCATGGAACCGGAGCATTTCTGCTCGGTTATCAGTGACGACCGCGAAGCCAGCCTGCACCTGACCCAGAGCCTGCTCGACCCACAGCCGAAGCAGATCGTGCTGCTCGGTGCGCGCCCGGAACTGAGCATCAGCCAGGAACGTGCCGCCGGCTTCAAACAGGCCCTCGTCGACTTCAAAGGCGAAGTGCTGATCGAGCACGCCGAATCGTTCAGCCGCGAGTGCGGCAAGCAGTTGATGGAAGAACTCCTGCAGCGTCTGGGGCATTTGCCGGACGCGCTGGTCACCACGTCTTACGTGCTGCTGCAGGGCGTGTTCGATGCGCTGCATGATTTCCCGCTCAAATCCCGGCCACTGCGCCTCGGCACCTTCGGTGACACGCAGTTGCTCGACTTCCTGCCGCTGCCGGTCAACGCCATGGCCCAGCAGCACCAGTTGATCGCCGACAAGGCGCTGGAGCTGGCACTGGCCGCCGTCGAGCAATCCGAATACAAGCCCGGCGTGCAGGCCATCGCCCGTACCTTCAAGCAGCGTATTCACCGGGACTGAACCGTGGAGCTGATCGACAGCCACACCCACCTCGACTTCCCCGACTTCGACGCCGATCGTTCGGCGTTGCTCGCCGAAAGCCGTGCGCTCGGCGTGCGGCGGATGGTGGTGCTGGGGGTCCATGAGGGTAACTGGCAACGGGTGTGGGATCTGGTGCAGAGCGACGCCGATCTGTTCGCAGCATTCGGTCTGCACCCGGTGTATCTCGATCAGCATCGCCCGCAGGACCTGACCGCGCTGGGCGACTGGCTGACGCGCCTGCGCGGCCATCGACAGTTATGCGCGGTGGGCGAGATCGGCCTGGATTACTTCATCGAAACCCTCGACCGCGAACGCCAGCAGGCGCTGTTCGACGCGCAGCTGCAACTGGCGGCGGATTTCGAACTGCCGGCGCTGATTCACGTACGCCGCAGCCACGCGGCGGTGATCGCCACGCTCAAGCGCTTCAAGCTCAAACGTGCCGGCATCATCCACGCCTTCGCCGGCAGCCGCGAAGAGGCGCGCGAATACATCAAACTCGGTTTCAAACTGGGGCTGGGTGGTGCGCCGACCTGGCCGCAGGCGTTGCGCATGCATCGGGTGCTGGCGGATCTGCCGCTGGAGTCGGTCGTGCTGGAAACCGATTCGCCGGACATGGCGCCAGCGATGTTTCCCGGCCAGCGCAACAGCCCCGCTCACCTGCCGGCGATCTGCACGGCGCTGGCTGAATTGATGAAAACCAGTCCAGATCAACTGGCCGCCTCAAGCACTGCCAACTGCTGCGAAGTATTCGGCTGGTAATACGCCCTCTGTAGGAGCTGCGGCACGCTGCGATCCTTTGATCCCGGCCCTGAAACAAGATCAAAAGATCGCAGGTTCGTTTCACTCGACAGCTCCTACAGTCAGTTGCCGTGGGCCTTTGCCGCGTCGAGAATCAAAGTCATGTGCTGGCGACGACGCACAAAACGCACCGTCGCGAAGTACACGAAAATCACGATCAGTGACGCGTTCAGCTGTTCAGTCACGCTGAGCAGCCCGATCCATTCCATGACCAGCGCCACCAGCAACGCAGTGCACACCGTCACCGATGCACTGAAGCGCAGCAGTCCCAGCGAATCGAGGGATTTGAAGCGTTTGATCTGTTTCGGGCAGCGCAGCTCCAGGGGGTTCTGGCAGTGCGCACAGGTGAACGGTTCGTTGATCGCGATGGCGTTGAGTTGCCACGGCTTGAGCAACTGCGTGGTCTGACAATGAGCACAACGGCCCTGGACTCCCAGGGTTGCAACGGACATGAGCGGCCTCCTCGACGCAATCAATGGAACAGGAATACTGGCTCATCAGTGACGAAAAGCCAGCCGCCGAAAGAAAACAGGAATTGGCTTACAAGCGTAAGTATCAACGCATTACAGAATGTTCTGACATTGCCCTGCCCCCAAACCTGCAGGCTCGCTCCCACATGAGGCAACTCAGACGCGGAATGCGCTGATCAGTTGCTTGAGCTCCACCACCTGCGCCGACAACGCGCGGCTGGCCTCCTCCGTCTGATACGCGCCTTGGGCCGTGCGCTCGCCGGCGCGGTTGATCTCGACGATGTTCTGGTCGATATCGTGCGCCACGGCGGTCTGTTGTTCCACGGCAGCGGCGATCTGCTGGTTCTGATCGACGATCATGCCCACCGCCCCCAGAATGTTTTCCAGCGCCTGCTGGACCTTTTCCGACTGCCCGACCGTGCCGCTGGCCATCTGATGGCTGACGCCCATGGCTTTCACCGCTGCGCCGACCCCACCGTGCAGCCTGGCAATCATCTGCTCGATCTCTTCGGTCGATTGCTGGGTGCGTTTGGCCAAAGTACGCACTTCGTCCGCGACCACGGCGAAGCCACGACCCTGCTCACCGGCGCGGGCCGCTTCGATGGCGGCGTTGAGCGCCAGCAGATTGGTTTGCTCGGCGATGCTCTTGATCACTTCCAGTACGCGGCTGATCGACTGACTGTCACTGGCCAGTTGGTTGATCACTCGCACTGACTGATCGATCTCGCTGGCCAACGCGGCAATGCTGCCCTGCTGCGACTCCACCAGTGTGCGACCGCTGACGGTTTCATCGTTGACGCTGTGGGCGCTGCTCACCGCGGCCGCCGCGCTGCGCGCCACTTCCAGCGAGGTCGCCGACATCTGATTCATCGCGGTCGCGACTTGCTCGATCTGCGTGCGCTGTCCGGCGACGGCCTGGTTGCTCTGCGCGGAAACATTTTCCACCTGCCCGGCCTGGCGCTCGACTTCGCTCACGGTGTGGCCGACCCGTTCGATCAGGTCATGGATCTTTCTGACCGTGCCATTGAACACCTCGCCCAACTCGCCGAGTTCATCACGGCTCTGCGCGACGAAGTTGACCGTCATGTCACCGGCGGCGACCTTGTCCATCATCGCGCCCAGGCGCTTGAGCGTGGTGCGGGTCGAGGCGTAGAAACCGCCGTAGAGATAGAAAATCAGCACGAACACCACCGACAACGCCACGGCTTGCAGCACCATGTGTGTGCGGTTCTGCGCCAGGCGCTGTTGCAGTTGGGTATCGAGGAATTTCAGGGTCGCGTCGTTGAGCTGGTACGTCATGTCCATCAGCCCGGTGACCTGGTCGTAGAACGCCTGCCACGGGGTATCAAGGGTTTCGGCCACCACGACTCTCTCTTCAAACAACTCGCTGGCCTGTTTGAGCGACGCCTTGCTGCTGTCGGCCGGCGCGCTGAGGCCGGCACGCGCGGCTTGGCTGGAGTCGAGGGCGTCCGCCAGTTTCAGCGCGTATTCGGCTTGAAGTTTTTCGATCTGCGCCAGCAGCTCGTCAAACCGGGTGCTCGACGAGCTGTTGAGAAAGCCCTGACCCAATGAATACGAACCGATGGCCCGGCCTTCGCCGAGGGTCTGGGTCACGGCGGGGGTGATGTTGGTGACCAGCTCGCTGAGCTGACGGATGTCGCTCTGATTGTCACGGCTCAGACCGGCCTGACTGGCGATGATCTGGCTGAAGATCTGCGCGTTGCCGAGCAGTTTGCCGATTATCCCGCTTTTGCTTTGCAGTGAGCTTTCCGCCTGCTGGGCCTTGAACGCGCTGATCATTTCATCGCGTTTGCCATCGAACACCTTGATCTGCTCGGGATCCTCAGTGGTCGCCTTCAGGCCTTGCAGGCGTGTCAGCACGGTTTGTTCGAGGCTGCTGATCTGCGACTCGAGATTGTCGGCCTTACCGGACTGGCCGAGGACGACATTAATCTGCACTCGATTATTGAGGGTTTCCAGATCCCGGCGCAGGGTCAGGCTGCTGCCCAGCAGGTCGAGGCTTTGCAATTCGACCCGGGTGCCCTGGAATTCGCGATAGGAATCGCGCACCAGATAGAAATTGGTCACCAGCATCGGCACCAGGAACAGCACGCTGATCAAACTGAACTTCATGCCGAAGCTCAGACGGTTCATCAGCGAGACGGCGGGATAGAGCAAGCTCTTCACTGGAAGTCTCCCTTGGTTTTTCTTGTTTTTATTGGCAGGCGCGGGGCGACAGCAGATAGCCACTATCGGGCGCTGTCTCTGTATAGCTCAAATCGAGGGGAGGTTTTGTAACTTAAGGTTAACGACAAAAAAGATCGCAGCCTTCGGCAGCTCCTACAGGAAAACCACGATCCCTATGTAGGAGTTGCCGCAGGCTACGATCTTTTGATCATGCTTTGAAATCAGTGAACCAGCACAGTCCACAAGGCAAACCCGGCATACCACAGCACCGCCGCGCGCAGCAGCAGTTCCCACAGGCAATCGAGGGTGTTGATGCCTTCAGGCCCGACCACCGGCGGCGGAATCTCGCCGGCTGCCAGCCCGACCTTGTTGATCAGTTGTGCAGCGCTGATGTTCCAGTTCAGCAGCTCGTGCAACATCACCCGGCTGACCGCGACAAAGTTGCCGACCAGGGCGAAACTGGCGGAGAGCAGGCGCACCGGCACCCAGTCGAAGGCATGGCGCAACTGCCCCGCCCTTTCCACCAAGGCAGGATTCTGGCCGTGCTCCTGCGCCAGTGCCAGCAAGCGATAGGCCAGCGCCGCCACCGGACCGAGCACGAAGTACCAGAAGATCACCGCGAAGAAGCTCTGATAGGCCTCCCACAACAGGTGGCCCTGGACCCGATCCAGCAACTGTTCGCCGCTGTCGGCGCAGATGTCCAGGTCACGCTTGGCCACATGCGCGGCGGCTTGCAGGTCTTCGCGGCGCCAGGCGTCACGAAACGGCCCGAGACCGCCGAGCAGATCACCGCGGCCCAAGGCGTAAATCACCACCAGCAAGTGCACCGGCAAGGCCAGCAAGCCGTACGCCACGGGTTCCAGCACCAGCAGCAACAAGCCGAGCAGCGCCACCGGCAGCAACACCAGAATGGTCAGCACCCACCATGGCCGCTTGGCCAGACGCGCGCTGGTTTCGAGTTTGTGCAGTTCGCGGATCCATCCGCCATCGCGTTGAACCCGATGGCGCAGGGCCGAGAATTTCTCGATCCAGACCGCCAGCAGTAACACCAGAAAACTCATTGTCCTTCCTCTTGTGCCAGGGCGGCGCGGTAACGCGCCCAGTCGAATGCCGGGCCAGGATCGGTCTTGCGCCCGGGTGCGATGTCGCTGTGCCCGCAGATACGGGCGCCGGTGATAGCCGGAAATGCTGCTTGCAGCTGACGAGTCAGCGTGATCAACGCCTGATACTGCGCATCGGTAAAGGGCAGATCATCGGTACCTTCGAGCTCGATGCCCACGGAAAAATCGTTACAGGTTTCGCGGCCTTCAAACATCGACACGCCAGCATGCCACGCCCGCTCAAGACAGGAGACAAACTGGGTGACGGTGCCGTCACGTTCGATCAGAAAATGCGCCGAGACGCGCAGGTCGGCGATCCCTGCAAAATAGGGATGCTCGGTGACATCCAGACGGTTCTGAAAAAATGCCTGCACCTTGCCGGTGGCGAACTGCGCCGGTGGCAGACTGATGTTGTGAATCACCAACAGGGAAATTTCGCCCGCAGGGCGCTCATTGAAGTTGGGCGATGGGCAGACCTGCACCCCCTGACACCACCCGCTAGCGGGATCCAACTGCATACCGATTCCTTCAACGCCGACTGTGTTGGCGCCCAGTATGCCGCGATCGGCCCCCGACGCGCGATCACTTGCCGCGATTGAGTCGCCGCAGATTGCCGAGCACCGACTCCAGCGCCCGGTCGAACAGCAAGGTATCGTCCAGCGCCCGCACCGCACCGCGGCGGAACTCCAGGGCCAGGCCAATGCGGCTGCGCTCCCGTACTTTCATTCCGGTACGGTCGACAAACACGTACTTGCCAGTGGTTTCGATGATCGCTGCCAGCTTGCAGCGCAGGGTGTGTTCGTCGTCTTCCTCGAACGCGACCCAACTGCCCAGGCGCAATTGATCCACCTGCCGCAAACCCGCGTCATCATGGGCAAGACCTGTCGGGTTCAGGCTGCCTGAGCCCTCGTCGGCCGTGCGCAGAGTAATGTGCTGCGACACCTCGACCAACGCCGCGGTGTCGGCCGTATCCTGCTCGGCAGAGGGTTCGAGCATCCGTACATGCAGCGCTTCCAGTTCGCTGAAAAATTCGCTGGTGGCGAATGGATCGAACGCCGCACTGCTCAGGCCATCGCGCAGTGACTTGAGCAAGCCCGGAACCAGCGCCAGCAAACGCAGGCCCGCATCCGCCTCGTCATGCCGCTGCACGCTCCAGATCAGTTGCTCCATGGTCTGCACATCGGCCTGCCATTGGGCGGACTGCTCGCCATGCTTGAGGCATGTCAGCAACAGCACCTTGCTCCAGGCATCGTGCACAAACGTCACCACCGATGGCGGCAGGGCTTTACCCAGCAACGCCTGATTCAACGCCTGCTCGACTCGCTGGCGGGCCAGTTCGGTTCTCGCCCGCCCCTCTTCGGCATCGCGCAAACGCTGCTCAAGCAATTCACTGCGCCGACGCTCATCGCTGGTGAAGGCCAGAAAGTCAGCGAGCAATTCGCAGAAGATCGCCGGATCGTCGACAAAGTCGCTCAGCAAGCGCTGCACCACTTGCTCGATGCGCAGATACAGACTGTCGCGCGCCTCGCTGTTGCAATCGCCCCAGCCCATGGCCGCATCGGCGATCTCATTGAGCAGGCGCCGCGCCGGGTGGCTGCTGCGGCTGAAGAAGCTCTTGTCGAGCACCGCCACTTTGAGCATCGGAATCTGCAGACGGGCGATCAGCGCCTTGAGCGAATCTGGCAGGTTGCGGTCCTCAAGGATGCAATCGAAGACCATGGCGATCAGGTTGATCACGTCCTCGTCGGCGCCGTCAACGATGCGCGACTTGCCGCTCCTGACGCTGACCCGGGTCAGCAATTGTTCGAGCTGGTTGCGCAGATCGAAGTCGTCCTGCGCCGCCAGTACCGGGACGTATTGCTGCAGGTGCGAGAGCAGGCGCAGCAGGTCGCGGGTGCTGATCGGCTGCGTTGCAACGCTCGGTTCCAGGGTCGGGGCGACACTGCCGCGCACATGCAGTAGCAGTTCCTGCAACGTCGCGAAGACTTCCTGCACGCCTTCGTCGGTGTGCGCAGGCTCATCACTCTCTTCGCTGCTGATGCTCGCCGCCGCACGCTCGATCGCACGGCGCGCCGGTGCCGGCTTCAATTCGGGCAACACACCGGTGGCGATCAACAATTGATTGGCCTCGGCGTACAACGGCTCGGTGTCGGCCAGCACATAGCGCTCGAACAGTTTGAGCAGGATCAGCTTGACCTTGATCTCCACGCCGAGGTTACGGGCGGCCTGCAGGAAATATTCGCAGAGCATGGCAGGGCCGAGCGGGTTGTACTGATCGTCGATGTTTTTGCCAAGCAGCGCGTTGAGCCGCTCAGTCAACTGGTCGAGGGCAAAGCCGTCACGCTTGAGCACCCGGCCGACCATGGTCTCGACCGCGACGTTGCGCTCCATGTCATCGGTGCGCGGAGCCGACTCTTCAAACATCAGTGAATCGGGCAACGTGTGCTGTACGGCGTCGTACTGGATGAGGGCAACAAAGGCTTCGAAGAATTGTTCGAGAAACCCGCGTTCGATGTTTTTGCGCTTGAGGCGCAGATCGCGCATGGCTTCGAAGAAGATGTTCTGTTCGATGTCGTTACGCGCCCGGTCGGCCATCTCGAACAGAGTGTCGTCGGCGTTATCGAACAATTCCTGCAAACCATGGCGCAGTCGCTGGGCCGCCTTGTCGCGGACCTGAAGCAGAATCACAGGCAGGCGGGCGAGCGGCGAGTGATTCGCCTGATCGGTAGCAGCCTTGTGCAAAGGCACTACATTCCCGTCGTTGTGCATCCAAGCCTCCTGAAACGGTGATCCCACTGGTCAGTTACAACACAATTACCTGTGGGAACGGGCAGACGTCAAAGCTATGACGTCAAATGCAAGGCGGATTATCTTGCAGAACTTGTCCCGGGCGCCAGAGGCATCAGGGTTTCCCCTATGCCTGCGACACCTACCAGTGACCACGAATACCGGTGCTTTGCTCACAGAAAATCGACCAGATGCAGCCAGGCACGCGAGTTCTTGCCTTGGGTTGGCTCCTGCCATGCCCCTATAATCGGCGCACTTAGTTTGTGGAGCCCGTTATGCCGAATCTACGTCTCGCCGATTTGACCGCCGAAATCGAAGCCAACGTGCGCCGTGCGTTGCTCGAAGACGTCGGCAGCGGCGACATCACCGCGCAACTGATCCCCGCCGAACGTCTGGCCAAAGCCACCATCATCACTCGCGACGACGCCGTCATCTGCGGTACAGCGTGGGTCGACACTGTGTTCCGCCAGCTCGATCCGCGCGTCGCGGTGCATTGGCAGGTGCGTGACGGCGAACGGGTCAAACCCAATCAGCCACTGTTTCATCTGGAAGGTCCGGCCCGTTCACTGCTGACCGGCGAGCGCAGTGCGCTGAACTTCCTGCAACTGCTGTCCGGCGTGGCAACACGGGCGCAGTACCTGGCAGACTTCGTGGCCCAGACTCAGGTCAAGCTGCTGGACACCCGCAAAACCCTGCCGGGCCTGCGTCTGGCGCAGAAATACGCGGTGACCTGCGGCGGCTGCCACAACCACCGCATCGGCCTCTACGACGCCTTCCTGATCAAGGAAAACCACATTGCCGCCAGCGGTGGCATCGCGCAGGCCATCGCCGCCGCGCACAAGATCGCGCCGGGCAAACCGGTGGAAGTCGAAGTGGAAAGCCTGGAAGAGCTGAAGGAAGCGCTGGCAGCCGGCGCCGACATCATCATGCTCGACGAACTGAGCCTGGACGACATGCGCGAAGCCGTGCGCCTGAACGGCGGCAAGGCCAGACTGGAGGCCAGCGGCGGCATCAACGAAAGCACGCTGCTGCCGATCGCCGAGACCGGGGTGGACTACATCTCGATCGGCGCGATGACCAAGGATGTGAAGGCGGTGGATCTGTCGATGCGCCTGAGCCTTTAAACATCAGCAAGATGCGAGCTACAAGCTGCAAGCCAGAGCGATTCTGCTTTGACTTGCAGCTTGCCGCTTGAAACTCGTAGCTGCTCTTACACGACGAGATTGTTCATCTCGCAGTACTCTTGCCACTCGACGCCCAGTACTTCGGCCGCCTCCTTGTGCAGCACGAGACGCTGCGCCTCGAACTCCTCAGGGGTGCTGGTGTACTTGAGCGTCAACTCCCACGGCTGCAAGCCCTGGGCTTCGGCTTCGTCTTCGAACGCCCACTGGATCTGGTCTTTCTGATCATCAGGACTCAGGTCCTTGATCTCTTCTTTCAGATCCGGAACGTCCAGAATGTATTTTTCCAGCGCTAGTTCGTGACGTTTCTCTTGAGTTAATTCGGTCATGGCGTTCTCGCTGATCGTAAGAATGGAGGATGGATCTGGATCATCAAGGATCTCTCTGACGCGGATTGTCCGGCCTTCGGAACCATTCGGGATCATCTGAAAACTGCTAAGCGATGCTCATGCAGGTACCGAATATAGGACGTTTGCGTGACGAATTACACGGCTCTTTACATCTCTCGCACAAAAAGTTGACCTGCGGAACATAAATCCGGATTCCAAGTCATAGCGTTGTGCCACTTCGGCACTCACCCTCGCTGTTCACAAGGAAAACCAGTGATGCGCAGCTTTTCGAAGATTTGTTCCGTTGTGTCTGCCAGTACCTTGCTCGCCGCCATGCTGTTGCCGGCAAGCGCCATGGCGCTTGAACTGAGCAACAGCAGCTCGTCCTATGGCGACAAGGTTTCGCTGATTCACAGCGATTACGGCAAAGACGTTGTCATCAAAAGCGATATCAGCATCGATGAACTGCAAAAGATCCGCGATACCGTCCGTGACCAGTCACGCCAGATTGAAGAACTCAAACGCAGCAGCGGTTCCAGCTCGAATTCCAGCAGTAAGGAAATCGATGACCTGAAGAGCAAGGTCAAGGAACAGGACCGCCAGCTGGATACCCTCGGACGCCAGGTCGAAGATCTCAAGCGCAACAGCGGCTCGAGTTCGAACTCGGCCAGCAGCGACATTTCCAGCCTGAAGCAGAAAATCAACGATCAGGATCGCGCCATGGATCAGCTCAAGCGTACCGTTGAGGATCTGAGCCGCAAGGTGAAATAAGGGGAAGTGGTGCCCGAGACAGGAATCGAACCTGCGACCTTCGCGTTACGAGTGCGCTGCTCTACCGGCTGAGCTACACGGGCGGTGGGCTAAACCTAGCACCGGTTTTCACAAAAGCAAAGATCGCAGCCTGCGGCAGCTCCTACAGGATCGGGTTATCACATCGTTTGGTAGGCGCTGCCGCAGGCTGCGATCTTTTGATCTTTATGGCAGACAAAAAAATGCCCCGCCGTTTTCACGGCGGGGCATTTTTATTGCGCTAAAGCCTGGGGGTAATTAAACGCCCGAAGCCTTGGCAGCTGCCACGTCTTTGATGGACAGCTTGATACGGCCGCGGTTGTCCACGTCCAGTACCAGCACTTCCACTTCCTGACCTTCTTTCAGGATGTCGGTGACTTTCTCTACGCGAGCGTCGCTCAGCATCGAGATGTGCACCAGACCGTCCTTGCCCGGCAGGATGTTGACGAATGCGCCGAAGTCGACGATGCGCTCAACCTTGCCGACGTAGATCTTGCCGATCTCAGCTTCTGCAGTGATGCTCAGAACGCGCTGACGAGCAGCTTCTGCGGCATCCTTGGTTTCGCCGAAGATCTTGATCGAGCCGTCGTCTTCGATGTCGATCGAAGCCTTGGTCTCTTCGCAGATCGCACGGATGGTCGCGCCACCTTTACCGATAACGTCACGGATCTTGTCGGTGTCGATCTTCATCGCAATCATGGTCGGAGCGTTGGCCGACAGTTCGGTACGCGACTGGCCAATGATCTGGTTCATCTGGCCGAGGATGTTCAGGCGCGCTTCCAGGGCTTGGCCCAGAGCGATTTCCATGATCTCTTCGGTGATGCCCTTGATCTTGATGTCCATCTGCAGCGCGGTGACGCCTTTGGCGGTACCGGCTACCTTGAAGTCCATGTCGCCCAGGTGGTCTTCGTCACCCAGGATGTCGGTCAGGACGGCGAACTTCTCGCCTTCTTTAACCAGACCCATGGCGATACCGGCAACCGGCGCTTTCATTGGAACGCCAGCGTCCATCAGAGCCAGGGAAGCGCCGCAAACGGAAGCCATCGAGCTCGAACCGTTGGATTCGGTGATTTCCGACACCACACGAATGGTGTACGGGAACACGTCGGCGGCCGGCAGCATAGCCGAAACCGAACGACGGGCCAGACGGCCGTGACCGATTTCACGACGACCAGCACCACCCATGCGACCACACTCGCCCACCGAGAACGGAGGGAAGTTGTAGTGCAGCATGAACGGGTCTTTTTTCTCGCCTTCCAGGGTGTCCAGCAACTGTGCGTCACGGGCAGTACCCAGCGTTGCAACGACCAGAGCCTGGGTTTCGCCACGGGTGAACAGGGCCGAACCGTGAGTCTTCGGCAGAACGCCGACTTCGATGTTCAGCGGACGTACGGTGCGGGTGTCGCGGCCGTCGATACGTGGCTTGCCGTTAACGATGTTTTCGCGAACGGTGCGGTATTCGATTTCACCGAAAGCCGCTTTGACGTCGGCAGCCGAAGGCTGGCCTTCTTCGCCGGACAGCTTGGCAACGACCTGGTCTTTCAGCTCGCCCAGACGCGCGTAGCGGTCAGCCTTGACGGTGATGGTGTAAGCCTGGGAGATCGCTTCGCCGAACTCGGCACGGATCGCGCCCAGCAGCTCGGTGGCTTCTGGAGCAGGAGCCCAGGTCCAGGTTGGCTTGGCAGCTTCGGCGGCCAGTTCTTTAACGGCGTTGATCACCACCTGGAACTCGTCGTGAGCGAACAGTACCGCGCCCAGCATCTGGTCTTCAGTCAGCTCTTTGGCTTCCGATTCAACCATCAGTACGGCGTCCGAAGTACCGGCAACGACCATGTCCAGGCTCGAAGCAGCTTGCTGCTCGTAAGTAGGGTTCAGCAGGTAGCCGGTGCTTTCGTGGAAAGCAACGCGAGCGGCGCCGATCGGGCCGTCGAACGGAATGCCCGAGATTGCCAGGGCAGCCGAGGTACCGATCATCGCAGCGATGTCCGGATCGGTCTTCTTGCTGGTGGAAACGACGGTGCAGACAACCTGCACTTCGTTCATGAAGCCTTCTGGGAACAGCGGACGGATCGGACGGTCGATCAGTCGGGAAGTCAGGGTTTCTTTCTCGGAAGGACGGCCTTCACGCTTGAAGAAACCGCCAGGGATCTTACCGGCAGCGTAAGTCTTTTCCTGGTAGTGAACGGACAGAGGGAAGAAGCCCTTGCCTGGATCGGCTTGCTTGGCACCGACTACGGTCACCAATACGCTGACGTCGTCGTCAACGGTGACCAATACTGCGCCGGAGGCCTGACGGGCGATACGGCCAGTCTCGAGGGTAACGGTCGACTGACCGAACTGGAATTTTTTGATTACCGGGTTCACGGTGTCCTACCTTCTTTGTGGCTCTTGGGGGAACTGGTTTCTTGCGAAATTCTTGGGCAATGTCGGGAATCGGCCCGCTGACTGTCCGGGTAAAACGGTAGTGCAGATAAAACTTGAGGCTGGGAGCCTGCCAGCCACCCGCGGAAAACCGCTGATGCCTGACAGACAACCAACCTCATAGCGCAATCGCTGATTAGCGACGCAGACCCAGGCGGCCGATCAGAGCGCTGTAACGGCTCAGATCCTTGCCTTTCAGGTAGTCCAGCAGCTTACGACGCTGGTTTACCATGCGGATCAGACCACGACGGGAGTGGTGGTCTTTACCGTTGGCCTTGAAGTGACCTTGCAGTTTGTTGATGTTGGCGGTCAGCAGTGCAACTTGCACTTCTGGCGAACCAGTATCACCAACAGCTTGCTGGTAGTCGGCAACGATTTGAGCTTTTTCTTGAACGTCGAGAGCCATGAGGCAATCCTTTTATCAGGAAACTGTTTCAAAGAAACAGCTTCAACAGGCCAGGGACAAATCCCTGTATCTATAAATGAGTAGTGACCGTGCCTGTTAACAGCCACACTCGTTCGGTCATTCTGACCGAATCAGTCGACGCGGCGCGATGCGCCCGTCTTCGCTCACTTCACCGATACCGATGAAGCGACCATTGTGATCCTGTACCCGTACCATGCCGAACTTCGGAGCATCCGGGGCACGTACCGGCTGGCCGTTGAGCCAGTAGAACGCGCTCGCTTCGGAGAAGTGCAGCAACGGCCAATCCTGCAGGCCGCTGTCCGATGGCATCAGGAAGCGGTCGACCGCTTCGTTGCCGCCTTCGGCATGTACCGCTTCCAGCTCTTCGAGGGTCACGGTCTGCGCCAGGGTAAAAGGCCCGGCCTGGGTACGACGCAGTTCTGCGACGTACGCACCACAACCGAGTTGCTCACCGATATCCTCCACCAGGGTGCGAATATAGGTGCCCTTGCTGCAGTCCACTGCAAGACGCGCAGTATCGCCTTCGAAGGCCAGCAATTCCAAGCGCGCAATAGTAACAGAACGCGGTTCGCGCTCCACTACTTCGCCTGCACGGGCCAGCTTGTACAGCGGCTGCCCGTCACGCTTGAGTGCCGAGTACATCGGCGGTATCTGACTGATTTGACCCCGAAATTTCGGCAGAACCGCTTCAACATCGGCGCGACCAACGGTCACCGGGCGCTCCTGCAAAACCTCACCCTCGGCGTCTGCCGTGGTGGTGGTCTTGCCCAGTTGCGCCAGGGTTTCATAACCCTTGTCGGAATCGAGCAGGTATTGCGAGAACTTGGTTGCCTCGCCAAAGCACAGCGGCAGTACACCGGTGGCTAGCGGGTCAAGACTGCCGGTGTGGCCGGCCTTCTCGGCGTTGAGCAACCAGCGAACCTTCTGCAACGCGGCGTTGGAGGTGAACCCCAACGGCTTGTCGAGCAGGATGATACCGCTGACGTTACGACGGATACGTTTGACCTGAGCCACCGAGTTACTCCTTGGTGTCTTCAGGTTCAGCAGCGGCCACGTGCTGATTGTCCTCAGCCACGGCACGCTCGATCAGGGCCGACAAGTGCGCGCCACGCACGACGCTTTCGTCGTAGTGGAAGTGCAATTGCGGCACGCTGCGCAGCTTCATTTCACGGGCCAGTTGCATGCGCAGGAACCCTGCGGCAGCGTTGAGCACCTTGATGCTTTGCGCGATGTCTTCGGCATTGTCCTGCCCCATCACGGTGATGAAGATCTTCGCGTGACCGACGTCACGGCTGACTTCCACTGCGGTAATGGTGACCAGACCAACACGCGGGTCTTTGACTTCACGACGGATCAGCTGGGCCAGCTCACGCTGCATCTGATCGCCGATACGTTGGGTACGGCTGTATTCTTTTGCCATGATTTGTTACCTGTTACTGCCCTGCGGTGAAACCCGCAAGGTCTGAAAGCGGCAAACGCCCGGCCTGACAAATGCCAGACCGGGCGTTGCGTTTAGAGTCCGGGTGATGCGCCGCACATAAGAGTGCGGCCGGCCATCACGGCTCCTGAAGTGCGCGAGTTAGAGGCTGCGAGCAACCTGAACCTTCTCGAAGACTTCGATCTTGTCACCGACTTTGACGTCGTTGTAGCTCTTCACGCCGATACCGCATTCCATGCCGGCACGTACTTCGGAAGCGTCATCCTTGAAGCGGCGCAGGGATTCCAGCTCGCCTTCGAAGATAACGATGTCTTCACGCAGTACACGGATCGGACGGTTACGGTGCACAACACCTTCGATCACCATGCAACCAGCGATCGCGCCAAACTTCGGCGAACGGAACACGTCACGCACTTCGGCCACGCCCAGGATGTTCTCGCGAACATCGCTGCCGAGCATGCCGGTCAGGGCTTTCTTGACGTCTTCGATGATGTCGTAGATCACGTTGTAGTAACGCATGTCCAGACCTTCCTGCTCGACGATCTTCCGTGCGCCAGCATCGGCACGCACGTTGAAGCCGAACAGTACAGCGTTGGAAGCCAGTGCCAGGTTGGCATCGGATTCGGTGATACCACCGACACCGCCACCGACCACGCGCACTTGCACTTCGTCGTTGCCCAAGCCGTTCAGAGCGCCCTGCAAAGCTTCCAGCGAACCACGGACGTCGGATTTGAGGACGATGTTGAGCGTCTTCTTCTCTTCCTGGCCCATGTTTTCGAAGATGTTTTCCAGCTTGCCGGCGTGAGCGCGAGCCAGTTTGACTTCGCGGAACTTGCCTTGACGGAACAGAGCCACTTCACGGGCTTTCTTCTCGTCGGCAACCACGCTCATCTCGTCGCCAGCGTCCGGCGTACCGTCAAGACCCAGGATCTCGACCGGAATGGCCGGACCTGCTTCCTTGATCGGCTTGCCGTTCTCGTCGAGCATGGCGCGCACGCGGCCATAGTTCGAGCCGACCAGCACCATGTCGCCTTGACGCAGCGTACCGTCCTGAACCAGCACGGTGGCTACCGGGCCACGGCCCTTGTCGAGACGCGATTCGACGACAACACCACGGCCAGGAGCCGATGGAGTGGCGGTCAGTTCGAGAACTTCGGCCTGCAGCAGAACGGCTTCGAGCAGTTCGTCAACGCCGGTACCCATTTTCGCCGAAACCGGTACGAATGGCGTGTCGCCACCCCACTCTTCGGAAGTCACGCCGTGAACCGACAGTTCGCTGCGGATGCGATCGAGGTCGGCACCTGGCTTGTCGATCTTGTTCACTGCAACCACCAGAGGAACGCCAGCCGCCTGAGCGTGCTGAACAGCCTCGATGGTTTGTGGCATCACGCCGTCGTCCGCCGCAACCACCAGGATCACGATGTCGGTCGCCTTGGCACCACGAGCACGCATTGCGGTAAACGCAGCGTGACCCGGGGTGTCGAGGAAGGTGACCATGCCGCGTTCGGTTTCAACGTGGTACGCACCGATGTGCTGGGTGATACCGCCGGCTTCGCCAGCAGCTACCTTGGCACGACGGATGTAGTCGAGCAGCGAGGTCTTACCGTGGTCAACGTGGCCCATTACGGTCACGACTGGCGCACGAGGAACCGCCTCACCTTCGAACTTCAGGGACTCGGCCAGGGAATCTTCCAGGGCGGTGTCACTGATCAGGGTCACTTTGTGGCCCAGTTCTTCAGCAACCAGTTGGGCAGTTTCCTGATCCAGTACCTGGTTGATGGTGGCCGGGGTACCCAGCTTGAACATGAACTTGATGATTTCGGCAGCCTTGACCGACATCTGTTGAGCGAGATCGCCAACAGTGATGGTTTCGCCGATCTTCACTTCACGCACGACAGGGCCGGTTGGGCTCTGGAAACCGTGAGCGTTGCGCTTCTTCAGCTTGGCCTTGCCGCGACCACCACGACGGAAGCCATCGCTTTCTTCGTCGGTAGTGCGTGGTGCCACACGTGGCGCCGGCGCTTTTTCTTTGACCGAAGCACGATGCGGAGCGTTTTTGCGCTCGCCATCGCCACCACCGCGACGATTGTTATCGTCGGCACGTGGTTTGTCCGGACGACGCTGTTCGTCACGCTTGCGAGTGTCGGCAGCTGGCGCAGCAGCGACAACCGACGCAGCTTCGCGCACAGGTTCGGCCACTGGCGCAGGGGCTGCAACAGCTTCGGCAGGAGCGCTCGACGCAGCAGCAGGCTGGCGACGCGCTTCTTCTTCAGCGCGCTGCTTGGCTTCTTCTTCAGCCTTCTGACGGGCAGCATTTTCTACTGCGCGACGCTCTTCCAGTTCACGCTGGCGCTCGGCTTCGATTTCTTCCGGGCTACGCTGTACGAAAACTTTCTTCTTGCGAACTTCTACGCTGATGCTCTTGCTACCAGCCACACGCAGGGTGCTGGTGGTTTTACGCTGCAGCGTGATCTTGCGTGGTTCTTCCACTTTCGCCTTGTGGCTGCTTTTCAAGTGAGTCAGCAGGGATTGCTTCTCACTGTCAGTCACATGTTCTTCGGCGGCGGTGTGCGGCAGACCTGCCTCACGCATCTGCTGCAACAGGCGCTCTACCGGTGTTTTGACCTCATCGGCCAGTTGTTTCACCGTGACTTGCGTCATGCACTTCTCTCCTCAGGCCGCGCCTAATTACTCGAACCAGTGGGCTCGGGCGGCCATGATCAACTTGCCGGCACGATCATCGTCAATGCCGTCGATGTCGAGCAGGTCGTCAATAGACTGCTCGGCCAGGTCTTCGCGGGTAATTACGCCGCGCACCGCCAGTTCCATCGCCAAATCCTTGTCCATACCCTCAAGCGAGAGCAGGTCTTCGGCCGGATGGGCGTCTGCCAGCTTTTCCTCAGTAGCGATGGCTTTGGTCAACAAACGATCCTTGGCACGAGCGCGAAGCTCGTTGACGATGTCTTCGTCAAAGCCGTCGATGTTGAGCATTTCTTCCAACGGTACGTAGGCAATCTCTTCCAGGCTGGTGAAGCCTTCATCAACCAGCACCTGAGCCAGTTCTTCGTCGACTTCCAGCTCGTCGATGAAGTTGCGCAGGATGTCGCCGGTTTCTGCTTGTTGCTTAGCCTGGATGTCCGATTCGGTCATCACGTTCAGGGTCCAGCCAGTCAACTGGCTTGCCAGACGCACGTTCTGACCACCGCGACCGATGGCCTGAGCCAGATTGTCTGCGCCAACGGCGATGTCCATGGCGTGGGCATCTTCGTCAACGATAATGGCCGCCACTTCTGCCGGCGACATGGCATTGATCACGAACTGCGCCGGGTTATCGTCCCACAGGACGATATCGACACGCTCGCCACCCAACTCGCCCGACACGGCCTGGACGCGCGAACCGCGCATCCCGATGCACGCGCCCTGCGGGTCGATGCGTTTGTCCTTGGAGCGGACAGCGATCTTGGCACGCGAACCCGGGTCACGGGACGCCGCCATTACTTCGATCAGGCCTTCAGCGATTTCCGGCACTTCGATACGGAACAGCTCGATCAGCATTTCCGGCGCGGTACGCGACAGGATCAGCTGCGGGCCGCGGTTCTCGGTGCGGATTTCCTTGAGCAGTGCACGCAGACGCACACCGACACGGAAGGTTTCGCGAGAAATGATGTCTTCACGAGCCAGCAACGCTTCGGCGTTGTTGCCCAGATCGACGATCACGTTATCGCGGGTCACTTTTTTCACGGTGCCGGAGATGATTTCTCCCAGGCGCTCGCGATAGGCGTCGACCACTTGAGCGCGCTCGGCTTCACGCACTTTCTGCACGATGACTTGCTTGGCAGTCTGTGCGGCAATGCGGCCGAACTCGATGGATTCGATTTTTTCTTCGACGACGTCGCCAACCTTGGCGCCAGGATGCGTTTCGGCAACCTTGCTCGGCCAGGTTTCGATGGCCGGATCATCGAGATCATTCTCTTCGACGACCGTCCAGCGACGGAAAGTTTCGTAGGAACCGGTGTGGCGGTTAATTTCCACACGCAGGTCAACTTCGTCTTCAAAACGCTTTTTGGTAGCAGTGGCCAGGGCCAGCTCCAGCGCTTCAAAAATTACGCTTGCCGGTACGCCCTTTTCATTGGATACCGACTCAACAACCAGCAGTACTTCTTTGCTCATCGTACGCCTCGCCTTTCGCAAGCCATTGGATCCGCGGGATCCGCGTCTCAGTCAAAACTGGGAATAATGTTGGCCTTGTCGATCATGTCGATCGGCAACAGGAACTCATGGTCTTCTACCTGCACCACGACGTCCTGCTCTTCTACACCGCGCAGAAGGCCCTGAAAGTTGCGTCGCCCTTCAAAAGGCGAGCGCAGCTTGATCTTTACTTGTTCACCGGCAAATTTTGCAAACTGCTCAAGAGTGAACAGCGGGCGTTCCATGCCAGGCGAGGAAACTTCAAGGGTGTATTCAACGGAGATCGGATCTTCAACATCCAGCACACCGCTGATCTGACGGCTGACGATGGCGCAATCGTCCACCAGTACGCCGCCTTCTTTATCGATATAAACGCGCAACATTGAGTGGCGACCTTGAGCCGAAAACTCAATACCCCAGCATTCATAGCCTAGGGCCACGACCACCGGGGCCAACAAGGCCTGCAACTCTTCTAGCTTGCTCGACACCTGAACCCCCTCGTGCATGTATGTGCATGCTATGCAAAATAAAAAAATGGGCGAAACGCCCATCCTTGAAACGCCGTCGAACAGCGGCGTAGAAAGTGTCCAGCTAACAAAAAGCCCCTTAAAAGGGGCTCCTTAAACTGGTTGCGGGGGCCGGATTTGAACCGACGACCTTCGGGTTATGAGCCCGACGAGCTACCAGACTGCTCCACCCCGCGACAAAGCTGGGGCGGAAGTATACGACCGATCCCTTATAGGGTCAATGTAACCTTCCACCTGCAAGAAAGCCCGCAACAGCGGGCTCTCCTGACTAATTGGTACCGAGAAGGGGACTCGAACCCCTACACCCTATGGGCACAACCACCTCAAGGTTGCGTGTCTACCAATTCCACCACCTCGGCAAAACTACGTTTGAAACCCTTCTTACTTCTGCTCTTGAGCTGGAGGTACGTCAGTCGCTGGAGTAGCCGACTTTTGCTCTTGAAGCACCGGGACATCATCAGAAGCCGGTTGTTGTTGCTTAGGCACTTCCAACACTGCTGGATCTGGTAAACCTGCTTGAGTCAGCTGATGAGCCTTCTCTTTAGCAAAGTAACCTAACCCCAAGCTGGTTATGAAGAAACCGGCGGCAAGTATAGCAGTAAACTTACTAAGAAAGGTAGAGGAACCTTGGCTTCCGAACACAGTATTTGAAGCACCTGCTCCGAAAGACGCGCCAGCATCCGCACCTTTACCCTGCTGCAGCAAAACCAGAGCAACTACGCCCAATGCACCCAGCAGATGAAAAACGACTACGACTGTTTCCAGCATTTTTTCAGCTTCCCGCGGCGCGACAAATCGCACCGAACTCATCTGCATTCAGGGAAGCTCCACCAATGAGCCCCCCATCGATATCCGGCATGCCGAACAGTTCGACCGCATTGGCCGCCTTCACGCTGCCGCCGTATAGAAGCCGCACACCTCGTGCGACTTCAGAATTCTCTGCCGCCAACTGCTCGCGAATGGCTTTATGCACATCCTGAGCCTGTTGCGGCGTTGCAGTCAGTCCGGTACCGATGGCCCAGACAGGCTCGTAAGCAATGACTGCCTTGGCAAAGGCACCAACACCCAGCCCCTCAATGATGCTGCCCAGCTGACGCCCGACAACCTCAAGAGTTTTTCCGGCTTCGCGCTGCTCGAGGGTTTCCCCTACACACAACACCGGAATCAAGCCACATGCCTGTGCCGCTGCGAACTTGCGATTCAGCATCCCGTCTCGCTCGCCCATTATCTGACGGCGTTCGGAGTGCCCGACAAGCACCAGGGAACAACCTGCATCCACCAACTGACTCGGCGCAATCTCACCGGTCAACGCACCTTGCATGGATTCCACCGCAGAGTTCTGCGCGCCGACCGAAATCGACTTGCCTTTCAAGCCATCAATCACTTGATTGATATGCAAGCAAGGCGGGAATACCGCGACATCAACACCGCTTGGCAAGGCCAGATGACGAAGGCCGTTGATCAGCTCAGCGACGCTGGCGCGGGTACCGTGCATCTTCCAGTTACCAGCTACCATAGGGCGACGCATGCTGTACCTCGTCGGTCAAAGTGGGCGCAGATGTTACCCAACACAATCATGGCTGGCAAGCCGAATCAGGCAGAAACTTCAGTTACCAGTTTTGCCAGTTCTTCGGCGTAGGTGCGAACCTGAGTTTCATCCTCACCTTCGACCATCACACGCACCAGCGGCTCAGTACCGGACTTGCGCAAAAGCACCCGGCCACGACCCGCCATGGCCTGGGTTACACGCGCACTGGCTTCCTTGACAGCCGGATGCTCAAGCGGGCTTTCACCACCACCGAAACGCACATTGATCAGCACCTGAGGGCATTTGCGCAGCGCCTGACGTGTTTGCGCCAACCCTTCATTACGGGTTTTAAGCGCCATCAACACCTGCAATGCAGCAATGATCGCATCGCCGGTGGTGGTGTGATTGAAGCAGACGATATGCCCGGAGTTCTCACCACCCACCAGCCAGTCACGCTCAAGCAGCTCGGCAATCACGTAACGGTCGCCCACATTGGCGCGAATGAATGGAATCGAGAGTTCAGCAAGCGCCAACTCAAGCCCCAGGTTGCTCATCAGCGTTCCGACGACACCGCCCTGCAATTTGCCGCGCTCGTGAAGATCGCGCGCAATGATGAACAACAACTCATCGCCATCGACGACAGCTCCCGTGTGATCAACCATCAGCACCCGATCACCGTCACCATCAAAGGCGATACCCAGATCAGCGTGCTCGGCCAGAACGGCGGCCTGCAATTGGCCCATATGGGTCGAACCGCAGTTGTCATTGATGTTCAGCCCATTGGGCTGAGCTGACAAAACGACCACTTCAGCACCCAACTCGCGGAAGACACTCGGAGCTACCTTGTAGGTCGCACCGTGCGCGCAGTCGATAACGATCTTCAGGCCGGAGAAACTGGTACTGGTTGGCACACTGCTTTTGCAGAATTCGATGTAGCGACCGGACGCATCGTTGATTCGCGACACCTTGCCGATCTTGCTCGACTCCACAACGGTCATCGGCATATCGAGCAACTCTTCGATCATCAGCTCCAGCTCATCAGGCAACTTGGTGCCCTTGCCGGAGAAAAACTTGATGCCGTTATCGTCGTGCGGGTTGTGCGAAGCGCTGATCACGATCCCGGCTTCGGCCTGAAAGGTACGCGACAGATAGGCAATGGCCGGTGTCGGCATCGGGCCGAGCAGCATGACATCGGCACCCGCCGACGTCAGACCAGCTTCAAGCGCCGATTCAAACATGTAGCCAGAGATGCGCGTGTCCTTGCCGACCAGCACCTTGCAGGCGCCCATTTTGCGAAAGGCCATTCCAGCCGCCCAGCCGAGCTTGAGCATGAAGTCCGGGGTAATCGGGTATTCACCGACACGACCACGAATGCCGTCAGTACCAAAGTATTTCTTGCTCATAAGTGCTCCATCATTCTTATTCGGCTGATTCCACGGCCGCCAGCATGCGCACCACGTCTACCGTTTCCGCCACATCATGGACGCGCAATATACGCGCTCCTTTCACCGCTGCCAGTGCCGCCAGTGCCAGACCACCATGCAGACGCTCGCCCACAGGACGATTCAGCGCCTGGCCGATCATGCTTTTGCGGGACACACCAACCAGAAGCGGACGCCCCAACGCATGCAGGGCTTCCATATGCTTGAACAAGCTTAGATTGTGCTGCAACGTTTTGGCGAAGCCAAAACCGGGATCGAGAATGATTCGCTCGGCAGGAATGCCCGCTTGAGCGCATTGCTTCATGCGCCCAGCGAGAAACTCACCCACTTCCCGAGTCACGTCCTGGTAGTGCGGATTATCCTGCATATCACCCGGCTCGCCGAGCATATGCATCAGACAGACCGGCAGGCCGGTCGCCGCGGCGGCATCCAGTGCGCCATCACGGCGCAGCGAACGCACGTCATTGATCAAGCCGGCACCGAGGCGCGCAGTTTCGCGCATCACGGCAGGTGTCGACGTGTCGACCGAGATAATCACATCCAGCTCGCGATTGATCAGTTCCACGATCGGCGCCACGCGCTCCAGCTCTTCCAGCGGCGAAACCGCACGAGCGCCAGGCCGGGTCGACTCTCCACCGACGTCGATCAGTGTCGCACCAGCGGCCACCATGGCTTCGGCGTGACGCAAGGCCACGTCAAGCTGGCTGTAACGGCCACCATCGGAGAAGGAATCAGGAGTGACATTGAGAATGCCCATGACATGCGTCCGGGCCAAATCAAGAACCCGGTTGCCGCAAGGCAACCGGGTCAGGGACTGTACAGAAGTCATTTCAAACCTTAAACGTCAGCAGCCGGGCCGCCAATCGGTGTTTCCGGACGCTCATCCTGGACCACTGGAGGCGGCGTACCGGTGCCAGTACCACCCGTCCAGTCGCGCGGCTCGCGAGGAGTGCGACCCGCCATGATGTCGTCGATCTGCTCGGCATCGATCGTTTCGTACTTCATCAATGCATCAGCCATTGCGTCCAGCTTGTCGCGGTTGTCCGTGAGGATCTGCTTGGCCGTGCCGTAGCACTGATCGATGATGCTGCGCACTTCGGAGTCGATCAGCTTGGCCGTCTCACCGGAGAAGCTTGCACTCTGACCGCCACCGCCGCGACCGAGAAACACTTCACCCTCTTCTTCGGCGTACATCAGCGGACCGAGTTTTTCCGACAGGCCCCACTTGGTCACCATGTTCCGTGCAATCTGGCTGGCACGCATGATGTCGTTGGAAGCGCCGGTGGTGACACCGTCGAAACCAAGGGTCATTTCCTCAGCAATGCGGCCGCCGTACAGCGAGCAGATCTGACTGATCAGCGCACGCTTGGACAGGCTGTAGCGATCTTCTTCGGGCAGGAACATCGTCACACCCAGCGCACGACCGCGTGGAATGATCGAGACCTTGTACACAGGATCATGCTCAGGCACTACGCGACCAACGATGGCGTGACCGGCCTCGTGATAAGCGGTGTTCTGCTTCTCTTTCTCGGACATGACCATGGATTTGCGCTCGGCGCCCATCATGATCTTGTCTTTGGCCAGCTCGAATTCTTTCATTTCAACGATGCGCTTGCCGCTGCGTGCAGCGAACAGCGACGCTTCGTTGACCAGGTTGGCCAGATCCGCACCGGAGAAGCCCGGAGTACCCCGTGCGATCACTGCCGGAGCAACGTCGTCGCCCATTGGCACTTTGCGCATGTGGACCTTGAGGATCTGTTCGCGACCACGGATGTCCGGCAAGCCAACCACCACCTGACGGTCGAAACGGCCCGGACGCAGCAGAGCAGGGTCGAGTACGTCAGGACGGTTGGTGGCAGCGATCACGATGATGCCGTCATTCATTTCGAAGCCGTCCATCTCTACCAGCAACTGGTTGAGAGTCTGCTCACGTTCGTCGTGACCACCACCCATGCCGGCGCCACGGTGGCGACCAACGGCGTCGATTTCGTCGATGAAGATGATGCACGGCGCGTGCTTCTTGGCCTGCTCGAACATGTCGCGAACACGGCTTGCGCCAACACCCACGAACATTTCGACAAAGTCGGAACCGGAAATGGTGAAGAACGGCACTTTGGCTTCGCCGGCAATAGCCTTGGCCAGCAAGGTTTTACCGGTACCCGGAGGGCCGACCATCAGCACACCGCGAGGAATACGGCCACCCAGACGCTGAAACTTGCCCGGATCACGCAGGAACTCAACGAGTTCGCCGACTTCTTCCTTGGCTTCGTCGCAACCTGCAACGTCAGCCAGCGTCGTTTTCACCTGGTCTTCGGAAAGCAGGCGCGCCTTGCTCTTGCCGAAGCTCATCGGTCCGCCCTTGCCGCCGGCACCGCCCTGCATCTGGCGCATGAAGAACATGAACACCGCGATGATCACCAGAATCGGGAAGCTGGCCACCAGGAGCTGGGTCCAGATGCTTTGCTGTTCAGGCTGCTTGCCTTCAACCACAACGTGGTTGTCGACCAGATCGCCGATCAGGCCGTTGTCCTGGATCGCCGGACGAATGGTCTTGAAGCTGTCGCCATCATTGCGCTTGCCGGTAATCACATAGCCGTCAACAGCTACGCGCTCGACCTTGCCATCCTTGACCTGCTGGATGAAGTCGGAATAGTTGAGGGTCTGCGGCTCGTTAGGGCTGGAGAAGTTGTTCATCACCGTCACGAGGACTGCCGCGATGATCAACCACAGGATCAGATTCTTTGCCATATCGTTCAATTAACTACCCTCTGAAGCAAGCTCCGCTACTGGCGCGCGCTTCGCATGATATTCACCGGCCTAACTTACTACATTACCTACAACTCTGGCAGGCGCCGTCTGTAACCCTTTGTGAAACACTTTCTACACAATATTCGCTTATGCACACGGGGCGAAATACGAAAAACCTATCACCCCGCGAAAAAACCTCGTTTTACTCACTACGCCCGCGGTAACCCCAAGCCAGCATGTATTGCTCGCGGGAACTGCCGCGGGAAGAGTCTGGCTTGATCATCTGGATCTTGTCGAATTTCCGACGAGCATCCTTCAGGTAAACATCAAACCCTTCGCCCTGAAAAATCTTGATCACGAAATTACCGCCCGGCTTGAGTATCCGTTCCGCCAGATCAAGCGCCAGCTCGCAAAGAAACATGGCTTTGGGCATGTCCACTTCAGGCGTACCACTCATATTGGGGGCCATATCGGAAATCACAAGGTCCACCTGCGAATTACCCACGGCTTCAAGGATCCGTGCGAGCACTTCGTCCTCGGTGAAGTCACCCTGAATGAAAGTCACGTCCGGAATGCTGTCCATCTCCAGGATGTCCGAGGCGATCAGACGTCCCTGACCACCGATCAACCGGCTAGTGACCTGCGACCAGCCGCCGGGCGCCGCGCCCAGGTCGACAACGCTCATGCCGGAACGGATCAGCTTGTATTTCTCCTGGATCTCCAGAAGCTTGTAACTCGCACGCGAGCGGTAGCCATCCTTCTGCGCCTGCTTCACATAAGGATCGTTGACATGTCTTTTCAGCCAACCAAGGCTTGTCTTGGAACGCGCCATTGGGCACCTCGATGATTAGGGTCGTGATTAATTGGGCGGATCCACTAACCCTCGGGTAAAATGGCCGCCATTTTACAGAATCCAGACGAAAGGGTCAGATTATGCCGCTCACTCCAGAGCAGAAGAAACAGTACAAATCCATTGGCCACCACCTGAAACCGGTTTTGACGGTGGCTGACAACGGTTTGACTGAAGGTGTCTTAGCCGAACTCGAACGCGCATTGGCGGATCACGAGCTGATCAAGATCAAGCTCAATATTCTCGATCGCGAGTCGCGTCTGGCGCACATTGCAGAACTGTGCAAGGTCGGCAAGGCGGACCTGGTTCAGGTCATCGGCAAGATGGCACTGGTTTACCGCAAGAACTTCAGCGTCAACAAGCAGCTGTCGAACGTTCATCGCTTCAAGTGATGAAAAGGGTCAAGGGTGTGCTGCGCGCACCCTGCCACTCCATCCCGGCACCGGCTGCAACACCAGCACCAGACCGGAAAAGCCCAACACCAGAAAACTGAATTCCTGCCAGCGCTGCGCTTCCGGCCAGCCGACACGCACTGCGACAAACATCGCACACGCATACAACGCCATCAGCAATACCTGCCCGCGAAAATCCCGCCATAGACTGACAAGGCCCTCGGCCTGTACCAACACCAAAGCCTGAAAAATCACGCACGCGGCGGCAAAACTCACCACCGGCACTGCAAACGCATCGGTAACTTCATCGATCAGCAACGGTGCCAGGCCAATCTTGCCCAGTACCGCTCGCAAACCGAGATGAATCAACCAGAAGCCGCCGACCCACAGCATCTGGGCCAGCTGCCAAAGCATGGCGCCCGCATGTAGCGGGCGCCTGCCTTCAGATGTGACGGACTTCGACAATCTCATACTCGATAACGCCGCTTGGCGTTTTCACGGCGACTACATCGCCCTCTTCCTTGCCGATCAAGGCACGGGCCAGAGGCGAGCCAACCGAAATCTTGCCGAGTTTGAAGTCAGCCTCATCCTCACCCACGATGTGGTAAGTGACGCTCTCATCCGTCTCGACGTTGGCGATTTCGACGGTAGTACCGAAGATCACCTTGCCGGTGTGCGCAATGGTCGTGACGTCGATGATGACCTGATTCTGGATCCGGCCTTCGATGTCGCGGATCCGTGCTTCGACCATGCCTTGCTGTTCGCGGGCGGCATGGTATTCGGCGTTTTCCTTCAGGTCACCCAACTCGCGAGCCGTACCGATGTCCTGGCTGAGCTTCGGACGAACGACCTTGGTCAGATGAGCGTGTTCTTCTTCCAGGGCTTTCGCGCCCTGGACGGTCATTGGGTATTTGATCATGCCTTCAATCCTGCGTGTAGATCCTGCAAGCGGCGCACGGTCTTCTCGGGACCGAACTTCAGCGCTTCACAGATAGCTTCGCCCGCAGCAATGGTGGTGGTGCAGTAAATCTTGTGCTGCAGGGCATTACGACGAATGGAGTACGAGTCGGCGATCGACTGACGCCCTTCGGTGGTGTTGATGATCAGGGTGACTTCGTCATTCTTGATCATGTCGACCACGTGCGGACGACCCTCGGTCACCTTGTTCACACGGCGCACTTTCAGGCCTGCGGCTTCGATCAGCTTGGCAGTACCGGCAGTGGCAACCACTTCGAAGCCCAAGTTGATCAGATCACGGGCCACACCTGCAACCAGCGGCTTGTCGTCATCACGCACGCTGATGAATGCGGTACCGCCAGTCGGCAGCACTTCGCTGGCACCCATCTGGGCCTTGGCGAATGCTTCACCGAAGGTGTCGCCCACGCCCATCACTTCACCGGTGGACTTCATCTCTGGGCCGAGGATCGGGTCAACGCCAGGGAATTTGGCGAACGGGAACACCGCCTCTTTCACGCTGTAGAAGTTCGGGATGATTTCCTTGGTGAAGCCGATTTCCTTCAGGGTCTTACCGGCCATCACGCGGGCTGCGATCATCGCCAGGGAAACACCGATGCACTTGGACACGAACGGTACGGTACGGGAAGCGCGCGGGTTGACTTCGATGACGTAGATGTCTTCGCCTTGCAGCGCCAGCTGTACGTTCATCAGGCCGACAACGCCCAGTTCCAGGGCCATTTTCTTGACCTGTTCGCGCATCTCGTCCTGGATGTGCGCCGGCAGCGAGTACGGCGGCAGCGAGCACGCGGAGTCACCGGAGTGAACGCCCGCCTGTTCGATGTGCTGCATGATCGCGCCGATCACCACGTCTTTGCCGTCGCAGACTGCATCCACGTCCATCTCGATGGCGCAGTTGAGGAAGTGGTCGAGCAGCACCGGGCTGTCGTTGGAGACTTGCACCGCGTCACGCAGGTAGCGCTTGAGTTCGTCTTCCTTGTAAACGATTTCCATCGCGCGGCCGCCCAGTACGTAGGACGGACGCACCACCAGCGGGTAACCGATCTTGGCAGCGGCGCGAACGGCTTCGTCTTCGCTGCGCACGGTGGCGTTTGGCGGCTGACGCAAGTTCAGGCGCTCAACCATTTGCTGGAAGCGCTCACGGTCTTCGGCACGGTCGATGGCGTCAGGGCTGGTACCGATGATCGGCACGCCTGCGGCTTCCAGAGCGCGAGCCAGTTTCAGCGGAGTCTGGCCGCCGTACTGGACGATCACGCCTTTAGGCTTCTCGACGCGGCAAATTTCCAGCACGTCTTCCAGGGTCACCGGTTCGAAGTACAGACGGTCGGAAGTGTCGTAGTCGGTGGAAACGGTTTCCGGGTTGCAGTTGACCATGATGGTTTCGTAGCCGTCTTCGCGCAGTGCGAGGGCAGCGTGTACGCAGCAGTAGTCGAACTCGATGCCCTGGCCGATACGGTTCGGACCGCCACCCAGGATCATGATCTTGTCGCGACCGGACGGCGCTGCTTCGCACTCTTCCTCGTACGTCGAGTAGAGGTAAGCGGTGTCAGTGGCGAACTCGGCGGCGCAGGTGTCAACGCGCTTGTAGACCGGGAACACTTCCAGTTTTTGACGGTGAGTACGCAGGTTCTTCTCGGTTACACCCAGCAGCTTGGCCAGACGCTGATCGGAGAAGCCTTTGCGCTTGAGCTTGAACATCAGGTCGCGGTCGATCGCGGACAGACCCAGGGTCTTGACCTTCTCTTCTTCCTTGATCAGATCTTCGATCTGCACCAGGAACCACGGGTCGATCATGTTCATGCCGAAGATGTCGTCGACGGTCATGCCGGCGCGGAAAGCGTCCGCCACGTACCAGATACGCTCAGCGCCAGGCACGGTCAGCTCGCGCTTGAGCACGCTCATGCTTTCCGGATTGCTCAGGTCGAGCTTCTCGTCCAGACCGCAAACGCCGACTTCCAGACCGCGCAGGGCTTTCTGCAGGGATTCCTGAAAGGTCCGGCCGATGGCCATGACTTCACCCACCGATTTCATCTGGGTGGTCAGGCGGGCGTCAGCCTTGGCGAATTTCTCGAAGGCGAAACGTGGCAGTTTAGTCACAACGTAGTCGATCGACGGCTCGAAGGACGCCGGGGTCTTGCCGCCGGTAATGTCGTTCGACAGTTCGTCGAGGGTGTAGCCCACAGCCAGTTTGGCCGCGACTTTGGCGATCGGGAAACCGGTGGCTTTCGAAGCCAGTGCCGAGGAACGCGACACACGCGGGTTCATCTCGATCACGACCATGCGGCCGGTGTCCGGGCAGATACCGAACTGCACGTTGGAACCGCCGGTCTCGACGCCGATCTCGCGCAGTACCGCCAAGGAGGCGTTACGCAGGATCTGGTATTCCTTGTCGGTCAGGGTCTGAGCCGGAGCGACAGTGATCGAGTCACCGGTGTGCACGCCCATCGGGTCGAAGTTTTCGATCGAGCAGACGATGATGCAGTTGTCCTTTTTGTCGCGGACAACTTCCATTTCATATTCTTTCCAGCCGATCAGCGATTCGTCGATCAGCAGCTCTTTGGTCGGCGACAGGTCCAGACCGCGGGCGCAGATTTCTTCGAACTCTTCACGGTTGTAAGCGATACCGCCACCGGTGCCACCCATGGTGAAGGACGGACGGATGATGCACGGGAAGCCCAGACGTTCGAGGACGGCGTTGGCTTCTTCCATGCTGTGGGCGATACCGGAACGCGGGCATTCCAGGCCGATGGACTTCATGGCCTTGTCGAAACGCGAACGGTCTTCAGCCTTGTCGATGGTGTCGGCGTTGGCGCCGATCATTTCCACGCCGAATTTCTCCAGAACGCCTTCGCGCTCCAGGTCCAGGGCGCAGTTCAGAGCGGTCTGGCCGCCCATGGTTGGCAGCACCGCATCCGGACGTTCTTTTTCGATGATCTTGGCCACGGTCTGCCACTTGATCGGCTCGATGTACGTGGCGTCAGCCATGTCCGGGTCGGTCATGATGGTGGCCGGGTTGGAGTTCACCAGGATGACGCGGTAACCCTCTTCGCGCAGGGCTTTGCAGGCTTGGGCGCCGGAGTAGTCGAATTCGCAGGCCTGGCCGATAACGATCGGGCCAGCGCCGAGAATCAGGATGCTTTTAATGTCTGTACGTTTTGGCATGGGTTTGTCACTCAAATCCGCAGGTCAGTCGGCAAGCCGTCTTGATCGATTTCTGAAGCCCTGAGGGGCGCCACCGGTGTCGGGGCCGCCCTCGAGGGCTTCTCGCTACAGTCTCAAGGCGAACGCTTAGCGTCGCTTGGCCATCTCGTTGATGAAGCGGTCGAACAGTGGAGCCACATCGTTCGGGCCCGGGCTCGCTTCAGGGTGACCCTGGAAGCTGAACGCGCTCTTGTCGGTGCGTTCGATGCCTTGCAGGGTACCGTCGAACAGCGATTTGTGGATCGCACGCACGTTGGCCGGCAGGGTCGCTTCGTCAACCGCGAAACCGTGGTTCTGGCTGGTGATCATCACGACGCCAGTGTCCAGGTCCTGCACCGGGTGGTTGGCACCGTGGTGGCCGTGGCCCATTTTCAGGGTCTTGGCGCCGGAGGCCAGGGCCAGCAGCTGGTGACCGAGGCAGATACCGAATACCGGAATCTCGGTTTCCAGCACTTCCTTGATCGCCTTGATCGCGTAGTCGCATGGCTCCGGGTCACCAGGGCCGTTGGACAGGAACACGCCGTCCGGCTTGAGGGCCAGCACGTCGGCAGCCGGGGTTTGCGCCGGTACCACGGTGACGCGGCAGCCGCGCTCGACCAGCATGCGCAGGATGTTCAGCTTGACGCCGTAGTCGTAGGCAACCACGTGGTATGGCAGCTCAGAGGCGTCGATGGTCGCGTGGCTGTCGGTCTTCAGGTCCCAGACAGTGGAGCGCCATTCGTACGGCTTCTTGGTGCTGACGACTTTCGCCAGATCCATGCCTTTCAGGCCCGGGAAGCCTTGCGCCGCGGCGATTGCCGCTTCTTCGGAGATGTTGTCGCCGGCCATGATGCAGCCGTTCTGTGCGCCTTTTTCACGCAGGATGCGGGTCAGGCGGCGGGTGTCGATACCAGCGATCGCCACAACGTTGTTGGCTTTCAGGTAGTCGGACAGAGACATCGTGTTACGCCAGTTGCTCGCTACCAGCGGCAGGTCACGGATGACCAGGCCAGCGGACCAGACGCGGTCGGACTCGGCGTCTTCCGGCGTGGTGCCGGTGTTGCCGATGTGCGGGTAAGTCAGGGTAACAATCTGTTGGGCGTAGGAAGGATCGGTAAGGATTTCCTGATAGCCGGTCATTGCGGTGTTGAACACCACCTCACCAACGGTTTGACCGTCGGCTCCAATGGCTTCGCCGCGAAAAATGCTGCCATCAGCAAGGGCGAGTATGGCTGGCTTAGTCAAGAAGACCTCCCGTAAATAACGCATGAAAGGGCAATCGCAGGTTGTAAAAAAGCGGAGTGACGTATGGACACGTCACCCCGCTTCTTCACTGAATTATTCTGCGCGCTTTTAGTGGACACACTAAAGCTGTAGCTTACAGAAAAAGGCTTTTTTGGTCCACCGCTAAAGAGCCTTAAAGGACGGAGAATGCGACAGGGCGTCGTGCGGCAGAGAAAAACCAGCGCAAACAGGGCGTTTTCGCTGGGTAAAACCGTCAAATCAATGCAGGTCGAGCACGTCCTGCATGTCATACAGACCCGGCTCGCGAGCATCCAGCCACAACGCCGCGCGCACCGCGCCCTTGGCGAATGTCATGCGACTGGAAGCCTTGTGCGTGATCTCCAGACGCTCGCCTTCACAGGCAAACAGCACGGTGTGATCACCGACCACATCACCACCACGAACAGTGGCGAAACCGATGGTTTCCCGCTCGCGCGCACCGGTGTGACCTTCACGACCGTAGACCGCCACCTTCTGCAGATCACGATCCAGTGCATCGGCGATCACTTCGCCCATGCGCAGCGCCGTGCCCGAAGGGGCATCGATCTTGTGCCGGTGATGCGCCTCGATGATCTCGATGTCAGCATCGTCACCCAGCACCCGGGCAGTCATCTCGAGCAGCTTCAGCGACAGGTTGACCCCGACACTGAAGTTGGCCGCGAAGACGATCGGAATATCCTTGCCCGCTTCAGCCAGCAACTGCTTCTGCGCCGCGTCCAGCCCGGTAGTGCCGATGACCATGGCCTTGCCGGCCTTGCGGCAGAACGCGAGGTTTTTCAGCATCACTTCCGGCAGGGTGAAATCGATCAACACATCGAACTCTTCAGCCACCGACTCCAGATTGCCGGACAACGGCACACCGATACGCCCCAGCGAAGCCAGCTCACCGGCGTCGACCCCGATCAGCGTACTGCCGGGACGAACGATCGCCGCGGTCAGGCCGGTCAGCGGCGCGCGCTGCTGCACGGCCTCGACCAGAATCTTGCCCATGCGCCCGGCGGCGCCCATCACAGCTATACGTCGCATGCCGACTCCTTACAGATCGCCGAAGAAGCGCTTCACACCATCAAACCAACCGGTGGTTTTCGGCGAGTGGCTGTTGTCGTCCGCCAGGGAGCTGCGGAATTCCTCGAGCAGTTCGCGCTGACGACGATTCAGGTTGACCGGGGTCTCGACCGCCACACGGCACATCAGATCGCCCGCACCGCCGCCACGCACCGGCGCCACGCCTTTGCCGCGTACACGGAACTGCTTGCCGGTCTGGGTGCCTTCAGGGATTTTCAGTTTGACGCGACCGTCGAGGGTCGGAATTTCCAGCTCGCCGCCGAGTGCCGCATCAACGAAGCTGATCGGCACTTCGCAGAACAGATGCTTGCCATCGCGCTGAAAGATGTCGTGCTCGCGCACATTGATAACGACATACAGGTCGCCCGTCGGGCCGCCCTGCGTACCCGCCTCGCCTTCGCCAGACAGGCGAATGCGGTCGCCGGTATCGACGCCAGCCGGCACTTTGACCGACAGGGTCTTGTACTCTTCGACACGACCGTCGCCGTGGCAGGAATCGCACGGATCGGAAATGATCTTGCCTTGGCCATGGCAGCGCGGGCAGGTCTGCTGCACCGAGAAGAAGCCTTGCTGCATGCGCACCTGGCCGATACCGCCGCAAGTCGGACAAGTCGATGGCGACGAGCCTTTCTTCGCGCCAGAACCGTCGCACGGCTTGCAGTTGACCAGTGTCGGAACGCGGATATTCACGGTGGTGCCGCGTACCGCTTCTTCCAGGTTCAGCTCCAGGGTGTAGCGCAAATCGCTGCCGCGCTGGGCGCCGCCACGAGAACCGCCGCGACCACCACCGAAGAAATCACTGAAGACATCACCAAAGATGTCAGAGAAATTCTGCCCGCCGAAACCAGCGCCACCGCCACCCATGCTTGGGTCGACGCCGGCATGACCGTACTGGTCGTACGCCGCGCGCTTGCTGGAGTCGGACAATACTTCGTAGGCCTCGTTGGCCTCTTTGAACAGTTCTTCCGACGCTTTGTCATCGGGATTACGGTCCGGGTGGTGCTTCATCGCCAGACGACGGTAAGCCTTTTTCAGATCCGCATCGCTTGAGCCACGCTCAACACCCAACACTTCGTAATAGTCACGCTTTGCCATAAGTCTTTGCACTCTTGAGGACGTCCGGCAAACCCCTCCTGAGGATGGCCAAACTCGTTGAGCCCCAATACAGGCCCGGACCCAACTCACGTCAATTCAACGATCCTGGTCTTTGTTTCTTGTGGTACTTGCGGCGCGAAAAGCAGGAGCATTCCCGGCCATACCAGCAACACGCGAGGCTTGTCGCATGCTGTAAAAATTCGCGTATTCCAGATACGCCAACGCGGGAGCAAGCTCCCGCGCGGCGACATCCTACCAGTCACCGCCGCAAGGCAGTCAACCGGCCGACCAACAACTTACTTGTGGTCTTTGACTTCTTCGAACTCGGCATCGACAACATCGTCAGCCTTTTCAGCTTTCTCGTCGTGCGGTGCCGCGCCTTCAGCAGGCTGAGCCTGTTCGGCGTACATCTTCTGGGCAACCGGCGCCGAAACTTTCGACAGCTCTTCAACCTTGGCCTCGATGGCAGCCTTGTCGTCGCCTTTTACAGCGGCTTCCAGTGCAACCACGGCAGCTTCGATCGCGGTCTTCTCTTCGGCGGTGACCTTGTCGCCCGCGTCAGCAACCATTTTGCGCGTCGAGTGAACCAGTGCATCACCCTGGTTACGGGCAGCGGCCAGTTCTTCGAACTTGCGGTCTTCCTCGGCATTCGCCTCGGCGTCACGCACCATGCGCTCAATCTCTTCGTCGGACAGACCGGAGTTGGCCTTGATCACGATCGACTGAGTCTTGCCGGTCGCCTTGTCTTTCGCACCAACGTGCAGGATGCCGTTGGCATCGATGTCGAAGGTCACTTCGATCTGCGGCACGCCACGTGGAGCGGGTGGAATGTCGGCCAGGTCGAACTTGCCCAGAGACTTGTTCTGCGCAGCTTGCTTACGCTCACCTTGCAGGACGTGAATGGTCACGGCGCCCTGGTTGTCGTCGGCAGTCGAGAACACTTGCGATTTCTTGGTAGGAATCGTGGTGTTTTTCTCGATCAGCGCGGTCATCACGCCACCCATGGTTTCGATACCCAGGGTCAGCGGGCTGACGTCGAGCAGCAGAACGTCTTTCACGTCACCAGCCAGAACAGCGCCCTGGATCGCAGCACCCATGGCAACCGCTTCGTCCGGGTTAACGTCTTTACGAGCTTCTTTACCGAAGAAATCAGTAACCAGCTTCTGTACCAGCGGCATACGGGTCTGACCGCCGACCAGGATCACGTCGTTGATCGCGGCAACGTCGATACCGGCGTCTTTCATGGCGATGCGGCAAGGCTCGATGGTGCGCTGAACCAGGTCTTCAACCAGTGCTTCGAGCTTGGCACGCGAGATCTTCACGTTCAGGTGCTTAGGACCGGTAGCGTCTGCAGTGATGTATGGCAGGTTGACGTCGGTCGACTGAGCGGAAGACAGCTCGATCTTGGCTTTCTCAGCGGCTTCTTTCAGGCGCTGCATGGCCAGCGGGTCACCTTTGAGGTTCATGCCGCTTTCTTTCTTGAATTCGTCAACGAGGTAGTCGATCAGACGAATGTCGAAGTCTTCACCGCCGAGGAAGGTGTCACCGTTGGTGGCCAACACTTCGAACTGGTGCTCGCCGTCAACTTCAGCGATCTCGATCACGGAAACGTCGAAAGTACCGCCACCCAGGTCGTAAACGATCACGGTGTGATCGCCCTTGGCCTTGTCCATACCGTAAGCCAGAGCAGCTGCGGTTGGTTCGTTGATGATACGTTTAACGTCCAGACCGGCGATGCGGCCGGCGTCTTTGGTCGCCTGACGCTGGCTGTCGTTGAAGTAGGCCGGAACGGTGATTACCGCTTCAGTTACTGGCTCGCCGAGGTAGTCTTCGGCGGTCTTCTTCATTTTCTTCAGAATTTCAGCCGAGATTTGTGGCGGCGCCATTTTCTGGCCGTTCACTTCTACCCAGGCGTCGTTGTTGTCAGCCTTGACGATCTTGTAAGGGACTATCTGGATGTCTTTCTGCACAACTTCTTCGTCAAAACGACGACCGATCAGACGCTTTACTGCGTACAGGGTGTTGTGCGGGTTAGTCACTGCCTGACGCTTGGCCGACTGACCTACCAGGATTTCGCCATCGTTGGCGTAAGCGATGATCGACGGCGTGGTGCGCGCGCCTTCAGCGTTTTCAATAACTTTGGCTTTGCCGTTTTCCAGCACGGAGACGCAGGAGTTGGTAGTCCCCAGGTCGATACCGATAATTTTGCCCATGTTCACTCTCCCGAAACTTTGGATTTTGTTGCCGCAGCAGTGGTGGCTAACTGCGGTAATACTTAAACGCTTGACTTCTAAATGGGGGCCTTACGGCTAATTTCAAGCCTTCTCGTCAATCGAAGGCGAAATTGGCGCCGGCGCCTTGCTGACCACCACCATCGCCGGACGCAACAGGCGACCATTGAGCTGGTAGCCCTTCTGGAACACCTTCAGAACGCTGTTCGGTTCTACGTCGGCGCTTTCCTGCATGGCCATCGCTTGATGGTGAACGGCGTTGAACGGTTCGCCATGCGGATCGATCGCTTCAAGCTGATAACGCTTGAGGGTGTCGTGGAACATTTTCAGGGTCAGCTCGATGCCTTCGCGCATCGGACGAATGCTTTCGTCGTCCGGGCTCGACAGCTCGAGGCCGCGCTCCAGGCTATCGACGATCGGCAGCAGGTCGCCGGCGAATTTTTCCAGCGCAAATTTGTGCGCTTTCTCGACATCCTGCTCGGCACGACGGCGGACGTTCTGCAGATCGGCAGCTACGCGCAGAGACTGATCCTGCGCGGCGGCCAACTGCTCTTCGAGCACTTGTACACGGGTCGCCAGGTCATCACCCGAAGTCTCGGGCGCCTGATTGGCTTCTGGATTTTGCGTATCTACTGTCTGTTCGTCAGCCATAGAATTCTCCTTTCAATTACGTCCGCGAGCTCGACTCGCGCTTCTGCCCCGATATATGGGGCCGCAAAATCAGGCTTCAAGGGCCTGCAATGATTAACCCTACAAAAAAGTGCTGCATTGTCATTCCCGGCCGGACTAAGCATTTGATCGGATCAAGCAAATCGAGCTAAGCGAGGGCATTGTCAGCCCGAAACAAAACACTGTATAAATAACCAGACCTAAAGCCTGGGAGCGGCCTTTATGCTGGTGCACCTGTCCGTACACAACTACGCCATCGTTGAACATCTCGATCTCGAGCTTGATCGCGGGATGAGCGTGATTACAGGGGAAACCGGCGCCGGCAAGTCGATCATGCTCGACGCCCTGGGCCTGACCCTCGGTGATCGCGCCGACAGCGGCGTGGTCCGCCCGGGCGCCGACAAGGCCGACATCCTGGCCACCTTCGATCTGGTCGACATCCCGGAGGCTCATGCCTGGCTGGCTGAGCGCGACCTCGAAAACGACGGCCCGTGCATCCTGCGCCGAGTCATCACGGCAGAAGGACGCTCGCGCGGCTATATCAACGGCACACCCTGCCCGCTCGGCGATCTCAAGGCCCTCGGCGAACTGCTGATCGATATCCACAGCCAGCACGAACACCAGTCCCTGCTGAAACCCGATACCCATCGACGCCTGCTGGATGAATACGCCGGCGCGACCGATCTGGCCCGCCAGGTTCAACTGGCCGCTCAACGCTGGCGCCAGACCCGCCAGGAACTGGAGCGCCTCTCCAATTCCGGCGACGAACAACGCGCGCGCCACCAACTGCTCAGCTACCAGCTCGAAGAGCTGGAAAACCTCGGTCTCGGCGAAAACGAGCTGGAACAGCTGGAGCAGGAACACAAAAACCTGACCAACGCCGAAACCCTGCTTGGCATTTGCCGACAAGTGGTCGAACAGTGCAGCGAGAGCGACTCCGGCAACGTGCTGAACGCCCTGACCGCCAGCCTCAACCGCCTGTCGAGTGTGAACAACTCGATTGGCGCATTGGGCGAGGCCAGCAGCCTGCTGACCAGCGCACAGATCCAGGTCGAAGAAGCGGTCGGCGAGCTCAACCGCTTCCTTGATAACTTCGATGCCGATCCGGCACGTCTGCAATATCTGGAAGAACGCCTCGACGCGATCTACACCCTGGCACGCAAGCACCGGATCCAGCCCACCGAAGTCGCCGAGATGCAGCAGAAACTGCTGGATGAAATCGAAACGCTCAACGCCAACGACGAATCCATCGAGCGCCTGGGCGAAGAACTGGCTTCTTATGCCCGCCACTATCAAGAGAAGGCGCGGGAACTGAGCGACTTGCGCCATCAGGCGGCCGGCAGCCTCGCCAGCGCCGTGGAACAGGAGATCCAGCGTCTGGGCATGCCCGGTGGCCGCTTCACCATCGAGCTACGTGCCAACAGCAGCGATGAATTGCTGCCTAATGGCCTGGAACAAGTCGAGCTGCTGGTCAGCGCCAACCCTGGCCAGCCGCTGAAGGCGCTGGCCAAAGTGGCCTCCGGTGGCGAGCTCTCGCGGATCAGCCTGGCGATCCAGGTGATCACTGCGCAAACCTCACGGGTGCCAACACTGGTATTCGACGAAGTGGACGTGGGCATTGGCGGGCCGACTGCGGAGATTGTCGGCCAGTTGCTGCGGCGCCTGGGCGATCGCGGGCAGGTACTGACCGTGACGCACTTGCCGCAGGTCGCGGCGCAGGGGCATCAGCATTTATTTGTGCACAAGGTGCGCGGCGAGCAAGCGACTCACACCGCCGTATCCAAACTGAGCAAGAACGACCGCATAGAAGAAGTGGCGCGGATGCTGGGTGGCATCGATCTGACCAAAGAGTCTTTGGCTCACGCGAAAAAGATGGTGGTTACCGCAAAAGCGTAAGAAAAGCAGAAAGCACGAAGGCGACCCTTGGGTCGCCTTCGTTCGTTTCGCGAATCTGAAATTCGCGCGACATGCTTACTTTTTCTTGCGTACGTACAGCACCAGATTGTGATCTACCAGATCAACACCGTGCTCCTCGGCAATTGCCTTCTGGAGCTTTTCGATTTCCGGACTGACGAATTCGACGACTTCACCGGTTTCCACGTTGACCATATGGTCGTGGTGGCCACCGTCGGCCAATTCGAATACCGCGTGGCCACCGTCGAAGTTGTGACGGACCACGAGGCCAGCCGCTTCGAACTGGGTCAGAACACGGTAAACCGTGGCCAGACCGACGTCCTCGCCAGCTTCCATCAACGCCTTGTAGACGTCCTCGGCACTCATGTGACGCTGCTCGGTAGAGTCGAGCATTTGCAGGATCTTGACCCGTGGCAGGGTCACTTTGAGGCCGGCTTTGCGTAGTTCGCTATTTTCAACCATGGTCAGCTTTCTCGCGATGCTGCTTCGCAGCTTCTCTTAATGCGGGTATGATCGGCGTTTACGTTGTCCCAGCCAAGATAGTGGAAGTCGCCCACCGATGCAAAACACCAAGCTCTTGCTAACCAGTTTCACCTTTGTGGGACTGCTCGCACTCGCCGGTTGTTCATTCCCCGGGGTTTACAAAATCGACATCCAGCAGGGCAATGTCGTCACGCAGGACATGATAGACCAGTTACGCCCGGGAATGACCCGCCGGCAAGTACGGTTTATCATGGGTAACCCTCTGCTGACCGACACGTTCCATGCCGATCGCTGGGATTATCTGTACAGCCTGCAACCTGGCGGCGGTGAACGCCAACAGGAACGCATGAGTGTTATTTTCAACTCTAACGACCAGCTCGTCAGCCTGTCCGGTGACTTCATGCCGGGCGTAAGCCGTGACGAAGCCATTCTCGGCAAGGACAGTGGCACCAGCGTCACCGCCCCTGCTGAAAACGCCGAGAAGCCGAAGCCGGAACAACCCGCTAAACCAGGTTCCTTGCTGGACTCGATCCAGAAGGACGTGGACGGTGTTGAAACCGTTCCGGTTCCGACGCCTGAACCGCTGGACACCTCGCCGCAATAATTTGCGACGTAATAAAAAACCCGGAAATTCCGGGTTTTTTATTGTCTGCGATCTGGCCAGGCTACTGATTTCGCGCTTTCGCCTCGGCAGCCTTGGCTGCCCGCAAGCGTCGCACTTCTTTCGGATCCGCCAGCAATGGCCGGTATATCTCGAGGCGATCGCCCGCCTGAATCAGGCGAACCCGTGGATCAGCAACCACTTTGCCGAAGATGCCCAGCGGACACTCGCTCAAGTCCAGCTCCGGGAATTCAGCCCCGATACCGGACGTCAGCGCCGCCTCACGCACCGTCGTCCCTTCAGGGACACTGACAGTGCGCAAGACCTGCCGATCCACGGCGGCATACACCACCTCTATCTCGATCACCGGCTCAACCATGCATCTGCTTGGCGCGCTGGCAAAACGCATCCACCAGCGTATTCGCCGCCTGATTGAACAACGGGCCGAGGGTCGCTCTGACTATCGGGCCGGCGTAATCGAACGACAGATCCAGGCTGATCTTGCAGGCCTTTTCACCCAGCGGCTTGAACACCCATACGCCGTGCAACTGGTTGAACGGACCTTCTTCCAGATTCATTTCAATCGACTGCCCCGGCACCAGCGTATTGCGCGTGACGAAATGCTGGCTAAGACCGCCCTTGGCCACACCAACGCTGGCGCGCATGTGCTCAGGCGAGCTTTCCAGCACCTCGGCGGACGAACACCAAGGGAGAAACTCTGGGTAACGCGCCACGTCGTTGACCAGGTCATAGAGAAATTGCGCCGGGTACGGCAGCAGCGCTGACCGTTGAATATGTGTCGTCATGTAAGCGTCACTTCCAGAGCTGGGTGGCAAACACTACTAGAATGCCGATGGGCGCCACATAGCGCATCAAGAACAAGGACAGAGCAAACAGCAGCGGGTTACGGATCGCCAATTCCTCACGCACCGCCTCACGTCCCATCACCCAACCGGCAAACAGCACGAAGCACAGGCCACCGAGCGGCAGCATGATCCGCGAGGTAAAGAAGTCGATCACACCGAAGAAGTCCAGACCGCCCGCCGCCCCCCATTGGTAGAGATGGAACAGTCCGCCTTCGTTCACGAAAAATTTGGCTTCCTTCCAGATATTGAAGGAGAACACCGTGCCCAGACCGACGAACCAGCAAATAAAGGCCAGCCAGAACGTCACCCAGCCGCGGCTGATTTTGGTGCGTTCCACCAGGTAGGCAACCATCGGCTCAAGCAGGGAAATCGCCGAGCTCCAGGCGGCAATCGCGACCAGGACAAAGAACACCACGCCCATCAACTGGCCGAACACCACGTTACCAAAGGCAAATGGCAGACTGACGAACATCAGGCCGGGGCCTTCGCTAGGGTTCAAGCCGCCGGCAAATACGATCGGGAACAGCGCCAGCCCCGCCACCAGCGATACGAAGGTATCGAGCAACGCTACACCCACCACGGTGCCGGACAGCGAGGCTTCCTTAGTCATGTAAGCGCCGTAGATCATGATCGAACCGACGCCCACGCTCAGGGAAAAGAACGCGTGCCCCATGGCCGGCAACAAGCCGTCGAGGACTTTTTCCGGGTGAAAATCGAACATGAAATGCACGCCTTCCATGAAATGCCCGGTGGTCATGCTGTAACCCAGCAACACCAGCACCATCACGAACAGCAGTGGCATCATGATTCGCAGGCTGCGCTCAAGCCCGGCGACC
This sequence comes from Pseudomonas sp. MG-9, assembly GCF_018729515.1. Taxonomy (NCBI): domain Bacteria; kingdom Pseudomonadati; phylum Pseudomonadota; class Gammaproteobacteria; order Pseudomonadales; family Pseudomonadaceae; genus Pseudomonas; species Pseudomonas sp. MG-9. Next base: position 357,699 of record NZ_JAHHZH010000006.1, read on the forward strand.
ACCCCCCTGGCGATCACCACAGCCGACAGCAGCATAAAAACTGTGTGCCAAAGTGTCAGGCGCCAAGGGTCGGAGATGACATTGCCGAAATAAGCACCGACCTGCTCCGCCGTGGCGCCCTGGAAATCCCCGCGCCCCATGTCGATGATGTAATCCAGCGACCATCCGCCGACCACACTATAGAAAGACAGGATCAGCAACGCCGTGATCATTCCGGCAAATGCGCCCCACGACCACTTGCCCGAATGCCCGGCCTCCCGTGCCAGGACCTTCAGGGCGTTCGCCGGACTCTGCCGCGCACGCCGGCCGATCAGGGTTTCAGCGAGCATGACCGGGATCCCGATCAGGGCGATGCAGGCCAGAAACATCAGCACGAAGGCGCCGCCACCGTAGACCCCGACCATGTAGGGGAATTTCCAGATGCTGCCCAAGCCCACGGCCGAACCGGTCGCGGCGAATATGAAAACCCAGCGGCTAGCCCAACTGCCGTGGACAGAAACCTTGTCTGTCGACATCGAATATCACGCCCAAGCATCAGAAAAAGAGGCCGCATTGTCCGGGATTCACTCAACCTGCTCAAGCACGCAGCATCACCGTAGCCGAGGACCGTTTATCTCCATATAATGCCGCCCCTATGGCTAAACAGAAGAAACACCCAACAGGGACCATCGCGCAGAACAAAAAGGCGCGACACGATTACTTCATCGAACATCGGTTCGAGGCTGGTCTGGTCCTGGCCGGCTGGGAAGTAAAAAGTCTGCGGGCAAGCAAGCTGCAACTGGTCGACAGTTACGTGCTGCTCAAGGATGGCGAAGCCTGGCTCCTCGGCAGTCACATCACGCCGTTGATGACCGCCAGTACCCACGTCATCGCCGATCCGACCCGCACCCGCAAACTGCTGCTCAACAAGCGCGAGCTGGAAAAACTCGCTGCTGCCGTGCAACAGAAAGGCTACGCCTGCGTCTGCCTGTCCTTCTACTGGAGCAAGCACATGGTCAAGTGCGAAATTGCTCTGGGCAAGGGCAAGAAGGAATACGACAAGCGTGACACCGAGCGCGAACGCGACGCCGGTCGTGAGCTGCAGCGCGCTGTGCGCAACAAGGGCAAGGAAGAATAATTTCTTCTGCCTGAAAAGATCGCAGCCTGCGGCAGCTCCTACACAGGAATGAGAATTCCCCTGCAGGAGCTGCCGAAGGCTGCGATCTTTTTGCGTCTAAAAGCTACATTCCTTTGCGCCGCTCCGCCCGAGCCATGCGCTGAACCTCTTGCCGCACTTCTTCCAGCACCTCCTGCACATACAGAATGTGTCGGCTGGAGACTTCCCGCGCTTGCTCCGCACGCCCCTCGATAATCGCCAGGTACAATTCCCGGTGCTGAGAAATCAGCATATCGCGGGTTTCCGTGCGCTGTTTGTACATGCCGCCGATGTTGGTCACCACGTTGCGTTTGAGCAGATCGAACAGCCCGCGAATGGTGTGCAGCAGCACCGCGTTGTGGCTGGCTTCGGCGATCGCCAGATGAAACTTCGCATCCGCCGCGCCCTCTTCCACCCGGCTGACCTCATCATGCCGTGCATAGCAATCCTGCAGCTCGTCAAACGCTGCAGTAAGGCGCTCGCGATCCACGTCGGTAGCGCGCAATGCCGCGTAATAGGCGCACGATGCCTCCAGAGTATGCCGAAATTCCAGCAAGTCGCGTTGCGCCTCCGGATTGCTCTCAAGCAGCAATAGCAATGGATCGCTGAACGTCGAACCCAGGGTTTCCACGACATAGTTGCCGCCGCCCTGGCGACTGACCAGCAAGCCCTTGGCCGCCAGTTTTTGAATCGCTTCGCGCAATGACGGACGCGATACGCCGAACTGCTCGGCCAGCGCACGCTCAGCCGGAAGCCGCTCACCGGACTTCAGCGTGCCCTCGAGGATCATCCCCTCGAGTCGCTCGACAATATCGTCAGACAAACGGCGCTGACGAATCTGATCAAACCCCATAACTCAATTCTCCACGATCCCGACCGCTCGCCGGGCTCTCTATTCTGGCCTATCGGCGCCCCGCCGACACCTGTCAGAGCGCATTCGCCCGACCGGATCAGATGTCATCTGCACCGCTTATTCGACAAAAGTTTCAGGGCGACAAATTGACACACCGTCATCAAGGCTTTTACCCTAGCCAACAGCGATTGTAAATTGGTATTACCAATTAACCAAGAACGCTGACAGTGCCTGACCAACAACAATTAGGGGCCACCCCATATGCAAACCTGGCAACAGTTCTATACCCCGCTCGGCAGTCTCGGCGTCTCCGCTCTTGCGGCCGTCATTCCCATCGTTTTCTTCTTCCTCGCTCTGGCGGTGTTCCGCCTCAAGGGGCATGTGGCCGGCAGCATCACGCTGGCGCTGTCGATCGCCGTGGCGATTTTCGCCTTCCACATGCCGGTCGACATGGCTTTCGCCGCAGCCGGATACGGCTTTGCCTACGGTCTGTGGCCGATTGCCTGGATCATTGTTGCGGCGGTGTTCCTCTACAAACTGACGGTCAAAAGTGGCCAGTTCGAGGTCATTCGCAGTTCGGTGCTGTCGATCACCGACGACCAGCGCCTGCAGGTGCTGCTGATCGGTTTCTGCTTCGGCGCGTTTCTGGAAGGTGCCGCCGGTTTCGGCGCGCCCGTGGCGATTACGGCCGCGCTGCTGGTCGGCCTCGGCTTCAACCCGCTGTACGCCGCCGGCCTGTGCCTGATTGCCAACACCGCGCCAGTGGCGTTCGGTGCCCTGGGGATCCCGATCATCGTGGCCGGCCAGGTCACCGGTATCGACGCGTTCAAGATCGGCGCCATGACCGGTCGCCAACTGCCACTGCTGTCGCTGTTCGTACCGTTCTGGCTGGTGTTCATGATGGACGGCCTGCGCGGCGTGCGTGAAACCTGGCCGGCAGCGCTGGTTGCGGGTCTGAGCTTCGCCGTAACCCAATATTTCACGTCGAACTTCATCGGCCCGGAGCTGCCGGACATCACCTCGGCCCTGGCCAGCCTGATCTGCCTGACCCTGTTCCTGAAAGTCTGGCAACCAAAACGTACCGCGGGCGCGCAAATCGCTGGCACCACGTCGAGTGCAGCAATTACCGCCAGCGCCGGCGGCTTCGGCCAGAAGCGCACTACCGTGGCATCGCCTTACAGCCTCGGGGAAATTTTCAAGGCCTGGTCGCCGTTCCTGATCCTCACCGTGCTGGTGACCATCTGGACCCTCAAGCCCTTCAAGGCCATGTTCGCCGCTGGCGGTTCGATGTACGCCTGGGTGTTCAACTTTGCGATCCCGCACCTTGATCAATTGGTGATCAAGACCGCCCCGATCGTTGCCACGCCGACCGCTATCCCGGCCGTGTTCAAGCTCGACCCGATTTCCGCGACCGGCACGGCGATTTTCTTCTCCGCGCTGATCTCGATGCTGGTGCTGAAGATCAATTTCAAAACTGGTCTTACCACTTTGAAAGAGACCTTCTACGAACTGCGCTGGCCTATTCTGTCGATCGGCATGGTGCTGGCCTTCGCCTTCGTCACCAACTACTCGGGCATGTCTTCGACCATGGCCCTGGTGCTGGCGGCCACCGGTGCGGCGTTCCCGTTCTTCTCGCCATTCCTTGGCTGGCTGGGCGTGTTCCTCACCGGCTCGGATACCTCGTCCAACGCCCTGTTCAGTTCGCTGCAAGCGACCACCGCCCACCAGATCGGCGTCAACGACACCCTGCTGGTGGCGGCCAATACCAGCGGCGGCGTGACCGGCAAAATGATCTCGCCACAGTCGATCGCCGTGGCCTGCGCTGCGACCGGCCTGGTGGGCAAGGAATCGGATCTGTTCCGCTTCACCCTCAAGCACAGCCTATTCTTTGCCACGATCGTCGGCCTGATCACTTTGGCCCAGGCCTACTGGTTCACCGGCATGCTGGTGCACTAAACCTACAAGAAGCCTACAAGCAACATGGAAATAACCGACGCCGGCTCGTGATTCCGGCGTCAGCAATTCACACCCCGGTCTGTAAGGCTGCTGAAAGCCACACGCTCTATATTCAGCAGCCTCAGCGGACGGATAACCGGGACCACCCGGAGACGCCTGATGAGCGAGCTTTTTTACAACGCTGTGCCCAACGCGACCCGCGTTGCACCGCCACTGCCCGAACCTCGGCAATACCCCAGCGAGAAACCGTCGCGGGTCTACCTGTTCGGTACGTGCGTGGTCGACCTGTTCTACCCCGAAGCCGGGATGGACGCGATCCACTTGCTGGAGCGCGAAGGGATCAAGGTCGAGTACCCGCAGGGGCAGAGCTGCTGTGGGCAACCGGCCTACACCTCGGGTTACACCGAGCAGGCGCGGACGGTAGCGCGCGCGCAACTGGCGCTGTTTGCCGGGGATTATCCGGTGGTGGTGCCGTCGGGTTCCTGCGCGGGCATGCTGCGCGAGCATTACGCGGACTTGTTCAAGGACGAGCCGCAAACGTTGAAACAGGTGCAAGCCCTCGCGGCCCGTACCTATGAACTGGCCGAGTTTCTGCTGTTCGTCTGCAAGGTGCAGCTCAAGGACAGCGGCGAACCGGTCAAAGTCGCGCTGCACACCTCGTGTTCGGCACGGCGTGAAATGAATACCCACCTGCACGGCCGCGAGTTGTTGGCGCAGTTGAGCAACGTGGAACGGGTCAACCACGACCACGAAAGCGAATGCTGTGGCTTCGGTGGGACATTCAGCGTCCGTATGCCAGACATTTCCGGCGCGATGGTGGCTGACAAGACCCGGGCGCTGAAGGAATCCGGCGCACACAAGGTCTTGAGTGCCGACTGCGGCTGTTTGATGAATATCAACGGCTCGTTGGAAAAACAGCAGGAAGCGCTGCGCGGGCAACACCTGGCGAGCTTCCTCTGGCAGCGAACCGGAGGTGCGCAATGAGCACCTCGACGATTATTCCTACGGTTGCCGTAGAAGAAGATTTCCGCACCCGGGCACACAATGCCCTGGGCGATGCGCAGTTGCGGAATAACTTCCGCACGGCCATGGATTCACTGATGACCAAGCGGGCAGCGGCTTTCAGCGATGCCCACGAAAGAGAACATTTGCGTGCCCTGGGCAACTCGATCAGGGCCCGCGCGCTCTCCAAGTTGCCCGACCTGCTCGAGCAACTGGAACAGAACCTGACCCGCAACGGTGTGACAGTGCACTGGGCGGAAACGGTGGACGAGGCCAATGGCATCGTCTTATCGATCATCCGCGCTCACGAGGCGCGGCAAGTGATCAAGGGCAAATCGATGGTCAGCGAAGAGATGGAGATGAACCATTTCCTCGAGGCTCAAGGTGTTGAATGCCTGGAGTCCGACATGGGGGAATACATCGTCCAGCTCGACCACGAGAAGCCTTCACACATCATTATGCCGGCGATCCACAAGAATGCCGGTCAGGTCGCGTCCTTGTTCCACGACAAACTTGGCGTGGAATACACCAAGGACGTTGACCAACTCATTCAGATCGGTCGCAGAGTCCTGCGGCAGAAATTCTTCGAAGCGGACATCGGCGTCTCCGGTGTCAATTTCGCCGTCGCCGAAACCGGTACCCTGTTGCTGGTGGAAAACGAAGGCAACGGGCGCATGACCACCACCGTGCCGCCGGTGCACATCGCCGTCACCGGCATCGAAAAAGTCGTGGAAAACCTGCGCGACGTGGTGCCGCTGCTGTCGCTGCTGACCCGCTCGGCGTTGGGCATCCCGATCACCACCTACGTCAACATGATCTCCGGCCCACGCAAGGAACATGAACTCGACGGCCCGCAGGAAGTGCATCTGGTGCTGCTCGACAACGGTCGCAGCCAGGCCTTTGCCGACAGCGAACTGCGCCAGACCCTCAATTGCATCCGCTGCGGCGCGTGCATGAATCATTGCCCGGTCTACACCCGCGTCGGTGGTCACACCTACGGCGAGGTTTACCCGGGGCCGATCGGTAAAATCATCACCCCGCACATGGTCGGCCTGGCGAAAGTCCCGGATCATCCGAGTGCGTCGTCGCTGTGCGGTGCTTGCGGCGAGGTGTGTCCGGTAAAAATTCCGATCCCTGCCCTGCTGCGTCGCCTACGCGAAGAAAACGTCAAAGCCCCGGACTCGCCGCATCAAGTGATGCGCGGCCAGGGCAGCAAGTATTCGCGCAAGGAACGTTTCATCTGGAACGCCTGGGCGAAACTCAACAGCTCACCGACCCTGTATCGACTGTTTGGCTTCTTCGCCACGCGCCTGCGTGCGTTGACCCCGAGCAACATCGGCCCGTGGACGCAAAACCACAGCGCACCGAAACCCGCCGCCCGCTCACTGCACGACATGGCCCGCGAGCATCTGGCCAAACAGGGAGACCGCTGATGAGCGCCAAGCAAAATATCCTCGCCAAGCTACGGAAAAGTCTGACCGGTGCCACACCGATTGCCGACGACTTCGACGTCGATCTGGTGACGCAGCCTTACACCTACAGCGCCGAACAACGCATCCCGCAACTGCGCAAACTGATGGAAGCGGTGCACACCGAGATCCATCTGACGTCTAGCGCCGACTGGCCGGCTCTGCTCGCGCAATTGCTGCGTGATCGCCAACTGCCGAGCCTGTTGATCGCACCGACGACGCCCCACGGGCAGCGCATCACACAGCACTGGGCGAATAATCCGGATCTACCGGTGCTGAAGTCCTACGACCGGCCGATGGAAGAATGGAAAGCCGAGTTGTTCAACGACACCCCGGCCAGCGTCACGGGCACCCTCGGCGCCATCGCCGCGACCGGCAGCCTGATCCTCTGGCCCACCCGCGAGGAACCGCGGCTGATGAGCCTGGTGCCACCGGTGCATTTCGCCCTGCTCAAGGCCAGCGAAATCCGCGACAACTTCTATCAGGTGCAACAGGAATTCGAGTGGGCGCAAGGCATGCCGACCAACGCGTTGCTGGTGTCCGGCCCATCGAAAACCGCCGACATCGAGCAAGTGCTGGCTTACGGCGCCCACGGCCCGAAAGACCTGGTGGTGCTGATTCTGGAGGACCAATGACTTTACCGGCGACGTTCCTGCGAGATGCGCAACAACTGATTCCGGCCGAGCGCCGTTTTGACGACCCGCTGTCGACCCTGGCCTTCGGCACCGATGCCAGTTTCTATCGACTGATTCCGCAACTGGTGATCCGCGTCGAGTCCGAAGACGAAGTGGTGGCGCTGCTTAAACTGGCCCAGCGCGACCACGTCCCGGTGACCTTCCGCGCCGCCGGCACCAGTCTGTCCGGGCAGGCAATCAGCGATTCGGTGCTGATCGTGCTGGGGGATAACTGGAACGCCCGCGAGATTCGCGGCCAGGGCATGCAAATCCGCCTGCAGCCGGGTGTCATCGGCGCACAGGCCAACGCATGGCTGGCACCGTTCGGCCGCAAGATCGGCCCAGACCCGGCATCGATCAACGCTTGCAAGATCGGCGGCATCGTCGCCAACAACGCGAGCGGCATGTGCTGCGGCACGGCACAAAACACCTATCACACGTTGGCCGGGATCCGTCTGGTGCTGGCCGATGGCACGCGCCTCGACACCGAGGACGCCGCCAGTGTCGCCGCGTTTCGCGAAAGCCACCGCGAACTGCTGGAGCGCCTGGCGACGTTGGGCCGCGAGACCCGCGCCAACGCCGAACTGGCCGCCAGAATTCGCCACAAATACCGTCTGAAAAATACTACCGGCCTGTCGCTCAATGCGCTGGTGGATTTCGACGAGCCTGTGGATATCTTGAGCCACCTGCTGGTCGGCTCCGAAGGCACCCTCGGCTTCATCAGTGCGGTGACCTACGACACGGTAATCGACCACCCGAACAAGGCCTCGGCGCTGATCGTGTTCCCGGATGTGGAAACCTGCTGCAACGCCGTCACCGTGCTGAAAAGCCAACCAGTGTCGGCGGTAGAGTTGCTGGATCGACGCAGCCTGCGCTCGGTGCAGGACAAACCTGGCATGCCGGATTTCGTACAGCATCTGTCGAACAATGCCTGCGCGTTGCTGATCGAATCCCGCGCAGCCTCTTCCTCTTTGCTGCAGGAGCAACTGGCGCAGATCATGGCGTCGCTCAGCTGTTTCCCGGTGGAAAAGCAGGTCGATTTCAGCGAAGACCCTGTGGAAAACGCCAAGCTCTGGGCGATCCGCAAGGACACCTTCCCCGCCGTCGGCGCGGTGCGCAAAACCGGCACCACGGTGATCATCGAAGACGTGACCTTTCCGGTCGAGCAACTGGCTATCGGCGTCAATCGCCTGATCGAGCTGTTCGACAAACATTCCTACGACGAAGCGATCCTTTTCGGACACGCACTGGAAGGCAATCTGCACTTCGTCTTCACCCAAGGCTTTAACAGTCCGGAAGAAGTCGCACGCTATCAGGCGTTCATGGATGACGTCGCGCAACTGGTGGCCGTGGAGTTCGGCGGTTCGCTGAAGGCCGAACACGGCACCGGGCGCAACATGGCGCCGTTCGTTGAGCTGGAATGGGGCAGCGACGCCTATCAACTGATGTGGCAACTCAAACGTCTGCTCGACCCTAATGGCATCCTCAACCCGGACGTGGTGCTCAGCGAAGATCCGCAGATCCACCTCAAACACCTGAAGCCGCTGCCGGCGGCCGACGAGATTGTGGATAAATGCATCGAGTGCGGGTTCTGCGAGCCTGTCTGCCCATCGAAAGGCCTGACCCTCAGCCCTCGCCAACGCATCGTGATCTGGCGCGATATTCAGGCGAAAAAACGCGCCGGCGTCGACACCACTGAGCTGGAAAAAGCCTACGAGTACCAAGGCATCGAGACCTGCGCCGCAACGGGCTTGTGCGCGCAGCGTTGCCCGGTCGGCATCAACACTGGCGAGCTGGTGAAAAAGCTCCGCTCCCGTAACGCCACGCATCAGAAAACCGCTGACTGGATCGAAGGAAATTTCGCCAAGACCCTGCAAGGCGCACGCTTTACCCTGCATGTGGCCAACGGCGCGCGGATGCTGCTCGGCGCGCCGCGTCTGGCAAAGCTTTCGGCGACGCTGACGCGCTTGTCCAAAGGCCAGGTACCGCTGTGGACGAATGCGATGCCGCAACCGGAAAAAGCCATTCGCTTCAGCCCGAGCGTTTCCGATGAGCGCCCGCGCGTGGTCTATCTCGCGGCGTGTGTATCGCGGGTCATGGGCCCGGCGGCGGGGGATCAGGAGCAAATGTCGCTCTACGACAAAACCCGTGGCCTACTGGAAAAGGCCGGTTACCAAGTGGTGTTCCCGGACAATCAGGACAACCTCTGCTGCGGTCAGCCCTTCGCCTCCAAAGGCTATGCCGAACAGGCCGAGCACAAGCGTCAGGAGTTGATCAGCGCCCTGCTGCACGCCAGTCGCGGCGGGCTCGATCCGATCTATTGCGACACCAGCCCCTGCACCTTGCGCCTGGTGCAGGACGTGGGAGATGTGCGCCTGGACCTGTACGACCCGGTGCGTTTCATCCGTACGCACCTTCTCGATCGACTGGACTTCACACCGCAAGAAGCACCGATTGCGGTTCACGTGACGTGCAGCACGCAGCATCTGGGCGAAAGCCAGGCGCTGATCGATCTGGCACGCAAATGCAGCAAGACCGTGGTCATCCCCGAAGGCATTCACTGCTGCGGATTTGCCGGCGACAAGGGCTTCACCACACCGGAGCTGAACAGCCATTCACTGCGCACGCTCAAGGACGCGGTGCAGCATTGCAGCGAGGGGATTTCCACCAGCCGCACCTGTGAGATCGGCCTGACGCAACACGGCGGCATCGACTATCACGGGCTGGTCTATCTGGTGGATCGAGTGACCCGGGCCAAGGCCTGCTGAAGAAAAATAGAACCCTTGCGTGCGACCGTAGTCCACAGAACAGGCCCCGAAAATCGGGGCTTTTCCTCCACTCGGTTGCCCGTCCTGACGGCCAGCGAAGTCTGGATCCCTCAGTTCAAGGAGATACACATGAAACGTTCTGTACTGTTAGGTCTGTTCGTTACTGCCTCGATGATGGCCTCCACCTCGTTCGCCGCCGACAAGCCTGCCGACCTGTGCGATGCCAATATTCAAACCATCAACAACGCCAAAGGCCAGCTGTCATCGTCGCCAGAGCTGAGTCAGCGTGCCGAGACCAGCGTGAGCAAGGCTCAAGCGCTCAAAGCCCAAGGCAAGATCGATGACTGCGTTGCGGAAACCTCGCAAACCATTCTGGAACTGCGTAAATCCACCGGCACCAACAACTGATTCAAGGCCTCGGTCAACCTTCGGGTTGGCCTTGTCGGCCGTTTGGCGTACACTGCACAGGCTTGTTGCCTCACGTGATGTACGAGGCAATGAGTTCGGGGCCGATTAGGATTCGACGCCGGTGACGAAACTTTAGGTGCATGCCGACTTGGTAACAGAAGTCGTAAATCCACTGTTGCAACTTCTTATAGTTGCCAATGACGACCAATACGGTGCTGCTCTCGCTGCTTAATTGCAGCTGACATGCACTCCTGGTGCCTTCGGGCCCAGCAATCATCAGGGGATGTCTGTAAACCCGAAATGATTGTCATATAGAACAGAATCGCCGTGCAGTACGTTGTGGACGAAGCGGCTAAAACTTACACAACTCGCCCAAAGCACCCTGCCCGTCGGGTCGCTGAGGGTTAACTTAATAGACACGGCTACGCATGTAGTACCGACAGCGGAGCACTGGCGGACGGGGGTTCAAATCCCCCCGGCTCCACCAAATAATCATCTAAAGACGTCCACGGACGTCTTTTTTTGTGGCTGAAACCCAGCAAATACGGGGATTTCAGCGCCATCAGCGTCCACGGACGTCCGAGAGCAGCCACGCTTTGTGGCATTCCAAATGGCATTCCAAGCCCAACAGTGCTAATTTTTGGAATGCCAACACCATTCTGGAATGCCCATGTGCGCACAAGCTACTCGCCTCTCTGAGCTCAAAATCAAATCTGCCAAGCCTTCTGAAAAGGACTACGTCCTGTTTGACGGCGGTGGACTTCAAATGCGAGTGAGAAGTAATGGCTCCAAGCTATGGAACTTCAACTATCGTCACCCCGTGACGAAGAAGCGAATCAACATGGGCCTAGGTACCTTCCCTGAAATCTCGCTAGCGCAGGCACGAAAGGGCTCCATTGCAGCGAGGGAAATACTTGCCCAAGGCACCGATCCCAAAGAAAAACGAGATGCCGTGCTGCAAGCGAAGCAAGCTGAAACCGAGCACACATTTCAGAATGTCGCGACGTCCTGGTTTGAACTGAAAAAGGATGCGGTGACACCAGCTTATGCCGAGGACATCTGGCGTTCGTTGACGCTGCACGTGTTTCCGGACTTGGCCACCACACAGATTTCAGCCATCAGCGCACCGCAAGTCATCAACCTCCTTCGCCCGCTCGAAACCAAAGGCAGCCTTGAAACCGTTAAGCGGTTGTCACAACGACTCAACGAAATCATGACCTTCGGAGTCAACTCGGGATTTATTCACGCAAACCCGCTCAGCGGGATTCGATCCGTCTTCAAGAAGCCGAAAAAGAAGAACATGGCGGCGCTTGCTCCCGATGAGCTGAAAGAGCTCATGGTCGCAATTGCCAATGCCAGCATAAAAAGAACTACGCGTTGCCTTATCGAATGGCAGCTCAACACCATGACCCGCCCAGCTGAAGCTGCCACCACCCGCTGGGCTGACATCGACTTCGAAAAGAAGATCTGGACGATTCCAGCGGAACGCATGAAGAAACGTCGGATACACATTATTCCGCTCACGGAGCAAGCTTTGGCGTTGCTAGAAGCGATCAAACCCTGGAGTGGAAACCGAGAGTACGTTTTTCCGGCAGACCGAGACCCACGCACCCACTGCAACAGTCAGACTGCCAACATGGCGCTAAAGCGAATGGGCTTCGAAGGGCGCTTGGTGAGTCACGGTTTGCGCTCCATGGCCAGTACTATCCTCAACGAACACGGCTGGGAGCCAGAGCTGATCGAGGTAGCGCTTGCCCACGTCGATAAAGACGAGGTTCGCAGCGCCTATAACCGGGCGGATTACATCGAGCGCCGACGCCCGATGATGGCTTGGTGGAGCAACCATATCCAGGAAGCAGCAACCGGAAACTTGTCTGTATCAGCTATCAGAGAAAATCGAGATAAAAAGGTCGTTTCGATACGATGACCCTAAGGCGACCTCGACCCCAACGCTGTCCTTTACTGAGGGCAGCGATCGCCCCTAAGCAGCCAGTGACCGAAGGCTAACAGCCAAAGCGGCCCGTTAAAGTGCCTACTAAAGGGGCCGTTCAGTAGTCCACTCATGACAATCGTGAGTAGAGATAGAGCGCCTTGCAATGCTTTAGCCCACTCATGCTTGCTTTCGGTAATATCCGGGATATCTCAGGATTGCCGAAGGTTTAGAAATGAGTGTCATCCCGATGTCGGTATCGCTGCACGATCTTGGCCTCGCCTATCGCAAGGCCAAGGTTGATCTCTACTACTCAACCAACCCCTCGCTGTTCGACATTGCCAACTATGAAGATGACCTGAGCAAAAATCTCGCTCGCCTGAAAGAGCAGATCGAAGCCATGAACGAGGACTGGGTGAAAGACCCTGCATTTCTCGGCACTTGGACGCTGGCCCCCAAAGAAATCCAGATTACCAAAGGAAAGAAGGATCCAAGCCTAATCTTCGCCTCACCGGAAGCAGAGTGGGCAAGTGCGACTGAGGCCGACAACCACCCTACCGCCGTATTCCGCCTCATGGCTCGCTGCAGCATCGACTTTCACGTGCTGTCATCGCTATGGATGATGGAAGTCGGCGATCTCTTCGACAAACAGCTAAGCAGCAACGTCTTTGGCAGCCGCCTACGCCGTAACCGGCACGATGAGATCAGCACGTGGGCCCTTGGATCATTCAAACCCTATCTCAGACCCTTCCGTGAATGGCGCGACGGTGGCATCAAGGCGATGCGCACAGCCCTGAGCGAGAAGAAAAAAGTATTGGCACTGACAGCCGACGTAAGCAGTTTCTATCACGAGCTAAGCCCCGGCTTTATGCTCGACGACGGCTTCCTCAAATTAGCCAAAATTGAACTGAGCGAATCGCAGTCAAAACTGAACCGCCTGTTCATTTCCGCCTTGTTGGCCTGGGCACAAGAAACGCCACTAGGAAAAGGTTTACCCGTAGGGTTGCCTGCGTCTGCAGTGGTCGCAAACGCGGCACTAGTCGGGCTCGACCAGTTCATCGAGCAACAAGTAGTGCCACTGTATTACGGCCGTTATGTGGACGATATTCTGCTGGTCATGGAAAACGCCAGCGACATCAAAACCACTGAGCAGTTTTGGGAGTGGATCTTCAGTCGCGATGGCGGTAAGGACCTGCTTAAAAAAAATAACGGCAGCATTCTGTTCATACCTGGCTATCTCAAAGAAGACCGCATCGCTTTTGAAAACAGCAAAAACAAGCTGTTCATCCTTGCGGGGTCTGCAGGTACCGCTCTGGTCAACGCCATTTCCGAACAGATCAACCAACGTGCAAGCGAATGGCGCGCGTTACCCGACCTGCCGAATTCGCCCAACACCGTGGCTACGGACCTACTCAAAGCTACCAACCTTGCCGGAGAGCAAGCAGACAATCTGCGAAAGACCGATGCACTAACGCTGCACCGCGCCGGTTTTGCCCTCAGCCTTCGCAACTACGAAGCCTTCGAACGCGATATCCCCCCGGAGGATTGGCAAGCACACCGCCATGCCTTTTTCGCCGCAGTCATAGAGCATCTGCTCACCCCGATTAAGTTCTTCGAACTGGCTCAATACCTCCCGCGCATCATCCGCATGGCTACCGCCTGCGAAGACTATGAATACCTAGACAAGATCATCAATGCACTTGGTGGCCTGATCGTTAAAGTAGAGAACGACTGCACTTTAGCGATCAAAAGCCTAGCCGCTGCCAACGTGCCAGCCGAGGCCCGACATTTATGGAAGCGATCCATCTGGGAAGTAACAACGCAGAGCATCGTCTCTTCGTTTCCTCCCCGCCTAAGCAAATCCGGGGCTACCGCCTGGAAGAACCATATGACCGGTCATATGGAGAGCCTTGCATTCGTCATCTGGAGTAACTTCCTGGACAGGCCAATGAACATCACCACCCAGCACATACAGAAGCTTCAAGCTCGGCTGTTCAGCTTCGATCTCGCCCATATCCCCTTGCGCTTTACAGGCCTGCCTCAGGAAATGGTCAGCCAGCGCGGTATTCCACTCCGTAAAAACCTCGCTACTTTTGACGCAGAAGATCTATTGCCTGACGAGATGACCGACGGCATCGCTACACTGGCGAACTGGCTCAGGCTTAAACGCGGCACCCCGTCTGGTCTAACCTTTGCCACTCGCCCATTCAGCCTTAATGAGCTCTACCTCATAGCCCCCACTCCTTTTGCCGCCTCCAGCCGCAAGACACTGGGGTTGGTGGTGCAAGCCCTGCGCGGTTTTGAGCTGACCGAGCACAAGATGCCCCACCTCGACAAAAAGCAGGTTTTGCATATCCCGGACGGAGAACCCAAAGCAAAACAGACCATCGCTGTGGCCAGTTTGGAAACCAAAGATGAAAGCTTTACCGCCGCCATCATGGGGTGGCCCGATCCGGACAGCCTGCACCGTTACCAACGCATCAATCGCCTGATTAACGAACTGATCTCTCGGCCTGACGGCGCTGGTTACTTGATCCTCCCGGAAGTGTCTTTACCACCCCAATGGTTTATGCGTATCGCCGACAAGCTCAAAGGCCGTGGCATATCTTTGATCACCGGGGTGGAGTACCTCCATGCACCGAGAAAGTATGTGCGCCACCAGGTTTGGGCTTCGCTAACCCACGACGGTCTTGGGTTCCCTTCGCTGATGCTCTATCGCCAGGATAAACAGCGTCCAGCATTTCATGAGGAGCAAGAACTCTTTCGCCTAGCAGGCCTGCAGATGCAGCCCACTCAAGAGCAACAGTGGCAAAAGCCTCCAGTCATCCAGCATGGTGATTTCCGCTTTGCCATCATGATCTGCAGCGAGCTAACCAATATTCGTTACCGCGCAGACCTACGCGGACAGGTCGATGCGCTATTTGTTCCAGAGTGGAATAGCGACACCGACACATTCAACGCACTGGTGGAGTCTGCCGCCCTTGATATTCATGCCTACATCATCCAATGCAACAATCGCCGCTTCGGTGATAGTCGTATCCGCGCACCTTATAAAGACCGCTGGAAGCGCGACATATTACGAGTCAAGGGAGGTAACCACGACTACTGCATTACAGGTGAAATCGACGTACTGAGCCTGCGCCAGTTCCAGTCCAGCCACCGCTCGCCAGCCTCAGGTTTCAAGCCTGTGCCAGATGGCTTCAATGAGGACATGGCATCGGACCGGAGAGTATTGCCCAAAGGTGCCTAAACCTGACTCGATCAAGCAGGGTTGCCCATAGCGAAGCAAAAGCATCAGCGCGTAAAAACTAAAGAGATATCAAGGAGAGAGTCATGAAGTGGATTCGCAAGATTTTTGGTAAGGGCACTGAAGGCTCAGCAGCCTCGTCGGATGCTCCGGCAGAAGAGCTTGTTGGTAAAGATCGAGAAAGCGACGATGACAGCGATCAGTACTTTTCGGACGAGCCAATCACCTCAAAACATCAAGATCGGTTCGGGCGAGCGCCTTACGCAGCGCGTATCGCTGAGACAATCGCCAGGCGCCTCGACCCCTCAAGCATCGTCATCGGCCTGTTTGGCCCGTGGGGAGATGGAAAGACTTCAGTTCTCAAGATGATGGAGGAGTCGCTAGATCAACACGGACAGGTTGTCACAATACGATTCAATCCTTGGCACTTTCCTTCCGAGGACGCGCTTTTGCGCGGCTTCTTTGCGACCCTGGCTGAAGCCTTGGGTAAGGAGCCAGCATTCAAAGAAAAAGCGGCAGCGCTGCTTGAGTCCTACGGGGGGATCCTGTCTGTCATCTCAGTCGCTCTGCCGGGTGTAGAAATCAATCCAGGGGAAGCGGCGAAGCAGATCGGAGAGTCATTATCCAAAGTCAGTCTCGATAAGCTTAAGGATCAAATTGACGCTCTTCTGGGCCAAAGCGGGAAAAGATTGGTCATCCTTATCGATGATATTGACCGGTTGGATAGACAAGAAACCCACGCCATTTTCAAGCTGGTAAAGCTCTCGGCAAGCTTCAAGTACACCTGCTACGTTCTGGCTTTCGATGACGAGGTAGTCGCTGCTGCATTGGGTGAGCGTTACGGCGCCGGTGGACAAGAAGCGGGCCGCGCGTTTCTCGAAAAAATCATTCAGGTGCCCTTGCATCTACCCCCTGCTGATCAAATGAGCCTGCGAGAAATCGCTTTTGAGGGCGTCGAACATGCTCTTAATCAAGCAGGGATTGTCCTTGACCAGCGTCAGATCGACGTATTCACTCGTCATTTTGTAGATGGCCTTGAGCCGAAGCTTGAAACTCCACGAGTCGCAAAGCTGTACACGAACGCACTCATGTTTGCACTTCCACTCGTCAAGGGGGAAGTCAACATCGCTGAGTTCATGCTTGTTGAAGGACTGAGGGTCTTGTACCCGAAGCTCCATGCCGCAATTCGCGACAACGCAGATTTGTTTTTACAAGGGGAGCCCCGCGAAGCTTTGCGAGGTTTGGAAAAGCCTCCGTCAGCCATTGATCGACTCCTCGAAACCGCAATGCCGGGTTCTGCTTCAGAAGAGCGAGGCCAGATGCGAGAGCGACTTTTGAAACCTCTTTTTCCGCGAATCAGCAATATGATGTACGGGGGAGATTGGGAGGAGCGGTGGGGGAACGAGCGAAGAATTTGTTCGAGCCGTTATTTCAAACGCTACTTCGTTTACGGGGTGCCTGAAGGAGACATATCGGATAATCATTTAACAAACTTGATAGACGCCCTCGTCACAGCAGATACCGATTCGCAGCGCAGCCTGTTGAGCTCGTATTCGAAACGCGTCATGCCGCAATTGATCCAAGCACTTCGGAATCGAGCGGACTCTCTCGATGAAGTTTCGGCGTTAGCGATCGCAATCGCCGTCGCGAGGAATGGAGATCTTCTTCCGCGCGAACGCGGAGCTCTCGTAATCGGCGGCACGATAATGTACGCGGGGATACTAATTTCTCAACTTATCAGGCGAATCCCCTTATCAGACAGGCAGTCAGCTGCTGAGGCAGTACTTGGAGCGGCGTTTCCATTGGCAATGGGAATGGAGTGCGCCCGCTGGCTCACACACTCAGCGGACAGACCAGAAGAGCGCCGAGTTCTTCCTGATGGAGCGGACGACGCCCTTTACCATTTGTTCGCTGTTCGCATCCGTGACGCGGACGATGTTGAACCGTTGTTTATGCAGGCAGGAAGAGACGCACCAAATCTTTACTGGTACTGGCAGCACGGAAGAAATCGAGAAGAGATCGAAGCGCGCTTGCGCGAGGTTTTTGATAAAGACCCAGCGAAGCTGGATGACTTCCTCGACACCTACATTGGAGAAGGATGGGAAGTGGAAAGCGGCCTGCCGGTTAGGTCTGACCTAAGGCGCGAGAGCTACAACAGTATCGCGTCAATAATTTCACCGAACTACGTTTTTGATAACCTCCGCACCCGCTATGGCGCCGAGCTGGACGCCCCTCAGTACTATCAGAATGGAGAGCCAGCGAGAATAACGGCACACCAGTTCGCCTCTATACATCGTTCTATTGTCGCTGAGCAGCTTCCTAAGCCCGAGGATGCCGACGGATCAGGTAGCGACCCAGAGCAATCTGAATGATGGCAATCAGGACGTTTCTCTGTAGAGAACCTGGCTCGATCTCGAACCCCAGGATCCGCTAGCTTTTAACAAGACGCAGTTTTGGAGGGGGCGGATTTTTACCCGTTGCGCCCTCACCTCCATCCCCTCTGAGCACATTTAGCATGAGACCAAATGTCAGCTCATTGATCTCTTCGGGCGAGATTGCCAATTGTTCCGCCACATTCGTTTTCGTAATTCCTTCAGCTCGAAGCGCAGCAAATATCTTTTCCAACACTACAGAGCGTTCGTGATTGATAGGAGCAGGCTCATTCACCCGATACCCCTCTTGCGCAATCTGAATGCACAACGTCCGGTAAGTCCAGTCAGTTGTAAGCCCCAGGCTGTGTAACCGGTAATTCAAAGCTGCAACGGAAACCGCCCACAATTTTTTGAACTTGATCAAGCTATTTAGGCTTACTGAACGCGGAGCCATCGCCAAAACGCTTGCCCTCGGCATCAGAAACGCCGAAGCGAAGGCGTTAGCCTCCCGCTCAAGATCTGGTCCTTGAGGATGAGCATGCTGATGCATCACCAGATGTCCTAACTCATGTGCAGCATCAAAGCGGCAGCGCTCTGCTGATTTGAACGTGTTGAGAAACATGAACGGTCGCCCACCACTCCACATCGAAAATGCATCGACATCCTTGGCGTCAATGGCGAGCGAGTAGACGCGAATGCCCCTGGACTCAAGCAGAAGGATCATATTCTTGATCGGCTGTTCGCCAAGCCCCCACTGAGCACGCAGAGTCTCCGCTACAACCTCAGGACCTTGTTGAGAAGAAGTCAGTTGATTGAAAGCTTCTTCCGATGATGTAAGCGCCCCTCGCTCGCTACCCAGGTCCGGAACATCGGGGTGCGGAAGATCAAACCGGCACTCCAACCATTCGTTTAACAGCAGAGCTATTGCGCCAGCCCCTAAAGCACTGTCTCTTAGAGACGCCGTCATTTTCGAAAGTGAACGGAAGCTTGCGACATCAGGCGTAGGGACTTCCGGATCATCCCCAAAAAAGAAAGCTTCTGGAAATCGAAGCGCACTCGCAATCCTGGCCAAGGTCCCAGCTTCAGGCTCCTGCGTACCGCTTTCATAACTCGACACGGACCGTTCGGTCACCCCGATAAGGCCCGCGAGCTCGCGCTTTTTCATCCCGCGTCTGCGTCTGGCCAGCGCGAACCGTTGTGAATTAAACATAAAAAGTCATGCGTTCTTACGACGAATTTCAATATCAATATCTGGGCCACTTGGACCGGTAATTTGAGCGAAGCTTTCATCCAAGTCGATAGCGCCGAGCAGGATTCGCTCAGACCACTCAGTGATCTTGCCTCCGTGGTCGATGCTCGATGGCCGCGAAAGCTCAAACCTGATTTCATTCTTGGCGGTGTCAGTGTGGTGTAGCAGCATCCAAGTTTCAAAGCCCTCAAGCCCAGAGAACTCAGTCTGCTGTGGAATCAAGTCGGCGAACATATCCAGCTGGGAATTGTGCAGAATCGCCTCGACGGTGCTTCTTCCCTTTTTAGAGCGATTGGTGGGAGTACCGTAGGGATTGCCTACGCTTGCGTCACCCGACGCCACCGAGACCGCGAGTTTGAGGCCTGAATGGACCGTCAATGGATAGTTGGTTTTTTCATAGGCAGCCCAGCCTAAAGGGCGTGTTTGGTCGCGGAATGACCCGACGATCCAGCCCCACATTTCCATACCTGGAAAAATCGACGGATGATTTCGAGTCAACCTCACACGATGCAAATGGCCTTGATAGACAGCTTCACGAACAGCCTCATGAGACAAGCTCAACTGATCGAGGCGCGTGGTTACATCTGTCGGACCACTGAATATCTGACAAGCCTGCATAAGCGTTTACTCATGGAGTGGACTTCCGTTTATTCTCCCTCAAAAGAGGAGGAAAAACAAGAAGCCGGGTTTTTATGCTCGGTTTCAGGTTCACCCAGTCACTCCCGGAGAGCACGCACCTACAGCCCACAGGCATCTTTCTCGAAAGCTTTCTCAACGAGATTGACTACCTGTCAGTTACATGGCTGAAACGCAATGCCAATGCAGTAGTACCGTTAGCGACCATACACCGCAATGAGTCGTTTACTGCTGTACCGGACGAATGATCCACGCTTATTCGATTCGAACAAATTTCAATCACACATCACTGCTTTGACATCCCACCATGGAACTTCGAACCATGTCATTGCAATGCCCTTGCTGTCATTCCCCCAAAGTCGCTTCTTTCCATCACGCAAGGAAAATCGGCGCAGCCATTGGCACCCTCGGCGGCGCAGCTCGTGGCGTCAGCGCCGCACTTGCCGCCTGCCAGGCAGGGGCGCTAATCGGTACTGTAGCCGGGCCAATCGGCATAACCCTCGGCTCGGTATCAGGCGCAATCCTCGGTGGCCTGGCCGGCAGTGCCAGCGGCTGTGCACTCGGTGCTCAGCTGGGTGACTCGCTAGATCGTCACGTACTCGCTCACAACCTCTGCTTGCTCTGCGATCACCGCTTCAACCTACCCGCCTAAACCATTTCACCTCACTCATTAATCACGTCCGGTAAGTGCTGCGCGATGCGCAGCATCTATGCCGGCTTGCACCCTAAGGAATCGTCAACATGGCTCACCAAATCGAAAATATGGCTTACATCGGCACGACTCCTTGGCATGGCCTGGGCAGTCGTCTCACCGAAAAACAACCGCTGGAAGTCTGGCAACGTGAAGCTGGGATGGACTGGCAGATTCAGGAAAGCCCGGTTCATTTCAAAGCGGACGCTATCGGCCATATGGGCAGCATTCACTCCTTCCCGGAGCAGAAGGTACTATTTCGTTCTGACACCAAAGTCCCACTGTCTGTCGTGTCACAGCGCTACCAAGTGGTCCAGCCCCGTGAGGTGTTGGAGTTTTACCGAGATCTAACCGAGCGCTCAGGCTATGAGCTGGAAACCGCTGGAGTGCTGAAAGGTGGTCGCAAGCTCTGGGCGCTGGCGCGCACCGGGCAATCGACAGCGCTCAAAGGCAATGACGTGGTGAATGGTTACTTGCTACTGGCCACCTCCTGCGACGGCACACTCGCCACCACCGCAACGCCGACCACCATTCGCGTGGTCTGCAACAACACACTGACGATTGCCATCAATGGCGCCAGCCACGCGATCAAGGTGCCACATAGCACGCGCTTCGATCCTTGCACCGTCAAACAACAACTGGGCATCACCGTCTCGCAATGGGACGACTTCATGTACCGCATGCGCACACTCGCCGCCCGCCCCGTTAAAGACCATGAGGCCAAGGCATATCTGCGCAGTGTGTTATGTGAAGTACAGACCGATAAGCCTGAGCACACCGGTCTCTCGAATGAACGCGCCTTAAACAAAGTACTGAGCATGTATGAAGGACATGGCCGCGGCGCCGAGTTGGAGTCCGCCAAGGGCACCGCCTGGGGTTTGCTCAACTCAGTCACCGAGTATGTCGATCACGAGCGTAGGGCGCGCAGCAATGAGTACCGCATGGACGCGGCCTGGTTTGGCCAAGGTGCCGTCATCAAACAACGCGCACTCGACACCGCTCTTCGATTGGTAGCCTGACGCTGCTCTCCACCACTGCTGCTTGAGCAATCTCCGCTCAAGCAGTTTTTATGCCTGAAGGAAATCACGATGAATGTAATTCGCTTTATCGGCTTACTGTTTCTGTTTTTCGGAATACTGGCCAGCTGCGTCTTGGCAGTTTTGCTTGTGTTCATCCTGGTGCGATTTTGGCCCGTGCTGATCGCAGTGGTGGTTTCATGCGTAATATTTGAAGTTATAGCCAGAAAGGCCGGGGACCTGGCACCTGCAAATTTAGTCTGAGGGCTTGGCGAAAAGCAACTCATCCAGCCGACTCATTAGCTCCACACGTCCCACCGCATGAAGCTTATGAAATTTGACCAGCAATTCTGCCTCATCATCCTCAACGGCATAAAAAAATGCTGCCGGTACGTTGAGCACCTTGCTCAAACGCTCGACAAAGTCAGGAGCTGGGACCCGCTTTCCCAGCTCATAGCGATTCATGCGAGTACTCGCAGACATCTCATCCAGACCAGCATCCAAACCTAACCGCTCCTGCGATAAGCCTGCCTGCACGCGGGCCTGCTTTATGCGCTTTCCCAAGACTGACATGCACACAATCCATTTACCAAAGCGGCATCGTGATTGCTTGTCTTTCGCTCGATACTACCGTTTTGGTAGTATCGGGATGAGCTTCGCAGCTAGCGAGTCTCTGAGACGAGGCAAATCCCTCGGAAAAGCGTCAAGACTTCGCTGATTTTTAACTTTGCAAGGAAGGCCTCCATGAAACGCTCAACGCTTGTCCTAATCCCTTTTTTGATGACTCTTGGCAGCTCGGTACAAGCTCAAGACGATGTAGCAGCGTGCTCTCTAATTCGGATAGATCAATACTACGGCCTTAAAGAATGGGACTGTCGTGTCCCCAACACCCCGGTCCGAATTAGCAACATTTACACGGATAAGGAAGGTCAGAAACGAGTAGAGAGCATCAGCAGCCAGCAAAATGCTATGTGTGATGATCAGGGAATTTGTTCAAATTCGGGAAACTTTGCGGGAAATGCACCAGCGGGAAGTTATCACTACACCTTCGGTTGGTATCTGGGAACGGACACTCAAGGTAATCCAGTGTCGTATAAAAGTGGAACAGGGCCGGGCTTTGGCGGAAAACACTTCGCAGCCGCTGAAAAATCTAAAGACGCTGAACTAGCTAAAACTCTACCCGATGTGGTTTGTATGCCGACTGCCAGTTTTAACTGCTCAATTGATGACAAAGAAATAGAGGATGAGGATCTACCAAAATATCTTCCGATAGTAAATGAGCAAGAGGTCAAAAACGCTGGCGGAAGCTGTCAAAGCATTCCATTGTGCTTCAATAAAAACATGATACTTCTGGGTTTAAATAAAAAATACTTTAAGTAGATTAATTTACAAAGAGACACCTAGAAACCCTGAAAAAAGCCAATACGTATTTATTAGAGCGTTAGCCTGCCTCAGATATTCGTAATTCGGCAAAGAACAAAAATACCAATTAAATCTTACTAGATATAAACATTTAAGCCCCCGACCCATGAATAAGGGACATAAAGCCGGCAGGAGGTTGATATACCTTCTGCTGGCTTTATGTAATTCTTTATTTTATCGTAACCACCTGACACCATCGCCGAACACACTGTTCTTATTTAAGGACGTTGGCGCTCAACCGTAAATTGGAATAGCAAATTGCGGCGACTTACGCAGAAACTTGAGTAAGTTGGCTTCAGTTGCTTTCATTATTTCACCAGCTCCATCAACTTCCCAAACCCATCCACCACGTCATACCTCACCTGTGCTGAGGTGATCTTGGCGAAGAACTTGCGGGCGCAGGCAATTTTGGAGGCCTCGATGGCACGCAGATCCATGCTGGACATTGACCCCTTGGTTTCGGCGACAAAGTAAACGTGCTTTACCTTGCCCTCTTGGAAGGCGATAGCCCAATCTGGGTTGTAGTTGCCGACTGGCGTGGGGATGAAGAAACTCTTCGGCAATTTGGCGTACACAACCACTTCGGCACTGGCGTCCAGCTCTTCGACGAATTTACGTTCGACGCTGGAGTCGGTGAACACGTAGTCGTAGACGTGGTGCTTGGCTTCGAAAGCTTTGCTGAAATCGTCCTTGGGTTTCTCTGCAGTAAAAATGTCCGAGCTATGGGTTTCATCTACTGGATCGTAGGCGATGTGCTCGACAATGGCGGTAGCCTTCTGCTCATTGATCAGCGTAGCGGCCTTGGCGATGAAGTCTTCCGGGTTGGTTTTGTACTGGCTGAACACCGCAACATTGATGTCTTTGAGGATGCTGGCAATGGTGCTGCGTGTTAGCTGGGTATCCTCGGCTAGATTGCCGATCAGATCGTATTTCACCGCCGAATGAACGGAGTGGTTGTACTTTTCGGTCGCGCTTTCGGCGATCTTAAAGGCAGTGCCGCTCTTCATATCGTCGAAGCTGGCGTTCTCCAGCTGGCTGCCGCGCTCAATAATGTACTGCATCGGTTTAACCCGCAGCTCAGTATCCAGGGCTTCCACGCACTTGCCCACCAGCTCATCGGTTTCAAAGTGAACGGTGTAAGCAGCCTTACGGTTGATCTTGTTCCACAGCGCCTGAAACTCCTTCTTCTCGAAGTTCGAGTTCAAGGGGTTGATCTTAGCCTTGCGGTCATCGCCAATCTCCGGCATTTGCGCCGCACTGAATACGCTATCGATCAACTGGAACACCTGGGCGGCATAGGGCTGTAGCTCAGCCGGCAGCTCTGCCAGTTGTTCTTGTTTTTTTGCCTCGTGGTAGGTCAAGGTGATCTGATCGTTGTCGTCGGTGTAGTCGTTTTTCAGCAGGTATTTGTAAATCTGCTTGGCCAGTTGCGCAGAGACCTCAACGTCGCCAGTTGGTGTTCGTAAAATTTTGCCTTTGAAGTAACTCTCGTTGGCCTCACGTGGCCGGGCCGACAACGAGTCGCTGATGTCCCTCTGCAGTGCGCCAACAAAATCTTTGTAGCTTTCGCTGGCTACCACCGTCAGCTCGTTGATTTGGTGCACAGTGGCCGGGTCATCCATACGGTCACCCAGCTGGTTGACGGCCAGACGCATGCCACGACCCACCTCTTGGCGCCGGGAGATGCTGTTATCGCTGTGCTTTAAGGTGCAAATAACGAAGACGTTGGGGTTATCCCAGCCTTCGCGCAAAGCCGAGTGCGAGAAAATAAATCGCACCGGTTCGTCGAACGACAGTAAGCGTTCCTTATCCTTGAGAATAAGGTCGTAAGCATCCACGTCGTCGGTCTCAGTGGCTTTTTTGCCCACGGCGGGATCGACTAGTCGTTTGCTCCTCTTGTCGATAGAGAAGTAGCCATTGTGAGTCTGGCGAGCCTGAATGCCCTTAAGGTAGCGATTGTAGGGCGTGTCCTCCAGCGTCATCACGTCGGTGAGGTAAGCGTTGTACTCCTCCTCGAAGATCTGCGCGTATTCGCCGGGCAGTTCGCCGGTTGCGTCGTACTGGCGATACTTGGCCACCTCGTCTATGAAGAACAGCGACAGTACCTTGATGCCCTTGCTGAACAGCATCATCTCTTTTTGAAAGTGCGCCTTTACCGCCTCTCGGATTTGGATGCGGCGCATGGCGGCCTCATCCACGTTGCCCACGGCCTCCCCGGCAACCAGCTCGACACCATTGGTAAAGCTCAGCGTGTCGATACGGGCGTCGATGTCGGCAACCACGTAGTCTTTGTACTGATCCAGCCCACCGGACAGGTCGTAGAGATTATCGTTGCGACGAAGCTTGCGCATCACCCGCTTGATACCAGTACTCTGCTTAATCTCCATCTCGACCCGCGCCACAGGCGACTTGGTCGAGACTTCGATGTCCTGTAGGAACAGGTAGGCATTGGTGCCGGTCAGGCCTTTAACCGTAATGCCCCGCACGCTAATCTTCTTCACTAGCTTCTGGTTATAAGCGTCCAGCGCGTCGAGGCGGTGGATTTTGTTGTACTCGGTTTTGTGCGTAGCCGAGTAGCGCACAATCATCAGCGGATTGAACTCGCTAAAGGACGCCAGCGTCTTGGCCCCTTCCATCTTCTGCGGCTCATCGAGAAACAAAATCGGTCGGTTGGCCTTGATTACGTCGATAGGGCGGCGCGACTGAAAGTCATCCAGCTCTTCATATATCCGCCGCTGATCAGCACCACGAGCGGCGAACGCCTGCACGTTGATGACCATGACGTTAATGCCGGCATCAGAAGAAAAACTCTCCAGGTTGTGCAGCTGCTTGGAGTTGTAGATGAAGAAGCGGGCCTTCTTTCCGTAGCTTTCCAGGAAGTGCTCAGCGGTGACCTGCAGCGACTTGTACACGCCCTCTCGGATTGCAATGCTAGGCACCACGACGATGAACTTGCTCCAGCCAAAGCGTTTGTTCAACTCGAACATGCTCTTGATGTAGCAATAGGTCTTGCCAGTACCGGTCTCCATCTCAACATCGAGGTTGATGGAGCAACCTGTATGTTTGTCGCTGGCCAGCGCCGCCGATAACGGCAGGTTCTGCCGTCGTTGTACCCCTTGAATATTTCCCAGCAGCTGCTCCGCGCTCAATGCTAGCTCGGCATTCTTGAAGCCAGCCTCAGTAGGCTCAATCACCTTCGCTCTAAGTAAATCGATCTGTTGCGGTGCTAGGGATGTGGCAGGCCTAGCTCCAGGGTCGACGCGATAACTCACGCCAGAAGATTTTGGCTGGCCAGCAAAGCAGTCGGCAAAGGCGTCTACCGCATGAGTCTGGTAGGGCTGAACTTTAAACTTCAGTTTCATATGTACCAGCCCCTTAAAGCGTCTTAATTTCGGTAGCTGGAGAAAGCAATTTAAACATCTGCTCAACGTTGATTTTCACGCTGTCGCTTACGAAACCGGCGTCGCGGAACACCACACGTAGCGGCTTATATTCGGCGAGCTGTTTGACGAAGTCTTCTCCAATGCTGGTATCAAAGCATGCGACCAGTGCGCTTCCATCAACGAAGAACACTGTCTTGCCGGCGATAACTTGCTGGTTGATCGGCAGCGCCAGATCCACGCCCCAGTCAAGCAGCACCTGAAACAGCAAATCTTCAGCAGTGCGGTCTTCGCGAATATTGTCGACCTGGCCGGAGAGCAAATCCTGACTCACTGCATCCGGTGTGTAGTAAACCTCTTTCATATTGGAGGTATCAATTTTTAGGACGCGAAAACCAGTATCTAGTTGATTAGCGTCTTCCGTGCCAACAATATCGACTTTAAGCCTGCTTCCAGCACGGCGCATTCTCTCCTTCCCAATCTCTGTTATCTTAAGCGGAATATTATTTTCTTCATAAAATTTAATTGCCGACTCATATTTCTTATTGCTTTTATCAATAGCATCATCTATCTGAATAGCGATGAATCTCCTGCTCCCGGAGTCTAACGAATTCGCCTTCATGACAGCATGAGGCAAGGAGCAAGAGCCTGCAAAGAAATCCATAAATATACCTTCGCGCCCATTATAAAGATCAATACAGGTGCGAATAAGATCGATAGGCTTTTTTCCATCAGGAAAAGGAATATCACCCTCTTTCCCAACATTGTTGTAGTCAAAATTATCCCAGAGAGTACCTAACTTTTCTTTTTTTATTATTTGATCTCCACTCGCATCAGCCACATCGTGCAGCCAGATAACGCGACGGACCGTATTGCTAATGTAGGTATGGACAACCTTAACTCCCCTATCTCTACCAGATCTAGGGACATACTCAACTTCTAAAATTTCACTATCTTCCAAGCGACCCACGGCATCCATCACACGGGTTCGAATACTTGTTTGCGCATTTGTATCTGAGAATATTTGTTTAAAATATTTTTTATACGCATCAGCTTCGCTGATACCCTCCTGCTTGCAAGCCTTGCTGATGGTCGTCCTTCTAACACCAGCCCGCTTATATATATCTATCGGATTTCCATCACCATCTTTTATAGTACCAAAAAATATCCGCTCATCCGCTCCAAGAAGAATGCTAGTGTATTTCCAGCTTTCCCCTTCTGCCCGCATTTCATTTATGACATCAATTAATGGGCGCTCTGTATAAAGATGCGCAAGGGTATTGAAATCATCAAGCGACTTAGCATAAATAACTATATATTCGACATTCTTCTTAAGCCTTTTATCTTCACCGCCACCCGACGCACCTGCCGAAACTTTCGCCATAACGCTTATGGTATTTACATAGTTCAGCTCACCGAACACTTCATTCAAGACGGATATGGTGTTTTTTAGCTCGATATCGCTAATAGACACACAAATCACCCCATCATAATCAAGCAGATTCTTAGCTAGGCGCAACCGAGGATACATCATGCTTAGCCATTTAGAATGGTACTTACCGTTCGCTTCCGGATTGGCAACCATTCGATTCCCGTGCACATCCACCTGATTTGATTTTTCTAAATAAACGTCTATTGATTCGGAAAAATCGTCTTCATAAATAAGATCAGTCCCGGTGTTGTACGGCGGATCGATATAAATCAACTTAACCTGATTGAGGTAAGCTTCCTGCAACAACTTAAGCACTTCTAGATTATCACCCTCAATAAACAAATTTTTTGTCTTATTGAAGTCAACACTACCGTCTCTGCACGGGCGAAGCGTCTTCGCAATCGGTGCATTCGCTGCTAGCAGCGCCTCACGCTTGCCCGGCCAATTTAGCTGATAACGTTCTTGTGGCCCTTCTACCACTGAGGCAGAAAGCTCCTGACGCAGTAGGTCGAAGTCGATGGTCTTTTGCAGCTCGCCCTTGGCATCCAACGCTTCAGTGATGCAATTCGGGAACAGTATGGCCAGCTTGTCGATATTGGCTTCGGTCAGGTTTTTAGAGTGCATCTTCAGCTTGTCCATGAGACGTCCTGTAATTCTTGAATTCTTGGGTACGAACTGGCGCTTACGCGCTCAGCTGATCAATTTGGGCGTTCAGCTCCCGCAATTGCGCGTTGAGCTCTACTTTGCGGTTGAACTGTATTTCTTTGTGCAAACGAGCCTCTAGCTTGCGCTGCTCACCATGCAGGCTCCGTAACTGCGTCAAGCGCTGCAGCTGTTCTGGCAGGCCTTCACCGAGCCTCGCCGGCTGAGATAACAAGCTACGCAGCAGTTGTTCGTAAAGACCTTGCAGGTCCAGCGCCACCGGCAAGGGCTGACGCTCGGTATCAGCCGTTAGCCACACTCCGGCGAAATAGCCATCGATGACCCACTTATTGGCATCGGCTTCGCTCGGGCGTTTAAAGGTCGCCACCATGCGGGTGCGCTGCTCATGGTGCAACTGAAAGATGATCGGCAGTGGGATAACGCGGTCGATGGCGCGCAGTACATCCTCATCCAGTTCAGCTGTTTTCAGTGCAATGTCTAAAATCTGAATTTCCACGAAACTGCCCCGCGCCGGCAGGTTAATGGTTTCCGGGGCCAGCTTGTAAGCCCAGGTAATTTGCTCGACTTGGGCAACAAATTTATCGCGCAGCGTCGAGCTGACAGCTCCCCGCTCGTAAATTTTGTTCTTAGCCACCACGCGGCCAACCTTGGCCTGCGGCGGAAAACTAAATAGCGCTGACGTAACTGCCGGAGTGACTGCGGCCTGGCTCATGCCACGCCCTGAATGACGATGAAAGTAATCAACTCGAAATCATCCAGCCCAGAGATTGTGTCGACCAGCGCGGTGGTCCTACCGCCGCTAAACAGACTGTCGATATCTTTCTCTTCCTTCACATCAATCATTGAGCGAATCGCTTGGTCGAGTAGGTTGGAGTAGGCGCGCATGTTACGCCCGTCCTGGGTGGACTGATTGAATCGCTGGTAGGCATCACTGATCGGCTCGCTGCGGCCCTTACAGGCGCTGCGAGCCAGATCCAACAGACGCTTGGCTTCTGTCTGATCACTGATGATCTGCCCTTCCAGACTGATATAAATCAGGTAGAAGGGATGCAGGCGGTTCTGTTGATTGAGGCCGGCGCCGTGCTTGCGATTGCGCAAGGTGAAGATTACGCCGGGCACCAATCCAAGTTCCTGCCGTGCCGGCACCACGGCGTGCACGCCATTGGGGATGCTGCCGAGGTCGCCATTGGCCTTGATGTAGCTGAGCAAATCCATGCGAAAATCATTGAGGCCGAGGTCGGTGATGGAGACGCCGGTCTTGATGTCTTCCATCTCAATCACTTCATCCTGCAAACGTCGTAGCTGCTCCTTACGGTAGGCGACGTCGTTGGCCTGGGCGCTGAGCACGTTGTCGTCACCGGTGGCTGTAACATCAGCGATCATCATTCGGTTTTCAACCCGCTCTTTGAGGTTGATGTACTCGTCGAGGCTAATGTCTGGCCAGTAGTTGACCAACTGGATGCTGGCGTTCTGAGAGCCAATACGGTCCACCCGGCCGAAACGCTGGATGATGCGCACCGGGTTCCAGTGAATGTCGTAGTTGATCAGGTAGTCGCAGTCCTGAAGATTCTGGCCTTCGGAGATGCAGTCGGTACCGATTAGGATGTCAATTTCACGCGGCTCGTCCGGGTAAATCAGCGCTTTTTCTTTCGAGCGCGGCGAGAACAACGTCAGCAAACCTTGGAAGTCATAAGTCTGGCGACCGCCTGGCATGGTGCCGAGGGTGGATTTGGGTGCATCGCTGCCGGTGACCTTGCCGGAATGTACCTTGTGAGTGCTCAACAGGTACTCAGCCAAGTTGTCGTAGAGGTAATTGGCGGTATCGGCGAAGGCGGTGAAAATCAGCACTTTGCGGTTGCCAGAATTGATCGGTGATGCCAGCTTGCTGGTGATCTGGGTTTTCAGGTGCTGCAGTTTGGCGTCGTCGGCAGGTGTGACCTTGGCCATTTCAGCCAGCAACTCTTCAATCAATATCAGATCGCCTTGTAGGTCTTGCTCCCAGGACGGCACGTCCATGTCTTCCAAGCTGATTTGAATCTTCTTGCCGATGGTAATGTCACCGGGCAACGGTAAGTTGTCGTCGTCGAAATCAGCATCTTCAAAGGCTGCAGTAACGTCGGCGAAGTCACTGGCAAGGCCGGTCTTCTTGAAACTGGCGATTTTATCTAACGCGTTCCGATGCGTGTTTCGCAGATTTTTCAGGGTTAGGCGAAAAGACTCGACCGAGCTCTCTAAGCGCTTTAGAAGGTTGGTGGTCATCAGCGCTTGCAGGCTTCTCTCACGGTCGACCTGTTTAAACTTACCTTTACCCCCCTCCACTTCGGTGTCGTACATCTCTTCGTACTTTTTCAACCGACTGGGCAGGATGTAGCTAACTGGCGCGTACACGGCGAGCTTGAGCAGCGACAGCTGGTTGAAGATCTCGTTGAAACCGATGACGTCACCACGCGGAGTCAACGGGCAATGAAACGACAATGGCTTGCGGCGCTCAGGGAAGCTGCCGATGTCGGCGGTGTTGTAGAAGGTCTCAATATGCCGGCGAGAGCGGGCAATTGTGACGCTGTCGAGCAGCTCGAAGAAGTCGAAATCAAGGGTATTGAGAATCGCTGCTGCAGTGCGTTTTTCCGGTGGCAGACCGGTCCACACATTGAATGCTGCCTGAGCGCGACGGAAAATACCGTCGATGTCCTTTTCAGTGCGCAGCTTCTTACTGAGGTTGTCGCTCTCGCCCTCGTAAGCCAAGGCCAACTGGTTTCGCAAGTCGCTAAAACGGTTGTTGACCGGGGTGGCCGAGAGCATCAGCACTTTGGTCTTCACCCCTTGACGAATGACCTGATTCATCAGCCGCTGGTAACGGGTCTCTTTGTCTTTATAGATATCGTTGTTACGGAAGTTGTGCGACTCATCGATCACCACCAGGTCGTAATTACCCCAGTTGACGCGATCCAACGGAATGCCCAACGACTCACCACGGGTGCGGGTCAGGTCGGTGTGGCAAAGCACGTCGTAGTTAAAGCGATCCTTGGCAAAAATGTTGGTCTTGAGGTTCTGGTTGTAGTTGCGCCAGTTATCGGAGAGTTTCTTCGGACAAAGCACCAAAACGGACTTGTTACGCAGTTCGTAATACTTGATCACAGCCAATGCGGTAAAGGTTTTACCCAGGCCAACGCTGTCGGCCAGGATGCAGCCGCTGTAGGTTTCCAGTTTGTTGATCAGCCCGGTGGCCGCGTCGCGCTGGAAGTTGAACAGCTTTTGCCAGATCAGACTGTCCTGATAGCCGGTGCGGTCATTGGGTAGCACATCCTCATTTATGTCTTCCAGGAACTCGCGAAAGATATTGTAGAGCATTAGAAAATAGATTCGCTCTGGGGCGTTCTCTTGATAGACCGAAGCGATGTGATCGCAGAGTCGACCAGTCACATCTTCAAGCTTTTCCGGATCGCTCCAAATCTGCTCGAACAAGTTGAGGAACATGCCAGTGTGGGCCGGCTCATCGAAACGGGAAACGATGTTCGAGAGCGCGCCACCTTTCTGGTAGCCGAGATCGACAGCTGTAAATCCCTGAACGGGCATAAATACAGCGTTACCCGACTCGGCCTTTGAACCGATAAAGGGCTGCATCGGAGCCTGAGCACGGTTTGAACGGAACGTAGCCTTACGGCGTATCCAGTCAGCACACTCCTTGGCGATAGCCTTTTGAGTAAGTTGATTCTTCAACTGGATCTCAAACTCACTTCCGGTGAGGCTGCGCTCGCGCTCTGCCTTGGGGATATAGAACTCGCGCTGCTCCTTCTTGATCTTGTCGCTGACCTCATTGGGGACGAAGGTCGGCGAGGTGAAGATGAACTCCAGGGAGTCTATGCTCTCAAGTTCCTTCTTCAGCGCCACGTAGGCGTAGATCGAAAAGCACGAAGCAGCGATCTTCAGCTTCGAACCCGGCTTAATCGTACCTTTGAGGCTTTCACCAAGCAGGGTATTGATGTTGTCGATCAGTTCCATATGAAGGATTCCCTTTATGCGAGCTGAGGGGATTATCAAGGAGCTTGCAACGAATATCACGGATTACTAGCCGGCAGATTGCCAGGCACACAAGTTTCGGCCCAATTCGCCCTCTCACATCCAGTAAAAAGGCCAAAACTCAAAAATAGAGCCACCCACAAGCCATCGTAGAAATCCCTACTCTGCCAAACGTCATGCCAACCAACATCGGCGAAGTCGCTTAGGCTGGCCCACACGCAGGCACCGAGCTCCTACGGGCCTCAGGAGGAGTTGCTGATCATCCTTTACTAAGTAGCGCATCGCGTAGTGGACATGTGCACGCCCCCCTTGGTCATTGCGATGAATAACACCGATTCCCAGCCTTTCCCCATACCTGCCTTTGTCCTGATTGCAGCTATCGAAATACCCCCGCCCCTGCGTCACACGTCCCCACAGCTCACCAATTTGCCGTGCCTTGTAGATATCCCCGCGTAGCTCTGCACCATTAAAGAAGAACGCAGCGTGGATGTGATAGCCCCGACTTTCCCCTTGCTCCACTGCGCAGATATAGCCGGTCTCATACTTGAAAACCGAATTGCGCTCACGCTCGGCGACGAACCTGTCCAGATCATCAAATACTTGCTCAACACGCTGCCTGGCTTGAGACACCCAGTGGTAATACAGATTGACCCTGACTACGACGGTGCGAGCGTAACGATCCAGCACAGAGTCCGTATATTCAGTGACCCTACTTTCTTGATCCCCTGCCTGGTAACGACGGTCACTCTTTTTGCGCCGATACCATTGCTCCCGAGTCAACTGACGAATCCTCACGACCAGTAGGTTCATGCTGCGGCGATGATCCAGATAGGCTGTTCTCTCTTCATTCAGGCAGACAGGACCGACAGGGCTACGCTCGATCCCGATATGCTGACAAGCCTCCCAGAACGCTTGCAGGTGCTCGCTGTAACGGTATTGGCAGCGATCATCAAACAAGTCGATCATTTGCTGAATGCGATCAAAATAATGGGAAATCTTGGTCCGGATTGTTTGCTTGCAACCTGAGCATGTGCCTTTGAATCGGAATGCTGGAATATCGTGTTGTTCGACTGCTTTGACGAGCCGCTCGATCTGGATGGCAATATCGGATTGCGAGAGATGGTTGTGGGGTCTGTGGCTGCTCATGACTGTGTACCTGGTGGTTGTTTTCATACCAGATACCGTTTGTGCTTTTTTTAACCGACCAGCTACTCCCTAGGTAAGCCGTGATCACTGGAGATTGATTACTCTCTGTTCGGTTGCTTATAGCTATATAACTAGATACAGCTCTGTCGCGAGTGAACGCTTCCGCTCCAGACGGCCCAATCAGAAAGCTATTGCCAAGCCAGACAGGAGATCGACCAATCAGCCCCATGGGGGAGTTAGCTGAGAATCGCCTGTTCATCATCGGCATAAAGGCCAGGACCGTCTCTTTGCCGGTCCTGGCCTTTATGCTTGAAAGTCCAACTCCTTCTCAAATCTCATACACCCAGATCACGCGCCTCGATCCTGGATAAGATCCACTCGTGCACTTCTCCTTCGACCCAGCCAACGCTGCGGTCTCCCAGCGAGACTGATTTTGGGAAGGTACCTTCGACGATGTACTTGTAAATGGTAGACCGGGCCAGACCGGTCGAACTCATGACGTCTCTCAGGCGGATGATTCTCATGAACGGGGCTCCTCTGTTCGTTCAGAGGATTGGCAAGACTTGTAAAAAAGTACCGCTCACCGCCCTGCCGTCTCGCCAAACTCATCGGTCCCTGTGCATCAGCCGATTAGTCATCTCCACGGGGAGTGAGCAATCCGTAAAAGGCCTGGTCCTCTCTGGAAACCCCATTCAGGTCAGTAAACTCCCGAACATTAACGTTGCCAAATCCACGCCCAAACTCCGCCACATACAACCTTTGGGGACTTATGACGCCATCAAGTGGTAGCGCCAAAACTGCTCGCGAAGGATAGAAAATGAACTTGGGACTAACGACAACCCGTCGAGCAGGGAGCAGCACATAGTCCATAGACTTAAAATCGATACTGCTGATCAACGGCGAGCTCGATTGAAACCAGTCGTTTCTAATACCTTTCGCCACACGCTCAGCCTTCTGAAACAAATATCGGGCAAGCGACTGAGTAGCCTCTGTATCAGCACCTCCGCTCCGCAAGTCTTGCTTGATCAACTCAACGAGCTCGGACTCGCCTTTGTTGAAATCGTCCCAATAACGAGAAAGAAGGTATTCCGCATAGCAGTCAAGCCTCCCTCTCAACAAGCTCCCAAGTCTTTGTTCATGCTTATCTTCAAAGAACTTACGAACGCCAACCTCACGCTGATCCGCTGCCTCGCCTTCCGTATGCAGCATTTCATCCACTACGTCACAGTCGTTGCTCGAATTGACCATTCGAGTGGAAGAGACCAGCAACATCGGCAAGCTCTGTCCACAGATCAATTCCGAGTGGTGCAGATTGAGGTAGTAGATGCTTTTTGTTTTCTTGAAAATGACAGAGCCCGTCGCTCCGGGAACGTAGGCCCGGATCAAGCCACAGTCGAGCAAGGTCCCAACTCGGTTTTTCAAGCGCACCTGGCTCAGTCCGGTTATCCGCGCCAGCTCGGCGCTTCCCAGATCCCTTACAACGCCAAATCGGTCTGCGCGAATCAACAGTGCAGCAAGCAGTACGCGATTCACCACGCTCACTCGCCCCTGCCCTCTGCTTGCCCGCACCTGAGCAAGAGGAGCAGTTGCTCTCTGTTCATCTTGCGGTGTGGCGATAGCTGATCGCTGATCAGCCACCTTGAGCTCATGCTGTAGCAGGTGGCGAATTACCTTTTCGTGGATTACCTCTGTCACGTCGTGTCGAGCAACCTGCGCTGCGTAGCTGGCGCCTAACTCATAGTGCCTTTTGGGACGACCTTGCCCGCTCACCACATCTCGGCGAACCAATACCCCAGCTGCAACCAGCGAATTCAAAGCCGCGCCAGCCTGGGTATCGGAGGTTCCAAAACGCGCCGCCAGCTCCTTAACACCCGCACTAATACCCCTAGGAACCAAACCGAGCTCAGCCAAACGGATCAGCAAATATTTCGCCTCAGGGCTGATTCCATTCGCCTCACTGCGCAGCACCGCAAGCAGTATATCGTTCACAAAGTCATCCAATACCCATGAGTGTTTCGATATTTTATCTCAATAATTACAGACTGTTTTTTATAAATAAAAATTACTTAGTAATTTACCAAGTAAATTACTAAGTAATAGAATGAAGAAAATCTAGATGGAAGCGCCATGGACAATCAAACAGCAGACAGCTACTGGCTCAATCTGGAAGACCCAACTCAGCGCGAATGGGCTCGGAAACACCTACACAACAAGGGGGAGATGTACCTAGACCAGCCAATCACATACAAGAGCCTCGATGGATGGCTGCAACAGGAAAGGGACAAAGACTCCGCACTCCTGGTGAGAATGCAGTCGGCCTGGGGCCAAGTTCAGCGAAGGAAAGAGAGCAAGCAGGCAGGAGAGAAAGCATGCAGCTTCGTACTTTCATCTAAGGCAAAGCGTCACCTGGATACGCTGGCGAAGCAGAACAAAGCCGGCATTAAAGATTTCCTTGAGACCCTACTCTCTGAGGAGTACGAAGAGGCGAGCCAACAGAAAATCGCGGCCAGGGACGCCGCCAAGAAGGCCGCCGAAAAGGAAAAACGACTAAGGAAGATACTTGAGGCCATCAACTCAGCTCTCCATGAGTGCATTACGGAACTGACGCAGCGCACCATAATGATGGAAACCGAAAACCTCTCAATCGACGACATCTCTGAAGAGCAAAAGAGCCGAAGCGCAGCGCTTCACTCTGAAACACTTAAAAAATTTACCACTAAACGGCTAATGCTCCCCCGGGATGAAGTGTTTCCTCGCGGCATGGAAAGACCAACGTAGCCGAGACCCACGATGCGCACAGCACAAGTTCTGTTAGCGATGCTGGCCGCCCATCATGCCCCCCAAGGCACCAAGCAAATTACATTGGCATTCCAAATGGCATTCCAGCCAGAAAACAAAACCAGACTTTTCTTTTTAAATCATCATGTTGTAAGTCCTGTTCAGATTACCCCGGCCCACCAACTCTCGACGACAAAGCCCGCCTCGTGCGGGCTTTGTCGCATCTGCCCCCCTCAATGCCCATGCCGATGATGCACATCCGGAAAATGCGCATGACTGTGCCGAATCGGCGTATGCACATGTGGATGACTGTGCGGCTCCACCCCATCCCACTCAAACTCATGCGTATGCTGGTGATGCTCGTCGTGTGTATGCCGATGATCGTGCTCGAGCGGTTCGTGCTGATGCTCATGAGCATGATTTTCCATCAGATGAATCCATACGCCCACGGCCATTAACGCCGCTGCGAGCAGGAACATCAGCGATATCGACTCGCCCAGCAGCAGAATCGAGATGCCTGCGCCCAGGAACGGTGCGGTGGAAAAGTAGGCGCCGGTGCGTGCGCTGCCGAGTCCGCGCAGGGCGAGGACGAACATCACCAGGCTGACGCCGTAGCCGAGAAATCCGACCAGCAGGATCGGCACCAGCGTGGGAGCGGCAGGTAGTTGTGTGCCGATGAACAAGGCCAGGCCGCAGTTGACCAGTCCCGCCACCAGGCCTTTGCTGCCGGCGATGAACAGGGCATCCGAGGCAGAGACCTTGCGCGTCAGGTTGTTGTCGATGGCCCAGCAAAAGCAGGCGAAGGCGACAGCCAGCGGCCCGGTCCAGTCCTGCGCCGACACCGCCTCTTGCGGCCACGACAGCACGACACCACCCGCCACGATGGCGAGCATGCCGATTACGATTCGCCGGTCAGCATTTTCCTTGAACACCATCCACGCCAGCAGCGCCGTGAGCACCGATTCCAGGTTGAGCATCAGTGACGCGCTCGCGCCGGACGTTCTGCTCAAACCGAACATCAGCGCGACCGGTGCCAGCACCCCGCCGAAGCCGATGGCGCCGATCAGCCAAGGCCATTCACCAGTCCTGAGCCCGGACGGCTGCCAGCCTCGATCGCGGGCAAAACGCAGGACGGTCAGGCCCAGACCGCTGCCCAGATAGAGCAATCCGGCGAGCAGAATCGGCGAAATCTGTACCCCCAACAGTTTGGCCAGTGGCGTACTGGCGCCAAACAGCGCGGCCGCAGCCAAAGCGTAGAGAACGCTGATATTCATGATGGGAACACTCGCTCGGGCCGATGGAATACCGGCACCTATCATGGCAAAAATCAGGTGAGAATTATGTGAACAGCTGATTCGTGTCAGGGAACATCACCTCAAGCACATGCTCAAATCCAGCAACATTTAATCCGCGCAATCTCTGGGCGCTCGCCCGATGCGGCCTCTATGCTGGGAACATCGAGATGCAATGGAGTTGAAGATGAAGACCTGGATCGCTGCCGCGCTGGCCGCACTGATTACCCTGCCCGTCCATGCGGCCGATGCAGGCGCCGTGCGCGTAGAACCGATAGCTTTCACAACCAGTGCCGACAGCGTCCAGCGCAAACAGTCGATCAAGGGTGACCAGACCGCCGAATACAAACTCAACGCCAAGGCTGGCCAGATGCTCACCGTCGACTTCAAGCCCTCCAACACCTCCGCCTACTTCAACATCACTGCCAAGGGTGCGGATTACGCGCTGTTCAACGGCTCGATCATGGGCAATCACTTCCTCGGCACATTGCCCAGCGATGGCGAATACACGGTTCAGGTCTACCTCATGCGCAACGCCGCACGACGCAATGAAGTGGCCAACTACGACTTGTCTCTGAGACTGGTCAACGGTGATACCACCCTCCAGAAGCCATTCGACCAGACACTGGAATTGCAGGGTATCGCCTTTCACGTAAGCACCGAACAGGTCGGTGACAAACCGACGCTGCGCATCGTTCCCAAGGGGCTGGAGATCGACAACACGGTCATCATCCAGGCGCTCAGCGGTGATGTGGTGCGCGCCGAAGTCGCTGATCTCAATAACGACGGCTCCCCCGAACTCTACGTTTTCACCCGCTCGCCCGGGCGCGGCATGCCGGGCGAATTGATTGCCTACTCGGCCAACAACAAGAAATCCCTGAGCGAAATCTACTTGCCCCCAGTCAGCGACAACCCGAAAACCGCCGAGGGTTATCAGGGTGAGGACTCGTTTGCGGTGGTGGAGAACACGCTGGTGCAACGCTTCCCGGTCTATGACAGTGCCGACGCTGGCGCGGGGCGTACGGGGAAGATGCGCCAGGTTCAGTACAAGTTGGTAGCGGGTGAAGCGGGATGGATTTTACGCGAAGACAAGGTCACGGAGTTCTGAAATGACCTGGCGCGTTGCGGCCGGCGGATAAACCCCTGAACCGCTTCTACACTGACACCGCCTCCACCGCCACGACGAGCCCCCATGACCACCCTCCAAGACCTCATGAAGCAAGGCAAGGACGCCCGCAAGAAATGCTCGCGCAGTTCGCAGGCCACCACCGGAAAGATGAACCGCGATCCGATTCCGCTGATCAAGGCGTCGAGTCGCGGTCGTGTCGCCTCGTTGGTCGAGTTGCGTTACGGGCGGATGCTGGTGTCGCCCTTCACGTTCTTTCGCGGCAACGCATTGCTGCAGGCTCATGATTTGTCGGGGACGGCGAACATGGGGCTGGTCGGGCCGATCTGTGGTGATGCACATTTGATGAACTTCGGCGGGTTTGCCACGCCGGAGCGCAACCTGCTGTTCAGCGTCAATGACTTCGACGAGGCGCACCCCGGCCCCTGGGAATGGGATGTGAAGCGTCTGGCGGCAAGTTTTGTGGTGGCGGCGCGGGATTTGCGCCATGGCGAGTCGGTTGAGGAAGACGTGTGTCGGCAGATGGTCGGCGCCTATCAGGCAACGATGCTGGAGTGCGCCGAACAGAGTGCGCTGGAAACCTGGTACGAATCGATCAAGTACGAAGACTTGCTCGATCAGGCGCGCAAGAGCGCGCTGGTACACGTGCAGCGTGCCGTCGATAAAGCCGAGCGGCGCACCCACGCCGAGTTGCTGCCGAAAATCAGCGAACGCGACGCCCACGGGCGGTTGATCATTCGCGATGACTTGCCGGAAATTTTCCACCTGCACAACCACACCACGCTGCTCGACGCCGATGATGACTGGTTACGGCTGGCAGACTGGCGACCGTTGTTCGACACGTTCATGCGTGATTATCGAACCACGCTGCAGGCTGACCGGCGGGAATTGCTCTCGCGGTTTCAAGTGCAGGATCTGGCGTTCAAAGTGGTCGGCGTGGGCAGTGTCGGCACCCGTTGTCTGGTCGCGTTGCTGACCGACGCTCAGGAATCGCCGCTGTTCCTGCAATTCAAGGAGGCCCGGCGCTCGGTGCTGGCCGATTACGTGAAAGCCAAATCCCGGACGCGCCATGAAGGTCAGCGCGTGGTCGAGGGCCAGCGCCTGATGCAATCGGCCAGCGATCTGTTCCTGGGGTGGGCCACCGGCCCCAACGGTCGCTATTTCTATGTTCGGCAATTGCGCGACATGAAGATCTCCGCCGAACTGGAAAACTTCGACGCCGAAACTTTCGCCGCCTATGCCCGGGTCTGCGGTCGTGCACTGGCCCGCGCCCACGCCAAAGCCTCGGGCAACGCGGCGCAGATCAGCGGCTACATCGGCAAGGGCGATGCCTTGGCTGACGCCCTGTTCAAATACGCGCGCAGTTATACCGCGCAGAACGAGCGCGACTTCGAACGCTTTCAGGACGCCTGCCGCAAGGGCCGGCTGACGGCACGTTCGGAGGCCGATTTCGCCGCGGATCATCTGCCCTGAGGCGTTGCAGAGCGGTCACCGCCGAGATGAATTTTTCTTCACTGCCCCCATTCGAACAACACGGTACAGTCCGCTCGCTCATTCAAGAAACTACGGTTCGCCCGCGCTCTCCCGCGGGCTTTTTTTTGCCTGGCGTTTGCCGCCGAAGCGATACACCCAGGTGTCCTGCACGCCATGCTGTGGCGACTGCCGCGCCTGTGAGTGAATCCTGATCAGCGTAAACCCCGCCGCTTCAGCCAGACGCTGACTGCGGGTGTTGGCCGACGATGTGGTCAGGTAAAAGGTGAACTCAGGCCAGCGCTTGACCAACTGCTGCAGCACTTCGCGCAGATAACCCTTGCCGGCAAACGCGCTGTTGGCCCAATAACCGACGACATAACGCTTGCGCCGCCGCGGCACCAGGCCGATGCAGCCAACGACGGCTTGTCCGTCTTCAGTCACGATGAACAACCGCCGCTCGCCGGTCTCGCTGGCGAAATCATCCTGCGCACGCAACATGGAGGCCAGCGCCCGCTCCTCACTGGTCTGTTCGAGCGCCCATTCCAGAAAGGGCGCATGCTCGCGGTAACTGGCGTTCAGCGCCTCGCGCACCGGCATGACCAGCGCTGGGTCCGGCGAGCGAACACGCAGCGCCAGCCCGTTCACCGTCAATGCAAATTCCATTGCTTGCTCCTCCAATTGCAGAAATGCCGCACTCGATACAACCCTGTGCACTCAACCAAAGAAATTTACAGGGCGCCAGCGCGGTTTGTTTTTTTTCATCCCGTGGGCAATCCTGTCCTTCGACCCTGCCAACCGGAGCGCCCGATGTCACTGCTGAGCCTGCCCTGCCAACGTCTGACGCTCGCCATCCTGGCCCCGGACCAGGCCGAACTGGAAAGTGATTTCTACCAACGCAACCAACGTCACCTCGCGCCCTGGTCGCCGATCCGCACTACCGAATACTTTTCCACAGAGCAGATTCGCCGACGCCTTGAAATCCAGGCCAGTGCCTACGAGGCCGGGCTGGCGATGCATTTCGCCCTGTTGACGCCGGACGGACAGCAGATGATCGGCGCGTGCAATTTCAGCGGGATCATTCGCGGCGCGTTTCAGGCCTGTTATCTGGGTTATCACATCGACCACGCGCATCAGGGTCAAGGACTGATGCAGGAAGGTCTGGAGGCCGGCATCGGGTACATGTTCGACACGCAGAACCTGCACCGGATCATGGCCAATTACATGCCTGGCAACGAGCGCAGCGCGCGATTGCTGGAGCGCCTGGGTTTCGAGCGTGAAGGTTACGCCAAGGCCTATCTGAACATCGCCGGCCGCTGGCAGGATCATGTGCTGACGGCGCTGGTCAATCCGTTGTTCGAGACGCCGGAGAAGCGTTGGTCACGACAACTGGCGTGAGTTTCACAATTTGTTAAGCATTGGCGACGTATGCTCAAGGCTCCTGCCCTTTCCGGTTGCCTGAATTCCATGTCGCGTGCCGCCACTTCTTTGTTTTTACTTGCCGCCCTGCTGTTTTTTTTCGCCTTGGGTAACCACCAGTTGCAAGGCTCCACCGAGGCTCGCGTGGCCGGGATCGCCATGGAGATGCACCTGGACGATGACTGGGTGACGCCGCGCCTGTTCGGCGAGCCGTTTCTGGAAAAACCGCCGCTGAGCCTGTGGCTGGACGCCGGCGCCATGCGCGTGTTCGGCGTTTCGCCGTGGGCGGTGCGGCTGGCGTCCGCGGTGGCCGGGCTGCTCAGCATAATGCTGCTGTACGGTATGTTGCGCCGCTTCGGACGGCCGAAAGCGGTCGCCTGGACGGCGGGGATTCTGCTGGCGACCATGGCCAGTTACTGGAGCAACGTGCGCGGGGTCGGCGAAGATGCTTTGCTCGCCCTCGGTGTGAGCATGGCGTTGCTGGCGTTTTTTCAGGCGCAACGGGCTTCGACGCCAAGCAGTTCGCTGCTGTTTATCGCCGGCATCGCGATTGCCACGTTGAGCAAGGGCGTACTCGGGCTGGCGATGCCGGGGGTGGTGATTTTCGCCTACCTGCTGGCCGATAACCTGATCGACAAACGCCTGAAGATCGGCGCCTGGCTGCGTCCCGGCCTGCTCACGGCGGTGGGTCTGATTCCGCTGCTGATCTGGCTCGCCGTGCTCTATCAGCGCGGCGGTTCGCACGCCGTCGCGGAAGTGCTGCTGACCAACAGCGTCGGTCGCTTCAGCGGCTCATTCGTCGAGGCGGGGCATTACGAGCCGTTCTATTACTACCTGGCCAAACTGCCGGAAGCGTTCCTGCCGTGGAATATCCTCGTGTATCTAGGGCTGTGGCATTTGCGCAAGGAACTGAAGACCAACCGTTACCTGTTGTTTTTCAGCCTGTGGATCGTGGCGCAGTTCATCATGCTGACCCTGGCCTCCAGCAAGCGCACGGTGTACCTGATGTCGATGACCCCGGCCGCCGCCGTGATCGCTGCCGAGTACGCGCGGGTGTTGTTTGATCGCTTGCGGGCGCATGAAAACGCCAGCCGCTTTATAGGAAAAGTCGCCCGTCATCGTCAGGCGATTGCCGCTGGCCTGCTCACGGTGGTGATCGGCAGCTACCTGGGCGCCGCTCAGTGGGCCTTGCCCAACGCCGATAAAGAACTGTCGTTCCTGCCGCTGACCGAGCACATTCAGACCCTGCAAGCCAACGGCCAACAGGTCGCGCTGTTCCAGGCCAATGAGCGGGTCGGCGGCGCCAGCGTGTTCTACACCCAACGTGTGCTCAAAGGGCTGGATACCGACGCGCAACTGCACGACTTCCTCAGCGCGTCGCCCTCGAACGTCGCGGTGATCTCGGCAGACAGCGAACCCGTCGCGCCGCTCAAAGTGCTCAAGACCATGATGGTCGGGCGACAGGCGTACTACTTCGTCGGCTACTGACGCCCGTCGCGCCAGACAAAAAAAACCCGCCATCACTGGCGGGTTTTGTTTGTGC
Organism: Pseudomonas sp. MG-9; assembly: GCF_018729515.1. Classification (NCBI taxonomy): domain Bacteria; kingdom Pseudomonadati; phylum Pseudomonadota; class Gammaproteobacteria; order Pseudomonadales; family Pseudomonadaceae; genus Pseudomonas; species Pseudomonas sp. MG-9. The sequence goes on from NZ_JAHHZH010000006.1 coordinate 400,793, forward strand.
TGACGCTATGGAAATGTCGGTTCATCGGGTGGTCACTGAGTGCCAGTCGGAGGCTTCGATAAAGCCAAGTATGCGCGGGTCCGCCTTATTCGCGGCGGAGACGAACAGCGAGGAGCCGTAGCCAGGGGCCGAAACCGGTACATTCAAGTCCTTTTCCAGCTCCGCCATGCATTCGCTGTGGGTCACCAGGATCAGATTGCGCCCCGGAAGCTTGTGCGCCAGCGCTTCCTGCAATATGCGGTCCTTGCAGCTGATCAGCCAGTCTTCGCCGGTGGCCGCACGGTTGAACATGTAACCGGCGGTCTGCACGGTGCGCAGCATCGGGCTGTTATAGATATCGGCGTGGTTCAGGCCCAGATGCTCGAATTGCGCACCGACACTGACCGCAATACTGCGCGAACGGTCAGTAATGCCATCATCGCCGCTCAGGCACGGCGCCGGGGAGTGGTCGCAGCGCTCGACGTGACGCACCAGCACAATCATGTCGCCCTTGGCCCACCCGGCCGCCAGCGCCCGGGCACCGGACACATTGCCATGGGCCAGGTCCGGCACCGCCGCCGGGGCGAGCAGCCACAGGGTCAGCGGAATCACCAGCAGCAAGGCGCCGAGCACGACCCAGGTGTTGCGATATCGGGCCAACCCGCTCAGGGAGAACGAGCGTTTGACGCCGAACAGACTCAGTCTCAATTCCACATCGGGCCGCCTCGTCGGCATGCATCACAGTCAATACGATGCGGCGAGGGTAGAAAAGAGCGCGTAAGTGGTCGGTGAAACGTATGTGAAAAAAGTCTTTAACAGCCCTTGTTACAAATTCCGCGGGACAAAATCCTTTCAGCTCTCGTGTTTGCGGCCGATACAGACCTGTTAACACCCTTGCTGGCTCAAAAAACAACAATCTTCCAGCCTGACCGACGATCAAGTAGCTCTACGTTCCTGGAGGAATTGTGATGAATAGCTGGTTCGGCAACATCAGCGTGAACATGAAATTGGGTCTGGGCTTCGGCCTGGTCCTGGCCCTGACCTGCGTACTGGCTCTGACCGGCTGGACCAGCCTTGGCGGTCTGATCGACCGCAGCAACTGGATGAGCGACATCACCCAGCTCAACGCCGGCCTGACCAAGCTGCGCGTGGTTCGCCTGCAATACATGCTGACCAACGGCGACGAAACCGCCGCGCAGAACGTGCAGACCACCCTCGAAAGCTTTGCCGCGCAACAACAGGCGCTGATCAACAAGTTCAAGAGCCCGGAAAACGTCAAACTGCTCAAGGAGCAGGCGGCGACCATCGCCGAATACCAGGCGTCGCTGAACAAGATGCGCAACGCCTACCGCACCGGTAACAGCGCGCGCGACGTGATGGGCACCAACGCCGATACCGCCTACGGCCTGATCGAAACGATCAGCAAGCGCGTGCAGCAGATGGACATGAGCGAACAGCGTTTCGAGCAGTTCCAGGCCATCACCGAGGCCAAGGAAGCGTTCATCCTGGCCCGCTATGAAGTGCGCGGCTACACCGCCACCACCAATGCTGAAACCGAGCAGAAAGCCGTCCGTCAGCTGGACGTGGCGATTGCCAGCCTCAAGCAACTGAACGTGCATTTCGCCGCGACCCAACAAGACGCCCTGCGTCAGTTGGAAACCGCCCTGACCAACTACCGCAGCGCGTTGCAGGCGTACAAAAACGCCAACAGCGAAGCGGTGCAGGCGCGTAAGGAGATGACCGATCAGGGCGCCGCCATCGTCACCACGAGTGAGCAGCTGTACCAGATCCAGCTCGACCGCCGCGACATCGAGAGCGCTCAGGCGCGTACTTTCCAGTTGATCAGCACCCTGCTGGCGCTGTTGGTTGGTGTGATTGCCGCGGTGATCATCACCCGTCAAATCACCCGTCCGCTGCAAGACACCCTGGCCGTGGTCGAGCGTATTGCCAGCGGCGACCTGACCCAGAACGTGACGGTCACCCGCCGCGACGAACTCGGCGTGCTGCAACAAGGCATCGCACGCATGGGCGTCACCCTGCGCGACCTGATCAGCGGCATCCGCGACGGCGTCACCCAGATCGCCAGCGCTGCCGAAGAACTCTCGGCCGTGACCGAGCAGACCAGCGCCGGCGTGAACAGCCAGAAGGTCGAGACCGATCAGGTCGCCACCGCCATGCACGAGATGACTGCCACCGTGCAGGAAGTCGCGCGCAACGCCGAGGAAGCCTCGCAAGCCGCTGCCGCCGCTGACGGCGAAGCCCGTGAAGGCGACAAGGTGGTGAATGAAGCCATCGCGCAGATCGAGCGTCTGGCCAGCGAAGTGGTGCGTTCCACCGAAGCCATGAGCGTGCTGCAACAGGAAAGCGACAAGATCGGCAGCGTCATGGACGTGATCAAGGCCGTGGCCGAACAGACCAACCTGCTGGCGCTCAACGCAGCCATTGAAGCGGCGCGCGCCGGTGAAGCCGGTCGTGGTTTTGCCGTGGTCGCCGACGAAGTCCGCGGCCTGGCCCAGCGCACACAGAAATCCACCGAAGAAATCGAAGGCCTGGTCGCCGGTCTGCAGAACGGCACCCAGCAAGTGGCTGCCGTGATGAACAACAGCCGCGCCCTGACCGACAGCAGCGTGGCCCTGACCCGCAAGGCTGGCGACTCCCTGGAAAACATCACCCGCACGGTGTCGAACATCCAGTCGATGAACCAGCAGATCGCCGCCGCTGCCGAACAGCAGAGCGCTGTGGCCGAAGAAATCAGCCGCAGCATCATCAATGTGCGCGACGTATCGGAACAGACCGCTGCGGCCAGTGACGAGACCGCCGCGTCCAGCGTTGAACTGGCGCGCCTGGGTGGTCAGTTGCAGCAGATGGTCAGCCACTTCCGCGTCTGACACTCGTTCAGCGCTGAAACATCAAACCAGTCGCGGGCTTGCCCGCGATTGTGTTGCCCCCCATCAATCGACATTTCGTACACCCATCCAGCCGTCTCCCTACTGCTCCGCTTCGATAGCCGTCGATAAGATCAACTCCTGCTCACCCACAGGAGATTGGTAAGACATGGATGTTTCGAAACCTTCACACCTGCAGCGACTGATTGATTTCAGGGGCAGTACACAAGACGCCAGAATCGATTTCGAGCTGGCGATGCAAGACCTGAAAATAACCTCAGTCTTCGACATTGTGCGCCGCAGCAAAGAGCAGTTCATCCGCGAATGTGTGCTGTACAACGCCAGCGATGCCGAGCGCATTTATCACCGTGCCTGCAATCACGCCCGGCAGGTCGGGCGTCTGTATCAACAGCGGCAAATATCATCCGACAGTGCAAAGGGCCGTGAGCGCCGCAGTTCTGCTGCCGGCTCGACATCAGCTGTGACCTACCAGAACCTGTTCAAGGAAAACTGGAAGCAATTCTGTGAAGAAGGCGATGTCGCGGCCATCGACTCACCCGTTGCCTATCTCAACGCCCTTTATCTGTTTGCCGGACAGCTGGAGAACACCTCCATACAGACAGACAGGATCACGCTGGATAAACGACGTCCGGATATCCAGACCCTGCTGATGGATCATCAGAGCGCGTTCGTGGCACAGCCGATGCTCAACATCGTCAATAATGTGTTGAGCAAAAACATCGAGACCTACCTGAGCCATCAGGCTGAAAGAACCAGCCTCCATCAGGCCCTGGCCAGCGCGCATTACCCATTCTCGCTACCTTACGACATCCATCATCAACAATGCCTTGCCGGCCTGGGCGTGGACAAACCCGCGCTGGGTGCCTTGAACTACCTCATCAGTCCGGCCCTGCCGTTTTCACCGGATAAAATCCAATACGGTTACATTGAAAAGTCGCGACTGCACGCGCAAGAAATGCTCTGCGGCCTGAGCCCCGAGCAGCAGAAAATATTGCTCAAACCGCTCGCCTCCGATACTGACGATGCGGCGTTGAAAAAAGCATTTGGCGTCAGTCAGCTCGCGGGGCTGGAAGAGGTAAAGACTTTCAAATCAAAAACAGGGCTCACAAATGACCAACTTGACCAACTGTTGGCCCGAGGCAAACACAGCCCTTGCCAATCGCGCCATGAAACGAATCCTGCGGCTACTTACGCCACGGCATACATCAACGGGGATTCGTCAGGCACTCGCCTGACAATCACGAAAGGCAAAGACGGCGAGCTGCTGTTGAGTGACGGCTCAAAGCCACGCCTTGATCGCCTGCAGCGCATGATCCGACTGCAGCGCTGGGTGGCCACTCCCTTCGCTGAACTCGACACCCTGATCGTCAATGCCATGCGTTCGGAAGGCAATGTTTCGCGGGTGCTCAACCAGAACACCCTGCGCACTCTGGGCGTCTATCGGTACCTGGCGCAGCGTTATCCGATTGCTCCAGAGGAGTTCGCCGCTTTTTTGCACGACATGCCGACCCAGGCCTGCGGTGAACGAATGCCGTTGTTTGATCAGGTTTTCAACCACAGCGCGATATTCATCAATTCGTTGCAAGCGTCTTCTTCCAGGTCATTGGACAACGTGGACGCCAGTTCGCAGGTGATCTACAGCCAACTGAGCGCGGGGCTGGCATTGACGCAGGACGAATTGATGGCGCTGATACAGCAGACCCGAACCTGTTTCCCCACGCTCAAGCAGGACTTGCCCTCGATCTCATCACTCTATCGTCAGGCGCGGATTGCAAGGATGTTCGGCTTGTCGCCCAGGGAGTGCACATCGTTGGCGAAGCTCATCGGTGGGGAAACGTTCTACACGTTGCTGGTTCACGGGACCCTGTCTGCAACGCCCGCGGCAAACATCGACATCCTGGATGTGTTGATGGCCCTGGACTGGGCTGTCGAGTGGTTCAAACATACCCGGCACGACGTTCCATCAATCCAGCGAGTGCTGGATCCTGCGCCAGGCGACTGGACGTTCGATCAGTCGTTGCAAGATCGCCTGAGCTCTATCGCGCACCAGGCCGACGCCAATGCAGCGCAGCAAGTACGGCTGCTGGAGAACCTTCTGTATGAAATGACGGAAGTGCCCGCCTCGCACTTGCCCTGCGTACTGAAGCTGGCAGGGACTACCCATGCTCAGGTTTGGCAGAACCTCAAGTCCCCCGTCTCCGGTGGTGCAATGCCAGACTGGTTGCTCGATATTCTTCGCGCGGCCATTGCCTGCCGTGATCTGCAACTGAGCGGCCGCACCCTCACCCGGTTACTGGACAAGCCCGAGTGGCTGGCATCCGGTAATACGCCGACGCTGACCCTGCAAAACGTTTACTTGCTCGAAAGCGTCAGCCATTGGGTCCATACCAGGGGACAGTCCGAAGAGAGTCTTCTGCACTTCCTTCAGCTCGCCCATCAAACCGAGCAAAACCTCTCACCGGCTGAACTCGACCAGATGCTGGCGCGGTTGCTCGACTGGACTGCCGATCAAGTTACGGTACTGATAAATGCCTCGGACGCCAGGGACGTGATGTCGATGGCGGTACTGGACTGGGTCATGCGCTGTCAGGCGTGCTGCAACGCCACCGGTCTGTCGGCAGCAACCTTGATCAAGGCCTGCGCATTGACGTCCGATAGCCCTGCAACGGATTGGCACACGGTGGGCGCAGCATTGATCGCTGCCCGCCACTGAGATTCTCCCTCTATATTCAAGGACCGAATATGACCATTGCTCTCAAGCAGCAGCTTGATGAAAGCCTGCGTGATGCCATGCTCGCTTACTGCCTGCACCACGTAATAGCCAGCGACGCCACCGCCGCAAACCTCGACATCAAGACTGCGCAGGATCTCTACGATTACTGGTTGCTGGATGTACTGATCAGCCGAGATGTACCCACGACTGCGGTCGCGTGTGCAACTTCCAGTCTGCAACAGTACATCAACCGGATTCTGATGAATCTGGAACCCGGCTATGACTCAGTGGCATCGATGCCGGAACTCACTCGGGCATGGCAAGACGAGTTGCACCAGTACTCGACATGGGCCGCTCATCAGCGCCTGGAGTGTTTCCCTTCGACGTACCTGAACCCGGACCTGAGAACCAACAAGAGCGATAACTTCCGGCAACTGGAAAACGACCTCAGCCAGAACCGGATTCAACCCGACGCCGTGCAGGCTTGCGTACTGGCCTATCTCACCCGGTTCGAAGCCATCACCAACCTGAACATTCTCAATGGTTACATCGACGGCGAAACATTTGCCGAGAGTACCTATTACCTCGTTGGCAAATCCCGCTCGGAAAACAGTTATTTCTGGTGTTCGTTGAACATGGCTGCACGGCCACTCGTCATGGATTCTTCGACACCCACCGCACCTCAACCCAAACAGGATCAACCGGTCCCTTATGCCTGGTCGCAATGGCAGAAAGCTGACATTCCGATCCCTGAAAATGCCATTGAGCACACCATCCGCCCGGTGTGGTTCAACAATCGTCTGTTTATTGTCTGGGCTGAGCTGATCTTTCAGAACTCGGCGCAGGCCGGGGCGTCGTTATCCGGTAACAGCGCCACAACACCCCAAAACCCACTGGCGCGTCTGAACTTCTGCTTCCGCCGCCACGACGGCAATTGGAGCGCAGTGCGAACTCCCATAGAGGATCACATCGAGATTGGCAGTCTCGTGGACAAGTCCCCCGCTTCGCTAAAAAAACTGACAGACACCGTTGCGATCAATCACAAGGAAAACAATCAGGACTTCCTGTTCATTTCCCTGCAGGTCAAAGCAGGCAACAACAATAACGTGACGCACGTCCTGCGCACGGACAGGTATATGGATAAAAACCTCTCCATTTACCTCGACCTCAGTCAGACCGAAAACACACAGCAGAAGCTGTTCCTGACCAGTCAAATAAAAAAATTCACCGAGAAGACTGACTCGCGACTTTTTCAACATACAACGCGCGCGTCTGACAAGTTCAAAGTCAACTACAGCGCAACCTACCTGTCGCCTGGGGCATCGTCGCAGATCAGAAAACTGCGGAATCATATCCTGTTACCCAAGGAACAGTTCGTGGAGGACAGCCTCAATCTGGACTTTCGATTCGCCGCTCTTCCAGAGGAAATATTGGGGCTGACATCAAGAACACTCAGCATCAAATTCGCAGATGCAGACCTGACGCTGGTTATTCCCCACACTCTACCCAGCACACCGTTTATGCCTTTGCTTCGTGGCTCGAGCCTCAAACATCCCCAGCTCATCTCGGGAGCCCTCTATGTGCTGGCGTTAGAAAGGGCTTGGGAAGTAAACGATACCGAAAGCACCAACCTCAGGTTCGCGCTCAAAGATCGAATCAACTCACTGAACTTTACCTTTGCAAACGATGGAGATCTTGAGAACAAGCTTATTTCGACACTCGCCTTGAAGGCGTTGATTGGCTTCGCCGACCGTAACAACCCCGGACAGGTAGTCATTTACAGTCGCGACCGCGAGGCGCGCATTGTCGGCGCCCCTGCACATACGACCTTGCGCAGCAGCAGACTGAACGTGGAATTCGTCGTTGCCGAGTCCTCGACAGACACACCCTCAGATTTCACCGAAACTATCAAAGCCATCCCGCCGCCCCTCTCGGGCCAATCCAGTTTCAACTACAGCTGGAAAACATCGCAGCTCACTTCGAAACCAGCATTCATCTTTTATGGGTTCAAGGTTAGCTCGCTTGATACAGAAGACGGTTTCCCGGTCTTCATTTGCAAAACCATAGAGCTCACGGAAAACACCACAAAGAACATTCCGCCGGCAATCAAAACCACGCCGGACCTGAACGGTGCGCAATACATCGACTTCTCCGGCTCTGCGATCGCCAGAAGCGACGACGACCAGCAAGCGCGTCAGCCGATAAGACTGACGACCACGTTTGCCGCCGAACTGATCAAACGCAGCGAAAACAGCCTCGATGAGCTGTTCTCCCTCGACACTCAACAGCTGTCGGAGCCGGCGATAAACGACGAGACACGCCAGACTCTCGACTTCCATGGACCCTATGGCCGTTATTTCACCGAATTGTTTCTTTACCTGCCGTGGCTGGTCGCTCATCGGCTGAACGCCGAAGAGCAATACGACGCAGCACATCGTTGGCTGGGCCATGTTTTTTCGCCTCGGCACCGACTTGCCGATTGCTGGCGCGCGATTCCATTACTCGACGCGCACGCCTCTGCCACCTACTCGGTTCAAGCGCCGCACGACCCTCATCAGATTGCCCTCAGCCACCCCGTACACTTTCGCAAGGCGCTGTATTTCCTGTATCTGGATATTCTGATCAATCGAGGTGACAGCGCATTTCGCGAGCGGACGCCCGACAGCCTCGCCCAAGCCAAACTCTGGTACATGCAGACCCTGGAGCTACTCGGGCAGCGTCCTGCGGTCGAGCTGGTCGACCAATGGAAGCCGGTTTCACTGCCAAAACTCAGTCTGGCCGGCAACGCAAAACTGCGCCGCTTCGAAAGTCTTCTGGACAACGTGGCGGGCAATGAAATCCAGCCTACTGAAGACATCCCCTCGGCCTCTACCCCCTCGGTTGACAACCCGCGTTGGCGCATCCCTTTCCATCCACATCTGCTCCGACGTTGGGATATCGTCGAGAGTCGCTTGCATAACCTGCGGCATAACCTCGACATCGCCGGACGGCCTCTGCACCTGCCCCTCTATGCGCCCCCCAGCGATCCTCGGGGCTTGCTGACGGTGCGCGCCTACGCCAGCGCAGTCAACGACAAAACCGGCAGGCAAGCGGTGCAGATCCCCCACTATCGCTTCAGTGCCATGTATGGCCAGGCGTTGAACGCCGTGGAGACCGTCATTCAGTCCGGAGCCATGTTGCTCTCATTGATTGAACGCAGGGAGCAGGCCCAATTGCAGGAAATGCAGCAAGAGCAGTTGTGGCGTCTGGCAGGTACGGCTGTTGATCTGCACAACCAGACACTGCAGGCCGACCGGGCGAACAGAGAAGCGTTGCTGGCCAGTAAAGCCATCGTGCAGAAACGCCTGGAGCATTACCGCCAGTTGCTCGAGCAAAACGTCAACGCGCACGAATCCGCCGCCGGTGAACTGTATCTGCAAAGTGGCACCTTCGAAGAACTGGCCTCGGCCTCTCAAGCTGTTGCAGGGGGCATCATGTTGCTGCCCAACATCGCCGGTACAAGCTTTGGCGGCTGTCGTTTTGAAGGGACGGCGCACGCCGCCAGCGCGCTCATGCAGGCCGGCGCCTCGAATGCACGGACACAGGCCGGTCAACGGGATCGATCCGCCCAGTTCCAGCGCCGCCGGGAAGAGTGGCTGCTGGCTCGTGAACAAGCAGAACTGGAAATTTCCCAGATCGACAAACAACTGCAATATCTGGGTGAAGTCGAAACCGGCACCCGTCTGCAATTGCGTCAGGCGGAAACGACCCTGAGTCAGGCCCGCGCGGTACACGAGTTTCTCGGCAAGCGCTTCAGCAACGCGCAAATGTACCAATGGCTGAACAGCCAGTTCAGCGCGATGTTCTTCCAGGCCTTCGACGCGACACTTGCGCTGTGCCAGGAAACGGAAGCCTGTTGGCGTTACGAAACCGCCGACTTCGATACTGGTTTTTTCCAGCGTGGTGTCTGGAACGCATCCTGCCGCGGCTTTGGCGCTGGAGAACAGTTGAAAATGAGCCTGCTGCACATGCAGTCCGCCTACGTGCAGCGTCATCAGCGCGACCTGGAAATTCGCAAGACCCTGTCGTTGCGTACGCTCAAGCAACAGGACAGCAACAGTACAACGAACAAGGTGTGGGACGAGATTGCGAAGAGCCTGAAATCGGGAGTGTGTGATTTCGAACTGACGCAAGCCATGTTTGACAGCGACTACAAGGGCCAGAGTCATTATTTGCGCCGCATCAAGACCCTCAGTATCTCCTTGCCGGCAGTGCTCGGCCCCTATGAGAACGTTCGCGCGACGCTGACCCAGACCTCAAGCCAGGTACATCTGGACACAACCATGGCGCCGCAGATCATCGAGGGCCGGCGTGCCAATCAGCAGATTGCGTTGTCCGGCGGTGTCGATGACAGCGGCATGTTCACGTTGAACTTCAACGATGAACGTTATCTGCCTTTCGAATACACCGGCGCGATTTCCACATGGCGTCTGACCTTCCCGAACCCGCAGGCCCAGCAGCAACTGCTGACTTCGCTGAACGACATCATCGTGCACCTCTGCTACACCGCTCGGGCAGGTGCGGCATGAAGACCACGCAAAAGCCAATGGCCTTTTCCGCCCCGTCGCTGCCCAAGGGGGGCGGTGCCATTCAAAGTATCGGCAAGGGTCTCGCAGAGCTCGGTACTCACGGTACGGCTGGCTATGAGATTGCCTTGCCGATTTCTCCCGGTCGCGGTTTCTCTCCCGCACTCTCCCTGAATTATGCAAGCAATGCCGGCAACGGCGTCTTCGGCATTGGCTGGGGCATTTCATTGCCCACCGTCGCTCGTCGTACCAGCAACGGCGTACCGGCCTATGAACCCGACGATGAAATCGCCGGGCCGGGCGACGATCTCTGGATGCCCGAACGCGATACCAAAGGGAACGTGATTCGCCAAACTGTCGATGCCTACAAGGATCTTCAGCTCGCAAACACCTACAGCGTCGTGCGCCACTTCCCGCGCGTGGAAAGCACGTTTGATCGAATCGAGCACTGGAGTTCAAATCAAGACACGCCTGGATTCTGGCTGGTCCACGGTGCCGACGGCAGCCTTCACCTGTATGGAAAAAGTGCCGACGCCCGACGGTCAGACCCGCAACAGCCAGAACGGGTCGGCGAGTGGTTGCTGGAAGAAAGCATGAATGCCCATGGCGAGCACATTCGCTATCAGTACGAGACCCGGCATGGCCAGTGCTATTTGCGGCGTATCCACTACGGCAACTTCGAGGCTCAGGCGAACTTATATGCATGGGCAACCTCAGGCACCGCTGATGTGCAGTGGCATTTCGAGTTGCTGTTCGATTACGGCGTCTTGAGTACCCGTCTGACCGAGAAACCCGTTCCTGTGCAAAAGGCCTGGCCGGAACGTAGCGACACGTTTTCAAGTTTTGTCTTTGGCTTCCAGTCAGACACCCGACACCTGTGCCGACAGGTATTGATGTATCACCATTTTCCCGAAGAAACCGGCACTGATCCGACGCTGGTCAGGCGCCTGTTGCTGGAGTATCGCCAATCGCCGCTCGGCTACCAGCAACTCAGCGCCGCCCACGACCAGGCCTTCGACGAATCCGCCAGGATCGACAGCCGCCCACCGGTCGAATTCGGCTACAGCGAATTCAAATGTCCTGATCCGGCGCAAGCCTGGCAACCGTTTGCTCATATGCACGGGCTCAACGACGGGCAGCACTATCAACTGCTTGACCTGTATGGCGAGGGAATGCCTGGCATCCTCTATTGCGCCGAGGAGGACTGGCACTACCGCGAGCCTTGTCGGGTCAAGGGTACAAGCGATGAAGTGGCTTACGCTCAGTGGCATTCTCTGCCGCGATTACCCGACCGCCACAATGCAGAACGCGGGCGAATGTCCCTGTGCGACCTGACAGGTGACGGTCGACTGGACTGGCTGATCGTAGAGCACGGGATTGCGGGTTTCATGTCGCTGCAACCGGGTCGCGGCTGGTCAGGATTCGTCCCGTTTGATGCGTTTCCCTTAGAGTTTTCAAGCCCTCAGGGGCAACTGGCCGATGTGATGGGCAACGGCCTGAATGACTTCGCCCTGATCGGCCACCGCAGCGTGCGTCTGTATGCCAATCGACGAGCGCAAGGTTTTGCTCCGCCGCTGGACGTGCTCCGCGGCGACGACGATGACGAATTGCCAGTGATCAGCGCCTCATTGTCAGAACTGGTGGCATTCAGCGATGTGCTCGGCAGTGGTCAACAACACCTGTTACGCATTCGCCCCAACGAGGTGAAGTGCTGGCCAAACCTGGGCCGTGGGCGTTTCGGCAAAGGGATCGTACTGGGCAACCTGAACCTGAATGCTGAAACGTTCGACGCGTCGCGGCTGCGTCTGGCGGACCTTGATGGTTCTGGCGCCGTCGATGTGGTGTATCTGCTGGGAGATCAGCTCCAGATATTCATGAATCGTGGCGGCACCGGTTTTGCTCCCCCGGTATCGGTGCCCTGGCCGCAAGGCACCCGTTACGACAGTCGCTGCCAGGTCAGCGTGGCCGACTTGCAAGGTATCGGTTGTTCGAGCCTGATTTTCAGCGTCACTCAGGGTCAAACCCGGCATTGGCGCTATGACTTTGTCGCGCAGAAACCTTATTTGTTGACGAGCACGAACAACAACATGGGGCTTGCCGAACAGGTTCTGTATCGCAGCTCGGCACAAGAGTGGCTGGACGAAAAGGAACAACTGCCCGACGAGGAACAAACGCCCGTCTGCCACATGCCCTTTGCCATGCATCTGGTTTCGCAGCAGATACGTCTGGACGAGGTCAGCGGCAATCGGCTGACGCAGTGCTTCCGCTATCGGCAGGGCTACTATGACGGCATCGAGCGTCAGTTCCGAGGCTTCGGCCTGCTGGTGCAGACCGATCGGGAAATCGGTGAACACGCCGATTCGACCTCCGGTACAGCACCCTGTCTACTGAAGAAATGGTTTCATACCGGACAATCGGTAGTCCCCCCCCATCGCGGGTACGATCGCTCTGACAAAAATGCCCTGACACCCGGCAAGACGCTAGTCACCCGTCATACCCCCGACGACGGCGACAAACCCGTTGAGGCAGCGAATGCCTGCAGCGAAACTGAACTCGCACGCGCCCTCGGCGGGCGTCTGTTGCGCACGGAACTGTTCGGGGCAGACTCACAATCCAACCCCACGACACTCTATCGCGTCGAGCAGTACCGCTACGCCGTTCGAGTCCTGCAACCTGCCGTGCATCCCCAGCGGCACGCCAGGCTGCTGCCGCTGGCGTGCGAAGCCGTGTCATATCAGTACGATGGTTTCACCGACGACCCGCAAGTCGTGCATACCTTCAATCTGCAGCACGACACCTTTGGCTGCGTCACTCACTGCGTCAAGGTCCACTACGCCCGGCGCCTGACCACCGGCGATACCTCGCCCTTTACCGACGCTGACGAAAAACAGTGGTGGCTCGATGCTCATGATCCGGCTCAACAGCACTTTTATGTGAGCGAGACACTGGCCGAGTTCATTCATCTGGAAGAGTCCCAGGGGTGGCGTCCAGCTCTGCCCTGGCGACAGCGAACGAACGCGCTGAAGTTCTCCGCAGTTCCTCTGGATGGCGGGCTGCAGGCGGCAGACATGAGTCTCGAAAAGCTGCTGGAGCGGGTCAAGACAGACGCCTGGGTGAACGGCCGCGCGCTCACTTCAATGACCGCTCAACGCTATCGCGACAGCAAGACAGGCGCGGTTCTGGCTGATGGTGTCGCGCATTTTGAAGCGTTGGTCGATCATCTCGAATCGGCCGAACTGGATGAAGACGCTCTCGGCGCCTTCGATGTATTGGTGGAAAAAGATCGCCCTGGAAAAACCATGCTTGAGGCCAGCGGTTATCACCGCATGGCGTTTTTCTTGCCGTCATCGGCGTCAGGTTCAACCGTCTGGTCGGTCAAGAGTGGCTTCCAGACCTATTCAGGTCTGGCAGGCTTTTATCGGGCAATAACCCTGCAGACGCATAAAAGCGTCGGGGTCACCGAAATCACCTACGACGCCTACTGGTGCTTGCCGACGCAATTCAAATTGCCTGATGGCTGCAGCACTCACGTCACTTACAACTATCGGACCTTTCAGCCCAGGCAAATCACCGACCCGAACGGCAACATCGAGGAAGGTATTTTTGATGGCTTTGGCCAGATGCTCGTCAGAAGCTTCTATCGGAAAAAAGATCAGACCCTCATCGGCTTCAAACCCGTCGCCGAGTACCGGCAACCGGTTTCAAGCGATCCGGCCAGCGTTATCGAAAACCCACAAGAGGCACTGCAAGGCATGGCCAGCGCGATGTTTTACGCACCCTGTGGCTGGATGGGCCGATTGTCCGCCGAAGCCCGGGCGGATAAGGCGTGGTTCAAGCGCTGTGTGACCCGTCAGGACGTCCTGCCAGACGGGCATGTCCGCGCAGCGACCCGATCGCGTCTGACGACGGCGCAGAGCCGAAATGCCGATGAGGAAAAACTGTACCGGGAACTCCTCATCTCGACCCGGACACCTGTGCGAATTATTTGCCTGTCCGCCGATCGGTTTGCCGATGACGACGCTCCCCGACAGATCCGGATGAACCTGACGGACCTCGACGGATCTGGACGTACGCTGCAGCACATACAGAAAGTTGAATCCGGCCCTGCGTATGTCATCGACGAGCAGGGCCGGCCGTCCCTCGAGGGAGGAAAAACAAAAGAGGCCTTCGCCCCCCAACGATGGAAGGTCAGCGGGCGCGTCGAATACAACAACAAAGGTTTGCCGGTGCGAACCTGTCGAGCGTTTTTTGCCGACCGGCATCACGGCCTCGACCATACGTTTGCGGGCACCCCGGATACTTGCGACGAACATCACTACGACGCCTTGAATCGCCTGACTCAGGTACGCCTGGCCAATTCGAACGGTGAAGTCTGGCTGCACAGGACGACGCGCCACCCCTGGTACACCGTCGAAGAAGACGCGAACGACACTTTCGATGAAATGTCAGCCACTCCGGCGGGTTCGACGGGAGATGCAGCATGAGCAAAGGGATTCACGCCAGGACGCCGACAGTCAATGCCATCGATAGCCGCGGGCTGAGCGTGCGACACATTGACTATTACCGATGCAAGGCCGAAGAGCGCGCACAGGCACGTATCACTTCATCACACCACGACACCGCCGCACGCTGTTCGCAACAATGGGATGCGGGGCAAACCAGCACGTCCATACCCCCCGGGCTGACCAGCATCAAGAGCTTTTCCGGCCAGGTGCTGCGGCTGCACAGTGCCGATGCCGGCTGGCGTTTGAGCTTTCCCGGCGAAGCCGGCCAGTTGCTTGAGCAATGGGATTCGCTCGGAGGGCACTGGAAGACAGCTTTCGATCACCAGCTACGCCCGGTCTCCATCACCCAGGCCTCACCGCAACAGCCCGCCCGTGTCATCGAGCGCCTGAGTTACGGCGACAACTCGCCTGCCTGCGCAGCACTCAACCAGTGCGGTGAATTGATCAGACACGATGATGATGCAGGCACGCTGCTGATCGAGGAATACACCTACGGCTCGCAACCTGTCCGTCAGACGCGGCACTTTCTGTGCAGCGAGACCCCCGTGGACTGGCCGCTGGAGCAGGCGCAGCGCAATCTGTTGCACGAGGCAGGCCCCGGCTACCAGACCCATTGGCGCTATGACGCGGACGGTGCGGTCATCAGGCAAACCGATGCGGGACACCATCAGCATTGCTTTGCATTCGACGTTGCCGGGCAGCTCAAATCCGTCAGTCTGAAACTCAACGCCAGCCTTGAAGAAATAACGCTGGCAAAGGCGTTCGTCTACAACGCGGCCGGACAGCTGGAGTCGCAGACCTCGGGCAATGGCGTCATCAGCAACGCCACGTTCGACCCGGCCAACGGCCGGCTGCGCTCACTGACAGCCACGGCATCGGGCACCACGTTGCAGGACCTGCATTACCAGTACGATGCGGTCGGCAACGTGATGCAAATCGAAGACAAAGCTCAACGCGCCAGGTTCGGCAACAATCAAAAGGTCGAAGCCATCAGCCGCTTCACTTACGACAGCCTCTCCCGGTTGACCCGTGCCAGTGGGCGCGAAGCGGCCAGTCACTTGGCCCCCTTACAGCTGGCTACCTCGCCCACAATCCCGATCGACGCCAGCCAGTTGTTCAACTACACCCGACACTACGACTACGACAGCCGCGGTAACCTGATCAAACTGCAGCATGTTCGCGAGGGCCATCAGTACACCCGAACCCTGAGCATTGCCGGCGACAGCAACCGGATGCTCTCCTGGAATCAGGGGGACAACCGGCCCGATGCGGCCGCCACTTTCGACGCCAACGGCAATCTGCAAAACCTGCAACCCGGAAAAAGCCTGCAATGGAATCCACGCAACCAATTGAGCAGCGTCGTACTGGTGCAACGCGAAGATGGCCGAAATGACCATGAGCGTTACCACTACGACAGCAGTGGTCAGCGAGTACGAAAGATCCATACGACTTACACCTCTTCGGTAACTCATGACCGTGAAGTGCGTTATTTACCGGGGATTGAAATCAATAGCAGCACAGGCCAGCGACTCGAAACCATCCACATACAAACCGGTCGCGGAACCGTTCGGTGTCTGCACTGGCGTGAAGGTCAGCCCGCCGGGATCGAGACCGATCAGCTGCGATACAGCCTCGAAGACCATCTCGGCTCAAGCACGCTGGAGTTGGACAATCAGGCCTTGCTGATCAGCCAGGAAGAATACTTTCCCTTTGGCGGTACGGCGTGGTCCGCAAGCCGCTCTGCGGTGCAAGCCCGTTACCGGACCCTGCGCTACTGCGGCAAGGAACGCGACGCCAGCGGGCTGTATTACTACGGTGCGCGCTATTACGCCCCCTGGCTGCAACGCTGGATCAGCCCCGACCCGGCGGGGGTCATTGATGGACTGAACCTGTACGTCATGGTCGGGAACAATCCGCTGCGCTACACCGATCCTCACGGCAACCAAAAGGAAGAATCCAGCTTGCGCCAGGAACTGGCGACTTACCCGAGCATTTTGTCCGAAGTGAACAAACGGGTCGGCACGCTGAACTACCAGCTTTACAACAGCACGCGAAAAAGGGACATCATCAAAAGGCTGTTTCAACGTTACGCCTACAACGCCGGCAGGCACATCCTGGCGCTGGGGGCAGGCTTGCTGGCCTTGCCAACGGGGCCCGGCGGAGCCGTCATCGCGACCGTCGCCACCTCGTTGTCGATCGATGCTGCGGCAGGAAAAGCCGAAGCGACCCGCCATCTAACCGTTGCTCTATACCCTCAAACCCGACGGCTGGATCCCGAAGAGATAAAGCATGAAGGACAAACCGCCTTCTATAACGTAACGGCCAAACTGCAGTATGCAAAAGACGTGACGTTGAACCCCCGATCCGAAACCGGACAGAAAAACCTGTCGGTGATGGCTACCGGTTTCCTTCTGACGAAAGTGCTGGAGGTCAAAGGCGCGTGGATTCCCAACTTCGAAGCCTCCACCCAGGCCACTAAAGCGCTGGATGGCCTGCCCGGACAAAAGATCGAGCGAATGAACAACGCACTGGCCCGACTCGATGACTTTCTGGAACAGGACAGCCATGCCATCAACGCTGCATTCGATGCATTGGGCGTGGATGAGTTCTACCCCGAAGGGCTCAAGGGGCGACTGGGACAAGCCACTGATCGAGCGGCTGATGCCGTGGGCGTTGATAGCTCGAACCTCATCAGTCGGACATCACTGCAGCGCGACATCGCCGTCTCGCGAGCCACGATACAGCGGGGACGAGAACTGCTGTTCAGACACAATGAGCGCAACAAATCACAAGGGCGTTTCTTCGTATGAAGGCCGCGAGCCAGGCCTGTCGGGAGACGACAGGCCTGGCTCGCCACGAACATGGCCCAGCCTCACCGCGTCCCGCGTTGGCGCAACGCCGACGGCATGAAATACGCGTCTTCCGGCACCGGTTGCGAGAAGTCCACGGTGGAGGCTTCTTCGTTGTCGAGGTTCTGCACGTAGTAACGCCGCGCCTGCAAATCGTGGAACACGTCCAGCGCGCTCCAGGTGGTCGGCAGGTCGTAGAAGTTTTTCAGGTAGGCCATCGACACCCGCCACAACTCCCCTCGCCCGTCGTATTGATCGACCAGTGCCGCGCCCCAGCTGTCCTCGTCGAGAAACAGCACACGTTTGGAATAGATATGCCGCGCGCCCGGCTTGAGGTTGCCTTCGACCACCCACACGCGGTGCAGCTCATAGCGGGTGAACTGCGGGTTGAGATGGCCCGGGGTGAGCAGTTGCGCGTACTTCACATCGGGGCTGCCGACCTTGTAATTGTTGTAGGGGATATAGATTTCCTGCTTGCCCTTGAGCGTCCAGTCGTAGCGGTCTGGCGAGCCATTGAACAGGTCGGTGTCGTCGGCGGTGCGCAGGCCATCGGACGAGGCGATCGGCGTGTCATACGCAAGGTTCGGCGCACGGCGCACGCGGCGTTGGCCGGCGTCGTAGACCCAGGCCTGACGCGGATCCTTGAGCTGGTCGAGCATCTCGTGCACCAGCGCCGCACCGCCGGCCAGCCGCGCCGGACTTTTCACGAAGGCGAGGTAGTAGAACAGGATGTTTTTCAGGTCAGCGTACTGCCCGCCCGGACGGTAGAAATTGAACAGCGCTTCCTGCTGCGAGGTGAGCAGCGCAAAGCTGCCGTTGCGCTGCACCGGGGCTTCGGACGCGCGGCGCACCACGTAGATGCCGCGATAACGGGTGATGTGGTTCCACAACACCTCGACGCCATCCTTGGGCACCGGGAACGGCACACCGCCGTAGGCATCGGCGAATCCGCTGCCACCCTCCAGCAGCTTGGCCGAGGTCGCGTTCTTCAAGGTGTTGTCATACAGCCACTGCGGCGCCGACCCCGAACGACGCGACGGATAGACCGGCATCTGGAACGTGTCGGGGTAGCTGTTGAACAGCGCGATCTGCCCGGGACTCAGGTGCGCCTTGTACTGCTCCAGATTGGCCTTGGTGATGGTGAACAGCGGCTTGTCCGCGGCGTACGGGTCCGGGTGATGTTGCCCCGGTTTGTAGCCGGCCGGCGCCTGGGTGATGCCACCGGTCCAGGCCGGGATGGAGCCGGCGGCGTTGCCCGCACGCTCGGCGCCCATGGGCGTGAGGGTGGTTTTCAGTTGTTCGGCTTGTTGCGGGGTGATGGCGGCGAGTGCGCTGCCAGCGGTCAGGCCCAGAACAAGCGCCAGCATGGTTTTGCTGAATCGTGATGAGTAAAACATGATCGATCTCCGAGATGGGAGTGAGGTCTGAAAATCACCGAAAGTCCGTTGTAGGAGTGAGCCTGCTCGCGATAGCGGTGTGTCAGACAACCTCTACTGCGACTGAAAATCCGCTATCGCGAGCAGGCTCACTCCTACAAGGGGTGCGCCTGTGTTCTGGCTATCAAAGGAAGTACTTGAGGTTGAACCCGACGTTGTCGCGGTCGCGAATGCCGTTGTTCTGCCCGCCGCCCCAGAAGTTGGTGTATTGCACCTCGGCCTCGAGCTTGTTCTGGTAGTTGGCCTTGATCCCCAGGGTGTAGGCCTTGCGCCCTTCGATGGCGTTGCCGGCCTGATAACTGTTGCCCTTGAAGTCGTCCTTGTAGACGACGTAGGGCGAAACGTTGACCCCGGCGTACACGTCGTTCCAGGTGCCGTTGAACATCACCGTGTAGCTGTAGGAATTGCGGTTGACCTGATCGTCACGATCACCGCCGGACACATAAGAAGTGTTGCCGGTGCCGGCGTAATACCGCGTGCTGCCGTCGTAGGCGGTGTATTGCAGGCTGCTGCCGCGCAGGTGCTCGGAGGCCAGTTCGAAGATGCCGAACATCGAGTCGAACGACAGCGTCGGGCCGAAGTTGTAGATGCTGCCCAACGAAGTATTGAACGCCTCGACGCGTTCGGCGTTGTTGATCTCGCTGTCGAGGGTGACCATCTGCCCGCCGACGTTGATCGCTTTGCCGGTCACTGCAGTCGCAGCACCGTTAGCCAGGTCGCCGATCAAATCGTTGGTGGCGGCCACACCAATCGGCAGGTTCGGCCGATAGGCAATTTCGCCGAATACCGAGGCCTGGCCCAAGGTGGTGTTGAAGCTGAAACCGTACATGCGGATGTCTTCGGCATAACGCCGATGCGCCTGGATGCTGCCCATCACATCGGCGGTGGCCAGACCGTTGGCCAGTGCCCCGGCCTGACTGCCGGCCACGCTGGAGAGCATGTTGGTCAGGGCATTCATGTCGATGCCCTTGTAGCCACCGAGGTCAGCGGCGATGGTCGGTTCCTTGGCGTGGTAGTTGACCATGTACAGGCCGAACTCGGTGCTGTTGAGTTCTTCGGCGATGTAGCGGAAGGCAAAGCCGAACTGCCCGTCGTTGCGCGCGTTGTAGTCCTTGCCGATCGACGCCACTTTCAGCGTATTGCCGTAGGCCGGGGTCACGCCGTTGGCGTAGAGGCCGGTGCTTTTCAACGCCGGGCCGAGCAACGGGTTGTTGCCCAGCGCGCTGTACAGGCCGATGACGTTGCCGAAGCCCGGCACCGGGGTGTCGAGCGCCGTGCCGCTGAAGTTGTTGTAACCGGTGTTGCCGCCATCGGCGAACAGGTCGGTCTGCGAATAGAAGGTGCCGACCGGGTCGATGCGGGTTTCCTTCCAGTTAGTCTGGTAGAAGCTTTCCATCGTCAGCGAATCCGTGAGGCCGATGTTGAAGCTCACGGCCTCCACCGGCATCAGCACTTCCTTGACCTCGGCGCCCGGCAACCGGTACTTGGCGGCGTCCACCGGGTTGGTGGTGTTGATCCCGCCACGATAGAAAATCCCCTCGCCCCAGTTGAACACCTGACGCCCGAGCCGGGCGGTCACCGGCATCTGCGCCACGTCCCAGTTGCCGTAGACATAGGCATCGAGCATCTCGATCCGGCTGCCGGCGATGTCGCGGGTCTGGCGGGTGAAGCGGTCGTCCTGCGGGTAGCTCTGGCTCGGCTGCGACGGGTTGTTGTTGCGGTAGTAATCGTTGCGCTTGTCCATCAGTTGGGTGTCGTAGAACGCGGTGCCGCGCAGGAACATCCCGTAGTTCTGATAGTTGGCTTCCAGCTCCGAGGTGATCTTGTACACCTCGGAAACCAGCCCGGTGTCGAAGTTGCGATTGCCGTCGTTGGTGTTGACGTCATCGTTGTTCTTGTCGCGACCCTGCACCCGCCACAAACGGCCATAGGACAAGGTCGTGTCGATCGAGCCGGTGACCTGATTGTCCAGCACACTGAACTCCTTGGCCTGCACACCATCGACGGCGCACAGTTGCAGCAGCCCTGCCAGACCGACGCCGGGGAGCGCTACGCCAGACAGGCGAAATCGAGCTTTCATGATCTGTTCCTCTTTCCCTGGTTTTATTGTTGTGGGGTGCATTACCGCTATGGCCGGGGCGTCAGTGCGGCGCTGACATAAATCCGGCTGTGCGCGCCGAAATGCCCGAGCAACTTGAACAACTGCTGATTGAGCGCCGGATGCTCGAACGTCTCGCGCTGCAGTTGGTTGCCGCGGCGGAAATCGCTGGTCGCCGGCGCCGTCTGCAGCCATTGGCCGATGGCGTCATCGAACGCGGCGGAATCGTCCACCGACTCGGCGCTGACCACCTCGCGCAGGTAGTCCACCGAGTAGGCTGGATAACGTTTGTCCTCGGCCACATCGGCGTAGGCCGCGAGCATCGGATGCGGTTGACCGGCACGCAGCACGCGGCGCAACCAGGTCGCCTGGTACTTCTCGATTTCCATGTGGCGGGTGGCGACGCGTTCGATGGAGGCTTGCTTGTCATCCGCAAAACCGGCCAGCGCCTTGCCCTCCAATAACAACAAACTCGGCAGCTCGACCCCGGGCAATGGCTTGGCGTGATAGGGCTGGGTCAGGTCCTGCACGTGGTGCACGCCCCACCCGAGAAAGCGGTAGCCCCAGTAAGAATGGCCAGTGGCGAACGCCAGTCGCGCCAGCCCCATGTACTGATAGGCGCGCCAGTCCGGCCAACTGCGCTGAAGAAATCCGGCGGCGGCATACACCACCGCGCTCTCATGGAAGAAGCCCATGTGGAACGGCGCCTGCGAGCTGTACTGAAAGCGCTCATCGCCGAACGGCTGCGGGCCGAAGCCGTACAGTGCGCCGACCTCGCCGGGGTTGTCGCTGAACAGGTTGATGTCGTGACCGTAATCCGGCTCATCGGCAGCGCTCGCCACCACCGCCAGCGGCGCGACGGTCTCGCCGTCGGCCACGCGAATGAAGCGCTGGCGATTCCACGGCGAAAGCGTCTGCTCGACCATCACCTGATCGGCCGGCAGGTGTTCACGCTCGGGCAGGTCCTGACCCGGCAGCGGTTGAATGACCATCGCCAGATGAATGCGCGGATTGAGCCGCAGCGCGGTGAGAAAGTCGTGGCGCAGATTGTCGCCCGGCACGGCGGGCAACTTCAGATTGTCGGGGCGTGGCGGGTACTGGGCGAAGTGTTCACGAGCGAAGCTTTCCTGTTGCTCCAGCAGCGCCACCACGGCCGGATACTGCTCGGTGAGAAAGCGCTCCAGCGGCTCGACCGCAACCGGTGGCGCATCGCGCAGGGCCGGCAGCGCCTGCAACGCCAGATAGCTGCCCACCGTGTGATTCGACCAGCCCCACGCCGCCGGGGCCATTGCACAAAGCAGCAACAGGAGAAAGGTCAGCTTCATTGCTTTTAGTTCTTATTGGAGGTGCTGTGGGGGTTGAGCCTAACAACCGCCCCCGGCGCTGACACTGTCCAATCTCACCAGAAAAAGTCTCCGATAGCGCCATATGAGGCTCACCCCGCACCTGTGTAGGAGCTGCCGAAGGCTGCGATCTTTTGACTTTGATTCTTTAAAAACAAGATCAAAAGATCGCAGCCTTCGGCAGCTCCTACAGGGGATTTTCGGTGTCTGGTTAAGCGGGGTAACCGGTGATCTTGCGGATGCTCTGGTACAACGGCTTGAGCTGGCGGTACATACGCAAATACACCTCTTTGTATAAGCGCTCGTAAACTTGCTGCGCCTCGGGTTGCGGAGTGAATACCGCCCCGACTCGAGTCATCGCAGCTATCGCCGCCGGGAAATCCGCGTACAACCCCAACCCCACCGCACAGCAGATCGCCGCGCCCAATCCGGACGCTTCATACACATGCGGACGCTCCGCCGGCAGGCCAAAAATATTCGCCGTGAGCTGCATCGCCGCATCGCTCTGCGAGCCGCCACCGGCCACCCGCAGACGCTTGATCGAGACCTTCGAGCGCTTCTCGATCTTCTCCATGCCCTGACGCAACGCGTACGCGAGCCCCTCCAGAATCGCCCGGTAAATGTGCGCGCGGGTGTGTACATCGCCGAAGCCGATCATCGCGCCTTTGGCCTCGACGCCCGGCTCGCGAATCCCCGGCGACCAATAGGGTTGCAGCATCAAGCCCATCGACCCCGGCGGCACCGCGTTGACCAGTGCATCGAACAGCTGCTCGGGCTCGATACCCTGCTCTTTGGCCTGCTGCATCTCGCGCAGGCCGAACTCGTTCTTGAACCAGCTGACCATCCAGTAACCGCGATAAATCATCACCTCGCAGTTGTATTGATCCGGCACTGCCGACGGATACGGCGGGATCAACGGGACGATTTCCAGATAGCGCGAGCGGGTGCTGGTGATCGTCGCGGTGGTGCCGTAGGACAGGCACACCGTGCTCGTGTCGACCACGCCGGAACCGACCACTTCACAAGCCTTGTCAGCGCCCGCCGCAATCAGCGGCAAGCCCTCGGGAATCCCGGTGTGGCGGCTGGCTTCGGCGCTGATGTAGCCGAGGGTTTCGCCAGGTTTGTGCAAGGTCGGCAATTGCTCGGGACGCACCGCCAGCGCCTGCCATTTCCAGTCGCTGGGCGCGGCCCATTTCAGCCGTTTGAAATCGAATGGCAGGTAGCCGACGCAGCAGCCCACCGAATCGACAAAGCGTCCGCACAGGCGATGGGTGAGAAACCCCGAGAGCAGCAAAAACTTGTCGGTCGCCGCCCATACATCAGGCTGGTGTCTGGCGATCCAGTTGGCCTCGGCCTGGGCGCGAAAATAATCCACGGTGGCCTGCGCGCCGACCAGTTTGAACAGCCAGCCCCATGGCCCCTTGATTCCGCCCTCGACTTCACTCTGGCGCTGATCGAGCCACAGAATCGCCGGGCGCAGCGGCTTGCCCTCGGCATCGACGTTGATCACCGTGCCGCGCTGGGTGGTCAGCGATACCCCGGCAATGTGCGAACGATCAATCCCGGTTTGCGCCCACACCTGTTGGCAAGCCTCGCCGAGTTTCGCCCAGTAATACTCCGGATCCTGCTCAGCCCAGCCCGGTTGCGTCGAGAAGTAAGCCTGCAACTCGACCTTGCCTTTGCCCAGCAGATTGCCCTGCAGATCGAAAAGCAATGCGCGCACGCTTTGGGTGCCGTTGTCGATCGCCAGCAGGTAACGCTTGTGCGGGTGGTTATCCATGGCGCTCTCTTCAAGGGGCATCAAGGCGTGGCCTCCGGCAAACCGTGATGGCGCTGCCACAACGCTCGGTAACGCTGCAGCTCTTGCTGCCAGTGTGCATCGTCCCAGCCCAGGCGTGGCTGGCACAACTGGCGAATGGCGACGAAATGATCTTCGCCACCACGCGCCAGCAACAGGCCCAGACGGGTGCGGCGCAGCAACAGATCATCGAGGTGCAGGACCATTTCCGCTTCACAGGCAAACGCCAGTTCCGCCCACAAGGTGTCGGTGTTGCCGACGGTGTCGTGGCCCAATTCAGTGATCAACTGCGCCAGCCTCGGCAAGTCGCGGCCATGGCGTCCGGCCAGGCGGCGCCACTGTTGGGGGCTGAGTCCGGGAATAGTCAGTGGCGGCACGGCAGCGAATACCGGCGCAGCGTCATCCACGAAATGACGACCGAGCATGCCGGCGCACGCCTCGAGCACTTCGATGGCTTGCGGGCGAAACGTGGTCAGTTTGCCGCCGGCCAGAGTCACGCAACCCGGCTCCTGCCACAGCACGTGCTCACGGGTTTCGTTCGACGGTTTGTCTTGAGGCGCGCTGGCACTGCCGACCACCGGGCGTACGCCTGACCAGGTCGAGAGCACATCGCTGGCGACCACTTCAGCGCCGGGAAATTGTTGCTGGCAAGCGGCGAGCAGATAGTCCAGTTCTTCTGCGCTGATGCTCGCGCTCTGATCCAGATCCTCGCGATGATCGAGATCGGTGGTGCCGACCACGGTCGCGCCTTCCCAGGGAAAAACGAATACCGGCCGACGGTCGCGCTCATGCAGAAAAGTGAACGCCTGCGCCACCGGCAGGCGCCAGCCCGGCAGCAGCAAATGACTGCCCCGCAGCGGGCGCAATTGCCTTGGCGCCTCGGGCAAACGCAGGCGTTCCGCCCAGGCACCCGTCGCCACCGCCAGCACGCCACAGCGTAATTGCAGCGACCCGCCGGCTTCGCAGTCTTCAATCTGCACCCCGCACACCCGCCCGTCTTCGCGCAGCAACTGTTCGACACGCACGCCGTTGAGCACCACCGCCCCATCGGCCCGCGCTTCGCTCAACACGCGCATCACCAACCGTGCGTCATCGGTCAGCGCATCGACGAAACAGGTGCCACCGAGCAGGTCGTTTTCCTTCACCCCCGGCGCCAGAAAACGCAGTTGCTGCGCGTCATGAAAACAATGGCTGCGCCGCCCCGCCAACGCGTCATACACCGACAACAAACCACCGAGCACCCGCGGCCCGGGAAAGCCGCCGCGATAGTGCGGCATCATGAAACTCATCGGTTCCACCAGCCCCGGCGCTTCGTCGAGCAGACGCTGACGTTCGCGCACCGAATCGCGGGTCAGACGCCACTGGCCCTTGGCGATGTAGCGCAAACCGCCGTGAACCATTTTCGACGATCGGCTGGAGGTGCCCCAGGCGAAGTCCCGTTGTTCCAGCAGCAGACAACGCCAGCCACGCCGCGCCGCTTCGCGCAGGATGCCGGCACCGCTGATGCCGCCGCCGATGACGATCAGGTCCCAGGTTTCGGCCGCCAATGTCGGCAGAATCTGCTGGCGCCACGCGGCGTTCCAGTCCTGATTCATGGTCGTCACTCCGGCAACAACGTGCCGGGGTTGAGGCGCCCGGCCGGATCGAAGTGCTCGCTCAGCGCCCGCAAGGTGTCCATCGCCAGCGCGCCTTTTTCGCGCAGCAGGTACGGCGCGTGATCCTTGCCCACGCCATGCTGGTGGCTGATGGTGCCGTGGTTGTCGACGATGGTCTGGCTGGCCGCGTGCTTGAGCGCCTGCCAGCGCACCAGCGTCGCCGGGTAATCCGCCGCCGGACGAAACACGTAGGTGGTGTAGATACTCGAACCTTCGCCGTAGACATGGGACAGGTGGGTGAACACATGCACCCGCTCGCCCTCCGCCGCCAGGGCGTCGCGCAGGCTGTTTTCGATCAGGTTGAGCAGGTGGTCGACGTTGCTCCAGTCGGTGGCGGTTTCCAGGGTG
This sequence comes from Pseudomonas sp. MG-9, assembly GCF_018729515.1. NCBI lineage: Bacteria > Pseudomonadati > Pseudomonadota > Gammaproteobacteria > Pseudomonadales > Pseudomonadaceae > Pseudomonas > Pseudomonas sp. MG-9. Next base: position 426,988 of record NZ_JAHHZH010000006.1, read on the forward strand.
TCGACCACGTAACCGGCGTTCCACAGGTTCTCGCGCAGGTAAGGGAAACGGAAGCGGTTCTGCGCCCACTTCTTGCCGAGCAAGGTGCCAGTGAATACGCCGCCGAAGGCTTTCAGATGCTGCCGGGCCTGGGTCAAGGACAACGCGTTCTGTCGACGATTGCCGGTCACGCCGAAGGTCAGCAGGCACTTGCCCTCACCGGCGCCGCGCAGGCTCAGGTACTTTTCCAGCCAGGCGATTTGCTGCGGATGGCCGGCCAGCGCCAGTTGGGTTTCGGTTTCCACCGCATTGGATAAACGCAGCATCGACAGCGGCACCCGCGCCTGCGCCAACTGGCGGATCGCTTGCAGCGCCTTGCTCCAACTGGGCAGGAACACCCCGTAGAAACGCTCATCGGCAGGCAACGGACTGACCCGCACCTTCACCTCGGAAATGATCCCGAAACGGCCCTCGCAGCCGAGCACCACTTCGCGCAGATCAGGCCCCGCCGCCGAGGCTGGGAAAGTCGGAATGTCCAACGGTCCGGCAAAGGTTTCCAAGGTGCCGCCGGCGAACAACTGCTCGATGCGCCCGTAGCGCAACGACTGCTGACCACTGGAGCGACTGGCGACCCAACCGCCCAGCGTCGACAGCTCCCACGACTGCGGGAAATGCCCCAGCGTGTAGCCCCGGGCGCGCAGCTGACTTTCCACCTGCGGGCCACTGGCACCGGGGCCGAACGTCGCCAGTTGGCTGACCTCGTCGAGGTCGATCAGGCGATTCATCCGCGCCAGCGACACCGTCACCACCGGCCGCGCCGAGTCCGGCGGATTGATGTGCCCGGCCACCGAGGTGCCGCCGCCGTAGGGAATCAGACACAGGTCGCACTCATGGGCCAGCGCCAGCAACTGGCGGATCTGCTCGGCGGTTTCGGGGAACGCCACGGCGTCGGGATAGTTGCCCAGTGCGCCCTCGCGCAGCGCCAGCCAGTCCGGCAGGCTCTGGCCCCGGGCGTGCAGCAGTCGATCATGGGCATCGACGCTGTACAAGGCGTGCGGCGCCAGCCGCGAGACTGGCACCCGCGTCAATGCCGCCTCCAGCGTGGCATCGGGCAGCGCGCGCCCGGCCCCCAGCCGTTCATTGAGAAAACTCGCGCCCTGGGCCGGCAGTTCGACCACCGTGGTTGCATCTCCCCAGCCGTTCCAGCGTCGCATGCGTGTGTCCTTCTTATGCTGTCTGATCAGTGATGTGGCAGGCCTCCATACTAGTCAGCGGCCAAAAAGTGTCACGGTCGCATCCGGCCAGTTCGAGTAGCCAATTGAGTCAAACGTCGCGCAAGTGCCAGCCATTTACTTTAGCCGTGGTTTCAAATTACCTTTCAGCCATTCATTCGCTCATGCAGGCCTTGATCAAGGGAACTGGATCATGCAATCGCTCGGCTTCACCTCCGTTCCGCCGCTGCTCAAATACGTGCGCCATGCCGAGCAATTGGGCATGGCCATCGAGCCGGCGTTGGCGGCGGCCGGTTTGCAGGGGGCGCAGTTGAGCGACAACACCCTGCGCCTGCCGGGTGAGGTGCATGAGCGCCTGCTGGATTACTTCTGCGAACACTCGGGCGATCCGCTGTTCGGTCTCAACGCGGCGAACTTCGTCTTGCCCAATTCCTGGAGCGTGCTGGGTTACATCACCATGAACTGCGCGACCCTGGGTGAGGCCATGAGCCGGATCATGCCGTTCGAAAAGCTGGTGGGCGACATGGGCGTCAGCCGTGCCGAAGTGCAGGACGGCCACGTGCACCTGATCTGGACTTGCCGCTACGAGCGCCCACGGATTCGCCGGCATCTGGTGGAAAACGTCCTCGGTTCGTGGCTGCACTATGCGCGCTGGATCGCCGACACGCAGATGTCGCCCGCCGCCGTGTGGCTGGAACATTCCTGCCCGGCCGAAACCACCCCGGCGCAGTACGAAGCCTTTTTCGCTTGCCCGGTTTTTTTCGATAAACCTTATTCAGCGCTGATCGTGCCGCTGCCATACCTGCAATTGCCGTTGCGCCAGGCCGATGCGCAATTGCTGCGCACTCTGGAAGAACACGCGATGGGCCTGATGGCGACGCTGGAGGATGCGTCGCTGCAGCAGCGGGTCAAAAGCATCCTGCGCCAGTTGCTCAAGGAAGGCTTGCCGCGCAAGGAACAGGTGGCCGAGCAACTGGCAGTGTCGGTGCGTACGCTGCAACGCCAGTTGCATCAGGCGGGGACGTCGTATCAGCAAATCCTCGATGACCTGCGCCAGGAGTTGGCCGAGCATTACCTGTTGAACAGCACACTGCCGATTCAGGACATTGCGCAGTATCTGGGGTTTACCGAGCCGAGGTCGTTCCACCGCACGTTCAAGAGCCGGCGCGGGATGCCGCTGGGGGAGTTTCGGCAGATGCATCGGGGGTGACGGGACTGGCGCCATCGCGAGCAGGCTCGCTCCTACAGTTGAACTTCAGTGAACGCAGATTTTGTGTTCGGCACAGCTCACTGTAGGAGTGAGCCTGCTCGCGATGAGGCCAGCCGCCATAACGCAATAAACATTTTTTTGCGCAGATGTTTAAGGACACTCAGCGTTACGCGAAACCACCCACAAATCCTTGCGCCGCTGCCTACGGCTAAGCCAGAATCCGCCGGCTTGTGCGCCTTGGAGCCCATCGGTAACTTGATTCCGTCACTGATTCCCAGTGATCGGGTTTAGTAGCCCGAGGTAATTCGGTTGGTCGTACATTCATCACAGGTGCTGCATACCTGAGCTTGATGGTGGCTGTACGTAGGGCGCTTCGGCGCGCCGGCTTAAGCTGAGTTCCCCGGTCTACTAACCTGCGTACAGCTGCCACCCTTTCGTTTAGTAGCAAAGGGGCTGGCGCTCAATAACGGGAACACAGCCTATGTTCAAAGTTACGCCAAACCCACCGGACACCGATCCGGCCTCCCCCTACGAAACACCCGAATCAAAGAAATTCCACGAAGCCGCCGAGCGCGCCCTCGATCACTATCTCGGCCCGCCGACGCCCGCCATCATGGCCACCCCTTACCAGCCCAATCGCCTCTACATGGCCAACCCGGCCAGTGGCACCGAACCGTTGCTGGCCGACGCTTGCGAAACCCTTGGTTCGGCCACCGTCATGCTCAACGACTTCGCCGGCCTGCTGGAAGGCTCGCACCGCAAGACCCTGCAAGGCATCGCGCAGGTGGTGATGGTGGCGGAAATCGCCGTTAATCGCGTGCTCGATACGTTAGTGCCGACCGAATAACGAAAAAGCCCGCTGCCAGACCTTAATGGTTGGGCAGCGGGCTTTTTTGTATGGCTCGGCTCAGAGACTGATCGCGTTGGTAAACACCAGTCGATTACCAAACGGATCAGCAATCGTCATGTCCTGACTCCCCCACGGCATCGCCTGAATCCCCGGGTGCGAGAACTTGTAATCCTTGGCCAGCAACTGCTGCTCAAACGCCTCCAGCTCATCGGTCTCGATGCGCAACGCCGAACCCGGTGTCGCATCGCCATGATGCTCGGACAGGTGCAGCACGCACTCGCCACGGGACACCTGCAGATACAACGGGAAGTTGGCTTCGAAGCGATGCTGCCAATCGATCTTGAAACCGAGGAAATCAACGTAGAATTCCAACGCCTTGGCTTCATCGAAGATCCGCAGGATCGGGGTGGTTTTGCCGAAGCTCATGGGGTGCTCCCTGACTGATTGACCCAAGAGTGTCACTGGGCTGGATGTCAGCGATTCGGCTTGGTTTCGACATTCTTTAATCTCAGAGTGCCACTATGGGGCGCAGATCAAAAGATCGCAGCCTGCGGCAGCTCCTACAGGGGCTTGACAATCAATTGAAACCTTCGCGCAAATCTCCGTCCCGCGCTAAAAACCGCCCTTCCCGGCGACCACTGGCCTGTCCGTCGCGATAGCTCAGCACGCCATTGACCCACACCCCATCGATCCCCTGCGCCGCCCGCTGCGGGTCGTGGAAATCCGCCACGTCACGCACCGTCGCCGGATTGAACAACACCAGATCCGCCCAATAACCTTCACGAATCTCGCCGCGCGCCTTCAAGCCAAAGCGCGCCGCCGACAGACCGGTCATTTTGTGCACGGCAGTGTGCAGTGGAAACAACCCGACATCGCGACAGAAATGTCCGAGCACCCGTGGGAAAGCACCCCACAGGCGCGGATGCGGGAATGGGTCTTCCGGGAGTCCGTCAGAACCGACCATCGACAATGGATGCGCAAGGATTTTTCGTACGTCCGCCTCGTCCATGCCGTAGTACACGGCGCCCGCCGGTTGCAGGCGCTTGGCCGCTTCCAGCAGCGGCACATTCCATTCGGCGGCGATGTCGATCAGATCGCGACCGCTGACGTGCGGGTGCGGTGTCGACCACGTGATGGTGATGCGATGGGCATCGGTGACTTGCTTCAGATCCAGCGTCGAAGAACTCGCCGCATAGGGATAGCAATCGCAACCCACGTGCTGGGTTTTCGCGGCCTCCTCCAGCGCCGCGAGCAACTGCGGACTACGCCCCCAGTTACCGACACCGGCGCATTTGAGGTGGGAAATGATCACCGGGGACTGTGAGTGGCGGCCGATGCTGAACGCTTCGTCCATCGCCTCCAGCACCGGTTCGAACTCACTGCGCAGGTGGGTGGTGTACACCGCGCCGAATGCCGTCAGTTCTTCGGTCAGTTGTTTCACTTCATCGGTGGACGCGTTGAAAGCGCTGGCGTAAGCCAGGCCTGTGGATAAACCCAAAGCGCCATGCTCCAGGCTGTCGCGCAATTGCTCGCGCATGGCGGCGATTTCGTCTGGCGTGGCGGTGCGGAACAGGTCGTCGAGGTGATTGCTGCGCAGTGCCGTGTGGCCGACCAGTGCGGCGACGTTGAGCGTGGTGTTCGCCGCTTCGACGGCAGCGCGATAATCGCTGAAACGCGGATAGACGAAGGCCGCCGCCGTGCCGAGCAGGTTCATCGGGTCCGGCGGATTGCCTTTCAAACTCACTGGCGAGGCGCTGATCCCGCAGTTGCCGACAATCACCGTGGTCACGCCCTGGCTGAGCTTGGGCAGCATCTCGGGCTGGCGGATGACCACGGTGTCGTCGTGGGTGTGCACGTCGATGAAACCCGGTGCGAGCACGCGGCCGGTGGCGTCGATTTCTTCTGTGGCGCGGGCATCGCGCAGGTCGCCGATGCGCTCGATGCGGCCGTTGAGAATCGCCACATCGGCGCGGTAGCCCGGTGCGTTGCTGCCATCGATGACCAGGGCGTTGCGAATCAGCGTGTCGTACTGCATGTCAGTCTCCCAGCGGCAGGTGATCGTCGCCGCCACGGTATTCGTCGAGGGCGAGTTTGATCCGTCGCAGACGCTCTTGATTGTCTTCAGGACAGGCCAGCGCCAGCTCGGTGGCGAGCACGTCGATGGCCAGCAGCATGCCGTAACGCGCCGCCGTCGGTTTGTAGATGAACGAGGTTTCCGCGCCTTGCAGCGGCAGGAGGATGTCGGCCAACTCGGCTAGAGGCGAGTCGGCGCGGGTGATGGCGAGGATGCGGGCGCCGTAGTTGCGCGCCAGCCCGACCGTTTCCAAAAGCTCCGGGGTGATGCCGGTCAGCGAGCAGACAATCAGCACCTGTTCGGCGTTCAGGCTGGCAGCGGTGACGCGCATCATCACCGCGTCGTGACACACCGCAATCGGGTAGCCGAGACGCACCAGCCGCACCTGCAACTCATCGCTGCACAGGGTCGAGCAACCGCCCAGGCCGAACGCATGAATCATCCGCGCCTGGCCGAGCATTTTCACCGCATCGGCGAAGCGTGATTCGTCGAACCCGGCCAGATGCTGGCGCAGCGTGGTTTCGATATCGCCGACAATCTGCCCGTAGAACGCCGACTGTTCAGGCGTACCCGCCGGGTCGAGAAAACGGCTGCCAACGCCGCTGGCCTGAGCCAGTTGCAGGCGCAGATCACGCAGGTCGCGGCAGCCAACCGTGCGGGCGAAACGCGACAACGTGGCGGTGCTGACCTCGGCCCGTTGCGCCAGATCTTCGAGGCTGGCGCTCGCGGCAAAGCCAACATCGTCGAGCATTAACCGGGCAATACGCCCCTCGCCGGCGCTGAAGGAGTCCTGACGGGCGCGGATCTGATAAAGGATGTCCATGGCGGCTGGCTCCGGTTACAGCAGGTAAGAAAGGCCGACGGTCAGACCGAAAGCGACCAGTGAGATCAGCGTCTCGAGCACGGTCCAGGTCTTGAACGTCTGCGCGACCGTCATGTTGAAGTATTCCTTGATCAACCAGAAGCCGCCGTCGTTGACGTGGGAAAAAATAACCGAGCCGGCGCCGGTCGCCAGCACCAACAGCTCCGGGTGTGGATAACCCAGACCAATGGCCACCGGCGCGACCACGCCGGATGCGGTGGTCATGGCCACGGTCGCCGAACCGGTGGCGACCCTCATCAACGCAGCGAACAGCCAGCCCATGATCAGCGGCGACAGGTGAAATTCGTGGGCCAGACCGACGATCTGATCGGTCACGCCGGCGTCGACCAGAATCCGGTTCAAGCCGCCGCCGGCGCCCACCAGCAAGGTGATGCTGGCGGTCGGTGCCAGGCACTCGTTGGTGAATTTGAGGATCGATTCACGGTTGAAACCCTGGGCGATGCCCAGCGTCCAGAAACTCAACAACGTGGCCAGCAACAGCGCGATCACCGAGTTGCCGATGAACAACAGGAACTGGTTGAAACCGCTGCCCGGCGTGGAAATCAGGTTGGCCCAGCCACCCATCAGCATGAGCACTACCGGCAACAGAATGGTCGCCATGGTGATGCCGAAACCCGGAAGTTTGTCGCGCGGTTCGCGGTCGAGGAATTGTTTTTCCAGTGGGTTATCCGCCGGCAGTTGAATGCGCGGCACGATGAATTTGGCGTACAGGGGGCCGGCGATAATCGCGGTCGGAATGCCGATGGCAATCGCATACAGCAAGGTCTGCCCGACCGATGCCTGATACGCCTGCACCGCGAGCATCGCCGCCGGGTGCGGCGGCACCAGCGCATGCACCACCGACAGACCGGCAACCATTGGCAGGCCAACCATCAGAATCGACACACCCACCCGCCGCGCCACGGTGAAGGCAATCGGCACCAGCAACACAAAGCCCACCTCGAAGAACAGCGGCAAGCCGACCAGAAACGCGATACAGACCATCGCCCAATGCGCATTTTTCTCGCCGAATTTCGCGATCAGCGTGCGCGCCATCTGCTCCGCGCCGCCGGATTCGGCCATCATCTTGCCGAGCATCGTCCCCAGCGCGACCACCAGCGCAATATGCCCCAGCGTCTTGCCTACCCCGGCCTCATACGCCCCCACCACAGCCGACGGCGGCATCCCCGCCACCAATGCCAGACCGATGGAAATCAGGGTGATGACAATGAACGGATTGAGCCGGTAACGGGCGATCAACACGATCAACGCAATGATGGCGACGGCGGCATACATCAGCAGCCAATAGCCGAAGGAAGGCGTCATGCGGTACTCCTCGAAAGGGTCACGTTCGAATGGGTTGTGAAACTCATAAATCATTTCGAGATCGAGTTTTCAAACGCCATGAAAGTAATTTTCGTAGAGAGATAAGGCGTGTCGCTAACGGATATGTCTTGTCGTGATTAATGAAAATCACGGGGCGGGATTTACATGTTCCTCTGCCGAACGCAAAAACCTGCAGGAGTGAGCCTGCTCGCGATAGCGGTGCGTCAAAACATGACTGTTTGACTGATACACCGCTTTCGCGAGCAAGCCCGCCCCCACAAGTGAACCGCATTCTGGCCGAAGGAATGCGATCAACCTATGGGAGCGGGCTTGCTCGCGAATGGCTTCACACGGTGTAGCGTGGACTCACACCATTTCGTTACGAATCCAGTCCACCACCGACGTACGCTTCGGCGCCCAGCCCAGCAGTTCGCGGGCGTGTTTGCCGCGTACGCGGCTGTTGGAGCCGAGGCCGTAGTTGGCCATTTCGTAACCCCATTCGGCTTCGGCGTCTTTCAGCGGCCAGTCTTGTGGCTGGCCGAGGTTCAGGGCTTGGGCCATGGCGGTGGTCATGTCGATGAACGAGGCTTCGCCGCTTTCGACGAAGTAGAAGGTGCCCGGCACGTTCCTGGTCAGCGCCAGCAGGTACAGGGCGACGACGTCTTCGATGTGCACGTTGGACCAGATGTTCTGCCCGGTCCCGACATGGCGCACCACACCGCTCTTGCGGGCCTGTTTCAACAGTCGCGGCAATTGCACGCTGTCGCGATGCACACCCAGGCTGTGGCCGTAGATCAGCGTGTTGCAGATCACCGCCGAGTTCACGCCATCCTTCGCCGCCGCGAGGATCAAGTTGTCGATCGCCACGCGGGCAGCTTTGTCGACAGTAGGCTCCGGCAGGTTGTCTTCGAAATAGATGACGTCGCTGGATTTGCCGCCCGAGGCATCGCCGACGATGCTCGATCCGCTGGTGTGCAGGAACACTTTGTTCGATCCGCGCAAGGCGTCGAGCAAGGCTTCGACGGCGCCACGATGGTCGCTGCTGGCGGCGTTGATCACCGCGTCAGCGGCGCGGGCCTGATCGGCCAGCAGCGTGCTGTCTTCGAGGGTGCCGATCACCGGAGTGATGCCCAATGCCTTGAGCTCATCAGCCTGTTCGGCGCTGCGCACCAGGCCTGTGACAGTGTGCCCGGCCTGGACCAGGCCGGTGGCGATGGAGCCGCCGATAAATCCGGCAGCGCCAGTGATGAATACATTCATGGAGAAACTCCCTGCGTGAATAAGTGATGCAGCGAGTATCGACCGGTAACCCTGGCGGAAAAACCCGCCACCGGCCAATTCACTCTTGCGCAGGGGTCACGAATCAACCTTTGAAGTCGGCGCTGGCGTAGGCCGCGAGTTTGCTCTGGATAAAGTCGAGGAAGCATTGAATACGCAGCGCCAGTTGCGAGTTACGGTAGTACACGGCGTTGATCGGCTGGCGATAACCGCTGTTGAACTCCGCCAGCAGCACCTTGAGGCGCCCGGCGCGAATGTCGTCGATGGTCATGAAGTGCGACAGGCAGGCAATGCCCTGCCCTTCCAGCGCCAGATGGCGCACGGTCTCGCCGCTGGAGGCGCTGATCGCCGGGGAGATCGGCCAGCGGTCGCCATGCACGTAACGCAGCGGCCATTGGTTGAGGCCTTCGTTGTGGGTGAAACCGAGCAAGGTGTGTTCGCTCAAGTCGGCGACTTGCTGCGGTGCACCGCGCTTCTCCAGATACGCCGGACTGGCGACGATCAGCAGCGGACTGCAACCCAGCGAGCGCGCATGCAACGTGGAGTCGGCAAGGGTGCCGATGCGGATGGCGACGTCGGTGCTTTGTTCCAGCAGGTCAATGATCAGGTCGTTGCTGTTGAGTTCGAGCTGGATGTCCGGGTACAGCCCGCGAAACTCGTCGATGTAGGGCACGATGGCGTGCAGCATGAAGGGCGATGCGGCGTTGATTCGCAGGCGTCCAGACGGAGTTTGCTGGCGAGAGGACAGACGCTCTTCGAGCGCATCCATCTGATCGAGGATCAGCTTGGCCTGCTCGAAGAAGTACTTGCCCTCCTCGGTCAGGTCCATGCGCCGCGTGGTGCGGTTGATCAGTGTGGTGTCGAGCTTGGCTTCCAGCCGCGACAACGTACGGCTGACCGCCGACGGCGTCTGCCCGACCTGCTCGGCGGCGGCGGAAATCGAACCGCACTCGATCACGCAGACGAAAATCTGCAACTCATCGGATCTGGCTTTCACGGGTATCCTCTTTGACATCGCCAAGATCGCAGCCTTCGGCAGCTCCTACATGGAAAGGGGTTCCTGTAGGAGCTGCCGAAGGCTGCGATCTTTTGCTGTTACCACCGATAGTAGCCCGAAACCACTCAGGCCTTCAGACCAAACACCTCAGTCAAATGCTGCTCATAACGCGCCACATCAGCCTCGATGTTCGGACGTTTCATCACATCCACACAGAGGAACGTCGGCAAACCGCTCATGCCGAGGAACTCGTTGGCCTTGTGAAACGGAAAATATACCGCGTCGACCCCCTTGGCTTCGAAGAAGTCGGTCGGGTCATCAAAGGCTTGCTGCGGTGCGTTCCAGGTCAGCGACAGCATGTATTGCTTGCCCTGAATCAGGCCGCCGCTGCCGTACTTCTGCGACGCGTCGGAACGGGTACGACCATCGCTGGCATAGAGGCTGCCGTGGCCTTCGGTGAAGACTTCGTCGAGGTACTTTTTGACGGTCCACGGCGCGCCCATCCACCAGCCCGGCATCTGATAGATGATCACGTCGGCCCAGAGGAATTTGGCGACTTCTTCAGCAACGTCGTAGCCCTCGTCGATGAAGGTGGTTTTGACATCCAGGCCGCCGCGATCGAGCACGCTCAGCGCGGTTTCGTGCAGGGTGGCGTTGTAACGACCGTCGGAGTGGGCGAATTTCTTGCCGCCATTGAGCAACAACACTTTTTTCATGAGAACGCCTCGCGCAGCCATTGGGCTGGAGAAAGATGGGAAAACGAATGGCGGCAGGTTAACCACCCATCTCGCGCGGAATAAGCCGCGTCGGCGCAAAATACATTTGATCAAAAAGCACGAATCGAATGCCGATTGTTGCAATAGCATTCTCGGCCATCTGCATTTGAGGAGTTGTTTTGATGAGTGAACGCCACGGTTTCATCCTGCACGCCAAGACCCGCCCGGAAAAGGCCGAGGCCTTCGAAGCGCTGTTTCGCGCCTATGTCGAGCCGAGCCGCGCCGAACCCGGCTGCATCGAGTACCACATGCTGCGCGACAAGCAGGACCCGACGCTGTTCATCTTCTACGAGATCTGGGAAAGCCAGGCGCACCTGGACGTGCACTCGAACCTGCCGCACATGCGCGAGTTTTTCGACAACCGCATGGCGTACCTGGAGCGCGATTTCGATATCCGTCGGATCGACATGCTCAGCGCGTCGTCGGCTAACCGCTGATCAGCAGATGGGCGCCGAGCGCGCCCAGTCCGAGAAAAAACACGCGCTTGAACAGCACGGCACTGATCCGCTGGCGCAGCCATTGGCCGAACCACATGCCCAGCAATGCCGGGATCAGCGCCAGCAGCGAGGCACTCAGCTCGCCACCGCCCAGCGCACCGCGCCACAACAACCCAGCGGCCAGCGCCAGGGTCGAGACCGTGAACGACAGGCCCAGCGCCTGCACCAACTGATCGCGGTTCAAGCCCAGCGCTTGCAGATACGGCACCGCCGGGATCACGAACACCCCGGTGGCCGAAGTGATCACGCCGGTGATCACTCCGCACACCGGACCGAGCCACGGTTCATGCCGAGGGCTGACCTGCAGCGTCGGCAGCAACAACCCGCTCAACGCATACAGCAGCAACGCCGCGCCCAGCCCGCGCACCACCCAATGTCCGCCCGCCATGCCGATCGACAAGGTGCCAATACCGGTGCCGAGAAAGATCATCAGCAGCATCGGCCACAGGCGTTTGATCAATCCTCTCAAATGCCCGCCGAATGCCAGTTGCCAGACATTGGTCAGCGTTGCCGGAACGATCAGCAGTGCCGCAGCCTGCGACGGCGCCATAGCCAGACCGAGCAGCCCCATGGCAACCGTGGGCAGGCCGAGGCCGATCACACCTTTGATCAGGCCGGCCAGGACGAACGTGACGAGGACCAGCAAGGACAAGGCCAGGCCGAGGTTTTGGTAGAAATCTGCGAGTGTGTTCATGGCGCTACTGTGCGCCTTGGGTGGTGGGTTGAAAATCTGCCATATACTGAGGGTGCCTCTGCCAATGCAAGAGGCTTAATAATTCATTGAGGCGACTGGCCCCATCGCGAACAGGCTCACTCCTACAAGTTTCGTGCTCGCCGCCAATCCAATGTGGAAGCGAGCCTGCTCGCGAAGAGGTCTGTCCAGACACTACAAAAACCACAGGCTGCCCATGCACTTCGACCTCAACGACCTGCGCCTCTACCTGCACATCCTCGACAGCGGCAACATCACCGCCGGCGCCGCCCGCAGCCATCTCTCGCTCGCCGCCGCCAGCGCCCGCATCCGCGCCATGGAAGCCTCGCTGGGCACTGATTTCCTGCAGCGCGGGCGCCGTGGCGTAACCCCGACACCGGCCGGCAAGGCGCTGGCCCGCCACGCGCGGATCCTCCTGCAACAGGCCGAACGCCTGCAGCAGGATCTGGCCGACTATGCCAAAGGCGTCAAAGGTCAGGTACGCCTGTTGTGCAACACCACGGCCATCACCGAATACCTGCCGGAGGTGCTCGCAGACTTTCTGCGCGACCATCCCAACCTTGACATCGATCTGCAGGAGTTACCCAGCGCCCGCATCACCCATGCCCTGCGGCAAGGCGCGGCGGACCTGGGGATCGTCTCCGATGCGGTCGATACCCGCGATTTGCAGACCCTGGCCTTTCGCGCCGATCCGCTGGTGCTGATCGCGCCGCGCGGCCATCCGCTGGCCGCGAAACCCTCGCTGAGCTTCGCCGAAACCCTGAGCCATGACTACGTGACCCTGGGCACCGACAGTGCGCTGGCGATTCATCTGGAAGAACAGGCGCTGCATGTCGGCCAGCGCATGGCCATCCGCATTCGCGCTGACGGCTTCGATGGCCTCATGCGCATGGTTACGCGCGGGGTGGGTCTGGCGATCGTGCCCAGGGTCGCGGTTGAGCGCTGGCCTTCGACGGACGCGTTTACCTGTGTGCCGCTGAACGACGCCTGGGCCAACCGCACGCTGCATCTGTGTGCACGCGATTTCGCGCACCTGCCGGCCTATGCGCAGGCCCTGCTGAATGCGTTGGCGCCTTGACTCTACCGCTAGGGGCAGACTCTATGCTGTGAGCTTCTTTTCAGGAGTACACACGATGAGCAAACGAATGCTCGTGATTCTGGGTCACCCCTCCAACGACAGTTTTTGCGGAGCATTGAGCGATACTTACGTCCAGGCGGCCAAAGACGCCGGGCATGACGTGCGCCTGATGCGTCTGGACGCATTGGACTTCGACCCGGTCTTGCACGAGGGCTACAACAAGGTTCAGCCGCTGGAGCCGGATCTGCTGCAGGCGCAGGCCGACATCACCTGGGCCGAACACCTGACTTTCGTTTATCCGATCTGGTGGGGCGGGATTCCGGCCCTGATGAAGGGCTTCCTGGACCGCATCTTCCTGCCCGGATTTGCCTTCAAGTACCGCGAGGGCAAAGCCTTCCCGGACAAACTGCTCAAGGGCCGCACGGCGCATCTGCTGGTGACCATGGACACGCCGTACTGGTACTACAAATGGGTCTACGGCATGCCGGGGCTGCACCAGGTGCGCAAGACCACGCTGGAATTCTGTGGGATCAAGCCGATCAAGACCCTGACGTTCGGCCCCATGATCGGCTCCAAGCCCAACCAGCGCGACACCTGGCTGGAGCAGGCCCGGGCCAGCGCCGCTTTCTGACGCTGGCGCACCTGTTCACCTGACGGCGCAGCCGCCGCCGTCAGTCCCTTTCGCGGGCTCTTGCCGACCCCGTCCGTCAGCTGTGCGCATCATTTACGCGCAGTTGCAACCTGCCGATGCTATTCACCCTATAATCGCCCGCCGATCAGGCTTCAAACCTGGTCCCGCTACGCCCTGTTTGATCATCGAGACGGATCTTTATGTATATCGGCAAAGCCGCCCAGCTGTCGGGCACCACAGTCAAAAGCATTCGCCATTACGAGGAAATCGGCCTGCTGCCGCAGCCCAAGCGCGAAGGCAAATACCGGATCTACAGTCAGGAAAGCGTCGAAGTGCTGACGTTCATCAAGTGCGCCCAGCAATTGGGTTTCAAGCTCAAGGAGCTGCAGGTCATCCTCAACAACTACCGCGGCGACGAATTCCCCTGGGACATGGCCCAGCATGCCATCGCCCAGAAAAAAGCCGAGCTGGTGGCCCAGATCGGCGATTTGCAGCAGTTGTACGATGGTCTTGAAGCGTTTGAAACCAATCTTCACGAAGCGCGACAGGAATGCCAGTTCGAGCGCATCGCCCGGCAAGGGGAAAAAACCCCGGGCGCTACGCTGAACTGAAAACCCTGTTGCGACGCCTGACCCGGTTCGCCTGTCGTATCAGGGCAGGCGGACCCGGCTTATCGGCACTCAGCCCGGCACTGCCTCGCCGACCTCTGGTTGCGCTTGAGCAGGTCGGGCAACCGGCGCAATCGCCGCAAAGAACCACGGCGACACCAGCGTCACCAGGACAATGGTCATGACGCCGCTGGAGAACAGTGCCATCGCCACCAGCGCCCCCAGGTCGACAATCGGCTTGAAGTCGGAAAACAGCAGCGCCATGAAGCCCACGGAAAAGATCACCACGTTGATCACCGTCGAGCGGCCGACGCTGTGCATGGCCTGCAGGATCGCCGCATCGATTTCGATGCCCTGCTGCACCAGCAGCTTGATGCGCGACAGCAGGTGCACCGCGTAATCGACCACGCCCACCACCAGGAACGTCACCAGCGTCGTGCCGATGTTCAGTTCGATATTGAACAGGAACATGAAGCCGTAGACCGTTACCGACGTGGTCAGCAGGGTCAACATGCCGAGGATGCCGAGCCGCACCGACTTGAGCCAGTACATCATCATCAGCGTGACGACCAGCAGCGCCAGGGAAAAGCTCAATACCTGGCCCTGGGTGATTTCCTGCAGTACGCCGGTCCAGATCAACGGGGTGCCGGCGTGGGTCACTTCCAGGTTGGCCGGTTTGTTCACCAGCAGCCAGGCGTCGAGGCGATCGAGCATGCCTTGATAGTCACTGGCGACCGACGAGGTCATGGTGTACAGGGTCAAGGCCTTGGAGAAGTCGGCGTTGAGCACGTTGTTCAGGTCCGAGCCGCCACCGTTTTCGAACAGCATCACGTGCTGCTCGATCAGTGAATTGCCCGGTACTTCAAAACGTTCGACCTGCCCGTCGTCATTGACGGATGTCACCTTTTCCATGGCGTTGGGAACGCGCAGGTAGTCAGGGTTCATGTCGTTGAGCACCAGGTTCATGCGCTTGACGTAGGTGGCCAGCGAGTAGCCGTAACTCACGTGCGGCTGCTGCTTGATGAAGTGGTCGAGCTTGTCGATGAACTGCACCACTTCGGTGGTCAGCACCCCGCGCGGTTCCTTGCTGTCGATCGCGATCCAGCCCGGCGCCGTGCCCGCGACCTTCGCGTGGTTGATGAATTGATCGGATACGCGAATGTGGCTCTCAGGCTTGAAGTAGGCGATGCCCGAGTCTTCGATATCGACGCGGAAGGTGAACACCGTGGCCAGCGCCAGCAAGGGCAGCATGAGCATGAGAATCGGCTTGCGAAAGCGGATCATCCAGGCGCAAAACGCCACCAGATAACGCGAGATGATCGATTCCTTGTGGGCCTCGACCTTGGCCTGCGGCGCCTGATCCTTGCCCCAGATGGAAATCCACGCCGGAATCAGCAGCAGTGAAATGATCAGTGCCGCCGTCAGGCCGATGGACATGAACACGCCGAAGTTGCGGATGCTGACGATGTTGTTGGTGGTGGAAATCATGAACGTGGCGATGGTCGTCACCGTCGTCAACACCACCGGCACCACCATCAGGCGCTGGGTTTCGCGATTGGCCTCACGGTTGCTCTTGCCGGCGTTTTTCTGCTCGTAATATTCGGCCATCACATGGATGGCGTCCGAGCAGCAGATGGTGAACAGAAACACCGGCAGCACGCTGGTCAGCAGATCGAACGGCACCCGCAACAGCGCCATCAGCCCCAACGTCCAGATGGTGCAGAACAGGATATTGAACAGCGGCAACAGCACGCCCAGCGGCTTGCGGAAGAAGAACATCAGCAGCAGGGTGATCAGCAGAAACACGATCGGAAACAGCACCGCCAGGTCATGGTCGATGATTTCCTGCTGGGCGGCGATGAAGATCGGCATGCCGGCAATGAAAATATCGTCCTTGTACTCGGGATGCTCGGCCTGGTACTGCGCGACGATGCCACGCACGATCTGATAAGCACGCAGTTGCGCCTGGGCGTCGTCCTGCTTGGTGCCGAGCTCGGCCACCAGCATCGCGACTTTCTTGTCCTTGGATACCACCCCGTCGACCATCAGCTCGTTGCCCATGATCTGCGACTCGACCACGGCCGGGTCCATGTCGTAGGCATTGAGGGTCTTGTGGATCAACAACTCGCCGTCGTCGGTCAGGACGATATTTTCCAGATCCCCCATCGAGGCCATTTCGCGGATCGGGTTGATCCGCTCGGCGAGGAAGGTCAGGAACAGCTGATCATGGGCATCCCAGTTCTGGCTCTGCGCATGGTCACGCAAGGCCTTGGCCTGGGCGTAATCGTTCTGGGAAAAGCCGTCCTCGAGGATGTCCCGGGTCAACAACTGCGCGCGGCTGTCGTTCGGGTACCTGGCGACGATTTGCGCCAGCTGCTCCTTGTCGGCATCGTTGGCCAGAATCATCTTGCGCACCGACTGCGACATCGAAAACAGCGCGTTGAGCGTCTGTTTGTTGAACACCGTCTGCGGATTGTTCAGCGCCACCATCACCGAGTCGAACGTACCGGTGAATTCACCCTGCAAATCGATGATGGTCTTGCGCGCCGGATGGCTTTCCTTGAGCAGATAAGGGTTGGTGTCCGAAACCAGCGCGCCCAGCGTATAGGTGAAATACGCGGTAAT
Source organism: Pseudomonas sp. MG-9 (assembly GCF_018729515.1). Classification (NCBI taxonomy): domain Bacteria; kingdom Pseudomonadati; phylum Pseudomonadota; class Gammaproteobacteria; order Pseudomonadales; family Pseudomonadaceae; genus Pseudomonas; species Pseudomonas sp. MG-9. The sequence goes on from NZ_JAHHZH010000006.1 coordinate 443,723, forward strand.
CGCCACCAGCAGGAAAACAATCGCCCGCGCATAGCGCTCGACGAAATTCAGATATCTTTCCATGATCATGTGTTCCAGGGTCGTCGGGAGCGGCGCTTAGCGGGCGGACACGGAAAATTCCGGCAGGTCACCGGTTTTCAGGCCGCGCTTGATCGCGGTCTGGGTAAACAGTCGGTCTTCCAGCGGGACGTTGTACTGCAGCTGGTTGAAGCGCATTTCCGAGCGGGTGCCGTCGATGAAGTGCTCGGTTTCACTGAGCACGATGCTGTCGATCGTGTCGATGGTCTCGACCTTCTGCGTACGCATCTGCTTGATCAGCACGCCTTTGACGTCGAAGAAGTCCTGACGCATGACCAGGAAATTCTGCTTGTCGATCCACACCTTGAGTTTGTTGTAGCCGGTCTTGGCCAGCACTTCGGGGGATGCCGGTTCGCGCTCGATCACGTAGCAGTCGCGGCCCTTGATCTGCTCCTCGCCAACGAGTTTCTGCGAGTAATCCTTGACCCGGATCTTGTCCAGGTCGGCATAGGAATACTCGCTGCCCATGAACGAACCGCGCTTGTCGGTGGTGGAGATGCGGCGCGTCTGGCGGCTGACCGGCAGGTACATCCACTGGCTGTCTTCCAGGCCCAGAGTCTCGTGGGGGTTTTCGATGTGGAACGCGACATCGCGCACGTCGGTGGGCGCGGAGAAATACATGCTGAATTTGTCGCTGTCCGGGTAGTCCTTCTGCAGGTAGGTGAACTCACGAACACGGGTATTGCCCTTCTTGTCGTGGAGAATCAGCGAGACCTGGGACATAAAGCTTTTACCGTCATTGCGTTCGCGCACCTGACGAATGATTTCATCGGCATTGCTGCCATCGGCAGCGCTGGCGCAGACGCCACTGAGGATCAACGCGGTGGCGGTCAGACTTTTCAAAAGCGGCAACATTGGAATTCCCTTTTCGTCGGATAAGTACATTTATTGGCGCCTGCGCCACCGGCGGCAGGCAGGTGTCACGGGTTAAAACAGATAGCCGGCGGACAGCCGCACTTGATCGCGCTTGCTGTACGCGCCGAAGGTCCTGTCGGGCTTGCCGAAGAACACGTCCACTTCCAGCCCGAGCTTGATGTAGTCCACCGGTTTGTAGGTGAAGATGCCCTGCAACAACGCGTTGTCCTTGAGCGGCGGCGAGGCGGCCGCCACCAGTCGGCTCTTGAGCCGGTCTTGTAAATGGGTGCCCTCGGCCGACAGGGTGAACAGCGGCTCGCGCTTGTCCTGCAACATCCCGTCCTGCCAGTCGAGCAACACCTGCTCCTGCCATTGCGCGGAGATCAGCCAGTCACGCCACAGGTAGTCGACCCCCAGCAGTGATTTGACCATTGAGGTGCTGTCGGCCCCGTAGGCGCGGGTCGGATTGGTCACGCGCCAGTTATCGAACCAGGCGACTTCGCTGCGCACCACGATGCTGTGCCCGGCATCGATCGCCAGCCCCGCACCGCCCATGGTGTAACGCGGGAACTGCCGTTCGAGGCGCGTGCGGCCGTCATCGGCCAGGCCTTCGACGGCGTACACCGGGTCCTGCTGGCGCGCGCTCAGCGCCACGAAACTGGTGTCCACCGCACCGATCCGGCCATTGGCGCTCAGGCCGTAGGAATAACCCTTGTCGCCGTCATAACCGGGTTTGGAATCAAGCAGGAAATACTCGGCATCCGGTGCCGCAAACAACGGCGCGGCGAATTCGCTACCCGCCACTGGCGGCCGGTTCTTGACGAAGTCAGTGATCCACAGCGCCTCCAGCTCCCACTCGCCCACGGGCTGCGCCACGCGCACCATCGGCACGGCGATGCGGCTGTCTTCGAGCAGCGGGGTCAGACCGTCGCGGTAGTCCAGCGGGTTGATCTGATCGAGCACGCGCAATTCATCCGCGCGCCCCCAGACCACCTGTTGCCAGCCGACCGTCACTTCACCGTCGCCCAGCGAATGGCCGACATACAGATGCCGCCAATCGGCGTCGAAGCGATACTTTTCCCGGGCCCGTTCGCTGTACGGATTGTTGCCGTCGTAGCGCGCGTCATAACGCACACGGCCCTTGGCCTTGTAATAGCCGCCGTCCCAGTTGTCCTCCAGATTGGCTTTGAAATACATGGCCTTCTGCGTGACCTGATCGTCACCGTGCAGGCGCAGGGCCGTGGCCACGCCGATTTCGGCGTCGGCGTAATCGGGCTTGAGGTCGTCGACTTCCAGGGCCGCGAAGGCCGCCGGAGCGGCCACGCATGCCCACACCGTCCACGCGATGCGGTTGATAGATCCTGGCATCGCTACATTCCCAACCCGACGCCGCCATCGATCACCAGGCTCTGGGCCGTGACCCCTCCCGCTTCAGGACTGGCCAGATAACGCACCATCGCGGCCACTTCTTCGCTCTGGATGAAGCGGCGCATCGGCAGTTTTCTCTTCGCGTTGCGCACGATCTGTTCCTGGGTCAGCCCGGCAATCGCCGCTTGCGTCGCCAGTTCGCCCTGCAGCATCGGCGTATCGATCCACGCTGGCAGAATCGCGTTGACCGTGATCTGCCGCGACGCCAGGTCCAGCGCCAGGGCCTTGGTCATGCCGACGATGCCGTGCTTGGACGCGCAGTACGCGGTATTGCGCACCTTGCCGGCACGGCCGAGGATCGAGGACATGTTGATGATCCGCCCGCGATCCGGCATCAGCGCCAGGCACAACGAGGTGACGTAGAACGTACCGTTGAGGTTGACCGAAATCACCTTGTGCCAGTTATGCAGATCCTCAGGCTCGTTTTCGTTGCAGATACCGGCGCTGTTGACCAGCACGTCGACCTGCCGGACCTGGGTGCCGAGTTGCTTGAAAAACGCTTCCATGGCCGGCAGGTCGGCGATGTTCGCCGCATGGGTCTCGACCCGCGCCTTGATCCGCTCCTGCTGCTCATCCACCCAGGTCTGCAGTTGCGGCAAGTCGAGGTCCAGCAGGATCAGGTGATTGTCGCCATTGGCCGCGAAGTCCTCGGCGACGGCACGGCCGATGCCCTTGGCCGCACCGGTAATCAGAATGGTGCGGCTCATGGCATTTTCAACCCGCCGTTCACCGGCAGGACCTCCCCGGTCAGGTACAGGCCACGGTCGGCGAGGTACAACACCGCTTCGGCAATCTCCTGCGGTTCGGCATAACGCTTGATCAGCAGCCGCGACTGGATTTGCTCCTCCTGGCTACCGATCAGCGCGGTGCTCATCTCGGTCTTGACGATCCCCGGTGCCACCGCATTGACCCGGATGTTGCGCGGCGCCAGCTCGACCGCCAGCGCGCGGGTCATGGCCTCGACACCACCCTTGGCCGCAGCGTAGTTGCTCTGGCCCTTGCCGGGCTTTTGCGCCGCCACCGAACTGATATTGACGATGCAGCCACTGCGCTGGCGCAACATGCCCGGCAGCACTTGCTGACAGCAGAGCAAGGTGCCGACCAGGTTGGTCTGGATCACGTCCACAATGTCACGGGCGGGCATCGTCGCCAGCAAGCCGTCACGGGTAATGCCGGCGTTGTTGACCAGCAGATCGACACGCTGGAAATGCGCCTCGACCCGCCCGAAGAACGACTGGATGCTGTCGCCGCTGCTGATATCGCATTGCAGCGCCAGACAATCCACACCCGATGCCTGCACCTCATCCCGCAAGGCCATCGCGGCCACTTCATCGCGCACATAACTGAACGCGATGTGATAACCGGCTCCTGCCAGCGCCAGGACAATGGCCCGGCCGATGCCACGGCTGCCGCCGGTCACTACTGCTACTTTGTTCGGCATGACCGTTCCTTACAGCGAGTTGTCGGTTTTGAACTGGGCGAGGCTGAAGCCATGGGTCGCGGCCAGCGCACGGATCTGCTGCACTTGCTCGCGGCTGATGTCGCCGAAGGAGTAGTGCTGTTTCATACCGGACAAGCCCATCAACACCGACTCCGCCATGCAGGCATACAACTGCCCTTGTTTGAGGTAGGCGCGCACGTTGTTGGCCAGACCGTCACCCATCGGCGTCTGGACAATCCCGCCATGCATGTACAGCACGTCGGAACGCTGGCTCGCGAGGTTCTGGTCGACGTTCAGCGGTACCGCGATGTCGCAGATCACGCTGTTCTCGGCAAAGTGCTCGGCACCGAGAAACGCCTGCGGAGCATTCGCCGCGCAGAGCACGATGCGCGCCTGCTTCAGAACACTCAGGTCGTTGCTGACGGTAATGAAGGCGTTGCTCCCCAGTTGCTCGTCGACCAGTTGCGCCACGCGCTGACCGAGATCGGCGCTGTTGCCATGGGCCTGCAACAGGGCATCGATACCCCGCAGTTGCTGCAAGCGAGTGGCCAGTCGATCGTGCTCGACGAGGCCCTTGAGAATCGCGCGGGCGGCTTCGGCGTAGATCTGATGCGCAGTTTTCTCCAGGCGCCGCAGCGAACCGTCGCGACCACTGCCGATCAGGATCAGGTGTTCAACGCTGGTGGACAGCAGCGAGGCGTAGGTCGAGGCAATGTTGCCGGCGGCGCCGACCACAGCTGCAGTCTGTTGGCCCAGTTCAAGCCCTTGTTGCCGGCAACCCTGCTCGATCGCCTCTAGGCCCATGCCGATGGTCAGCGCGTTGCCCGAGGTCAGCGCCATGTCAGGAATTTTCAGGGCCTGGCAGTTGTTGGTGACGATCGAGGTGTACATGCCCAGCCCGGCGACGCTGTAGCCATCGGCGCGAGCATCCTTGATGCGATTGCCGACTTCCTCGCGGATGGTGTCCAGATCGCCGCTGGCGATGTAGGCCGCCATCGCATCGGAATCCATGCACAGCGGATACAAGGTGAACTCCACGGCGGTGCCCAGTTTCGAGCGAATCTGCACCGGGCCGATCGGCGCGGCGCGGCGTTCCGGGGCCATGCGTTTGATGAACTCGCGCTTCTGCTCGGCAGTGAGGCTCGACAGCGAAGGGTCGACGTCGCTGAGCATGTCCGCATCGATCAGGTGGTTGATGAACGCCACGCGGGCTACCACGCGGACGTTCTCGTCAGGCTTAGGGAGGCTTTCGGTCTCCGTGAAGCTGAGGTCGCGCGCTGACACCTGGGCGATGCTGTCGGCACACACCCCGGCGGCCAGCGGGAATGCATCGCGACGACGCAGCATGTCGCAGACTTTCTGCAGCGAAGCAATCAGGCCATCGATTTCCTGGAAGGTGATGCACACCGGAGGCTCCAGGCGAATCACATTGGCGTTGCTGCCAGATGGCGCGACGCGCAGCGACTCGAACTGTAACAGGTAGCCGGCGATGATGTAGCCCAGCGCATCGTTGTACTGCGCCGACGCCTGAACCAGTGAGCGGGTGCCGGTCAGATCGTGCAGTTCGAAACCCAGCAGCAGGCCGCGCCCACGCACATCGGCGATCACGTCCGGATAAGCCGCCTTGAGCTCCAGCAGCGACGCCTTGAGGTATTCGCCCTTTTTGTTCACGTCCTTGAGCATGGCGCTGTCGTTCTCGAACAGCCGGCGCAGGGCCGCCAGCGCGATATGGCAGGACGCATCGTCTTCCGCGAAGGTCGAGCTGTGGATGTAGCTGAAATCGTTTTCGTAATGACTGGCGCGAATCACCGTGGCCGCGATTTTCATCAGGCCGCCGCCCAGCGCTTTGGACAGGCAGTAGTAGTCACCCTGCAGATTGAAATGGCTGGCGCCAAGCAAGGTGCCGGTGCGACCGAAACCCGACTGCACTTCGTCGATGACCAACGGGCATTGCTGCTCGTTGCACAGGCGACGCAGGCCCAGGTAGAACTCTTTGGCAAACTCGTTGATCCCGCCTTCGCCCTGAATCGGCTCCAGCAGCACTGCGGTAATTGCGCTGAACGCTTCACGGCGCACGCGCAGGGTTTCACCGCTCCATTCCAGGCTCAGCCAGTGGTGCTGGTGACGGGCTGGCAGGTCTTGAAGCTGCTGGGGTTGATGCGGATCGATGAACTCGACATTCAGCCCGAACCGGGCAAACGGCTTGCGGTATTGCTTGCCGTAAGTCAGTTGCACGGTGTTCACCAGTTTGCCGTGGAAGCTGCCGCGTACGGCGAGGAACACCGGCTCGACATGCAACTGCGCGAGGTTGTGCTGACGCACCGCCTCGGCCACTTGGCGTACGGTCACGCAGGACAGGTTCGGCGGCAGCAGGCCGGCCGGCAGGTCGAGATCATCGACGTCCAGCTCGACATACGCCTTGTCACTGGCCACCAGATTGGCCAGTTCGAAATCGCGCTCGTCGAACTGCTTCTGCAGGTTTTTCTGACGACGGTATTCGGCATGCTTGACGGCGATTTCCACCGACTCGGCGCCGCTGTTGGAGAACGTGGAAATGTAGCGCTCGGTGTTATTCAACTCACGGTTGAACGCTTCACTGAGCTCGCGCCCCAACTGCCCTGCTGCCCCCCGCACCGACATTTGCGCGTTGAACGGCACGTCTGCGCGCAACAGCCCACAGAGTTGATCGACGAACTGCGGATCGTTGTGACCGTACAGCGCCGCACCGTAGCCACCGAGAAAGTCGGTGACGGTCACTTCGTCACCCTGCTTGTCGCGGTAAAACAGTTTGCTGCCCAGCGCTCGATGAAACTGGCACTCCAGGCCCAGGGCCTGCATCAGTTCAACGAATTTCGGCCGAACGTAATCGCGGTAATCCATGACAGTCATATCCCTTGAGTAAAAAATCAGAAGCGATGTAATGCCTTCAAACGGTCAGTCGGCCGCCTGGAAGTCGAGTTGGTAACAAGCACTGAAGCCGTTGTCGTCGCGATTGATCACCAGGCAATCGTGCAGGACGGCGTCCCGTGGCGCGCCCAGCACAAACGGCAGGTGCGCATCCACCGGCTGCGCCAGCCCGGCGATTGGTGGAATGCTTTGCGCCTGCAATGTTTGCCGGGCCAGGATCAGATCGACCAGGCTTGGCGCACCGCTGAGGATGCCGGTCAGTGCGGTGCTGCTGGTGATGTGCGCGGCGCCGGTGCGGGTCAGCGCGCGGGCCAGATCGGCGTCCTTGTGCGGATCGCCGGTGGCACTGCTGATCAGCAGATCCGCTTGTTGGTCCGGGAGGCTCAGCGAGTCCAGACGCGGATGCGCGAACAGCGCCGACAGGCAGGTCTGCGGCCCTGGCGGCAGGTCGTCGGCACGGCGCAGCACCAGCGCTGCGGCGCCTTCGCCAGCAATTGCGCCCGTGCCCTGGCGATCGAATGCGCGCATCTGCTGTGAGCCATCGGTGCTGATCACACCCGCTTCAGCCAGTGCAGCCAACGCCAGCGGATCGAGTTCACTGCCGGCCCCGACCACGATCGCCACATCGATTCGCCCGCTCTGCAGTGCGCTGTGCGCCTGCCGCAATGCCGCCAGATTGCCGGCCACACCTTGCATATAGGCGTTGCACTCACACTCCAGTTTCAACGCCAGGCTGACCACCCCGAGCAAACCGTTACTCAGACTTTTGAGCACCAGAAACGGGTCGAGCGCACGTTCCTGCAGCACCCGCTGGGCGAGGCGACGCATGTCGGCGCCGCTGTCGGTCTGGCACTCATGAAGCAGTTCGCCGTAAGACGCCACGGACGGATGGGTATACCCGCCCTGACAGCAATAGAGGCCATAGCGCAAGCCGTCCTGACCCGGTTCAACAGCGGCTTCGGCCAGCGCTTGGCGCGCCGCGCTCACACCCCAGATCACCGCCGGCGGACAATAACGCTGCAGGTTTTGCGCAACGTCCTGACGACTGCGCTGGTGCGTGGCGTCATCGATTTGTCCGAACGCGGCGATGCGTTCACTGCGAAACAGCGGCGATTGCAGGGGCGCAATCGCGCTGCGACCTTCGCGGGCCGCCGACCAGAAACGCTCGATGCCCCAACCGCTGGGCAACACACAACCGCTGCCAGCGATGGCAATACGCGCAGTGGCGTTAGTCATTGTCCGTGCTCCCGATATTTGCCAAGGGCCAGCGAGGTATTCAGGCCACCGAAGCCAAAGGAGTTGCTGAGGGCGTAATCCACACGTCGGCTGACAGACTGGCCGGCGCAATAATCCAGATCGCAGCGCTCATCGGCCGCATGCAGGTTGACAGTCGGTGTGACCAGATCATTCAGGCAGGCCAGCGCCGTGACGATGCACTCCGGTGCCCCGGCGGCCGCGATCAGATGACCGAACTGCGATTTATTGGCACTGACCGCCAGCGCCTGGTAGTGCTTGTGCTGAGCGAATACCTGCTTGATGGCCAGGGTCTCCGCCACATCATTGAGCGGCGTCGAGGTGCCGTGGGCATTGATCAGGTCGATCTGCTGCGGCTGCAGGCCGGCATCGTCCAGCGCCGCTTGCATCGCCAGCGCGGCGCCTCGGCCTTCAGGCTGCGGCGCGGTGACCTTGTAGGCATCCAGGCTGCTGCCGAAACCGAGCACTTCGGCATACGGTGTCGCGCCGCGCGCCAGAGCATGCTCAAGGCTTTCCAGTACAACGAAACCACCGCCCTCGCCGGCAATCAGGCCACTGCGGTCGCGATCGAACGGGCGGCACAGGTCGGCGCCCCAGCGTTGTTCGCCCGAAGCGGCGCCCAGCAGATACAGCGCAGCCATGGTGTCGAGGTTGAGCACCGAGTCGGCGCCACCGGCCACGGCCACCTGCACTTCGCCGCGACGAATCATCTGGAACGCGTTGCCGATCGCCTGCGAGGCGCCGGCACAGGCACTGCTGATATTGATGACTGGCCCTTCACAACCGAGGTCGTCGGCAATCACTCGCGCCAGCCGGTCGTTGCCCTGGCACAGGGAGCCTTCGGCGTTGACATGCGCAGCGCGCGTCATCAGGTGCTGCCAGCCCGGTGCACCGCCGTCAGGCGCCTGGGTCAGGAGCATGTCGGCGAGCATGTGTTGCGGTGCCCCGGAGGCGCACAGCACGGCGGCATCGCGCAGTTGCTCGGGGGCCAGGCCGCTGTCGGTAACGGCCTGGGTGGCGGCTACCCAGCCAAAGCGACTGCGTTTTTCCAGGGGCAGCGTCCAGGCTGGATGCTGTTGCAGGTGCCCGGGCAACAGCGCCATGTCCACGGGTGCCGCGTAGCGTACCGGGAACGCAGTGTCCTGCAGGTCTTGCGGCTGCCACGGGCGCACGCAATGTTCGGCGCCGAGCATTTTTTCCCAGAGGGTCTGCCATTCGAAACCGAATCCGGTTACCGCGCCCATTCCGGTGATCACAATCCGTGTCGCACTCATGCGTACTTCTCCAGGGTTTCACTGGCCAACAGCAATGCGCCCCAGTGACCGGCGCGACCATGACTGACGAGCAGCGTGTAACCAGGCACCGCACCCGCGGCGCGACTGTGGTGCAAGCTCAGCGCGACCTCGGTCAGCAAGCCGCTGGCCCCCAGTTCGCCGGTCATCGCGCGGACACTGCGCAGGCTGTGCGGCGTTGATTCAAACAGGCTCATCAGGTGCCGGTCGGCGGGATTGCCCACCACATTCACAACATCACCCACACGCAGTTTTTCCTGGCTCAGCGCCTGGTCGATCACGCGTTGACCGACGGCCAGTGCGCGTTGCGGATCCGCGCTGTAGCCCCGGGCAAACCCGGCGACGCGCAAAACCTGCGCAGCGTCCTGCGCTGCTGTCGAACTGAGCAACAGCGCCGCCGCGCCCTCGCCGTAGACCGGCTCGTCCGCCAGAACGGGTTCACGCAGGTACAGGGCCGGCGTCAGGTTCGGACTGCTGCTGACCACCAGTGCCGCATCGGCATGTTGTTCAGCGATCTGCTGACAGGCCTCGATCAGCGCATCAAGCCCGGCGTTGTCCTGAGAGCAGAAGCCGCCCATCGGTCCGTGGCAGTTCAATGCTTCGGCCACGTATGCCATCACGCTGCTGTTGAGCAGCGTCAGCGCATGCAGGGGCGGGGTGTTGGCCAACAACTGCGCGAGCTGTTTGTGCGGCTGTTCGAGGATCGCCTGCACCGCATCCCAGCAAGGGCTGGGTGCGTCCACTTCCGGAATCGCCGCGGTCAGGGCAATGCGTGCGGCGGGCAGTTGCAGTGCTGCCAGCGCAGGCGCCAGCCGTGCCGCGCAGTGCAGCAGGCGCAAGCCCTGCGGTTCGACGCTGCGCTGGATCTTGCGATCGAACAGATCGCTGGCCAGACGCGGCGTGGCCAGCGCAAAGGCGTTGCGTTGCGGGTCGAATGCCAGCGGTGGCGGCGACGGTGGCGTGCCAAGCAGGTCGGCACATTCACTACCGGCCGCATTCAGCACGGCAGCGGCATTGATGTAGATGGCTCTGTTCATGTCATGCCCTCCCCAGAACCAGCGAGCTGTTGACGCCGCCGAAACCGAAGGAGTTGGACATCACCACATTGACCGACTGACGCGATGGCTCGCTGAGGAACTTCAGCGACGGGTATTCGGCGCGCTCCGGGTCATAGTTCAAGGTCGGCAACAGCACGCCATCGCGCAAGGTCATCAGCGACATCACCGCTTCGATCGCACCGCTGCCTGCCAGCGAATGGCCAATGGCCGACTTGTTGGCGGTGAAGGTCATGAAGTCCTGGCATTCACCAAACAACCGTTGCAGGGCCAACGCCTCGCAACTGTCATTGGCTTGGGTGGAGGTTCCGTGGGTATTCACGTGTTGCACGGCACTGCGCAGCAGCCCGGCATCTTCGATTGCAGCGTCCATGCATTCCTCGTACTTGCTGCCATCCCGGCTACTGGAGGTCATCTTCTGCGCTTCGCAGACATTGGCGTAACCCAGCACGCGTCCCAATGGCCTGGCCTTGCGTCGCTGGGCATGCTCGGCGGATTCGAGAATCACCAGGGCCGCTCCCTCGCTCAATACAAAGCCACTGCGATCCGGCATGAACGGGCGACTCTGCTCGCCTGCCGGCAGGTCGGCCTGGCACAACGCGCCAAGGCTGTTGAACATGTAATAAGGCAACTCGTTGGCCATCAGTTCCACCGCACCGCAGATCGCCAGATCCACCTCACCGCGCTCGATCGCCCGGTAAGCGCTACCGATGGCCATGGTGCCGGCGGCGCAGGCATCGGAATGGGTCGAGATGCAATCGCGGATACCGAGCCAGTCCGCCAGGTGTTGCGTCTGCTGGTCGACCCGGCGCGAGAAGGCCCTGCCCGACGGCGCCGGAGCGTCCAGAAGACGATCCAGATCGACGCGCCCCTCGTCGTCCATGCAACGACTGACGCGCTGTAGATCGTGACTGTCGGCACAGTACTTATTGGCCCCCAGGAACAGACCGCTGCGGCTGTGGGCAAAGTCGGCCGGCGTCAGGCCGGCGTGCTGCAACGCCTGGCGCGCGACGTACTCGGCCAGCACGCTTTGCCGGGGATGCAGCGCCGCATTGCCGCCGAAACCGGCGGCGATCTGCTGCCACTGCGCCTCATCGATAAACCCGGCCGCACTGTTGCGAAACCCCAACGCCTGGAACCGGGGATGTTCGCGGACACAGGACTGCTTCCGGCAGATGCGTTCGAACAACGTGGCGGCGTCCAGCGCCATGGGCGCGACCAGGCCGAACCCGCTCACATAGACTTCTCGTGCCCGCATGAGAGCTCCTACACCGTCTCTTTGACGTGAGTGGCGACAAACTGCTCGACCAGTTGACGGGACACTTCGTCACCATCGGCCGGCACCAGTCGTGCGCTGCATGCACCGCAGACCACTTGCTGACGCTCGTTGAGCACCGCTTGATGAGCGCTGCAGTCAGGGCAGCTCGAGGGCAGGTAATTGAACAGGTTGCGGCACTGCTGCGCCCAGTTGAGCACCGTGGTGGCGGCGAACACCTGCGCCGGTTGCATGCCGGCCTTGAGCTGGTCGGGCGCATAGCCGCTCAGGCTTTGCTCCAGCAGGGCCTTGCCGTTTTCAGTAATGCGGCCATTGGCGAGAAACTCGCTGGCATCGCCACACACAGCGACGGCGTGGTCCAGCACGCTGGTCTTGGGCAGGGTGCAGCCATATTGGCGACCCAACTGGAAGCTCAGGTCGACGATATCCAGCGAATCCGCCCCCAGGTCTTCGACGATACTGCTGTGTTGATCAATTTCATCAGCACTCATCACCAACAACTGCGCCAGAATCGCACGAGTGCTGGTAACGACTTGTTCCAAGTCCAGTGGATTGTTCATTTTTATCTCCCTATAAGTCGTGACTGAGTCATATTTTCCGTATACGAGAAGTAACTTTTCCCACAGCAACTTCTCACGCGGCGGAAATCTAAACTCTGCCCTTAAGGGGAGAGTCAACGAACTATTTAAAGTTTTTCGATCATTTGAGACGAGCGTGCAAAACCCCGTAAATACTGCACTCGCTTGGTGCGATCTACCGGTCGGGAAGACATATTTACTTAACAAAGGCTGCGTATGGTGAGGCGTACCCCGTCGTGTCGGCGGTAACTATCCAGAGCAACTTAACGATGGCCACCTCGACTTATCAAACGCCAAGTTAATGCAAGTAATTTTGTTATAAGTTCATCACCCCTGCTCCAGATCAATACTGATCTTTAAATATGCTCCGGCGCAGTACGCTAACCATTTGGCGCAATCGGTCGCTGCGTTTATGAGCAACTGAATGTCGAGTACAGACAACCGGCAAAGTACGCGGCGCTATACGGTGCAGCTTCCGTTTGAAGGCCTGCCTGGAGCTCACCCATGACCGCACCCATCACCGTTTTGCGCGACACCCACCCGCTGCCGGTACTCGACGCCTGCAAATGGGAAAAACTCGAAGGCGACCCGCACACCGTCAACCTCAACGCGTACACCAGCGAAGACGGCAGCAAGATCATGGGCACGTGGATCTGCACGCCGGGCAAGTGGCGAGTCGACTATGTGAAGTGGGAGTACTGCCATTTTCAGGAAGGCTACTGCGTGATCACGCCGGACGGCATGGCGCCGATTCACTTGCGTGCAGGGGACATCTTCGTGGTTGAACCGGGGATGAAAGGTACTTGGGAAGTGGTCGAGACTGTGCGTAAGTATTTCGTCTTCGCCTGACAAGCAAAAGATCGCAGCCTTCGGCAGCGCCTACAGGGTGTACATCTACGCCACCTGTAGGAGCTGCCGAAGGCTGCGATCTTTTTTGCCTCCGATAAAAAAGCCGGGAAACCACCTGTGGCGAGGGAGCTTGCTCCCGCACGACTGCGCAGCAGTCGGAAATTCAGTAAATGCGGTTTCTCTGAGCAACCGCATTTACCGGGTTTGGGTCTGCTGCGCAGACCAGCGGGAGCAAGCTCCCCCGCCACAGAAACTCACCCCACTATTCGATGCCTGTTTACTGCGGCTTGCGGTAGCTGTTGATGATCGCCGAGAAATCCTTGCCGCCTTCGCCGCGCTGGCTCATCGCCTGATACAACTGCTGCGCCACGGCGCCGAGCACCACCGGTTGGTGCGCCTGACGCGCCGCTTCGGTGGCCAGCCCCAGATCCTTGAGCATCAGTTCGGCACCGAAACCGCCGGTATAACCACGCGAGGCCGGCGCCGTTTCGACGATGCCCGGCCATGGATTGTACATTTCCGAACTCCAGCAACGCCCGGTCGAGCTGTTGATGATCCCGGCCAGCACCGAGGTGTCGATCCCCAGCGCATCGCCCAGCGCCATGGCTTCGCTGACGCCGACCATCGAGATCGCCAGCAGCAGGTTGTTGCAGATCTTGGCGATCTGTCCGGTGCCGACTTCACCGCAATGCACGATGTTGCGGCCCATCTGCGCCAGCACTGGCTGCAGGGTGGCGAACAGCTCGGGGCTCGCGCCGACCATGAAAGTCAGCGTGCCCGCGGTCGCGCCACCGGTGCCACCGGAAACCGGTGCATCAGCCATCGCCACGCCCTGCTTGGCAGCCGCAGCGGCCACATCGCGGGCAGTCTGCGGATCGATGGTGCTGCAATCCACCGCCGGCACGCCTTTGCCGATGCCGGCCAGTACGCCGTCCTCACCAAGCCAGACGCTGCGCACATGCACCGCGGCCGGGAGCATGGTGATCACCAGTTCGGCGTCTTCGGCCGCTTCACGGGCCGAGGCGCGAATGGTGCCGCCCAGTTGCTCCAGCTCGGCCAGCACGGTTTTGTTCAGATCGACCAGATTCAGTGAATGGCCGGCCTTGATCAGGTTGCGCGCCATCGGCGCGCCCATGTTGCCCAGACCGATAAATGCGATTTTCATGGCCATTCCTCAGCGCAGGTTGATGGTGGTGTTCACGCCGTCGTTGACGCTGTCGTCGTCGAACCAGCGCGCCGTGACCGTTTTGGTCTGGGTGTAGAACTGCACCACTTGCTTGCCGTACGGGCCGAGGTCGCCGAGTTTCGAGCCACGGGAACCGGTGAAGCTGAAGAACGGCACCGGCACCGGAATCGGGATGTTGATACCGACCTGGCCGACGTCGATTTCGCTCTGGAATTTGCGCGCCGCCGCACCACTCTGGGTGAACAGACCCGTGCCGTTACCGAACGGGTTGGCGTTGACCAGCGCAATAGCCTGATCAAGGGTGTCGACCTCCAGCACCACCAGCACCGGGCCGAAGATTTCCTGGGTGTAGATCTGCATGTCAGTCGTCACGCCCGAGAACAGGGTCGGGCCGACGAAGTTGCCTTGCTCGTAGCCCGGCACCTTGATGTCGCGCCCATCGAGTTCCAGTTTGGCGCCTTCCTTGATGCCGCTTTCGATCAGGTCGAGAATCCGCGCCTTGGCTTTCTTCGAGATCACCGGGCCGACATCCGTGCCCGGCTCGCTGCCGGCGTTGACCTTGAGTTTCTGCGCCAGCGCTTTCAGATCCGGCAGCCATTGTTTCGCCGCACCGACCAGCACCACCACCGACGTGGCCATGCAACGTTGCCCCGCCGCACCGAAACCGGCGCCAACCAAGGCATTCAGTGCTTGCTCGCGATTGGCGTCCGGCAGCACCACGGCGTGGTTCTTCGCGCCCATCATCGATTGCACGCGTTTGCCGTGCTTGCCAGCCAGGTCATAGACGTGGGTGCCGACCGCAGTCGAACCGACGAACGATACGGCTTTGATGTCCTTGTGGGTGCACAGGCCATCCACCACATCCTTGCCGCCGTGCACCACGTTGAGCACGCCCGCCGGAACGCCGGCCTCGATCGCCAGCTCCACCAGCAACATGGTCGACAGCGGATCCTGTTCCGAAGGCTTCAAGACAAAGGTGTTGCCGCAGGCGATGGCCATCGGGAACATCCACAGCGGAATCATCGCCGGAAAATTGAACGGCGTGATGCCGGCGCACACGCCGATCGGCTGGCGCAGGGTGTAAGTATCGACGCCACCCGCCACGTTTTCGGCGAACTCGCCCATTTGCAGCGTGCCGATGGAACAGGCGTGTTCGACCACTTCCAGGCCACGGAAAATATCGCCCTCGGCGTCGGCAATGGTCTTGCCCTGCTCGGCGCTCAGCACCACGGCAATGCGTTTGGAGTGCTCGCGGATCAACGCCTGTAGCTTGAGCATGATGCGCATGCGCGCGCCGATCGGGGTCAGTTTCCAGGTCTGGAAGGCGCGGTGTGCGGCACTGATGGCGGCATCGACTTCAGCGGCGGTGGCAAACGGCACCTTCGCCAGCACTTGCTGGGTCGCCGGGTTGACGATGTCATGCCACTCGGTGGTCTGCGATTCGACCCACTCGCCGTCGATCAGCAGCTTGACCTTCTGGATCGTGGTTTCGTTGGGCGTAAGCGATGCGTTCATGCTGGTCTCCGAAACTTGTTTTTATCGTAGGAGCCAAGGCGAAAGGTTCGCCTTGAGATGAGGCGTGTGTCACGAATTGGTTGTCGGACTGTTTTTGGAGTATAGATGTGCAAACTTCTAATAAGAACGCACATATAAGCCCGTCCATCATGCAAAAAAACATCACCTCCCTGGGGTCGCTGAACTGGGACGACCTCAAGTTTTTCCTCGAAGTCGCCCGCACCCGCAAGGCCAGCACTGCGGCCAAACGGCTCGCCGTCGACTACACCACCGTGTCGCGGCGCATCAGTTCGCTGGAAGCGGCGTTGGGTACGCTGCTGTTCGAAAAATCGCGGACCAGCGGTTTTGTCCTGACCACCGAAGGCCAGCGCTTGCTGGGTTATGCCGAGTCGATTGAAAGCACGCTGCACATGGCTTGTGAGCAGGTCTCGGGGTCTGGCGTGGCCCTTTCCGGGCACGTGCGCATGGGCTGCACCGAAGGCTTCGGGAGTTTTTTCATTACCCCGCAGCTAAGCCATTTCGTCGACGCCTACCCGGCGATCTCGGTGGACATCCTGCCACTGCCGCACTTCATCAGCCTGTCCAAACGCGAAGCCGATATCGTCATCGCCCTGGAGCGTCCGGAACACGGCCCCTACGTGTGCTGCAAACTCTGCGACTACCGTTTGCAGCTCTACGCCACCCAGGACTACCTCGACAAACACCCACCGATCCGCCACCCGGCGGATTTGAGCAAGCATCAATTCATCAGCTATGTGGATGACCTGGCGTTCAGCTCGGAGCTTCTGTACCTGGCGAACGTGCTGCCCGGCGCCAACGCCAGTCTGCGCAGCACCAGCGTGATCGCGCAATTCGTCGCGGCGCAGCAAGGGCGTTCATTGGCGATTCTGCCGTGCTTCCTCGCCGCGCAGGATCCGCGCCTGCTGCCGGTATTGCCCGAGGAAGTCGACATCACCCGGCAGTTCTGGATGTACTGCCGGGAGGATCTGCGCAAGTTGAAGCGGATCACCCTGTTGTGGGATTACATCCGGGAGGTGACTGAGCGCAATCAGGGCCTGCTGATGGGGCAGACGCGGGAGATGCAGTTCGCCGATTAATCGGCGCTGACCACAATCGACACCCGGCGATTCTCGGTGCGTCCTGCGGGGGTGTTGTTGGACGCCACCGGTTCGCTGCTGCCAAGGCCGCGCAACTGGATGTTCTCTTCTTTCATGCCGATGGTGGTCAGCACCTTGGCCACACTCTTGGCACGGCGCAGCGACAGTTGCTGGTTGTAGATTTCTTTGCCCGACGCATCGGTGTGACCGTCGACCCTCACCCGCTCGATACCGACGCCGAGCAGCGCCTTGCCGATACGTTCGACGATCTCGGTGCTTTGGTTGTTCAGGCTTTCGATATCGCTGCCAAACAGCACTTTGCCTGACAGGCCAAACTCCCAGCCTTCGTCGGTCGGCTCGAAGCCCTGTTGTTTGAGTACGGCGATCTGCGCCGGGTTCAGGCCTTTTTGCGGTGCGGTCTGACAACCGGTCAGCGCCAGTACGGTGATCATCAGCAGGGCAGAAAACAATCGAGCGGGAAATGTGAACACGGGAATCAGCTCCTGGTTTGAAGATTGACGACCGAGCTCTCCGACCCGGCAGTGAATTGAGCGCCACGCGACAGGCGCTTGGCCTGATACATCGCCGCGTCGGCGGCGTTGAGCAAGGCGCCCGGTGTGACGCCATGATCGGGAAAAACCGCGATGCCGATACTGAGCGACGTCACCACACTGGTGTCGCCCGGCAGCGCAATGGGCATGTCCATGCTGGCGAGAATCTTGTCGGCAATACGCTCGGCGTCTTCGATCTTGTGCAGCGGCGCGAGCAACACGGCGAACTCATCACCGCCGAGGCGTGCCACCAGATCCTCCTCACGCAGTTGCGCGCGGATCCGATTGGCGACCGCCACCAGTACCGCATCGCCGGCGGCGTGACCGAAGTTATCGTTGATGCCTTTGAAGCGGTCGCTGTCGAGAAACAACACCGCGACACGCTCGTTGAGCTTGCCGGCATTACGCAGGGCGCGAATCAATCGCCCCTCGAAAAACGCTCGGTTCGGCAAGCCCGTGAGGCTGTCGTGGCTGGCCTGATGGGCGAGGGTTTCGTTCTCGCTTTGCAGGTGGGTTTGCCAGGATTCGAGTTCATCGAGCAGCGCATTGAAGTCGTTGCCAAGGTTATCCAGTTCGGCGATCTGCGCCGGCGGTACGCGTCGATCCAGCGCGCGCTCGCTGCGGGCGGCGTGGGCCACTGCCGCGAGGCTGCGAAGCGGGCCGGTAATGCCGTGCAGCTGTCGGCGCGCCAGATACAGCCCGACCCAGGCACTGATCGCGGCACAGAGGACGATCCCCGCCAGACCGCTTAACAAGAAACGCATCAGGCTGCCACCGTGGCCGACCAGCAGAATGTGGCCGACTTCACGGTCCTGATGCACGATCGACAGGCTGATCGGCTTTTCCAGAATGGTACGGGCGACCTGCATTTCCAGCTCGGAGAACAGGCCGTTCTCAGGTCGCTGCCAACGCGCCAGCAACTGCCCGTGTGCATCGAAAACCTGGGCGTCCGCCACTTCTTCGGTGGACGCGATCAGGGCCAGCGCTTCGGTCGCAGCGGCCTTGTCGTTGAACACCACCGCCGCTTCTACGGTGTAGCTGATCGAGCGCGCAATCAGCTGCAGGTTGTGATCGGCGTAAACCCGCAGCGCCAGAACGCCCAGCAGGGTCAGCGACACGCTGGCCATCGTCACAGCCACCAGCGCGACTATCAAATGTCCACGGCCGATGACCGAGCCCAGCGTCGGGCGGATCCTGGAACGGAACAGTTTCATGGTGCCGCCGGTTTGCGGCGCGACAACTGCAGTACGCTCGGGTGAATGCGTACACCGCTGCGGGCGACAGAGTCGAGGTTGACCTCGAAGGACACCTGATCATCGCCGACCCGCAGGCAGAACAGGCTACCGACCGTGCACTGGTCGCCACCTTCGCTGATGCTCAGCACCGGATGGCCGATCAACGACGCGAAGAGCCGACTGCGTTCATCCGCCGTGAGCTTGCCGATGTACACCGCGTCGCATTCGCTGACGATCGCCGGGTTGTCAGCCAGCAGCCGACGTACGGCGACCGGCCGCCCCGTCGCTTGCGTGGTGCCTTTGACCAGGTCATCGGTGTATTCGGTGGGGCCGACGATACACAGGTGCAACTGCGCAGGTTCGACCGGCCAGCGCGCGTAACTGAGGATGCCCAACACGACCTGCGTCACAGACTGGGCGCGTTGCTCGGCCATGCCCGCCACTGTTTGTGGCTGCGCACTAGCAACGCCCGTCAGCAAACAGAGCAGACCGACCAGCAATGCGTACGTGCAGCGAACCACGCGCTCTGTCGCCCAGACAGCCACCTTCATGCAGGGATACTCTTGGATCGTACCGAAATGATGCCGCAACGATAGCACAGCGGAGTAACACCAGCGAGACAGCGCCTTCTGACCGGCTGGTCAGTAATCGGCGCCAACCGCCGGTCTTTTCATCCCTGAGCCTCTTCAAGTTCCAACATCAGTCCGCTCAGGCGCTTGACCTTGCGCTGCACCGCCTCTTCAAACACTCCGGCCCGCGGTTCAATCAAGGTGAACCAGTGCTTGGCCCGAGTAATACCGGTATAGATCAATTCCTTGGTCAACACCGGATTCAAGGCATCCGGGAGAATCAACGCGGTGTGGGCGAACTCCGAGCCCTGGGATTTGTGCACCGTCATCGCGTACACCGTTTCCACATCGTTGAGACGGCTCGGCAGTACGAAACGCACACCGCCCTGACCATCGTTACGCGGAAAGGCAACGCGCAACACCGGTTTGCCGGCGTCCGGACCCTCGCGCTCGGGCAACTTGAGGGCGATGCCGATATCGCCGTTCATCAGACCCAGACCGTAGTCGTTGCGAGTCATCAACACCGGCCGGCCTTCGTACCATTGCTGGTCATGCTCGATCAGGCGCGCTTTGAGCAAGGCTTCGGTGATCCGCAGATTCAACCCTTCAACGCCCCAAGGCCCCTTGCGCACAGCGCATAACAGCTGGAAGGTATCGAACGCCTGCAATACATTCCGTGCCCAGTTGATCCAGTCCGGATGCTCCAGCGGTCTGCCCGCCGGCGGGCGTTGTTGGCGCAGCACATTCAGATAGTGGCGATAGCCCTGCGGACCCTCGCCATGGCCTTCGAGCAGCAGCCGCTCGAACGGGTGATCGTGTTCGCCTTTGAGCGGCAGTGAAAACACATCGTCATAGTGACCGGCCGTCAGCAACTGCCGCGCCTCCTCCGGCAACTGCTGATTGACCCGACGCGCAAGCTGACCGATGCCGCTGCCTTCACCGAAGCGCCGCGAATGGCGCAGCATCACCAGTTGCTGGGCCAGCGGATGGGAGCCGTCACTGTCTTCGTGCAGACCACTGTCCTGCAAGGACTCACCACTGACCGATTCCAGCCATTGCCGAGTCTGCGGGTTATACCAACCAGCCTCGGCATCGCGGCACAGATCGCCCAGCACCGCCCCGGCCTCCACGGAAGCGAGTTGATCCTTGTCGCCGAGCAGCACCAGACGCGCATGCGGCGGCAACGCATCAAGCAGGTTGGCCATCATCTCCAGGTCGATCATGGAGGCTTCATCGACCACCAGCACATCCAGCGGCAAACGGTTACCGGCATGGTGACGGAAGTGCCGGGTGCCGGGACGACTGCCCAGCAAGCGATGGACGGTGGTCACGTCGCAGGGGATCTTCTCGCGCACGGTTTCAGCGACTTTAAGCGACTGCACTTGCTGGCTGATGGACTCGGTCAAACGCGCCGCCGCCTTGCCAGTCGGCGCCGCCAGACGAATGCGCAACGGCTGACCGGCCTCCACCGCCGGCGCCTGGAGCAGCGCGAGCAGGCGCACCACCGTGGTGGTCTTGCCAGTCCCCGGGCCACCCGTGATGATGCTGAAGGCTCCGCGAGTGGCAAGGGCGCAGGCGAGTTTCTGCCAGTCGATCACTGCACCTGGCCTGGCGGGGCCGAACAATTCATCGAGACGCTGGGGCAGGTCATCGGGCGGCGTTTCACCTTGAGCCAGACGTGTGCGCAACGCAACATCGATGCGACGCTCATACGCCCAGTATCGCCGCAGATACAGGCGCTTGCCGGACAGCACCAACGGCCGCTGGTGCGCCGCATCGCGGTTGTCTGCTGCCAGCGCAACCAGAGAGCTGCTTGCCAACGCCTTGCACCAATGGGCGCCGTCCAGCGTTTCAAGCAACTGCGACGGCAGCAGCAAGACGCCACTCTGCACATCGCCTTCGGGTGGCAGAGACAGAGCGAAATCCGGTGCCTTGAGGGTTTCGAAAAGATCCAGGCAGACATGCCCGTGCCCCAGTTGGTGGCTGGTCAGTGCGGCTGCGAGCAGCACCAGCGGATCGGACTCGGGCGCGAGTTCGTGCAGAAAGCCGACGAAGGCCTTGTCCAGCGAGCGAAGCCAGCCTCGCTCGACCCAGCGATCAAGCAATAGCAGCAGATCTGAGGCACTCGTCAGCGGCGCCAGGCTCGATGGGTTGTCGATACCCGATGACAGGTCGGCGAAGGTACGGTTCATAGCAGGACTCCCTGTTCCCATGCGGGTTCGGCCTTGGGATCCGGTTTGCCCTGGAACAGGCGATCCAGACGTTCGATCAGTTCACGTGGCGGACGCGCGAAATACACGCCACGACTGTCTGCCCGGGTCCCCCGCAGGAACACATACAACGCGCCGCCGACATGCCGATCGTAATCGTAGTCAGTCAGCCGCGCCTTCAGTTGCCGATGCAACGCCAACAGGTACAGCACGTATTGAAGGTCGTAACGGTTGTCGAGGATCGAGCGCTCCATGGCTTGCTCGGTATAGGCCGCATCATCGACGCCCAGCCAGTTGGATTTGTAATCGGCCACGTAGTAGCGACCCTCATGTTCGAAGGTCAGGTCGATAAAGCCTTTGAACATGCCGTTGAGTTGCACAGGCTCGGCGGCCACCCGCGCCACGCCGTTGTGGGTGTACTGACGCACCCATTCATCGAGTTTAAGAACATCGACCTTGTGACTGGCGAACCAGAACTCCATCTCGACGCGGTACTGTTTCAGTTGCTCGAGAACCACCGCTGGCTGTCCGCCCGTTGGCAACGGAGACTTGAGTAGATGATGCAGCCACTCACTCAGGGTGTTGATCCAGCCCTCCCAGCCGCGCAGGTTGCAGCGTCGACCAATCGCATCCTTGAGCGTTTCAAAGGGAACGGCAAAACCTTCGTCTCCAGCCCACTCCAGCAGACCATGGAGAAAGGTGCCCGGGTTAGGGCCACGGGGGAAACGATGGATATCGGCACCGCCGACGACTACCTCTCGCGGCGCATCCGGATCGAGACGCTCATCATCAAACAGCTTTTGCGCCTGCGGACTGTCCGGTGCTTCATCGCTGCCGACACTCAATACGTCGCTGATGCGCAAGGCACTGTAGGAGGCAATCCACCAGTTTTCACTGGCCTTGCGCTTGGGCATCAAAGTGGCGCTGAGGATCGCTTCATTACGCTCGGGGCGATAAATCTCGTGGGTAGCTTGCGGCATTTCACCCATGTGTATGGTTGTACAGTCCTGCTGCAGATCCAGCAGCCAACGGTTCAGCCCGGTTGATTCACCCAGTGTTTCACCGCCGCCAAGCAGATAACCAAGCGCTGAAAGGTGGAGTACCGAACTGTTGTTATTGCCACGTTTGAGATCCGTGACACCCAGCCAGCAGGCATGTTGCGCGCGAGTCAGGGCGACATAGAGCAGGCGCAGGTCTTCAGCCAGGCGTTCATCGTCCGCCAGGGCAATCAACTCCGCGGTCGGTTTCAGCGTCAGCTGGGCCTTGCCTGTGGCATCGTGGTAATGCAGCGGCAAGCGACTGCCGTCCACTGGCTTTGCCGAGCAGATGAAGGGCAGGAACACCAACGGATACTCAAGCCCTTTCGACTTGTGGATGGTCACCACCTTGACCAGTTGTTCGTCGCTCTCCAGACGTAATATCTGTTCTTCACCGGCCTGACCGGACAACGCCAGCAACTCGGCAAGGTGGCGAATCAACGCTTGTTCGCCATCGAGCTCCGCTGCGGCCTGCTGCATCAGTTCCGACAAGTGCAAAAGGTTAGTCAGCACCCGTTCGCCATCACTGCGTGCGATCAGGGTCTGCGGCAAATGGAAGTCGTGCAGCAAGCGCCGCAACATCGGCAGCACACCTTGTTTGCGCCACAGTTCGCGATAACCACGGAACTGCATGACCCGGGCCTCCCAGACCAATTCGTCCTGATTCAATCGCTCCAGCTCAGCCAGGGGCAGATTCAGGGTGATGCAGGCCAGTGCGGCCTTCAGTGAACGTTCGACATCCGGCTCGGCACAGGCCTTGAGCCAGGATAGCAAGTCATGCGCTTCCTGGGCGGCGAAGACTGAGTCCTTGTCCGACAGGTAAACGCTGCGCACCCCACGGACGGCGAGCTCTGCGCGTACGGCTTGAGCCTCTTTGCCGTCGCGTACCAGAATCGCGATATCGGAAGGCCGCAAGCCTCTGAAGTCCTGCCCATCATGGATGAAGCCCGCCGCACCGGTTTGCCCGCCATTGAGCAATGCAGTGATTTCGCTGGCACAGGCCGCCGCCAATTGCTGGCGATAGACCGCGCCTGACAATGGCTGGTCCGTCGACAGATGCCAGACATTCAGCGCCGCGACATCCTGGCCGGCGATCTGCAGCCGCTCTTTACGCCCCTGAGACTCAACAGGCTGGAAAGGCACCGGGTTCTGCCCATCTTTTTCCCGAAACAAAAACGCGCCGCGTCCCTGCTCGCGGGACTCGGCGCGTTCGAATACATGATTGACCGCGTTCACCATGCCATGGCTGGAGCGGAAGTTGGTGCCCAGCGTGTGCAGACGGCCAGTGGTGGCCTGACGCGCACGCAGGTAGGTGTAGATATCGGCGCCACGGAACGCGTAAATCGCCTGTTTGGGATCGCCGATCAGGAACAGGCCAGTGTCCGGACTGTTGTCTTCGATGCGATAGATGCTCTCGAAGATCCGGTATTGCACCGGGTCGGTGTCCTGAAACTCATCGATCAACGCCACCGGAAACTGCTCGCGGATCACCGCCGCCAGGCGTTCGCCGCTGTCGGATTGCAAAGCCGCATCGAGGCGCAACAGCATGTCATCGAACCCCATTTCCGCGCGGCGTCGCTTCTCTTCCTCAAAGCGTGCCCCCACCCATCTCGCCGCGTGCTGCAATACAGCGGCATCGGGGGTCGGCAGCGCGTCGAGGCTCGACTTGAGCCCCGGCATTGCGTCCAGACCAGGATGACTCGGAGCCTGGCCCTTCCAGGCTTCGGCCATCCCGTCAGGGGTCAACCGAGTGAAACCGGTGCCGATGTCCAGTTGCTCCATGGCCTCGTCTTCCGCCCAGGTCTTGAGCTTCTCGAACCAGGGTTCGAAGTAGCGCGCCTGCATCTTGCGGCCATCGACGGCTTTGCTCGCAACACCCTCGTGACAGATCACCAGCAGTTCATCCGCCCACTGACGCCAAGGCATCTTCAGGTCGAGCAACGCAGCACGTCGTTCCTGCAGACACTCTTCGATCAACTCTGCGGGGGCCTTGCCTTCTTCGCTGTCGCGCTCACTGCCAAACAGACCTCGCACCCGTGGCAACAACGCTGCCGGCCCGCCCCAGTTAGCGCGAACCCAGTTCAGTGCATCACCCTGCATCGGGTAACAGAACAGTCGCCAGTAATCGCGCAGCACTTCGCCGAGCAGATCGCTGTGATCGGTTTCCAGGGTTTGGGTAAACAGGCTACCGCTGTCGAACGCGTGTTCGCGCAGCATGCGCTGGCACCAACTGTGGATGGTGGAGACTGCCGCCTCATCCATCCATTGCGCGGCGATGTCCAGGCGATTGGCGCAGCCGGGCCATTGTGACGGGTCAAATTGCTCACGCAACTCGGCAATCAATCCATCCGGAGCAGGGGTTTCTTCACGGAAAAATCGTGCGGCCTCGGCCAGCCGCGTACGGATTCGCTCGCGCAGTTCTTTGGTGGCGGCATCGGTGAAGGTCACCACGAGAATCTGCGGGGGCAGCAGTTCACGGCCGAAGCCGTTCGATTCGCCGCCGTGCCCAAGGATCAGACGCAGATAAAGAGCCGAGATGGTAAAGGTCTTGCCGGTGCCGGCACTGGCTTCGATGAGCTGACTACCGTGCAGCGGGAACGCCAGGGCCAGAGGTGTCTTGGTGGTCATGCGCGAGCCCCTTCGCTGGCCAATGAGCGCCAGGGCGCTTCGTACAGAGGGCGATACAACGCGTCGCACCAACCGGAGAACGTTTCGTCCGCAATCAATGCGTCGAAGTCGGCGAATTGTCGGGACAACGCAGGACTTTCACGGCGCTCTCCTTCGCTGGTCTGGCCGTCACCTTCGTAGGCTTTTCTGGCAGCAGCCTCGGCCTTGAGTGGATCAGTCTGCGCAAGCCAGGCGAAGGCCGTCTTTACCGCGATCGGCAGTGGCTGGCGCATGCCGGCCTGCCAGGCAAGCAGCAGATCACCAAGGAAACGCAGGGCTCTGTCTTGCTCCATCGGTTCCAGCAGCAGCGTATCGTCACTCGCCACCAATGCCGTGGTCAGCGTAAGCCCACTGGCGCAGGCCACCAGGTGATTGACCCAGGGTTTGGTCAATCGATGCCATTTTCGACTTTTGATCGAGCCGATGCTGTTGGGAATGGTCGTGACCGACAACACACCACCGTCATCGCGCTGATGCAAACCGGCGAGCCAACCTTCCACACGCACGCCCTGCAACTCAAGATTGACCGGGATCGCACTGGTCACCGGCGTGGGCCATAACGCCAGTAGCTGTTGGTAACGTTGCAGCAAGTCGGGCAACGGCTCGATCAACTCCCTCTGGAGGCATTCACCGAAACCGGCCATGGGCAGCAAGCCACTGTTTTGCAGACGCCGGGCCTGATCCTCAAGCGCCCGATCAATATTGTCCGGCTGCCTGAGTGCGGCTTCGAGCAAGCTATCGCTCAGCGTGTAGCGCTGCAGTGCATCCAGCACGAAAGGTTCTTCGTCAGCCAAGGGCGCTTCGGCGGCCTCGAAATAGACTTTGAGCCGCTGAGTGAAAAAGTGCCGGACCGGATTACGCAGAAAATCCTGCAGCAAGGCCAGGCTCAATGGCTCTTCCTGAACATGAGGCGCCAATAGTTCCGCCTCGTGTTGTCGCGCATGGCTTTGATGCAAAACCTGCCATTCACGGGCATAGCTGAATAGCTGATCGCCTTCATGAAAATAACGCGAGCTGAACGGTTGCAGCGGATGCTCCTCGGTCATGGCGCCCAACAGATCCTTCCGCTCATCAAGCATCCGCCAGCCGCTGGCGAGGTGGTCGCGCAACTGGCCGATCAGTACCGACGCTGGCCGCTCACTGTTGTCACGTATACTGCGCCCGACCCAACTGATGTACAGCTGATCACGTGCAGACAGCAGCGCCTCAAGCAATAGATAGCGATCATCTTCACGCCGCGAGCGGTCTCCCGGCCGGTAATCGCTGCCCATGAGATCGAAGTCCAGTGGCGGTTGCGCCCGAGGATAGTCGCCATCATTCATCCCCAACAAACAGACAAGTTTGAACGGGATCGCCCGCATGGGCATCAGTGTGCAAAAGTTAACCGCTCCAGCGAGAAAACGCTGGGACAGACGCCCCTGATCCAGTCCCGCGAGCCAGGCTTCTCGAACCACCGTCAACGGCAACTCATCGATCAACCCTACGGACTCACAGGTCTGCAGCCAGGTCTCGCGCAACTCTTCAAGTTGCGTCAGCAGATAATCATCGTGCTCGTTACTGGCTTTGAAAAACAACTGCATCAGGATTTGCAGTCGCAGCCCCCACACCTTGGGCTGAGCAGCCTGAGTAAGCTCGCGATGGGCCAGCTCCAATGCGTCGAGCAAGGCCACCAACGGCCCGATCAACGCTGCATCCAGTCCGCCGATCTCATCGTAGGGCTCAATACCCGCGCAGGCATTGGAGCTGCCGACGGCGTACCCCAGCAACATCCGCCGCAGGCCGAAATGCCAGCTGTTCTGTTCCAGCTCATCCGGCAAACCGAGACCGGCACGCTGCTCGGCGTTCATTCCCCAACGCACGCCTGCCCCTTCGATCCAGCGGTGTAGCGTTGGCAGATCACGCTCTTCCACGCCAAAACGAGCGCGTAATGCGGGAACGTCGAGCAGGTCAAGGATCTCACTGACCGGGAAACGGCTGTCCGGCAGTTTGAGCAGGTGCTCGACTGCAATCAGCAATGGATCCCGACCGCGCTGGCCCTGGTCCGCCAAGGTGAATGGAATGAACCGTGGGTCATGCCGATCCAGTTGACCAAATACCGCCCGGATATGCGGTGCATAGCTGTCGACATCCGGCACCATCACGATCACATCGCGTGGACGCAAATCCGGATTGGCGCTGAAGCGTGCGAGTAACTGATCGTGGAGTATCTCCACTTCGCGCTGAGCACTGTGGGCAATGTGAAAGCGGATCGACTCGTCGTGTTCGAGATCAACGGCAGGCCAGTGCTCACGCGTTTCATTGAGTGGCCTCAACTCGAGGATATCGTCCTGAAGTTGATTGAGCAGATTCTGTGGCTGGTTCTCGCTGAACAGGTCGATGCGCCCATCGCGAAAAGCGGCGCGATAGCTGTTGGGATCGTCATAACTGTCGAGCAGGTTGATGTAGTCGCGACCTTGCTTGCCCCACGCGGCAAGTAGCGGGTGGGCGTGTTGATGCAATGCATCGGGATCAAGTACGGCGGGCATTCCGGTCTTTCGACTCTGGCGCTTGTATTGATGCCGCAGCAGATCCTTGTCGGCGACGATATCGGCCCAGTGGTGCCGGCAGGGGTTGTGCACGCATAGCAGCACCTGGCTGAAACGTGCCAGTCCGGCCAGCGCCTCAAGCACTTGGGCCGGCAATGAAGAGATGCCGAACACAATCACCCGCGAGGGGAGTCCAGCAGGCGCCTGATCGAGGGAATTTATGCGCTCGATAAATCGCTGGTGAACGCCGGCTCGGCTCTGGGCCATGCCTTGCTCACCGACATCCTCCAACAGCGCACGCCACAGCTCAGCCTGCCAACAACTGACGGGGGGTAGTGGCTTCACTTCGCCCCTGACATTGCGTAGCTGGTGCCGTCCCTCGGCCCAATCCTCGAGCCAGTCGGCCCGATATACTTGGTATTGGTCATAGAGGTCCGCCAGACGCTCGGACAACTGGTAGCGCTTGCGCAAATCGGTGTCATGGGTGAGGAAGCGTTGCAGCGGTTCGAAATGCGGGCGATCAATAACCTGCGGCAACAAGCGCATCAGTCGCCAGGTCAGGGGGGCTTTGTCGAGCAGGGATGTGGCGGGGATTTCGTCTCGGCCCAACACCATGCGGTAGAGCTGCCACATGAAACTGCCGGGGAGCTGCACATCGATGGCAGCAGCTATTCCGCAGCCACCGAGGTCATCCTCTTCAGGATCTTCAGCCAAGGCCAGTTTGAGCCACTGGGCAATACCGTTGCTCTGCACCAGAGCGATTTCATTCTCCAAGGGCGCCAGCGGATAACGCCGCATGACGCTGACCACCAGGCTGCGCAGCTCGTCCAGGCTATTGCTCTGGACCACCATGAATGCAGCATTGAGGGACGAGGCGTCCGGCATAAAAGCTTCCTTGGAAAAGTACAAAAGCCAGGGCAGAACCTTAGCACTGTCGGCCGGTTGTGGCAGCCGGAAGGGGCATCTGCATGCTGTAGGAACTTTCCCGCAGGCAAAACAAAACCCCAATTGCTTTCGCAATTGGGGTTTCGGAATTTAATCTTGACGATGACCTACTCTCACATGGGGAAACCCCACACTACCATCGGCGATGCATCGTTTCACTTCTGAGTTCGGGATGGGATCAGGTGGTTCCA